>NZ_CP139302.1:0-1200000 GCF_034092375.1 Prochlorococcus sp. MIT 1300 | reverse complement strand
AGTGGCTCATGGTTGTACTGGAAAAGGCAATGATCAGGTTCGCTTTGACGTAGCGATTGCTGGTCTTGCTCCCGAATTAAAAGTTTTAGCTCCTGCAAGAGAATGGGGAATGAGCCGAGAAGAGACAATTGCATATGGGGAACGCTTTGGGATACCTGCGCCTGTTAGTAAAAAGTCTCCTTATTCAATTGATTTAAATCTTTTAGGTAGAAGTATTGAAGCAGGAATATTGGAAGACCCAATGGCTCCTCCTCCCGAAGAAATCTTTGCAATGACTTCTTCTATTGAAGAGGCACCCAATGAACCACTGGAAATAGAGATTGCTTTTGAAGGCGGCAGACCTGTAGCAATAGATGGTGAGTGTTTAGATCCTGTAGAGTTAGTTCATCGTGCAAATTCTTTAGCAGGTAAACATGGTATTGGTCGTATAGATCTGATTGAAAATAGAGTTGTAGGGATTAAAAGTAGAGAGATTTATGAGACGCCTGGATTATTACTTTTAATTCAAGCACATAAAGAATTAGAAACCTTGACATTAGCCGCAGACGTTTTACGTACTAAAGCTAATCTTGAGGCCCAATGGGCTGATTTGGTGTATCAAGGACTTTGGTTTGGACCCTTAAAAGAGGCTTTGGATGGTTTTATTAAAAATACCCAGGAGTACGTAAATGGCCTCGTTAGGCTACGTTTGTACAAGGGGAATTCAATTGTTATTGGCAGGGCCTCTAGTGAGAATAGTCTTTATAAACCTGAGATGGCTACTTATGGCGATGATGACATCTTTGACCATAAAGCTGCGGAAGGATTTATATACATATGGGGTCTGTCAAGTCGAGTTTGGGCGGAATCTAGCAAGCACGGATAATTGCCATTGAAATTGATTCCTGCAACTAACCATTAATTTTCTGTTTCTTGTTTTTGTTCCTTTTCTGAATCTTTTTCTTTTTGAGTGTCTGTTTGATCTTCTGATTCATCTTTACTTTCACTAGGAGTTGTCACTCTGGGAGTTGGCAAGGGTCCGTTTTGTTTAACAGTTAAATAGCGAATTACGTCTTCGCTGAGTCTCATTGCCTTTTCGAGTACTTCTACATGCTGGCCATCACCTTGATGACTTAGTTGCACATAGATTCCTTCTTTGTGTTTGGAAATTGGATAGGCTAAACGTCGTTTGCCTCGCATTTGGTTATCTAAAATCTCTGCGCCTGCTTGTACAAGCATGTCGCTGTACTTGGTTAGGTGCGATTCAACCTCTTCTTCCGGGATGTCCGGTCGAAGGATGTACATCGTTTCGTAGTAGGGCTTGTCAGTCATCAGTTAATTCCGACAGGGACTTTAAGGCTCATTAAAATGAGCGACGGAGATACCACCTTATCCTTTGATGGGTCGGTTTTAGAAAAGCTGCATTTTTACAGCTTGGCTGATCCCAGGTAGATCAGGTTCTTTCCCTCGGATGCACTCGATAAATGCGAAGATCACTATGGCGAGTGTTGAAACCCAAACGGTGCTTGAAAGGCTTCTAACCAACAGGCTTGTATTGAAGGGTTGAAGAATAATTTGAAAGGCGTAGCTAAGCACGATTATCACAATATCAATCAGTAGGGCTTGTAAGGCATTGAATCGAAGGAAATAAGGGACACTTTGATTTCGAATGACTGCGAGAAAAAGAATTAGGAAGATAAGGAATCCTCCAAAAGGTATTGTTTGCTCAAAAATCAGTAGTGGGAGAGCAGGTAGAGCAAATATTTGCAGAAATGGAAACTCCACAAAAAGATGCCTTCCAAAAGGGATTCCATCACTCCAGGGCAACATATATATGAGAAGACCTAGGAGTCGTTGCCAGGCCGGGATAAGCATCGTTGCTCGAAAACTAAATCAAAGTTAGGGCTTTAATGCTTTTTCTGCGGCTTCTCTCATAACTTTGATAGGGATATTTTTTTGTTGTGTCCACAATCGCATTGATGCTGCCCCTTGTTGAATAAGCATCTCCAAACCATCAATACATCGACAGCCTTGAGATTTCCCTAGAGATAACCAAGGGGTTGGTCTAGGGTTGTATATCAAGTCATACAGTGTTGTTTGGGGGCTTAGATTTTTCCAGATTTCAGATCCTAAAGGTAAATCTTGTGAAGGGTCTAATGGTTTGCTTTCAGAAGCCATCCCTATAGGGGTGGTATTGATTATTAGATCAGCACTTATAATCTCTGGAATGTAATTATCTTTTTCAAGACAACCTTGCAGGATTGTCTTTTGCTGCGATGAATACCCATCCAATGTTTTTAGATCTTTGAGAAAAAGGTCTAGTCGTTTTTGATTCCTACCTAAAATAGTTATTTGTTTTAATTTTAATGTTTGGAGCCCTGCAACAGCTGCTCTAGCGCTCCCCCCACAGCCGATTACGAAAGCTTGTTGGTCGGTCCAATTGGTTGAGCTGTTGATCAAAGGTGCCAAAAATCCCTCTACATCAGTATTTGTTCCAAACCAGCCATCGTTCTCCATTGGAATCAGGGTGTTGACTGCGCCAAGATGTTGTGCAAGAGGTGAAAGTTCTCTGCATTGCTTCGCTATATCTTTTTTGTAAGGGATAGTGACATTTAGACCTCGACAGTTAATCGCACTGAGTCCAGTTAGAACATCACTTAATCCTTCTGAGTCGCAGGGAAATGCCAAATAGCAAAAGTTCAGGCCCATTGTTTTGATAGCCGCGTTGTGCATCACCGGAGAGAGTGAATGTTGCACTGGCTTGCCAAGAAGGCCTAATAGCTGGGTTTTGCTGTTGATATGACTCATGTTCTTATCTTTTCAGAGATCAGTCTGATCAGCCAGCTGTTCGGGAACCACACCTCGCCTCAAAGTGCTTTCACTGAGGAGGATGCACATGTTCAAGTTAGAAATTTGTTGAGGTAGACACCAATGGGGAAGGTTGTTGGGATTGACCTTGGAACTACGAATAGCTGTGTTGCAGTGATGGAGGGCGGTAAGCCTACAGTCATTGCTAATGCAGAAGGCTTTCGCACTACCCCCTCAGTAGTTGCTTACACAAAGAATCAGGATCAGTTAGTAGGCCAGATAGCTAAGCGTCAGGCTGTTATGAATCCAGAAAATACTTTTTATTCCTCTAAACGCTTTGTTGGAAGGCGAGTAGATGAGGTTAATGAGGAATCAAAGGAAGTCAGTTATGGAGTTGAGAAATCAGGTTCTAGTGTCAAATTAAAATGCCCTGTTTTAGATAAACAGTTTTCGCCTGAGGAAGTTAGTGCTCAGGTACTCCGCAAGCTCTCTGAGGATGCTGGCAAGTATTTAGGAGAGAGTGTTACGCAGGCAGTTATTACCGTACCTGCCTACTTCAACGACTCTCAACGACAAGCAACTAAGGATGCTGGGAAGATAGCTGGTCTTGAGGTCCTGAGGATTATTAATGAACCTACAGCAGCAGCTTTAGCATATGGTCTTGATAAACAGAGCAATGAACGAATACTTGTTTTTGATTTAGGTGGTGGAACTTTTGATGTTTCTGTTTTAGAAGTCGGTGATGGAGTCTTTGAGGTTTTATCTACTTCTGGTGATACACATTTAGGTGGAGATGACTTTGACAAAGTAATTGTTGATCATCTTGCAGAAACTTTTAAGGGTAATGAAGGGATTGATTTGCGTCAGGACAAGCAGGCACTTCAACGTCTTACAGAAGCGGCTGAGAAGGCGAAGATTGAGTTGTCTAATGCTACTCAGAGTGAAATCAATCTCCCTTTTATTACTGCCACCCCAGAAGGTCCTAAGCATCTTGATTTGACTTTGACCCGTGCCAAGTTTGAGGAATTAGCATCCTCGCTGATTGACCGCTGTAGGGTTCCAGTTGAACAGGCTTTAAAAGACGCGAAGCTGTCTTCTGGAGAACTTGATGAGATTGTGATGGTTGGTGGATCAACTCGTATGCCTGCAGTGCAGGAGTTGGTCAAACGTGTTACAGGGAAAGATCCTAATCAAACTGTCAATCCTGATGAAGTTGTTGCTGTTGGGGCCGCTATTCAGGGAGGTGTGTTGGCTGGTGAGGTTAAAGATATTCTTCTTTTAGATGTAACACCTTTGTCTTTAGGCGTAGAGACTCTTGGAGGGGTGATGACTAAAATGATTCCTCGTAATACAACTGTTCCTACTAAGAAGTCTGAGACATATTCCACAGCAGTTGATGGTCAAACAAATGTTGAGATTCATGTTCTCCAGGGTGAAAGAGAGATGGCTTCAGATAACAAAAGTTTGGGAACATTTCGTCTTGATGGAATACCTCCTGCCCCTAGAGGTGTGCCTCAGATTGAGGTCACGTTTGACATAGATGCAAATGGTATTCTTAGTGTGAATGCCAAAGATAAAGGCAGCGGAAAAGAGCAAAGTATTTCTATTACTGGTGCCTCTACTTTGTCTGACAATGAAGTAGACAAGATGGTTAAAGATGCTGAAACAAATGCTTCTGCGGATAAAGAGAAACGTGAGCGAATTGATGTTAAGAATCAAGCGGAAACTCTTGTTTATCAAACTGAAAAACAATTAGGTGAGATTGGAGACAAGGTTGACTCAGAAGCTAAAGCAAAAGTTGAAGATAAGAGGGTAAGACTAAAAGAAGCAACTGAGAAGGATGATTTCGAAACTATGAAAACTCTTTTAGAAGAACTTCAGAAGGAGTTGTATGCTTTAGGTGCTTCTGTATATCAACAGGCAGGTGCTGAATCAGCAGCCCAATCAGGACCATCAGATGCTGGTAATTCGCAAGGTCCTAGCGATCAATCAGGGGATGATGTGATCGATGCTGAATTTACAGAGACTAAATAGCTTTTAATAGATTAATCTTTTGATTGGTTTAATAGCCATCAATTGTTCTTTTTACCCATTCTGCAGTTGCTGGGGTTAGTAAAATCCCATTTCTATAGTGTGCGCTTGCAAGAATTAGCCCTGGTTCTAAAGTTTCTAAAATTGGTGCTGGTTCTTGGGTTGGGCGACTACGTATTCCATACCAATTTTCTTTAATTCTCCCCTCTCGCAACCAAAATGGTGCATCACCTCCTAGGGCTACCATCTTCCTAAGGTCGTTTACGCTTGGGTGTTCTGCAAACTCTAAAGTTGCACCTAATAAGATTTGCTGATGATTTTGAGGAATGAGATTTACACCCTTGCTCATTAAAACAGCAGGCCAACCAGACCAATCTTTCTCTTTAGCATTTATTTCAACTAGGATAGCTTGCCCTAAGGCTGGTTCAAGGTTGCGTTTATAGCCAAGTGGCTCGATGAGCTTCGAAGTTCCCATGGCACTACATATAACTACTATATCAGCGATGATTTTCTTGCCATTTGTAAGATTCAATTGCCAACATGAGCAAAATTTTTTGGGCTTTCTTTCGAGCGATATAACATATGAACTCTCTTGAATGACGTTTTTTGTCTTGATAGCCAATCGCAGACATTTTTGTAAAAGGAGAGGGTCTAACTGGCCATCCTTTTTAGAAATCATTGCTCCTAGATTATTTTTAGGCCAGGGTATAGGACAACTAATTATTTCATTTGGTTGTAGAAACTTTATTCCATAATTTGATTTTTTTTCACTCAGCTCTTTCATTGCGATGGCTTCTTGCTCAGTGGCCGCAAGTTGTATAATTGGGTGATTAAGTTTTAATGCGTATTGTTGAGTTTTTAGCCTTTTGATCCAATCCGGCCAGAGCCTCATACTTTCGTTTCTTAAGTGCCATGCTCTGCCACTAGAGCGGCGGAACATATATCCCATAAGAATTCCTAGAGAGGCTTTGGAGCCATTTAAGGGACCATCTCGGGATAACGGATGATTTAGGTGTGGATCAATTAAGTAGACCTGATGCCCATAGGATGCAAGGTGCCAAGCCGTTCCTGAGCCCACAGCGCCGCCGCCGATTATTGCAATGTTTTTAGTCAGGGGAGGATTTAATTAAGGATGTATTGGAAGCACCTGCTAAGTATGGCTATTTTTCAATCCATATCCAAGTCAATCTCTAACCTCTCAATTTCTAGGTCGTGACTTCTAACGTAAGTGTCATTTTGCAGCTAATTTGTCCCGATCGACCAGGATTGGTTCGTGATTTATCTGGTTGGGTTGCGGAGAAGGGTGGAAATATACGTCATGCTGATCATCACACCGATTTTGGTGCAGGACTTTTTTTAAGTCGGATTGAATGGGATTTAGATGGCTTTTCATTGAAAAGAGACTGCATGGCCGCTTCCATTGAAGCTCTTGCTAAAAAATTGGGAGGTAAAGCAATATTGCATTTTTCTGATGAACTTACGAAAGTGGCGATTTTTGCTAGTAAACAGGATCATTGTCTCTTGGACTTGCTTTGGCGGTTTCGTAGTGGGGAACTGCCTATGATCGTTCCTTTAGTTATTTCAAATCACAATAAATTAAGGTCATTATGTCAAGATTTTGGTGTTGATTTTGAGTTTGTTCCCTCATCGCCTTCCAGTAAAAAGGATGCAGAAGAACATATGCTTGAATTATTAGATAATCATCAGATTGAAGTCGTTGTATTAGCTAAATACATGCAAATTCTTAGTAGTAACTTCTTGGAAAGATTTTCAACAGTTATCAACATTCATCATTCTTTTTTGCCGGCCTTTATAGGTTCTAAGCCTTATCATCAAGCTTGGCAACGGGGCGTGAAGTTGATTGGTGCTACTGCGCATTATGTAACTGAAGATCTTGATGCGGGACCGATTATTGAACAGACAGTTGCAAATGTGAGTCATCGCGATGAAGTAGATGATCTAATCCGCAAGGGAAGGGATCTTGAGCGCCTTGCCTTGGCGAGAGCTTTGAGGTTGCATTTGCGGCGTCAGGTAATGGTTTATCGAGGACGCACTGCTGTTTTCGCATGAGTTGCTTTTCTTGGGTATTGAATTCACGACCTGTTTTGGCAAATCAAAGGGGATGGGTGGCTTTTCAATTGGGTTTATTCTTTCTACCTTCTAGTGCTGCTTTATCTGGCTTATTTTTAGTTTTTGCCTTGGGATTTGGGAGCTTTAAAAGAACTGAATCTTTTATCAAAGATCCTTGGAATTGGCCATTTTTGATCGCAGCGATTTTGATGATTTTGAGTTGTATTGGGGCTTATTCAGGATGGTTGGCATGGATAGGTTTGTGGAACTGGCTGCCATTCTTTTGGGCTTTTTGGGCTTTTCAGCCCTATCTATTGGATGGCAACTCACGAATGCGTAGCGCGTTGTTGTTTTTAGCAGGCACTGTTCCAGTTGTGTTGACAGGGTTTGGGCAACTTTGGTGGGGTTGGGAAGGCCCTTGGGAATTATTTGGTGGGCTAGTCATTTGGTTTATTGCACCTGGAGGGGAGCCATTAGGCCGTCTTTCAGGTCTCTTTGATTATGCAAATATTGCTGGCGCTTGGTTGGCCTTGGTGTGGCCTTTTTCTTTAGCTGCTCTAATGCAATTTGGCTTGTCTAGGTATCAGCGATTTGTGGTATTTTTCTTGGCTATTTCGATTGTTGCGGCGATTACTTTGACCGATTCACGAAATGCTTGGGGAGGTCTAATGCTTGCAATTCCTTTTGTAGTTGGCCCAATCTCATGGCCTTGGTTGTTGCCTTGTTTGGGCTTTTTCTTGCTTCCAGTCGTTTTAGCAGCTTTACCTGGAGTACCTTTTCTTTTACAGCAATGGGCGCGCGAATTCGTTCCTGAGTCTATTTGGTCTCGATTAAACGATATGAGATACACCCAGAGAGCTTTGGCTTCTACGCGTTTAAGTCAATGGGGCATTGCGATTCAACTTTGTTTAGAGCGTCCTTGGCTTGGCTGGGGAGCAGCGGCTTTTTCTGTTTTATATCCTATTCGTACAGGCCAATGGCATGGTCATGCTCATAATCTTCCTTTGGAATTAGCTGTTAGTTATGGTCTACTTGTTTCTTTATTAGTTGTTTGTTGTGTTTTGTCTTTACTTATTACAGCTTTATATCGAGGCATGTTGAAAGGTGGGATGAGTAGAAATTATGCAACCAACATTCTTCTTTTTGATAGAGCTTGGTGGGCTGCGAGTTTTATTGTTGTCGTTATGCATGCGACAGATATGCCTTTTTTTGATAGCAGGTTAAATCTGGCTGGTTGGATTTTGTTAGCAGGATTGCGTTGTTCAATCCGTCAAGAGCAAGCTAATCACCATTGTTCTCTAAAGCCAAATGGCGATGTTCTAGTAAGCGGTCTATCCCCAAAGGACCCTTAATATGATTCCAAGGCAATACGTTGCATTCATCCCACCTTTTATGTACTACTTCTTCCCAAGGAGGTGGTGGAGGGAGAGGCCTGAGGGTCGGTTGTGAGGCTGAATATAAATCTTGATTTCTGACTTCATTATAAGTTTTTTTCCAGGCACTCAAACTATTTTCACCGCATCTCATTCTTGCTATTACAGGAGCCAATCGTCTATCACTACGAGATAATAAAGTTTGGATAACGCTTAGCCTATAACTTTCTGGTCTTATATCAATTCCTTTTGGCTTGAGTTTTTTGTTGAGATATTTCAGTCTTTTTGCCGCATCTTTGTTTATTCCGTCCCATTGAAATGGAGTATGAGCTTTAGGTACGAAAGTGCTTACACCTAGTTTTAGACGAAGTTGAGGAACAGCTTTCTTTAAGTTTATTAATAATTCGGCTGTTTTATCTACGTCTTCTTCTTCTTCGCTAGGCAGTCCAACCATTCCATATAGTTTGAGTGCTTTAAGACCTCCTTCAAGTGTATATCGGGCAGCACTATATATTTCTTCTTCCAATAGTTTTTTATTAATCACCTTGCGAATACGTTCACTGCCACTTTCTATCGCAATGGTTATTGATTTGCTTCCTCTCTTGGCCAAAATATTCGTTAGTTGAGTGTTTACTGTTGAAGCTCGAACAGAGCTAACACTTAAGTGAATATCATTAAATTTTTCTTTATTCAGCCATTGCATTAACTCTGGAAACTCTGGATGCTGTGTCACAGATGCACCTAGCAGCCCTATGCGTTTAGTCACTTTGAGCCCTTTTTCGAGAGCGGGTAATAGCCCATTGTTTAGAGATGAAGTGCGAAAAGGTAGGGTTAAGTAGCTGGCCAGGCAAAAACGACATAATTCCGGACAACTTCTTACCACTTCAATCATGTGAATATTTGGCCAGGCTGAATCAGGAGTAATGACTGTTGAATGACTGAGCGTGTTGCTTTTCCATGTTTGCTTTGAGATTGATGAAGGGATTGTTGGATCAATAGGAATAACTCCTAGAAAGTTGCCGTCCGACGAAAATTGAGGTTCATAGAGGCTTGGAACGTAAATGCCTGGAATAGTTGCTAAAGCTTGAAGTTGCTTGAACCGCTTTTCTCCCCGTATCTTTTTACAAGTTTCGATGAAATTAGGGAGGAGCTCTTCACCATCTCCTAGGAGAATTACATCGAAAAAAGGAGCCAATGGCTCTGGGTTTGCAGTAAGAACTGGCCCGCCGCCAAAAACTATTGGGTCATTTTCTTTTCGCTGAAAGCTCCATAGAGGTATTCGACTTTTTTCCAATAGATCCAGAAGCACTGGTCCGTCTAATTCCCAGCTCAGTGAGAGTCCAAATAAATCGCATTTTTGATGCGGCTGATCTCCTTGATCAGTAAACAAACGCTTTATATGAATATCTTCACGTTGAGCAAGGGTAGACCAGATGATTTGGTAACCCAAGCTAGTTATTCCAACTTCATATGTACTAGGGAAGGCCAGCACTGCTTTAAGCGCATCACCCCTTGGTAAAGCTGGGTTAAAGAGTAGTATTTCGTTATTCAGAGTTAATTATGCAAGTGGTTGTAAGTTAAGGGAAATATGCAGAGAGGAAAATAAATGGCCTGCTGAAATTTTCATGTGATTTCCATGTTTAGTTGACGTTCATAAATAGAGTGTTCATTAAATATACGAGCAATTAAAAAACTGGTGATACATGCTACTAAAATAGGCTTAAGAATCAGAAGATCTTTTGTTAATGCAAATGCTAGGAACATAGCTGTGATAGGTGTCCTAGAGCACCCAGCAACAAAAGCTCCCATACCCGCAAAAACATAGGTGCTCGGAACATAGTTTGTTATCCCTTGTAGCCAATCTCCACAAGCCAGGCCTATTGCTCCTCCTAAGGTAAGCATTGGGTAGAACAATCCACCAGGAGCGCCTGAGGCTGCGGCCAAGCCAGTAGTTATAAAAAGTACCGTGAATATTTCTAATGCTTTACGTATGCCTAGATTTCCAGTGGCTATTTCATATTGTAGAGAACTGATGTCATGAAATGAGTCACTTAAAGATGCATAAATAATACCTAGCAAAAAACCACTAAGAACCATGCGAAGGACAAGCCGGTTTTGGAATAATTGATTCCCTTTACGCTGCATTGTCAGAACATAACGGCTGTACAATTCTGCCAGGATGCCAATAATTACACCCAGGGCAATTAAGTAAGCAAGATCGATAGGAAAAAAAGCAATATCTGTGTTGTATTTTCGTACTAGTTGAAATCCAACACTGCTATTGAAGCCACCTGCTGTTGGATCCAACCCGAAACTTTGTAAAATATCAGCCCAGGTATCTGCCCAGAAAGTGGTAACTACAACCAGTAGCAGAATCACTGGTCTGGCTGAGTTAAGTAGTTCTTCGATTGCGTAAATAAATCCACCTATAGGTGCACTGAAAACTGCCGCAATACCTGCGCCCCCTCCTGCTGCAACAATTACCCTGCGAAAGGGTCTAGGTGCTTTCAGAATCTGTGCCATTTTCCATGCAACTGATCCCCCCATTTGCACGGCAGGACCTTCTGGTCCCAAGGGGAATCCACTACCTATTGCAATGATTCCTGCAATTAATTTAATAACCCCAACTCGTAGTCCCATTGGCACTGCTTTGTGTCTGAGATAACCCATGATGTGAGTAACTCCTGAGCCTCCTGCTGCTGGAGCTAGTCGTGAAATGAGTAACGCTGAAACAAGTCCCCCTAACGCTCCTAAGGATGGCAACAAAAACCAAGTTGGCAGATCCTCTCGAAGTTTCAGTCTCCAGTCTTCTAAAAAATGTATCCCTGCTTTGAATAGCACCCCTGTTAAGGCTGCTCCAAGACCGGTGAGTATTAAAGTTAAAACAACTACAAACCATCTTTGTTTTAAAAGTCGACGAATACTTCGACTGGAGTTGATTTGTTCTTCTGAATTGATGGCTTTAGTAAAGGTCACTTGTTATTTGCTTGAGGAAAGAGCTTGTTCATTTGCTTTGTTAGTTGCTCGACTTTCTTCTTCAAACCCTGAAATTTGATCAAAGTTGAGATATCGGTATAAATCTTTTGCATAAGGAGTAATTTTTTCCCCTGCAATTGCAAGGTATTCTGCAGTGGTCGGGATTTTGCCTAGTAGTGCACAGACGGCAGCTAATTCTGCACTCCCTAAATAGACTTGAGCGCCTTTACCTAGTCGATTATTGAAGTTGCGTGTACTCGTAGAGAAGACAGTAGTGTTGTCTTCTACTCGTGCCTGGTTTCCCATGCAAAGTGAACATCCAGGCATTTCCATGCGACTACCAGCAGCTTCAAAAATCTCGTAAAATCCTTCTTTTTTGAGTATTTCTTCGTCCATACGAGTAGGTGGGCAAACCCATAATCTAGTTTTAATTCTGCCTTCTCCTTCAAGGATTTTTGCAGCAGCCCTGTAGTGCCCAATGTTCGTCATGCAAGACCCTATAAAAACTTCTTGAATAGATTCATTAGCTACTTCGCTGAGTAGCTTTACATTGTCAGGATCATTGGGACATGCCAAAACAGGCTCTTTAATTTCACTTAGGTCGATGTTTAAGATTTCCGCATATGTTGCGTCTGGGTCTGCACTCAAAAGCTTTGGCTCTTTTAGCCAGTTTTGCATTTCTTCAATTCGTCGTCGCAGGGTACGAGCATCCTGGTAGCCACGGAAAATCATATTTTGCATTAAAGCCACATTGCTTTTCAAATATTCTGCGACCGTTTCTTCAGAGAGCTTGATAGAACAACCAGCACATGATCTTTCTGCACTAGCATCTGTTAGTTCAAAAGCTTGTTCTAGCTTTAAATCTGGCAATCCTTCTATTTCCATAATTTTTCCATTAAATACATTGATTTTGTTTGATTTTTCTATGGTTAAGAGTCCTTGTTGAATTGCGACCCAAGGGATTGCATTGACTATGTCTCTTAGGGTTATTCCTGATTGCAGTGAGCCTTTGAATCTCACTAATACCGACTCAGGCATGTCTAAAGGCATTGAGCCAATAGCTGCTGCAAAGGCTACTATTCCTGAGCCACCTGGGAATGAGATGCCGAGTGGGAACCGAGTGTGACTATCGCCACCTGTTCCTACAGTATCTGGGAGAAGCATTCGATTTAACCAGCTATGAATAATTCCGTCTCCTGGACGAAGAGCTACTCCTCCGCGTTCTGAGAAAAAATCAGGTAATTCTTTTTGAGTTTTTAGATCTATTGGCTTTGGATAAGCGGCTGTATGGCAAAAGCTTTGCATTACTAGGTCTGCTGAGAAGCCAAGGCAAGCCAGCTCCTTCATTTCATCTCTAGTCATCGGACCTGTTGTGTCTTGGCTCCCAACAGTTGTCATGACAGGTTCACAGCTTGTTCCTGGAGTTACTCCAATAAGGCCACAAGCTCTACCGACCATTTTTTGGGCTTGGGTAAAACCATGGTGGGTTTCTAATTTCTCACTTGGCCGTATGAAGAGATTGGATGGCTCTAGCCCCAGCTTTTTCCTGACTTTGTCGGTTAATGCTCTTCCAATCATTAATGGAATGCGGCCTCCTGCCTGTACTTCGTCGTGAATTGTGGCTGGTTTGAGCTCAAACTTTGTTAATGGTTGATCGGAGTAATTAGACGTCTCAATTTCTGCCTTTTTAATAACTCCTTCATATGGGTAGATCTTAATTACATCTCCAGTTTCAAGTTGGCTGACATCACATTCGATTGGAAGGGTGCCAGAGTCCTCTGCAGTATTAAAAAATATCGGTGCAATTTTTCCTCCTAAAATTATTCCACCTGCACGTTTATTTGGCACATACGGGATGTCATTTCCTATATGCCATAGGACAGAATTTATAGCTGATTTCCGCGAACTTCCTGTACCCACTACATCACCAACATATGCAATTGGATGACCTTTCTTCTTGTTTTCGTATATAGTTGCAAGAGCACTAGGGTCTCTAGTTTCGAGCATTGCTAAGGCATGTAATGGGATGTCTGGTCTTGTGGTGGCATGAGTTGCGGGAGATAAATCATCAGTATTTGTTTCTCCAGTAACTTTAAAAATAGTTACTGTAATTTCTTGTGGCAACGATGCTTTTGAGGTAAACCATTCTCCATCAGCCCAGCTAGTAATTACTTTTTTTGCAAAAGGATTGGTTTTTGCCAGCTCCAATACATCATTAACTGCGTCATATACCAGCAGGATTTGACTTAACTCTTTTGCGGCATTATTTGCTATTGCTTCATCTTTGTTGGAGAGTAGTTCAAGTAAAGCCGAAACGTTATAACCACCTACCATGGTGCCTAATAAATGAGTTGCGTCTAAGGGTGAAACCAAAGGTGAAATAGTGCTTCTCTGTGCAACTGAGCTGAGCCATGTGGCTTTTACGTATGCAGCTTCGTCTACACCTGGTGGAATCCGTTCTTGCAACAAATGTAAAAGAGTTTTGTCCTCACCAGCTGGGGGATTTTCAAGTAATTCCGTAAGCTCCTGAGTTTGCTCGGCAGAGAGAGGAAGGGCTGGTATCCCTAGAGCATTACGCTCGGCAGCCAGTTCGCGATAGGCACTCAGCATTGTGGTGAACCCTTTTAGTTCTTCTTTATTTCCTATTCTTGTTTATCGTGGGTCCCATTTGGTTGAAATCAATGTTGAAATGATAGTGAGGGGTGCTTACCGCTTGCAGCTCTCCTTGCTTGGTAAGTTATGAATTTGCATGAAATGACCACCACTGCTGATCTTCATGTGGTGGATACCCGGCCTTTGGTACCACCTGCATTGCTTCATAAGGATTTACCTATAGACCCAGTGACTCTTAACACTGTTTCAGAGAGTCGTAAACGTATTCAATTAATACTGCAGGGTCAAGACTCTCGTTTGTTAGTAATCGTAGGGCCTTGCTCTGTTCATGATGTGGAAGCAGCAAAAGATTATGCGAGTCACCTAGCACCTTTGCGTGAGCGCTTTGCGGCTGAATTAGAGATTGTGATGCGGGTTTATTTTGAGAAACCACGAACTACTGTTGGCTGGAAAGGCTTAATTAATGATCCGCATCTAGATGGTTCATATGACATAAATACTGGTTTGCGCTCCGCTCGAGCCTTGTTGTTGGATTTGGGACGTAGTGGTATGCCAGCTGCTACAGAATTGCTGGATCCAGTAGTTCCTCAATATATTGCTGATTTGATTGCTTGGACTGCTATCGGTGCAAGAACCACTGAAAGTCAGACCCATAGAGAAATGGCATCAGGCTTATCAATGCCTATTGGTTATAAGAATGGAACGGATGGAACTGCAACGATTGCTATTAATGCTATGGAGGCTGCTTCTAGGCCACATCACTTTTTGGGAATTAATCGAGAAGGCCATGCTTCGATTGTTAGTACTACTGGTAACCCTGACGGACACCTTGTGTTACGAGGCGGCAAAGCCGGCAGTAATTATCATCTAGAAGCCATTCAGGGAGTAGTTAGGGATTTGCGAAAAGCCCATCTTTGTGATCGTTTGATGGTTGATTGTAGTCATGGAAATTCTGATAAAGATTTTAGACGCCAGTCTGATGTTTTAAATGAAATAGCAAATCAGGTTCGCCAAGACTCTACTCATGTAATGGGTGTGATGTTGGAAAGTCATTTAGTTGAAGGTAACCAAAAATTATCTAGTGATTTGTCTTCTCTTGTGTATGGGCAAAGTATTACTGATGCTTGTATTGATATTGGCACTACCGCTAAATTACTTGAAAATTTAGCAGACGCCGTCAAAATGCTTAAGGCAAAGAAAAGGTGAATTAACTTTTAGGCTGTCGCCAGCCACCCCCAGAACAAAGCAACACTTATTGGTACTGTTAGGTTGTCTATACCCCATTTGCTAAGTTGTTCTAAAGCAACAACAATCAAGGTAGTGATTATTATTTTTATTGGGTGAAAATGGCCATTAATCAATATCGAAAGGATCGTTAGCAAGCCTAATGTAACTATGCCCATTGTCAGAGTCCCAGCGAATGATTTTTTCTGACCCCAGATCATCCAACTATTGGATTGAATATTTTTACCAATTAAACCAGCCAATCCATCGCCTAATGACATTGTTAAAACCCCTGCAGTTACTGCTTCAGGACTGTTTTCCCAAAAGATTATGCATAAGCAGGTGATAGATAGTCCATATGCAATGGTTCCAAAGCTTTGTCGGTGAACAGCTTCAAAAACAGGTAGAAAGCGCCAACGAAAATTTGCTAATAGAGCCAAGCTAATCAAACTTGCTGCTGGTATTACAATGAAATAAGGTATTGCTAGCCACCAGGCTAGAGGAACGACAGGTCCAGTGCCAATATGAACAATTTTTCGACTTAGTTCATTTTGATTGGGCCAAAAAATCTTAGATATTTGCGCAATGCATACCACAATGGTTATCCATATTCCAATGACACAAAGTGGGTAGACGTACTGCAATCTAAATCTTCTAGGCAGCCTGTTGATGATTGGTCATTACACGGAGTTTGAGAATCGCCTTGGCTTCTAGTTGGCGTACTCTCTCTCGGGAGACATTAATTTGTCTACCAATTTCTGCAAGTGTCAATGGCTCTTCTCCGTCGAGACCAAAACGTAGTCTTAAGATTTTTTGTTCACGTTCATTGAGTTGAGAAAGCCAACTTCCTAAGTGTTCTTTTTGGATGCTTCTATCCATCCCTTCCATTGGCTCTGTACCATTTGGATCTGGTATTAGCTCACCTAGTGTGCTTCGATCTTCTTCGCCGCGAGCATGTGCATCAAGAGAAGCACATGGAGCACTTTGGGTTACTAAATCTTCTATATCTTCTGGGTCTACGCCCATAGCATGAGCTAATTCTAGACGATTTGGTTGACGGCCAAATCTGTGGGAAAGCTCTCTGGAAATACGACGCATTTTTGAGAGTTTTTCGCTTATATGAATAGGGAGACGAATTGTCCGTGCACTGTTGTCGATAGCACGTGTCATTCCTTGCCTAATCCACCAGTAGGCGTATGTAGAAAATTTGTAGCCCATAGCGGGATCGAATTTGTCTACAGCACGCTCCAGCCCAATAGCTCCTTCTTGTACAAGATCAAGTAGTTCTAGGCCTTGGTTTTGGTATTTTTTGGCTACACTAACTACTAACCGTAGGTTCGCGGCCATCATCCTGTCTCGGGCTCTTTTGCCCATTTTGATTTTGTGACGTTGACGAGGCGTTTGTTCATCCTTAGGTATTTCAAGCAATTCCTTCATTGCTTGGACGTGGTGAGCTAGTTCTATTTCTTCTGCAGCTGTTAGGAGTGGAATGCGTCCAATGCTGCTGAGATAGAAACCAATTGCGTCTGTCCCTAGACGGCCACCTTGTCGTTGATTGTTGCGTGCCGGCTGTCCACTTCGTGTGGTTTTGTCACTACATCCTTTAGATGTAGCAGGCGGAGATGGCAATGACACCTCCGCTTTTTTTACAGAACAATTGTCCTGCGTAGATTCCAGAGGGATCCCCATCACCCTGGCCTCCTATTATTAGATTTGGCCGGAATTTAGCAGTTTTATAGCTCTCTAGACCTATGGAATTGGAAATCTTTCAGTAAACCTAGGCTTTTGAGACATAATTAGTTCAACGCATAGGTAAAAAATACAGTTTTGACGCAAACGTATTGTTTGCACTTTCTATGGGAACTTAGGCCTTGATTGGTTCAACATCTTATGATTCTGCCATCTGCAGCGCTTTGTGCCATTCATCGATTAATCGACTTTGTGCACAATTTTGGTGGCCTTTAGGTTGTCGTTTTATAAAGCCACCATCGCTTTGCATTTCCCATGCTTCTATGTTGTCTTGAAGATATATTTCAAGCAGTACCTCGAGTTGTTTTCTTAATGCTGGGCTTTCTATTGGTGTAATTGCTTCTACACGTCTATCCAAATTGCGTCGCATCCAATCAGCACTACCTATGTAGGCTTCAGGCTTACCATCATTCGCAAACCAGAAAATACGTGAGTGTTCAAGAAATCGGCCAATAATACTGATAACAGTTATATTTTCACTGAGACCTGGTTTGCCTGGCATTAGGCAGCACATTCCTCGTACGATTAATTCAATTTTGACTCCAGCTTGTGATGCTTCATAGAGAAGTTGGACAATTGCAGGGTCTACTAGTGAGTTCATTTTGGCGCGAATTTGTGCAACTCGGCCTATCTGTGCATGATGAATCTCTCGACGGATCAGATCTTCCATGCCTGTCCTTAAAGTTACGGGTGCCACTAGTAATTTTCGAAATGTTTGCTGTTTTGAAAAACCAGTGAGGTAATTAAATAACTCGACTAAATCTTGACCAATTTCAGGGTTGGCAGACAAGAGGCCTAGGTCTGTGTATAACTTTGACGTTTTTGAGTTGTAGTTTCCTGTTCCAATATGTACGTAACTGCGTAGTCTAGATTTTTCTTTGCGTACTACTAAAGCGATTTTGGTGTGTGTCTTGAGCCCTAAAACACCATAGACAACGTGGACACCGGATTGCTCAAGATGCTTGGCCCATTGAATATTATTGTCTTCATCAAAACGAGCTTTCAGCTCTACTAAAGCCATAACTTGTTTTCCATTTTCGGCGGCACGTATTAGTGCTGAGATTATTGGAGAATCTTTTGAGATGCGGTAGAGAGTCATCTTGATACCCATTACTAGTGGGTCTTCCGCGGATTGATTAATGAACTCTTCTACTGAAGTTGCGAATAAGTCATAGGGATGATGAAGCAGTAGGTCTTTACTGCGAATCACGGTAAAAATGTCTTTGAATTTTTCTTGTTTTAAGGAACCGTCTTCTAGACAACCCTGTTGGCTATGTCGCAAAGATTTAGGGGTGAGGCCATTGTGAGGTTGATCTTTTAGTTCGGCATTTTCAATTTTCATGAGTTCAAATAATTCATCTAAACCGAGGAGACCTTCAATACGATATAAATCTTCTTTCTCGACTCCCATGCCGTTTAGTAGCATCTCTATGACGGTTGCAGGCATTTCTTGGGAGACTTCAAGGCGAACTATCTCTCCACCTATTCGACGTTTACGTAGTCCCTCTTCAAGTGCACTCATTAAATCATCTGCTTCAAGATCTCTAAGCTCGAGGTCGGCGTCTCTAGTCACACGAAAAAAATAATGCTCTTCGATCTTCATCCCTGGGAATAAATGCTTTAAGTTAAAAGCCACCAATTGCTCTAAGGGAATTGATGTATGCCTTGGATAAGGATTTTGCTCGCTGAGCTCAGTTGGAATAGTGATTAATCTCGATATGGTCTTTTTAGGGACCTTGACTCGGGCAAATTGCTTTTGATTGGTTGATGGGTCACTTATTAAAGCTGCCACGTTTAAGCTCAGGTTGCTAATAAATGGGAATGGATGAGCATGGTCTACTGCTAGAGGAGTCAGTACGGGGAAAATTGCTGTTTGAAAGTAGTTATCTACCCAAGTTTTTTGTCTTTTGTTTAGATCTTCATAGTTGAGCAGATGAATCTCTTGTTCGCTAAGTTTTTTTCGTAGAGACTTTTTGTAGTGAGCTTGTTGCTTTGCTAGTAGAGGTTCGATATGTGTTCGAATCTTTGTTAGTTGTTCTTGTGGTGTTTGTCCGTCTTCACTTTTTTTCGTGATACCCGCTTCCACCTGTGATTTAAGAGAGGCAACGCGAACCATAAAAAATTCGTCTAAGTTATTGCTAAATATTGCGCTGAATTTTGCTTGCTCTAGAAGAGGAGTTGATGGATCTAGCGCTTTGGCCAGTACTCTTTCGTTAAAAGATATCCAACTCAATTCCCGGTTGATATAGAGATGGCGTTTGTTTTGTCCCTGAGTCATTGAATACCAACTTGGCGACTCTATATCGCAATCTAGCAATTAGGTAGGTTGACTATGGATTTTTTCTTAGAACCTGGATAGCCCCCTGCGACTAAGAGGCCAACAGTAATGATCACCACAATACCAATAATGAAGGGGCTGCGAGGCCCTATTTGCTCATATGAGAAGCCAGCTGCAGCAGCTCCTAAAAATGTGCCTAGACTCTGAAGACCTTGAAGGCTACCTAAAACTGCTCCTTGACCAGAATCGTCAAGTCTTCTAGAGACTAATGACCTTAGAGAAGGAACTACAAGGCCTGTTCCGACAGCAAGTAAAGGTAATGCAGTAAATACCATTGGTATTGAGTTTTCCGAGTTGGCCAGGATTAGTAAGATGCAGCCAATAATTACGAATCCTATACCTGCAAGAGTGAGTCGATATTCACCATAGTTTTTGACCAAGGGACCTATAAGTAAACCTTGAATAATCATTGCGACAAGACCTACCACAGCCAAGCTCAGGCCAGGAAGGAAACCTTGCCATGAAAAAACCTCTTCAAGATATAGGAGGAGCATTGAAGTTAGACCATTGAAGGCCATAAAGAAGAGAAAGAATGCTGTGCAAAGACGACGAACTATAGGGTTTGTGAATACTCGAATCAATTGAGTGATTGGATTTAGTGCGGCCTTGCTTGGAATAGAAATTCGCTTAGAGGGTAAATGTGTTTCAGGCAGTAGAAATATGACTAAAAAAAGATTGACTAGTGCAAATGCTGTCGCAGTCAAAGCGGGCAATGTGAAGTTCACTTCTGTTAGCAGCCCGCCAAGGAAAGGTCCAATTACAAAACCAAGGCCAAATGCAACGCCTATGAGGCCAAATGCTTTTGCTCTTTTCTCAGGAGTAGAAATATCAGCAAGAACAGCAGTTGCACTAGCTACGGTTCCTCCGCTTGCACCATCAATAATTCTTGATAGAAACAATAAACCGAGTAGTAATGATGTGAGATTTTTCCAATCTGGGAGTAGAGAGTTCCAATTCAATCCGACTGTCAAACTAAAAAGCCCTAGCCCTATGACTGATCCGCCAACGCAGATTGTCATTATGGGTTTGCGACCATACCGGTCGCTTAATGCACCTATAAGTGGTGCTACTGCAAATTGGGCTAACGCATAAGTGCCTGCAAGCAGTCCTAGATTTGTTGCGCTGAAGTCAAAAAGTTGTTTGAGTTTGGGTAAAAGCGGAAGGAGGATTGTTTCACTTAACCTGTCGTTCAACAATGTTATGAATGCACACAGAAGTACTGGAGCTTTAAATCTACGCATTTTCAATTGAGTCATGTTCGATCTCACCATCTCAAATACTTCATTCAAATACTTTACGTAGGCTCAGTCAAATCACTATCCATATAGCTTCTAGTGTTTTAATATCAATTTTTTTGAATGTTTCAGGAACCTTTTAGAAACGGATTGAGTTGGACACTTGTTCTTTGGCCTTAGGTGTGACAAAACCAATCAAATTTTATGCTATAGATTACTGTCTCAAGTTTTCCCATTTAATTAGTTCACTGAGCTTCTTCAATGTTTCTCCAGAAGAGAGAAGAGACTCTGTAAGTTCGATGCCTTCTTTTAAAGTCTTTGTTAACCCAGAAAACCATAGGTATACGCCTGCATTCCAATAAAGAGCTGTTTTTAAAGGGCCTTTATTCTCAAGTGCTTGCAATGCGTGTGCACTCCATTCTGGTACACTTTTCCATTCAATGTCACTTGAGTGGCAATTGTAATCTCGAGGGTGCAAGATCAATCTTTCAATATTTTTGTTCTGAACGCGAGCTGTAATACATGCACGACTTGTGGGTAAATCTATACTTCCTTCTAAACCTTTTATAGTTATAATATTGTTTTCTCCAATAATATCAAGCGCTTTCCAGGCTCTTGCTTCAGTAGGTGGATGTACATAGCCACTAATCAAAATATGCTTTCCTTGGTGAGCTGTCCAGATTAGTTCCATACTTGCTATAGGTGGACGTTTGCCTATTTCATCTCGATAATTGATTATTCCTTCGGCTAATTTGAAATGGTCTGGTTGGTGAATAATTGCCAACCCATTCTTATCGAACCCAGTTTGAACTTGATGGATTGTTGATCCTGTGACATTTAGACTAAGACTCTTGAAAAGCTCAGATGTAGTTATTCCATATTTAATTGGCATTTTTCCTCCACCTTGTAACACAATTGGCTGATTTGCGCTTAGTAATACAAGGGTTGTCAATGGATAGATTGGTGTGGTTCTTTTACGTCCATCGAAAGGCATCCCAAAACAAATGGGAGCTCTTTGATTATTCACTGATTTAAGCTTTGGGCCAAGTGATAGGTAAGTATCAAGCATTCCAGCAAGTTCTTGTGGTTCCGGTCGGCGAATACGATGAGCAATGAAGAATGCTCCTATTTGAGCTGGACTTGCTTTGCCAGTAAGAATTGCTTTTAAAGCATCTGCAGACTCTTCTCTACTCAGTCCTCGACTTGTTTTTTCACCACTTGCTATTTTGCGGAGATAATTTTTGAAGCGCTTTTCGATAGCTTCTTCCATATGGATATCGAAAGTCACTGGTAATTGCCCTGCTATTTAAATAATTGTTTGTATTATATCTAAGATGTGTTGCTTAGATCATGGTTTTATCTTGATAACCTAAGTATTTGCAAATCTATATTGGCTCTTGAGTTGTTTGTTGGTTAGATCCCTTTTAATCCCTGGAGGTAGTGTTTTAAATAGGCAAGTAAGAATTTCATAACTTTTATGGGTCCCTATTGAACCTAAAGCAATTAACGCTGATTTAGCAACAACATCAGAACCCTCTTCAACTAAAATTCTTAGCTTTTCGCTAATAGATTCTTCGTCTCGGCGTTGTAATACCCTGATAGTCGCAACTAATATTGGATCACGTATGTCAATAAGCAGGTTTTTGGTTAATTCTAAAATTTCTTTTTCACTAAGTGTATGTAATTTAAACTTTAGCAAATCAATTCCTGCAAGTCTAATTTCTTGTTCTAGAGATTCAAGAATTTGCTTTAGCAAGCTTATTGGCAGTTCTGCGCCCCAGCAGTTAAGTGCCCTAATTGTTGTTATATTAAACTTTCCATCCTCTTCTTTTATAGTGTTGAGAAGAAGTTCTTTGGCTTCATCCTGATGACAAAGCCCACTGGCAAGAATTAGTTCAGGTTGTTTTCCATATTTTTTAATTAGATTTTTTATTGCCTTCCAGCCTTCTTGCGATTTCATGCCCAGCTGTTCACATATTGCAATTTTTAGTTCTTTGGATAGTGTTGGAGAGTATTTATCAGCAAGCCAGGTAACTTCTATTGGAATTATCTTAGTATTGCAAAGTCTTTCCCAGATCTCTGATTCAATGCCTGTCATTGTTTAGAAAGAGATTGGCTTTGTAATAGTGAATACCCTTATCCTTAAGCTTAACATTAAAGGGCATAATTATTGAATTTTTATTAATTTAGAAAGACAGGCCTGGCATAGGATCTAGACATAGTCATACCCTGCATACAGAATTCATGATTAGAGACCTTATATCTAATAAGTCAGAATTGCGTTACCAGGGCAAATCGCCTGGCAAGTTTTTAGAAGTTGGCCTTACGTCTGAACAAGAAATGATATTTGATCTTGCTAGACAGCTTGTTCATGCGCAGTTCTGCCTCGCTGATGATGAGTTGACCAACCGTCTCTGGCGAGAAGTAGCAGATCGAAAAATTGACGAGAAAAGGATTATTAATTTGATGTATAAATGTAGTTTTCATGAAGATAATCAATCTATGTGTGAGGCTGATGAACTATTTATCACGTTTAGGGGCGGAATTCCCAGAAGAAAATATTCTTCTGGGAATTCCCTAATTAAATCATCTGGCGCCTAGTTCTGCAGCGAGTTCACGTTCAAGTTTTTCATCGTGAATACTTGGGAGCACGTTAGACATCTTGGTTCTATGGGTGCTATAGAAGAGCATGCCAATAAATACCATTCCTCCAACGATATTGCCTATGGTAACTGGTAGGAAATTCCAAAAGATTACTTTTGTAAAAGGAACACCAGATCCAAGAAGTGGGCCCGCAGTATGCAAGAACATATTAACAACTATATGTTCCATTCCCATAGTCTGGAAAGCAGTGATTGGCAACCAACAAGCAAGTATTTTGCCTGGCACGCTTTTACTAACAAGCGCCATCGTTACGCCTAAACATACCAGCCAGTTTGCGATGACTCCTCTTAGAAATGCAAGAAAGAATCCAGTACTTCCAAGAGCTTCGTATTTGACTAAAACATTAGCCTTATTAATTGAGATTATTTTGGCTGCAATCAAAGCCCACCCTTTGCCACCATCTGAAGCCGCCAATGGCTCTACTGTTCCAGCACTTGTGAGACTAATTGATAATAAAATAGCTACGAGTAATGTACCTATAAAATTCCCAATCCATACCCATGTCCAATTCCTAAATGTAGATCTCCAAGTGCTTTTACCGGCCCATGTTGCCATTGGCAAAAGGGCAAAGTTTCCTGTTACTAGCTCCATCCCAAAAAGAACTATACTTGCAAACCCAAAAGGAAATAGAAATGATCCAAGAAAAGGCATTTTAGACTGTATACCTACAGTAATTGCTAAGCAAGTTGCTAGCCCAAGAATCGCACCAGAATAGAATCCTCGAACTAAGAGATTCTTAGCACTGACTGTTGCCTTTTTGCCTCCTGCGGCAATCATCCCATCTACTAGTTCATTGGGCAGGACATAGTCCATTTGAGAAGTTGTTTGATTCATGAGTTTCAGATTTTGTGTTGAGGAAATTTTTATCCGCTAATACGGTTCATTAACTTTGAAAATGGATCTTGTCCTCCATTTTCATTATTAGAAATAGGTTTCTCTTTGCCTAATTCACTCAACCAATTTACAAACCTTGAAAATAGATCTTTGCTTTGTGTTGTGTTAGTCATGATGAAAAAGTTAAGCGATATAAGAAGGATAAAAGCTGTTATTGTATATAACAGCTTTTATCCTTCTGAAACAAATAATTAAGAACAGTAGAAACTAAATTCCTAATTCTTTTCTTATTTGTTTTTTTTGGTGAGGCTCCGAAATCACTTATTAGTATTTGCTTTATGACCGCTTTTACTTCATCTTTGGGAACAGATTTGTGTTGGACTGTACCAATATTTTTAATTTTACCTTGAGAGCCCCCTACAGTCACTTGATATGCTTCTACCATTTGTCCTTGTTTATTCTTTGCTTTTGTGCCTGTTAGACCTATGCCTCCCATATAGGCTTGTCCACAACTATTTGGACATCCAGTCCAGTGAATTTTTACTTCTTTAGGAAGCTCAAGTTCCTTGTCGAGTTGGCTAGAAACTTTGAAAGCTACATCCTTAGTATTGGTTAGTGCAAAACTGCAATAGGTATTTCCAGTGCAAGACACGGTTCCTGCAGCTATTGCTTGTGGCGCTAGAGGGAATCGCTTTAAAAGGTGATTCTCTTTAAATTTTTCGAGTGAAGCTTTTTGTATGCCGATGAAGATTATATTTTGGTCTTCTGTTAATCGAATTTCACTGCTTCCATATTCATATGCAACTGTAGAAAGGTCTTGAAGATCTTCAGCAGTTAACCTGCCAACAGGAACATGTATCCCTGCGTAAAACTCACCGGCCTGTTTTTGTGGATGTATTCCAAATAATGAGCGTGTGTCCTTGCTAAACTCTGAACCAGGGTCTTCAATAAGTGGTCCAAATCTATTCTCTAGTAGTTTCCTAAATACATCAATTCCAATACTATCTAAGTAAAACCTGAATCGGCCTTTGGGGCGTTTGTCCCTTTCTCCATTATCACGCCATAGACCTAGAATAGCTCCAGTTAGCTTGCATATTTGATTAGCTTTAATCCAAACATTTAATGGTACAGCATATACATTGAGCTGCGCAGAAAGTACCCCTCCAACCCACACTCCAAATCCTAATTCGCCTTGATGCTTTACAGGGTGAAATATCAGGTCATTGTGTAGAAGGAAATTGTCTTGGGAACCGGCTATAGCAGTGTTCCATTTTCTTGGAAGGTTGGAAAAATCTGAATTACCCTTTCCATTATTTGTAAGATAGTTCTGCAATTCAATTGTATAAGGTCTTGTATCTATTATTTCTTCAGGGTCAACTCCCGCTAAAGGGTTACCAGTAACATTTCTTGGATTATCAAAACCTGATTGTATAGTGCTAATACCTGCTTCGTTAAGTCGCTTTATTATTTCTGGCAGGTCACTTATTAAAACCCCTCGCAGTTGAAGGTTCTGTCTTGTTGTTATATCACAACTGCCATTTTCACCATATCTTGCAACTATAGAGGCAACAATATTTAGTTGGGTAGAATTGATGATTCCATTGGGAATTCTTAGCCTTAGCATGAATTGACCCGGGGATTTTGGGCGCCAAAACATCCCATACCACTTCAACCTTAATTCTAAATCAGTCTTATCCATTTCTTGCCAACCGATTTTTGAAAATTTATCAATGTCTTTGCCTATTTCCAACCCATCTTTAATTGATTTCATTTGCTCAATCTTATTCAATTTCTTGCCTTGCAAATAAGGCTTAAGTGTGAATTCCTCAGTCATCGTATTAAAGTTTTTTGAAAATGTTCCTAGTTGTGATGTCGATGACTATTAACCACTTTTTCTAAGCCATCCAATGTATCGAGAATTACGTTTTGGCAAATTGATCAAAAGAAATGTAATTATCAATACAAAAAAAGTAATTGAATGGGGGTTTAAATCAATTTCACCCTTTTTGTGTGGTTCAGTATTGTCGACCAGCTTCTCCAATCCATCGAATAGCCCCTTGTCTCAACATCTTCCAAACCCTGGCCATAGCAACCAAGTCTCTTTGAAATAAATTATTTGTGTGGCTTGCTCTTTTGCTATTTGAGCTATTCGCTGTAAATGCCCTTTTTCTCGGCTGCTGTCTTTTGTTACCTCTGTATGCCATTGTTCCGTGAATTTTCAAACAATTAAAACGACTACAGCAGTTTCCTCTGCCGAAGATCCGTGGCCGTTGTTACGGAATTCAATTTTTGACAGACCAAGGCCTTTGCATTTGATTGTCCATGGGCGTCCTGGTGGCTTTGTAGAGTCTTGCTTGATGGATCTTGCGAGCTCACTAAGGTCGCGTCGAGGGTCTTCAGTCGTTGTTGAGGCTTTAACTGCGGATTCCTTGCCGATAACTAGCTCCAAGTCCGCTTGGTTGATTCCGTTATTTTTACTCCCTGGACATCATGTAAGACATGATGTCCCTTTGATAAGGGATAGATTGCATCACCTTGGAGTCAAGGTGAATTTGTTGCCATTTTTGGGTGCTTGGTATTCCTGGAACCGTTTATTGTTGGAGTTTTTGACTAGTAAAGTGTGTCACGGATCTGTAGCTTTGATCCATCACCCTATTAGGCAAGGACTGGGTGATCGATATATAAGCTCTTTAAAGCAGTTTTTAAAAACTCAAATTATTCCTTTTGAGAACTGGAATTCCTATGACTTGTTAACTAAGAAACAATATTATCCAATACCTTTAGCATTAGCGCCAAATCACATGGCAGATTCAATGAATGAATTTGATGGTATATCTTCCTTGTTAGAGATTGACTTTTTGTATGTTTCCTTGGCCAATTTGTTGATGGCATTACCATGAACCAGATGAAATTAGGAAAGGTTTACCTCGTAGGTGCAGGACCTGGAGACCCTGATTTGCTAACACTTAAAGCTAGTCGCCTCCTATCACAGTGTGATGCTCTTGTATATGACTCACTGGTCCCTAACGAAATTCTGAGTTTGGTACCTGACTCTTGTGACTCTAAATTTGTTGGAAAGCGTAGGGGTCACCATTCAGTTCCTCAGGCGAAAACAAACGCAATCCTTCTGGACTTGGCTAGTCGTTATGAATGTGTAGTGCGTTTAAAGGGCGGAGATCCTTACGTTTTTGGTCGCGGAGGAGAAGAGGCTGCATATTTGAGTCGACATGGCGTCAACGTCGAGGTTGTTCCAGGTGTTACTGCAGGTATTGCTGCCCCAGCATATTTAGGTATTCCAGTAACTCATCGAGTGGTTGGTAGTTCTGTGACTTTTGTCACTGGTCATGAAGAAATTGATAAAAAACGACCCGCTGTTAATTGGCAAGCTCTTGCTCATGCTTCTGATTCTTTAGTGATATATATGGGCTTGCATAATTTAGAAAGTATTGTTGACGCTCTTTTGACTGGGGGCTTAGATCCAATGACACCTTCAGCAGTTATTCAGCAAGGCACAGTGGTAGGACAGCGTTATTTAAAGAGCTCTTTGGATGAGTTGGTTGGGAAGGTCAAAGAAGAAGGTTTTATATCTCCATCAATTGTGGTTGTTGGAAGAGTAGTAGATACTCAGATAGAAGCTGCTGCACCAACCCCTGCGAATGTCACAATGCCTATTGCCTTTTAGGCATGAGTAGTGATTGCCATAACTCATAAGATTTGGGAAAGATTTCTAGCTGTGTATTATTTAACTTTTGAATTGGGTGGCAACCTAAACTATTTATAAGTACCCATTGATCTTTGCTTTGAGGAATTGCACTTAATTCAGCCTCTTTAAATAAGCCTCTGTTCAGACCTTGTTGTCTCATTACTCCTGGCAAGCATCCACTTTTTAAGTGTGGTGTTAGCCATTTGCCTTCGCGAAAGATCAGTATATTTGCCGTACTACCACAACATAATTCATTGTTTGTTGATAGTAGTAACGCATCATCAAAGCCTGCAAGTTGAGCTTCTCGACGAGCTTGAATGGATTGCCCATAGCCGAATGTTTTGCATTGACTTAAATTACTCCATGGATTCCTACGCTCATGCCTACTAATTAGAGTTGTTATTGGTTGAAAGGATGGTGAAATGGAGTTGAACTCTAACCAAAAGCGATGCGTTGAGGGGTGTGTAGAAGTAATAGGTATGTTAATTCCCCTTGTTTCTAAGCAACCGCGACTCCAATTAATTCTTAAAGCCGCATCAGTTTCTGAGGCGTTGCAACGTTGCACTGCTTGATTGATTAGTTCTTCTATCCAATCAGCTTCTGGTGGATTTGCCATTCCTAGCAATAATGCACTTTTTTCCCAGCGTTTTATATGTGATTGTAGATGTTGTGGGTAGCCTTGATGTATAAGAATGGTTTCAAAAATACCATCCCCTAAGTGAAGACCGCGGTCCTGTAATGGAAACTGTAAGTTCGCAATTTTATCCCATTGATTATCAAACCAAGCAATACTTTTATTTTCTTTTTTGATCATTGCAGCGCCTTCATCATTGGTAGTAGTTTCCAGCTAAGTTCTTCTGCTTCTGCTTGGGACTCTGATTCGGCAACTATGCCACATCCTGCATGGGCTCTGAGGGTATCTGCTTGACGTATTAGTGATCTAATTATGATGCTGCTATCTAGTTCCCCATCCCAATTGACTCGTAATAAACATCCGCAGTAAGGGCCGCGTGAGGTTGGTTCCAGTTCACTGAGTCTTTGACAGGCTCGTAGCTTAGGAGTCCCAGTTATGGACCCTCCTGGCCAGCAAGCCTCTAACAAGTCAACCCATGATTGCTTTTCTCTAAGTTCACCTTGAACAACAGAAGTGAGGTGATGTACTTGAGGATAACTTTCTAATCCCACAAGTTGAGGTACATGAATAGAACCTGGCTTGCAAACTTTGCCTATGTCGTTACGTAGTAAATCAACTATCATGATGTTTTCAGCACGATCTTTTGGACTGCACACTAAATCAGCCGCTAAATCTGCATCTATTAATGGATTTGGATTTCTTGGTCTTGTGCCTTTGATGGGTCTCGTTTCAATTTGACCATTGGATAGCGTTTTGATAAAACGTTCTGGTGACGCTGAGATTATTGCTTCACCTTTTGCATCACCTCCAGCTACCACCAGACCTGCGAATGGGGCCGGACATTTTTTCCGTAGCTTTTGGAAGATTTCTAGATTGAGTATGTCCTTAGGTATATAAGTAGTGCAGCAACTACTTAGATTTGCTTGGAAAATATCTCCATTTGCAATGAATTCTTTGATATTTTGTACTCCCATAGCGTAGTCCGTTTTCTTGGTTTTCCATTCCCAATCTGTGATTGGGACACTTAATTGTTTTGTGAATAGTCTTCTTCGCTCCGTATTACTTTCTTCACCTTTTGAGTTAATTGCCTCTATACAATTGACCATATCTTCTAATCGTTTGAGATCGTAACCTTCGATCCATAATTGATGCTTTTCTAGATCTAGCCGTATTAATGGATCATGTCTTGCAATCCAGAGTGTTGCCATTTGATCTGGCTTCCAAAAACCTTGTGGTTCTATCCATGCTGCAGCTTCGTAACTAAGCCAACCTGTCCAATGCCCTGGGTCTAGATTTCGTAGCGCTTCAAAAGGGTTTGATGCTTTGGGAGACTGAGGAAGGCCTCTGCAACAAATTTGTTGTAGAGGATCAACTGCCAATGTTATCCATCTACCAAGTCTGCTTCCATCTCCGTCTAGCCAAATTAAACCAGCTTCACCCCATAATTCTCTTAGTTTTTTTACTATTAAAATTGGTTCCTTCCAGTCACATAATTTTTTTTGAGGTGTAATCATTGAACCAATTGCTGCAAAGATCTTTTCTACCAGCCTTTAGCAGTGCCTCATCTCTGATTCTACAACTATCACATATCCCACAGGGTGTTTCATGGTCGCTATAGCAACTCCAGGTTTCTTTCAGTGGTACACCTAGCCGTATAGCCTCATGAATAATCTGAACTTTGTTTAAATTAACCAAAGGCGCCCAAAGCTTTATTCCATTACCCTCCCGTCCTGCTTTATTTGCTAAGTTTGCTAAACTTTGAAAGGCATTTAGATAATCAGGTCGACAATCTGGATAACCTGAATAGTCAATTGCATTCACTCCTAGTACAATACGTTTGGCTCCTTTTGCTTCTGCCAGGCTGAGGCCAATCGAAATAAAAACTGTGTTTCTTCCAGGAACATATGTGTTGGGAATAGTCTGTTTTTGCACACCTTCCACAGGTAAGGCTTGTTTTTTATCTGTGAGCGATGAACCACCCCAAGCAGCTAAATTTACTTTAATTATATGATGTTCTTTTATCTCTAGTTCATTCGCTAATTTCTTAGCTGCTTCTAATTCTTTCCGGTGTCGTTGGCCATAATCTATTGATAGTCCTATGACAATGTGCCCCGCTTCAATTGCTAATGCAGTTGCCGTAGCTGAATCAAGACCTCCTGAAAGCAAGGCAATAGTTTTAAATTCATTCATAATAATATGGTGCAATTTTGGGGGAGAGTTTCTGATTTATTCCTATTAGTATCCTCATGGGTGGATGAGCTTATAGTTAATTAGGCTTTTGCTTTGAGGTTGTAAATAAGCTGTGTAAAATAGTCCCAACTAGATTTTGTTGCTTAGTCATGGCATTTACAAAACTACTTCTAAGAATAACTTATAGTTTTAAAGAACGCCTAGGAATTTGTGTATTTGAATGCTAAGCCTCCATTTTGGATTTTTTTTGACGTGTTCTAAGGCAAGTTCAAGACTCTGTGGACTATGCCAGGCAGGCTGTAGAAATAGGTAAGGATTTTCTGCCGATAATTCTGGTAATAATTTGGCACTTTTCCCCCTGGCCTTACTGGCTTCTATCGCCATTTTTTCTGCAAAATCTAGATCAGATTTTTTATCTATTATTATCTTGAGTTCATGGCATGCAGCTAAAACTTCTTGTCTAGGCCATGCATGTGTCTTAGGAGACAATGTTATCCAATTTGGGCTGCCAGTAATCGCATCCACTCCGCTTGTTTCTATATGAATTGGGATTTCATTGACTTTTTCTATTCGCACTTCTTCTTTTATTGCCTCAGATAGGTCATCTAGATTGTGGTGAAGTGGCTCCCCTCCTGTTAGCACAATAAAGGCGGCTCCTTTTTTCATAGCTTCAACAGCTTCTTGTGCCAATCTTTGTACAGAATATTGTGCATGATTTTCTGTTGACCATGATTCTTTGGTGTCACACCAAGTGCATTTGACATTGCAGCCAGCTAGACGAATAAAAAATGCACTTCGACCAACGTGTGTTCCTTCTCCTTGTAAAGAGTGGAAGTATTCCACTATAGGTAGCTCTTTGCTCATTGAGATTCTTTAGAAATTTCTTTTTCCAACGAGGAGTTTCTTTGTTCTAAGGCTTCATGTGGGGATGCTGGCAGGCGCAATTGAGCCGCTTCAATTAATCCACGGAATAATGGATGTGGCTTGCCAGGTCGAGAAAGAAATTCTGGATGATACTGGCAAGCAGTAAAAAAGGGATGGCCCTTAAGCTCAATTAATTCGACAAGTCGCCCGTCGGGGGAAGTGCCACTAATTGTGTAGCCTGACTCTAAAAATAGATTTCGATAGGAATTATTGAACTCATATCTATGACGATGACGCTCATAAACTACTTCTTCTCCATAAAGTTTCTGTCCCATTGTTTTTGGAGTAAGGCGACATGGGTAAACCCCAAGCCGCATTGTGCCTCCAAGATCTTCAATATCTTGTTGTTCTGGTAGTAAATGAATTACTGGATGTTGGGTATTTGGTTCTAATTCTGCACTAGTTGCTCCTTTGAGATTGGCTTGGTTGCAAGCCCATTCGATTACTGCACATTGCATGCCAAGACAAAGGCCTAAGAAAGGTACTCGTTGTTCTCTAGCCCAACGAATTGACTCGACTTTGCCGTCAACACCACGGTTGCCAAATCCACCGGGCACGACAACAGCATCCATTCCTTTTAAGAGCTTATCGACTCCTTCTGTTTCAATTTGCTCTGCACAAATCCAATGAAGATCAAGTGAGGCATCCTGAGCAAGGCAAGCATGCCTAAGCGCTTCAACAACAGAGAGATAGGCATCATTTAATTGTACATATTTTCCCACTAATGCTACTTTTACAGTTGGCCCTGGATGACGTAGATTGTGGACTAATTGAGTCCAATCTTTTAAATCACTTGAGTGATCCTTGAGGTCAAGAACATCAAGGACTTGTGTGCAAAAACCTTCTTCTTTTAGTGCTAGAGGCACTGCATAAATGCTATCCGCATCTAGAGATGGAATGACTGCGTCATTTTTTACTCCACAAAAACCACCTATTTTTCTTCTTAGCTCTTCATTGATAGCTCGGTCACTGCGACATACCAATATGTCTGGTTGAATTCCTATAGACCTTAGCTCTTTAACAGAGTGCTGAGTTGGTTTCGTTTTGAGTTCACCTGAGGTGCCTATAAAAGGTAAAAGAGTTACATGTACGTAAGCCAAGTCGTTTGGTCCGACATCGCCGCGGAATTCACGAATTGCTTCCAAAAAAGGTAGAGATTCGATATCACCGACTGTCCCTCCAATTTCAGTAAGAACAACATCAGCTCCTGTATTTGAAGCCACTCTATGGATCCTTGAGCGGATTTCACCTGTGATATGCGGAATTACTTGTACCGTGCCGCCGTTGTAATCTCCACGTCTTTCTTTGTTTATTACTGCTTGATATATAGATCCGGTTGTCACACTGTTGAGTCGTGACATTGCTGTATCTGTGAAGCGCTCATAGTGTCCTAAGTCCAAGTCTGTTTCTGCACCATCTTCGGTTACAAATACTTCGCCATGCTGGTATGGACTCATGGTCCCTGGGTCCACATTGAGATATGGATCCAGTTTTAAAATGGAGACGTTGTAACCTCGGGATTTGAGTAGCCTGCCAAGACTGGCAGCGACTATTCCTTTGCCAATGCTGGATACGACTCCGCCTGTGACGAAAACGAATTTAGTCATTGTCCTTTAGTTGACCTTTTAAGCTAGCTCACCCTTTTGTAGGCGAGGCAAAATTCAATGTGCTTTAGTGCTTCAATTTCTTTATAACTTTTTTAGGTTTTTCTTAGGTATTTTGTTGGGGGTTGTTAGGAGTCGAGGCTGTCTTTATAGTCCGCAACTTTCTTGCGCACTTGTGGTTGTCTCAATTTTAATAATGCTCCCGTCTCTATTTGTCGAACTCTTTCTCTTGATAAGTTTAGTTGTTCCCCAATTTCTACGAGTGTTTTAGGGGTGTCGTCGTCTAAGCCAAACCTTAGTCTTACTACTGTCGCTTCTCTGCTTGAAAGTTCGGCTAATAGGATTTCAAGATCATGGTGTAGTTGATTACGGGTTAAAGTTTCTTCGGGCGTTGCGTTTATATCTTCTAATAAGTCAATCAACTGTGTGCCTTGCTCCAGTCCTGCTTTCGTTTCCAAAGAAATTGAGCGGGGAATACTTGAAAGGATATTTCTAACAGTGTCTTCTTTGAGTTTTAATGCTTTTGCCAGATCATTTATAGAAGCAAATCTCCCTTCTGCACTAGCAATTTCTTGTTGAATTCTTTTAATTCGGTTGAGTTTTTCGGTGATATGAACTGGTAGGCGAATATTGCGACTTTGAGTTGCGATTGCTCTAGTAACTCCTTGCCTAATCCACCAATAGGCATAAGTACTGAACCGAAATCCTCTGGTTGGATCGAATTTTTCCACGGCTCTTTCTAGTCCCAAAGTACCTTCTTGAACTAAATCAAGCAGTTCCATTCCTCGTTGTTGATACTTTTTGGCAACTGCAACTACAAGCCTGAGGTTTGCTTGAATCATTTGGTTCTTTGCTCTTCGCCCTTCTCGTAAAGCTTTTTTGAGTTCTTTAGGATCAAGTTTGGATAATTTTCCCCAAACGTGGTAGCCGCGATTTAGTTTTTGTTCTAGTTCAGAAACTGTTAATTCAGAAGCAATTGCCAATTCTTGTTTGGTAGGCCAGTGACACAGATGATTGGCTTTTTGTTGTTGCAGCTGTTCTAGATGCATGAGCTCTTTAATTTCCTGGTGCTGGGATGCGAGCTTTTTTTCTTCCTTGAGCAGTGTTTCACGTCTTTGTACCAGCCTTGCGAGTATGACTTCGTCTTCACTATTGAGTAGGTCAACTTTGCCAATATCTTGCAGATAAAGGCGCACTAAATCTTTGGTTCCTCTATTGCGAGATGGAGGGGATTTGATTTTCGATGAGCTTTTTTTCAAAAGCTTGCCCTCTAGCTATATCTATAGGGTCTATCGAGAATCGCCCAGCTAATTGGAATGCTTGGAATCTATTCGGGATCGATCCATGTACTAGCAACATTTAGTTCTTCAAGTTGATTGTTAGAGACCTGGGAAGGTGCATCGGTCATCAAACATCTGGCTTGTTGGGTTTTAGGGAAGGCAATGGTGTCTCTTATTGAGTCTTCACCAGACAACAGCATCACAAGTCTGTCCAGACCAAAAGCTATTCCGCCATGTGGAGGCGCACCCATATCTAGTGCTTCGATTAAGAATCCAAATTGTTTGCGTATTTCCTCTTTGGCTAGTCCAACTGTTTCCAGTACTTGTTTTTGTAGAGCTGAGTTATGAATCCTTAATGAGCCTCCTCCTAATTCAAGACCATTGAGTACTAGGTCATAAGCTTGTGCTCTGGCTTTGGGGAGTTGGTTTTTCCAAGAGTTTGGATCGGTGCCGATGTCTTCTTGATTAGGCGCGCAAAAGGGATGGTGTAAGGCTTCGAAACGATTTTCATCTTTGTTCAATTCGAACATTGGGAAATCTACGATCCATAGGAATTGCCAAGATTCATTGGCTGTTGTAGAAGGAATCAGATTCAGTTCGCGAGCTAAGAATTGTCTAACTCGATCAAGAGCTTTATTTACAGTTGGAGTATCACCTGCGCCAAAAAGAATTAGGTCTCCTGAACTAGCTTGAACTTCATTTAAAAGATCTTCTTTTTGTTGGGCATTTAGGTTGTCTTTAATTGCTCCAATAGTGTCTATTTCTTTATCTTCTCGCACTCTAATGAAAGCCAAGCCTCCAGCTCCTGCTTTTTGAGCTTCACTAAAAATATCACCGCCAGGTTTGATTCTGACATTGCTGATTGAGTCGTTTCCGCCTGAAACTGTGAGGCATTTCACAGACCCTCCTGCTGCAATTGCTCCAGAGAAAACTTTGAAACCAATATTTTTTACGATGTGACTCACATCTTTTAATTCCATTCCATACCTTGTGTCTGGCCTGTCAGTCCCATATCTATCCATAGCTTCTTGCCAAGTCATTCTTGGGAAGGGTTTTGATAGGTTTATGCCTTTTATTTCCCTCCAAATCTTTGAAATAAGTTTTTCATTTAGAGAGAGAATATCCTCTTGACTCATAAAGCTGGTTTCTATATCTAGTTGAGTGAATTCTGGTTGACGATCAGCCCTTAGATCTTCATCACGGAAACACCTTGCAATTTGGTAATACCGTTCTAACCCCCCCACCATGAGCAATTGTTTGAATAGTTGTGGTGATTGAGGTAGCGCGAACCATTCGCCACCGCAGACACGTGAAGGGACCAGATAATCTCTTGCACCCTCAGGCGTGGAACGAGTCAAAAGTGGAGTTTCTACTTCTATAAAACCTTCATCTTCGAGAAATTGTCGTGCTGTTTTAATTGTTTGATGCCTAAGACGTAGATTTTTGCTCATTCGTTCCCTTCGCAGGTCTAAGTACCTGTGACGTAGGCGAATTTCTTCTCTTATGTTTTCCTCATCATGAATTGAGACTGTAAAAGGTAATGTTCCTTTGACGGAGTTGAGTACATGCAAATGCTTCGCGAGCACCTCTATTTCCCCCGTTGTTAGCTTTTTATTGATTGCTTCGGAAGGCCTTTGGCGAACCAGTCCAGCTATTTGTAAAACGGTTTCATTTCTAAGGCTTTCAGCGATAGAAAACATTTCTTGACCTTCATCAGGGTCAATAGTGATTTGAACTGTTCCAGTTGTATCTCTTAGATCTAGAAAGATAACCCCACCATGGTCTCTACAACGATCTACCCAGCCACAGAGTTCAACCTCTGAGCCAATGTGACCATTTCGCAGTTCGCCGCAACCATTGCTGCGCATTACAAAGACTTCATACCGATAAGCGAGTTTCCCACAAGACCTGCTTGAGAAGGGTTATTAGTTGGTTTTTAGGGATTTTGAGTGCGATAAAAGGGACGTCTGACCACTATGGCTGGATGATTTACGCCTCGGATGTTTACTGCAACCTGAGTACCTAGTTTGCTAGTGGTTGGTGGCACATAGGCAAGTGCTATGGCTTCTTCCAAGGTTGGAGACCATGTACCGCTAGTAATTTCTCCGATTTGTTTTCCTGACTCGAAAACTGGATACCCTTGTCTTGCAATTGCTTTGCCTTTCATTTTTAAACCAATCAATTTTTTCGCTATGCCTTTTTCGGCTTGTGTTTCTAGTGCTTTTCTCCCAATGAATTGGATTGGGGCTTCAAGATTGACGAGCCATCCAAGGCCTGCTTCAAAAGGTGTTGTTTCTTCATTTAGGTCTTGCCCATAGAGATGCATAGCTGCCTCTAAACGAAGAGTGTCCCGGGAGCCTAGTCCGCAGGGGCTTAACCCATTATTAATTAATTCAGACCAAAGTATTCGACCATTTTCTTGTGATAACAAAAGTTCAAAACCGTTCTCTCCAGTGTACCCAGTCCTAGCTATAAATGTTTCGTTTTCATTATTGAATGATGTGCCTTTTAGTGTGATGAAGCGGTGTCCGAATCGTGGAATATCAGTTAGTGAGATTTCGCTGATTTGCTCAAGATATGAAAGTGACTTTGGACCTTGAACAGCTAGTAGTACCCCTTCTTTTTTAATGTTTTTTATAGATATACTTTTCTCGTGTAGATGTGTATTTAACCATTTTAGGTCTTGCTCAAAACAAGCAGCATTTATAACGATTATGAGGCTTTCATTGCCGTTCTTGTTGCCGCCTAAGTCGTAGATTATGAGATCATCGATAATTCCCCCATTGTCGTTTAATAGGACTGAATAACAGGCTTCTCCTTCGCTGATCCTATGTAAATCTGTTGGGATGAGTCTTTGAAATGTATCTTTGATATTTTGCCCGTCGATACGCAGAACTCCCATGTGAGATATATCGAAAACCCCTGCGTTGTTTCTGACTGAATTGTGCTCTTGAATCAACCCGGAAAACTGAACTGGCATTTCCCAGCCTGCGAAAGGGACCATTCGCCCACCAGCCTTAAGTGACAAGTCGTGCAGAGGAGTTCGAAGTTGTTCCATAGCTGATGAAAGGGGATGCGCTCTAGGTTTTGATTCTGGGAATGATTTCAGAACTGGAAGGAAAGGCGGAGATTTGTGCTGATTCGTGGTTCCAAACGAGAAGTTTCATTAGCTTGTGCGTCTTAGGACATTGCCTATGTCCCCCCAACCATGCTGTAGAACCTGTCAACACTGTGCTGATAGCCGCACTGAGCTAGGAGGTTGGTGCTGTTTAAGGCAATTAAGCCTTCATTCTGAAGTTGCTCAATTTGCTTTTTGTCATCATTGGACCGAGAGAGAGCCTGTTCTCCCTACTTTGAGTAATTCTGCAACGGAATCCTCTAGAGATCTTCAGCTTGAACTTGGTCGGGGTGTTGTAGTAACAGGTGTTTCTGATTCCTGATTTTAGTGTTTGATGCCTTTTTATTTGCTCAGAAGCATTATGAGACTTCTGGTGATTTTTGCAGCCAGTATGGTGCTAATGCCAGAAGTATCTAGTTGAGGAGATAGTTCAACAATATCTGCGCCGACTAAATGATGATTGCGAATTACCTTTACCACCTCCGCAAAGTCTTGCCAAAAAAAGCCACCTGGTTCAGGTGTCCCTGTTCCAGGTAGAACACTTGGATCAAACCAGTCCAGATCAATAGTGAGATACATAGGGTTTCCAAGATGTGGTTGAAGAGCTTGTTCGAGAGCTTTTGCAGTTTTTCCAGCTTCAAAAGGAATCAGTCTTTTGGTTGAAAGAAGCTCTGCAAATTCTTCTCTGGTGCCACTTCTAATTCCGATTTGGAATAACTGTCCACTTGGCAAAACTTCTAAGCAGCGGCGCATTGCACAGGCATGACTGTATTTGGAACCAAGCCATTCTTCACGGAGATCAGCATGCGCATCTAGTTGAACCAGCATAAGGTCGGGATATTTCTTTGTTAAAGCTGCTACGGCGCCTGAGCTAATTGAATGCTCGCCTCCCAGCATGAGTGGCTTCAGGTTTAAATTTATGAGTTTTTCGGTTGCTTGCTTGATGATTTGAATAACTGGCTCTGGTGCTCCGAATGGAATGTCAAGGGATCCAAAGTCTTTAAAGGTCAAATCCTCTAAATCTCTGTTTAGCTCGGGGCAATATGTTTCAATTCCCTTGCTTATTTCTCGGATAGCTGAAGGGCCGAATCGAGTGCCTGGCCGGAAAGAAGTTGTGCCGTCATAGGGAACTCCAAAAAGCCCTACCTTGCAATTTTCATGATTTCGACTCGCAGCCATAAAAATTGCACCGTCATCATCAAATTCCTGCAATTTGCTTGTATTTAATTCACTCATTTGCTTAGACCTCTCTCTACAAAAGCAGGCATTGCTTCAAAGGCTCCGCTTTGCCATCTTGGACTCCATATTTCGCAATTTTCTTCTATTTGAATGACCCTTTGTTTAATTGGGTTCAGGTATCTGGGATTATCTATAGCTGCAAATGTCCAACTCCACCATCCACTTGGGTACATGGGCACCCAGCCATATAAAGGGTCCGCATATTCGAAAACTTCACGGAGAATTTTGACTGTATCGATGTGAATTTCCCTGAAGGCCTCTGGAGATTCACTTTGAGTAGCAAAAATGCCCCCAGGCTTTAGAACTCTGCGACAATTTTCAAAAAAAACTTTGTTAAAGAGACCTTTCGCCGGGCCAGCCGGATCAGACCCATCTACAAATATGACGTCGTAGTAATTAGAAGATGCGTTCGCTATCCAATGAATCCCATCTTCAATCTTCACTTTTAGCCTTGGGTCTTGCCAAGCTTGTCCGCCAATTGTAGGTAGTTGCTTTTTGCAGATTTCAACCACTGTTTCGTCTATTTCCACTAAATCTAATTGTTCAACTTCCTTGTGCAGTAGACATTCTTTTGCTGTCCCTCCATCTCCACCGCCAATAATAAGAACTTTTTGGATTTCTTTAGCACTACACATCGCGGGTTGAACTAAGCATTCGTGATAATGCTTTTCTTGTTTTTCAGCGGTCATCCAGCATCCATCTAGTAAAAGCCCTTTGCCATAGCGGCTGCTCTCAATAACTGTGATCTTTTGGAACTTGCTTTGTTCTTCTATTAAAAGTTTTGCCTCAAGTCCATAGCGCACTCCATTGTGATATTCATCAATCCAGTTGCCGTCTTGAATTGGCTTATTCATGTGTGTTGTCTTTTGGGTCTCTTTCACTAATGTCTCCTGCTAATTTCTGTTATGGAGAAATATAGTGGATTGACTCTCATACATCTTTGAAAGATTAATTGTTACACTTTTTCTTTGCGTTTTCCCATAACTTACTCAGTTCGTAGTGAGATGTTTCAGTTAATCTATTTCCTAGTTTTGTTTCTAAATAAGAAAAGCGATCTAAAAAACGTTTATTGGTCCCTGCTATGCCTTCCTCTACATTTATACTGCACCATCTTCCAATATTTATTAGTGTAAAAAAGACATCCCCAAGTTCATTTTGTACATCAGTCGAATTTTTAGTCCTAATAGCCTCTTTTAGTTCGTTTAATTCTTCATCAACTTTTTCCCATACCCTATCAATTGAATCCCATTCAAAACCTTGTTCTGCAACTTTTTGGGAGATATTAATTGCACCTGTTATTGGATGTTGTGTACGAATCTTTCTTCTTAGTTTGTCGCTAATAGGTGTTTTAGATTTTTGAAATGCCTTTTCAGATGCTTTTATCTTCTCCCAATCCTGTGGACTGTATTCACTGCTTTTATGGGTTGAATTTTCGAAAACATGAGGATGTCTTCTTATCATCTTCTGGCAGATGTTTATGATGATATCTTCGAGACAAAAACGTCCTTCTTCACTGGCAATATGCGAATGTATTATGATTTGAAATAATAAATCCCCTAGCTCTTCAATTAAATTCGTGTCATTACCATTCCTGATGGCATCTGCCACTTCATAAGCTTCTTCGATAACATATGGAATTAAGGAGTGATGCGTTTGTGTTAGGTCCCAAGGACATCCATCTTTCGGATCACGAAGTCTGGAAACAATTTCGATCAACTTGTTGATCGATTGGGCTTTTTTGCTCATTCAATCTTTAATTGCTTTATTTTATTGTTGCAATCTAATCACTTTAGCAACCAAGGGTCTCCATCTTTTATGAGATGAAGCATTGCACTTGATTCAAAACCTAAAATTACAGTGAATATTTGGATGGGATTATTCTTTATTAGGTTGGTTAACTTTTGGACAATTGGAATCAATTCTATAACTCCTAAAAGCTGTAGTGTAGCTAACATTAAAATTAGCCAAGTCATCAAATATGTAGTTCTCAGAACTGTTCCAATGAAAGGTCCATGAGAAAAAATTGAGCGATGTTTGATTGATTTTCTATAGGGCCACCACATCCACTTGAGAAACCCCCATCTCTTCAGGGAGTTTGAATGTGTATCCAAGTCTGGAGATAGCCAAAGACCACCCACTAAAAAGCTAAGACCACCTAAGATGCCAAGGTCTGCTCCCAGAAATAATCCAACACTGACCCCAAAAGGCACGCTGATAATCAATGTTGCCTTGTCATGTTCCTTTCCGGACGACATGGTTTTTGGAGTTGATAGTGATTTGGTTCCTTCTTTGGTGCAGAATTGTGTATATGGGCGATTAGCTCAGCGGTAGAGCGCCTGCCTTACAAGCAGGATGTCCCTGGTTCGAACCCTGGATCGCCCATTTTTATAGCCTTCTAATGAGGGCAAAAATTTTTGCTTACTCCTCAGGGAATAGGAGTTCTGCTAGTTCTTCAGCGTCTACGTCATATACACGAGCCAAGCTGGTTTCAATAGCGCTTGTGACTTCACCAGGAAGGAAACGCATTGCATCTAGAGCTTCCTCTGTAATCTCATCGGTTAGTAGTGTGTCTTCACTGTCCAGTTTTTCATCATTGATGACAGCCATTACCCAGCTTTGGTAGGCATATACCAGATCAGCAAATTCGAGTTCGGGGTCATTTAGATCCATGATTTTGTCCGCTGCTGGTTCAGAGGCGACATCAGTCTGACTCTTAAATGGAAAGATGTCTTCTATTCAAGACCCAACCGAAATCACCATTCAGGCAAAAGCCTTTGATTTTGCCATCGCAGAATTAGTGCTTATCCATAGAGATCGTTTTCAGCCTCTTTGGACAGTTGATAGTTGGGTGAAGTTTCTCATCTGGGTGTCCCTAAATTGTGGCTTGTCAGGAGATAGAGAGAGTTTAGAGACATTTGCGAAAGCTATGGGCTCTTCCTTGACAGTACGAATGAGAAAGCTCTTTTTTGAAAGGATTCTCGAAGACCTTCAGATTCATATTCTTGCTGATCCTGCTGATTCACAGGTTTTGGTGATGCCAATTCAGGCAGTCACTCTCGTTACAGAGGAAACAACATTTCAAGCCCTGTCGAAGGTTGGTTTGATAGAAAGAGTTGCTTTTGATAGAACGCTTTGGAAGTCCCATGAAAATGGGTTGTTGGCAATTCCTTGGAATGATTCTGAGAGTTCAGATTGAAGTCGCAAAGATTTTTCTGCAACCTTTTGCGAGCATGGTTTGAGAGAGTGTGCATTTTCCCGTGAGCGAGGTAAAAGCTGCAGCAGACATTGCTGACAATTCCGTGGTTTTATCGACAACCTATGACCCTGTCGGTACGGAAAGTCGTTGGCAAAACTTGTGGGAGGAGAACGGCATTTTTACCCCAGACCCAAGTGCATCTGGGGAACCATTCGCTGTGGTCATACCTCCTCCCAACGTGACAGGCAGCCTTCACATGGGGCATGCTTTTAATACATCTTTGATTGACACGATTGTTCGTTATCAGCGTTTGCAAGGGAAGAACGTTCTTTGTTTACCGGGAACAGATCACGCTTCAATTGCTGTTCAATCCATCCTGGAAAAACAGTTGAAAAAGGAGGGTAAAAGTATTGAAAAACTGGGGAGGGAAGCTTTTTTAAGTCGAGCTTGGGATTGGAAAGCAGAGAGTGGCGGACGGATAGTTGATCAACTTAGAAGGATGGGATATTCGGTTGATTGGAGCCGACAGAGATTTACTTTGGACGAGGGTTTGAGTGCAGCGGTTTCTGAAGCATTCGTGCGCTTGCATGAAGAGGGTTTGATTTATAGAGGTGAATATTTAGTGAATTGGTGTCCTGCTTCTGGTTCCGCAGTTAGTGATTTAGAAGTTGAGATGAAGGAGGTTGATGGATATCTTTGGCATTTTCGATATCCCCTGACTGAGGGTCCTTTGGCAAATGGCACAGCCTTTTTAGAAGTTGCGACGACTCGTCCTGAAACGATGTTGGGCGATGTGGCAGTTGCTGTAAATCCTTCGGATGAAAGGTATCGAGATTTAGTTGGCAAAGAGCTCACATTGCCCTTTGCTGGACGCAAGATTCCGGTAGTAGCAGATGAACATGTTGATCAATCTTTTGGTACGGGTTGTGTCAAGGTCACTCCAGCTCATGATCCTAATGATTTTGCAATAGGTCAGAGACATAATCTTCCGCAAATTACTGTTATGAATAAAGATGGCAAGATGAATAATCAAGCGGGTTGCTTTGCAGGCCTTGATCGATTTGAGGCTCGAAAGGCTGTAGTGGAGGAAATGAAAAAACAAGGTTTACTTGTCAAGGTCGAAAATCATCGCCATAGCATTCCTTATTCCGATAGGGGTAAGGTTCCAGTTGAACCATTGTTGTCTACGCAATGGTTTGTTCGCATGCATTCAATGGCTGCAAGTTGCCGTGAATATCTTGAACAACAGCAACCCTGCTTTGTGCCAAATCGCTGGGAAAAAGTTTATCGAGATTGGCTTACTGATATTCGTGATTGGTGTGTCAGTAGACAGTTGTGGTGGGGGCACCGGATTCCTGCTTGGTTTGTTGTTAGTGAAACAGGTGGCAGATTAACTGAAAAGACACCATATGTTGTTGCTAGATCTGAGGATGAAGCTCGACTTAAAGCTTGCGAACAGTTTGGAGACCTTATAGATATTCAACAAGATGAGGATGTGCTTGATACATGGTTCTCTAGTGGCCTTTGGCCTTTCTCTACTTTGGGTTGGCCGGATGAAAATAATGCAGATTTCAAATGTTGGTATCCGACTTCTACTCTAGTAACTGGGTTTGACATAATCTTCTTTTGGGTGGCAAGGATGACGATGATGGCTGGTCACTTTACGAGTCAAATTCCTTTCCAAGATGTTTATATTCATGGCCTGGTACGTGATGAGCAAAATCGAAAAATGAGCAAAAGCTTAGGTAATGGGATTGACCCATTATTGTTGATTGATAGATATGGTACTGATGCTTTACGCTTTGCATTAGTTCGCGAAGTTGCAGGGGCAGGTCAGGATATTCGACTGGATTATGACCGTAAAAAGGAGACCTCTGCCACTGTTGAAGCGGCTAGGAACTTTGCTAATAAGCTTTGGAATGCAACCCGTTTTGCGATGATTAATATTGGCTCTAACTCTAATGAAGTTTTAGATAAAATAGATTATTCAATATTGCAACCTTCTGATAAATGGATTTTGTCTCGGCTTGCGAGATTAAATCAACAAACGACGAAGAAGTACAAGACTTACGCTCTGGGTGAGGCGGCTAAAGGTTTATATGAATTTGCATGGAATGATTTTTGTGATTGGTATTTAGAACTAATAAAGCGTCGTCTCCAGTCAGATCAGCCGCTTACTGAATTAGCTATTCAGGATCAAAAAGTAGCCCGCCAAATTCTTTTTAATTCGCTTAGTCAATTGTTGATTATGTTACATCCATTAATGCCTCATTTAACTGAGGAGCTATGGCATGCATTGACTGGTGCCTCAGAACAAACTTTTCTTGCATTACAATCTTGGCCTGAATGTAATGAGGATCATCTAGATGATTCACTAGAGTCTTCTTTTTCTGATTTGTTTGAATCTATTCGTATGGTTCGTAATTTACGTGCAGTAGCAGGATTAAAACGCACACAAAATGTTCCTGTGAGATTTATTACTTCTCGCAAAGATTTAATTAAGATGTTGAGCGAATCGCGAGCTGATATACAAGCTTTAACATGGGCTGAGGACGTTGAGGTGCTTAATCCAAAGCAGGCATTATTACAGCCACTTCCAAGAGCTCTAGCTGCTGTCAGTGGTGAATTGGAAGTGATACTTCCAATCGAAGGCTTTGTAGACCTAGGAGCTCTTTGTGAACGTTTAAATAAAGATATGACTAAGGCGAATAAGGAAATTCAAGCTTTGTCAGAAAGATTGGCTAATCCAAATTTTACAGATAAAGCACCTACTACTGTAGTTGCTGAATGTAGATCAAAGTTGGCTGAGGCTCAATCTCAATCAGCTTTGGCTCGTAAACGACTTGACGATCTAAATTGAGTATCGGCTTGTTAGAATGATCTAATTGAGGTTCATTTTTATTTACTTTCAAATGCCCACAAATTTTAGCCATATAGCAAGAGCAATTTAGTTTCTGATTCCTAGTTGATTATGTTTGAAATCTTGTTCTCTCTTGATACTTGGCTTTCTTTTTTAAGGAGTCCATTAGGGGTTTATTTATTTGTTCCTATATATGCCATTTGGGTAACTATTTTATTGCCAGGAGCATGGGCTTCTATGCTTGCAGGCGCCTTGTATGGAACATTCCACGGTAGCATCTTAGTATTTCTTGGAGCATCACTTGGTGCACAAATATCTTTTTTTCTATCCAGAACACTCTTAAAAGGCTTCGTACAAAAAAAATTAGCTGGGTTTCCTAAGTTGCAGGCAATTGAGAAGGCCATGACTCGGGAAAGTCTTAAACTTGTTCTTCTTACGAGACTTTCACCAGCTTTTCCATTTAGCTTGTTAAACTTTATGTTTGGAGTTAGTCAGGTAAGTTGGCGTGATTATTCAATTGGTTTAATAGCCATCCTACCCGGAACCATTCTTTTTTGTGGCTTAGGTGCTTTAGCTGGGGACTTAGCTAGGTTTAATGAAATTATTTCAGGAAATACAAATGTTGGTATTTCTGTGCTGAGAATATTTGGCTTAGTTGCTACTTTCGCTGTGATATTTATTGTGTCCCGCTCCGCTAGAAGTGCGCTCAAAGAGTTTGAACCTGTTGATTAATCTGGATTCGGTATCCTAAAATCTTTCACAGCAGCCCAAAAAATAAACCAGTACAGTCTTACTTTAGATAAAAGCCCTTTGTTTGATTCAAGTTGTTTATACTTGCTTCTCCCGCAAGGAGTCTTTATCCAATTGAAGATTATTTTTTCATTCATAATTGCGAGTTAATACAATGAAGATGACTCTGATTCTATACTAAAAGATCTTCAAGCTTGCTTTGGTCGATAATCTCTATTTTAAGATCTTTCGCTTTTTTTATTTTGCTTCCAGCTTTTTCACCAGCGACTAGATAAGTGGTGTTCTTGCTCACCGAAGAGGTCACTTTACCTCCGCAAGCTTCTATAAGTGCCTTAGCCTTGTTGCGCTCAAGAGATGGCATAGTGCCTGTTAAAACAAAGATTTTTCCAAAGAGATGATTCTTTTGCTTAAGTTCTATATTTTGAGTTTTTTCTTCCAGTGTCACACCAGACTCCTTGAGTTTATTTAGCATCTGTTGATTTTCTGGAGTTGCGAACCACGCTTGGAGTGCAATGACAATTTCGTTGCCAATACCTGAAATGCTTTCAAGGAGTTCAGGTTGATGACTGACAGCATTTGCAAGCTGAGAGACAGTAGGAAATGCTTTTGTAAGTAATTTCGCATTAGATTCGCCAATGTGAGGAATGCCCAAGCCATATAGTTTATTTGCCCAAGATTTGTCTTTTGACTTGGATAGTGAAGAATAAAGTTTTTCTGCAGACTTTTCTCCTACCCTGTCGAGGCTCTTTAATGTGATTATATCTAATTCATACAGGTCTGATATTGAACTAATAATTCCTTTGTCTACTAATTGCTCTATAAGTTTGTCGCCAAACCCTTCAATATCCATAGATCCTTTGCCAACCCAATGTTTAAGCACACCTTTGATAATTGCAGGACAGCTCGGATTGATGCAGCGTGTGACTGCCTCGTTCATTTCTCGGACTAATTGAGAACTACACTCTGGACATAGTTTGGGTAGGGATATAGCTGTAGCAGCAGGATCTCTTAATTCTTTCAGTACTCGTAGAACTTCTGGAATAATTTCTCCTGCCTTTCGAACGACAATAGAGTCGCCAGTGTGTAATTCTAATGCTTCTATTCGATCGGCATTATGTAGTGTTGCACGACTAACATTTGTTCCAGCAAGTACAATTTGCTGGAATTCAGCTACAGGTGTTATTGCTCCTGTACGTCCAACTTGATAGGAAAGCCTTTCTAATTTGGTTACAGCTTCTTCTGCTGGATACTTTAGAGCAATTGCCCACCTAGGAGCTTTATGAGTGAATCCCATTGAGCTTTGATGTGCAAAACTATTCATTTTAATGACTAGCCCATCCGTCGCATATGGAAGAGAATGACGCTTAATATGCCAGTTATTAAAAAAACTTTTTACTTCAGATAAATCTTGCATTAGTTTCGCATTGGGATTAACTTTGAAACCTGCTTTCTTCAACCAATCGAGACTTTCCGTTTGTTTTTGGGGTTGTTTAAATTCTTCATTCTCGCTTGTCCAGCTTTCAGGCAAGTGCAACGTGTAGGCAAAGAAATCTAACTGTCGCGATGCTACAACTTGAGGGTTTAATTGACGCAAAGTTCCAGCACATGCATTCCTTGGGTTAGCAAACAACACTTCACCTTGATCTGCTCTTTTAGCATTGATTTTGGAAAAGCTACGATTGGGTATGAATGCCTCGCCACGTACCTCAAGCCAAGCAGGTGGGTCTTTAAGGTTCAGTATTAATGGGATTGAATAGATTGTTCTCGCATTAGCAGTAATTTCTTCTCCCTTGGTTCCGTCACCTCTTGTGGCGGCTTTTACGAGTACTCCATTCTCATAACTTAGTGATAGAGCATTCCCATCAATTTTTAGTTCGCCTACCAATTCGGGACGACTGTCGATAATATTTTGGTCACTTGAATTAGCTTTAAGTATTTTTATCACTTTTTCAAGCCAACCTTTAAATTCATCAATGTTGAAAACATTATCTAAACTATGTAATTGAAATCGATGTTCAACAGTGTTGAACTTTGCAGCTGGTTTCCCTCCTAGGCGTTGACTAGGGCTATCGGGTGTAATAAGTGCAGGATACTTTTGCTCTAGCGCTATTAACTCTCTATAAAGATTGTCATAGATTGCATCCTCCATAAAGGGTGCATCAAGTACGTAGTAAGCGTGGCCAGCTTTATTAAGTAAAGCTCTTAAATCGGCAGCACGTTCTGATGGGTCTCGCGAAAAAGATTGCAAAGTTGGTTTCTGATGGAATCAATGATTAAGCCTTTACCTCCGTTATACGGTCAATTTTCCAAACATCATCGACTTTGGTGAATGTGAAATCCAAGGGTAACTCGTTTTTCTTATCTTCGGATTTGAGTTTTAAAGTGAGGATGATCTGTCCTTCTTCAAGCCGAGGTCGACCTGACTTAAGATTGCTGTAACGGCTTAATTTGAGACCAGCTAGAAAATTGACAAATTGCTGCCGGTTGACGTGTTGTCTATAGGTTTTTGTTGTCAGCAAATACGCCGCATCTATTCGCCCTGAAGCTATTTGGGTGAAAAATTGCTTCACCAATGGGTTGAGGCCCCTAGCCCCTATAACTAATCTCGCAGCATTAACTGTCCAGTAGAGGACCAGTACCGCCACACCTGCCAATAGGGCTTTTGTCCCTATCTCTTTTACAAGAACCCCATCCATCGATTGCAAGCAACTTAGTAAGGATTCTGACTTACCACTAGTCGAAGACGCACACTTGAGAATCGATTAGTTGTGGGCAGACTGGGTTTGCCTCAGATTTTTCTCCTCCTAAACAGCTGAAATGCCTTTGGTGCCTTTGCTTCCGTTATTTCATCGATTTAATAGAGCATATTTTGATGAGACTTTGACTGTTGCGTCCCAGCCTTTGTTGACAGTGAGATGGAGTGATGGACGTTTGAGAAAAACCGCTGGCTTGTATCGTCGTAGGTCCAATTTGCTTGGAGTGTTTGCCAGCGAAATTGTTTTGTCTAGGCCTTTGTTGGAATTGCTGCCCCAGGAGGCTATAGAAAGCACCTTATGCCATGAAATGATTCATGCATGGATCGACCTTGTTTTAAAAATCCCAGAGGGACATGGCAAGAACTTTCATGCTCGGATGCGAAAAATTAATTCTGCACAGAATAAATTTCAGGTAACTGTGCGCCACAGATTTCCAGTTCCGATTAAACCAGCCAAGTGGTCCGCAGTATGTCCTATTTGTGGTCAAAGATCTAAGTACTACAGAAAAGTAAGTGGTGTTGCATGCAGACGTTGTTGCAACCAGCATTACGAGGGCAAATGGCATCCAAGTTGCTTGCTTGTGTTTGAGCCAGTTTCATTAGTTGATTGAGGTACAGGAAGGTCCTTGACCCTTGAGCATTAGAGATGCCTGAGTTTTTTATATCGATAGGCTTTACTTCGTTATGAACGAAAAATTGGTTGAGCGTATACAGCTCCATTAAGGTCAAGAAATGGATTCAGCTCGCCAACGTCGTTTACCTCGCCAACGATCCATTGACTCTTTGGATCGCCGAGTAGATCAATGGATTGAAACCGGACGACAGTTTGTTGATGGCGTATCGGGTACACGTCCTGGACAACGTAGAACAGGTCGTAGTGATCGGCGTTCAGGCTCCAATTTAGAAAATGTTGGTAAATGGGTAGGTGACAAGTTGGAGTGGCTATTAGAAGACGACGACGATTGGTTAGAGCCTTGGCAGGTTGATTCTCAAAGGAATGCTTCAGGTTCCAAGAGGCCTTTAGGAGCTATTTCGCGAAGAGTCTCTAGGCCTGACTTCTCAAATAAAGAACAGGTAGACACTTTCTTGCAAGACCATGATCAATGGCCAGATGAGGATATGTTTAAGTTGGATCGCTGGCAACGCACATCATCTAATTCTCGACAATCTTTAGATGAGACTATAAAAATCCCCAGATCAAATGGCGGTGTAAATAGACCTTTGCCTCGGTCTACGCGCCGAAGACAGTGATTTTTCTTTGTACTTATGGTGATCGTTTTTGGTTTCTATTAATGCGAAGAAGGTTTACATAGGATTGATTTTTGACCTTGTTTTACACGGAAATGACATCCTCGTTCTGCCAATTGGTTGTTAACTTCAGGGACTAGTTCTGAAGGCAGGTCTTCGGCCATTTGATCTGCTGTTGTATCGATGGATGGGGATCCAACATCTAGGGCTTCAAGTAATTGAGCCCATTGTTCGATTTGCAATGCTCGACTTGAGGAGGGTGCCATGAATAAGGGAACCGCTGCTCTATCATCCACCAAGCACAGAAGTTGGCAAGTTGTCAAGTTTAAAATGCTGCAAATTATGTAATTAATGTATTAATCGATTTTTAATTTTTCTCTAGGAGTTGATCCCAGCCATTTCTCTAGTTTTGGGCTAAATACTTCTCGTATGACAGTTAGTTCTCGTTCTTCTCGAAAGAACCGGTAATGGCGACTCCAAAAAGGCCCTTCTTGGTTGAAGCCTGATTCCAACCATTTTGCGGTAACTAATGCAAGCCCATCCACTTCTCGAAACAGTTCTGAACGGCCTTGGGTAAGACTTTTCCAAATAGGTTGATTTCTATCTTGCAGGTGCTTTTCAGCTTCATTTTGGTTCCACCAGCTTTCCGCCCATGCCAGGGTATCAGTGCCGCAATTTAGCCACACTTGACGTCTTATTAAAGGCGGTCTCAACTCTTCGATTTCTTTAGGGGCTTCTTGGTCTATTGATGGTTCCAATTGCATTGCAATTAGCTTTACTTCAACTTCGTAACCAGTTAGTAGGCGCAGATGGCGAGTGGGACTTCCATCACCTAAGAGCATTAGTCGCCAAGGGCCTGGTAGCTGTGAAGGCCCTTGGCCTGACAGCACAGAATGCGTGGAAGCTTTCCAGATACTGTGTGGAGAGCTCAATAATGAGGAAGATTCCTTTAGCAGCTAACTTCCTCCAATGACATTCAAGAGATTTTATTGTTCCTCTGCAGAGTAAACGAGATGCTCCTAGCCATGCAGCTTGAGCCATAGAACTAATGCGCTCAAGTCTGCTTTGCTAACACCTGGAATATTTGCGGCTTGGCCCAAGTTCAAGGGTCGAGCTAATGCAAGTTTTTCTCTTGCCTCCTTTGAGATTGTATTGATGGTCAAATAATTAATTTCAGTAGGAAATTTCTTCTGACTTTGTTTAAGTATTTGATTGATTTGTTTTTTTTGTCTATCTAGATATCCACTATATTTAATATCAATTTCAGCCCCTTCTCTCACGTCTAAGGGTAAATGTGAATCTGCCAAGCCTAATCTAATTAAATCTTCACTATGCATGCCAGGTCGACGTAGTAAATCAGCCAAAGTGATTGATCCTTTTATGGGTGCATTGGTTTGTTTCACTATTAGTTTCGCTTCAGGAGCACTTTCTTTTACTCGTTGTTTCTCTAAGCGTAGTTTTTCTTCTTCTAAGGCTTTCTGTTTTGCATTAAATAATTTCCAACGCCGTTCATCAATAAGGCCTAACTCATATCCTAGTGGTGTTAGTCGACGATCTGCATTGTCTCCACGCAGAGTTAGTCGATATTCACTGCGACTGGTGAGTACTCGATAGGGTTCTCGCAAATCTTGATTTACCAAATCATTAATCATGGTTCCTATATAACTACTCTCGCGAGATAGATGGATTGTTTCTTTTCCTTTGACATATCGAGTTGCATTAAGCCCTGCTATAAGGCCTTGTGCAGCAGCTTCTTCGTATCCAGTTGTACCATTTAGTTGTCCTGCACTAAATAGACCTTTGATTCTTTTAGTTTCTAGGGAAGGCAAGAGCTGGGTGGCTGGTAAGTAGTCATAATCAACAGCGTAAGCAGGCCTTAGCATTAGGCATTGTTCTAGTCCAGGAAGCGTTCTAAGCATTTCCAGTTGAAGTCTCTCGGGTAGTCCTGTCGAGAAGCCTTGTACATAAATTTCTGGCGTTTCTAAGCCCTCTGGTTCTAGAAAGATTTGGTGAGATGGCTTATCTGAGAAGCGAACAATTTTGTCTTCTATTGATGGACAATAGCGTGGGCCTTTGCTATCGATAAATCCTCCATAAACAGGAGATAGGTGAAGGTTGTTTTTGATTAATTTGTGTGTTTCATTTGTCGTACGTGTGATGTGGCAGCTGATTTGTTCTCTTTTGATCCAGGCAGTTGGATCAAAAGAGAAGAAGCGATTACTTGCATCGCTTGGCTGTTCTTCTAGTTGATCTAGGCGAATACTTCTTCGGTCAACCCTCGCTGGAGTTCCTGTTTTGAGCCTGTTGGTTGCGAAGCCCAATTCATTTAAGGCTTCTGTGAGACCTTGAGCAGGAGGTTCACCAGCTCTGCCTGCTGGCATTGATTGATTGCCTACCCATATTTGACCCCCTAAAAATGTTCCTGTTGTGAGAATGATGGCTTTTGCATGGTAAATACTGCCGAAATAGGTTCGTATACCTTTGATTTGGGAGGCAGGTCCGTTAATTGGTTTCCATTCTTTCCCACCTCCTTTTGGATCCCCCTCAACTTCAAGGCCAGTAACCATGGCTTCTCGTAAAGCCAGATTTGGCGTGTTTTGAAGTAATTGCAGCATTTCGCGTGAATATTGGCGTTTATCGGTTTGAGCTCTCAATGCCCATACAGCAGGACCTCGACTTGCATTCAAAATTCTTTTTTGAATAGCTGTTGCATCAGCTAGTCGTCCAATGACGCCACCTAATGCATCTACTTCATGTACCAGTTGACTTTTGGCAGGTCCTCCTACGGCAGGATTACATGGTTGCCAGGCGATTCGATCAAGGTTGAGCGTGAAAAGTGCAGTAGAGAGGCCAAGACGGGCAGAGGTAATAGCAGCTTCACAACCTGCATGTCCTCCTCCAACAACAATTATTTCGAAAGTTTCGATTGGTTTGTCTGGAATACTCATAAACCAATTTCTTGGATTTGGTTAGGTTCTTTTTACGCCGCGAGATTCCTAAATCGAGTGAATTGATGTTCAAACAATAGTTTGACTGTTCCTACTGGCCCATTTCGGTGTTTCGTCACAATTACCTCAGCAATGCCCCTATCAGGGGTGTCTGGGTTGTAGTAGTCATCTCGGTAAATCATTAACACTAGGTCTGCGTCTTGTTCGATTGAACCTGATTCACGTAAATCGCTCAACATTGGCCGTTTGTTAGTCCTGGACTCCACTCCACGGCTTAGTTGGGACAAAGCTATTACAGGTACTTTTAACTCTCTTGCCATGCCTTTCAGGCCTCGGGTAATTCTGGAAAGCTCTTGGACTCGATTATCTGGAGTGGTACCTTCCATTAGTTGAAGATAGTCAATAACTATTAATCCAAGTTCTTTCCCTTGTTCGGCCATCAGTCGTCGACAAAGAGAGCGCATTTCTAAAACCCCGGAATTGGGTTTGTCATCGATAAATATCGGTAGTTGACCTAGCGTATTAATTCCTTGGCCTAGGAGAGGCCATTCATCTTGTTGTAATCGCCCTGTTCTTAGCCTTCCACTTTCAATACCCACTTCCATTGACAGAAGTCTATAGGTAAGTTGCTCTTTACTCATTTCCAAACTAAAGATACAAACTGGTAAATCATGCAGTTGAGCTACATTTTTGGCCATGTTGAGGACTATGGATGTTTTCCCCATGGCAGGACGTCCTGCAACTATTACCAGATCACTTCTTTGAAGGCCCTGAGTCATAGCGTCAAGGTCATAGAAATTGATAGGTATACCTGCAACCGAAGTTCCTAAAGATCGACTTTCTATTTCATTGAATGTGCTTGTGAGAATCTCTGAGGTTGGTGTCAGTCCTTTAGAGGGTTTTTCTTGACTAATTTCAAAAACTTTTTGCTCGGCCTTATCTAAAACCTCTTCCATGGGCATTTTTTGATCAAAACCAAGTTGAATCACTTCATTTCCAGAACGAATTAGCTGACGACGGAGAAATTTGTCCATTACTAATCTTGCGACTTGCTCGATTGATGCTGTTGATGCAACTTGATCAACTAATTCCACCAGTCGATTGGCGCCACCAATTTTTTCCAAAGCACCCGTGTCTGCCAGCCAGGCACTCATTGCTGTGAGATCAGTAGGCTTGCCTTGGCTGTGGAGCATTAAGGCTGTTCTATAAATTTCTTTGTGAGCATTGATATAAAAGGCTTCGGGTTGGAGTAAGTCTGCTACTCGACTAATTGCATCCGGATCCAGCAAAACCCCACCTAGTACTGCCTCTTCTGCTTCTAGGTTTTGTGGTGGTATGGAATCAGGAAGAGCTTCAAAGCGAGGCTCTGAACTATTGGACTTGTGGAAGGGTCTAGATCCCTTGCGTGTATCACCGCCGTTATCAGGAAGGGGGGCGCTCACCATATAGAGCTAAAGGAGTAAAGGGGGGACTTACTTTGACTGTCTCTTGAAGCTTTGCAACCTGTTAGTAACTAAGGACCTCAAGATTGATTTCTGCGGTGACTTCACTATGCAGCTTTACTTGTACTTTGTATTTGCCAGTGCGATGGATTTCAGGAACAGTAATGTTTCTGCGATCAATTTCTTTTTTTGTCGCCTCTTCTATTGCTTCGGCAACATCGCCATTGGTAACGGTTCCAAATAGAACCTCGTCTTCTCCGATTTGTTTTTTCACCGTAAAACGCCCAATAGTGACTAGGGCTGTTTGGAAATCAATTGCTTCCTGTTTGAGTGACGCCTCAAGCTCAGCTTGTTTAGCTCGCCGATGTTCGACTTGCTTTAAAACGGCTGGTGTGACTGGTAATGCTTTGTCGTAAGGGAGAAGAAAGTTGCGGGCGTATCCGGGTGCAACTTCTACAAGATCTCCATCTTTGCCAAGACTGAGGATGTCTTCATTGAGAACGACTTTTACACGCTTTGCCATGGCTATATCGGTGCGGCTAAAAAGTTGGTTGGTTGTTAACCCTACGATGCGGCTGGTAGCCGGACCTTGTTTGCTAATCCTATTGCCTTTAAAAGGCGTATATGTTGCCAGGTGAGATCAATTTGACCTTTTTGAAGGCCTTGTTTTGCTGAGTAAGGGAATGCATGGTGATTGTTATGCCATCCCTCTCCAAAAGTTAAGGCTGCCACCCAGGGATTGTTGCGTGAACCATCTCCACTCTCAAAAGCAACTGTTCCCCAACAGTGTGTTGCTGAATTAACCAGCCATGTCACGTGATACACAAGAACTAAGCGGAGTGGTATTCCCCAAAGAATTAATTCCCACCCACCCACGTTAGTAATTTGGCCCAGCAAAAAGAGCAACATCGCAAGCGGTACCTGAAGTAATAGAAAATTCTTATTAAGCCAGCGATAGTAAGGGTCTTTACGTAGATCCCCAGTCAACGTTGGTACTGCTTGCATAGCTGGAATTGGTTTGAACATCCATCCCATATGGCTCCACCAAAAGCCTTTATTGCTGTTGTGGTGATCAGCGTCGGTATCTGAAAATTTGTGGTGGTGTCGATGAAGTCCTACCCAGTCGATTGGACCGTGCTGGCAACTTAAGGCACCACATGTTGCAAAAAAACGTTCCAGCCAAAGGGGTACACGCAAAGCTCTATGTGAAAGAAGTCTGTGGTAGCCAAGAGTGACACCTAAACAAGCTGTAATCCAATAGAGAATGGATAGGGTTGTGACTGACTCCCAGCTCCAAAAAGCTGGATTTAAGGCAAATATTGATAAAGCATGGATGGTGATCATGAACAGGATTGTTCCCCAGCGCCGCTGTTTATTTGGTTGATAGCTTGATCCTGCCCCTGGGAGCATTTGAAGATTTGAAGACATGCTCAGTGCCTTGCCAGCAGACGCGGGTCTGCTTGGGGTTGCGAGAGGTTTATTTACAATGGATAACATGGTGATCAGTTCCATTGTGTAAGAACATAGATGATACGGATCCATATCGTCTTGCTCTCTTTGATATTGAGTGTGATTTTTTGATTATTGATTACCGCGATCGACTTTCAAATGGCCGGAGAGCAATGGCTCATCTGATTCATGTTTGGCATGAGCGCAATGGCTGGTCTCATCGAGTGCTTCCAGCCTTGGTTGAAAGTTTGAGTTTGGGCCGTGTTCATAATTCTCAGATATCTAATCTTCGAAATGCCAAGCTTGCTGCCCCAGGGCCAGAAGTTTTTTTAGCGCTTGCTCAGGCGAATTTAATTCTTCACAAGGGATTGGAGCATGTGCAAGATCGATTGGCTGAAGTCCATCCTGAATTACTCGAAGTTCTTAGAGAATCTTCCTTGTCTCTCGAGGGAGATGATGGCAAAGCTATTGGTACTGGCGATCTTTTTGAGATCTTCGTTGGCTTAGCTCCTTTGCCAGCTTGTTACAACTGGTTTATTGAAGATGAAGAGGCGGCAGGTCTAAGTGCTGCTTTAGCAGATTTTTTCTGTCAAGGTAAAACCTGGCGAAAATGCCGTGATCATGTTTTAAATGCCTATCCGGTTAAGAAGATTTCGAGAAGAGAGCGTTTTGCAGAGGTGATGGCTGGGTTAAGAGATTTCACTGCTGAAGAGTTAGATGGTGAATTATTGGATTTGTGTACCACTCAGCAAATTCTTTTCGGGGAGAAATCGATGAAAGCCGATGGTTTTCTGGAAGAACTTAGAACTCGCGCTAATAACTTGGGTATTCAATAGGGATTGCTAGGAGCTGCTGTATTTGGTTTGACGAATTTGACGGGCCAAACCAAAGCGCTTTAAGAGTTTGATGTGCTGCCAGGTAATGTCAAATTCGAACCATCTCAGGCCATGTCGAGCGCTGTGTGGATAGGCATGATGGTTGTTGTGCCATCCTTCTCCAAACGAAAGTAAGGCAACCCACCAGCAATTCCTTGACAGGTCTGGAGTGTCAAAGTTGCGGTATCCAAAGGTATGTGTGGCTGAATTCACGAACCATGTCACGTGATACACAACTACAAGTCTTAAAGGTATTGCCCAAAGGACTAATCCGAGTCCTCCTCCATTAACTTGGTTGAGTTCCCCATACCAGTAAAGACCAAGTACGAGAGGTATTTGCATTAGTAGGAACCAATGATCTAGCCAGCGATAAAACGGGTCTGCAAGTAGATCACTGGCTAATCGATCGGTATGTTCTAGTGCAGGGATTTCATGGAGCATCCACTCGCTATGACTCCACCAAAAGCCTCGCCCGGCATCATGGTGATCATTGGGTTGATCAGAGAATTTATGATGATGGCGATGAAGTGCAACCCATTCGATGGGTCCGCTTTGGCAAGCAAGACTTCCCATAACTACAAGAACCTTTTCGACCCAGCTTGGGACGACAAAACTTCTGTGAGCTACTAGTCGATGCAACCCCAGAGTGACTCCTAAAACTGTTATCCAGTAAAGAACTGCAAAAGATGCCAGTCCCTGCCAGCTCCAGAAGGCTGGGAGCAAAGCGAAGCTGGCTCCAATATGGATTGCAAGCATGAAACTAGTTGTTCCTACTCGGAACTTGCTTTGACTGGGCGGGAGAGGTTCTCTTGGGGTCACCATCCCTTGCCTGAGTTGTGCCTCACGGTTGTTTAATGAGGTCGTAGAAATATTTGAAACCAAGATGAACTCCTTTGGTTAGCGCGTGCCGTTTGTTCAATTTTTCAAGAGGAACGTTTGGGCAATTAAGAGTAAGAATCTAAAGGAACTGTAAACCTCGCCTTCATTTTTGTGCAGAGATTTGTTGCTGAAGATTGTGAAAAAGCAGTTGAGACCTGGGCCAGTGAGTATCTCAACTCCCAGATGGAGGGCTTCAATCCACTAATTGAAGCTCACGCTCAAATGCTTATGGTTCGCCTCCAGAAGGTTTTAGAGGCTTTTGCTGCGGAGCGTGTTGGGACTCAACATTTTGCTTCCTCAACCGGTTATGGACATGACGACCAAAGCAGAGAAGTGGTTGATCGTGTTTTTGCAAGGGTTTTAGGCGCTGAAAAAGCAGCAGTAAGGGTTCAGTTTGTGAGTGGGACGCATGCAATCACTTCAGCTCTATTTGGGGTTCTTCGACCTGGCGATGCTCTTTTGACTGCTACAGGAGCGCCTTACGAAACTCTTGAGGAGGTAATCGGCATTCGTGGATCTGGTCAGGGCTCTCTTAAGGACTTTGGTATTGATTATCAGGAATGCTCTTGTTTTCAGAATGGATCTGTTGATCTTTTTGCTCTGAAACAAGCTTTAAGAGTTCCAAGGCGAATGGTATTTATTCAGCGGAGTTGCGGGTATTCATGGCGTCCATCATTGACTATTGATCAACTTGCAGAAATCTGTGCGTTGATTCATTCTCATCAACCTGACTGTGTTTGTTTTGTAGATAATTGCTATGGAGAGTTAGTTGCTGAGCAGGAGCCCTGCGAGGTAGGTGCTGATCTAATTGCAGGATCACTAATTAAAAATCTCGGTGGCACGATTGCACCTACTGGTGGTTACGTGGCCGGAAGAGCTGATTTGGTTGAAAAAGCTTGTTATAGGTTGACTGCACCAGGAATAGGTTCGCAAGCAGGTATTGGTTTTGATTTGAACCGTCTAATCTTGCAAGGTCTATTTTTAGCGCCTCAGATGGTCACAGAGGCTTTGATTGGTGCAGACCTTGTAGCAACTGTTTTTCAAGGCTTGGGTTTCCCAGTACGGCCATTGCCTGGAGAATTAAGAGGAGATGTGATTCAAGCTGTTCGTTTAGGGAATCCAGAGCTTTTAAAATCTGTGTGCCGGAGCTTTCAGGCTGCCTCCCCTGTGGGTTCATATCTTGATCCTGTACCTGCACCTATGCCTGGTTATGCGAATGAATTAGTAATGGCTGGCGGCACTTTTATTGATGGAAGTACTAGTGAGTTTTCGGCAGATGCCCCTTTAAAGCCTCCTTACAATTTGTATGTTCAAGGTGGTACTCATCATATTCATATCAAATTGGCTTTAAAGAGAGCGTTGATTGGCTTGGTTAAAGCAGGTTTGCTTGAAATGTCCCAAACTGGTTGAATTCGTTTGGCCCTAAATTTCAATGGCCTTCAATTTTCCAGAGCAGTATCGCTTTGCTGATAGTCATGAATATGCCTTCCTAGAGGAGGATTTGGTTCGAGTGGGCATCAGTGCATTCGCTGTTGACCAGCTAGGTGACATTGTCTTTGTTGACCTTCCTGAAGTGGGTGATGTTGTTACTAAGGGGCAAACTTTTGGATCTGTTGAATCAGTAAAAGCAGTCGAGGATATGTATTCACCGATTAGTGGTGAGGTTGTTAGAAGGAATGAATCAGTTCTTTCTAGTACTGAGGAATTGCAAAATGATCCGCATGGGGAGGGGTGGCTATTGCTTGTACGTCCTTCAGAGCCTTCTCAGTTGCAAGAGCTTATGGATGCTTCGTCTTATGCGAATAAGGTCGCAGCTAATTAGTCCAGAATTGTTAAGCGATGCTTGGCGATTTTTTAGTCTGGACACTTAGTTAGCTAAATACCCAACGTGCTTGACAAAGTCTCTAATGAGACCTCTTTCGTTGAGTCTTCGCCTTTCCTAAAGCGTCATCTAGGTCCTAGCTCTCAGGATATAGATCAAATGCTTAAGGAACTTGGCCATGATGACTTGGAGGATTTTGTTAAGGCAGTAATTCCAGCAGACATTCTCGAGGTAGATCCTGATTATGAGGATTTTTTACCGGTTGGGTGTGATGAGGTTCATGCGCTTAATCACATCAGGTCTATAGCCGAGAAAAATAAGGTGTTGAGGTCTTTGATAGGACTTGGTTATTACTCCACAGCATTGCCAGCTTGTATACAGCGACATGTGTTTGAAAACCCTGCCTGGTACACCGCTTACACCCCCTATCAATCAGAAATAGCGCAAGGAAGGCTTGAGGCTTTATTCAATTTTCAAACACTGATCAGCGAATTAACTGGTCTACCTATTGCGAATGCCTCTTTACTTGATGAGGCGACTGCTGCTGCTGAGGCGATGAGTTTGAGCTTCGCAGCATGTAAACGAAATGGTGCGAACCGCTTTTTAGTGGATGAGCAAGTTTTGCCTCAGACCCTTGCTGTTCTGCGTACTAGAGCAGAGCCGTTGGGTGTAGTTCTGGATGTGAAAAAGCCGACTTCCTTTTGCTACGACTCAGATATTTTTGGAGCGTTTTTGCAACTACCTGGGGCGAATGGATGCATCTGGGACCCTGAAACTTTGGTGGAACATTGCCATCAGATTGGTGCTCTAGTCACTGCTGCGATAGACCCTTTGGCGCAAGTATTGATGAGACCTATTGGTGACTTAGGTGTAGATATTGCTATTGGCAGTGCCCAGCGTTTTGGAGTCCCGATGGGTTTTGGTGGACCACATGCCGCTTTTTTTGCCACTAATGAAGTATTTAAACGACAGGTGCCAGGTCGTTTAGTAGGTCAATCGGTTGATGCTGATGGTCAGCCCGCATTGCGATTGGCTTTGCAGACACGTGAACAACATATTCGCAGAGATAAGGCAACTAGCAATATTTGTACAGCGCAGGTTTTGCTAGCTGTAATAGCTGCTTTTTATGCTGTTTATCATGGGCCCAATGGCTTGAAGAATATTGCGTCTCGGATTATCAAATTACGTGCACTATTTCAACAAGAATTGATTAAACTCGGATATCAAATTGATGATATAGCCCGTTTTGATACCGTCGAGATTTTTGCTGAAAATGCTCCCGACGTTCATAAAATAGCAGTTAGTAGAGGATTTAATTTGCGCATTTTGCCTTTGGGTGCAGACATAGATCAAGCCAAAGGTTTTGGAGTTAGTTTTGATGAATTAAGTACTTTAGATGAGCTAGATCAGTTGCTGAAGGTTTGCGCAAGTGCCTTGGGCCAGGAATTTGATGGATTGCAAAATCACGAAACTCTTGATGCTGCTGCTCTTTTATTTGGAATACCACTCCGTCAGAAGAAATGGCTGCAGCAATCTGTTTTTAATAAGTTTCATAGTGAAACTGAAATGCTGCGTTATATCTATAGACTAGCGAGAAAGGATTTTTCATTAGTAGATGGGATGATTCCTTTGGGTAGTTGCACTATGAAGCTCAATGCAGTCGCAGAATTGATACCAGTAGGCTGGAAATCATTTGCCTCAATGCATCCATTCGCTCCAGCTAATCAGGCAGAAGGCTATATACATCTTTTTGCAGATTTAGAGAATTGGTTGGCGACTTTGACAGGGTTTGCGGGAGTTTCTTTACAGCCTAATGCTGGTTCCCAGGGAGAGTTTGCAGGATTATTAGTTATAAAGGAGTGGTATAAATCTCGTAAAGAACAGCATCGTAATATTTGCCTAATTCCTTCTAGCGCTCATGGTACAAATCCAGCAAGCTGTGTAATGGCTGGGTTCAAGGTTGTTCCAGTTGCTTGTGATGAAGCAGGGAATATTGATTTTAATGATTTACTCAGTAAGGCTGAAACATATTCTTTAAGCCTTGCAGCTTTAATGGTCACTTACCCTTCTACTCATGGCGTATTTGAGCCGCAGATCCGAGATATATGTGATTTAATTCATAAACATGGAGGTCAAGTGTATCTTGATGGAGCTAATTTAAATGCCCAGGTAGGTTTATGTAGGCCAGGAGTTTATGGAGCTGATGTTTGCCATTTAAATCTTCATAAGACATTTTGTATCCCTCATGGAGGAGGAGGCCCTGGTGTTGGCCCAATTGCAGTAGCAGATCATTTGGTGCCTTTTCTGCCAGGACACCCTCTTTCTTTTTGTGGTGGCCAAAAAGCTATTGGAGCTGTTTCCGCAGCTCCATGGGGAAGTGCAGGAATTCTTGCAATTAGTTGGATGTATTTGAGGATGATGGGTTTTACTGGCTTGCGCCATGCAAGTTCCATAGCTTTGCTTTCAGCTAATTATGTTGCTCAGAAGCTTGATTCTTCGTTTCCAGTTCTGTTTCGTGGTTTGAATGCTTTAGTTGCACATGAATGCATTTTGGATCTCCGTGGTTTCAAGAGGACTACAGGGATTGATGTAGAAGATATTGCAAAGAGGTTGATGGATTATGGATTTCATGCTCCAACAGTTAGTTGGCCTGTTGCTGGAACATTAATGGTTGAGCCAACTGAAAGTGAAAGTCTTGATGAGTTGAATCGTTTTTGTGAGGCAATGATTGCGATTAGGGCAGAGGTGGCGTTGATTGAATCTGGTCAAATGGATGCTCTCAACAATCCATTAAAAAAAGCTCCTCATACTTTGGCTGCCGTTACAGCAGATATATGGGAGCGCCCTTATTCGCGCAGGCAGGCTGCTTTTCCCCTGTCTTCTCAGCAAGAAACTAAGTACTGGCCGGCTGTTTCAAGGATTAATAATGCTTATGGGGATAGGAATTTGATTTGCAGCTGCCCTTCAATTGAAGACTTTGTTGCTTAAGCAATTTCAGTTACACCCTGGTGTAAACCTCATTAAGGAGGTAAATTTTCATCGAAAACCGAATTTTTGGTTTAATTTTGCCGACTAACTCAGTGTTTTGACCACACTGTTGCGCAGCGGCTCAGTTCGCTTGGGGGACACCATGGGTAGAGTCAAATCAACGGACAAGCAAACATCATCTTCAACAGTGCATGAATTAAGTTTGCCTCCTTTGCCGCAGAGCTTGGAGGGCTCTCTTTGCACTGGAGAGACTTTGAGGGTTGCTGGAACAAATGTGATTCGAGTTCCATTTGGGATTCGTCAATCTCGCAAAAAAAAGCCGCAGCGTCCAGAAACATTGGTAACACTAGTTCTTCCGTTGCAACCTCAGGGTCAACCAACTCCTCCACCTCAGGCAGCTTGAAACTACGCTGCTCTGCTTAGTGTTTTTTGATTTGCAAGTCGTTCATCCAGTATTTTCTTCACCTCAGTTAGGGAACATGGTTCGGTTCGGAAAGGTAGTAGTTTCATAGGGCTGCGTTCTGGACGCACCAACCATGAATTGTTCATTTGTGGCAATAAAAGAAATCCTCTATATCGGACTGCGTAATCGTGATTTGGTTGCGATTTCATCGCAGCACTAATGGATTTAAATATGCAATTATTCCACTACACAATATCTAGCGTGACAGGCAATTGCTGAAATTCTTTATACTTGCATCGAAGCGTTTTGTATTAGGTGATACATTTTGGATGAATGCTTGCCATTACTGCGTTATTTCTATTTTCTCTGGTCAGTAAATCAACATAGATTCAGGCGGTGTTTGATTGAGGTTTAGAGAACTACACCCCACATATGGGGCTGAGTAGATTCAGCTGTGGAGGCTTTGTAACTTGATTTGTCCTTTTGCCTTTTGAAATCAGTGCTTTATTTACGTCATAAGCTGCTCGAATTTTTAAATTGCTAATTTTTTCATTTGTAGGAGTCGAGTCAGAACATCTTTGATTGATTCATCTTTTGGAGGCTTTGCATGGTTACTCATTAGCTGCCTCCCTACGACTTGAGCCCCTAGGTGAGTGAGTTGGATACGTAATGACAGTAATAATTCCATCCCACCACCACCAGAAAAACTTGCCATTGCAATTGGTCTTCCATTAAACAAATAGCGAAACTCTTGTTCTTGAACTGATAACCAAGCAATTGCACTGGTGAGGACGGGTGGAATTGATCCGTTGTATTCCGGAGCGCAAATTACCCAGTAAGTGTTTGCGGACAATTTTTGACTCAAAGTGTTTACCAAATCTGGAATGCCTTCAGAAGCATGAGTTCTTGGGTTGTAAAGGGGCAAATTGACTTCGGTTAAGTCCAGGAGTTCTGATTGCGCACCTAACTCATTTCCTAATTTGATAAAACGTTCAGCGAGTTTTAGGTTTTCACCATTGCTGGCGGCAATGATTAAAAGCTTTGTTTGAGATTTTGTTGGCATAGGTTTTATAGGGTTAGTCAGCTGAGCAAATAACTGTCTTATTCAATAATTTGCTCCTGATTTCCGATGGTGTACAGCTGTTACACCTTCTTTGTCAAGTACTTTCCCATGATCTACTTCTGCGTAGATCAGCCAATGATCTCCACATTCAATTCTTTGACGTACGGTGCATTCCAGCCAGGCTAATGCTTTTGGAAGAATAGGGTGTCCTCCCGGGCTGTGTTCAAGTACGACTCCAGAGAAGCGATCTGCACCTGGTGCAAATGGTTGTAGAAATTGCTTCATGATTTTTTGTTCGTTGCCTGCACTAAGGACATTCAAAGTAAATGAGTCATCACGATGGAGCAGTGTTTCGATGGCTCGGTCCTTGGCTACTGCAACCGTCAGGCCTGGAGGAGTAAAGCTTGCTTGACTAATCCAACTAGCAACCATTGCCCCACTAAGTGTTTCTTTCTCTGTATTCTTTCGAGCTGTTAGAACGCTGAGTGAACCCACCACTCTTCCTAAAGCGAGAACTGCTGGATCGCTGCGACTTTCTGTGAGCCCCCCTTTTGTACGTTTTTGAAGTAGACGTTTTTGTTTTTTTAGCTCTCTTGCGAATTGCGTTCCTGTTTCGCTAATTGTTTTTAGCGTTGTCATATCAGGACTAAATTTAATTTTAATTGGCTCGAAGCCAAATTTGAATCCACCATCTTGTAGTTTGCTCTCTAATAAATCTAATGCTTCACCACTCCATCCAAAGCTGCCGAATATACCTACAGGCTTGCTTCTATCCCCTTCTGAGAGCAAGGTTCCTAGTGCAGACACTATTGGAGTTGGTGCATGGCCTCCGAGTGTTGGAGAGCCTATAAGGTATCCGTCAGCTCTTTGAATTGTTTTTAGTAATTGATCAGCTGGAGTGAATTCGCAATTAAGACTTTCCACTAACACACCAGTTCTGCTGACACCTTGGGCGAGTGCATCTGCGATTGCGGCTGTATTGCCATAGGCACTGGCGAACAATAAAGCTACTGTGAGTGAGCCTTGTTGTTGGGCTTCTCCCCATCTTTGATAGGAATTAAGTAAGCTACGCCAGCTGGTGCTAATTGCTGGCCCATGTCCTGGTGCAAGAGTCTGAATATCTAAGGTTTCCAGTTTGTCGACAAGAGTTGTTACTTGCGTGGCCATAGGGGCCATTAGACATTCATAAAAATGACGTCGATCTTCTTCTGTATTATTTGAATTCGCCTCTGCCCATTCAGGAGCGCATAGATGTGCTGCAAAGAATTTGTCGCTCATTAATAAGCCTAATTTTTTCTCAAATGCGATAAGCCCTCCTGGCCATCTGGGGGTTGGGGCTGCAATTAAACAGATGGTGTGGCCGGAGCTTGTAGAAATTTCTTTTTCTTGGCGTACTATTTGAATTTTTGGGAGACTTGGAATATCTTGTTGACCTTTTGAATTATTTTTGAATGCATTGGGTTTTTGCTGGTTCCATAGCTCTTTTAGCAATTTTGCGCCTGGATTTGAACTAAATAGTTCTACCTCTGGGAAAAGAGTTGCTAATTCTCTGAGCAGATTAACGCGATTTGGATTGACATGGCCAACGATAATTTGTAGCTTTTCGATTCGCTCTTTTAATGCATTTTTCAGAGCAGGTATGAATTCTTTCGAATATGTTGCACCAGGTGGATGTACAAGAATTGCTGTTTGATAATTGTGATCTGAATTTCCTGTATTTACATCAGAAAACAAAAAACTATTGTCTGTACTTCCGCGTTCTAATCCATATTCAACTTCAAACCTCAACCGTTTCGGACTTAATCCCCTGAGGCTGATCAATCCATCGTCAATAGGAATTTTAATTACTTTGAGTTGATCTGATCCCTGTTGGGAATGTTTTGAGCCAAAAAGTCTCATGATTTAGTAGTGGTTGCCAACCTTGCGATGATGTATGGCTGTAATTGCTTCTGAGTCAGCGACATTACCTTGCTCGACAACTGAATATATTATCCAATGGTCTGGGGTTTCGAGTCTTTGTTCAACCCTACAATTCAAGTAGGCGAGTGCATCGGTGAGGATAGGACCACCTCGAGCTACATCTTCTAAAATATTTATTCCTTCAAATCGATCAGCTCCAGGTGGGAAGCGCTTTAGGAAGTGGCGTAGTAAGTGTTGATAGTTGTCTTCACGCAGTACGTTGATTACAAAATTGTCTCCTACTTGCATTAAGGTTTCAATTGCACGGTCTTTGGCAACTGCAACTGTTAACCCAGGAGGATTGAAACTTGCTTGGCTGACCCAACTCGCAATCATTGCACTTCTTCGCTTGCTTTTGTTTTTACCTTGACTCGCTGTCACTACATATAGACCTCCACTAAGACGTCCAAGAGCTTTATCTAGATCACTATCTAGACTTTTCATTAGAGCTATTGACTTGGCACGTGTTAGTAACTGACCTAGGTCAGTTCCTGCCTCTTCAAAACGTTGGTATGTATTGCTATTAGGAGTTTCTTTAACTCTCAGTGCTTGGAAAGCCTCTTTTTGGCCAAGTTTTCTGAGTTGGCTTGCAATCGAGTCAATCGGCTCATCATTACCGCCATAAGAGTCATAAACGCCTACCCATTGGCTAGGTTTTAAGGCGGCAATAAGTGTGCCTATAGAACTTTGTAAATCAGGATTAGGATTTTCTGGCCAGGTTGGTACGACAATTGCTTTTGCTTCTCCGATTAGGCTACTGAGTTCTTGGGGGTCAGAACCTCTAAGGTCAACTAGTTGTACTTGTGCTTCAGTTTTCCCTATTCCATGAGCAATTGATTGACTTAGGCGATCACAGAAACCGTATTGACTCAGATAACAAATAGCTGCATAGTTTTCGCCTTTACTGCGTTGGGTACTCCATTCGCGATATTGATTTAGCCATAGATTGATATTGTTTTTTAAAATAGGTCCGTGCCCTACAGCGATAATCGATAATTGAGGCAACTTATCAACTCTTTTTAATGCTTGCAGAACACTACGGGCGTTTGGACCCATCAGACACTCATAATAGAAACGGAAATCAGCTGCTATGACTTCAGGATTTTTGTCGAATAGTTCATCGGAGCAGTAGTGGAGGCCAAATGCATCACAAGTAAAAAGTATTCCAGTTCCTTTATCGAAGGAAAAAATTGTATCTGGCCAGTGAAGGTTTGGGGCACTAATGAACTCAAAACAGTGCTCCACGCCGCTTTGAGGGTTTTGCCCTAGGTCTAGTACCTCGCCACTTTTAATAGCTCTAGAGCGAAAACTCCTGTGAATTTGATTCTCTAGAAATTGAATTGCAACCTTGGAAGCGACGATTTCAATATTTGGATTTAAATTTAGTAGGTTGCCTATTAATCCTGAATGGTCAGGCTCAGTATGGCTAACAATTAAGTAATCAATTTCAGTTGGATCCAAATGTTCGAGAAGTAGAGAAAGCCATGCCGACTCAAATTTTTTGTGACTGGTGTCTATTAAGGCTGTTTTTGCGCCTTGGACAATGAAGCTGTTATAGGTAGTTCCGTTACGCAAGCCGAATTCAATATCAAAACGATTTCGCTCCCAGTCCAGGGACCTTATTGTGTGAGTGTCAGTTGCAAGGGCAGCATATTGTAGTGAAAGTCTGTCCTCTAAATTAATCGTTGCAACTTTGGCATCAGGCTGATCAGCTGCCATGGACTGTGTCTCTGAATAAGTCAACTCTAGGAATATTGACCACTAGAAGTGGATTTTTTTAAGAGTAGGCAAGATTAGGAAGCCAGCTAACGAGACCTGGAAAGGTGAGAATGACCATTAGAACAGCAACTTGGAGCCCTACAAATGGTAAAGCGCCCATATAAATTTCTTTTGTAGTTATTGATTTAGGTGCAACGCCTCTTAGGTAGAACAGGGCAAATCCGAAGGGAGGCGTTAAAAAGGAGGTTTGTAGGTTTGCGCCAATTACAACACCTAGCCAAACGATTGCTTCAGGGCCAAGTAATTCGCGAGCTGTAGGAAGCAGTAGTGGGACAGCTATAAAAGCTATTTCAAAGAAGTCAATGAAGAAGCCAAGAATAAAGATGATTAGCATGCTGAAAGCGATAAATCCCAATTTTCCTCCTGGCAGATTTAGCAATAATTCAGCAATTAAATCATCACCTTCTATCCCTCTAAAGACCAAACTGAATGCAGTAGAGCCGAGCAAGATGCCCATCACCATAGAGGTAGTGCGTACGGTTTCGTCGCAGACTTTTGTTAAAGCTGAACGACTGAATCCACCATTGAGACCAGCGAGGAATATTGCTCCGATTGCACCTAAAGTGCCTGCTTCGGTTGGAGTTGCTATTCCTATGAATATGCTTCCTAGAACTAAGAGTATTAGCCCTAATGGTGGAATGATTGTCTGAAGCACTTCAAGAAATTTGATTTGACCAAGTTCTTCCCAATTTTGTTGAGGAGCTAGTTCAGGCTTTAATGCAGTAATTACTAATACATAGGCTGCAAATGCACCTGCCATCATTAGCCCAGGGATAACAGACCCAAGGAAGAGGTCTCCTACTGAGATTCCAAGTTGATCCCCCAGTACTACCAGGACAATGCTTGGTGGGATTATTTGGCCAAGGGTGCCTGAGGCAGCTATTACTCCAGTTGCTAATGATCGGTTATAGCCAGCTTTCAACATTGCAGGTAGAGAAATTAATCCCATAGTGGTTACCGTTGCGGCTACGACTCCTGTCGTCGCTGCAAGTAAGGCACCTACAAGAACTACTGCAATTGCAAGGCCACCTTTAAGTCTGCCCAGTAGTTGGCTAATGCTTTCAAGAAGTCTTGCAGCTATTCCGGATGTTTCTAACATTGATCCCATAAAGACAAAAGCAGGTATCGCTAACAACGTGAAATTGCCCATAATGCCCAAAATTCTTTGGGGTAGGGCTTTCACAAATACAGGTTCAATTACTCCTAGTCCAATGCCTATGAAGGCGAATAAAACTGCCACTCCACCCAGGCAAAATGCCACGGGATAACCAGTCAAGAGGACTATTATTAGTGCCAAGAACATTGTTGGACCCAGTACCAAAACAGGGTCAAAGCTGATCACATAACCAAGCGCCTCAAGCTCAATCAAGTTTTGTGCCTCCTCTCATCTGTCTTGCTTTGTCCTTGAACTTTTGTATATGAACGAATTGCCTCGGCAATCCCTTGTAGCACTAGAAGAAAGAAGCCAAGAGGAATGAAGACTTTTACTAGATAACGAGGTAAGCCATTTGGATCAGGCGATGCTTCATTGATGGCTATTGAGAGTAGAGCAGGTTCGATAGAAAGCGCCATTACGGCAATGGCGAATGGTAATAGTAAGAAGAGTGTGCCAAAAAGTTCATTTCTTTCTCTTTGTCTACCGCCCCAATAGCTTTGAAGAACATCTACTCTGACGTGACCTTGCCGTTGTAAGGTCCATCCCATTCCCAACAGAAAAATAAGGTCAAAAAAGTACCACTGTCCTTCAATTAATCCATTGGAACTAAGATTATTTCCTATGGCTACCCCGAGATAGCGACCAACAACATTCCAGAGTCCGAGGCTAAGCATTAGTAGGACAGCTAATTGTGCAACCTTGGCCGCAGCTTTATTGATGTTGTCGATTCGAGTTGCTAGATCAATCCATCGTTTCATTGTTTGTTCTCTGGCAGCTTGTAATTAAATCTCGAGTAAGAAAATTCATTGATTTGGTTCCAGCCAAAGATCTCGTTTTGAAATTTTTTCCATTCCGTAAAGACTTTGCGAAAGTCCTGATTCTTTATGGCTAGATCTGAATACATTTGATATGAGGCGTTTTGAGCACTTTGCAGAATGCTGTCTTCGTAGGGTACTAGTTCTGTACCTTTCGCTAAGAGATTTTGTAAAGCAGCACCATTGAGATTGTCGTAACGACTCAACATGGTGAGGTTTGCTTCGTAACAGGCGCTAATGAAGATTTCTTGATATTCCTTAGGCAGTTTGTTCCAGGCTTTTTTGTTGACTAGTCCTGAGAGTGTTGGTCCTGGTTCCCACCAGCCTGGGTAGTAGTAGAACTTAGCTGCTCGATAAAGACCTAATTTTTCGTCGTCATATGGACCCGTCCATTCCGCTGCATCTATGGCGCCGCGGTCAAGAGCTAGATATATCTCACCCCCTGGCAATACTTGAACATTCACGCCTAACTCGGCCATGACCTTCCCACCTAGACCAGGTATACGCATTTTCAACCCCTGTAAGGATTGGAGTCCATCTAACTTTCGTTTAAACCAGCCTCCCATTTGAGCTCCGGTGTTACCTGCAGGGAACCCAATTACGCCGAAGTCTGAGTAGAGGTTGTTAAGTAGTGTGTTGCCACCAGCTTCATAGAGCCAAGCATTTTGTTGTTGGGCTGTGAGGCCAAATGGTACGGAAGTGCCGAATGCAAAAGCAGGATTTTTACCTATGTAGTAGTAGCTAGCAGTATGTCCGCATTCCACCGAGCCTGCTTGCACAGCATCTAAAACTTCTAGACCAGGAACTAGTTCCCCGGCAGCATAGGGTTTAATCTGAAAGCCCCCCCCGCTGAGTTCAAGGACCCGTTGGCTAATAGTTTCTGCGCCTCCATAAATAGTATCTAATGATAGAGGCCAGCTAGTGGCCATACGCCATTTAACTTTTGGGCGACCAGGTTCACTTATCTCGTCATTTTTTCGGATAGTACAGGAGCCTAAAACTCCTGCACCTAGAGCTGCTGTAATTGCTGTTGCACCAGTCCCTAAGAGTTCTCTTCTTTTCATGTCTTTTCCTTTTAGTTGGATTCTGCGGCGAAAATCGCCTTCAGAATGAACTTCAATTCTGAGCAGTTTTTACCTTAGCCAAGCTTTCTTAGGGAAAGGGTTTAGGTTTCTTGATCGTTTGGGTTGGGAAGGTCAGCGAGCTTTAGTATCTATTCGATTAGAAAACTTTGGCAAACAACTTCTTAAAGACGTAGTCACTGTTTATATAGATATGACCAGTCATTAAAAGTTGCTGCTTGCCCTAACAAATTAATTTCATTATCCCAGACTGTCCAAATACGTGCGTTGTTAATAGTGAATTTCGTCCCCCTGCTGTCTATTCGTATTCCATAGTAATTTTTGCTTGCATTCTTGTGGAGTGATTGTTCTAGGGCAAGTTTTCTGGTTTGGGTTTCACTTTCAGGCGCTGTAAGCCTTGAAGGCATGCCTACCATGTCTTTCCATTGTCTACACCAGAGAGTCAATGCAGCTGCATTGGCGTAAATTAGGCGGGGGTCGCGATCAATGTTATGTGCCATTAATGGCATATTCATTGTGAAAAGCTCTTGGCTCTGTAGCTGATAGTTATCATTACCACAATTGCATTTGAATAATGGATGGCCAAATGTCGAGAGGTGGGACTGTAAAATATGATGTGTGAGTTGACGTTTTTCAGTTGTTAGCCAAGGAGGCATATCAGGTACTGGAAGACATGGCTTGGAGCATTGCTTTCTGAGCAAGTTGCTGCCCTTGCTCTCGCAGATGATTTATAAATAGTTGCCGTGCTTTTGGGAAACGAGGCTCTTCTGCTAGGGGCAAATCTCCAGCAGCGTCCAGACCTGTTTCACCTTCTAGGGCAGGTGTTATGACTACTAGATCCGCATTTAGATTGGATTCATAGCGCCACCATAAACTGGGTTCAATAACAGCTGGATGGGGTTGGTTTGGCACACCCGGATGAATGATTGACTTTTCATTAGCTGAAGAATCCTTCGTTGTTGATTGGGCAAGCTCTGCCAATTTGGCTCTGCGTAACTCTGCTAGATCTGCAACTAATTTGGCACGTGTTCGTCCCCGGAGTTGAAAAAGTACAAATGGATCCTCACTAAATCGATCACCCATCAGAAAATATATAGCGCTGATATGTTTACAGGGGTTTGCTTTATCAGGACAACTGCATTCACTTCGTACTTCTTGTAGTTTGAAAGGGAACAGTCTTCGACCACTTGCTGCAAAGGCTCTTTCAATGTCTGAGGGCATGATCCCAGCCAAAAGTTGTGCTGACCATCGTGCTTTTTGGGTTAAAGCTTCTATGACATAGCTCCAATCCTCATCATTGAGAACATCAAGCCAGAGTTTTACTTTGTAGGGCTCTTCATCAGTCCCCTGGACCCGTCCATGCACTCTGCGACCTTCAAATCTAATTGAAGTGACTTTGCCTTCTCTGGCATAGCTCCATGCCCGTTCTAATCGCTTTTTGAAACGATAGGAATTTATTAGTTCCATCCATTGCTCTACCCACCATGGCTGTTGCCCTAGCCCTTGCTCACTTAAGGCCGTTGTAATTTCAGAATTGTTGTTTGAATTAGTCATTTGCTTGTTTGCTTTAGGTTTCTTCTAGAGAAACCAGTTCTCTTAATTGATCAACCCCAAGATTTCCTAGCCAGTCTTCTCCTGAGCCGATGATGTCCTCGGCTAGTCGCGATTTCTGCAGAATCATGCGATTAATTTTTTCTTCTACGGAGCCGCTTGTAATGAATTTATGAACCATTACCCTATTTACTTGCCCAATACGATAGGCCCTATCTGTGGCTTGGTTTTCCACTGCAGGATTCCACCATCTATCTATATGAAAAACATGACTAGCTCGTGTGAGATTAAGACCAACACCTCCTGCCTTTAAGGAAAGCAGAAATAGTTGGGGTCCTCGTGGATCTGCTTGAAAACGATCAACCATTGCCTGCCGTTCAGCTTTTCTTGTGCCGCCATGTAGGAATGGCACTTCACAACCCCATCGTTTTTGTAGGTATTGCTGAAGCAGATGACCCCATTCGGAAAATTGCGTGAATAGTAATGCCCTGTCTCCTGCTTCAATGACTTCTTCGAGAATTTCTTCTAATCTTTCTAACTTTGCTGAACGGGACCCAAAATCATCATTCACCCCTTCTTCTTTAAGAGCTAAGCCAGGGTGATTGCAAATTTGCTTGAGGCGAGTCAAAAGGCCAAGTACCTTGCCATGCCTTTGGCCACGAGGTGCAATCGCAATTGCATCAAGAGTTTCTTCTACAGTTTTCTTATAGAGTCGTGATTGCTCTTTGCTGAGTCCGACCCACTCGCTAAGTTCCACTTTTTCGGGTAAGTCGGAGATAATTGCTTTGTCAGTTTTTAAACGTCGAAGAATAAAAGGACTAACGCGACTTTTCAAGTCTTTTAAAGATGACATATCTCCGTATTGTTCGATTGGGAGCCGATAACGTTGTCGAAAAAAGTTCTCTTCACCAAGAACCCTAGGATTTAAAAAGTTCATTAATGCCCACAATTCACTTACGCGATTTTCTACTGGTGTACCAGTAAGAGCTATTCGGAATCTATTGCTTTTTTGAGGCCTCGCAATATCTCGAGCTGCCTGACTTTGTTTCGCAATAGGGTTTTTGATTGCTTGGGCTTCATCAATCACTATGCCTTGCCAGTCGATTGTTTCGAGAAGCTCACTATCTCTTTGCATGAGGCCATAACTTGTTAATACAAGGTCAACTCCTTTTAGTGCATTATGTAGCGATGTAGTGTCTGAAGGACGACGTGAACCATAGTGTTCTTTGACATCCAATTCTGGTGTAAATGAGTGTGCTTCTCGCTTCCAGTTTGTGAGCACAGAAGTTGGAGCAATGAGTAAAACGGGCCTTTTTAATTCTTTTTCGATTTTGAGATGTTGTAGGAACGCCAAGAGCTGAATTGTTTTTCCTAGCCCCATGTCATCAGCCAAGCATGCACCTTGGTCAAAACGATGTAAGAAGGCAAGCCAACCTAATCCTCTCTCTTGATACGGTCTCAGCTGACCACAAAATCCTTCTGGGGCAGGTAAAGGGTCTGGGGCTTTTTGTTGATGATATTGCTCTAAAACATTTTGGAGTCTTGGCCCAGCCTCAAAATGATGTACGGGTAGGCGCATCAGAGTGTCCCCTTCGGTGGCAGTGAGCCTTAAAGCGTCATCAAGGTTTAACTCGGGCTTGGCGCTGCAAAAACGTTCTGCATTTTTTAAATCATTTGGACGTAATTCGATCCATGCACCTTTGTGGCGAACCAACGGACTTTTTTTCTCTGCGAGTTGCTCTAATTCTCTGAGATTGAGTTTGACACCGCCGATCATGAGCTCCCAAGACCACTCAAGACTTTCGCCTAGGGTGAAACCTATGGATGTTTCGGAGAGCTCCGCTTGTATTGCCAGGCCAAGGCGACTGGCTAAACCACCAGAAAGGCTTGCCGGTAGCTCTACACCAACTCCAACATCCCTTAATTTATTAGCTGCAGTTCGTACTAAAACAAAAGCTTCTGCAGGTGTTAGTTGCATTGATTTTGGCGTAGCTGTATCAAGACCTCTTTCGATTGGTTCGAACACGGTTAGGGCTCTTCCCATGCCTTCTAAAAGGATTTCTCCTGGTTGCTCTACTCGGATCTCTCCCAGCTGTAGCACTTGAGATCCTGCTGCCCAAGCTATAGCCGCTGGAACTTTTAATGTTGGGTCTGCTTCAGCTTGTAAGGCGAAGCGCAGCTCCCATAGATCTTCTCCTTCTATTGGAGTAAAAAGCTCTAGGCATGCTCGCGCAGGAGCAACATTGCCTACGACACTTTCACGCCAGTGATGACTGGCAGTTGAGATGCGCTCTGCTTCTTCGTCAGGCAAAGTGAGCACTCCTGTTTCAGATCCAAGTGCCTCTTGCCAAGTTGCCAAGAGAGGATCAAGACCGTTGGTATTTACTTCAAAACCTTGTCTAATTTGTGCGTCTAGAAGGTCTTCTAAAAGATTGGCTACCCTTAATCGGCCACTTCTCGGTCGGCAGGAGGCGACTGGATTAGCTGCTCGCATTGCCTCTGGACGTAACCTTGTTGTTCGATTACTTCTTTTACCAGTTGGTTCTCTCCATGGGAGAGCACATGTAGCAACGAGAGGTAGTTTTGCTGCCAGTTCTTCTAACCTTTGCCTGTCCTCTTCTCGATTAAGTATTGGTACCCATCTGGCTCGGTGTGGATATCCTTCTCCTCTGCTGAGCTCAACTTTGGGCAACCATCTCCCCCTCGCAATTAGGCTTAAAGCCCAACGCTGGAGATGACTCCACCAACGCAATTCATCGCCTAGATCAGGGTGATTCCCAGACAGGGGGAGCTTGGATAACCAGGTGGTAGCCGCACTGGCTTCAATTGCTAGTCCGTCTACTTGCCAGGGCCACCACTCACACTTTGTAGGAATGGGTTCTCCCGCTTGTAGTGGGAATCCCTGCCAGAGATATTCAAGATTTTCTGTTGAATCGTCAGTTTTTATTGGTGTTTTTACGTATCTACTAGGAAGTGTGAGACAAGCTGTGGCATCAATAATGTTATCCGGTAGAAGATCTCTTTGTGTTAGCCAAGCTCGAAGATCTTGTGGGTTAAGTGTAAAAGGATGAGGGGCTGGGGTGCTCCCTGGCCCTGAAGGATTCGCAACTCGCCAAGTGTCCGCCCATACTAATAGGGCTGGGCGACCGGAATTGGTCGGTGTTCTTATGGCTGGAAGCCAGGTGGCGTGCAGCAGGCTCATGGCCGCGACGCGAAAATCATTCGTTGGGTGCCTTCAATCAAAAGCTCGGTGCCTATGGGAGGCAACTACTTTGGATCATCTCTACTGTTAATGATGGCAGGTACTTGGTCTCTTCGTCACCTTAAAGAGTTGTATTACTTCCTCTTTGGGTTGCAAATTTTCTTTCCGTTTTAAGTAGATAGCTCTTTAAAAGCTATTTCGGGAGGTTCTCCTCTATATCAATCCCACGAATGATGAGACTTGTAAAAAGCTCGCGAATAGTACTAAACCTTGTGACTGTAAGGGATCTTAGGCTTGGTGATGGGAAGTTAAATCTTTGTGATTCCCCTTTGGGGGCTTGAAAGGCGATCATGGTTTGTAAGTCTTTTCTCATACCTAATTGCGCCATGCCCGTTGCAAAAAAGTCGGGTTCAAGAGAGTCGCGACCTCGTACTGGGGATGAAATAAGAAGCGCTTTCCTGCAGTTTTTTGCCCAGCGGGATCACAAGCTAATTCCTAGTGCTTCTTTGGTACCAGAGGATCCAACTGTTTTGCTTACCATCGCAGGGATGTTGCCTTTTAAACCGGTGTTTTTGGGGCAGAGTGAACCTCCTTCACCAAGGGCAACAAGTTCTCAAAAATGTATACGGACAAATGACATAGATAACGTTGGACGCACTGCGAGGCATCACACTTTTTTTGAGATGCTTGGCAACTTCTCTTTTGGTGATTATTTCAAAGAGCAGGCAATTCGGTGGGCTTGGGAGTTAAGTGTTGATGTATTTGGTTTAGATCCGAAGAATTTAGTAGTCAGTGTTTTTCGAGAAGATGAAGAGGCTGAGACGATCTGGAGGGATTTGATTGGAGTTGATCCCAAGAGAATCATTCGGATGGGTGAAGCAGATAACTTTTGGGCTGCAGGACCTACAGGACCTTGTGGGCCTTGCTCTGAGATGTATTACGACTTCAGACCTGAATTGGGCAATGCACTGATCGATTTGGAAGATGACACACGTTTTATTGAGTTCTATAACCTTGTATTTATGGAGCACAACCGTGATGGAGATGGTCGATTAACACCGCTTGAAAACCGCAACATTGATACAGGTATGGGCCTAGAGCGTATGGCTCAAATTCTTCAAAATGTTCCTAATAATTATGAAACAGATTTAATTTTCCCGTTACTTGAAAAAGCGGCAGATTTAGCTGAAGTTGATTACTACAAATTAAATGAACAAAGCAAAACGAGCCTTAAAGTTATTGGTGATCATAGTCGTGCAATAGTTCAGTTAATTGGTGATGGAGTTATAGCAAGTAATTTAGGAAGAGGTTATGTTCTGCGTCGCTTGATAAGACGAGTCGTCCGACATGGCCGTTTAATGGGAATACATGAACCTTTTTTGGAAAAGATGGGTAAAGTTGCTATTGACTTGATGAAGAAGGTTCACCCACAGCTACAGGATCGGAGAGAGGTGATTATTAAAGAGTTAAAACTTGAAGAATCCCGTTTTTTAGCAACTCTCGCTCGCGGTGAGAGTTTAATTAAGGACTTGCTTATTCAAAATCCAGAGCAAATAACAGGTCAGCAAGCTTTTGAGCTTTATGATACTTATGGATTTCCCCTTGAGTTAACTCAGGAAATTGCTAGTGAACATGGATTAAAAGTAGATGTAGATGCCTTTGATGAGGAGATGAATGCTCAAAAGGAGAGGGCTAAGGCAGCTGCTGTAAGTATTGACTTGACTGTTCAAGATGTTATTAATCAAATAACTCTTGAGCTTGATGAAACAAATTTCTCAGGTTATCAATCCCTAAAACAAAGCAGTCAAGTATTAGCATTAATTGTAGATGGAAAGTCTGGAAATATGGCCAAAGCAGGAGACTCTGTTCAAGTTTTGCTAGATGCAACTTGTTTTTATGGAGAAGGTGGTGGTCAGGTAGGTGATTGTGGTTATCTAATTAATAAGGATTTAAAAGTTTCTGTGAATACAGTCACACGCAGTCAAGGGGTTTTTATTCATTGTGGTCAGATAGAGAGCGGTACTTTAGAAGTTGGTGATCTAGTTCAAGGTGTTGTAGATCATGTTTTTCGTAGAATGGCTCAGGCTCATCATACTGCCACTCATTTATTGCAGTCTGCATTAAGAAAAGTTGTTGATGCCAATATTAGCCAGGCTGGGTCCTTGGTTGATTTTGATCATTTAAGATTTGACTTTCATTTTTCTAGGTCAGTTACTTTGCAGGAACTTGATCAGATTGAAAATTTAATAAATAGTTGGATTGTTGATGCTCATGCCTTAGTTGTTAAAGATATGGATATTGATATCGCTAAAGCTTCTGGTGCGTTGGCAATGTTTGGTGAAAAATATGCCGATGTGGTGCGAGTTGTTGATGTGCCTGGTGTCTCAATGGAGCTTTGTGGTGGTACACATGTCAAGAACACTTCAGAAATAGGCCTTTTTAAAATTGTTAGCGAAAGTGGAATTGCAGCAGGTATTCGACGGATTGAGGCAGTTGCAGGTCATGCAGTGCTCGACTACCTCAATGAACGTGATTTGGTAGTAAAAAATCTTGGCAAAGTTTTTAAGGCAAAGCCTCTAGAAATTGTTGACAGAGTTTTGTCTCTTCAGAATGATTTAAAAGCCACTAGTAAGGTCTTAGCTGCTACAAGAGAAGAATTGGCTAAAGCCAAGGCTCTTGCAATGTTGAACCAGGCTTTAGTTGTTGGCCAAAACCAATTGTTAGTCACTCGACTTGATGGAGCTCAAGGTGATGCGCTTCAACTTGCAGCTCAAGGTCTTGTGGAACAACTTGGTGCAAGCGGTGTTGTGGTTCTAGGTGGTTTGCCAGATCCAGGCGATACTCAAAAAGTGATATTAGTTGCGGCATTTGGAGACAATGTTGTGGCCAGTGGACTGCAAGCAGGCAAGTTTATTGGTCGAATTGCCAAGATTTGTGGAGGAGGAGGAGGAGGGCGAGCCAATTTGGCTCAAGCGGGAGGTAGAGATGGCGCAGCCTTGGATCGAGCTTTGGGAACTGCTGAAAAAGAACTTGCTGTGTTACTGCAATAATTACTTATTGCTGTAAATATGTGCTTTGACGAAGACTGGTTTCAAGGTGATCCATTAGACGTTGTGCATCTTTGATTTTTAGGCTTTTTCGGTGTATTGCCGACTCACTGGCTATTCGTAATTTTTCCAGTAGTTGTTCTGGGTCATGTTCCATAGCCTCGAGCACATTGGCATTTGTGTCCCCACGTACAACATGGTCTACTTGGTAGTTGCCATTCGTGGCTAGGCGAATATGTACGGCATTTGTAGTTCCAAATAAGTTATGCAGATTACCCATGACTTCTTGATAAGCTCCACCTAGAAACATGCCTATTATGTAGGTTTCGTTAGGCTTTAATTGGTGAAGTTCAAGCAGAGATTTTACTTCTCCATTGTCTATAAACCTTGTTATTTTTCCATGTGAATCACAAGTAAGATCTGCAAAATGTCCTAATTCAGTAGGCTCTTCATTCAATCTATGAATTGGCATGATAGGAAATACTTGATCAATGGCCCAAGTGTCTGGGGCTGAGCGAAATATGGAAAGATTGGCGTAGTAGGTGTGGGCAAAATTGGACCGTAAATTTTTGAGTTCATCTGGAATGTTTTTTTCGATAGGCAGTTTTTGCACGATTTCTCTTGCGCATGCCCAAGTTAATTGCTCGGCCAGAGCTCTTTCGTGCATGCGAAGGTAACCTAGGCGGAATGCGGCGAGTGCATCATTTTTAAATTTGATTGCGTCGTTCCATGCCTCTTGGAGGTTGGGAATAGCAATTTCGGATTCGCGTGAGGTCGCCGTAATTTTGGCTAATGTCTCTCTTAGGTTGCTAATGCTTAAGCATTCTTTTGGGCTGCTCGATGGTGCCTTTTTGTGTCTCCCTTCTGTGCCTAGAACATTGAATAAAAGAACTGAAAAATGGCTGGCAATTGCTCTCCCACTCTCGCTTATCAAAGTAGGTACGTTTACTTGATTCGATTCACAGCATTCTTTTATTGTGGCAACAACATCGTTGGCATAATTCTGCAATGAGTAATTTGTTGATGCTGTGGTAGCAGTTTTGCTTCCGTCGTAGTCAACTCCTAAGCCGCCACCTACATCAAGGTAGCCCATAGGTGCTCCTAGCTTGGTTAGCTCTACATATATTTGGCTGGCTTCTTGTAGGGCATCTTTTAAAACAGCTATATCATTGATTTGGCTTCCTAGGTGAAAATGCAATAGCCGAAGATCATTAATAAGTCCAGCAGACTGGAGAGCTTCTAAGCTTGCAAGAATGTCGGGTATTGAAAGACCAAACTTTGCTGTCTCCCCAACAGAATTACTCCATTTTCCACTACTTCGACTGGCGAGTTTTGCGCGAATACCGATTAAGGGGGCTGCGCCTAATTCACGACTGCTAGAAATAATTCTTTCAACTTCATCAGCTTGTTCAATGACTACTACAGGTTGGCGACCTAACTGGCGAGCAAGTATAGCTGTTTCTATGTAGCGTTGATCTTTGTAGCCGTTGCAAATTAAAAGTGCTTTTGGATCATTTAAAAGAGATAAAGCTATAAGCAGCTCTGCTTTGCTACCAGCTTCGAGGCCTAAATGCCATTTTTCCCCAGACGAGATTAATTCTTCGACAACATGACGTTGTTGGTTGCATTTGATAGGAAAGACGCCTTGATAACTACCGGCATATTTATATTCCTTGATTGCTTCGTCAAAAGCTGTATGAATTTGTTCGAGTCTATTTTCCAGAATGTCGTCAAAACGAATTAAAAGCGGTAGTTGAAGATTGCGAGTTTCTAGCCCCTTGACTAGATCTATTAGGTCTAGGGAGCCGGCCCCTGCACCTTTTGGCTGTACAGATATGTGACCTAATTCATTTATCGAAAAATACTGCTCTCCCCACTTATCCAGTCCATACAAAGCAGCGCTGTCTAAGACTGTCCATTTTTTGTTTTTAGCAGTGTTGGCCAGTGGCATTAGCAGCTTTGTTTCTTTAAATGAAATTTAAGGACCGTTTGAATGACTGCCAGCCGCTCGCTTGCCAAGTGGGTATCAGAAAGAAGACTATGGCTTTGTTTTGATCTGTTTGTTTCATGGCTGTTGAAAGGACCTTTATTGCTATTAAGCCAGATGGCGTTCAGCGAGGGCTAGTGGGTGAGATTCTTGGACGCTTTGAACGCAAAGGATTCAAGTTGATTGGCTTGAAACAGTTGACTCCTAGCCGAGCGTTGGCTGAACAACATTATGGGGTACATCGTGAACGTCCATTTTTTAATGGTTTAGTTGATTTCATTACAAGTGGTCCTGTAGTTGCAATGGTTTGGGAAGGAGATGGTGTGATTGCAAGTGCTCGTCAATTAATTGGGGCTACTAAACCTTTAGAGGCGGAACCTGGGACGATTCGTGGTGATTTGGCTGTGAATATTGGACGCAATGTCATCCATGGCTCTGATGGGGCAGAAACAGCTCAATTTGAAATTGGGCTTTGGTTCCAGGCTGCTGAGTTAAATGATTGGCTCCCTTCAGATCAGGTCTGGCGAGTTGAGGCATGATTCCTGAGATATTTCTCTCTTTTAGTTACCTATCATGAGTCTTTGGCCTGAGTATGGAAGCGATTCCACAAGAATGCTTTCATTAGTACCTTTAGTTCGTTCTTGAGTGGAATCTCACAAATAGATTTGCTGATTAGTTCTGCTGTAATTGCCGCTAGAAGTACCCCATTTCGGTGGTGTCCAGTCGCAAGCCAGAGCCCTTGAATTGATGATGGTCCTAATAAAGGTTTCTCATCTGGGGTGCATGGCCGGAAACCCCACCATCGTTCCATGGGAGGCCATGTAATTGCGTTGGGTAAAAGGTTCTTGATCCCTTTTTGTAGTTCTGTTTGACCAAATGGTGTAAGGCCTTCTCTAAAACCAGCCCCTCTTTCACTAGTTGCTCCCACGACAATCAGTCCATCATCTCGAGGGACCAAATAAGTACCTGGGCCAAAAATAATTCGTTTCAATGCAGCCTTAGGTCCCTGGATGGACAACATTTGTCCTTTGACGGGAAAGATTGGCAACTCCTTTAATAAGTTGCTACTCCATGCCCCACTGCACAACACCGCTTCTTTTGCTGGAAGAATAGTAACTTTCCCTTCTGCATTGCGCACCTTTGCACCTGTGAAAAAGTGGTTGTCATGGATGATTTCCAGCACTTCTACTCCCTCTTGAAAATGCACATTCAATTCAGCGCAGGCCTTTTCTAGCGCTCGCATTAGTCTTCTTCTGTTATCGATTTGTCCGTCTTGTGGAAAAAATAATCCTGCCTGCCATTTTGAGGCAAGTCCAGGAATTTCTTTTTCTAAGTCTTTTCGGTTTAGGTGTTCACCAAAGGATGCAGTCGAATATGTCTCTAGTTCGCTATACGACCTAAACGGCACCACAATTCCGCAATTCCTTAAGTCGCAACCTATTCCACTGTCTTTTTCAATGCTTTCCACCCATGAAGGAATGGCTTTAAGACTTAATTGGCTCAGCTTTAGAAGCTCGTTGCTTAATCCCTCGGCATGTGGTGCAAGCATGCCCGCTGCTACAAAGCCTGCGGCTTCACTTCTATTTCTACTAAGAACTTCTACAGTACGGCCCCTCTTGGCTAGCGCGTGAGCTATCGCAAGACCCATTAGGCCACCGCCAAGAATTAACAAGGGCTTGCTAGCTTTCACTATCTTTCTAGTAAATTGGTTTGCTTGACTCTCGGCATTTTTTTAAAGTTCAGAGGCAAATCTCTAAATTTTTCATTTCCAAAGGACTCAGTCATCTAGAAAATCAGCTATGGCAACAGATAAGTCAGATTGGGAGGCTGTTATTGGTCTTGAAACCCATGTTCAATTAGGTACGAAAAGCAAGATCTTTACCAATGCCTCCACAACGTTTGGTGATGATCCCAATACCCATATTGACCCTGTTGTATGTGGTTTACCAGGCACTTTGCCAGTTTTAAATCAGAAGGTGCTGGAGTATGCCGTTAAAGCTGCGATGGCTCTGAATTTGAACATCGCAATGCATAGTAAGTTTGATCGCAAGCAATATTTTTATCCAGACCTGCCAAAGAACTATCAAATTTCACAGTTTGATGAACCTATTGCTGAAGATGGTTGGATTGAAGTAGAGGTCGCTGAGAAGGGGAAAGAGACCTACTTGAAAAAGATTGGAATAGAGCGGCTGCATATGGAGGAGGACGCTGGCAAGTTAGTCCATGCGGGTAGTGATCGATTAGCAGGATCTACTCATTCGTTAGTTGATTACAATCGCGCAGGAGTTGCTTTGGCTGAAATTGTTAGTAAGCCAGATTTAAGGACTGGTAGGGAAGCGGCTGAATATGCATCTGAGATTCGACGAATTGTTCGTTATTTAGGTGTTTCGGATGGAAATATGCAGGAGGGTTCATTGCGATGTGACGTCAACATTTCTGTGCGCCGTGGCCCAAAGGCTCCTTTTGGCACAAAGGTAGAGATTAAGAACATGAATTCTTTCTCCGCAATTCAAAAAGCCTGTGAATATGAGGTTCAGCGTCAAATTAAGGCTTATGAGGCTAATGAGCCAGTAGTACAGGAAACACGTTTATGGGATGAGGGAAAGCAGTTGACTAAGAGTATGCGCTCTAAAGAAGGCAGTAGTGATTATCGATATTTTCCTGATCCAGATCTTGGCCCTATTGAAGTCGCTCCTGAGTTGAAAGAGAAATGGTTGTCTGAACTTCCAGAGTTGCCAGCCCAAAAGCGGCATCGTTATGCCGTTGAGTATGGCCTTTCCGCTTATGACTCAAGAGTATTAACTGATGAGCTTTCTATGGCTAGATTTTTTGAGGAGACAGTTGCAGGAGGAGCAAATCCCAAAGTGACATCTAACTGGATTACAGGGGATATAGCTGCTTACGTAAACTCAAACAGGTTGGACTATACAAAGTTACCATTGAAACCTGAGGGTTTGGCAGAGATGGTGCAGATGATTGAGGAAGGTAAAATTAGTGGCAAAATTGCGAAGGAAATTCTTCCAGATTTATTGGCTCAAGGTGGATCCCCAAGGAGAATGATTGACGAGCGGGGGCTTGGAATGATTAGTGATTCAAACGCTCTGCTAGTGGTTATTGATGAGTTGCTAGATCAGTTTTCAAAGGAGGTTCAAGACTATCGTGATGGGAAAACCAAGTTACAAGGATTCTTTGTGGGGCAACTTATGAAGAGGACAGGGGGCAAAGCTGATCCAAAACTTGCCAACCAACTCCTGGTTATGAAGCTAAAAGGAGAAGAGCCTAAATAAGTTCTTTGACCTGGTTAATCCAGGCTTCTTTTGCATTGCTGTTATCAATTAATATATCTACAAGTTCTTTTTTTTGTTCCAAAGGCCATTGAGAATTTATACGTCTTTGAGCTTCTTCAGAAGTGATCTTATTACGATGAATGAGGCGCTCTAGCTGTTGCTTTGGCTCGCAACTTACTAGCCATATTTCGCTGCAAAATACTTCAAATTTTGCCTCAAATAGTAGAGGAATCATTAGCAAAACAATAGGGTAGTTCTTATATTTTTCCAGGTCATTAATCAAATGTTGCTCCACTTTGGGGTGTATAAGCTGCTCAAGCCACAATCGCTCTGTCTTATCCTTGAAAATAATTTCACTAAGGGCAGAACGGTCTATCTCTGGGATGAAACTGTTGGTTTTTTGAAGAATTGAGTTTCCATATCTGCGTATCGTTTTTGTGCTGGCTTCTGTCCCAGGGGCCAATGCCTCATGTGCAAATAGATCAGCGTCTAATAGTGGAATCGAATAAGTTTTCGCAAGGTAGTTGGCCACACTGCTTTTGCCACTTGCGATACCACCTGTTATCCCGATGCGTCGTTGTACTTCTGGATTATTCATGATCGGGGTTTCTAGCTTGCTGATCATGGCTCAGTATGAGGTCAGTGTGTGTCTGTGAAAGCTGTGACCCATCTCAATAGATCTTTATGGTCTTTGGTTAGTGGTGGTCTCACTTCTCCTAGAGGCTTTAAGGCGGCAGGAATTACTGCTGGATTGAAAGCCTCGGGGAAGGCAGACTTGGCACTTTTATTAGCCCCTGGCAAGGCGGTTTGTACCGGTGTTTTTACAAAGTCTGTGACTAGAGCAGCTTGCATTGATTTGGCGATTCAACGTTTGCAACTTACCGGTGGAAATGTAAGAGCAGTTTTGATCAATTCTGGGCAAGCAAATGCTTGTACAGGTAATAGAGGTCTAGTTGATACTTTGAAAGTTACGGAAGTTTTAGCTGGTCTGCTCGGGTTAGAGATTGATCAGGTTCTGATGTGCTCTACGGGGGTTATTGGAGTGCCTATTCCTGTTCAAAAGTTGTTGCTGGCTTTACCCCTTCTTGTTAAAGGTCTGGATGACATGGGAGGCAATCAAGCGGCTCAGGCAATACTCACAACTGATTTAGTGGATAAGCAAATTGCTGTTGAAGCGGAGTTAGGAGGAAGAGTGGTCAGAATCGGAGGTATGGCTAAAGGTTCAGGAATGATTCACCCTGATATGGCAACCATGCTGGGTTATATAACCTGTGATGCAGGAATTCCTTCTGCAGATTGGTCATCAATGGTGACGCGTGCCATTGATTGTTCTTTTAATGCAATCACTGTTGATGGTGATACAAGTACAAATGATGCAGTCATAGCTTTTGCTGCTGGACCGCCTCTAGATAGAAATTATTGGGGTGCTTTGGAATCTGGATTAGTGCAAGTCGCGCAATTCTTGGCAAAAGCTATTGCTCGGGATGGGGAAGGGGCCAATTGCCTTTTAGAAATTAAAGTCGATGGAGCTTCAACCGACCAGGAAGCTCGATGTATTGCACGAGCTATTTGTGGGTCATCTTTGGTTAAAACTGCAATACATGGTTGTGACCCTAATTGGGGAAGGATAGTGGCTGCAGCGGGTCGCTCAGGGGTTGCTTTTCAATTAGAAGATCTAGACCTTTGGATTGGCGACTGTAAGTTACTAGAAAGCGGAAATTCATTGCCATTCGATCAAAAGGAAGTTGTTACTTATATGAGGAATCGAATGAGGGGTAGATATCTTATTGATGATTGCGTGACTATTAAACTAGTAGTTGGTAGCGGGCAAGGTCTAGGTATTTCATGGGGTTGTGATCTGTCTGATCAATACATCAGAATTAATGCCGATTACACAACCTAAAGCGAGATGGTTTAAGACCCTCTCCACGATTTGATGAGTAAATCTAAAAAATCTTAGAGAATGGTTGATCAAAGAATTGACATTGTGCCTAACCTCTGCATGATTAGTAAAATTCTCTAAATCCCATGGCAATATTAAGGGCATTTTCTAGGTTTATCAGAGGCTTTAAGCGGCCATCTGACAAGGTGGTTCAGGAAAAATTGAATGCAAAGCCTTCTGACACTTTTTCTAGCAAGCCTGAAGTGACGATTCTTGGCTAATTGCAAAGTTATTTTTTGGCAACTGATAAGTCATTCTTGGATTTAAATCTACTCAGGCATGCTAACAATCCTTAGATATTTTTCGGAATCTCATGAAAAGTTGGTCATTAGTTAGACTAGATGCTGCATAGTTTATATGCTTTATTTCTCCCATATCGATCGTCTGCTGCGATCATCAACTATTAAATAGTTTATTTAAATATTCTTCAGTTGAAGGGTAGCCTTGATTGCTATAGGTTCATCTCATTGACGAAGTGAGAGATGCATTATTTGTCTGAAGGGACGATTAAACAACTTCAAGGTCACAAGGATCTTATAATCTTTTGAGAAGTTGCTTGCAATAATTTGGTGTTTCTGTGCATTCCTAATCAAATTAGATCAACATTTCAAACAAAGCGTTATGCTTACACTTTTGTCTATTTTTAATACATAAGTGGACTTAATGTAGGTTCGTTTATTCAGATAGTTCGATTAATTGAATTGGTAGAGCTGCAAAAATAACCGGATAATATTATGTCTATTTTCTTAGGTAATCCACCTGATGATGAGTTATGGATTACTCACCAATGCGATCAATAGCATTTCTTGACTTTAGTAAAATATTTCCTTGGAGAGGAATGAATCCAAGCTTGGCAGCTTTGTTTTGGGCCGCATCGCTTAATAAATATCTCAATGCTTTTTGGATTGCTTGCTGTTTACTGCCATTATCAGTTTTGTAGGCCAGGATCCAGGTCAAGGTTGTAATAGGGTAAGCACCTCGAGCGGTGGGGTTGGGGTTATTTCCGGCGAGATTACTGTCTAGATTGATTCCATTGAGTGCTTTGGCTCCTGAGTCCACAGTTGGCTTGAGGAACTCACCAGAGAGATTTTCGAGAGATGCGGCTTTTATCTTGCCTTTGATATAGGACTGGTTGAGATAGCCAATGGTGCCAGGATTATTCCTAATTACTCCGGCGACACCTGCGTTGCCTTTGGCTCCCACGGCATTAGAACCAGCCCAATTGACTGATTTACCAGAGCCCAGAGTCCACTCGTTTGAGAAATCTTTCATTGAGTTTGTGAAAGCCTTTGTGGTGCCGGAACCGTCAGAGCGGTGTGCCCAGGTGAGTTTTCCTTCTGCGCAACCAAGTTCCTTCCAGTTTTTGATTTTTCCTATTGCAATACGAACTGCTTGTTTTTGAGTGAGCTTCAGGTCACAGTCATAGTTATACCCAAATGCAATAGTCCCTCCGATTATTGGGATTTGAACTAAGCCACGTTGGACCTTCGCGATATCTTTCGCGTTCATTGGATCATCGGATGCTCCGAAGTCCACAGTTTCGTCAATAAACGCTTTCCTGCCTGAACCTGAGCCAATGGATTGATAATTGACTTTAGGTCCGCCTGCTTTTGCGAGATCTGAGAACCATCTTGCATAAATCTTTGCGGGAAATGATGCTCCTGCTCCTCTTAGTGGAGTAGTGCTTGAGGAACCGCAAGCGTATGTGCTGGCACTCAGGAGTAGTAAAGCAGAGCAAAGGAGCGTTTTGTTGTACAAGATCATAGATTCAGGCAGAGGGTTTGCGCTTGAATAAATCTCAGAGAATTGAAGGAAGGCCTAGTCTTAGTGAGCCCTAAGGATGTAATTAATAGAATTAGGATGCTCGTGGACATATTGAATTGTTTCCATAGCAATTAAGCGTGCCTCAAATGAGTCGTTTGCATAGGTGCAAAACTCGCACCTTTTCCTAGTGCTGTCTAGATAACTGATTGTGTAAGCGTGGCGGGTCATAAGACCTGCAACTCCTTATTACATCCTTATCCTGGCTCAAGAGGAGGTAGGAATGCCATCTCTTTGTTCGCAGGGTTAGGGTATCAACAAGAAGTTTTCCTTTTCATTTCAAGTAAAGACGGTGTGGTATATGGATGTCATGAAGCTTCCATGTCACAAGGTTTGTTCTCCTCCATAAGAATTCGATTGGCTCATTGAGTTGAGACGGATGGATGCTTAAAGTGAATTGTCGATAAGAATTATAGAAAAGTCTAGGCTCAATCTTTCTTAGATCATTACCAAGAACAAAGTTCTGGGGATGCTCAGTAGCACTAATTTCTTTATTTCTAAGATTTAATTTGCCATAGTTGAGTAAGGCTTGAAGATTAGAAGGTCTTATTATTGCATTGACCATGCCATCAGCAAGAGGGTTCACGATTATCAACATGCCTAAGGTGATATATGGACTTTCAGTTGTATTATCTCCTAATCCTTTTATTATAAATTTTTTAAACCTTGCTTTTAGATTAGCCCTAAGGAGTTTATAATCAATGCACTTATCTAAGTTGCCTGAATCTTTTCTCTCTATCGATCTTTTACATTTTAATATTGCAACGTATGGACTTGCATAAAGGCATGTCCCATAAAGAATGGCTGCGATAACAGTAATCCATCGAAGTTTGCCCCAAAAAATAGGCTTGTTGGTTTTCATCTATAGAGTTGAGCAGAGAAGCTGATGTTCAAAGTGCTAATTGCTTTGGAGGGATGGCATTTTGTCACTCCGCTGAGAAGTTTCATTGTCAATGCACCACTCAAGTCTAGAACCATTGCAAGTTCTATATCTTTTAAAAATTGAGAAAACTTTTCGTTTTGCAGGTGTCTTTACTGAAAGAGGCAATTCCTTGCAAAAAGAGAGTTTTATAGCCTGGCCCACTAGCCATGTGGTTGATATATATGATAAAGGGTCAATGGTATCTGTCACCTTTCTTCTAATCCTTAAGGTCGAAAGGAGTTTTCTGAATTCCCTTGAATGACATGGCAGGCACGATCTCCTTATAAGTATTTGATAAGTATCTTAGAAATTTCCCCTTGAGTTAAGCAATTAGATTCATGGCAATTGCTCCATGAGCACCTCGAATATATGAATCAGGTCGAAGTTGACTATAAAAAGCATTAAATAAATGACTGGATCTGCAATTAGTTATATATTCCTTATGTTGTTTTGAGATTATATGTGGCAAATACTCTGAGACTGCATTCGATATTTCATTACCAGTATTGATTTGATAGTAAAAGCCCATGCTCGCCAGTTTTTCTGAGCATGAGTAACGATCAACACCGATTGCAAATGCATTCCTAATTTCTAATTTTGTTGAACTCTCTATTAGATGGGGCTTCATGAATAAATGTAGATCTTGCGAGGAATATCCAATGCAACCAGTTAATGGCATATTAAATAATATTCGAGGCTTTCTGAATAAAGTTGCATATGCACTGGCTCCAGATGAGTCGCCTAACCATGCGAGGGACCCATTAGCTACTAATAAATCCATTGTCGATGATGCATAACGACTAGAAGAATAATTAACTACATTTTGGTGAATTAATGGCTCAGTACCTGGAGAGCCCATTTGAACAGCTTTAATGCCATATTTTTCTAGCACTTCAACACTTTCTTTCAGGCAGGAAATATCTGCATTTCTAAAAGATTGATTGCCGGAAAGTTGCTCACTCTTGTAACCAGCTTGCCTGCAATGAATACAAATATAATTACAATCATCAAGCCCATAATCCTTTAAGAAATTCTTATACATATCATGAATATTATTTGATGGAGAAAATGATGACATGATATCGGAATCTTGATTTATATAATTGTCGATTGCTGCCCATATTGGTGGATTATGTGGAATAGAATAGTTGTTATAAAGAGCACTTGTATCATGTATAGATTGTGGTAAATAACCAAGACTCTCTATCCCAAAAGATGCAACACTATTATGTAAAAATATTTGTGAATCTTTGCCGAATTTGTTTAGTACTATGCTGTTAGCAGCTTTTGTGAAATCACATATAAATAGCGCTTTTTGCTTGATAACACCTTTTTGATAAAAGTAATCGTAAATGATAGGGTCAAAAATGGAATGCCCAAGAGCTTGATAGGTAATCTTTGCTACTTGAAAGTCACTTTGTTTTGCGGAAATTAGCAGATGCTTTAACTCAAGGCTAAGATCAACCATGCCTATTACCTAACATATCTAATCTAACATAAATTAGCTTCGATGTGGTTTTATATAAGTAACCCTAAAAGCCCAAATCTTTGATGCGTTTCAATGCAAGACTGATATTTTCTTGTGAATTTGCAAAGCAAAAGCGTACAAAGCCTTCGCCAGTAATACCAAAGAAGTTTCCTGGACAAGCTGCAATTCTTGACTCATTCAATAAGTATTTGCAAAACTCTTCACTACTTAACTCTGTTTTTTTAATATTTACAAATGCATAGAATGCCCCCATTGGCTTAATGCATGAAAGTAACCTAAGGTTTTCTATACCATTCATAAATAAGTTGCGACGTATTTGATATTCCTCTACCATTGATTTGGAAGCTTGCGGGTCTTTGTTGAGCAAATCAGCGGCTGCTAGTTGGATAAAAGGCGGGACACAAGAATTTATTGTTTCAAATAAAAGTGACATTTTCTTGATAATTTTTTCTGGTCCAGTTACTGCGCCAATCCTCCATCCTGTCATGGAAAAGGTTTTACTGAAGGAATGAATCATTAAGGTTCTTTCTTTACATTTGTCAATTTGCGATGGTGAAAAGAATGAATTGGGGAAGTCATTATAGATCATGCGACCATAGACCTCATCACTTATTAAGTAAAGGTTGTGCTGCCTACAGATTTCAAAGATTTCTATAAACCCTTCTCTAGAAATTACAGCGCCGGTAGGGTTATGTGGTGAATTGACGATTATGGCTTTTGTTTTAGAATTAATCTGATGATTAAGGTCTTTGGGATCTAAAGTGAAATTATTTGATTCAGATAGAGGTACAAATTTAGGTATACCTCTTAGTGATTTAATTATAGATACATAACTTACAAAGCCTGGATCAGGAATGATAATTTCATCTCCTGGATTTATTAGGCATGCACAAGCTAGATAAATTTGAATATTTGCACCTGATGTGACTAAAAGTTGGTCAAGGTCTGGCTCGAAGCCTCTTGACTTAAAAGTCACCTTTCGACTTGCTTCTTTGAGCTCTAATAGGCCAGAGCTAGGTGCATAATGAGTTATGTCTTGGTCTATATATTTTTTAATTGCTTGCTTTGCAATATCAGGAGAATCAAAATCAGGATCTCCAATTTCAAAGTGCAAGACATTAGAGCCCGCTAATTCTATATTTTTTGCTTCTTCCATAATTTGGAACATCTTTTGTCCCAAAAGATCCTTTGTGATTGATGAGAGCTCCATTATCTTTTTATAAAACAGAATCCGTATCTAAGTCCCTATATGAGAAGTCTTCAAATGGCCGCATAAGATGCAGGCCTTGTTGCGAGTAGGAGTTATCCTTGTTCTTCACAAATGATGCTGTGAAGAGATTCTCATGTTTAGGAGATGAGATGACTTCAATGATCATATGTGAATTACTATTGCTGAGAGATTTTTCTATTGTTGTATCTATAAGGCTATCATCTGAAACACAAAAATATTTATACTCAAAAGTACTAGCTATTTTTTCTATAGAAGGGATGTCAATACCAAAACTGCCTCCAGATGTGCCATAAAATCTTTCATTTAAGAAGTTTGCCTGAGTATGTCTAATAGCCAAATAACCCGAGTTGTTGATTACTATAATTATTGCAGAAGAAATATTGGATTTAATTGTTTGAAGTTCTTGGAGATTAAACATTAAACTGCCGTCACCAATAATGCAGATATTCTTCCCTGCTTTGTTTATTCCCCTTTGTAGACTTGCCCCGCAGAGCTCTGGAAGGCCAGTCCCCATAGCACTTATGGATGTACTACAAATAACTCTAAAAGTAGCATCTACTGGAATTGATTGAAAGCCAGCATATAAAGCACAACCGCCTCCATCAATAACTACTAAATCTGATTTTCTGAGCCGAGAGTACAATTTGCAAATAAAAAGATGTGGATTAGTGAAATTAGCAGTTCCTAGCTGCAGTGCCGCTTTTTGGGGAGATAGTGAATTAGTAACTTTAGTGAGCAATCTCATCCAACTCTTATTTTCATCTGCGTAGCTATATTTAATGGCCTTCTTAGGTAAACTTTGAATTATTAAATTTGCATCAACATTGCATGAGATAATGTTGCTTTTATCCTTTAAGTTAAGTTGACTTAATTCATTAGAATCTATATTTATAAATATGATTTTTTGGTGTTTGTCGAACGCGAAAAAGTTGTTCCCTGATTGAGTAATAGACAAATGGGGCCCAAGGGAGATGATGCAATCTGCATACTTCACAGCAAAATTTGCTGCAGGCTGACCACTGACCCCAATAATACCAGCTGTAAATGCTTCTTTGCCACTAATAGTAGGGGCTCCCCAAGTCGAGACGCATGGAATATTGTTAATCGACAAGTAATCAAAAAAAGTTTCAAGATACTCCTCTTGATAGTTAATTCTTCCAAAAAGAATTAAAGGCCTTTTTGATGCTTTAAGGTGTGATGCTATTTGTTTTGTTATTGCATTACTATTTAATTTGTATTCTTCTTTGGTATCAATACTTTTTGGTGAGACCTTTCTAACGGTGCATTCACCCCATTGAATATCTAATGGAATATCTATCCAAACAGGACCGCACCTTCCTTGAAGTGCATATTTAACGGCTTCATCAATTGCTTCATCGATTTGTGAAGTACTAGAAATTAATTTTGTAAATTTACACCATGGCTTTACTACATCTAAAACATTGCACTCTTGTGAACCCCTCTGTCTAACCCCAAGCCCATAACTAGTTTGTGCCAATCTAGTTTGCCCTGAGATAAAGATGACGGGAGTTGAGTCCTGCCAAGCTGCCAGAAGCCCTGTCATAGCATTTGTAGTTGCCGGGCCTGTCGTTACAAAACAAGCTCCTAAGCCAGAGGTGATTTTTGCATTTGCTACGGCTGCTAGAGCAGCAGCTTGTTCATGATGGGTGTAGCAGATTGAAATTTGATTTAATTTATGTAGTGAATCAAATAAATGAACAACCGCACCACCTTGTACACCAAAGACTGAATTTACTCCATATTCAAATAGTCTTTGTGCGATGAAGTCAGATACCTTGTATGTATTCATGGCTCATAGTTGTATTGCATGAAGTGTTTTGATTGTCCTCCATCAATCCCAACGATAGAGCCATGGGCAAATGATGCATGGGAAGAGGCGAAAAACATAACTGCAGGTACAAATTCCGATATTTTTCCAAATCTTCCTAGTGGGCAACGTTCCTCAATATATTTTTTAGCGTGATCCGGATTTTCTTTGAGAATTGAATCCCAATGCCCACCTGGGGTGACTATTACACCTGGATAGACAGCTGTCATGACAATGCCAGGGCTCTCTATTGCCAGAACACGGCCCATGCTTCTGGTGTACGCTGTTAATGCAGCCTTGGCGGTAGTAAATGTTACTGGACCTGAGTTTTCAAGGCCCGCACAAGATGTAATATTGACAATTCGGCCCCATTCGCTACGCCTCATATGAGGTACAACTTGATTAACAAGTTCAACGCAGGCATAAAAGTTTAAGTGCATCACTTTTCCCCATTGTTCTAATGAGCAAAAAGGGTCTTTAACGTCTAAGGTGTGCCCAGCATTATTAATTAGAATATCAAAGTCAAAATTATTTTGATTAAGGAAATTTTGCAAACCACCTGTACTGGAAAGTTCAGCTAATAGGTAATTGAATCTTGATTGATCGTCCTGGTTTAACGTAGATATAAATTCTTCAGGAGCTGATCGAGAGGTTGCTGTTACACGGCAACCTTCCTTGAGTAATGATCGAGTTATTTCCGCGCCAATTCCATTGCAGCCTCCTGTGACAAGGCACGATTTTTCTTTGATGCCTAAATCCATTACAATGCTCCGAAAGGATTGAAGATATATATTGGCTGTCTTTTTGCCAAGTTGGTTAATATTTTACGATGAGCAGATTTTGTTGCAACTGCAGTTATGCAAATGGACATATTGTTGAAATCTACTTTGCCATCATCGTGAAGAATAGGTGTTTGTACATTTGCATATCGTACTGATGATTTACTCTCATCCATGTCATATATTCCTTTTGATAAGGAACTAAGAGATGGGTAATAATAGTATATTATTGGCAGCATTAAAGATGCACCATAGCAGTATAGTGAAGGAAGCTTTGTTAGCATTGATGAGTTATTAGAGCATGATTTATTGAATAATTTATAATCATTTATTAAGTCATTAATATCGAGTTTTGAGGAGAGCTTTTCATGAATACTTTGCTTTAAAAGCACCTTTTCTTTCGCAATATGTACCCGCAATGTTCCATAGTGGTCATGGTCATATTCATAGGCATTTATTATAAAACCATATTGTTTGGCAAGGGTTTGAATTGAGTTCAATGTGTAATAATGCAAGTGTTGATGATGTATGAGATCGTATCTGCTTGACTCGTGCATTAATTCTAGACATGGAAACTGTAGAAATACATGCTCAATAGTTTTTATAGAACTTAGGAAGTTGAAAAATGTATGCGGAGACTGGATATGCTCAAGTGTATGACTAGAAACTATGTTAACAGGAGCCCCGTTAAATTTTTCTGGATTAATTGCCTCAAAGAAATTATTTATAGCCGAATATCTTTTGTCATTTGAACTGGCATTTGGATCTATTACACAGCCAACCTCGCAATTTATCAGTCTCAGTAAATTGCTGTCATTACCACCTATATCAATAGTATATGAGACCTCATGATTTTGTTGGTTTATAAAACGCGCAAAGTTTTTAATACTTATTAAGGAGCCACTACTATTTGTCGTAACTGTATTGTAGTTGTCTTTAGAGTATAAATAATCCGGAGATATCACATTTTCCAGAAAAGCATGAGAACAATCGGAGCAATATTTTAGGGTTTGATCCGATTCTATTAATGGATGCTGGGTTCTATCTCTTGCATTCCCACAAGATGGTACGAATAACTCAGTCAATGGATAATTCTTTAACTCACATACGACTTCAACATCATTTGATGAACAGATTGGGCAGCAACTTGTTTTTTGAATCAAGCTCTCCATATGTCTCCAGATTGATTTTGGCTAAGTTAAAAGGGGATTACGTCTTTGTTCTTGATGAATGTTCCATGATAAACCTCCTGGTAGAGGCATATCTCTTCTTTTGTATATGGTAAATGCTTTTCTCCCCCTAGGTGCATATATGGAGTGTTAGACGCTGTAAGGGCCTCGGTTGAGATAAGTTCGTTACTTGCTGAATACCGTTCAACATAGAGAACACCGGACAAAATTGTATATGATTCCTTCTTCCCCTTAGGGTGAAAATGGCCCTGGAATGATTTGTGAGGCATTAAGCAGATAATCATATTCTGTGTCGTTTCTAATGTACTACCGTGAAGGCATATTCTCGCACTTCCACTTTTATGTTTCTTCGCAAGTTCAATCAACTTTAACCGATACTCATTTTTGAAAATGAAGCCACTAGAGTTTACACGCAAAGTGTTCTCGTTTACGTAAATCAAATTCACTTGATTTGATGAGACCATTTTTACACGATATTGAGGTTAATTAACCTATCTATGATGATTTTTGTAGGATCAGAATAACTGGCATTGAATGTTAAAATGCTTAGGCTTGAGTCAAGCACATTTAGCCTTGATCTTGGCTCTTTGAACGAGAGATCATTGAATTTACATTTCTTGCAGGATAACATTTTGCTTCTTGATAATTTCATGATTATTTTAGCTATCTTATATCTAGATATTGGCGTTGGACTTGCAATGTGTACTATGCCTGTAAAATTAGACTCCAAGGCCTTTATTATGTTTCCAGCTGTTTCATAAGATGATGCAATAGTAAAAAGATTATCTTCTGCCATTTTGCTATCTGGCTTTTCAAGACTGTCGATCATGACATCAATTAAGCATCTACCAATACCATTCATGGAGATGTTCCAACTAGTTCTTCCAATGATAATGTTTTTATCGTTAGACTCTAAGAGGTGAATTTCTGCTTCTTCTTTTTGCCTCCCGTATTCATTTATTGGTGAGGTTTCGGTTGTTTCTTTGAGCCCCTCTATTTCCCTTCCAAATACTTCTACGGAAGACATAAAGAAATACTTGCAACCATATTTCTCGGCGTATTTGGCTAGGTTATGATTACCATTAACGTTGATTGCCCTAGCGTGATCTATATTCGCTAGGACTTTCATTGGTTGTGCGATTGCGGCTAGATTGATGATGTAGTCCCCCTCCCGTGGTGGAGGGCATTGTGCAATAGATTTTCTGTTTGATATATCAACTTGATATGAATCCTTGCCAGAAAATGAGTACCCTTTGTAATTTCTTTTTGTGCCAGAACATATTTCTGATAATGCACTTCCTAGAAGGCCAGTTGAACCATAGATATGATATGTAGGTTGTTGGCTGGTATTCCTACTGATCAAGTCAACGATTTCATACTTAAACTTAAAGATATCACGTATAAAGAGAGGGCCTTCCAGCCCTCATGAGTCATTTGGGTGATAAGGCTGACTTGACCCCATCTCCCTAACTAGGGTCAGGCAGCAACAGGGGCTGTCTGACGGGAGAAACGAACGATGTTGTTCGCTGTTACGGTTTTGCTCTGACCGAGCAGGCTTCAGTCACCCGCCTGATGCCCCGTCGAAACCATTGCAGCCCCTTCGTTTAGGGAATTTAATGGAGCTGAGCGGAATCGAACCGCTGTCCGAAGCACTGGTGTGGATCACCTAGTTCATCCGAAAATGAACAATTACATTCTGACAGCTTTGAGCAAATTAGTTTTGTCCTTTCTTGCTCTTTTCTTTGGTGATTCCTTTACCGACTTTTGAGTAATTTTTGCCTTATGAAGGTTATAGCTGTTTTCCCACAGGGTCTGGAAATGGAGGGCGCGAAAGAACTTTCTTTGCATGGGGCACAACAAGTAAAACTTAGGCGGGGACTTGTTGAATTTCAATCGGACATGGCCTGTTTATATAGACTTCATCTTCAGGCCAGACTTCCATTTCGTTTTTTAAGGGAGGTGGCGAGATTCCCCTGTAGCGATCCAAGAACCCTTTATTTGGGCATTCAAAGAGCACTTGATTGGCATAGCTGGTTACCTCCTTCTTTAAGTTTTCGAGTTGATGTCTCAGGATCAACTAGCCGCCTTAATCACAGTCATTTCAGTGCTCTTCAAGTAAAAAATGCTTTAGTCGATTTTCAACGGCAATGTTGGGGGAAAAGGTCTGATGTAAATCTTGGAGATCCAGACTTATGTTTTCATCTTCATTTGAATAATGGAGCTGCAATTCTTAGCTTGGATGGTGTCTCTGGAAGCCTTCATCGACGTGGTTATCGTGCAGCAATGGGAGTAGCGCCAATTAAAGAGAATTTGGCGGCAGGGTTAATAGGTATGACTTCTTGGGAGTCTTCGTTGCCATTGGTTGATCCTTTGTGCGGTTCCGGCACTTTCTTGATTGAGGCTGCCAGTTTGGCATTGCAAATTTTGCCAAGCAAAAACCGGACATTTTTGCTCAAAAATTGGGCTGATTTTGATTCAAGGTTGTGGGAAAAGGAGTTGCAACTTGCTGCTCCTCCAGAAAATAAAAAAATAAATATGCCTTTAATCATTGGTTGTGAAGCAGATGAGGAAATTGCTCGTCAAGCTAATGCAAATGTTTGTGCAGCTGGACTTCAAAAAGTTATTCACATTAAAATAGGTGACTTTGAAGATTTAAGAATGCCTGATAAGAAGGGTGTGATTGTGTGTAACCCGCCTTATGGCAAGCGTATTGGAAGGGACACAGATTTGTCTCATTTGTATATCAAATTGGGTCAATTTTTAAAGACTAAGGCTTCAGGTTGGGATTTTTGGATGCTCAGTGGAAATCCCAGCCTTTCTGCATTCTTGAAGATGAAATGTAATAGTAGAATTCCAATTAATAATGGAGGAATTGATTGCCGCTGGCTGCATTATGCTATTCATTAATTTATGACTGCCCTAAAACGGCTTTTGTTGTCTTAGATAGACCTTCCATTGTTTCGCGAAGATAGGGACCCTTAGTTAGCTGTCCGCCAATGCGTAAGCTCAATCCAGCCAGGAAAAGATTAGTCAAAGTAATTATTGATAATGAGTAAATGGGACTCCAATCAAAAGCATCTTGAGTCCATAGGAAAAAGGCTCCTTCGCTGGCTAATAACGCCATTAGCATCAGGGTGCCTCCCATTGCGAGAAAGATTCCACCGCTGATAATCCTGCGTTTTTCACGATCCACTTCCTGGAGTGCTATGCGCACGTGAAGGTCCATGACTGATCCTGCTAATGCAGTAACTCTCGCCGCGGCCCCTAAGCCTTTAGAGCGTTGTGCTTCGTTCATGGTCTCTTTCTGCCTCCAGCCATCATTAGGCCTATCAATATTCCAACGCCTGCCGCCATGCCTATCGCCAGTAAAGGACGATTCCGAACAGGTCTCTCAATACGTGGTCTAATCGTGCTATTGAGTTCGTCTAGAAGTGCTTCTAGTTTTTTCTCTAATGGTTCGAAACTCTCTGCAAGTTCCTTTGTCTTATCTCCAGCAGCATTGAATAACTCTTCAAGTTGATCGCGTACCCCGTAGTTGCTTTGTTCAGAATGTTCTGAAATCACTCGGACGACTTCGTCCAAGCTGCCTTTCGTGGCTTCTAAGGTTTGTTTGGCGACGTTTGGCCAGCGATCTTGAATCCTTGGCAAGAGGCTTTCAAAGCGCTCTGTAAACCAATGATCGGAAGGATCTGCTGTATTAGGCGGATTGGTCCCAACCGAAGCTTGGGGATCGCCGGATGCGGAATTCGTGGATTCCATGAGATCCAGACGGTTGCTTTAAGAATAGGAAGAGCAGGCTATGAGTGAAACCCCCTAGAGCACAAAAGCTTAGAGATGGTTCAAAACGAAGGCCTTCTCAGGTCGTTCTTAGGTCTGTTCCTCTGAAGATGGACCTCCTTTTATTTGGCGTAGCGTCGTCTTTTCTTACATTTATTGCTATAGCAATGCTTCTAGTGCCAAACTTCCCGAGTCATTGTCTTAAATAATCATGGACGCCGGCTTGTCCGCAATGTTGTTTGCTTCCAATCTTGTTCCTACTGACAATCAATTGATCGGCGTCGCATTTGCAGGAGCTGCATCACTCTTGTTTATTGCTCTTAGGTTTACTAAGCCATACAAGGACTAGGTTTTCGCCGCTCACGTAAGCGCAATAGCCTCAGGATGGTTTGGATAGAGCCTCGCTCAGCGGCTCACTTGTTTTTTATGTTTTCCGTCCTGAAGGCTTCTACTTCTATGTATAGGCAGCTAGTTCTTTTAACTTTTAACAAGTAGAAAGTTCTGTTTATTGTTATGACTGAACCAATTGAACCAAGTTTACAACTTGAATTACAGGTAGAACATCTTCGCCGTACAATTGAGACCTGTGGGGACATAGAAATGCTGCGTAGCTTAGCGTTCGAATTGTTGGAATTACAAAAACAAAAAAGTGCTATAGCGCATTGGGCTACAAGGCGTGCAGCGGAAGCAGAAGTTAGATATGTTCGTCAAAAGAACACCGGTGACAAAGCTTTGAATGGTTTCATTTCCAGGTCTTAAAATTTATCTTTTGTTTATCAGTAATTTGAGAATGCTTTAATTCCTAGAGATAACTTTGAGTGGGGATTTGCTTTGTGGAAAAGTCGAAGAGATGGGTCTTGTTGAGACATACCGTCTTTTCTCATGATCCCGTTGGAGATCATTTCGACTTGCTTTTAGAAGATCGCCATGCTTGCAGAACATGGCGATTGACTAGGTTCCCTCGTGTTGGAGGTTCAGGCGAGCAAGTTACCCCTCTTCAATTACACAGCTTGAAGTGGTTGGAAAAGGAAGCGGCAGAATTGTCTGAAGGTCGAGGATCAGTCAAAAGAGTTCTCGATGGTATTTATCAAGGGAGTCTTGATGCTCTTGAGGATGCTTCCGTGCGCGTTTATCTCAGGAGTAAAGCCTTTTGTGCCACCTTGGAGATTAAGAACAACCTTTGTTTTCTTACTCAAGCGCTGCCTATAGAAAAAAATTAGAGCATGTGAAGACCTCTTGAGGTTCTCGAAGGTTTCGCTAACCTTCGAAGACAGCAGCTTTCGTCCTGTTGGTTCATATCAATCAGGTCGAGCTAACGCATTTCAAGTCCTTTGGCGGGGCGATGACGATCCCTCTTGAGGAGGGATTTACAGTTGTGACCGGGCCTAATGGATCCGGAAAGAGCAATATTCTTGATGGGGTTCTGTTTTGTCTGGGCTTAGCTACTAGTAGAGGTATGCGAGCCGATCGCTTGCCTGATTTGGTTAATAGCGGAGTTCTTCGAGCAGGAAAGTCTGCCGAAACCGTAGTAAGTGTCAGGTTCGATTTGAGTGATTGGCAGCCAGATCCTGCCGAGGAAGGATTGGAGCCGCCTTCTGAAGGGCCTTGGATCAGTGCTGGCCAGAGGGAATGGACTGTTACGCGCCGGTTAAGAGTAATGCCCGGAGGCTCCTATAGCAGTAGTTACAGCGTTGAAGGCGAGCCATGCAATCTTCAGCAGCTTCAAACTCAATTAAGGCGTTTGAGGATTGACCCTGAAGGCAGCAATGTAGTGATGCAGGGCGATGTGACCAGAATCGTATCTATGAGTAATAAGGATCGGCGGAGCCTAATAGATGAATTAGCTGGCGTTGCTTTATTTGATAACCGAATAGAACAGACACGTTCAAAATTAGATGAAGTTTATGAGCGTCAAGAACGTTGCAGAATTGTTGAGCAAGAGTTGCAGATTGCTAAACAGCGTTTGGAAAAAGATTGTGCAAAGGCCAGAACTTATCAAGAACTTAGAGAACGGCTTCACTTGGGTAGGCAGCAAGAATTGGTTCTTGCTTTTGAAGATGCTAAGAACGGCTTGGTAAAACTAAAAGTACAGCAAGAAGAGCTTTCTAAAAAAGAAGTTAGAGATATTGAGATAATTGCTGAGAAGCAGGAAAAGTTATCAAAAGAAGTGGATAAACTTCAGTCCCTTCAAGAGAATGTTAAGGCATTAGGTGAAGATAAACTTTTGTCTGTACAGGCTGAATTAGCAGGTTTGGACACACAGAGTCGTGAATTGGACCGCCAGGCTATTCAACACAAGCAAGAGGGTGAACATCTACAAGTCCTTAGACAAGACCTTTTAAAGAAGCAACAAGACCTGCAAGGGGAAAGTAAGGCAGTATCTGATGATCCATTTGAGAATGCTTTAAAAGAATCCGAGCAAATTTGTGTAAATGCAGAATCGGCAGTTGAGGTCTCTCGGAGACGACTAGGCGATGTCGCTGGTCGATCAGGGGCTTGGTTAGACGAGCAGAAAAAGTTGAGTACTAGGCGTAAGACACTTCAAGAGATTCTCGAGCCCCTTAGGCAAGAACAGCAAACGCTTCAGGAGCGATTAGAGCAGAGTATTTGTCGGCAGAAGGAGTTCGAAATCGAGCAAGATCTTGATAGCGCTGAGGATCAAAAAGTTCAAGAGCAGTTAGATCAATTAGACATTGAATGGAAAGACCTTGTAGAAAAGATCAAAAATCACAAGATATCTTTAGCTGAATCTTTAGAAGCTCTTTCTGTTAAGCAACGCACAAGAAATCGCCTACAGCAGGAGCAGGCTAGGCTGGAAAGGGATTTGGCAAGAATAGAAAGTCGACGGGAAACTGTTAATGAAAGTCGAGGAATAGGTGCTCTTAGGTTGCTTCTTGAAGCAGGTATAGAGGGGATTCATGGTCTTGTTGCACAATTGGGAAATGTAGATGCTGCCCATCGATTAGCACTAGATGTGGCAGCAGGAACAAGACTTGGACAGATTGTTGTTGATGATGATCGTATTGCTGCAAAAGCAATAGAGATGCTTAAAAAAAGACGAGCTGGCCGATTAACATTTTTGCCTTTGAATCGAATTAAAACTGGTGGGAAAGTGAGCAACTTTGTGCTGGCTCGAACTGGTGGATCTAATCAATTCAAAGAGAGTGATGATTGCCTTGGTAGAGCAATAGACCTTGTGCAATTTGAACCTGTTTATAAAGATGTTTTTGCATATGTTTTTGGAGAAACCCTTGTATTTAAAAATTTGAGTTCTGCGCGAGTTCATTTGGGTCAGCACCGAGCTGTCACTTTGGATGGAGAGTTACTCGAAAAGACAGGAGCAATGACTGGAGGAAGTTTTTCCGGACGAAGTATTGGTTTGAGCTTTGGAAGCAGTATGGATTCGGATGAAGCTGAACCGTTACGTAAACGTTTAATTGAGTTAGGAGAAGCGCTTGTGCAATGCAGTCAAGAAGAAGCTTCGCAAGGCCAAGCTATAGAAGATTTACGTCCCAAGTTAAGGAGTTATGAGCAGCGTCAGGCCGCCTTAGAAGCGGAGCGTCAAGCAGCACGAAGGGCTAATGGGCCTTTGTTAGATAGACGCCGCAATCGGTTGGAGTCTTCAACTGCACTTCATCAAAGGCAAAAAGAGCACGAGAAGCGTTTGGAATTTATTTCGCAGGAAATGGAGCCAGTAGTGAGTGAGCTAGAACAATTGGAAAAAAAAGAAACTGCATCACAGTTGCATGGGGATTCAGAGATATGGAATAAGTTGCAGAAGGATCTTGAGTTGGCTGATGTTGCTCTTAATGAAGCAAGAGTGAAAAGAGATCAGTTGTTAAACGATCAACGTAAGCGGCAACTTGCTCTGGAGCGACTTGGAGATCAACAGCAGGCTCTTCTGATTGAAGAGAGTCGTCTAAAAGATTTGGTTGAGAAGTTGACTCAGCACCATGCTCTTTGGAAAGAGCAGCAACAAATGCTTAAATCAAAACGCTTTGGTTTAGAGACTCAGCAAAAAGAATTACAAGAACTTTTTGGGGAGCAACGTAGAGCTCGAGATCAGGCTGAGGCCAAAGTTGCTGATCAGCGTCAGAAGCTGCAAATGGCTCAATGGAACTTGGAAAAACTTAGAGAGGAGCGGGAGTCTTTGGCAGAAGAATTACGCAATAGCACTATCAGAATACAAGAATCGGAAAAGTCTCTCCCAGATCCATTGCCTGAGATTCCACAACAATTGCGTAATGATGGATTGGACGCTTTGCGTATAACTTTGCAGCAATTACAAGATCGAATGGAAGCATTAGAGCCAGTTAATATGCTTGCCTTAGAGGAATTAGAAAAACTAGAAGAACGTCTTCAAGAACTTGTTCAAAGGCTTCAGGTTCTTGATGAAGAGAGAGGAGAATTGCTATTACGTATAGAAACTGTGGGAACTTTGAGGCAGGAAGCTTTCTTGGAAGCATTTGAGGCTGTGGATAGTCATTTTCGAGAGATTTTTGCCAGTCTTTCTGAGGGGGATGGACACCTACAGCTCGATAATCCAGATGATCCATTAGAGGGTGGCTTGACCTTAGTTGCTCATCCCAAAGGGAAATCGGTTAGACGCTTGGCTGCAATGTCAGGTGGGGAAAAATCTTTAACTGCATTGAGTTTTCTTTTTGCGCTCCAACGTTTTCGTCCGTCTCCTTTTTATGCCTTGGACGAGGTTGATAGTTTTTTAGATGGGATTAATGTTGAGAGGCTGGCGGCATTGATCGCTCGACAGGCACAGCAAGCTCAGTTTTTAGTAGTAAGCCATAGGCGACCAATGATTGGCGCATCCAGTCGCACAATAGGTGTTACTCAGGCGCGCGGTGCGCATACTCAAGTTGTTGGTTTACCTGAGGCAGCTTGAAGTGCTTCCGATCGTTTTGCGCCACAATGATTCGATTCGCCCAATTGTGAGGGCCTGCGTTTGACTATCCAACAATCTCAAACAGATTCACTTGAAACAGTCCCTAGTGACCGGCTTTGGTTGCGTTCGGAACTAATGGGGACTCAGGTGATAACCCGGGACACTGGTCGCCGACTGGGTGTAGTAGGAGAAGTTGTAGTAGATATTGATCGCAGAGAAGTTGTTGCACTTGGATTACGAGACAATCCTTTGACTCGCTTTTTGCCAGGATTGCCGCGTTGGATGCCCCTTGATCGTATCCGCCAAGTGGGTGATGTCATTCTTGTGGATTCAGCTGATTCTCTCAGTGAAGCATTCACTCCTGAGAGGTATAGCAGGGTTATTAATTGTCAAGTCATTACTGAATCAGGAGAACAATTAGGCAGAGTTTTAGGGTTTTCGTTTGATATTGAAACTGGTGAACTTACAACCTTGGTAATGGGTGCACTTGGAGTCCCGCTTCTTGGTGAAGGCGTGTTAAGTACATGGGAGATACCGGTCGAGGAAGTTGTTAGCAGTGGTGTGGACCGAATTATTGTTTATGAAGGTGCTGAGGAAAAACTTAAGCAACTAAATAGTGGTTTTTTAGAAAAACTTGGGGTTGGTGGAAGTAGTTGGGAAGAGCAGGAAAGAGAGCGATATAGAGTCAACCTAGTACCAGTAGAAAACCAATTAATATCAGGACAAACGATAGAGCAGGAACAGCCTCTTCTTGAGGAGGCCCGAGATAGTAGTTTTCAGTTAGAGGAGGAGCTTGAGTATGTAGAAGTTGATCAAAGGCAACAGGAAGTTGCCCCTAGACGACGATATTTAGATGAGAATTTTTCGTCAAATGCTGCTGATTATCGTGAGTCAATTGATGATAAGAACTATCAAGAGATTGATTCTAAATTCTCAGAGAGGTCTTCCTATAGTGATAAGGCCGCGATTAGACCTAGGCCAGCGGCTAAGAGACCAATTCAGAAAGCTCAGGCCCCACTGGATGTGGAACCTTTTGATCTTCCTCAGAACGATCAAAGCCCTGATAAGCCTAAGGAATTTTTTGGGAATAATGAGCTCGAAGATCCTTGGTGATATTTCTCTACTAAATAGTACTTTTTTAGATCTTTCTAAAGAGTGGAAATTAAGTTCTGAATTTCTTTTGCAAGGGCTTTGACTGCGCCAGGTTTTCCCCGCAGACTCTGCAAATCTTCTTTCTGACCTTTCAGTCGACTGGGAGATTCAAGCCATTGTGATGTTTCAAAAGCAATTTCTTGTGGCATAATCTTTCCCACTTTCTCAGGGACTATCCTTCGACCTGCAGAAATATTTGGCCAAGCTAAAAAACCATTATTCCTTAACCTCCATGCTGTTAGGAGAAAGCCTATGCACCATTTAAGCCCTGGAATTCTTGCTATTATGCCAATAATTCCGTCCCAGGCTTGCATTACACTTAAGTGTTGAGTAGGAACTATCACAATCATCGGGACACCAAGGGCTCCTAGTTCAGCTGTATTTGCTCCTACAGTTGTTAAGGCAAGCTTGCATTGGCTTAGTTGGGCATGGGCAGGTTGGTTTTCATAGAGATTGATTTCTGTTCCCATTTTTGTTATAAATTTGCGCATCAGTTGATTATTTTGTTTTGGTTTAATTTCAACAATTGATGAACTATAAAGTCTTGCTATTGGATTATTCAAGCTACTGAAATGTTTGAGCTCGTCAACATTTGTAGTGGAAGCTACTGGAAGTAAAAATTTGCATTGAGGCCTCAATTTTGCCAGTTGATCAGCTACAGAAATAAAAAAAGGAATTCCTACGCAAAGTTTTGATTTTTTAGATCCGGGCAGGAGCGCAATCCATTCTCCAGAGGGGAGAGGCTCTTTGATCTTTGATATCGAGGACAGATCGGCCATGAGATCGCCGACCACCTTGCAGCGGCTTCTGAAGCGTTTTGGGAGGCGCTCACGCACCTTCTCGGACATCGCAGCAATACTGTCGTTCCAATATGGCCATCGAGCAAGCCATTCTGCATAGGTGATGTGTTTGTAGCCAAGCCTTGCAGAGAGCAAAACGCTCCAGAATTGATCTCCGCCTAGAAAAACTACTAAACCTTGCTTGGGCCATTCTCCATAATTTGCTGGACGAATGAGCAGCCTCCAAAAGATTTTGGCTTTTGTAATTTGTTGGAAATACCCAAACTTTTTGGCTACGTCTGCTTCTTTTCCAGTTGCATTTGGACAGGGAACTAAAACTAATTTCAAGCTGATGGGTGAACTTGGAACAAGGGGTCTCATCAGAATATTGCTATGAAGCCTCTCTGCGAGAGGCTTCACCCACGTTGCTAATTCCCCTGGTCCATTGGATACAAAAACCACCGCTATTGAAGCGTCTTTTTTTGGTGGTGTTGTTGAGGATGTCAAGTTTTAAGGAGAGTATGCGGATGGCGAGACTTGAACTCGCAAGGCCGAAGCCACACGCTCCTTAGACGTGCGTGTCTACCAATTCCACCACATCCGCGTCGCTGACAAACCCTCTCGGACTGGGTCTTTTCAGATCATACTGGCTAAAGGGAGTTGCTTGTTGATCAGAAGATGGACAGGAGCGCTGATACAGTCCGCCCTAAGACTTGGACAAATGCCGGATGTCCATCGGCAAAGTACTGATCGCTAATCGTGGCGAGATTGCTCTCAGAATTCTCCGCACCTGCAGAGAATTAGGGATCGCCACGGTCGCTGTTTATAGCACTGTCGATCGAAATGCATTACATGTTCAGTTGGCTGATGAAGCTGTCTGTGTAGGCGATGCACCTAGCAACAAAAGCTATTTAAACGTTCCGAACATCCTTGCCGCTGCGACCTCCAGAGGGGTGGATGCAATCCATCCTGGCTACGGATTCTTAGCCGAAAATGATCGTTTTGCAGAAATCTGCCGAGATCATGGAATCACCTTTGTGGGCCCATCTCCTGATGCAATTCGGTCGATGGGTGACAAATCGACTGCTAAGGCAACTATGCAGAGGGTGGGGGTACCTACAGTTCCTGGGAGCGAGGGCCTGTTGGCAAGCCCTGATGAGGCGAGCCGTTTGGCTAATCAAATGGGATACCCAGTGATGATCAAAGCCACCGCCGGTGGGGGTGGTCGGGGTATGCGATTGGTTAATAGTCCAGATCAATTAGAGACACTTTTTAAGGCAGCCCAGGGAGAAGCGGAGGCGGCATTTGGTAATGCAGGTCTCTATATGGAGAAATTTATAGATAGGCCCAGACATGTTGAGGTCCAGATTTTGGCCGATCGTTTAGGCAATGTTGTGCATCTTGGTGAGAGGGATTGTTCTATTCAGCGTCGACATCAGAAGTTGCTTGAAGAATCTCCTAGTCCTGCTTTAGATCCCTCTTTGAGGCTTCGAATGGGTGAAGCTGCTGTATCAGCTGCAAGAAGCATTGCATATGAGGGCGCAGGAACAGTTGAGTTTTTACTTGATCGTGAAGGCAACTTTTATTTCATGGAAATGAATACTCGAATACAAGTAGAGCATCCAGTTACTGAAATGGTCACAGGTATTGACCTCATTGCAGAGCAATTACGTATTGCTGGTGGAGATCCAATTAGCTGTCAGCAAGATCAGATTGAGTTGAGAGGCCATGCAATTGAATGTCGCATTAATGCCGAAGATGCAACTCATAATTTTCGTCCTTCTCCAGGGCGCATAACAGGTTGGTTACCTCCAGGAGGACCTGGAGTAAGAGTTGATAGTCATGTGTATACCGGATACGACATCCCACCTTTTTATGATTCTTTGATAGGAAAATTGATTGTTTGGGGACATGATCGAAATTCAGCCCTTAAACGAATGAAGCGAGCACTTAATGAGTGCGCAGTGACTGGAATTCCTACCACAATTGATTTTCATCTCAATCTTCTAAATCGTGATGAGTTTTTGCGAGGTGATGTCCACACAAAATTTGTTGAGCAAGAGATGCTGGGTTGATTGATTTAAAGGCTTTACAAGAGCTGTTAACCAGCTGCTTGGAGCTTCAATAGCACTTGAGAAAGGACGCCTTGTTGGCCAACTAACAATTCTCTTACGAGGCTTACTAAGCCAACCCAAATGACAGGAGTGACATCGACACCTCCTATTGGGGTTATGAACTTCCTTGTTGTGGCTAAGAAAGATTCTGTTGGAATAACAGCCAAGATCCAAATTCCTTGTTTCAGGTTTACTTCTGGATACCAGGTGAGCACTATCCTGAGCAGGAAAGCAATGGTCCAAGCTGCTAGTACTAAGCCAATTAGGAAATGACCAATTTTGAGGGCTTCTAGGGTCATTGGCGTCACAAAGCTCAAAGCATTCAAGACCTCTATCGTATAAATATGCTTTAGATCATTAAGATCAGTTGTCTCTTGCTCAAGTGAGCAGTTGCTATGTCACTTTCTTTTTTAAGTCTTCTCCTAGGTTCTGGGGTTTCTTTGGAGGCTTCAAGACTCTCCGCTGAGTCGATGGTTGGAAGCTTTATTGCGGCCGCCCTCCTCATAATTGTCCCAGCAGCCAGTTTCTTGATTTGGGTCAGCAACAAAGATCAACTAACAAGATCTCGCTAAGTCTTTTGGCGCACTCCTTAGACTGAACCCTAAGAGGTTGTTTATCGATCTCATTTCAGGACCCATTCAGGGGGCGCAACTTTGATTAATGCCAGTCTTAATTGGGCCAGTATTTATGGCATCGCTCTCATGGTTTGTGGGGCGGGCCTTTATTTCATGCGGTCTTTCAAGCCTGCTCTGGCGCGTGATTACGATGTCTTCTTTTCCGCTATAGGTCTTCTTTGTGGAGGCATCCTTTTAGTTCAGGGATGGAGGCTGGATCCAATATTGCAGTTCGGGAATTTTCTTCTTACTGGAACTGTAATTTTCTTTGGATATGAAAGCGTTCGTTTAAGAGGTGTCGCTACTGATCAGGCGCGACGCTCTTCTTACTTTGACGAAGATCAACCTCCCCCTTCTATGGGCGGAGGTGGCTTTAATGATCGTTGGGAGGACTCTTACGATCAACTTGAAGAACCTCAGCAATTCCGGAGAAGATTCACTGGGCAGATGAATGACACCTCTGATTCATCAGAGGAGGATTTTTATAGGCCTCGCAGAACATCAAGAGCAGCTATTCCTGAGGAGGCAGCTAGCAGGAGGAGACCTTCTAGATCCGAAGCTGAACCTTGGCGAGAACAGTCAGAAAGATCAAGGCGGATGGCTAGATTTGGCCGTCAGAACGATGAATCTGAAAGTAGTCCAAGTTTTGGAGAGAGAAGAAGCCTGCGCCAAGATCAAAGGCGTGGGAGTAGGCCATCTCCTAATCAACAAACGACTCGTCGTAGCTCATCAGCTGACACAGAAGGATCACCCAGGCAGAGGGATTTGTCTTCGACATCATCAGGCACATCTAGATCTCCTAGGGGAGCTTCAATGAGACGATCTGTTGAGGATGCAGCCTTTTCACCTTCTAACCCTCGAGCCATGGGTTCAAGAACAAATCAAGATCAAAATTCATCTGTATCTAGATCAAGCCAAACTCCAACATCCGTTAGGTCAGATTCGCCTCAAAGTCGATCAACTCCTAGACAAATAAGACCCAGGGATAACAGCTCTCGCTTTGACGACTGAAATTGAATTTTGCTGCTTTTGTTGGCATTTCAACTATTGCTTGCCTGCTAGGTCTAGCTGGCTGCTCTAATAGAGTTATTAGTACTTCTAGTGGCCTATTTGATAGAAGTGAGCAAGAACCGGCTTTAAGCGGTGATGGTCAGAAAATGGCTGTAATTGTTGATCAGCTTGGCAGGCCTACGGTTCAATTGCGAGACCTAAGAAATGGGAATCTTCTTGACCTAAAAAATCTTTCTAGGAATCAACCGCATAGTTCACCTTCTTTGAGTTGGAATGGGCGTTATTTGGCTGTAATAACTCAAAGAGGTAACAAACGTGTTGTGGTGATTCAGGATCGATTAACAGGACGTCTCCATCCACTCCCATTGATAGGTCAACGTTATCCAATTCGAGTGAGCTTGGCTCCTGATGCTCGTCAGATCGCTTTACAAGTAGCTGTTCAGGGAAAGTGGCGGATTGAGCTTTTTGATTTGACTAAGACTCTCGAGCCTGATGAGGCTGCTGGACTTCGTCTTCTCACTCCGCAAATTGAGAGGACGCAATGAAATTTGCAGCTAATTCGCCTCTTAACATTGCTTTCTATTTTCTACTTTTCAATTCTCTTTTGAGTGGATGCTTAGGAACCAGTATTAAGCCAGTGAATAACTTGAATAGGGTTCTTTTGCGTTCTTCTTATAGTCAGAGGGAGCCATCGTTAGGGGTTCGTTGGCTAGCCATGTTGGTCAACCAACAGGGAAAGGACAGAATCTTTTTAGTAGATTTACGCACTCAAAGAATTGTTCCTCTTCCAGGGTTGAATCGCCCTGACTCACAACCCATTAGCGTTAGTGTAAGTGCTAATGGAGACCGTCTTGCATTGGTTCGACAGCGTGATGACCAGACTGAATTGTTGGTTTACCGTCGAACGGTAGGTTCGCTGGAGAGATTACAAATTTCACCTAAAGGTATTCCACGTTTAGTTAGCTTGAGTGCTAATGGGAAACGTTTGGCAGTCCAAGTCAGTAGAGAAGGACGATGGGATGTGGATTTGATACGTTTTTGATGCGTTATGTGTTTTAAGGGATCAGACCTGCCCAGTGCAAGAACGTATCTTGACTGAATAGCTCTACTAAGAGAAGTGCTATAAATCCAACCATGGCAAATCGCCCGTTAATTCTTTCGGCATAACCACTCCAGCCAAAGACAGGAATGTCTTTAGTGGTAGCACTTGTTGAGGGCGGTTGAGGTGCTCGATCCTCTATTGATTGTTTTTCCTCAGGGAGAAGTTCAGAATTGTCATTAAGGTCTTGATTGGTTGATGTAGGCATTGAACCAGTGTTAAGAGTGGCCAATTTCATAGCTTTTTGCCGGTATTAGACGCCAGCTGCCGTCTCCTACCAGCTCGAGCACACTTTGATGAAAGTCTATAAGGGTTGGTCTATGCCCAACACTTACTACTGCTAGATCCCTCGCTTTTAAAAGCTTGTAAAGATGTTCCTCCGTTTTAACATCTAATGCACTAGTCGCTTCATCTAGCACTGCAAATCTAGGTGCGTTGAGGAGTAGTCGCCCGAATGCCAATCGTTGTTGCTCACCTAGTGAAAGAATCCTGGGCCAGTCTTGTTTGACGTCAAGATCAGGATATCTTTCTACTAGTTTGTGAAGGTTAACCTCATCTAGTACAGCTCTAAGTTGATCATTGCTAAATCGACTTTCTTCTGTTGGATAGCAAAGTTGCTCTCTCAAAGAACCAAGCAACATGTAAGGTTTTTGTGGAATGAATAACAAATCTCCAGTTTTCGGCCTTTCTACATTGCCTTTTAGTGGTTGCCATAAGCCGCTAATCATGCGTAATAATGATGTTTTACCACAGCCAGATGGTCCAACTACAAGAACTCTATCTGCTTGACCAACACTAATACTTAGATCACGTATTATTGGTTCTTCTCCACCTGGTGCATATAGATCCGCGTTGTTAATTAATATGGCTTTGCTATTAGTTGCTTTGGGAATACCTTCTTGTATTGCTTTATGACTAACTTGCTCGATTTTGGACTGGAAACCTTCTAGCCTACTAATTCCAGCTGTGAATTTTGCAAGTTCTTCTATTTGGTTGACGACAAAAAATAATGAACCTTCTACCATCCCAAATGCAAAATTTGCTTGAATAAATCCACCATAATCAATCTCCCCAGCAAAGTATGGCACTGCCATTACTAAATAAGGAAAGAAGTTTCCTGCATAACCTATTGATCTTCTCATGACATCTATAATTACTCGCCATATTATTAAAAGGTTGAAATTACGAATTACCTCAGTAAGCCTTCTTACTGTTTCTGCTTTTTCCGGCCTTTCTCCAGAATAAAAAGCTATTGACTCGGCATTATCTCTTACATGGACCAAGCCATATCGAAAATCGGCTTCATACCGCAATTGATCATAGTCAATTCTTACAAGATTTCTTCCTGCTATAATTAATACAGAAGTGGCAAATATGGCATAACCGAAGAGTGAAAGAGTTAGTCTTGTGCTAATACTCCAGAGGATAAGTATGTTTAGTGAAAAGGTTAGCAATGCGTCAAATATGCCAAGAGTAAATTGGAGACTTTGGCCAGTAAAGGCTCTAGTGTCGTCAGTAATCCGCTGATCGGGATTATCTACATCTGTGGCTTGTTCATCATTTGGATTGAGTACATAATATGCTTTATTATTCATGTAATCTCCAATTAGGCTGCGTGAAAGCCATTCGCGCCAAATTATTCCAAGTTTGAGGGTGAAAAATATTTGAGAAACACGTATGGGCAATGCAGCTACAAAGCAACATGCGTATATCCCTAGAATTTTATAGAAATTCTCTTCTTGCATAGCAACAAGGGAATTGGTTAGATCTCTTGCGATAAATCCAATGCCTGCATTTATTCCATTTACTGCTAAAAGCATTAGGACTATTACTCCTAATAGGAACCAATGCAGCCAACGTCTATTTCTTAGCTGCTGGCGCATTCCAAAGAAACTTGCTGACCCGATGATGAATAAACCGGAGAAAGCTCCACCCCACCAGGTACTCCAAATTGTTTTAATTGTGTTGCTAACCCCCGTTAGGTAATTATCAGTAAGTTCTGGTCGGAATTTCGCCAGAATTTCAATCAATCCTGTTAGAGATACGAGTACCAAGCCCCCTACACAGAAAAGGAGGGAAATCAGTAACCAACAAAATTGCCAACCATTGGCTTGGTCAAGAGGTAGAAAGAATGGTTGAGCTAAGCGTCTTAGCTTGCCTAGCTGATCCCCCAGGCCATTAGGCCGACTGGTAACTGGTGTTGTCATGGGAATATCACCAACAATTATTCATAGTGCTGTTTTTGTGAGCCTTTTAAAGGCTTCTACGTTAGTAGATCACTTTTTGTAGAGGATCAAAATTGAGCATTGAACCTTTTGTATTTTTACTTGAGACAAGTAATGCGATTGTTCACGGCATTCAACATGGCTTCTCTTTCTAGTGGGGGTACTGGCAGGGAAAGTAATTCGTCGATTAAGTCAATTCTCCAGAGCAGCTGACTGTTTGTGTCCTTAGGACGTGCGTGTTTGAAGTGAATTCCCTTTTGGAAAAGGTCTTTTTGTTGGTCGAGTTCTTCATGAGAAATGCCTAAATATTCCAGCAGCTCGTTTGTAGAGAACCATAGTTCTTGCTCCATGTATTGTGCATTATCGCGCTTTGGGTCATGAGGCGTTTTGGTTTTTTTCATTCTTTCTTTTTGTTATTGATACCAAGCATCGCTCTGGTTCTTCTTATTGCAAGTCTTTCGTGTTTCTAACAATGGACTTGCAATAAGAAAAATTCTGAGAAGTCCAGTTTGGCATTCTATTTTGCTAATTGTGATACCGAAAAAGCCATGCATCGAATTTGAATAATGGCTTTTCACCTCTGGTTTGTGAATTAATTAACTTTCAGGATTTATCCTGGTGGCCATTTAAGTGCTCTTCCCCCGATTAAATGTACATGGAGATGGAAAACGGTTTGTCCAGCCTCAGACCCAGTGTTGATTACAGCTCGCCAATCTTTTAAACCTTCTTGCTTGGCAATTTTGGTTGCTGTTATTAGTAAATGACCTAGTAGTGACTCGTCTGCTTCTGTTGAGCTATTAAGGCTTTCCAGTCTTTTCCTTGGTATAATTAATATGTGCACTGGCGCGACGGGTTGAATGTCACGAAAGGCAAGGCATAGCTCGTCACTAAAAACTGAATCACAAGGAATCTCTCCGCTAAGTATTCGATCAAAAACCGTATCTTCAGGCATGTGTGTAAATTAGTCAAGAAAGAACATTAAATTATTGGGAGATAATCTTAATAACCTCCCAATAATTTAATTAGGGTATTCACTTTAATATGCGAGCAAAAAATTTACTATTGATAGCATATCTTTTTTGTTTGGTTGCTAGGGCCTAGCCTAAAAATAAGATTTTGTGGACTTTTCTGTATATGGCTGAGGTCCTATTGGTGGTGGCAAGTGTCTTTCTCCACTTGGATTGCCAAGGGTGAATTCAAGTGCCTCTGATAGCCAGTGGCGAAGATTCTTAAGGTTGTTTGCCATGACCTGATCACAATGCAACTATCTACATTGTGTTTCCTCTTGAGTGATGGAGGCAACGAGTAATTACACCGATCTTATTGGATGTACTCAGAACAAGGGAGGCGTTAAGAACTTAGATTTTTTAGGCTGTTTGTCTTCTTCAACGTCTTCTACGACGCTGCTGGGCTTTACGCTTGTACTTCTCAATAGGCGTTTCGTGGTGGCGGAGCCGCTTTAGATCCGCAAATATCCCAGCCTTTGAGACTTGGCGTTTGAAGCGACGCAGGGCCGATTCAATACCTTCATTTTCGCCAACCGTGACCTGAGTCATGCAGTAGTTAAATTTCTTTAGTGGACAAATTTAGCAATTCGACTGATTTATTGGATAGTGCGGACATCTTTTTGATTGAAACCGTGTTCTTTCAACTCTTGGTTTAGGTTTTCCTGGTCAGTGACACGGTCAACAAAAAGAACCCCATTCAGGTGGTCCATCTCGTGTTGAATGCATCTTGCGACTAGTCCATCGGCATTCATTTTTCTAGGTCTTCCCATCTCGTCGCGAAAACTAAGCTTGATCTCCGAAGGCCTAACAACATTGAGGTATACCCCTGGGATACTCAAGCAGCCTTCTTCGTAAGTTTCTATAGCTCCGCTATATCCGATTATCTCAGGATTGATAAGTACGAGTGGGGGTGTAGTCGGGTTTTCTAGATCTAGATCAATAACTAATAGCTGTTTATGAATTCCAACTTGGGGAGCTGCAAGTCCAATACCTTTGGCCGTATACATGCTTCTAAGCATGTCACGTGCTAAGTCTCTAATTTGATCATCCACCTTACTGATTCGTTTTGCTGATTGGCGTAATACCTTGTTCCCAAGGGTATGGATTGCTAGAGGAGATGTCTCCAGAGGTTCTTTGGAAACAAGAATCGATGCCTTGGCCTTTTCGGCATTTCTTGCAAGCTGAGCAAAGCTTTTAGCCAAGGAACGTCTCGGAACTAGTTTTAATGATCTTAATCAGTTGAGAGCATCCTTTTTTCGTGAAGTGAATGAATCGCAAAATGTCTGACTTGTCTTATTCCAAACCATTTGCCCAGCCCCTTTCAGCTGCAGTTGCTCTGAGCCGGACAGTTGTTCTTAAGGAACCTCAGTTAATTGGTAATTGGGTGCTGTGGTTAGAACAAAGGCCGAATGAAGGAGGAAGGACTACTGCGCTAATTAGACCTTGGGGTCTTACTGCTTCCGCAGGTCAGGAGTTGACCCCTGCACCTATGAATTTGCGGACTCGGGTACATGGTTATGGAGGAGGCGTTTTTGCTGCGGAAAGTTTTGAAAATACTTTGCTTCTTGTTTGGATTAATAATGAAGATGGATGTGTTTGGACTCAGAGTTGGGAGGGCTTGACAGATTCAGCACATTTGCAGAATCCTTGGCTCAGTCCTTGCGAACCTTCTTTACGCCTTTCTTCACCTGGAAAGGGATTATTTGCTGATGGTCTTATTGATATTTCTCGTAATCGTTGGATTGGAGTGATGGAGTATGAAGATAAAGATTTTTTGGTCACTTTGTCACTTTCAGCTAGAGACCAAACACCAAATGCTTTGCATTTTCCAAGAGATTTTTTAGGTTATGCGGCTTTAAGCCCAGATGGAGGTCAATTGGCCTGGGTTGAATGGCAGCAACCACATATGCCTTGGGATGCAAGTCAACTTTGGTGGGGGGAATTTGATCAGTTGGGTGCACTTCAAAACAAGCGTTTATTGGCAGGTAGTGGTAGTGGCCAAAACCCAATAATTAGTCAGTCGGTGTTTCAACCTTTCTGGTCTTCCCAAGGAGAATTAGTTGTTGCGGAAGACAGCACCGGATGGTGGAACTTGATGATTTCAAATGAGGCTATACAGCCTAATAAGGCACCTGAGTGGAGTAAGCCTTGGCCTATGAAGGGAGAGACTGCAATGCCTCAGTGGGTATATGGAATGAGAACCTCTGCAGCAGCTGGGGAGGGGTTGGTGGCTGCAGTCTGTAAGGAAGGGCAGTGGCATTTAAATCTGTTGACCAAAGATGGACATATTCATGAGATTGACCAGCCTTTTGATGATTTATCAGGTATCAATGCACAGTCATCTGGACGCGCAATTGCAATAGCTAGTAATTCTTTTACAGGTAGTGGATTGTTAGAAATTGATTTAACTACAGGAAATTGGGACCACAGTCCTATGAGCCCATCTGTTCTTGCCTTTTCAGAAGTAAGTTTACCAGAATCATTTTGGTTTGAAGGTTTTGGCGGCAAGTTGACCCATGCTTGGTATTACCCACCTTCTAATGAGGTTTTCTCAATACCTCCTTTATTAGTTAAAAGTCATAGTGGCCCAACTGGCATGGCAAGGAAAGGAATAAGCTTGGGGATTCAGTTTTGGACCTCCAGAGGTTGGGGGGTTGTTGATGTTAATTATGGTGGCTCTACTGGATTTGGTCGAAGTTATCGAGAAAGGTTGATTGGGGGTTGGGGCGAAGTGGATTCTTTTGATTGTGCTTCTGCTGCGGAGGCTTTAATTAAAGAAGGTAAGGTTGACCCAGACCGTATAGCAATAGAAGGTGGAAGTGCTGCTGGTTTTACTACCCTTGGCTGCCTTTGCTTCTCTGAAGTGTTTAGGGTTGGTGCTTGCCGTTATGCTGTAAGTGACTTAACTGAAATGGCAAAAGCAACGCATAGATTTGAAGCTAAGTATTTAGAATCTCTTGTTGGACCTTGGCCTATAGCAAGTAATTTATACGAAAGCCGGTCACCATTATTTAATGCGCATAGGATAAAATGCCCAGTAATCTTTTTTCAAGGTTTAGAAGATAAAGTAGTCCCTCCTACTCAAACAGATGACATGGCATCTGCATTGATTGAAAACGATATTCCTGTGGAGGTACATACTTATGCCTCAGAAGGTCATGGTTTTAGAAATAGTAATGTGCAGGTAAAGGTTTTGGAGTGCACCGAACGGTTCTTTAATTCTCATCTAGATATTTAACTATGTGCTTTAAGGAAGTTAATTGATTCAATTAACTCTTCTTTGAAGAGATCTATTTCCTCTATAGTTGAGGTGAAATTAAGGCTAGCTCTTGCCGTTGAAGTGACTTCATAGTGTCGATGAAGTGGCTGACAGCAATGATGCCCACTTCTAATACAGATACCATTTTCATCCAACAAGGTTGCTATATCGTTTGAATGTAATCCAGGAACATAAAATGTCGCCAGGACCCCACGATTTGATTGTTGTTGGGGTGAAGGCCCAAGGATTTTGATGTTATCTATACTTGATAAACTATTAAAAAGATAATTGGTTAGGGTTTTTTCCCAACTATGAATATTATCTAATCCAATACCCTGTAGATAAGAAAGTGCTTCTCCCATTCCGATTGCTTCACCAATAGCTGGTGTTCCTGCTTCAAATTTGTGAGGTAGTTCTGCCCAACTGCTTTGATCAAGAAATACTTCTTGAATCATTTCGCCCCCACCTAAGAAGGGTGGCATTGCCTCAAGGATCTCTTCATGGCCCCAGAGGAAACCAATGCCAGTAGGTCCACAAAGTTTGTGTGAGGATCCAACTAGGAAGTCGATATCTAAAGCGCCTACATCAATAATTTGATGGGCAAGGCTTTGACAAGCATCAACTAAAACAAGAGCACCTACTTTATGAGCTAAAGTAGCAACTTCACTAATTGGATTGCAGCAACCAAGAGTATTACTGATATGTACCAAGCTTACAAGACGAGTGCGTTCATTTAGTTTTGAACTTAGATCTGCTATGTCTAACTCCCCACTGGGGGTTATACCTACATGGCGTAAAATACATCCTGTGCGTTTAGAAAGAAGTTGCCATGGCACAAGATTGCTGTGATGCTCCATCAAGGTGAGCAGGATCTCATCACCTTCTTTAATAACATTATCCCCCCAAGAACGAGCAACTAAATTGATTGCTTCAGTAGCATTGCGAGTGAAAAGTATTTCCTTAGAAGATTTTGCCTTTATAAAGTTGGAGGTGATTTCTCTGGCTCCTTCAAAGGCTTCAGTGGCTCTTGCGCTTAGTTGATGGGCGCCTCGGTGAACATTGGCATTGTCATTCTTGTAGTAATTCTCAAGTGCGGTAATAACACTTTTAGGTTTTTGCGTAGTTGCGGCATGATCAAGATAAATTAGTGAACGCTCACTTGAAAAATTACTTGTTAACAGTGGAAAATCTTCCCTGGCTTTTTCTGCTGGATTTTGTTTGGCTTCTGACATCACAAGATATTACCTAGTATATGCTCAAGTGTCTTCCAACGTTCAGCTTCTGCTGGAAGTTTTTGTAAGATTTCTTGGCAGTAACCTTGCAAAAGAAGTTGTGTTGCTTGTTTGATTTCTATTCCCCTACTGCGCATATAAAATAGCTCTTCTTCTTGTAGTTGACTCACGGTTGCACCATGGGTACAGCGAACATCATCAGCAATAATTGCTAGCTCTGGTTTCGTGTCAATTTTTGCTTTACTGGAAAGCAACAGATTTTTGCTTAGCTGTGAAGCATTAGTTTGTTGTGCAGCTCTGGGAACATTGATTGCACCATTGAAAATAGAATGAGAGTGTCCAGTCGCTAAAGATTTTTGTAGTTGCTCTAGCTGACCAGATGGTCCGTTAAAAGTTATGTTCGAATGGGTCGCAAGTTGTTGATTGTTTTGAGAAATCTGAAGCCCTTGCAGTGTTGTAAATGCTTGTCCTTCTAATTGACTGATTCGAGGTTCGAATCTAGACAGTGACCAGCCATGATGCACTGATGTTAATGAGTAGTGACTACGAGTATCCTGCGTAACTGCTAGGTTTGCAATTAAACTTGCTGCTCCACCCCCAATAGCGAGGAGGCCATGGTTAAGTTTGGATTCTTGGCTTAAATGTATTTCCGTTAGATGACTTTGAGCAGAATTATGTGACCCAAGATTTACTTGTAGAAGGTCTAAATGAGCATTTTCTTCAAGTAAAAGTATAATTCTTGATGGCGTTAGGCTATTTTCATGACTTGGTATAATTAACTCTAGAGGAGGTAATTGTTGACCTGTAATCTTTAATCCAAGTACTTCTTCAGTAGTGGCATGATTCAGATAGATTGGCCAATCTGACTCACAAGAACATCTATTTAGAGTATTTCCAAGACATTGTTCGAGTTCTTCTTTCGTTAGAGGCGTTATTTCTGTTGGCCAATTGATTGAATTTATAGGGGAATTGACAGGATCAAGTATGACTCTAATTCCACAAGTTGCTTCTTCTGGTAGTATTTCAGATGCCCAGTTCTTATTCTTTTTTTGTTCTGCGTATATTGGAAGTCTTAATAGTTGCTTGAGTTGACTTAGATCTGTTAAGCGCCAAGCTTCTTGATTAGGGGAAGGCAGTTCTGTCTCTTGAAGCAATTGTCTGCCTCGTCTTTGTATTTTTTGAAGCGAACCCTTTGCAGTAGGTAAAGCTTCTATCCAATTTGGTTCGGAATTCATGATTACTTTATTGGCTTTTTAGACAGAACTTCATCAACCCACTCATAGCCTGACTCCTCTAATTCAAGAGCAAGTTCTTTCCCACCAGTTTTAAGAATTTGTCCAGCACCCATAACATGAACAAAGTCAGGAGTTATCTCATTTAGAAGCCTTTGATAGTGAGTAATTATTAATATTCCAGTATCTGGTTGGGACATTTGATTTACCCCTGAAGCGACAATCCTCAAGGCGTCTATATCTAGTCCGGAATCGGTTTCATCTAGGATTGACATGACAGGCTCAAGAAGTGCCATTTGTAGAATCTCATTTCTTTTTTTCTCGCCTCCAGAGAATCCTTCATTTACGCTCCTATCAAGAAACGCAGGATCCATTTGAACTATGTCGAGTCGTTCTCGTACTAGATCTTCAAATTCAAATGTATCCAGCTCTTCTAGTTCGCGTTGCATTCGTCGAGAATTGGTGGCTACACGCAAAAACTCCAGGTTGCTTACCCCTGGTATTTCTACTGGGTATTGAAAACTTAGGAACAGACCCATTCGAGCTCGTACCTCTGGCTCGAATTTCAGGAGGTCTTCCCCTAAATAAGTAACTTTCCCTGAAGTAACTAGGTATTCAGGGTGCCCAGCCAATACTTTTGAGAGGGTGCTTTTACCGCTTCCATTGCGCCCCATAACAGCATGTATTTCTCCAGACCTTATTTGGAGATTTACTCCCTGCAGGATAGGTTGATCCTCCACTTTGGCGTGGAGGTCAGAAATGTCGAGAATGATTTTGGAGTCTGCTCTTATCACTTAAAAGTAGAAAAATGTTGGAAACAAGAATGAAGGGTTTGTAAATGTCGGTTTTAACCTACTGAACCCTCCAATTTTATTGCGAGAAGCTTGTCTGCTTCAGCTGCAAATTCCATCGGCAATTGATTAAAGACATCTCTGCAAAAGCCACTTACCATCATTGAAATTGCTTCTTCAAAACCAATACCTCTACTTTGCAGGTAGAACAATTGTTCTTCTGAAATTCGGCATGTACTTGCTTCGTGTTCAATATTGGCTTGTGGTTGTTGAGAACGAATATATGGAAAGGTATTGGCAGCAGCTTGATCACCAATCAACATTGAATCACATTGGCTGTAATTACGAGCGTCCTTTGCTTTGGGGCCTACCTGGACTAGGCCTCTATAACTATTACTAGATTTCCCAGCACTAATTCCTTTGCTGACAATGGTCGAACGTGTTTTTGGTCCAACATGGATCATTTTTGTTCCTGTATCTGCTTTTTGTAGGTTGTTTGTTAAAGCTACTGAATAAAACTCTCCTATAGATGATTCTCCTTGGAGTACACAACTTGGATATTTCCAGGTTATTGCCGAACCAGTTTCGACTTGTGACCAGCTAATTTTGCTTCTGTCGCCCCGACAGTGTCCACGCTTAGTTACAAAGTTGTAGATACCTCCTATCCCTTTTTCATCTCCTGAATACCAGTTTTGAACTGTTGAGTATTTGATGGAAGCATCATCTAGGGCTATGAGTTCCACCACGGCTGCATGCAATGTATTTGTGTCAAACATTGGCGCAGTGCAGCCCTCTAGGTAGCTAACTGATGAAGCTTCCTCTGCAATTATTAATGTTCTTTCAAATTGACCGGTATCCCCTGAATTAATTCTGAAATACGAGGATAATTCCATTGGACACTCAACTCCTTTAGGTATATATACAAAAGATCCATCACTGAAAACTGCAGAATTTAGAGCTGCAAAAAAATTATCATTAATTGGAACTACACTTCCTAAATATTTTTCGATAAGTTCAGGATAGTTGTTTACAGCTTCACTTATTGAACAGAAAACAACACCATCTTCTGCCAGTTTCTCCTTATATGTTGTTGCAATTGAAACACTATCAAAGACAGCATCTACGGCAACATTGCTGAGTCTTTTTTGCTCACTTAATGGAATTCCTAGCTTCTCAAATGTTTCGAGTAGTTTAGGGTCAACTTCTTCTAGGCTCGCTTTTTTTTGAGTTTGTTTTGGAGCAGCGTAGTAAATTATGTCTTGGTAATCTACTTTCTTGTACCCTAGATCAGCCCAATTTGGCTCTTCCATTGTGAGCCATTTACGATAGGCCTTTAAGCGAAATTCGAGTAAAAAGCTAGGTTCTTGTTTCTTCTCGGATATCAACCTAATGACTTCTTCGCTAAGTCCTTTCGATATTTTCTCAGTCTCTATATCAGTTACAAAGCCATATTTATAAGGCTGCGATACGAGTTCATTAAATGTGTTTTGGCTTGTCATGATTTCAATCTTGGGAATTTCAAGCGTTTTGGTCAAAAAGGTGTAGATGCCAGTTCGTCATAACTTGTTTGAGGTGTTTGTTTGTCACGGTGACTTAGGCAAAGTGGCTCTGGATTTAAGTGGAATCAGCTTATTAATGCTTTTTGGTCACCCTAATAGAACCGTTTGTGGCAAGGAGCTGTCTCAATGAATGACTTGTGAACAGTGTTCCGTGCATGGTTTGGGAGCCAGGTTGCTAAATCACGAGAAATTACGAAACAAAGTTGTTTCGTAGTATGAGCCTAGGGCAAGGGCCTTGCAAAAAAAGGGACCTTGTCATTCTGCCCCTTATGTAGTCACTTCGGAAAAATATGGATAGCTCTTGCTACATGCTATCTTTTTTTGAGTTTGCTAGTTTCTCAAGAACCTAGAGGCTGACTTGTTTTTAGTCGATTTGTTTAGGTGTCTTTTACCTCGGAACATCAAACGAATTTCTCTATTTAGATAACCATTCGCTATGTCTATTGAGGTCTTACCCTTTAGGAAGAGCTAGTTTTTGTTTACATCTTTTACCCTGATGCGCGCAAAGGGCCAAGCTCCCACTCGGGAAGCAATATTGACTCATCTCCTTAGGTTGGGGGAAAGCACTGCTTTAAAACTCTCTGGTGCTGTAGGGGTTTCAGTTCAGGCTATGCGTAGGCATCTTCGTAGTTTGGAAGAGGATGGTTTTGTTGTATCGAGTGCAATTGTCTCTCAAGGGCCTGGGCGACCATTCAATGCTTGGCAGCTTACTAAGCAAGGACATAATTATTTTTATGAAGGCAATGAGGGGTTTGTGGTTGATTTACTGCGCACCATGAAAACCAGATTTTCGCCTGAAAGTATTAATGTTTTATTGAATACTCAAGCCTCTAATAAGGCAAATGAATACAGGAGCTTAATAGGCTCTGGCACTGTTAGTGATAGACTTTCAAGGTTAATTGAATTACGGCGTAAGGAAGGATATATAGCTGAATATGAACCCGGAAAGGATGGGCGAAGTTGGTATATGAATGCATTTTATTGTTCAATAAGGAATGTTGCAAAAGAGCATCCTATTATTTGCGACCAAGAATTACAGACGATTCGACAGACTTTTCCAGATTGTTTGGTTGAGAGAGTTCACTGGCGGATTGAATGTGGACACTCATGTGGCTTCCAGATCACACCAGTTTAAGTAAATGGCGAATAAAATTCCTCACAATCAAGGCACACTTTCTGAGGAAGAGATGGAAAAAATTGATTCAACAAATCTTCCTCTCATGGATAGGCACTATTTAAGATTACTCGCTCATTGCTTGAATTGTTTTAAGTCTATAGCACTTGAGAAAGGAATGACTTTAGGCAGTTTGCCAAACAGTAGAGAACGCTATGAGTGGTGTTTGAAGCAAGCAGCATTTGCTTCAGAGAAGACATTTATACCTATTTTTCTAGAGCAATTAGAGGTTGCTGCGGCAAAGCTAAATTTAATAGCCACGGACCATGCAATTAGTCCATTAGAACTTGATTTGAGTGATTTAATAACTTCTAGGCATCTTTTTAAGAACGCTCTCAATAATTAACTTGTTTGTAAGTTAGTTTGCAATTCTGCTTGTCTATGGAGTGTCTTGACTGACGATTCCCAAATCAGATCTCAAAATGATTTCTTTGCAAGGTATCCGGGATCGCATTGGCTTGGATCAGTTGCTGTGATGTGATGCGCGATTATGTGCTTAGAGGCACAAATGCTTGTTGTACTGGTTTCCTCGCTAAAGCTTTGCCCCACAGGCGTTTTGGGCTCCTTGGTATTTGAGTCCCGCTCTTCTTGCACTTCATTGGAGTCAGTAGATGCTGACCACTAGGGCTTCTAGAGATGGTTGTATTCCACAATGATCCCGAACAAAAACGGAGTGCCTTGAAACGTGACTGAAGAGCTGAATACCCTGTCACGTTTAACGTTGCGTCAGCTTCGCCATAAGGCTAGTGATTTAGGAGTGTCTTTATATAGTCGTAAAAGCAAAGCGACCTTAATAAAAGAGATCTTCAATCTTGAGCAAAAAAAGAATGCTGTAGATCATTCCTTTAATTCGTTTTGGAGGGCACCAGCCAAAAAGGATCCTGAATTAGGTGGTTATAACGATCCCCAAGGGGGGAGCAAAGTTGTTTTTCTTCCTAGAGATCCTGAGTGGTCATATGTGTTTTGGGAGATTTCTGAGTCAGATCGCAAGCGAGCTTTAGCGAGAGGTGCAAGTCGCCTATGTCTGCGTTTGTCAGATGTCACAGGTATTACTGATGGCACTGCCCATCCACATGCTCTTCAGGAGGTTCAGGTTGATAGCCATAACACAGAGTGGTACCTGCCGATCCCAATGAGTGATCGTGAGTATCGAGTGGAACTTGGCTATCGCTTAGCTAATACTTGGATTTCTTTGGCTTTTTCTTCAGTAGCCAAGGTCCCATCCCTACATCCAAGTAGCCAAATATTGGATCAATTTGTTCCGTTTAGCTTGGAGTCAACTGCGAGCCCAGTTAGTGCCCCTATTACTCCATCAACTCCTGAATCGAAAGATATTGGCTTACACGAGAGGCTCTATCAAAGTGCCACTAGTCATTATCGTAAAACTCGAGTTGGCTCAGAAGAGTTTCAGGAGCATGAATTTGCAGAAGGAGGACTGAATCAGTCAGGAGCTGGCCTTTGGGCTAGTGGTCGTAATGAGTCTGGCATTGGTGGTGTTGTGCCTAGGAACCGGTCTCTTTGGCTTGTGGCAGATTCAGAATTAATTGTTTATGGAGCAACAGATCCTGCTGCACGATTAACTATTGGTGGAGAAGAAGTTCCTCTTTCTAGTGACGGTACTTTTAGATTGCAAGTTCCTTTTAGAGATGGTCAACAGGAATATCCAATAGAGGCTACGGTTACTGATGGTTCTCAAAAGCGAAATATCACGATGAAATTTCAGAGAGACACACCTGTAGATAATACAAATCCTAAGGAACAATCTCAGGCTGAATGGTTTTAATCTCAGATTTTAAGTTGAGTATGTTGAAGACATTTGTAGCGACCACTCCTCTATTAGGAGCGATTCTTTTCCCATTAGTCGTCCCTTTTATTATGGTCCGCATAGGGATAGGTGCGGGTGTGTTGGTGGCGTTGATTCTTAGTAGTTTTTGGTTCGTGGCAATGTTGCGAACATCAGAGATGCCCCATTGATTCTTATGGAAAATTTCAACCCCGTTGCAAGGACTATTCGGTTCAATGTTCCTTTTAAGGATCAGAAGCCAGGAACCTCTGGCTTAAGAAAGAGTACTAAGCAGTTTTTAGAGCCACACTATCTTGAGAGTTTTGTTGAATCGATATTTAGGACTATTCATGGAGTGAATGGCGGGACTCTTGTGTTAGGGGGTGATGGAAGATATGGCAATAGACGCGCCATTGATATCATTCTGAGGATGGCTGCCGCACACGGCTTTAAGAAGGTAATTACAACTATTGATGGTATTCTTTCGACACCTGCTGCTTCACATTTAATAAGGACCACAAAAGCTGTTGGTGGGATAATTCTCTCTGCTAGTCACAATTCAGGAGGTTTGGACGGAGATTTTGGGGTAAAAGTAAATGGCTCTAATGGCGGACCAGCATCTGAATCTTTAACTAATTCTATTTTTGATTGTACTAAAGATTTAGAAGACTACGTTATCCTTGAATGTCCTGCCATCTCATTAGATGCACCTGGAAAGTATTTGATAGGAGCTATGGAAGTAGAGGTGATTGATGGTGTGAAAGATTATCTAGATTTAATGCAAGGTATATTCGATTTTGATCGCATTAGTAACCTAATAACGCAAGATTTTCCAATTGTATTTGATGCGCTACATGCAGTCACTGGACCATATGCTGTTCGTTTATTTGAGCAAATATTGGGTGCTCCCTCTGGCACTGTGCGGAATGGTTTGCCTTTAGAAGATTTTGGAGGTGGACATCCAGATCCAAACCTTACCTATGCAAATGAATTGGCGAATCTTTTATTAAATGGCTCTAGTTATTCTTTTGGGGCTGCCTGTGATGGAGATGGAGATCGAAATATGATTCTTGGAAAAGCCTGCTTTGTTAATCCTAGCGATAGTCTTGCAGTTCTGGCTGCAAATGCACACTTGGTCCCGGCCTATTCAAGGGGTCTCTCTGGTGTGGCTCGTTCTATGCCAACCAGTTCAGCTGTAGATGTAGTTGCGAAAAAACTTGATATTCCATGCTTTGAAACACCAACTGGATGGAAGTTTTTTGGGAATCTGCTGGATGCCGGTCAAATCACTCTGTGTGGTGAGGAAAGTTTTGGTACTGGGAGTGATCATGTGCGAGAGAAAGATGGCTTATGGGCAGTGCTATTTTGGCTGCAAATCCTTGCCGAAAGGAATTGTTCCGTCGCAGAAATAATGAATGCTCATTGGATTAACTATGGCCGTCATTATTATTCACGCCATGATTATGAGGAGATACCATTAGAAGTTGCACATGGTTTATATGAGCGAATGGAAGGACTACTTTCTAACTTGGAAGGAAATTTATTTGCAGGTAAAATAGTTAAAAAGGCAGATAACTTTAGCTATACTGACCCAGTTGACAAATCTATAACTAGCGCTCAAGGCCTAAGAGTTTTATTAGAAGATGGAAGTCGAGTTATGTTGCGACTTTCTGGTACAGGAACAAAAGGAGCAACCTTAAGATTATATCTTGAGAAGTATTTGGTGGATAAGGAAAATCTTTCTCGTAACCCTCAAGAAGTCCTCTCTGATCTTATTAGGGAGATTGATGCCTTGGCTGAAATTGGTCAACGAACAGGAATGGATAAACCTACAGTAATCACCTGAGTTAATTCTTTTTTTAATCTTTGGGAGGAGCTTTTGGACGAAGATCTTTTCTCTTATAATATAAAAAAACAACTGCAAAGTAACGCTCCACTTGCCGATCGAATGAGACCAAAAACTCTTGAGGAGTTTGTTGGTCAAGGAGCCATATTGGCTGAAGGAAGGCTTCTTCGTAGGGCGATAGCTGCCGATCGTGTTGGTAATTTGTTACTACATGGACCGCCAGGTGTAGGAAAGACAACTTTGGCGAGAATTATTGCTGGTCATACTCGCTCTCATTTTGCAAGCTTGAATGCTGTTTTGGCAGGCGTAAAGGATTTACGCGAAGAAGTAACGTTGGCTCAGCAACGTTTAGAACGTAATCGGTTGAGAACTATTTTATTTATAGATGAGGTTCATAGATTTAATTCTGCACAGCAAGATGCTTTACTACCTTGGGTTGAAAATGGGACCCTTACACTCATAGGAGCAACTACAGAAAATCCTTACTTTGAAGTCAATAAGGCTTTGTTGAGTAGGTCCAGGCTATTTAGGCTTCAAAGTCTAGAAACTAGTGATTTGCATCGGCTTTTACTACGTGCAATTACTGATAGGGATTCAGGATATGGTTGCCGAGAAATAGAAGTTACTGATTCTGCAGCCAATCATTTGATTGATGTTGCTAATGGTGATGCAAGAATTTTGTTAAATGCTTTGGAATTAGCTGTTGAGAGCACCGCTCCTAATGAGAGAGGGTTGATATATATAGATCTTTCAATAGCTGAAGAATCTATTCAAGAGCGTGCAATCTTGTATGACAAACAAGGAGATGCACATTTCGATACTATTAGTGCATTTATTAAGTCCCTTAGAGGCTCCGATGCTGATGCGGCTATGTTTTGGTTGGCTCGCATGGTTGAAGCAGGAGAGAACCCTCGCTTCATTTTCCGTCGCATGCTAATTGCAGCCGCAGAAGATGTTGGATTGGCTGACCCTCAAGCAGTTGTTGTAGTCGAAGCTTGTGCAAGTGCTTTTGAACGAATTGGATTGCCAGAGGGTCTTTATTTATTAACGGAGGCAGCGCTGTATTTGGCTTGTGCAGAGAAAAGTAATAGTGCCCAGGGCTTTTTTGAAGCTTTGTGTACAGTGCGAAATGCCCAAAAACAAGATGTCCCAATACATCTAAAGGATGGGAATCGAGATCGAGAAGCCTTTGGTCATGGGGTTGGTTATAAATATCCTCATGCTTTTCAGGAACATTGGGTTGCACAACAATATTTACCAGATGCCCTTCAAGGAGAGGTTTATTGGAAGCCTGGTGGAAGCGGATGGGAAGGACTTCGTCGTTCAAAGATGCTTGAACGAAGGGCAGCTCAATTTGCGGCCTCAGCGTTATCAGTTCAAGAACATCCTTTCCTCTTAAGTAGTAGCCCTGGGATTCCCCATATGGAGAGATGGTTACGACGTCAACTCAGCTTGAATGGAGAAAGACTGCATTATCTTCGACAACGCTTATGGGCAAAAGTATCTTGGAAAAGATCAGATAGAGTTTTAGTTTTTGGTGAAGGAACTGCTCTTTGGTCTCTTGACCCATTAAGAGAGGTGCCAGAGGGAGGCGTAATGATTGTTTGTAGGGGGGAAGAAGAAAAGACACGTTTAAGTGCCCAATTTGACTTATTAGATTCTGTTCTCCAGCCGCAGATATTGACTGGTATTGACGACCTGTCAGATATTCCTAAGGAACATAAATTTGAATGGGTTGGAGGACGCTTGACTTATCAAGACCTTAATAATTTTGATGTCGATCAGGCTTGGTCGGCTATTAGTAGAAGATGCTTGGACAAGTCAGGCTTGAGAGTCCTTTTGAGTTATCCAACTATTGGAATAGCAATGGGTTTATTAGAATTAACTAAAAAAATTGAATTAGATCCAGGGTCTAGGGATTTAATATTAAGGCTATCCAAGCATGAAGAGGCTTGGTTAAAATCTTGTATGAAAAGGGAGGTTTTTCTTGGTAAATTAAAATACTTAGGTTGGAATATAATAAATATCGAAGAATGGCAGGAAGATCTTTCTTTGGAAATAGATGGATATTTAGAAAAGAGATGGCTTGATTGTAATGAGGCTTATCGCAAATCTCTAGATAAAGATTTACTGTCTTCCGAAATTGAAATCTTGCGGGGAGTTGTTCGTGGTTTATATGGGAGTAGACTTCCTCAAAAATTAACTCATCAATTGATCTTGGGATCTATGGCTTAGAAATAGAATTCTTAATCTTGAACTCTCAGAAATATTTTTCCTTGCACACCATTTTTTTTAATTTGAACTCACGCAAAGCATTGGCCCCTGCATTCTTTCTTTGATTGAATATGCAATTGCCATATTCCATTTGTGATGAGTGAGGTGATGAATTCTGAGATGATGCTTGTCTAGCTTGTGTTTGGCGGTGTCAGAGTCTTTCCCCCAATCCCAATTTGAGAAGTCCTTAGCAATTGAACTCCTTTGCCATTTAATGCATGCTTCTTTTGTGATCCAATGCCTTAATACAAAACGATTGATCTCTTCATCTTGTAGATGAAGAATTGATCTTTGCTCACTTTTTGAGAAATATCTATTAATAAGTTGTGTATTTTTGATTTTTCTGTCTGTTCGCTCTATATCTATTCCTATCTTCTTATGTGACCAGCCAACCAAAAAAGCATCTTGGCAATGACTCATGCTGATATGCCCCCATCCTTTCTCTAGTAAAGGTGGTTGCCCTGGTGGGGCATAGATGGGAACCGTAAGAGCGTCAATTTGCCAAAGATCAGCCATGGCATCTCGTAGATATCCGCGGGAGACTCTGAATTGTTGTGCTCGCTTGGTAGGGAGCTCATTGGCGAGTTGCTCTTCTGCGGAACTGATGGGCAAAAGCTGTTCAACCTTTGGAAATAACCACAATGCCAGTACGCTTCTTTTAATTAGTTTCTCGGGCATTAATGAACCTTCAAGTAGGAGACCTGGCACCGGATTTCACGCTTCCTGATCAGGATGAAAATTTGGTGAAGCTTTCATCTTTATTGGGACAAAGGGTCGTGATCTATTTTTATCCAAAGGATGACACGCCGGGATGTACTAAAGAAGCATGTAATTTTCGTGACCGTTGGGAATTGTTTGATGCTAATGGCATACAGGTTCTTGGAATTAGTAAAGATGCAGCTGCCTCTCATACAAAGTTTATAAACAAGCATCGACTACCATTGACTTTGTTAACCGATGAGGAGCCATGCCCTGTTGCTAGCTCTTATGAAAGTTATGGCTTGAAGAAATTTATGGGGCGCGAATATATGGGGATGATGCGACATACTTTTGTGGTTGATGTACAAGGAAAAATTGAGGTGATTTATAGAAAGGTCAAAGCAGAAATCATGGCCAATCAAATTCTTTCAGACTTAGGTATTGAATAATTCTTTTGTATATCAATCATGCCTTCTAAGGCAAGGTTTGGATAATGATGTACCTCAATACCTTGGTGCCTAAGAGCCTTGAATAAAAGCTCACTATCTCCACCGCATAGCCATAGAGGTAGATTTGCTATTTTTTGTGCCTCTATTATTGTTCCAATTAGAGATTGAAGAGAACCACGCTTCATTGCTTCTTCGGTTTTAGAAGGAAATGGGTTGTCCATGATTATTCCATTCCCGGGATCATTGAGCTGTACAGTTCCTGTTGACATAGCTTTCAGTTGGAGGCGAAAGCCAGCTGCCAATTGGCCTCCTAAAAAAGAGCCATCTTGAGTGATTCTTGTAATACTTAGTACTGTCCCAGCATCAGCAACGAGTAAGCCGGTGAAGGTTGTTTTTAATGATTTTGCTCTTATAAGTGCTCCCCAACTGGCCAGGGCTCTATCAATGCCAATCCAAGAAGGTAATTCCTTTAAGGGCACATCAGTGATGGCTAATTTATTCCTAATAGGAAGATTAATGTTGTTTGGTATTACTCCTACTGCTGCCCAGGTCAATGTCGAGAAGTTGAATGATTTAAGTTTTGTGGGGTTAGGTTCTTTGTGTTGATAGGCCCATTGCCCATCACGTAGTTCAGCCCAATGCCATCTACTGTTACCAATCAATAGGCAGCTTTTGGTAATAGAGGAAGTCAGATTCCTTCTCCCATCAAGCCTTCACCCATAACGTCTGGCACGTGAAGGCCACATTCTTGTTTAAGGCCACCAAAACGCGTTTGACGACCTGATGTGTCACTGCCATCCGGAGCGCTCGAATGCCAGTCCCCTACTGTTGAATATCCTTTTTCAAAGAGCGGGTGTTGTGGGAGTTGATGTTCTTCCATGTAATAAAAGACTTCCTTAGGTGTCCAATCAAGAAGTGGTCTTAGAGAAAGGCGGCCTCGAAGTGGATCTAAATGTGTCATTGATTTCCTCAGGTCTGTTTGTGAACTTCTTACGCCACTTGCCCAGCAGTGCACTTTAAAGTCATTAAGAGCTTGTTCCATTGGCTTAACTTTGCGCAGTAGATGATATTTCTCAAGATCTTCTACCGAGTTTGTTTCCCACAGTTTTCCATGTAATGCTTCCATGCGAGCAGGGGAGATTTGGCTTTGAAATGTTGTGACTTTTAGGTCTAACAATTGTGTAAGTTGATCAGCATATAGATAGGTCTCTACGGGTAAATAACCTGTATCAACCCAAATAATTGGAACAACTGCGTTTCCCTGCACCTTTTTCACCATGTGCAAAAGAACGGAGGATTGGATCCCAAAGCTGGTTGTTAAGGCAAAATTTTGGCCGAATTCGTCGATTGCCCATTTAATTCTTTCTTGTGCTGTAAGTCCTTCCAAATGTGCTCTGGCCTTTTTTAGAGGTACTTTTAATGGAACTTCCATTTGTTTCTTTGTGAAGGGGGTTTAGTGATGAAGTTGTTAGAGAGTGATCGGCCTTCTTCTATTTTCTAATGCCGTCACACCATTGATTTTGGTTAACGTTTAGGCACGCTCGGGGTGATTTTGCATTGGCAATGGGAATTAAATCATCAAAAAACAGGCCAGTAGTTGTTGTAGGGGGTGGTTTCGGTGGGCTGACAGTTGCACTTGCACTTAGTCGCTGCCGACCTCGCCCTCCAATAATTTTGATTGAGCCACGTCAACGATTTGTTTTTTTACCATTGTTGTATGAACTGTTAAGTGGTGAGCTTAAACAGTGGGAGGTGGCTCCCAAGTTTTCTTCATTGTTAGTTGATCAAGGTATAGCTTTGTTGGAAGACAAGGTAGAAGCGATTGATAGTGTTTCGAAAACAGTAGAAACAAGTAGTGGAGTAAGGGTTAGCTATCACCAGCTTGTATTGGCTACTGGAGCACAATCTAGTGATTTTGGAGTGAATGGAGTTCGTGAAAATGCCTTTATGTTTTATGGTCTGGATGATATTCAGCCGTTGCGTCTCAGAATTCGTGAGCTTAAGCAGCAAGCGGATTCTTCTCAGGCCGTCGTAGTTGTTGGAGCAGGACCTACTGGGGTTGAATTAGCATGCAAATTGGTAGATCTTCTTAAGGGTGCTGCAGAGGTTCATCTTGTAGAGCTTGGCGATAGGGTTTTGCCACATGCAAAGGCCTTTAATCAAGAACAAGCAGAGCGGGCAATCAATCAGCGTGGTATTACCGTTCACCTGCGTACAAGAGTTATATCGGTTACTTCTAGCTTGGTGGAATTAAAAAGTGAACAACCAGAACAATCTTCTATTTCTTCTTTGATGCATCGTGGTGTTATTTGGACGGCTGGGAATAGTCCGGTTATTCCTTTTTTCAAAGATGAGGTTGCTTTGAAAGGTTCTCGTTTGCCCATTAATTCATATTTTCAGGTATTGGGTTTTGAGGATATTTTTGCTTTGGGTGACGTTTCATATAACGAAGAGCATTGTTGTCCTTCTACCGCGCAGGTGGCTTTACAGCAGGGAGAAGCACTTGCGCAAATCCTGATGGCAATGCGCTTAGGTCATGAACCTGAGGCATTTGAATATAAGGACTTTGGGGAAATGCTTAGTTTGGGCATGGGTGAAGCAACGATTACAGGCATGGGCATGACGATTGCTGGGCCTCTTGCTTATCAACTTCGTCGGATGACCTACCTCACAAGGTTGCCTAGGATTTCGTTGGGGTTGCGTTCGGCAGGTGCTTGGTTGCTGGGTAACTAAAACGGGTTCATTTTGTTTGATCGATCATGAAAGTACGGCCAAAAAACAGGGGGAATCAGACGCTTTTACTTAGGAAGGTGCATGTTTGACCTAATTGATTTTTACCAAAGTCCATATGCTGCTCAGGTTTTAACGCTTGCTGTTCTTGGTCTTGCAATTGTTCTTTTTGTTAGTGGAGTAATAGCGCCAGAGCTCACGGGTCTCTTAAGTGTGGGTTTATTAATAGGAACTGGGGTTCTTACACCTGCTGAGGGTTTGGCAGGGTTTGGTAGTCCTGCGTTAATTACTTTGATGGGACTTTTTGCAGTGTCGGCTGCCTTGTTTCGTAGTGGTGCGTTGGATCGCTTACGTGAATTAATTGCATCGGATAGTATTTCTTCCCCAAGACGTTTGATTGCTCTTCTTGGGTTTGTGGTGGCTCCAGTGTCAGGAGTTGTACCTAATACACCAATGGTTGCATCCTTGCTACCGGTCATAGAAGCCTGGTGCAATAGACGGAGGATATCGCCTTCAAGAGTACTTCTACCTTTGTCATTTGCGACCGTACTTGGTGGCACACTCACGCTGCTTGGTAGTTCGGTGAATTTGTTAGTGAGTGATATCAGCCAGCAGTTGGGCGAAGCTCCCCTAGAGCTATTTAGCTTTACATCAATTGGTATCCCAATTTGGTTGGTTGGAGCGACTTATCTTTTGTTTGCACCGCAGTCTCTTTTGCCTGATAGAGGTAGAGATAGTAATGACTTAGGAGGCCGTAGAGATCAGATTGGCTACTTCACGGAGGTGACAATACCTGCCGACTCTCATCTAGTAGGGCATTCATTGCACAACAGTCGTTTACAGCGTCGTTTTGACGTAGATGTCCTTGAACTTCAACGAGGAAAAGAGAGACTCCTTCCTCCACTTGCAGATCGCAGATTAGAGCCTGGAGATCGTTTGTTGTTACGTGTCACTCGTGCAGATCTTCTAAGACTTCAGCAAGAACATACGGTGCAGCTTGCCAGTCATGATCGAGATAAGTTCACAAATTTTTCTTTGTCGGATGATATTGACGAGAGCCAGAAAACAGTAGAAGTACTTCTACCTGCAGGCTCGACCTTGGCAGGGGCTAGCCTGCGCGAGCTGCGCTTTAGACAACGTCATAACGCGACAGTCCTTGCTCTTCGCAGGGGTCAGCAGACCGTTCAAGAAAGATTGGGTCAGGCTGTATTGCGCGAAGGCGATGTTTTGCTGCTACAAGCGCCTATGGATTCGATTCGTGGTCTGCAGGCCAGCAACGATCTTTTGGTACTGGATCAGTTAGAAAATGACCTTCCTACTGTTCGTCGCAAACCTCTCGCTATTTCCATTGCCTTGGCAATGTTGGCGGTGCCCACTCTGACCCCTTTGCCTCTAGTCGCTGCAGTTTTACTTGCGGTTGTAGCGATGGTTGCTGGGGGTTGTCTTCCGCCTGGAGAAGTTCAACGTTCCATTCGTCTTGATGTAATTCTCTTATTAGGTTCCCTTACAAGCTTTAGCGTTGCCATGCAAAAAACAGCTCTATCAGATGCATTGGCAGAGAGTTTGAATGGTTTGAATAGTTGGCCAACTTATACTGCTTTGTTAATGATTTTTTTGGCTACAACTTTATGTACCCAAGTAATTAGTAACGCTGCATCAGTTGCATTATTAGTTCCTGTTGCCATCCAGCTGGCACCAGGATTGAACTTGCCTACACAGGCACTTTTGCTAACTGTTTTATTTGGGGCTAGCCAATCATTTTTAACCCCTATGGGCTATCAAACTAATTTGATGGTTTTTGGCCCAGGGCGTTATAGCTTTTTAGATGTGACTCGTTATGGGGCAGGCTTGACTGTTTTGATGACTCTAATGATCCCTGCTTTGATACTTTGGAGATATGCAAGTTCCTAGACGTAATAAACTGATGAGTGTGTTTCTAATAATTAATCAAGTTTCTCCTGGGTCAGGCTTATGGAAGGAATTCTATCTTTTGCAGCCAAATGGGTGTTAACCGTTGCCTTTACCTAGAGCTGTTTATCGAACTCAACATTGGCACCGGCGTTTAACGGTCCCTCAGTTTACTGTCGTCACGGGCTTATTAGTAATAATTTTAGGCACTATTGTTTTGAGCTCTTCATTTTGTTCTGGTCCAGAGGTTGGCTTGTGGGAAGCACTTTTTACTGCCACATCTGCAGTTACTGTTACGGGCTTATCTGTTATTGATGTGGGTAATGACCTAACTTTTTTGGGGCAGGTTGTTTTAGCAATTATGTTACTTATTGGAGGCCTGGGCTTAATGGCCATTACAACTTTTTTGCAAGGGTTTGTTGTTCGCGGTACAGAGCTTAGATGTCGCTTAGATCGAGGGAAAACTCTTGATGAGTTCGGTGTTGGAGGAGTAGGAAGAACTTTTAGAGGAATTGCTATAACAGCCGCTATTCTTATCTTATTAGGTGCTGTAACTCTTTATTCATTTGGCTTTAACAATATATCTAATCCAGGTGAAAGATTATGGATTTCGCTGTTTCACAGTATTTCTGCATACAATAATGCGGGTTTTAGTCTATTTAGTGGAAGTCTGGAAAACTATAGGAGTAATACGGTTGTGAACATAGTGATTATTTCATTGATAATCCTAGGGGGCTTGGGTTGGCGAGTTACGAGTGATTTATGGAGCAATAGACGCCGACTTAATTTGCGTAACCTTAGCCTTCATACTCGACTTGTAATTCATACGTCTTTTTTATTAATCATGATAGGAACATTTGGTATTTTGGTTACAGAATCTTTAGGTCATGGGAATTTCTTTTCGTCGCTTAGTTGGCCTGAAAGACTAACAACTGCTTTTTTTGAGTCAGTCAGTGCTAGAACAGCTGGTTTTACCAATATGCCTTTATCAATTGAGAGTATTTCAGACTCTGGGTTGTTGTTGTTAATGGCTTTGATGTTTATTGGAGCAAGTCCTGGAGGGACCGGTGGAGGAATAAAAACAACGACTTTGGCAGCTTTGATGGCTGCAACACGCTCAACACTGAGAGCTCAAGATGATGTAATTATTCGAAAGCGTCAAATTTCTGACAAGGTTGTTTTGAAAGCTGTTGGGATAACAGTTGGCTCACTTTTGTTTGTTTTGTTGATGGCATTACTCCTAGGTATGTCAAGCAACCTCGGAGATGAAAGGTCATTTTCTTTTTTAGAGATGCTTTTCACCTGCATTTCTGCTTTTGCAACTGTTGGGTTTGATGTAGGTGTAACGGGACAGCTAGGACATGTTGGTCAGCTGGTTTTAGTTGTGGGAATGTTTGTAGGAAGACTGGGCATCCTTTTATTGCTTAGTGCTATATGGGAAGTCTTGAATAGAGACCAATTGCATCATCAGAATCGTATTGGTTACCCCAGGGAGGATATTTATGTGTAAGTTTTTGTTGAGTGAGGAGAGCTCATGAGTCAATGGTGGCAATGGTCACCCCAACCAGGCTCAGACAAATTGGGCTTTGCCGTCGTTGGGGTTGGTCGTTTTGGAAGTGCTGTTTGCAGAGAGCTTTTGCAAAATGGTGCTGAAGTTTTAGCTGTTGATTCGTCTGAAAGGGCTATTGAGGAGTTGCGTCAACTTGAACCTGCAATCGAAGCCAGAGTTGTTGATAGCACTGATGAAGAGTCCATGCGTGAGGCTGGAGTTCTCGAGATGGGAACAGTGGTTGTTGGTATTAGCGAGCCGATCGAAGCAAGCATTACAACCACTTTTATCGCCAAAGACAGTTCAGGGACGAAGGTGAGGCAGGTAATTGCTAGGGCTACGAGCGATTTGCATGAAAAGATGTTGAAACGGGTTGGTGCAGATAGGGTTGTTTTCCCCTCAAGAATGCAAGGTGAACGTTTGGGCCTTGAACTGGTTAGGCCGAATTTGATTGAGCGTTTAGAACTTGATGATGAGACAGGCATTGATGAAATAAAAGTGCCTGATTTGTTTGTCGGTCGCTCTTTGCGTGATCTCAATTTGAGAAAAAATTATCGGGTCAATGTTTTGGCGGCTGGTCCTACACATCGACTTACAGTTAATCCGCCTGCAACTTATGTCCTAGAGCCAGATTATGTACTTGTAGTCATGGGACTGATGGAAGACCTCCAAGAACTGCCTCAGACCTGAATTTATGCATGTTCTGGGGTTGATGAGTGGGACCAGTGCTGATGGTGTTGATGCAGTTCTTGCTTATTTCAGTGGATCTCCTGCAAGACCTAATTGGGAAATACTCGATTTTGCTTTCACTTCTTATCCCGCCAGTCTTAGAAAAACAATAGTTGAGGTTGGTCAAGGGCAGAGACTCAGTAGCAGTGATTGGCTTGAGCTATCAGAGGCTGTTACGGAAGTACAGGCCAATGCGGCAGATAAATGTGCTTCTCGAAGTAACTATGAGCTTGTTGGGTGTCATGGGCAAACCGTTTGGCATAGACCCCCTGGGGAATCTTCGCGAGGCGCCAGCTTGCAAATTCTTCATGCTCAGTTGCTTGCTCAATTATTGAATAAAGCAGTCGTATATGACTTTCGATCAGCAGACATGGTTCTGGGAGGTCAAGGAGCTCCGCTGGTCCCTAAAGCTGATGAAGCATTGTTGGGAAGGGGGCAGTTTTGGCGAGGAATATTGAATTTGGGTGGGATTTCAAATCTCACTTTGATACCACCTTGTACAGGGCCTGATTGTCGGGCTTCAGTAATGGGGTGGGATTGTGGGCCAGCAAACAGTCTTATTGATTTGGCAGTTCAATATTTTACTAATGGCGACCTTGAATTTGATCGAGATGCATTAATTGCTTCGAAAGGCATTGTGCACGAAGAGTTAATAGAGAAATGGCTTTTGGAACCTTTCTTTCAGCAACTTCCGCCGAAATCAACTGGCAGAGAAAAATTTGGGGTTCTGGATTTGCGAGAACGTTTGGGAAGGAATCTTTCTATTGGTAAGGAAGATCTGATTGCCACACTTACTGCCTTTACTGCTGCAATTGTGGCGCAGGATCTCAATCGTTGGGCTATACGAAATTTCGTTCGACCAAATGAAATGTTGATTTCTGGTGGCGGTAGAAGGAATCCAATTTTGCTTCATCAATTGCGCCGTCGCTGTTTAGGTACAAGGATTAGACCCATTGAAGAGTTTGGGATTCCTTCTACGGCTCGGGAGGCTCTTGCATTTGCTTTATTGGCTTGGTGGCACATGTTGAAATATGAGGGAAACCTTGCTTCTGTAACGGGGGCTTCTCGCTCTGCAGTTCTAGGTATTCGAGTTAACCCTGTTTAATCTCCAGGGTTGGTTATGGACGGTGAAGGCGTAGTCTGCGAGGTGCGCCTTGAAGCCTTTTGGGCTGCTGTGCTTCAAGAGCTGATCGGAAGACTTCAGTGTTTTGTGGATATGACTGATGTAGAGGAGCAACGTTTTGCTGCTCATACCGCTGAATTCCTTGTTGTATTAGTACTTTTGCCATATTGCTAACTGTACGAGATTCCAGGCTTGCTAAGGCAGCCAATCGATTACACAGATCTTCGGGCAGCACAACTTGAACTCGTGGCGACTTGGGTTTTCCGTTGGACGATGTTTGGCGGGTGGCCACGACCCTAAAAAAGTAACGGTTAATAATTAGTGTACAGACATGTGCAAGGGTAGTATCCAGGAGTATGCTTTTCTCATTGTTAATCGCTTCGCAGTTCAACTGGTGAACTGCGTTTGACAAGTCAACTACCAGTGGGTCTTCCAAAAGGAGTTTTCCATGTCTGCTAAGCCAAGCCTCCCTTCCGCTAAAAGGCCAAAGCCCTCAAAATCCAATGAGCAAAAAACAAGCTCTGGTTATCGACGTCGCCGTACAAGCAGATCACCTCAGAAGAGCGATGTCTTGATTTCTGCTGTTGTCAGTACCTATTTGCTCACCCATCTTCACCATATTTTGCAACGAGCAGAATATGGTGCTGTTAAGGATGGAAAGGCTTCTCAGGCAGCTAACTTTGCAGAATTGAGGAAAGTGTTATGCATGGATGCGCGAAGTATGGATGATGCATCTGCATTGGGTAATGGAGATATCGACAACACTCAAAATTCCGAAATGCAATTTCTTCACTCAGATGCTGCATAGTTTATGAATAGCATTTCTTATTTCGCTTTTTGATATGAGCACTAATGCCAAAGAGCTTTATCGTCGTATTCAAGAAGATCCTGCGCATACACAGGCTCTCTTCCGTCAAGCGCTTCAGGACCCTCAGGGAGCGATCCGATCTATATGTGAATTAGGACGTGCTCTTGATCTCCCTGTGACCCCTGACGAAGTTAAGGCTCATCTTGCAAGCCTTGATGATGGAGAGACCAAGCAGTGGTTGATTAAGGCTCGAGGAGGCCTTTAAGTGATTTTTGGGGCTGTTTTTGTTGAATCAAACCATTTTCCATTGACTGAGTTTGTTTTTTCCTCCTGTCATAACCACCCCCTCCGGCCAAGCTCCAGAAAAACCAATAGCTGGGGATAGCTAGGGCTGCAGCTAAAACCAAAGCAGTAATTTGTTCCAGTCTCACCATGGCCGAAGATTCGGTATGGGCTTTTCCAGTTTGCCTCTATTCAAAGCTGGATGATCTTTATTTGTTTCCAATTTCCAGTGCTGCGACTTGAGCGTATTAGCAAGATTTATCCCACCAGTGAAGTTCTGCGTGAGGTGACTTGGGAGGTGAAGGCGTCTGATCGAATTGGCTTGGTGGGTGCAAATGGTGCAGGAAAGACGACACAATTGAGGCTTATTGCAGGTTTAGAGGAAGCTACTAGTGGATCAATTGTTAGGAATGGGTGTCCTCGGATTGCATATTTACAGCAAGAGTTTGATGTAGATCCTTCTAAAACTGTTAGAGATGAATTATTTAGAGCATTTTCTGAGGCTGCTCATTTACTTGATGAACAGCACAAAATTGAGCAGGATATGGCATCTGAACAAGCGCAAACTGATACTGACTATTTAGATCAATTAATTAGAGATCTAGGAACTATTCAAAGTCGCTTTGAGGCGATTAATGGTTATGAGTTAGAAGCTCAGGTAGAAAAGGTTTTGCCAACTCTTGGGTTTACTTCTAAAGAGGCTGATCAGGTCGTTGGTGACTATTCAGGTGGGTGGCAAATGAGGATTGCACTAGGCAAGATAGTTTTACAGAAGCCTGATTTGCTTTTATTAGATGAGCCAACTAATCATTTGGACTTAGAGGCAATTCAATGGTTGGAAGATTACCTTTTAGAGCAAAACTCAGCCATGGTAATCATTAGCCATGATCGAGCATTTCTTGATCGCATATGCACGCAAATAGTGAGCACGGAGAGAGGCATCTCTCGTACTTATTTAGGTAATTATACAGCATTTATTGAGCAGAGAGATATTGAGGCTGAGGCGACTCAGGCTGCATTTCAGAGACAACAGAAGGATCTTGCGACTCAACAGGCATACGTGGATCGTTTTAGGGCCAGTGCGACGAGAAGTACTCAAGCAAAGAGTCGTGAAAAGATGCTTGAAAAAGTTGAGAGGATTCAGGCTCCAGAAGGTGAGCTGTCCGGCCCTTCTTTTAAATTTTTGCCAGCTCCAAGGTCTGGGAGTGAGGTTGTTATGATAGATGATCTAACACATAGTTATGATGATAAGATTTTGTTTTTGGGTGCCAATTTAGAGGTAGAAGTAGGTAACAGAATTGCATTTATAGGTCCTAATGGATCAGGCAAATCAACCCTCTTGCGTTTAGTGATGGGCCTAGAACAGCCAGATGAGGGCAAAGCTACCTTGGGTCGCCATAATGTGATTCCTGCTTATTTCGAACAAAATCAGGCTGAAGCTTTAAACCTTGATAGAACTGTGATTGATACAATGTTTGAGGAGGTACCTGATTGGACGCAAACAAAAGTCAGATCTTTGCTCGGAAATCTTTGCTTTAGTAAAGATGATGTTTTTAAGGAAGTCGGCAATTTAAGTGGAGGAGAGAAGGCACGATTGGCTCTGGCTTTGATGCTTGTAAAACCTTGTAATTTGCTCTTATTAGATGAGCCAACTAATCATTTAGATATACCGGCAAAGCAGATGTTGGAAGATGCTCTTAGAGAATACGAGGGAGCAGCATTAATTGTTTCCCATGACCGTTACTTTATTTCTCGAGTTGCCAACAGAATTGTGGAATTGAGAGACGGTGAATTGATTTTATATAGGGGCGACTATTCTTACTACAAGGAGAAAAAGTTAGAAGAACGATTAGCAGCGGAGAAAGAGTTGGCTCTTGCGGCTAAAGAGGCCAAACGTCTTGCAAGGCGCGACAGCCAGAGGAAAAGAAAGGCTCACAAGAGGGCAAAGGGAGTTTAAATCGTTTAAATCTCTTAACTTCACTGGAAAAACTTAACAATCGATTAGGCAGTAAGACTCATTTTTCTTTACCTGTGTAAAAAGTTTGCATAGGCTGACAAAGTTGAGTTTTGGCCTTGATGAATATCTCTTCCAACGCTATTTCGATTGACCATGGCCAGAGCAGGGAACAGGCATGGGATGCGGTGGAAACTTATTTTGAGTGCATTACGACTTGCTCTTTGGATGATGGTGAGTGTATTACTCGTTGCGTTGAGCAATTGCGTGAATCTGACGACTGAAGTTCTTGATGCCTAATCGCTATTTGGTGAATTGAAAATTAAATATGATTAATATTGCTGTCATTCAAGAGAACATTGATATCTTTCAAAACTCTTTTTTACCACTAATCCTATTAATCAAATTTTTTCACTATTTAATTAACAGGATTGATCGGCTTAGAGCCATATAGTTTCACTAGCCATTGAATAGATGCTCCGCCAGAGGGTTTGTGTTTAACTTTCCCCTTCTAGGTTCGTTTTCCATAGGCTTTGCAACTGCTTGAACGTGATAACTTTTACAACAATGTTCAAGTGCTCCTTCTCGCAAGGACTTTGTTGGTTTTGGGCTAACTCTTCATGAAACCTTGATGCTTCATGCGGCAAGTTTTCTCCATAGCAGGTAATGATGAATAAAACTTTGCTAGTGATCTGAGCGCTTCTGGTCCTAATTGGTTGTGAATTCATGCTGAGAACTATTTTCCCATTTTTGTATGCCTCTATTGTTTTGATCCTTTTGTGGCAAGCCTTTCGTGTGATGAGTCGGGGCTTTGCGCTGGAGAAAGGCTCACCTGCTGGGGGAAGGAATGCAAAAGGTGATCGCACTGGTCGCTTAACAATTCATCCGGAACTCTTGGATCAAGAAGGTCGGATTACGGATGAGGAGCTTTTAACCGTGAGATTTTCAGAAGAGAACGAGTCTCCTCACTCAGAAGAAAAACCTACTGAATGAGTTCAGTAGATATTATTTAAAGAAGGCATCAATAGGATTAGCTGGGAGAGGCCTTTTGGATCAAAGAACACGAATCGTTGCTGCAGTAATTAGGGCTGTGAAATTGCCTCCAAGGTTTCGGCTCAAACTTCTCAAGGAAGATCCCGTTCGGCTCGAGTTAAGTCTTACCCCTGCTTATGGCAAGAAACCAATACAGGTTGGTTTAGTTGAGTCTTTGGATTTGGTAGCTAGGCGAGATCGAGAAGGCAGAATTCCAAGAGATCTCCAGGGAACCTGGGATTGGACAGTGCGGCATGGAAAGGTAAGCACTGGCGGATGGAATCCGTTGCTTAAGGAAGCATTGCAAACAATGTTTGAAACTGGTTTGCCTGCAATTATTTATGAAGAACTCACCGGTGAGGATTACCATCCCGTGGATGGCACTAGGCATGTTCGCTGAATATCCAGACACCTCAAAAATTTTCTATTGCTAATGGAATAACACTTTTTTGAGGTGTCAATCCTTTTTTAGGAAGATTTTTTCTAGTATTGCTTGATTAGATCAATAAACACTCTTGGAGAGCTTTATGAGTCAGGAAAATCAACCACGTTTTGGCTTTGTTAACTTTGCTGAGACTTGGAATGGGCGATTAGCGATGATGGGAATCATTATTGGTCTGGGCACAGAATTGCTTACTGGACAGGGCATATTGGTGCAAATGGGTTTGGGATGACTTCTGATTTTTAGATAGAGACCCCTTTATGAGTGTTTGGGTAAGAGTTTTTTATTACTTTTTCTAGCTCTTACAGCTTTTCCGCTCAGTTTTTTTTTTAATTGACTACTTCTTGGGCGAGAGTGGATAAAGGATTGAGCACTTTTCTGTTGGCAAAGTTTTTTGTTAAGAATCGGCGTGATGGGGCGAGAATGTTAAGTACAGGGCTATTGATTCTGGCTATAGCTTCAACTCAAATTGATCATTCCTGGGGCCAGGCATTAAGTGCTTTTAGTGCATTGATATGTATTTATTGGTGGCTCGCCTATAGACGTCTTGAACGCTGAACCTTTACCTGATTTTTCAGTTGCTGAGCTGAATGCAGCAATTGGTACTTTGCTGGACCGTGGTTTTGCCCCACGTTTTTTGGTGCATGCTTCAGTGAGCCAGGCTCAACTGAAGAAAGGGCATCTTTGGCTGACTCTGAGTGATGGAGAGGCAACTATTTCTGCTGTGGTTTGGTCCTCCAGAGTCAAACAGCTAAGTTATCGTCCAATTGAAGGGGATGGTGTAGTTGTAGTTGGCAAATTGAATTTTTGGGCAGCCAGAGCTACTTTGTCGGTGCAGGTTCTTGATATTCGTCCAACTCTTTCGACGGTTTTAAGGCAATTTGAAGTATCTAAAACTCTTTTACTTCAAGAGGGGTTAATTGATTCAAATAGACGTCGTGTGCTCCCAAAATTTCCCAGCTCTCTTGCAATTTTGACTAGTGTCCCAAGTTCGGCACTGGCTGATATGTTGCGTACGGCACAAGACCGGTGGCCTTTAACTCGTCTTTGTCTTGTACCTATTCCAGTGCAAGGTGATGTTGCTAAGCAAATACAATCGGTATTTAACAATCTCCTCAAGCGTTATGAGGAATTAGGTGTTGAAGCGATAGTCATAGCAAGAGGTGGCGGCAGTAGGGAGGATTTAGTGGTATTTGATGATCCCAACCTTTGCAGAACAATTGCCTCATGCCCTATTCCTGTTGTGACAGGAATAGGGCATGAGGATGATTTAACTGTGCTTGATCTTGTAGCTGACTACCGCGCGGCAACTCCTACTGCTGCTATTACGGCGATTCTTCCCAATAAAGAAGCCATTCGGGTTCAATTGCTGCAAAGGTTGGCAAGATTTTCAGATCATTGCCATTGGTTGATTGGTAGAGAGCAGCAGCACTTGAAAGACCGTCTTTTGCTGTGGCAAGAGCAGGCTCCGTTAAATACTCTTAATCGCAAGCAAGTGCTCTTGGACCAGAAATCTCAATTATTGGAAGCCAATTCTCCCTCTCGGTGGTTAAAGAGAGGCTTTGCAATTGTCAGGAATGATGTAGGTAACGCTATAAAGGATGTGCATGATATATCCCCTAAAGAGATGTTGAACATTCAGTTAAGTAATGGATCCGTAGATGCTCGAACGGAATTAATTCACTCAGAGAGGTCCGTACAGTGAAACAGTCTGATTTATCACAATCAAATAGAAGAAACAATAAAACTGATAATCAGAATGCAGAAAACTTGAGATCTAAAGTCCAGAAAGATTTAGATCAGTGGCGAAAAAAATTGAAGGAACTTTCCTTTGAGGATTCATTAAGAGAACTAGATACCTTGCTTTCTAAACTACAGAATGATGAAGTCCCTTTGGCAGATCTTCAGGCCCATTATCTTCAAGGAAAAGCTTATCTTGCACATTGCCAAGAATTATTAGACTCTGTAGAGCAGGAATTGGTGGAGGTCAACCTTAATGAAAATAATTCTAGTTAAACTTGTGAATTGACTTTAATCTATATCTTTTCCTGCATCTTCAGCAGATATATCAATTGTGACGGAGCTTGCAGGAATGGATTGATTTGAAGCTTTTTTTGGAGGCTTTGAGACCTCCAAAACTGCTGACCCACAAATAGGACATTTATCTGAATTCCGAAATGTTGTTACACCACAAGCCTGGCAAGTGACCATTTTTGATTGCAGGATCCGCCACCCTATCCATCCAAAGCCTGCTAGCAGCAGTGGTAAGCCTAAAAGTATGAGCATTACCCCCCCTGCTAAATCAAGAAGGATTCTTCCTGCGGCAGTTGGCAGAAGTAGGAGAAAAAAGAGTGTTAACCAAAGCAGCGAAGAGGGTTTTCCCATCTCAATATTGCAATTTGGGCTATAAGCTTGAAGCAGTTTTTTGAGATCAGCCTAAATATTAATCACAATAGAACGGTTGATTGACAATTCCTTTTTAGGAATACAATAGCTCTTAACCTTAAGAAGGTCTTTTTACGAGCAGAACAAGATATACCATGAGATTAATTTGCTAAAAGTATTTTTGATTTTTAATTGCTTCAGCTCATAACCCTTGAGTTTCTATGGCTAGCGAGAACTATGCTCCAACATTGTCCAAAGTAAACAATTACTCCTATCATCCATACCCATAATGTGAGTACTAGTACACCACCAATAAATCCATATGCTTGAAAGCGCGAACCTAATGAAAGCAGACTTCGACTAACAGTGAGATTGAGGATTGTCAGGAGTGTGCCAATAAGTAATGCACCTGGTATAAGAGGCCTTAGAGGGACACGTCTGCTGGGAAGTAAGGCTTGGAGTAATAAAGCCATGCCTGACAGGCCTAATAAAGGAATAATAAATTGACCTACTTCGAGGACAGGAACCCTGGCTAACAATGCAGCTACCCAAGGGGATGTGTTGCTGAGGTCTTCTAATACTGCTCCAGGGATCATGCGTATATTTGCACTTAATTGGTCAATGACTACTAGTAATCCGATCAGTATTACTACAAGAAAGGCTTCTATTCGGCTTCTTATGAATCTGAAAGCTTGTGTTTTCCAGGGGGAAGGTTTTGTTTGGATTGGCAGCGCGTCACCCCAGAGACGATCAGTTCCTCTTTGAAGTGTTAGGTATGCATTGCCGGCAGTTATCATGAGAAAAATCGCACCTAATAATCCAGCCCCAAAACCTTGATTTACAAGTTTCGCTAAGGTTGTATCTACTAATCCAACTACAGAAGGAGGCAGAACTTGTGCTGTGTAGGTAATAATTTCTTGGTCGAGTCCTGTTTGTCGTCCCAGGAACCATGACGCTACGGATAGGGAGATTAGTAAGATTGGGAAGAAGGATTGAAGGGTGTAATAGGCAAAGGCCGCACTGAGGTCTACACAGTCACAGCGAGTCCAACGTTCGTAAGCACGCCATAAACTCATAACCAACCATTGAAATTGACGTCTCCAGCGAAATCCCACTCTAGATTTTTCAACAATGTTTATAACTAAAGGCTAGCGAGATAAAAGCAATATTTAAATAAGTAAGTTAACTACCTTAGATGATTTTTTGGGTTACTCAAGTTGGAGCAATTGGAGCTTACCTAAGACTCATGACAAAGTAGGGTTTTGATGTTTAAGGCCGTTGACTAAACGATTGATTTTCGATTACTGCTTGGGCCCAAGGTAGTAAAAGCTCTAGCTTTTCTGAGGAACTTGCAGTCACCACAGGGAAACTTGCTTGTGATAATTCTTGGCCTGATTCAATGTTGCCTGGATCTGCTTTTAACCATTTGATAGGACATTGCAGTTCTTTTAAAATCAGCCATGCAGAGCCAAGGTCCCAAATCTTGGGGGTAGCCTCAATCGCTCCAAAGGTTTGGCCTATGGCAACGCCTACCAGATTTAAGCTGGCGACTCCCATTAAACGCAGTTTGCCTGGAAAACGTTGATTGGATTTTCTTTGAAGCATAGGTATTGATCTACTGCAAATAGATATACACCCAGAATTTGAATTACTTTTCTTGGCGAGATCAAGCTGAGTACCATTTAACCAAACACCTTGATTGCGTACAGCAAAAATTCTTTGTTGAAGAGCAGGAATATCTAAAAAGGCTGATTGCGGCTTTCCGTCAATAAAACGTGCGACAGAAATGGCCCAATGTGGAATACCAGCAGAAAAGTTTGTTGTTCCATCTAATGGATCGACTACCCAAAATGCTTTTGACTTAGGTACTTTTTGACACCCTTCTTCACTCAACACACCTTCCTCATTATTCGTAATTCTTTGAAGTCCATCCACTAATGTCTTATCGCTCCATCGATCACAGTCAGTAATTAAAGTTCCATCGGGTTTAGTGTCAGACGCTATATGTCCAAAGTCTTGCCTTTGACGTTCGGCCACTAGGTCTAGAAGCTTGTTGAGCTCTATTATTTGAGTTGAGTTTAGAATTGCAGGCACAATATAGATTTATCCCTCTCCATTTAAAACAGAAGCTTGACAAGCTGGCTTGACTGGGAAGGGTTCTATTGGTAAGGAATTTAAATCATTGCTTTCAGGTTTTTCTGTAGGCAGTTTTTCACTTTTACATAGTTTAAATTCATCTAACCCAGTCCTTCGTCGTAGTTGGGCGAGACTAGTGTTGTAAGTCGTTATTGCATCTGCATAGCGTACCTCTGCCTGTGTTAAATCACGTTGATTATTGACAACTTCTCGTTGTGTTGTGACGCCTGCTTGGAAACGTAATCTAGCTAGTCTTAATGACTCTCTTGAAGCAAGTACTTCTCGAGTCATGGTTTCTATATCTTGATTAGCGGTTTGCAGTTGAAAGAAACTTTCTTCAACTGCTTTGCGAATATTGTTTGTAGTTGCAGCAAAGTTAGCCTTGCTTTCTTTGGCTTTTTGCTTGTTATATCTATAAAGTGCTTTTGCACGCCCACCATCAAAGATATTCCAATTCGCGGAAAGCCCTATTGTGTTACTTGCGCTCCACCCATAGTCATCCATATCTACAGAATCATTCGTGCCAATACCTTGCTGGCCTTTAAATCTACTAGAACTAAAGGTATTTACAATGCTTAGAGTAGGCTGCGCGGCGGCAAGTGCAGCATTGGCATTATTATTGTGTATAGAAACTTCTAGCCTTAAACTGTCAAGTTCTTCCCTATAGTTTAAAGCCGCAATGATACTTTCTTGTAATGATGGCTGCCAAATACCTATAACTTCAGCTGGGGATGCTGCAGTAGGTGTAATGCTGGGAGGTAGATTTAGCAGGCTGGCCAAAGCTCTTCTGCTTATGCGTTGATCCCCTAGCTTTCTTGTAAGAAGTTGTTTGTCTCGAGCTAATTGTGTTTCAGCTTGAAGTACTTCAAGCTTGGCTGCAACTCCTGCTTTGTATCTAGCTTTTGCATCTCTCATACTTACTAATGAGGCTCGCATAGATTGCTTGCCTATTCGAACCCCTTCATCGGCTCTTTGTAGTAGAAAGTATTGACTAACTGCCTCTAGACGAAGCTCACGAAGATTGACAATGTATGCATCTCTTGCTTTTTCATATGAATCTCTCGCTGCCGCAATTGCTGGAACTCTAGCTGGATCAATTAGATTCCATCTAACTTGTACTGAGAATGCAGCATTCCATTGACTACTTTTAGTAAAAGGAATAGCTTCAGACTCTCCTGTTTCAGGGTTTAACTTTGTTTTTGCAGTGAACTTTGGATTTCTATATTGATCTGATGAAAGATATTGTGGTAAACCATTTGCAGTGAGATTGACTGTTGGGTACCAAGATGAAATAGCGGCCAATAATAATGATTTAGCTTGTTCAACTTGGTTTTCTAAAACTTGTAGCCTAGGGTTATTTATTTCTACTAACTTTTCGACTTGTGTGAGTGAAAGAGGTCGAAGTTCCTTGACTTTTACATCGCCTGGCAAGGTTGGTACGTCTAAGTCATTCCCAAAGGTTTTAATTTTAGTATTGGGTAGCTTCAAGTATGTTTTTTTTATTTCGACAGGTTTTAAATTAGAGGTTATAGGTTTCTTTATGGTTTTTGTTTTGGCTTCAGAAGGCTTGCTAGAAAGAGATGGCTCAAGAGTACTGTGAATTGTTTTAGGAGTTATTTTTTCGTTAGATCGAGCGGAGGGAGTAGTTTCTGAGGCTTTGGTGATAGCAGGTTCCTTCTCAGTAGCTTCCTGGAGGGAAGTTAATTCTTTGGGTTGAGCTTTTTCAGTGGCCGTTTGTCCATCTGTTATGGGAAGGGGTAAAGGTTTAATAGCTTCTTCTGCCCGAGCACTTTGGATCCCTTGAGCCAGGATGCTCGCAACTACGAAGAGGTTTTTTGCAGTAATCCTCGGCACTGTTTTTCGAAAACTTAATAGATCTTAGAGAATTTTGGTGCAATCTCCCATCGCTGCGGCCACGATGTCATCCGCTCCATTCACAATCCTTATGGGGACCTTAAGTGTTTCAATGACTTCTTCAAGAGTGAGGTCATCAAGAAAAACCTGTTGATCTTGCCTGAGCATCACACTAGGTAGTAGCAACTCATCTCCCAAATCAAGCCCCTCAAGGCCTTTTAGGAGATCTTCTCCTGTCAATAAGCCAGTAACCACATTTTCTTGACCCCAGTATGGACTTGGTAGTCCATACAGCTGAAGCGACAAACCATCAATTGAATTTAAGCGGTCACAAGCGGGGGTTAAAGCTTGTTCGACTAATCGTCCGACAACCCAGCTGCATGTTCTTTTAGGACTTAATTGTTGGGGAAGATCTCTTGTGGCTATATCTATTGCTTCTAAGAAACCTCTGATACTTCCCACACCATTTTCTTGTTGAGGAAGATCTTCATATGAATCTCTGCTGGGTAGTGTTTGGCCTGCGATTAAGTACCATTCGTCAGAAACCCATGCAAATCTTGTTCCGAAATCGCGGTTGAATTTGCTTTGTAATGACTCGACCATATTGATAACTTTTTCAGCGCATTCTTCATTGACCGGTATTAGGCCGTCTTTGTCAGGTCGGAAGCGTGTCAACCCAACTGGCACTATTGCAGTTGATAGAACAGTTGGCCATTTTCCTGTCGCAAACTTTGCTAAATCTATTAACGTATTTTCAAGTACCTTTTCATCATTAATGCCAGGGCAGACTACTACTTGGGCATGAATTTGGAGATTACGCTTGTTAAACCAACGGAGTTGCTCTAGTAATAGCTGAGCTCGTTTGTTTTTTAAGAGGTCACTTCTAATTGTTGGGTCAGTGGCATGTACAGATACAAAAAGTGGTGAGAGTCTTTGATTCTCAATTCTTTCCCAGTCAGAGTTAGTTAGATTTGTGAGTGTTAGATAGGATCCATATAGGAAGCTCAGCCTATAATCGTCATCTTTAAGGTATAGACTATTTCGCTTGCCAGGTGGTTGTTGATCTATAAAGCAAAAAGGACAATTGTTATTACATTGGCGGAGTCCATCAAATAGAGCTTCTGTAAAAACCAATCCAAGACCATCATCAAGATCTTTTTCACAGCTAAGTTTGTGTATGTTTCCTTTTGGATCCAGAACTTCTAGGTCTAATATTTCTTCTACGATTAAAAATTTGTAATCTATTAAGTCTCTTGGCTTGACTCCATTAATGCTGACTAATTTGTCTCCGGGTTCAAAGCCAAGCTCTTCTCCAATAGACCCTTTTTCAACGGCTTCTATTATTGCTGGTCTTGGCTGCTTTTGCTCTGATCCGGGATCTAGAACTGATCTAGTAATGCTGGTGTCGGGTTCGTTCCACACAGTTATAAAGGTTAGTTGAGCTTTTAAGCTTTAGTTGGCAATCCGTATAACCACCAGACAATCAGGGATAGACCAAATATGAGTCTATATCCTACAAAGAGCCAGGCTTTGTTGTGCCTTAGATACTTAAGTAACCAATCAATTGCGAACCACGAAACTACTATTGACGAACTAATGCCAATGATTAGTGGCCAAATTCCATTGGCGATCTGCTGCTGCATTGCTTCGTTGATTTCTGCGAGTCCAGCAAGAGTAATTGCAGGTATTCCCAGTAAGAAGGAAAATCTTGCTGCATCTTCTCTGCGCCATCCAAAGAGTAGAGATGTTGTAAGTGTTACTCCTGAACGTGAAACTCCCGGTATAAGAGCTAGTGCTTGCGAGAACCCGACTAATACTCCATCTTTTGGCTGTATGTTTTGAATGATTTTTTTAGGGTTGCTGCAATACTCTGCAAGAGCCAATAAAAGGCCCATCGCGATTGAAACTGCTGCAATGATTGGAATGCTTCTTATGGGGGAACTGTCGAAATCTATCCAAACCCATTTAATTGTTGTCCCTGCAAAGGCAATTGGAATGGTTCCTAGAAGAATGGCGATAGCTAAGCGTGCATTTGGTTTGTGAAACTGTTTTCTCCTGATGGCCAGATCCATTCCTTTATACATCCCATAAAGATCTTTCCAGAAATAAGTGATTACGGCGAACATGCTCCCCAGCTGTAGTACAGCAGTGACGGAAACTCCAGGATCACCCCAGCCAAACAAGATGGGGAGTACTTTTAGATGTGCTGTACTGCTTATAGGGAGAAACTCTGTTAGCCCTTGGATTGCACCTAGTACTAAGAACTTCCAACAGGTCTCAATTAATCCAGCTGATGAAGAGAAGTCAGTCATCAAAGGCTTCGGGCATGGAAATTAAGCATGTAAAAGATCAATTCAAATCTCTTCTTTGGGTTGAGAGAAGGCCAGTCTTCTAAGGTTCTTCTTCTTAGTTGAATTTTTGAGCCAATGCTGTTTTGAGCGCTTTCTCGGAAATTCAACTCCAATTTCACATTCTTTGCGATTGAGCTAACCCTGAGCAATTCTCCGCTAGTCAAAGAGCCTCAGCAAGTATTGGAAAGTTATCTCTCCAATACTCGTTCATTGCAATTTTGGACTAGTTCCATGGTTGTGCTGCCCGTGTTTTTGCAAGCGCCTTGGGTGCATTTGCATCCATTCTCTGCTTGTCTTTTTACTGCGGTTTTACTAGGTATTGGAATTGGTCTTGTTGAAATCGGTCGAGAAAAATGGGCTTTGGTGGGTTCACTCTTAGTGGGAGTTAGTGGGAGTTGGTTGGGTGGTTGTCTGTTTTGGGGGTGGTTAAGAGGGCATCCTCTGTGGCATCTACCAGTTGAGGGTATTGCACTTCCTTTGGCCATTGGGGGCTTAAGCACAAGGTGGCGTCTGGGGTGTGGGTTTTATTTGGCTTGTTTATTGGGTACTGCATTGACAGATTTGATGATGGTCATTACCGGTGTGATGACTAACTGGCCTGCTGTCGTTCAAGCTTCTTTGAAGGATGCCCCGGGGTTGCTAAATCAGACAGCTGAGGCCCTTTTAAAGCCCCAGCCGCTTTTGTTACTACTTATTGCTGCGGGATTAATATTGTTTTTAGCTAACAAAATGAGACAAAAAGCGTTATTGGATTCTCCGTTTAGAAGCACCTGGCTTGTGGCCAGTGCTGCACTGACAACTACTCTTTGGATAGATGGGCTCTTCTGGTTTACAGCCTTGATTCAACCCAAATTAAGTGGGTTGGTCTGAAAAGAACTGCAAAAGCTGATCACAGAGATGGGTTGAGTACTGCTTGTGGCTTGTAAAGTTCATGTACCGGCCTAGCCGGAAGATCCGTTCCGATTCCTTTGGAGTATTAGATGAAGCGGCTGTTGTCCTTGCTTACTTCTTTTCTGGTGATGGCAGGCCTTCTTGTGGTCCTGATCTTCCCCCAGTCAGTCAACGCAAACGTTTCCGATGAGAAGCTCGGTGAACGAGGCACGAAGGTCGATCTGAACAATTCTTCAGTTCGCGCCTTTAAGCAGTTCCCTGGCATGTATCCAACTATTGCTGGCAAAATCATTGTTGGAGGTCCTTACAACAGTGTTAATGATGCTGATGACGTGCTCAGTAGTGAGCAGAAGTCAGTCTTTAACAAGTACAAGGACAACTTCACTGTTACTGCTCCCTCTAATGCTTTAAATGAGGGTTTTGACCGTCTTAATGACGGACAGTACAGATAAACCAGCTCCCGTTGACTTAATTACAGCTCAAAGCCGTCGGTTTTACCGACGGCTTTTTTGTGGTTTTCATGAGGCGATCTCCTCTTTCTAGTTCTATTGACCCAGGTCCATGGGATGTGGTCGTGGTTGGTGCAGGTGCCGCTGGCCTAATGACTTGCTTGGAACTGCCTAAGAACTTAAATGTTCTTTTGTTGAATAGAAACACGAGCCGCCGTTCATCAAGTCGTTGGGCTCAGGGTGGGATTGCAGCGGTAACCAGATCTGAAGATAGTGTTCAGAGCCATGCTGAAGATACATTTAAGGCAGGTGCAGGACTGTGTGATGGTGATGCAGTTCGACTTTTAGTTGAAGAGGCTCCTAAATGCGTGAGTCGGCTTCAAAAGCTAGGGATGGAGTTTGATCGTGTTGGTAATGAGCTTGCAACAACTTTGGAAGCGGCTCATTCACATAGGCGTGTTTTGCATGTTCAAGACCGAACAGGAAGAGCGCTTGTGGAGGTACTTGAGGACCAGGTAGAACATCGCTCGAATATCTTCCATCGACGAGGAGTACGCGTTACGCAGCTTTGGGTCCAAGGAAATGTATGTTGTGGTGCTCAAGTTTTAGATGGTCCTCATCTGCATTGGATTTCAGCTAGGGCAGTTGTACTGGCTACTGGAGGGGGAGGACATCTATTTGCCAATACAACTAATCCAGCGCAGGCATGTGGGGAAGGTGTTGCTTTGGCCTGGAGAGCAGGTGCAGCGGTTGAAGATATGGAATTTGTTCAATTTCATCCAACTGCTTTAAGGCTGAAAGATAAAGACGCTCCGTGCTTTTTGATTTCTGAGGCCTTGCGTGGAGAAGGTGCAGTTTTAATTGATTCTTATGGTCAAAGCCCTGTAGCTGAGCTTAAAGGTGGAGATCTTGCGCCTCGGGATCAGATCAGCAGAGCATTAGTTAAAGCTATGCAACTTCAGGGGGTTCAGCATATTGGATTAGACCTTTCGCCGATGTCTAAGACTTTCGCGGAAGCTCGCTTCCCTACGATTCTTGAGCATTGCAGGGAACTTGGATTAGACCCTTTAAACAGTTTGATTCCTGTTGCTCCAGCAGCTCATTATTGGATGGGTGGCGTTGCAACAGATTTGCAAGCTGCAACTACCTTGAAAGGACTTTTTGCTGTAGGAGAGGTCGCATGTACGGGTTTGCATGGAGCAAATCGTTTGGCCAGTAACTCATTAATGGAATGCTTGGTTTTTGCAAGACAGCTTGCGTCTGTAGAGTTGAATTCTGTATCTAGGCTTGAAATTAAACGCACAGAATTTGTTTCAGATAGTTCCGGATGTCTTCTTAAAGCCGAAGAAAATGTTCGATCTCTACTTAGGCAAATAGAAGATCTTAGAAAGCTTTGTTGGTTTCAAGCCGGGGTTGATCGTTCGGCTAAGGGCATGCATGCAGCTTTATTAACAATTCAGAAAGATCTTGCGCAAACTAAGGAAGAAGACCTACTCAAAATGATTACCGAACAGCCAAAAGATTTATCTATTAGGCTTGAGAATGGTGCCAGAAGAGAGTTAAATCTTCTCCTTGATCTAAGTCATAGGCAGCTTACTAGTTATCTTATGCTTAGAGCTTGCTTATTTCGTGATGAAAGTCGTGGAGGCCATTTTAGGAATGATGCACCTGCAACTCTGCCTTATTGGAGGTGTCATTCACGTCAGACAATTTTTGCTGGCTTGTTTACAAGACCAGTTCATGAATAGAACAAAATTTTTAGAAGAATTTAGCCCCTTTATAGTCGCTTAGTTCCGCGAGCTCATCTAAAGATCTAGTCCCTGAATAGATTTGGTTATTAATTTCCCAGGATGGATAACCCGTTATCCCTTTCTTTTCACATAGTGCATGTTGGTTATTTTTTCCATCTACAGCACATTCAACGATTGATAAGTAACTTGCCGCTTCTTTACCAAATAGTTCTTTTTGCTCATGGCAGTGAGGGCACCAATATGCGCTGTATTGAACTGCTCCGATTGATTTCAGATGTTTTGCGAGAGCAATTTGATTTGCGGTGCTCGAGGCTGTTATTGGAGGAGCGACTCCTTGCTCAAAAGCTATTGAGTCATTTGCAGCGGACGTCTCTGTTGTGGACGCCCAAAGGAGGCCCCCTAGTAATACAGCAATTGAAAGAATTATTCCTTTAAAAATCATGTCACCAGGGTCCTCCCAGTTGCCACCAATAATTGTCAAGACTAATAGAGATAAAGAAATAGCGCCTGAGAGTACACAAAAGAAGCAGAAGGCTTCGATTTTGATAATCATTAACCCTAATAAAATCAGGCTAAAAATTGTCATCCCGCATGACAGGATGAATAATCCCCACCAAGTTTTCCTGGAAAGTTCATTCTTGTTTTCGGAGAGTCCTGGTAAGAGTGGGAAAATAGCTAAAGAAAGGACAGCAAAGTAGCTGATAAGCCCAATCAGCGATAAAGGAATAGAGAATTGACTTCCATTGAAGATTGTCCCCCATGGGCTATTAAGAACTTTGTCGCAGCCTTCACTCCCTCCAGGGCAAGACAATGCGCCAAGCCAACCCCATTTACTAATCGTGATAGATCCTGTGTCAATTACACCAATAGTTGAGAGAATGGCTATTGCAACTCTGACCCATTTCAAACCTGGATCCTGCCGGCGGCGGCTAACTAGGCGAGAGGAGCCCATTATGGGGTAATTGATTTTGTTGATTCTTGCAGTCAAACTCCTAAAAGGTCTATCCCTATGTTCATCTAGATAAAACTATTCTCACAGCAATTTCGAGCTTTCCCTTGCCAATCAATGAATCAAACTCAGTCTCTGGTTGCAAAAACTTGCCTTTCTTCTGAAGTGGTGTCTTCAAGACCTCTTGTAGCTTTTGCACACCTTGGATGTGAAAAGAATCGCGTTGATACTGAACACATGCTTGGATTGCTTGCGCAAGCAGGCTATGGAGTGACTAATAACGAAGCAGACGCAGATTTGGTTGTGGTTAACACTTGTAGCTTTATTCAGGAGGCAAGAGAAGAGTCGGTTAGAACACTCGTTGGTTTGGCTGATCAAGGTAAAGAATTAATTATTGCTGGTTGTTTGGCACAGCAATTCAAGGAAGAGTTACTGGATTCTTTGCCAGAAGCGAAAGCGATTGTTGGTACAGGTGACTATCAACATATCGTAGAAGTTTTGCAAAGGGTTGAGTTAGGAGAAAGGGTTAACCGGGTAAGTTCCAAACCATCATTTGTCGCAGATGAAAATCTTCCACGGTACAGGACTACACCTGATTCAGTTGCATATTTAAAAGTAGCCGAAGGTTGTGACTACCGCTGTTCATTCTGCATTATTCCTAAGTTGCGTGGAGATCAGCGAAGTCGACCTATCGAGTCAATTGTTGCGGAAGCTCATCAATTGGCTGAACAGGGAGTTAAGGAGTTAATTCTTATTAGTCAAATAACCACTAATTATGGTCTAGATATTTATGGGCGACCTCGTTTAGCAGATCTCTTAAGGGCTCTTGGAGATGTAAAAATACCTTGGATAAGGGTGCATTATGCATATCCAACGGGTTTAACACCTGAAGTTTTGCAGGCTTACCAGGAAGTACAAAATGTTCTTCCATATTTGGATTTACCTTTACAGCATAGCCATCCTGAAGTGTTGAGAGCAATGAATCGCCCTTGGCAAGAAGGTGTTAATTCGCTTTTACTTGATCGTATTCGTAGTCAACTTGATAATGCAGTTTTGAGAACAACTTTGATTGTTGGGTTCCCTGGTGAAACAGATGATCATTTTGACGATTTACTTGCATTTGTAGAGAATCAAAGATTTGATCATTTAGGAGTTTTTACTTTTTCTCCTGAGCAGGGTACAGCGGCTATTAATTTGCCTGGTCAAGTTGATAAAGATATTGCTGAATCAAGAAGAGATCGGCTTATGGCTTTGCAGCAACCTATTGCAGCAGAAAAAAATAATCAATTGGTTGGAAAGACCATTGATGTTTTGGTTGAGCAGACTAACCCTCGAACAGGTCAAATGATTGGTCGGTGTGGACGTTTTGCCCCAGAAGTTGATGGTGAGGTAAGGATTGAATCTTCTAGTGATGGTATATGTGCAAACCCAGGCGAGATGGTTCCTGTTTTGATCACTGGTTCTGATATTTATGATTTGACTGGTCAACTGGCAGGTGCGCATTTAATGATTTCAGAAGCTCGAGATGCTCTTTAAAACAATCTCTAGCTCTGTCCTGCAGGCGCTGGCAGTCGTCTCAAGTTCTATTACCAGTGATTTTCAGATTAACTTCGCAGCCCGAAGTACTTTGTTGAGAACAAACGCCCCTGTTAGACCGCCAACAATTAAGCCAAGATAAAAAATGATGCCCATCTCAGAGAAATCCTGTAATTGTTTAAGACTATAGAGATCGAAGGCCGATTTCTAGGCTTGCCAAGATAGTTTTTTCAATCTTGTATATAGGTTGTGCCATTGATTAGGCAATTTTCAGCCTTTTGAAGCTCCCTCCCTAGATAGAGAGCATGGTCTAGACGGCTTATGGGATGTTTCCCATCACCCTCGGTTAGCTTGATTCCTATTTCTTTTGCGCTCCTGCCTCGAAAGATATTTGCAGGTTCTGCTTTCCTTTTTTCATCGCAACCTATTACTGCACCTGTCTTTGGATCAATGGCTCTGCCTTGGTCATCAATGTCATTTTGGAAGTGCCGGACAATTATTTCGTTGGATTCATGATTGACAGTAATGAGGCAATAGCCATGAGGGTCCAGCTCTATAAATCTTTGAGAGAGCTTGGTGTCAATTACTTTTATGGAGAGAGCAGTCCCCTCCGAGGTGGCTTCACTAGAAGTCATTGCTTCAATAATCTGCAGAATTAATCAATCTGCCCATTCTCTTCGATTTGTTGTTCCAGGGGGCTTGGGTTTGGTCAGAAGAATTGATATGAATTCCTTTGCATCAGATGTTGATAGCGGTTCCTGTATCACTATATGTAGTGTGCTATGACGGTCACTAAATGGATGTCCTACAATTTATAGGGGCTCTGGAGATTTGAGGTATCTCTTATGTGGAGTATTGAACCTGTTGTGACTCCTAGAATTCAGCGTATACGAGAGGAGATTAGTCTTCAGGAGCTTCATCTTCGACTTGCCCGTTTAGGGTTCGTTGATTCCTTTTCGAATGATCGCTGTGAGGACATTTCTTCGTTAAAGGAGCTTTGAGTGACTTTTAAGATACGTAAAAAATTTTAGGAATTATTAGGTGAGATGTACATATTCCCATGACTTTTAAGTGGTAATTCTTTATTGATATTATTTATCTCTTCTAGTAAAAGGTTGTTTGCCTGAGGCAACCAAGACCTTATTAATTTGTCCATTCTTTGGTCATACCATCGATGCAGGCTGAAATTAGGCTTTGCTATAAAGCCTCTACGGCGCTTATGGTTGCCGCCAGCCCCAGGGTCAAAACTTTTGATTCCATTCGCTAGAGCCCACTCAATAGGGGCGTAGTAACATAGCTCAAAATGTAGGCAGTTAATTTCTTCTTTGGAGCCCCAATATCTACCCCATAAATGGTGTTTGTCTGCTACACATAAAGACATCGCGACTGCATCACGTGGATTATCCCTAAAGGCAGTGAATAAGACTATATACTTTTTGATTTGCGAAATATTTAATTTTTCAAAGAATTTAGGTGAAAGATACTTGCTTCCCCAGGGGCCCCATTTTGCACAATGCCTATCATAAAAAATATACATAGACTTTAAGATTTCTGGCTCTATGGCATCTCCTGTAATGGCAGAAACTTTAATTCCCTGTGCTTTAACTGCTTTTCTTTCTTTTTTGATATTTCGCCTTTGGTTGGCATTAAAGCTTGCCAAATAGTCAGAAAAATTCTCTTGATTGTTTGCTGACCAAAGACTTTGTTGATTTAGCCAAGTCGCACATCCCGCCTTTTCTGCAACTAAGCGCCATTCGTTGTCAACGTACAAAAAATTGCAACTAATAATTTTATTTTTTATAGCGAATTTATCTATAGTATGAAATATTAGCTTTGTAAGCTCGTTCGCGTTCTCTCCATAGGCAACGAAGAATTTATAACCCTGAATCGGGCTAAATGGACTCATTCCTATCAGTTTTGGGTAGTAATTAAGTCTTAATTCATGTGCAAGACGAGCAAATGGTTGATCAAAGATAAATTCGCCATAACTGTGTCCTTTTAGATAAAGGGGGGCAAATGCTATTGGTTTCATGCCTTCCCATAGGCCGAGATGAATTGGCTGCCACCCCTGTTTTTGAGCAACACTTTCAGAAGCTTCGAGTGCATCTAGCCACCTCCACTTATAAAAAAGAGTCGTTGACTCGCCTACTAGTGCGTCCCATTGAGATTCTGGTATTTCTCTTATCGATTGATGCCAGCGGACAGTAAGTTTCGACATTACAGGTTGATGAAGTGCCTCGAAATCAACGAAGAATTATTAGGGTTACGATTTTAGATAAAATCAAGTCATTCTTGTTGAGAATTAGTTTGTATTAATCTTTTTCATTCCTATTCCGTATGTATTTCAGCATTAATTCCTGATCGTCGAGTACTTTTTGGTGTTGAAGAGTCCAGGATTGCTTTTCTGATAGGGCTTTTGGGAGACCAGTTATTTCTTCAGGGACCCAGCTATAAGATCCACCAATTACCTGTGGTGTGATGGTCAGCTGTAGTTCGTCAATTTGATCAGCCTGCAGGAAAGAATAAAGCAATTTGGCACCGCCTAGAAGAACAAGTTTTGAAAGGCCTAGTTCGGATAGTTGCTGCAATGTTTCGGCCCAACTTGGTTGAAGTGATAGATGTCGGTCAAAACCTTGGCTGATAATCTTGGTTGAGCTATTTAGCCCTAAATAGTTTTGATTATTTATAAGCCAGCGCTCTATAGGTTGTTGGAAATAAAGCCATTGTGGTGATTGATTGCTTTCTTTGGCTATAACAATTGAGATTGGTTGTTTTGCTTTTCCTTGTTTAAGTCGAGTATAGATTAAGTCTGGAGAGTGAATTAGGCAGGTGCTTTGATGCGCTCGTAGTGTTCCAGCTCCAATGAGAGCTGCATCTGACCAGGCAAGGGCTTCTTCTAAAACGCGCCTATCCCCTTTGCCTCCCAAAAAAGTCTTGCCTCCATTCGGTCTTGCAAGCCTTCCATCCAGGCTAATTGCTAAAACAAGTCTGATCCAGTATGGCTTCAAGATGAGACTCTTCAATCAGTTTTTATTGATTGAAGAGTCTGTTGATTTAGGTCAGAGTCTGAGTGTGAAGAGCTTGAGTAAACTTCTGCAGCATTGTTGGGGCTTTCTTGTAATTTTATTTTATGTAGATGTGCACCAATTTCTTTTATTGGTTGCTCTAGGATATCATTTATATGAAGGGCGATGTTCTCAGCGGTAGGAACACATTCCATGAAATATGAAATATCTTTATTGAGGAAGGTATGATCAAATTTTTCTAGAATTAACTCCTCAATAAGATTTTCCAATGCTGTTAAGTTACAGATCATTCCTGTTCGTGGATCTATATTGCCTCGTACGGTTACGTCAACCAGGTAATTGTGACCATGTCCATGCGGGCGAGCACACTTTCCATAGATTTTTTCATTTTCCTCTCGAGACAATTCAGGTCTAGCAAGTCTGTGGGCAGCTGCAAAATGTCTTTGAATCGTTAGGTAAGCTTCCATTGAATTTCCTGAGTAATCGGCCCAAAGAGTTGGTTGTTCGTAAAGGCGAAGTGAAACTAGAGGTAGTAGCTTATTTAAGCGCTTCCATATGAGGAGAAGCAATGCTTCAGTTGTTGGGAGGATTCCATTCGGTTTCGAGAGGTCAAATTCTGGCCAAACTTTATTCAGACAACTGAAGTTAAGTGGGCTTGTGACTTCAGAGTGAATTGCGTGTTTTACTTCAGAGAGGTTTAAGACCATCCCATCCTGGTCCAATTCTCCCCCCATGGATACGATTAGCTCGTAATTGTGTCCATGCCCTGGCGACAATGAGCATGGGCCAAATTCAAGCTCATTTTTTTCTGGGGACAGTTCTGGTAGCCAGTATTGGTGGCTTGCGCTGAAGCAGGCGCGCCTGGTAATGACACATGACCTACCTTTACCGTGGGAATGTATTTGAGAGATCTCAGTCATGGCACTTCAGACCAATCTCCATCCTAATTAGTTGCAAAAGAGTAAGGCTCAATGACTGAATCCATGCATCCTCATCCACTGGCCCAAAGATTAAAGGGGCGGAACTTATATTTGGTAGGAATGATGGGTAGTGGAAAGAGTAGTTCTGGTCCATTTTTGGCTCAGCGACTTGGGTATAGGTTTGTGGATTCAGATGTGGTAATAGAAAAATTGTTATCTATGGAGATTCATGAGATCTTTGAGAAAAATGGGGAAGCAGAGTTTCGTGAAATTGAAAGTCAAGTTTTAAATGACATAGGTCAGAGGCACTCACTTGTAGTGGCAACGGGTGGTGGTGTGGTGACTCGGCCTACGAATTGGGGAATTATGCATCAGGGATTAGTGATATGGCTTGATCCTGGGCAGCGAAAACTTTTGCGAAGGCTGCAGTTAGACCCGGCTAGTAGACCTTTATTGGATGGTGAAGACCCTGAAGAGCAACTCAAGGTCATTTTCGGGAAACGCAAAGCTTTTTATGCTGAATCAGATTTGCATATAGAGGTTGGTGGAGAAGAGACAGCTGATCAAGTTGCGCTAAGTATTTTGGAAAAATTACCTTCTATCCTTTGTCCTCCGGAGGATCTAGTCGGACAGCAAACCACTGGAGGTTGATTCCTGGTTGAATTTCTAAGTTACATGCAGTATCAAGCAGTCGCTTGGCTGCAGTTTCGGTTGAATCTTGCTCTTTTAAATCCTCTGGTAGTTTATCTAAAGTTTTTAACCAGGTATCAAGCCATATCAATGTTTCATCAGCATTGAGAATTCTTTCTGGTTTTTCCGGCTCTAGTACAACGTAGTGGTCACATAGACGGATTAGTGGGTTAGGCACGCTAAAAAATGAGTGAGTTTTCAGAAATAGTCTGGATCTTTTTCATTTAAAGAAAGTTCTAATTCATCTCTCCAGTGGAAGAGGGCTTGTAAGTGTGGGTGATCAGTTATACCTGGGACCCCTTTCCCTGCAAGTGTTTCTCCGGAAGAGGGTGGAAAGCGAAGTAAAGATAGTTGAGCCGCTACTGCTAGGTCAGCAGCACTTATTGAGTTTCCTACAAGCCATCTTTTCTTTTCAACTAGTTGAGTGATCTTCTCAAGACAGGCCATTAAGGACTGTCTTTCTCCTTGATTCAACGCGTCAGAGAGGTCATTAATTACTTTTAAAGGGAGTCCTTCTATCGCTTTGCGAAAGGGTTCTGGAAGTTCATTAGGCAACAAAGCGCCTCGAAGTTCTTGATCTAATGCTGCAGCTTGAAGCAAGGCTGCTTTCGCAGCTTTGGCCAGAGTGGTATCGGCCCAATTTTCAATTAGATGGGCTTGAGCTTCTTGACTATGATCTTTTGGAAAAAGTGTTGGTTCGGGACTTAATTCTTCTAGATATCGAAGAATTGCGCTTGAATTAGATACCACGTTATCTCCATCAACTAAAACTGGAACTTGTTTTTGACCTGAAATTCGAAAAACTGTGAGTTGCCCTATCCCAGGAGTTACTTCAACTACTCGATAACTAAGGTCTTTGCGTTCTAGGGCCATTCTGACCTTCAAGCAGAAAGCAGAATGGCGGAATTGATGTAGTTCTAACATGATCTTTTCTTTCTAGAGACAGGCACAGTAGCTACAACATGCATGATTTAGAGGCCCATGGGTGAGTTTTTTGCCAATGTTGCGAGGTATCCCAAATACCTCATCACAATCATCCTTGGCGTTTTTACCGCCATTATTGAGCCTCTTGTTCGTAGGAGCAGTAACCCAGTAACTGCAATTGCTTTAATAGGTGCTTTGATTAGTGGGCTGACTACTCTTGCTTTGATTGTTCACGCAATGGTATTTCCTCAATCTTTTGCATAGACATGGCACATGGACGTCGCGTTGAACGGGTCGCGGCTTTGATCCGCCGAGAAATTAGTGAGTTACTTCTTAGTGGTATTAGAGACGAGAGGGTCCGTAAAGGGATGGTGAGTATTACCGAAGTTGAGGTTTCAGGGGATTTACAACATTGCAAAATTTATGTAAGTGTTTTTGGAGATGCCAAGCAAAAACATGAGGTTTTAGAAGGACTTAGTGCCGCTAGTGGTTTTTTGCGAGGAGAGTTGGGTCGAAGATTGCAAATGAGACGAGCTCCTGAGGTTTTGTTTCACTTAGACCGTGGCCTTGAGCAAGGAAGTGCTCTTTTGGGCCTTTTAGGGAAACTGGAAGATGAAAGAAATAAACGTATGGACTCCAAATCTGAAAATGATGGTTGAAAAACTAGATCAAAGATCTAATGATTTAATTCGTCGCAAGATAGCTCAATTACTAGTTGTTAGGGCCAGTGGGCATGAGGCTGATAGTGAAAGAGAGTATCCAGAATGGGAGCTAAGTAACTTTGAATTACAACGCCTTTTAGCTAAGGGTGTGGGGGGAGTAATTCTTGTTGGAGGTAATGCTTTTGAACTGCAACATCGTTGTAGAAGCCTTCAGCAGTGGAGCAGTAGCCCAAAGGAACTTCTTTTGTGTGCAGATGTTGAAGAAGGGATCGGACAAAGGTTCTCAGGTGGAACTTGGTTGTTACCACAAATGGCATTGGCAAGGATTTTTTCTAAAGACCCTAAAAAAGCTCTACTTTTAGCAGAACGCTATGGAAAATGTATTGGCAGTCAGGCTCGCAAATGCGGACTTAATTGGGTTCTTGCGCCGGTTTGCGATGTTAATAATAATCCGTCAAATCCTGTTATAAATGTTCGTTCTTTGGGAGAACACCCTACAACGGTAGCGACTCTCGCCTGTGCAGTTCAAAGAGGATTAGCTGCTGAAAAGGTTTTGAGTTGTGCAAAGCATTTTCCTGGTCATGGTGATACAGAGCTGGATTCCCATCTGGATTTACCAGTGTTAAATCATGAGCTTGAAAGGTTAAAATCTTGTGAATTAATTCCTTTTATAGAAATAATGAAGGCTGGTGTAGATGCAGTTATGACTGGTCATTTAGTATTAAAGAAATTGGATGAAAAGTATCCCTCTACGCTCTCAAAAGTAGTATTGAAAAACCTGCTTCGGGATCAGTTAAAATTTGATAGATTAATAGTTACGGATGCATTAATAATGCAGGCAATTTCTAATTCATATGGTTCTAGCGAGGCAGCAGTTCTTGCGTTTGAAGCAGGTGCTGATTTGATTCTTATGCCTGAAAATGCCGAGGAAGCGATTGATGCAATTTTTCAGGCACTCCAATCTGGAAGGCTGCCTATTGAAAGATTAGAACATTCCATTCGACGAAGGAAAGAGGCACTTAGAAAACGTAAAGTCAATCTTCCTGAGAAGATTTCAACTTCATATGCTGTTTATACAGAAACTTTGCAAAGTGAAGACGATCGAGCACTTGTTCATGAAATTGCAAAGGCATCATTGGAGGCACGTCATCGTAACTCTTTAGATGGTAAGGCTGATGGATTAAATTTGATTAGAGTAGATAGTTTAATGTCTTCGAATATTCTGGATAAATATTCGCCAGCCATCTTGCTCCCAGAGCGCTTTGGTTATAAAACTTTCATTTCACATCGGCTCGGAATATTGCCATGGTTAGATGAATCTGATTCACCTTTAGATTTACAAAGATTTGGCAAAAAACCCTTCTTGTTACAACTATTCTTTAGAGGTAATCCATTCGCGGGTAATAATTATCTCTATGAGCCATGGAAGCTTATAATAAAACAATTGCAGGATTCCGGCCTTCTTGATGCTTTGATTGTTTATGGCAGCCCTTATATTTGGGAAGATTTTTTGTCAATTTTAGATCCATCTATACCTACAGCTTATTCTCCTGGCCAGGTTCCTGAGGCTCAATATATTGCTCTCAGGACTCTTTTTAAAGTGGATAAGCATAAAGAGCAATTTTCTTTTAGAGGTTTTGATGCTTTCACAGATTAAGACTGATTGCTTTCCACAGTACTAGTTTATTTTGTATGTTTAATTAATAACTGATTGAATTCAAGGCTGGCAATTCCCTAAAAGTTTCCTTTATTCCATTGAATATTCATTTAGAATGAAATCTTATGAATTTAGTCGAAAAGCCACTAAAGGGTTTCTCTGTTGTGATAACCAGAGCGCAGGCGCAACATTCTGAGTTTAGTGATTTACTCAAGACTTTGGGGGCGAAAACACTTGACTTGCCTGCTTTAGTAATCGGCCCTCCCGACGATTGGGGTCCTTTAGATGATGCCTTGGCAGATATAGAAAATTTTCACTGGATAGTTTTTTCTAGTGCTAATGGTGTTCATGCGGTTCAAGAAAGATTAGAGAAAATGGGAAAGAGCTTGTCTAGGGGCCCCTCGAGTTTGAAAATTGCTGCTGTTGGGCGGAAGACTGCGTATTTGCTTGAGTCATTAGGTGTTGCGGTTGATTTTGTCCCCCCTGATTTTGTTGCTGAAAGCCTTATTCAACATTTCCCTGTTTCAGGATGGGGCCTAAGGATGCTTTTGCCTAGGGTGCAGAGTGGTGGTAGGTCCGTGCTTTCAGAAGCTTTTGGGAAGTCTGGTGTGCGGGTAGTCGAAGTAGCGGCTTATGAATCTTGTTGTCCAGATAGGATTCCTGAAGGCACATTAAAGGCTATTAATACTTCTGCTATAGATGCAATTACTTTTACGAGTGGTAAGACTGCCTTGCATACAGCGCGACTCTTGCGACTACATTTTGGCCCTAAATGGGAAGAATTAATTGATAAAGTTAAGCTGATTTCTATTGGTCCTCAAACAAGTTTGATTTGCGAGGAAAATTTTCATAGAGTAGATAGGGAAGCAAGTCCTCATGATTTAGAAGGTTTGGCTAAAGCTTGTATTGAATCGTTATCACTTTAAATAATTAGAGAATAAGTAAGGTTTGGTTCGAATTCACTCGAATGCATATTAATTATTTTTTGAATAGCCGCTTTCAACTAGCTTTTTAAATCGATTTATATTTTCCTGTAATTCATTTGTTACCATTCCTCCAAGAATATTTGGCTCCATTATTGGAGCTAGAACTCTTGGCAACTCATAGCTAACACATAATTTGACAACAGTTGAGTTGTCTTTTTCCTCGTAAAACCTTACTGCCCCTTTTGTGGGTAGTCCTCCTATGGATTCCCATTGCAATTTCTGAGCATCAACTCTTTCAGTAATCTTTGCTTTCCATTTAAAGCGAAATCCGTTGGCTGCCAAGGTCCATTCTGTTAAGTCTGGCAGGACTTTATCTTCTTCATTCATTGTTTTGACGGATTCGATCCAACTCATCCATAGAGGCATTGCCTCTAAATCACTCCATACCTTCCACACCTGATCAACAGGCGCGTCAATATTGCTGACAACCGTATGTTCTAACCAGCGTCCCATTCTTATGCAACCGCCTTATTTGTTGCAAGCTTTGCAGGTTTACGCATTATTTTGCCTGCGGCAAGATGACCACTCATTGTTGCACCTTCCATGGAGTCTATGTAATCCTGACGAGTATAACTACCCGCTAAAAAGAAATTTTTTATTGGAGTAGCTTGGTCAGGCCGGAAAACCTCCATGCCCGGACTTTCTCTATATAGCGATTGGGCCAGTTTTACTACATTGCTCCAAACTAATTTTAGTGAACGAGAGGAAGGGAATAATTGACGAACTTGCTTGTCTGTATGGTTGACAATTTCTTCGATTGATTTTGGGATCCATGGATCTCCGGGAGTAAGAACACATTGAAGCAAGGAACCTTGCCCTTCTAATAGATAGTCTTCGGGACTAGTTAGTGCTAGATCTGCGAAGCAGCTAAAATCTGCATCTGCTGTATATAAAAGATTATTTAACCCCGCAGGAGTTGTTAGGTTATTTCGGGCACTGGAATTATTCAGTTCTGTGACCCATCCATTGTATCGAAGTTGAACGGTTGCGACTGGTACCGCTGTTAGTTTATCTATTGCGGCAAACTCTGAGAATTTTCTCCACTCTTTAGGTAGTAGTTTTTGAATTCCTGGAACATCACATGCTGCCAGGTATGCATCTGCTTGAACAGTTATATCTCCATTTGGTGTGCCTATAGTTAACCCTGTTATGTTTGATGAATGGTTCGTATCATAATGAATTTCCCGTACTCTATGTCTTAAGTGTAGCTTTCCACCTTTAGCCTGAATGTAATCTAATATTGGTGCAGTTAGCCAACGATGTGGTGATCCTTTTAGTAGATTCAGCTTGGATGCTTCTGTTCGAGCTGCGAACATCATAAAGATAGTCAACATGCATCTTGCAGAAATTGTTTTGCAGTCTATGAAGCCCAATGCATAAGCTATTGGATTCCACATCCTATTAATGCTTTGTTGACTTCCCCCATGACTTAAGAACCATTTTTGGAAACTGATTGAGTCCAGCTCCCGAATTATTTTCATTGCACCTTCATAATTAATTAGGCCCAAAGGTATAGGGCTGGTTCCTAGAGCAAGAGCATTTTGTAATTTGTCTATCCAGTTCAGTTGTGGTGTAGTAAAAAATGCCTTGAGTCCATTAAAGGGCGCGCCCAAGGCAAAGCGAAAGTCCAGCGATCGTAGGTCGCCTCCGCTGTTCACAAATAAATGTGTGTGGTCTTTTGGAAGCAAGTTTTTAAATGCCCCTACTTTTCGCATAAGGGCAAAGAGGTTTGCGTAATTGAAAAAGAAGACGTGTAGGCCCATTTCAATGTGGTTTCCATCTTTGTCTTCCCAGCTACCCACTTTGCCGCCTACAAAGGGTCTGGCTTCATAGAGGTCCACGGAATGCCCTGCATCAACAAGGTCCACGGCTGCGGTAAGGCCTGCAAGCCCACTTCCAACGATTGCTACTCGCACTCGCTTCTGAGATAAGAACTACCTGACTCTATGAACATTGTTGCCAGAAGTGAATGCGACACAATTTCATGTATCTCCATAGAGTGAGTGCAGAGTTTTCTCATGATCGATGAGCAGTGCTGAAACTACTGCTGTTACCCATACAGCAGCAGATGGTAAGGGAATCTTAATTACTGAAATGGCCATGCAGCAGTTGTCTCGACTGGCTAATGAGCAGGGTGAAACTCAGGTCTTGAGGGTGGGAGTGCGTTCTGGGGGTTGCAGCGGAATGAGTTATACGATGGATTTTGTCCCTTCTTCTGAAATACAAGAGGCAGACGAGGTTTATGAATACCTGATTTCAGATGGAACCTCGTTGAGAGTTGTATCAGATCCGAAAAGTCTTCTATACATTTACGGAATGCAATTGGATTTCAGTACCGACCTGATCGGTGGTGGCTTTAACTTCACTAATCCTAATGCCACGCAAACATGTGGTTGCGGTAGCTCATTCGCAGTATGACTGTTATTGAGATTGCCTAAGGCTTTAATGAGGTCTGTGTTGTTCTTCTAAGACTTTTTCAATGGAAGCTAATCAAGAGAGCCTCTTTGAAAGGGCAATGGATCGTTATCAATCGGGAACTCCTGCGGAAGAACTTATTGGGGATTTTGAGACGTTTACCACAGTTTCACCAAATCAAGCAGCGGGGTGGATTTGTCTTGCGTGGCTTCAGCTGCTCTGTGATCAGCCAAATGATGCTTTGCTCTCTGCACGAAAGGCAGTCAGAATTGATAGCAAAGATCCCCAAGCACGTGTCAATCTGAGTTTGGCGTTATTAGAAACGAATTCGAAAGGCGTGAGAGATCACATTGACTATGTCAAAAGAGTTATGTCGATTTTGCCAGAATGTGGGAAAGAACTTAGCAATTCTATTGCCGATGGTCTTGAGCGAAAGCCTGAGTGGGAGGCTCTGATAAAAGTAAAGAATTGGTTGGAGCTTTGAATTGGCAAGGGTTTTGCTATTAAGTAATGGGCATGGTGAAGACTTATCTGGGGCAATCCTTGGCGAACAATTAAAAGGATTGGGACATACAGTTGAGGCGTTGCCTTTAGTCGGCTTGGGAGCCGCTTATAAAAATTCTGGAATTTTTGTAATTGATGAGGGGAAAGAGTTCAGTACAGGAGGTATTGGATATACAAGTATGAGTGGGCGACTGGTTGAGTTTTTAGAAGGACAAGCTTTTTATTTACTTAAGCGGGTAGTGAAGCTGTTACGAATGGCTCATTTTTATGAGCTGATAGTAGTTGTTGGTGATGTCGTTCCGGTCTTGGCAGCTTGGTTAAGTCGCCGTCCTGTCGTTACCTATTTGGTTGCTTATTCAAGCCATTATGAGGGCAGGTTGTGCCTCCCTTGGCCTTGTGGTGCTTGCTTGAAAAGTCAGCGTTTTTTAGAGGTTTATAGCAGAGATCAATTGACCTCAAATGATCTTTCAATTCAGTTGGGTCGCATCGTGAAGTTCTTAGGCAATCCTTTTATGGATATGGTCTTTATAAATCAACCAGCGTTGCCGTCTTGTCGTAGGCGTTTAGGGATACTGCCGGGGAGTAGAAGGCCTGAGGTTGATAAAAATTTGCTATTGATTCTGAGCTTGATAGAGCTTCTCCCTGAAATGCTTATTGGTAGCGGTGAGATAACTCTGGATTTAGCTTTGGTATCAGCCTTAGATGATGTGGCGCTTCATCATTTGGCTTTGAGTAAAGGTTGGGCTCTAGAAGGTGGGTTGAGTAAATCTTCTCCATTGCGGATCAAACGAGGTTTGTTGAAGATGAATGTTCGCAGAGGTGCCTTTGCTCAAATATTGCAAAATAGTGATCTCTTGGTTTGCATGGCTGGAACAGCCACAGAGCAAACTGTTGGTCTTGCCAAGCCTGTTGTGCAATTGGTAGGTCAAGGACCACAGTTTACGAACACATTTGCTGAAGCTCAGCGTCGATTATTAGGACCCACAGTTTTTTGCGTTCATGGATCTACTGGAGATCAATCGACCTTAAGGAAGACAGCCAGTCTCATTCTTGACCTTTTGGCACGAGTTAGGAATGACCAGAAACTTATAGATGAATGTGCAAAGCAAGCCAGTATTAGGCTTGGAGTATCCGGTGGAGCTCATGCAATGGCTAATGCTATTTCTAAACTTATTCATTGATTGTTGGCAATTTTGCTCTTTTTATTATCTATTTTCTGAGGATTGTTGGCACAATGAAGAGCATCTAAAAGTTGTGGATATTGAAAGCTAAATTTCAAAGCCTTTAACTTTTTGGACTGAACGTTTTGTCCTTTAAGTACTATTTGTGCGCCATCCCCTAAAAGTAATTTGAGAATAGGTCCAGGTACGGTTAATAGGCTTGGGCGGCGAAGAACCTTCCCAAGTGTGGTTGCAAAATCTGCCATGGATACAGGATAAGGAGCTACGGCGTTTATTACTCCAGTCCAGGCTTTAGTTTCTAGTGCCTGGCTGATGATTTCACAGAGATCCGTCCTAAATATCCAACTCATCCATTGACGTCCATTACCGATAGGGCCACCAAGCCCTGCTTTAAATATGGGCAGCATTTTCCCTAAGGCGCCTCCATTGGGGCCTAAGACTATGCCAATGCGAATAATTAGTAATCTTGTGGAGTTTGGTTTTTGGGCAGCAGCCTTTTCCCATTTTGTACAAAGCTCCGCAAGAAAATCGCTGCCAGATACACTGTCTTCTGTAAATAAATTGTTTTCGCTTGTTCCGTAGTAGCCAATAGCAGATGCGTTGATTAATACTGAAGGAGGCTTGTTCATTTGAGTCATCGCCTTTACTACTGCTTTTGTTGTATTGAGTCGACTATCTTCGATCGTTTTCAGGTGAGTAGGCGTCCAACGTTTTTCCGCTATCGGTTCTCCTGTGAGGTTAATTACACCATTTGCTTCTTTTAAGGCTTGCAAGAGATTGCTGTCCTCCCAGCTTTTTGCAGAGCTAGGGTCAAGTTTTAGATGATTGAGGTTGTCTGAAATCGAGAGGCCATTGATTGCAAGTTTCTTAAATGGCTGTCGGCTGATTAGGGTTAGTTGGTGGCCTTTGTTTAATAAGTGGGGGACAAGTTCACGACCTATAAAACCACTGCAGCCCAGAAGAAGTAACCGCATCTTGTAAACCATTTAATTGCTGCGACACATTAACGAAAGTTTCCAGGAAGATATAGAGGCTTAACCCTTTTGGTACATCTAATTGAGGAACTTCACTCAATCAGAGGTCATTTCTAAAGATCAATTTTTGGGTCACAAGCGCATGTCATCATTAGCTCTTCTCAGGTAGGTTTGGTTCACAAGGTTGAAAAATTAGGAACTCCACTTCTTATGGCTGAAGAAAATGGATCTGATAAGCCCTCCAAAAGCTTAAAAAAAGGGGCATTGGTTCGCCTCAATAGAGCGGCTTATCTAGATAGCGTTGAGTCAACTGCCAGTGATGAGAACCCCCCTGCATATCCATTTGAGGGACCTGGTGAGTTGCTTCTAATTAAAGGTGAATATGCTCAAATTCGTTGGAGACGTCCAGTTCCTGATGTTTGGCTGCGTATTGATCAACTAGAAGTTTGGCGTGAGGAGCTTTAAGACTTCTCAAGAGCTGTCTCTATTTCTTCAATTGCCCGTGGAATTGACTTAGATGCATTCGGCAGGCGCCATATAGCTCCCCCTATCACACCACTGAGATCTCCGAGTCCTTGAAGAACATTGTTGGGTCGTTTTTGATTGGCTTTATCAGCTACTAAGACTGCTGTCCAAGGGTCCCATGCTGCAAGGGTGACCACACTTCGATAAGCGCTAGGCCATGGTGAATTTGGTAGTAGTTTTTCTAGAGAAGAAAAATGTTTTGCGGCTTGATTAGGTCTGTTAGATAAAGTGGCTAGTAGAGCAAGACTCCAGTGAGCATCAGGATTATTTCGATTTTTTCTCAGTTGTTTTAAAGCATTCTCCCGAACTTCTAATCGATATTCGAAATGTCCATCAAGCATATGTTGAATTGCTACTTGGTCAAACACTTCTGCTAATCCTTTTGGCCCATTGTTTAATCCTCTCGCTAATTTTGAGAAGTCTTTAGCAAAATTTGTGGCAGGTGGAGCTTTAAGACTTCTTTGCCATAAGGAATAGCTGCCGCCTTGTGGTCTTGGGAACCTTTTAATTTCGATGAAAAACTTGCTTGCTCTAATACCTTGGTCTACCGCTTTGGCATCTGATCTGACAGAGCCTTGATCACCCTCAGCCAAAATCACCCACTTTGCCTGTGCCAAAAGAGGCTTTAGATCACTTTTGTTATTACCAAGCTGGCGGCCAACCAATTGTCCGCCTTGCCTTCGACCGTAGTAGCTAACATTATGTTGGTTCAGATCCGGTGTACTGGGTATCACAATTACAGTCATTGGCTTTTTGCTTGGGTTGGCTCGTCTAGCTGTATCGACGATTTCTTCTAAAGGTCCTTGTTTGTGTAGTACGAGTCGTTTGACTTGACTTGTCAAAGAATTTGGAATAGTTGCTAAAAAACCTGTTATAAGAAAACAAGGCATTTTCCATGTCTTTCCTGGGTAATGTTGGTTGAACCAAGTACCCCACTCCCACCAGCCTCTCGAAAGCAATAAGAGTAAAGGAGGTAAAAGAGGGGTGATATAACGATCGCCTTTATTTGGACTGAGACTTGTTAATATCCAAGCGCTTATCAGGGTGATGATTAGCCATAACCATGACTTGTAATCATCTTGTTCTTTATGCGATTTACTTAAAGGATGGTTGGTCTGGCTTTGTTGGATTGACCAAAGGAAAAGGCCGCTAATCCCTATTGCTAGATATAGAGCTCCAATTTGTTCAGGAAGTAAGCGCGGATACCAAATCCAATTTTCCAATGTAAATAGAGATGGGTCCCCTTCTTTTATTGCTGATTCAATAACTGCTCTATTAGTTCCTCCAATCGTTGTGATCCAATTGTGGTGTAACCACGGAATGATGCTTAAGGAGAATATTGTCAGGCCTATTAAAAGTTGCCATCTTGTGGCTTGACTTCTTTTTATAGCTATCCAGCTTGCCCATGCCACGGCAGGGAGAAGTGCTAATAGAGCACTTTGTTTGACAAGTATTGCTGCAGTGACTGTTAGACAAGCCAACAGAGATTGGCCCCATCGGCCACCTTTTTGGGGATCCCACCAACATCCCAGTTTCCATAAAGCTAAGGTTACTGTTGATGTGAGGGACATCTCCAATACATAATCTGTACGGAGTTCCATTAAGGCTGGTGCTATAGCTACAAAGCTCGCTGTAAGTAATGCAAAACCTTCCCCCTTGAGTGTTTTGCCCCATCCTGCGATTGCAAACAGCAGTAGTCCATGCCAGATACTTAAGCTCCAGGCCGCTTCAGCGGGGGAGTCACCTGCAATGCTTAAAACACTGCCATTAATTAGAGAAGCTAGCGGAGGAATTTTGGGTGAAAGGTCTAGTAAGTGCTTCCACCCAAGCCATTGCCCTCCATCGAGGAAGCCAATGGCACGGCCATGGTCTAAGGCACTATTTAGATAATCAGCTTGATCCCATGATGGAAATCCAGCATGAAAATTCCACCACAAGCGATCTAAACCTGTGGCAATGCACCATAAAAGTGTTACTAAACCCCAGAATTTCCAAGATGATTTCATGAGGCTTTTAAGTTATGTCTCTCTGATTTAAGTCTTAGCCGCATTCGCTTGGCTTCTCTTAGCATTTCCTGCCCATCATGCAGATAACTATCTACATATCCCATTGTGTAACGCTCTAGTTCAACTATTGCATCTTGGACTTGAGATAGGCAGTGATAGAGACTTAAGCTAAAACCTTGAGCTAATACTGGGGTTGATGTCGACCTGTACAAATTATCTACTTTCTGAAGGCGATTTTGACTTGTGCTGAGATATCTTGAAAAATTATTCATTAATATGTCGTCATAAGGATCTGCAGATAATGCTTTAAGTTCAGCATTAAAAGGGTTGATTACTTGTCCTAAGAGCTTGTCAATTGGCAAGTAGACATGATTGATCCAGTTCATAAGTTCTAGATGTGCTGCAGTAATTTGACCTTTAGTGGCATGGGCGGCAGCTGTGGCTTGGGAATTACGAATTGATCTTTTTTGAGTTTCTCGTGAGAAAGCATCCTCTTGCTGTTTCGTTTGGTCATATTCGTATTTTTTAGTTTGATTGCTCAATATTGCCCAAGCGGCATTGATCTTTAGCATCTCTGTTTCTTCGCCACCAGCATCTGGATGATGACGCTTTACTAATGATCTATATGCTGCCTTTATTTCGGCAGTTGTTGCATCTGAACTCACTTTCAGAACTTTATATGGATCTAGAATCATTGTTCAATTGTCCTACTGCTTAAAGATGTCCGTCTTTGCGAGGTGTTGAAATGGCCGAAGCATTGAACATAGGTGTTGATAGATAGCGTTCCCCGAAACTCGCCAAAATTAATACAAGGCGCTTATTGGCCATTTCTGGTCTAATACCAATTTTGATAGCTGCAGCGACAGCTGCACCACTACTAACTCCACTTAATAGACCTTCTTCTTTGGCAAGTCTTCGTCCCATCCCCATAGCTTCTTCATCACTAATGGGAATAATTTCATCTATCAATTCTTGTTGTAGTACCCCTGGAATGAATCCAGCTCCAATGCCTTGAATCCTATGAGATCCTGGATTGCCACCAGCTAAAACTGGACTCGAAGCGGGTTCAACAGCAAATATGCGCAAGTTGGGATTGCGTTTTTTTAATAACCGCCCACAACCGGTGAGTGTTCCGCCTGTACCTACGCCTGAGATCAATCCATCCAGATGGCCTTCACAATCAGACCAAATTTCTTCTGCAGTTGTTTTTTCATGAATTGCTGGATTAGAGGGGTTGTCAAATTGCTGTAGTAAATATGCTTCAGGAGTTGTTGTAACTAACTCTTTGGCTAAGTCAATAGCTCCTTGAATGCCTTCATTCCCAGGAGTTAGCTGAAGCTCTGCACCATAAGCTCTCAACATTGAGCGACGTTCTGTACTCATAGTGTCTGGCATAGTTAAAATCAATCGATATCCTCTTGCTGCCGCGACCATCGCAAGGGCTATACCAGTATTTCCACTCGTCGGTTCTATTAAAATTGTTTTGCCGGGTGTGATTGTGCCTTCTTGTTCAGCAGCTTGAACCATTGCCCCTGCAATTCTGTCTTTAACTGATGCTGTCGGGTTAAAACTTTCTAATTTGGCCAACAATTCGGCTTTACAGCCAGTTGCTTGTGGAATTCGATTTAGTCGTACTAAAGGTGTACGACCTACAAGAGCAGTGATGTCAGATGCAATGGGCATGGGCGAGTGCGCATGAATTGCGATTTATCTATCCAAACAAATACTTGGCTAAAAAGTAAAAAAAAGCCCTCTTTTTAAAGAGGGCTTTTTTTTTGGCAAATAACAACCAAAGTTTCTGGAACCATTCAAAGTCAATTTGACTTTGAAAGAATCAGAAGCGGAAAGTGGTTTTGATAAGACCGCCTGAGTAGTCTTTGTCGTCTCCGTCTACTTCAACAAGGAAGAGAGAAGGAGTCACACTTACGTTGTCGCTAATAGCCATGTCATACCAGACTTCATAAGCCATGGGATCGTCATAGCCAGACTTGTCCTGCCAGCCTTCTGCACTACCGAAGCCGAAGCCTAGGGAGTTGCCATCAGCGCCTACATCAGCCCACTCAAGACCAACGGTCCAAGTGAATTCGTCTTTTGCAGTAGAAGTTTCCTTGTCAAGGGTTTTAAAGCCAATTCCACCACTGACGGTAGGAATAGCGCCAACCTCTTCAGGTGCCCAGTAACCACTGATGCCCCAGGCGTCGTAATTACCAGACTTTTCGTCTGATTCGGTGTAAACAACTGCAGCACCAAATCCTTCGCCGGTATAGGCGATCTGGCCTGTGATGTCATCACCACCTTCTTTGGTCATGATGCCTTTGGAAGCATCAGAACCATTGCTGCCTACATAAACAAGACTTGCGCTTACGCCTTCATCATTTGCCCAGGAAAGACCTGCACCTTGGCCTTCTTTAAGGTTATATGCGGCATTAGCACCAGCATAGGTGAGGACATCAAGGTTGGATGAGCTTGGGTACTGGCTAGGCCATACTGCAAGCATGTCGTCCTGACGGATTACTGCGCCAACGGTGGCAGTAAAGGAATCACCAAGAGGGAATTGATAGTAACTACGATCAATCTCTAGTGTGTCAGCAGATCCAGAGGTGTAAGCCCTCTCCAAGAATGCATCGCCACCGAAAGGTGTGTTGCCGAAGTTACCAGCGCTGATTCTGGTTTTCAGTAAATCTTCGCCAGAGAAGCTGGTGTCTAGGTCAAGCCTGGTTGCATAGTTGAATGTGAATGCATCATCAGTCTTGCCAGCTTTGTCGCGGTCGTCATAAGAAACAGCGCCCGTAACAAATACTGTTTCTCCACTTAGTTTTGTGGTGGTGGAGAACATTCCTGCTTCAAACTCGCCAACACGAGCACTTAGGCCATCAACGCGACCTTTAAGTACTGCAAGTTCAGGGCCGAACTCGCTGGTTAGGCGACGAACGTCGTCAGAAGCTTCAGCGACGTTGCCTAAGCAAGAATTAAGGAGAGCAGCCGCTTCGAAGCGGGTCATTGACTGGTTGCCGCTGGGGGTTCCAGCTACGCATCCAGTTTGCTCAGCCAAGTTGGTCAGAGCCTGGTAAGCCCAATCACTAGGATGGACATCAGAGAATTGAGAAGCATTTGTGACTTGCTCGCTAGAAGCGGCGTAGTCAGAAACACCATTGATGTTTAGCTCAGCAGCAGTTGCAGCGACAGGAGCCATAAGGCCAAGCGCAGCAGGTGCTACCAGCAATTGCTGGAAGAGTTTCATTGAGTTCCTCACACAAAGAGGCGCAATATATGCACCTAGCAATCCTCGCCATTAATGTGCTCTTGGACACACCTTGATGTGCCAGAAGTATCAATGGTCTAGTCCCTAGGCGCTGTTATCACTTGAGTTTCAAATTTAGATTGAACCTTTAAAATGATTTGTAATATCAAATACAAAATTTCAACTTTTTGGCCATGTAGTCAAATCCAAAACTAGATTCTTTCACTATAGATATTATAAAAACCAAGGTTTTTTTTGAGCTTTGGCATTGTTTTTGGAAAATGTAAATAGTTTGATTTGTCAGACTAAAGACATGTATCGAGAAAGTTGAGGTGCTTGGTTCTTATGAATGCAAGAAGGCCTTTAGAGTTGAATCCACGAGTTTCAGATGAATCTTTTACGGCAGACGGAGTAGCTCCTTTTAAAGGCTTATTACTTTTGTGGGGTTTGGGTTGCCTTCTGGCTTTTGTGGGTCTGGGGGATTTGCCTTTAAGAGATTTTGACGAAGGTACTGTTGCACGTGTTTCATATGAGTTCATACCCAAAAGTGGGATACAAAAACTTCTGCCTACAATTTGGAATGAGCCTTACTTGAACAAACCACCAGGTTTGCATTGGCTTATTGCTTTTGCAATGGGTTTTGATAATACTAATTCGAATGTTTGGCAGTCATTACCGAATGAGTTTTATGTCCGAATAATACCAGCATTTTTATCTAGTTTCGTCGTGCCTTTTGGAGGGCTAATTCAGTGGAAATTAACTTGTGGCGATCGAAATGTCACTCTTGTTACCTCTGGAATTTTGCTGACGTTGATGCCTTTGGTACGCCATGGTCGCCTGGCAATGTTGGATGGCACTCAGTTGAGTTGCATTGCACTGCTTTGGCTATTGATAGCTGCGCTTGATAGTTGTTCATACACCCAGTTGAAAATGTTAGGCATTGGTTTAGTTAGCAGTTGCATGTTGATGCTTAAAGCACCTTTACTTTTACCTGTTTTGTTTGCTGGATTAGTGGCACTTGCTTGGGGAAAAGCCTGGAAGAATTGGTGGACTCTAGGGCTACTTCTTTGGTTTGCTTTAGGCCTGGCTCCAGGTCTTGGGTGGCATTTTTTTCATTGGTGGCAGCGTGGACATGCAGCTTTTTGGTTGTGGGGTGGTGATGGTGCTATGCGAGTACTCCTAGATGCAGGGGAAGGGAGTGACCTTGGCTGGAGAGTGCCTCTTATAGAAATTCTTGAAGGGGGTTGGCCTTGGTTGTTGTTATGGCCCTTTGGCGTTATGTGGGCTTGGCGAAGACGTAAGAGCCTATGGGGTCAATGGGCCTTAAGCACTCAATTGGTAATGATGTTGGCAATCTTTCCTCTTAAGACTCAATTGCCCTGGTATAGCCACCCCCTTTGGCTCCCTTTCGCTTTGCTATGTGCTCCTCCCTTGGTTTGGTTGATAAACCGCGACAGCTCTCAGAAACCTCCTTATTTCAGGGTTCTTGAAAGAGTACCTTCTCTTTGGCAGTGCATTGGCTTGATCTTGGTTTTTGTCAGTTCTTTGGGGTTGGCGAATCTATTTTCTGCATTTAGTCCCTATAGCCTTTTTACCTTGCCAATCGGAGCAGGGTTGTGCGTTGGGGGAAACTGGTTATGTAGTTCAAAAAAAACTCAGAGAAGATATGGAATTTTCATGTTGATGTCAGGCAGTTATCTTGCCTTAATGTTTTTGATGACATCCCCCCTTTGGCTTTGGGAATTGAATGAGACTTGGCCTGTTGATTCCTTGAGAGAATTGATTTCTCGTGCACCTGAGACGGAGCTTGTCTTGGAGGGGAATGAGGAGCGACCAAGCCTCAATTGGTATGCAGGCAAGAGAATCGCTTCTTTTCAAAGCAGACCTAATGCAGAATGGATTTTGACTCAGGACCCTATAAGGCTAAATCAAAAGGTAATTTCTCTATCTAGGATTTGCAAAATAGTTGATAGTGAGGAGGCATGGTCGCTGATGTTTTGCGGCTCAGATTAATTCTAACTGCCCTTTAACTTCTCGATGAAATGATTACACTTGACAGGGAAAAAAAGAAAAAGCAAATTAGGCTATCAGTCGTCTTACCTACCTATAATGAGTATGAAAATATTCAACCATTGATAGATCAACTCCTTATTTATAAGCAATATTATGATCTTGAAATCTTAGTCGTAGATGATGACTCTCGTGATGGCACATCAGATCTGGTTAAGAGCATCTCTAGTCATGAACCTTGTGTGCGTCTAATTAGTCGAGTTGGCAGATATGGCTTGGCCAGTGCAATTAAAGAGGGTTTGTTAGATGCAACAGGTAGCATAGCTGTGGTCATGGATTCTGATGGCCAACATGAAACAGTTGCCTTATTAAAAGCAGTTAAAAAATTAATTAATGGAAAGCTAGATTTGGTTTCAGGCAGCCGATTCCTAGGCGAAGCGAAAATCCTAGGACTTAGCCGAAGACGCACTGAAGGCTCCTCGATGGCTAACCGTTTAGCTCGCTTTAGCTTGCCATTAAGCTATGGACATCTAACAGATTATATGAGTGGTTTTATTGTATTGAACCTCAGTAAATGTTTGCCATTCGTTCGTAAAGTTGATGTGAATGGATTTAAATTTTTATACGAATTACTTTCTATTAGTGGAGGCTGCTTATTAGTCGATGAGTTTTCTTTTTCTTTCCAACCGAGGGAATTTGGTCGTTCTAAGCTGGACCTAGCAATTTTGTGGGATTTTTGGATTTCATTAGTACATACTATTACTTTTAGATTAATTCCACGTCGTGCAATTAGTTTCGCATTTGTAGGCTTTAGTGGAGTATTTGTTCAGTTATTCTCCACGAAACTGTTAATGAAATTGTTTGATGCCGACTTTGTGAATGTTTTGCCTATATCTGTAGTTCTAGCAGCCACTTCTAATTACCTTATAAATAATGCTTTGACATTTCGCTTCCATAGACTTAGAGGTTGGTTGCTCTTTGGGGGCCTGCTCAAGTTCTTGCTAGTTGCTTCTTTGCCAGTTGTAGCGAATGTAGGGTTAGCAACAATTTTTTACCAAGTGATTGCACCTAACGAGTTGTGGGCGCAAATGGCAGGGATATTTGTTGTTTTTGTATGGAATTATGCTGCGTCGTCTCGTTTTGTATGGAATACACCTTGATAGAGAAGAACCTCTGATGCTTGCTTTATTGAACTTTCGACTTCGAGATTATTCAATCCCAGTCTTTTTAGGTTTAATTCTTCGTTTGATTCAGATTCAGTCTCCTATTCTAGGTGTGCATAGCTGGCGTCAGGCTGATACCGCAGCTATGGCCAGACATTTTGCCCTTAAAGGTACGCCTATTTGGTTGCCGCAAATTGATTGGGGAGGTGCAAGTGATGGATTTGTTGAATGTGAGTTTCCGCTTTTTCCATTTTTAATAGGTCAGCTTTATAAGTTAACAGGAATTCACGAATGGGTTGGTCGTTCAACTGCCGTTATTTGTAGTTTGATAACAATCATTTTAGTCATTCGAATTGGAACAATTCTTTTGGACCCTGATAGTGGTTGGTGGGGTGGACTTTTCTTTGCAATATTACCTTTAACCGTTTTCTATGGGCGTACTTTTCAGGCAGAATCAATGCTTTTAATGTTTGGAGCATTAAGTATTGAGAGATATTTTTCTTGGAGAAAGACTGGTAGTGTTTGGTCTTTAATGTTTAGCTGGTCAAGTTTTACAGCTGCTTGTTTAATTAAAGTTTTACCATTAATTTGGCTGGGGATACCTATATTGGCTTTGCATGCAAAAAATACTAGAAGGCATCGTCAAAATGGCTTATTAAAACTAGTATTGAACGTTTTTAATATACTAAAAAAACCTAGTTTATCTATTTATTTTATGACTGTAATATTGATTGTATCTATTTGGTTTTTCTATGCTTATCAGATAGGTCAAATAACAGGCCTTAGCTTTGGTTTTTGGGGCACAAGTTCTGATAGAAGCAGCCTAAGGCTTTTGTTGAATACTCAGGTCTGGTTGGACTTTGCCTTAAGAATTACATTGCGGAATTTTGCTATTTTAGGATTGCCTCTTGCCTTCTTAGGCTTTTGGAAAACCCGCAAAGATTTAGGAGGGTTTATTCTTATGTCTGGCGTCATAGGCTGGTTCGCCTCTACTTTAATTGCTTTTCGTGCAAGTTCAATTCATGAATATTATCAATTACCATTAATGTTATTTGCCTGCCCATTGATGGGCCGAGGCTTTGTAATTTGTTCAACAACAATCTCTAAATCTCTGATATTTTCAGTGCCCAGCCAACTTTGGCTCATTCTTTTTAATATTTTGATTAGTTTTACGATATTAAACTTTGATTATTGGTCCTTAGAAAGAACTCAAGAAAAGATATGGATGCCCTTAGCAGAGAGAATAAGAAATGAAGTTCCTGGAGACCATCGTATTGTAACTGTTACTGGAGGTGATCCAACTTTATTAAATCTTGCAAGACGACAAGGTTGGTTAACTTCTATTGAAAACGTTAATGAATCCAGCTTGGCGCATTGGTCTTCTCAAGGGGCTAAATATCTTGTAGGAAGCTTTGAATGGCAAGAAAGTTATGCGAAGCTCTCCAGTCGCACAACGAAGATAAAATTGGAAGAATTATTTTGTGGTGAATCGCCAGACTGTCTAAATACTATCGGCTCAACCTACTTCCTTTCTTTGGATAATGTAAATCAATGAAATTTCATCTCTTACCTAATAAGGATGAATCGGCACATGCTTATGTTTTTAGGTACATATTTGGTTTCTTTTGTGTAACATTAAGCTTGCAAATTTGGCGAATTTATACTCTTAATGCGACTTATGATCAGGGGCTTTTCCTCCAAGAAATCTGGAATAGTGCTAATGGCCGTTTCTTTGAGAGCACTCTTGCTTCTGAACTATCTGCTCCAGTAATGTTTGATGGCGCCTTGCCAGAGGTTGGTTATCGACACCTAGCACAACACTTTACGCCTCTATTACTTTTTTGGACTCCATTGGTTCGTTTTTTGGGTCTGTGGTCCTTGCCTCTGATTCAGGTGGGAATGATCTCGTTGGGGGGGTATATCCTTTTTCTCCTAGCTAATGAATATCTCCCACCCAAATTGTCTGCATGGATTGTATTTAGCTATTTCTCTACAACTTTAGTAATAGGGCCAACCCTAGAGAATTTTCATGATCTTTGTGTTATCCCTTGCTTGATTTTTTGTCTTTTGCTTGGCATTACTAGAAATCAAATACCACTATATTTTCTTTCATCAATATTGTTACCGCTAGTAAGAGAAGATGTTGGCTTGCTTGGATTTGGAGTGGGGGTTTGGATGATTATTAGACGGCCTAATTGGAGATTATTTGGCTTAGGACTATGCTTTTACTCTTGTTTGGCTGTCATGGTAATTACCAATAGTGTTATGCCTATGTTTGGTACAGAGTTGGCGGATCGTTTTATGCAAGAAAGATTTGGACACTTTTTAGATGGTAGGTCAGGAGGCACTATTGATGTATTGCTATCAATGATTAGCCAACCAATTTTACTAATTCAGGAATTATTTTCTCCCCCCGGGAAGACTTTTTTGTTTTTAATTACTGCTGGCTTACCACTAGCCTTTATTCCTTTGATAGCTTTGGATACTTGGTTATTAATAGCATTTCCGTTGTTTGTTGCACTTAGCTCTCAGGGTGGAAACTCTTTGGTGGTGCATTTACGCTTTGTTCTTTACTTAGTGCCAGGGATTTTTGCTGGCACTATATTTTGGCTAGCCGACCACCCTGACTTATTTAAAAGAAGCTTATTCAGGAAATTTTGGAGGTTTTGCTTGATTATCGCTTTTGCATTCGCATTGGCGGCTAACCCTCACCGAGCACTTTCCTTTGTTATCCCTGACAGCATTGATCCTTGGGTCAAGGTGCCTTTGAAGGAGCAGCTGGTTAGAGGAAAAGTTGCTAGGAAAGTTGTCAATCTAATCCCTAGGACAGCTGCTGTATCTGCCGAAACACATCTCATACCTCAACTTGCACAAAGACAGGTATTACTCCGCTTCCCGGAAAATGATCAATATAGAGATGAAAAAGGACATGATGTTTCAGTAGACTTTATAGTAAGTCAACCAAGATTTAATCTTTCATACGCACCCGCATTTAATCATCACAAGTTGTGGGTATCCAAAAGCATTAATCGATTAGAAGAATTAGTTGAAAGCAGTCAATATACTGTTTTTCATTGCGATAAGAACTCTATAATACTAGAATACAATGGTTCAACTAATGCTCGAAATGAAGAATGCTTTGTTAGGGAGATTAATTCCATAAGGGGTGACTTGCAATTACTAAATTAGTATTTAAATTCCTATACGCGAGATTTTTAAAAATAAAATTACGAATTTAATTGAGTTTAATAACCATGTCAGTTTATCTTGAATATGCTTTCGTTGTTTCCGCTTAACACCATTTAGCTATTCTAAATAGGTTCAATATAGCTTCAAAATGGGACTCTCCCTGGCTAGTAAATTTAGGAGTAGACCTTCGTTTGAGGAGTTATTCCCTGCCCGCAAGTTAATAATGATTTGCGTGATCATTGCGTTGTTATTTTGGATGTTTTCAGGCTTAAGGCATTCTTTGCTTCAGAGTAATGCTTATGATCTTGGATTGTTTGATCAATGGATTTGGTTGGCAAGTAGAGGCTTGCCCCAATATTCGTCTATGGAGGGAAGCCATCTATTGGCTGACCATGGAGCTTGGCTTCTTTATATAGCAGCAATTCCTTATTGTTTTAATAGCAGTGTTCAATGGCTCTTGGCGAGTCAGGCTATCGCTTTAAGCTTTACAGCTATACCTATTTGGTGTGTTGGAAGGCAGGCAGGTTTACCGAATAAGCATTGTTGGCTGGTTTGTACGCTTTGGTGGCTTCAGCCGGTTGTTTTGAATGTAAATCTATTTGATTTTCATCCAGAAGTTTGGGTTATGCCTGCTTTGGCTGCAAGCTATTGGTTTTGTAGATCTAATAGACCTTGGGTTTGGTTCGTATTGTTGGTTGTTTTGCTTGGAGCGCGCGATGGTTTAGTGCTGGTTGTAGGAGGGATCGGATTCGAATTGGCTTTGAGGCGAAAATGGACTTGGTCTTGTGCTGCGATTGGTTTATCTTTAATGTGGTTATGTTTTTTGAATAAATTTCTATATCCGTTACTAACTGGTAGCAATACTGGACCTAAGGCTGCCGCAGGTTTGTTTTCTTATTTAGGTGATACTTTAGATGAGGTTATTGTTAACCTTGTTACGAATCCAAGCTTAGTTTTTGAGAATCTAGATTGGATTGGTGGTTTTATATACCTCGTGTTGATTTCAGTTTCTCTTTCCCCTTTTTGGAGACAATCTTCTTTACCAGTTTTGTTAGGTGGATTACCTTTAGTTGTCGTAAACTTGCTTTCTGAAGAATCTCCACAGAGAACACTTATTCATCATTATAGTTTGCCTCTTGCAGTTATTGGTGTAATTGCGGCTATAGATGGAATAGCTGTCAATCGTAGAAAGAATATTCCATTCAGGAGCCTCGTTTGGAGTGCCCTTTGTTGGGCAGTTTTATCAAAGCCTTGGTTCTTTACAGGACCATACTTAGAGCGATTAGAAGTTCGACAACCATTCAATCAAGCAATGTTGAGTATCCCCACGGAGGGGAGATTATTAACCACGAGTTATTTTATACCTCATCTTAGTCACAGGAAAGTCGTAGATTTCCCTAGAGTGGGAACCAAATTTAAGGATTATTCAGCTTTTGACATTTTTTTGTTAAACCCAGAGGATCCTGGTTGGGGTTCAAGTAGTCAAGTACAGAAGGATTTATTGTTAAAAGCTAATGAAGAAGGTTGGTTATGTAAGCAGTGGCCTGTAGGCATAGAACTTTGTGAAAAAGTATCAATTAATGAGACTAATTAGATTAGATTTTCATTAACGATGCCCCTAGTGAGGAAAATATTCTCACTAGGGGCTCTCGTCGGGCCCGCTATGGCGCGGAACCAGTTGATCAAGGAAAGATAGGACTAATCAGCCGACGTTCTCCGCGATCAGCAGACCCTTGATGGAACAACTGTGACTCATGGGCACCTCCTCCTGGTGGGATATGGCAAATCACGAAGCTTGCGACTGCGATTCAAGAACCGTTGTCACTTCGCTATTGCCTGACTGATACAGACTAGCTTTAGTCAAGGATTTTTATGGGTGTTATGGGTTTTTGGAGAAATTGTAAAAGAAGCTAGATCAATGTTGGTCAAGTTCATAAGGCTAGAAAATTTTTTTTGATGGTGCTATTTATTCTGTACAACTGAATCGATGGCTGATTAAATGAGTCAAATTAGATTACCCCTTTGGCGCTTAGATAGACAAGTAGGCCTCGCGGCAGGTGCTTTCTTTTTGGGCTGTTGTGTTTTGCAGTTCTGGCGCATGCAGAGTCTGACAGCCTCAATGGACCAAGGTATTTTCTACCAATCCTTATGGAATGGCTTGAATGGACACCCTTTTGAAAGCACACTTTCATCCCAGCTGTCGACTAATGTTGTTCATTCGGGAGAATATCCAGAAGTTGGATATCATCGATTAGGTCAACATTACACTCCCATTTTAGTATTATGGATACCTATTGTTGGTTTACTTGGTAAATGGGCTTTGCCTTTGATTCAAGTAACTCTTATGGCGGGAGCCGGCCTTCTTCTTTTTGAATTGGCAAAGCTCAAGTTACATATTGAGCTTGCAAGAATGATTGTATTTGCATTCTATGGAGCCAATGCAGTTATAGGCCCTTGCCTTGGCAACTTTACTGATCTTTGTCAGCTGCCTTTTTTGGTATTTGGGTTGTTGTTAGCGATAGAAAAGAAAAAAGACTTTTTGGCAGTTTTATTGTCCATAGCTATTCCTCTTATTAGAGAGGATACTGGTATTGTTCTCATGGGAGTTGGCTTATGGCTTTATTATCGCGATAGATATAGATGGAAATTCGCGTTATGGATTACTCTCTATGGGGCAATATGGGTCCTTATAGTTACTAATATAATTATGCCTATTTATAGCGAAGATAATGCAAAGCGCTTTATGATTGAGAACTTTGGTCAATATGTTTCCGGCCAAGATAAGGCGAGTAGCCTTGAAGTCATAGGCTTTGCACTAAAGCAACCTTTAGTTGTTTTGAAAGAGTTTGTAAATCCTCCAGGTAAGACACTTCGTTATCTAGCTGGCCAAGGGCTCCCTTTGTTGTTTGTTCCATTTCTCTCCTTGGATGCATGGTTGCTTATGGGTTTACCTTTGGCTGGATTATTGCTTGCGCAAGGTAACCCTCTCGCAATTAATTGGCGTTATACATACTTAGTGGTTCCTGGTTTATTTGCTGGATCAATATATTGGTGGAAAGATAGAAGTTACTTGTTTTACAAAAAAAATATAAGGAGGATTTGGTCTGGATTTATCGCCTTATCTTTTATCTTTATGCTAACAAGTAACCCAAACCGTACTCTGTCTTGGATGGTACCCCAGAGTATTAATCCTTGGGTGTACAGAGCACCAGTTGCTCAGTGGAAACATGGCAATACTGCAAGAAAGATAATGAGCTCTATACCAGTCAATGCAAGTGTTTCCGCTAGTTCCTCATTGGTGCCACATTTGTCGGCAAGGGAAGTTTTGATTCGCTTCCCTTACCACATAAATTATCGGGATAGATATGGTTCTGATAGAGATGTTGAATGGATACTTGTAGACGTTGATGAGCATCAGAGGTATGCACATGTTTTCAAAACAGAATGGAGAGATCTTCAGGAAATTATTCTTAAATTAAGGGATCTGAAAGGAAAGTATTCCCCTCAGACTGTTGAAGATGGCTTGGTTTTGTATAAACTAAATGGACCTTCAGATCCAAATGTTGATAAATCTTTAGAGCTTTTACTGGAGAATATCTCTGCTATATCACTTCAGCCGTCTAGCTAATCGCTCTTGTATAAATTTGGTTCCTAAGCTGAATTGGCATTAATATTATTTATGCTTAATTATGCTCTCGGAAACTTTTTGAAATGTTGTTGTTGGCTTAGGTGATTTGAAAGATGTTCCCTTAGGCGCTGGAGAGGCCCTACTTGCATTTGGAAAATTATCCGGCACATGTTTTTACGTTTTTGTGCCTTTTCTTTGGCAAGAATGAAGTGCGCTTCTAATTTGCCCTGTGTACGTCATTGAGTTGGCACTGAAATTGAGCCCTCTACCTTTGTCCGTTCAACGTAAGGATCCAAAGGATGCTTTGGCTCTTTATTATGAGGTTCGTAGGTGTATGGAAAAAGGTCATCCGCACCTTTTAGAGTTGACCTGCGAAAAGGTTGAGGAGAAAAAAGTCACTGTTTTACTCAGTGAGGTACTTGCAGTACAAATGTATGAGAAGACTGCTGCCTCAGGGGGAGTGAAGCGCCCAGGCTTTTCTTTCGAGGCTTAAATGAAGGTTCTTATGTCAAGCAATCCAAATTAATGCCAGAGCAGAGTCAGCTCTTCCTTCGGAAGGTCACCTTTGCTTGGCCTTCTGGTAAGAAGGCTTTGGTTGATTGCAGTTTTGATATACCTGGTCCTGGTTTGTGGATGCTGGTAGGTAGCAATGGTTGTGGCAAAAGTACTCTTTTCAAATTGATAAGTGGGTTAATAAAACCTCAATCTGGTTTTTTGCATTGCAATTTCAAGCCTGCATTGATGTTTCAAAATCCAGATCATCAGTTGCTTATGCCTAGTTCGAAAAGTGATGTGATGCTTAGTCTTCCTAGCAACCTTACAGAGCATGAACGTGAAGAACGGATTGCTACGGCGATGAAACAAGTAGGGATGTCAGGTTTGGAGACTTGTCCAATTCATACTCTCAGTGGAGGTCAGAAACAAAGACTTGCTCTTGCAGGCGCTCTTGCGAGTAAGGCAACGTTGTTGCTTTTAGATGAGCCTACAGCCTTGCTAGACCCCTCGAGCCAGCAGAAAGTCCTCTCGATAGTCAAAGCGCTTTGCCATCGATCTCAAGACCCTCTAGCGGCATTTTGGATCACCCACCGCCTTGAGGAATTGGAGCATGCAGATGCAGCAATTCTCATGAAAAATGGTCAACTGGGCTCTTGGAAAGAGGGAACAACTTTAAGAAAGGAGATTCAACCACTTGCCGGCAGGTAGGTATGAACGGTAAGTTTCCTGGGTTCAATCCTCGGTAGCTCAGCGGTAGAGCGGTCGACTGTTAATCGATTGGTCGCAGGTTCGAATCCCGCCCGGGGAGTTTCATCTTTAAATCAAGCCACAGCTTTAGCTGTGGCTTTTTCTTTCTAATTTGCAAAATGCGCAACAGAGCATGGCGTGAATTGGAAGACTTTCTAAAGAGAAGAAATCTCTTCTTTAGGCTTTGGCTGGTAAAAAGCATTGCCAGTACTGCTTTCTTGCGTGTTATCTGCAAGAACTTCCAGAAGTGACATTTCTGCACTGCAAATTAAATCTTGAGAGAATTAGTGGAATGCTCATACAACGGCATCTCGTTTACTAATCCCCCTAGCTTTTCTATTCCGATCTAATGAAGCCTTGCATCCTCTTGATCGAAGACGACCAGGACATGCGTGATCTGGTAAGCGGTCACTTGGAGCACAGTGGCTTTGATGTTCAGCGCGCCGCTGATGGTATTAAAGGCCAAGCCTTGGCTCTTCAATATTCCCCAGATTTGATTCTTTTAGACTTGATGCTCCCTAATGTAGATGGATTAACTCTTTGTCAGAGACTTAGAAGAGATGAAAGAACCGCAGGAATTCCAATACTAATGTTGACTGCTTTGGGAGGTACAAAAGATAAAGTTAGTGGGTTTAATTCAGGTGCTGATGATTACTTAACTAAGCCTTTCGATCTGGAAGAACTACTGGTCAGAGTAAAAGCGCTTCTGAGGCGGACTGATAGAACTGTGGTTGGAGCCACCAGTCACAGTGAGATACTTAATTATGGACCCTTAACACTTGTACCAGAAAGATTTGAGGCTATATGGTTCGATAGAGCAGTTCGTTTAACCCATTTAGAATTCGAATTGCTCCATTGTCTTTTGCAGAGACATGGTCAGACAGTTGCGCCGTCTTTAATCCTTAAGGAGGTTTGGGGGTATGAACCAGACGACGATATTGAGACCATTCGAGTTCATGTCCGTCACTTAAGAACTAAGTTAGAGCCTGATCCAAGAAAGCCAAGGTTTATCAAAACTGTTTATGGAGCTGGGTATTGCTTGGAACTGCCTACTGGAGGTCAGCAAATACAAGATATGCAAGATGTACTAGCAAAGGCCCGTCAAGAACGTGAGCAGAAAGTTGTTGCAGATGAAGAACGTGCTAGTGCTTAGTTCTTTCAATTAATTCAATCAGTGCAATCTCCCAAGCCAGTCTTGGTTGTACATAGTTAATTAGATGTCGGCGTAAAATCTGCAATTTTTTTATCTGCTGAGGATTGAAATTTTTATTCCAAAGATGTTGTTGAAGCCAGTCAATCATCCAGATTTGTTGAGAATTGTCCAGCTTTGTTGAGATTTCTTTGGCAAGGTTAAGGGCTTCTATGTGGCTTGCGTTTGGAACATTTAATTTTGACCATATTTCTTGGGGAATTTCCTCTAACTTGCTTTTGTGATCAATCAGTGCACCCGGCGAACCATTCGCCAGGAGTATGATTTCAGGCTGAATATCCTCTAGATCTAAAGCTTCTTCCTGGGGTTTTTTGCTTTTCTTGAGCACCTGTCTAAGGGAATCCTTCCTTAATCTAAAGAAGGGAATTTCTTGACAACGTGATTTGATTGTTTGTAGAAGACATTCTGGTCGGGTTGATAATAGTATCAAGATCCCTTTGCCTGGCTCTTCAAGGGTTTTGAGTAGTGCATTTGCAGCGGGCTCGTCTATATTTTCTACACCCTCTAGTATCACCATTCCTTTTTTAGCCTCGATTGGCTCTTGAGCTAAAAAGTGGGGTATTTGTTTTATTTGCTCTATTCGAAGCTTTAGGTTTGAACGGAGATTTATTCCCTCCTCTTTTGCTTTAGATGCAGGTATTAGTTTCCCTTGATGTTGGTATGTAGGTTCGATCCAGAGAACATCAGGATGGTTTGAATCTTCTAATCTTTTTCTTTCACGAATTGAAATCTGCCCATTTGTTAGAAGACCTTCTAGAAAACGTAAAGCACAGAGTTTACGTCCTATACCGTCAGGCCCAGAGAATAAATAGGCAGGCGCAATATGATTCTTTTCAAGAGAAGCTGTTAGCAAGGATATAGCGAGAGGTTGACCTATGATGTCTTCAAAAAGACTAGTTGCGCAGAAAGTTCTGTTTAATGGCATTATTGTTATTTTGAGTTGAAATGTCCAAGTATTTCTCTTTCGATGCACTTGCTTACTCTTTCAGCTGGCTGATGCGCATCAATCTCAATCCATTGGCGATTTTTAGCTAGTTTTGCAAAACCTGAAGCAACTTTTCTAAGGAACTCTATACCCTCTGATTCAATCCGATCCTCTGTCCTATCTCCTCTACGTTTAATGCTTTCTGATACTGGTAGGTCTAACCAAAAAGTTATATCAGGCTTTAAGCCTCTTGTAGCAATTTCCTCAAGTTTCTCAATTAGATCTAAATCAAGATTCCTTCCGTAGCCTTGGTATGCATAGGTTGACCCCACAAAACGATCACAAATTATCCAATCACCTTTGTGCAGGGTAGGTTGTATTACTTGAGATATATGTTGAGCCCGGTCTGCTGCATACAGCAAGATTTCTGCTGTGGGCTCAGGTGAGGACTCTCCTGGTGGATTAAGTAGTAATTCTCTTAATGAATTTCCTAGTGAAGTCCCTCCTGGTTCTCGAGTTTTCTTTAATTGAGCTTGTTTTGGCATCAGACCACTTTGAGGGAGCCAATTCTCCAGATAGCGCATTTGTGTGCTTTTACCACACCCATCAATACCTTCTAGAACAATAAATTGTCCTTTCATGTTGTGCGTAAAGATAAAGCATTAATAACTACTGTTATTGAACTTATAGCCATTAATAGTGCTGCTATTGGTGGAGAAAGTAGTAGCCCAAACCCTGGGAGAAGAACTCCTGCTGCTATTGGTAAAGCAATCAGGTTGTAGCCAAATGCCCAAAAGAGATTTTGGCGGACTTTATTCATGGTTCGGCGAGCTAGCAAAAGTGCTGCTGGTAAACCTTCAAGTCGATCACCCAATAAAACAAGATCTGCAGATTCTTGAGCAATTTGCGTTCCTGTTCCTACTGCGATGCCTATATTTGCTGCAGCTAGAGCGGGAGCATCATTAATTCCATCGCCAACCATTGCTACAGGACCATGCTCCTGAAAACGTTTGAGATGGTCTAGTTTCTCTGCAGGTAGTAATTGCCAGCCAAGATTTTTGGGATCGAAACCAAGTTTCTCGCCAAGACGTTCTACAGCTTCACGCCTGTCTCCGCTAAGCATCGCCAGACTGAGTCCATTCTCTTTCAGCCTGTCTAGGGCAATTGAAACATCTGGTCTTAGAAGATCTTCAATTGCAATTAAGCCAAGAAGTGTTTGGTTTTGAGCTACTGCGACAATTGATTGACCTTTTAATGCTGCTTGATAGATATTTTTCTGGGTCTCTTTATTAAAGCTAACCCCTTCTTTTTGAAGCCATTCCTTATTTCCTGCTCGAATGATTCCATCAATTCCATCTAATTCACCTGCCAAGCCTTCTCCTGGATATGTTTTAGTATTTTTTGAAGATAGGAGCGTGAGCTTTTGCCTTTGGGCTTCTTGTAAAACTGCATGAGCAATCGGATGCCTACTATTTTGTTCGAGACTTGCAGTTAATTGAAGTAATTGATTGGGGTCTTTGGTCTGAAGTACTTCTGAAACTAAGGGCCTTCCAAGAGTGAGAGTTCCTGTTTTGTCGAAAACAATCTTTTCTAAAGAAGCTGCAGTTTCAATGACATCTCCGCCACGAAATAACCATCCATGGCGAGCAGCTTTGCCTGAGGCAACAGTGATAACTGTAGGCGTGGCTAGACCAAGCGCACAAGGACAAGCTATTACGAGCACAGCGATAGCCAGCTGAAGTGCAAGGCCTAATGGTGTTTCTGCATTACCACCTAAGGCCATATGTAATTCATGGCCTTGATGGCCATGAATAAGCCCTTGACCAGTTGCATTTAATACTTGTGGCCATATTCGTGTTCCCAGTTGCCACCAAAAAAGAAAAGTAGTTATTGCAAGGGTTACAACGCCATAACAGAATTTTCCAGCGACTTGGTCCGCAATCCTTTGAATTGGTGCTTTTCTTGCTTGAGCTTGTTCTACTAATCCAATTATTTTTGCTAAAGCCGTTTCTGCACCGATCCTTGTTACTTTTAGAATTATAGGTGCCTCTAGATTGAGACTTCCTGAAGCTAATTCGCTGCCTGGTGAAGCTTCTAAAGGCATTGGTTCTCCTGTAAGACTAGATATATCAACAGCTGAATGTCCTTCTTCAACTATTCCATCCACTGGGATTCGATCACCTGGTAGTAATTGAATCTTTTCACCTGGGAGGAGAGCCCCAACTCTTACTTCTCTAATGGCTTTATTGCCAATCAAAAGTCTTGCTTTATCTGGTTGTAGTTCTGCCAGTTGTTTTAATGCCCTTCCAGTTCGGAAACGTGCACGTTCTTCTAAAAACCTACCTAATAAAACAAAGCCCAAAAGCATTACAGGTTCATTGAAGAAACATGGCCAACCCACTTCAGGCCAAACCCATGAAACAAGACTTGCAAAATAAGCACTGCTGACTCCTAGTCCAACTAGTGTGTCCATTGTTGGAGTTAGGGCAATCGCTGAGCGAAGTCCTCCTTTAAGGATTGGTTGTCCTGGCCCTAATAAGGCAGCAGTTGCTAATGCAGCGTGGAATGGTAGTTGTCCCATTAATGGGAGATTGATTTGATTACCTTCTGCGAGATGGCCTAATACAGAGAGGACTAATAGGACTAGGGCCACCATCAATTGCCGCCATTGACGCCACCACCCTTCGATGCCGTCTATGGATTGATGTTTTGATTCTGATAAAGGATCAGTCGCATGGGGCTTAGATGGAAACCCACGAGCTGTTAATGCATTAAGGATTGGCTCCAGAGATTCTTCAGGGTTAGCTAGATCTATCCATGCAGTACGTGCTACTAGGTTGACACTGGCATTCGCAACGTTTGGCTGTTCAAGTAGGGTTTTTTCAACCGATCGAACGCACCCGCCGCATTTCATCCCTTCGACGTCTAATAAGACAGATGGATTTTTAGAAGGAAGTTGGATGCGGCTCACAGGTTGGTGAGAAGTCCCCTAACGCTAATAAAAGCAAACAATGAACGCAAAAGATCTGAAATCATTTCACGATCGGTTGTTTTCAATAGACAAGTATCGCTAAAAGCCGTCAGGATGGTGGACAAATTGTTTTTTCAAGCTAACCGTGCCCCGAAGTCAAAACGACAACATCATCGATAAGGCCTTCACTGTTATGGCAGAGATGATCGTAAAAGTCATGCCAATCAACGCTCAGGAAAAAAAAGCTTATATCTATTATCGAGATGGGCTCGCTGCTCAAAATGATGGCGATTACTCAGAGGCTCTTGAGAATTATGAGGAAAGCCTCAAGTTTGAAGAGAATGCTGTCGATAGAGGCGAAACATTGAAAAACATGGCAATTATTTATATGAGTAATGGGAAAGAAGATCTTGCACTTGAGACTTATAGAAAGGCTTTAGAGGAAAACCCTAAGCAACCTTCTTGCTTGAAAAATATGGGTTTAATTTATGAGAAAAGAGGACGTATGGCACAACAGGCAGGGAAGTTTGATGAATCAGATAGTTGGTTTGATCAAGCTGCTGAGGTTTGGACTAAAGCAGTAAGACTGTACCCAGGTGGATACCTTGATATAGAAAATTGGTTAAAAACAACCGGTAGAAGTAATGTAGATGTTTATTTTTAGGAGATGAATTCTTTGCCTTGACTTATATCTTAGTTCACACCCAATGCAAGAACAATGGCTTCATTAAGACTTCCAGCTTCTAAAACTTCTAATTTTATTGCTGAACCCATTTCATGAATTCCTGACGATTTTGGAATTACAGCTCTGCTGAAGCCCAGTCTCATAGCTTCATTAAGTCTCTGAACTATTTGGCCTACTGGTCTTAATTGTCCTCCAAGACCAATCTCACCAATAAATACTGTGCCTGGAGGAATAGTCAAGTCTCTATAGCTTGAGATAATTGCGGCCGCAACTCCAAGGTCTGCAGCTGGCTCCTCAACTTCTAGACCTCCTGCTACGGCTAGGTAACAGTCAGATCGGGACATGGGCAATGTTAAGTGCTTTTCTAGAACGGCGAGGATTTGAAGAAGTCGGTTTGTTTCTAAGCCAGTGGCTGTTCTTCTAGGGCTTGGATAACAAGTGGGGCTAACAAGTGCCTGAAGGTCTACTAAAAGTGATCGTGTCCCTTCACATGCAACTATTGTCGCGACACCTGAAGCCGATTCAGAATGAATAAAAAGTTCGCTGGGGTTTCCTATTTCTGTTAGTCCAGCCCCTTGCATTTCAAAGACGCCTAATTCGTGAGTAGCTCCATATCTATTTTTTACTGCTCTTAGAAGTCTGTGGGTGGCAAATCGGTCTCCTTCAAAAGTGAGCACTGCATCTACAAGATGTTCAAGGACTTTTGGTCCTGCAAGTAAGCCTTCTTTAGTGACATGACCTACAAGCACTAAAGCTGTTTCTTGTTTTTTGGCCAATCTTTGCAGGGCGCTAGAACATTCGCGAACTTGGGCAACTGAACCTGGTGCACTTGAAAGTGAATCATCATTAAGGGCTTGAATACTATCGATGATTGCCACATCAGGCTTAAGGCATTGAAGTTCTTCTAAAACGACGTCTAAGTCTGTTTCTGCGAGCAATTGAAGATCTGAATTTGTCCCTTTGAGTCTTTCCCAACGGAGCTTGACTTGTTGAGCAGATTCTTCAGCACTTACATAAAGGACTGACTTGTGAAGAGCCATTGCAGTTGCACTTTGCAAAAGCAGTGTGCTTTTCCCAATGCCAGGATCTCCTCCTACTAGAACAATTGAACCTGGAACAAATCCTCCTCCTAGTACCCGATCAAGTTCTAAGTAGCCACTTTTGAGCCTATTAATTGGTTTTTCATCGAGAGATGACATAGGTACGGAGTGCTTGCTGCCTTTACCAGGTAGAGCACTCGTCCCTAGTTGCAGTTTTCTAAGACTTTTAGAAGAAGAATTGATTTGTTCAATTAATGAATTCCAATCTCCACAACTTGGACATCTGCCAAAAAATTGGCTGGTTTGGGCTCCACAGCTTTGGCAGATGTAATGGGAGACAGGTTTAGCCACGTTTAGTCCATTCAGAAAATTGTCTTGAGACCATTGGAGAGGAGCTTCAGGGTGGTTGGATTAGGGTTTCATCTAAGATCAGTATCTGCTAGCCGCCAAAACAAAAGAAGATATGACGGCCACTAGTGCCTCCAAGGAAACAATCCTCGTAGTTGATGATGAGGCGAGCATCCGTAGGATTCTCGAAACTCGTCTTTCAATGATTGGTTATCAAGTAGTCACTGCTTGCGATGGGAATGAGGCTTTAGCGAGTTTTCAAAATTGCCAGCCTGATTTAGTGGTTTTGGATGTCATGATGCCAAAACTAGACGGATACGCGGTTTGCCAGGAGCTGCGAAAGGAGTCAGATGTCCCAATTGTGATGCTTACAGCTTTGGGAGATGTTGCAGATCGTATTACTGGCCTTGAGTTAGGTGCTGATGATTATGTAGTGAAGCCATTCAGTCCTAAGGAATTAGAAGCACGTATTCGATGTGTGCTTCGCAGGGTAGAGAAGGAACATGTAGCGGGAATCCCCAATTCAGGTGTAATTCAAGTCACAAATCTAAGAATTGATACAAATAAGCGCCAAGTTTTTCGAGCTGATGAACGAATACGGCTGACAGGGATGGAATTTAGTTTGCTCGAATTGTTGGTTAGTCGCTCAGGCGAGCCTTTTAGTAGAGGCGAAATCTTGAAGGAGGTTTGGGGATATACCCCTGAAAGGCATGTAGACACTAGGGTGGTTGATGTTCATATTTCTAGGCTTCGCTCCAAACTCGAAGACGATCCCGCTAACCCTGAGTTGATACTTACAGCTAGGGGAACCGGCTATTTATTTCAGCGCATAGTTGATTCCATTGGATCCGAAGGACTCTGATTCTGATACTTCCAAGGCTTTTGAGCCTAGGAATAAAGCCAATCGTTCTAGAGCTATAAGACGATTGGTAATTTGGTATCGCCGTAATGCGGCGGTAACCACTCTTGTTGATACGGCTACATCTTCTGCTTCTGTAGCTGGCAATGTTGCAGGGACAGTGGTTTCTAGCGCTGGGTCTGTGGTGACAAACGCAGGCACAATGGCAGGAAGTGTGCTTCAACCATTGGTATTTGATCCACTCCGTCGTTTGCAGGGCAATGAGGTTTCTAATAATTTTAAGTCGATAGATGATCGAGATCGACTTTGGATAGCTGTTGATGGGATGGGAGGAGATAATGCGCCAGCAGCAATTATTCAGGGTTGTTTGGAAGCGATCCAGCGGCTTCCTGTGCGTATAAAGTTGGTTGGAGAAAAAGATAAGTTGCTTTCTGCTGCAGAAGAGATTGGAGTAATAGAAGCTTTGAAAGAATCACAATTAGCTGGGCATTTAGAAATAGTTTCCAGTGGCCCTTCTGTTGGCATGAATGAGGAAGCTACAGCTGTACGGAAAAAGCGAGATTCAAGTATCAATATTTCCATGGACCTTGTTAAGAAAGGAGAGGCTTTAGCTGTTTATTCGGCAGGAAATTCAGGGGCGATGATGGCCTCAGCAATTTTTCGTTTAGGTCGTCTTTCAGGTATTGATAGGCCTGCTATTGGGGCTCTTTTCCCTACGAAAGATCCAGCTCAACCTGTTTTAGTACTTGATGTAGGGGCAAATATGGATTGCAAACCAAGTTATCTTCATCAATTTGCTTTACTAGGAAATATTTACTCCAGGGATGTTCTTCAGGTTAAAGAACCACGTATTGGTCTTATTAATATTGGTGAAGAGTCTTGTAAGGGTAATGAATTGGTTTTAAGTGCATATCAATTACTTAATAAAGAACACAGCTTTAAATTTGCGGGTAACTGCGAAGGAAGAGATGTTTTGTCAGGGGAGTTTGATGTTGTTGTTTGTGATGGTTTTACTGGGAATGTCCTTCTTAAATTTCTTGAATCTGTTGGAGGTGTTTTATTGGATGTTCTTAGAGCAGAACTCCCACGAGGTAGGCGAGGGAAAGTGGGCTCAGCTTTTCTTAGAAGCAACTTAAAGCGTATTAAGAAGCGTTTAGACCATGCAGAGCATGGTGGCGCTCTTTTGCTGGGAGTTAAAGGTATTTGTGTCATTGGACATGGCAGCAGCAAGCCGTTGTCAGTTGTAAGTGCATTGCGCTTGGCACATTCAGCTGCGAGTCATGGTGTTATGGATGATTTACTTGCACTTGAGAAGCCTTCTGCAATCAATGTTTGACAGACTTGGTTAATTGGTGTGGTTGACTGGCCCCATTAGGGCAAAGTTCCTCTTCGCTTGAATGCCTACATTTTCAAAAAGCATGGCTTTGGTTGGTTCTGGCAGTGCTTTGCCAGAGCTGAGCCTTACGAATGATCAGCTCGCCCTACGAGTTGAAACTAATGACACTTGGATACGTAGTCGAACTGGGATAGGTAAACGACGTGTCATTGCCCCTGGGGAGAGCTTGACGGGCTTATCTGCTTCTGCAGCCTTGTCCGCTCTAGAGATGGCCGGTTGGGAGCCAGAGACGGTCGATCTAATTATCCTTGCCACCTCTACTCCTGACGATTTGTTTGGATCAGCTCCTCAGGTTCAAGCTCGAATAGGGGCTAATAGAGCAGTGGCTTTTGATCTAACTGCTGCATGTAGTGGATTTCTTTTTGCTTTGGTAACAGCTGCCCAATATTTGCAGAGTGGGACGATGCATAGAGCTTTAGTGATTGGGGCTGATCAATTAAGTAGTTGGGTTGACTGGGATGATCGCCGTACTTGTGTCCTTTTTGGGGATGGTTCTGGAGCAGTTGCATTAGAAGCAGGGAATTCTGATGATCAGGGTTTGATTGGATTCAAATTGAGATCAGATGGTAGTCGAGGTAACTGTTTGAATTTAATGAAATCAAGTGAGCATCTCCCTTTGGTTGGTGGAAGCAGTCATCAGCTGGGTGGGTTTTTACCAATTCAAATGAATGGTCAAGAAGTTTATAAATTTGCAGTGAGAGAGGTGCCTCTTTTGCTGGAGCAATTGCTTAGGTCACATGATATTTCTCCAGATAAATTGGATTGGCTCCTGTTGCATCAAGCGAATCAGAGAATCTTGGATGCGGTTGCAGATCGATTCAAAATTCCTTTTTCAAAGGTCTTGAGTAACCTCGCGGAGTATGGGAATACTTCAGCAGCAACAATTCCTCTTATGCTTGACGAAGCAGTCAGGGATGGCCGTGTCCAATCCGGTAATTTAATAGCGAGTAGTGGTTTTGGGGCAGGACTGAGTTGGGGTGCTGCCTTATTTAAATGGCAAGGGCCCGTTTAGTCTTATAAGTATTTTTCGCAGGTTTTCAATGTCAATAGCATGGGTATTTCCTGGCCAAGGCTCTCAGAAGGTTGGTATGGCTGAAGGGGTAATTAACCTTCCTGGTGCAAAGGATAGATTTGAGCTTGCAAGACAACTTTTAGGTAGAGATTTGCGCTCTATTTGTTCGGGTAATAGTGATTTAAAGGATGAATTGTCTGATTTGAATAACACTAGAAATACACAACCTGCTTTGTTTCTGGTTGAGTCTTTAATTGTTGATGATATGAAAAGGCAGGGGCGTCAAGCATCCTTAGTTGCTGGCCATAGCCTTGGAGAATTTGTGGCTTTATATGCTGCAGAAGTTTTTGATGCAGAGACTGCTTTGAGATTGCTTGCCTGTAGATCAGATCAAATGGCTACTGCTGGTGGTGGAGCAATGACAGCAGTTTTGGGTTTTGATCGCTCGGAATTAGATCACTTGGTTATGTCCACAGAAGGAGTGGTTATTGCGAATGACAACAGCACTGGTCAAGTCGTTTTATCAGGCTCTCCTGAGGGTGTGAACGCAGTAACCAAGCATTTGGCTTGCAAAAGAGCTATCCCTTTAAAGGTCTCAGGTGCCTTCCATTCACCTTTCATGGAAGATGCGGCGAAAGTTTTTAATAGAGAGCTAGACGATTGTAAATTTGATAATGCGGTTATTCCAGTTATTAGTAATTCAGAGCCAACTCCCACTTCTGATGGAACGCTTCTCAAAGAACGCTTAAAAAAGCAAATGACAACGGGAGTGCGTTGGAGAGAAACTATGGATGCAATGATTCAAGAAGGAATTACTACTATGGTAGAGATTGGTCCAGGTAATGTTTTGAGCGGATTGGTAAAGAGATCATTCAAGGATGTTGTCACAAGTCAATTAGGAAATGCGACAGATTTGGGGCATTAAATTTTGGCTTCACTAAGAAACCTTGACAAATCTGGACGTCTTTTGACGAATAATCGGCCAAATGCCAGCATTGCTTATTTAATAGTTAGTTATTTATTGGTTTTCCCTGTTTTTCGTCTGATATTCAGAGGACGTATCTCTGGCCTGAACCAGGTCCCATTAGATGGCCCATTAGTAGTAGTTGCTAATCATGGCTCTCATTTAGACCCTCCTATTTTGGGACATGCCTTAGGACGGCCAGTAGCATTTATGGCCAAGGATGAATTATTTAGGATTCCATTGCTTGGAGCAATTATCCGTGCTTGTGGTGCTTATCCAGTTAAAAGAGGTTCTAGTGATAGAGAAGCTATTCGTGTTGCGACTAATAGATTATTAGAAGGTTGGGCAATAGGTGTATTTTTGGATGGTACAAGACAATCCAATGGGAGGGTTAATAATCCTATGCATGGGGCGGCACTTCTCTCGGCGCGTTCAGGTGCCAAATTATTACCAGTTGCTATAGCTAATAGTCATCGCGCTTTAGGCTCTGGCAGATGGCTTCCTCGATTAGTTCGTATTGATTGTCGAATTGGCTTGCCTATCTCTCCTCCATCTTCAAAAAGAAAAGCTGATCTTGAATTAACCACTGAAGAGCTTCAGAGTAGTATTAATTCGCTTTTAGACCTTTAAAAACGTTTCTTAGTCTCTAAATATTTTCTCACTAAAAGTTGTAACCTTGGGAAAATTTTGTTTAGCCCAATCTTTCGGATCCTGCCCTGTAATTATCCAGCCTACAGCCCTAAATAGATCAAAAAGTTTTTTTGGTAAACTTTCTTTTTTGCATTCAGGTGCACAGGATATTGCTATTGGTGTGAGTTTAATCCCTCGACTTCCTGCTATGAGATTGCCCATTAAAAGTGCTCTTGCAAGGTGATCTTCGCTGGTAACTAGGAGAGCATGATTAATCCCTTTTAGGTGTAAATCTTCGACTATAGAAGTAAAGTTTTCGAGCGTATCCTTTGCTCTATAATCGAGTTTAACGTTTTTCTTAGGTACTCCTGATTCTTTTATCATCCAATGCGCATACTCTGGATTACTGCCTCCGCTAATTATAAGTGGCAGATTTAATGTATTTGCCAGGCCAATACCGGCAAGCTCTCTTTTGATGTCTCCTCCTAAGACAAAAACTAATTCAGGAGACTTTAGATATCTTGATGCTTGTAAATAGGGCCTAAGTGGATACCTAATTATTAGCCAAATGGATAATCCAGCTATAATAAAAAAAGAGCTGCGTTTTAATAGCATCAAACATTGCCAACTGGAGAAGTCGGGTAGATAGGTGTGACGTTATGCCAAGGGGAATCTTGTTTAGACCTATGCGCTTCTAATGAGATCTTTAAAAGGTATTCGACATCACTTCTGACGTCTACTTGGGCTGATAAAGCTGGATGAATATTAAGTTCCTCGTGTATGAGATGTGGGGCTTTTATTTCTAAAAATTTTTGCTGAATAGTTTTAGGGCTATTTTTTAAGTGATATAAGCCAGCCACTATTCCTCTTCTTTTGAGTTTTTGCGCTATCCAGAATGGCTTTTGAAGTTGTTCAGAATCAAGCTGTTTTGCTAGTCGAGGTGCCATTAAGGCAAAGCTGCTCACACCATCAAGTGAACAATTTATTTGTTGAGCAATTGTTCTCGCCATGACTACGGTTAACCGGGTACTGGTAAAGCTTCCAGGTCCTGTCGCTACAGCAAGGCGAGATAACTTTGTCCATGATTTTGCTGGAAGAAGATCTTCAACGCATGTAAGGAGGTTGTTGGAAAGTAACCGACCTATTTGGAAGGTAGAACTCCTAACGCTTTTTATGGGTTCATTTAAATCAAGGACTGATATACCAAAGGTTTCATGAGAGCTGTGCAAAGCAAGTATGAATTTGGATGTTATTTCTTCAGACAAGTTTGTTCGCTGGGCTGTCATGTTGGTAGTTCCATCCCAGGTCTTAATTTCTGCCAGCGACCTTTCTCTTGGACAAAACTATCGCAGGCTCGTACATCCCATTCAATTCCAGTTTGCCCCTCATCAAGGTCAATCACGCTTATATGAATTCTGGGGCCTTGGGGTCTTATATCAGGATGATCAGTTAGATGATCTACGCCATGTTGTTCTTCCACTGAGTGATAGGTCTGGCACCGGTCCACCCAGCGGCAGTCAACGCATATGCACATGCCTAGTCCAATTGCTCCACAATCCATTCTGACTGCTAACCGGATTGAATTATCTAAGATTGCTTGGAGAAGGCTCAAGCCTGACAGATGGCCTTTCCCTTTCGAGAAGCTTCCCAAAGGGAGTGTTTTGGTGGGTGGTTCTGTTCGAGATGCTCTGTTAGACAGGCTTCCTGAAAAACCTGACCTTGATTTAGTTGTTCCTGAGCATGCTGCGCAATGGGCTCAAAACTTTGCAAAAGACGTAGGAGGCTCCTATGTCTTATTAGATGCAGCTAGGGATATAGCGAGAATTGTTTTACAAGGATGGACAATAGATGTAGCAGCTCAAGAAGGAGAAAATCTGCTTGATGACCTCTTTCGCCGAGATTATCGCCTTAATGCAGTAGGACTAAGGTTTCTCCAAAGTTTGGAATTAGTTGATCCAACAGGGGGAATTGACGATATTTACCACAAGCGTATTTGTGCAATTAGTGAGAAGAATCTTGTTGCAGACCCATTGAGGTTACTTCGGGGATTCCGCTTGATGGCTGAAATGAATTTTTCTTTAGACCCGCAAACTCAAAAGTGGGTATCTGCTAACTCCAAACTTTTACCTCAGGTAGCCCCAGAAAGAATCCGAAGGGAGCTTGAGTTGTTGCTGAGTGCCCCATTCGCTGATGATGTATTGCCTTTAGTTAAGGAAATGCACTTGTTTCGATCTTGGGATGCGGGTAGATCTTCTCAAGAATTTTCTTTAAAAGATGCAAGTTTGCTTAGTGAAAATGAACGAGCTGCATTCATACCATTAGTTCGCCTTGCCAATTTGTTAAGTAATGAGGGCTTGAAAACGCTTCGTTTCTCAACCAAGATTTCGCAACGTTGTGGTCTTCTTTGTAAATGGAGAGAGCTTAATGATGGCAAGGCATTTGAGAGCCTTTCCGAAGAGGATCGTCTCCAATTGCACATTGATTTAGAACCAGATTTGCCGGCGTTGATTTTGGACCTTCCTGACTCTGAAAAGGAGAATTGGCTTGAGCGATGGAGAGACCAAAAAGATCCTCTTTTCCACCCCTCTTCACCTCTTGATGGCAATACATTGCAGCAGACCCTTGGGATCGCCCCTGGTAGAGAGTTAGGTAAGCTCATGCGGTATCTTCGCCATGAACGAGCATTTGGTAGGTTGAATACCAGAGATGAAGCTATACATCTTGCTCGCAAGTGGTGTGAACATAATTGGACCTAAATGTGATTAACTGCATATGTAACGAGCAACTTCACTTCAACGGTCTGATTCTCATTCATTTCTATCTCCCTTATTTTTCATGAGCGTTCGTCTTTACATCGGCAACTTGCCGCAGACTTTCGAGAGCAAAGAGCTTGAAGCTCTTTTGAGAAGTGTTGGGGATGGAATCAGATTTAAAGCCGTTTTTGATAGAGAAACGGGAGGCTGTAGAGGTTTTGGATTTGCCAATGTCGAAAATGAGAAATTGGCTGAAGCTCTAATAGAAAAGCTCAATGGGACAGAGTTCAATGGAAATAAATTGAGAGTAGAGCGTTCTGAAAGACGTGACTCTTCTTCAGGAGGCTCTAGGAGAGGAGGCGGTTCTAATGGATCTAATTCCCAGGGCAGCGCTAGAAAGGAAACTAAGAAATTTGTGCATAGTGATGCACCTTCTAAAGCGGCGCCAGATCCCCGTTGGGCAGGTGAATTGTCTAAGTTGAAGGACCTACTCGCAAATCAAAAGACTGCGGTTTGATCTTTGATTTTCTAAAGCTTCCTGCTATTACTACCAGTACCAGACTTGAAAATATTTCTTATAAGTTTTATTTGGATTGAGCAATTAAATAAGAAATCGGAAGGTCTAGGATTTTAATCCAACGCTTTACATATGCTCGGTTATTAAAAACGTCATAGTCAAGTTTTTCTATCGCGTCCAAAATGCCTCTGTATAGCCTTAAAGATGTCCATACAGGCCATCTTGCATCAGAAGAAAGCCACCGCACGCCTTGCTCTGATTTTTCAAACCACATCCTTGCTCTTTGCAACTGAAAGGCCATTAATTCTTTCCATTCTTGGTTAAGTTTTCCATCCATAAGATCTTGCTCAGAGTAGCCAAATTTAAGTAAGTCTTCTTGCGGGATGTAAATCCGTCCTCGTTCTCGGTCTTCACCAACATCTCTGAGAATGTTCGTTAATTGGTTGGCTATGCCCAAAGCAATTGCAGCTTCGGAAGGGTCTGGGGCTGAACTCCATGGAGCAGTTGTATATGCAGGATCAATACCCATCACTCCTTGAGTCATAAGCCCAACAGTGCCTGCAACTCGATAGCAATAAAGTTCTAACTCTTTAAAAGTTGCATAACGAGTTTGATTGAGATCCATTCTCTGTCCGGCAATCATGTCTAGATAAGGTTTGATTGATTGCGGAAATTTTTCTATTGTGTCAACCATCACAGCATCAAGTTCATTCCTAACTTGACCTTGAAAGATTGCTTTTGTCCGTTCTTCCCAGTTATCTAAGCGATCTGATAGTTGAGCTATTGGAAGCGATAGTGCTTCTGGACTATCCATGAGCTCGTCAGTACGCCTGCACCAGACATAGATCGCCCAGATAGCTTTCCGTTTGAGAGGCGGCAACAACATTGTGCCGAGGTAAAAGGTTTTTGCCCATTGGGCAGTTTCTTTTCTGCAAATTTCATAGGCCTTATCAAGACTGATTCCAGCCTTCTGATTACTAGGGGGAATTGAGTATCCAGCTGTCATGTCGCATCTTGAGAAGTCTCGTTTTTTAAGTGGTTTTGCTCTTTAGAAATAGTCATGTGATTTACCTCTTTTGCGCATAATTTCCCACTTAAGACTGCGCCTTCCATTGACGCTAGATAACGTTGCATTGTGTAGTCTCCTGTGAGGAAAAAATTGTCTATAGGTGTTTTTTGGGCTGGGCGAAACTTCTGGCATCCTGGAACTGCTTTGTAAACTGACAGAGGTGTCTTCACAACCTTGTATTTTCTTAGCTTTGCTTGATCATTCCCTGAAAAATGTTTCGGGAAAAGCTTCTTTAATTCTCCCATAGTTGCTTCAATAATTTCTTCGTCGCTACGACCAATCCAATCCTTCGCTGGAGCAAAAACAAGTTCCAGCATTGAACGATCGGGGTCTTCATATTCTTTACAAGTTATACTCATATCTGCATAGACGCTTAGTAATGGGGAGCGACTAAAAAGTAAGTGGTCAATATCTGTTAGTTTTCTGTCGAACCAAAGGTGTATGTTGATAACAGGAACTCCTTTAAGTCCCTCAAGTTTTTTAAAGATATCCATTTCTTGCCATTGGGAAGGAATTAATAATTTGAATAAATCAACTGGAAGGGCACTTACGTAGGCATCCGCCTTGACTTCCATGGAATCCCCGCCTTTTGTACTTCCTATGCTGAAGCTTGCTACATCTCCATTTTCACTAAGATTTATCTTGCGCAAAGGCCTATCTAGGTGAACCTCGCCACCAAGGTTTTGGATATGCTCGACAATTGGTTGGCATAATCGTTCTGGAGGGGCTCCATCCAAGAAGGCCATCTTAGATCCATTCTTTTCTTGAAGGAATCTATTCAGTGCTGTTAGTAAGACTGTGGATGATATTTCATCTGGGTTTATGAAATTTAGGGCTTTACTCATGGCAATAAAAACTTCATCATTTACGCGCTCAGGGATATTGTGTGAGCGGAGCCATTCTGTCCAGGATTGCTTATCACTTTCTTCAACATATTCTTGTCCACGGAGCATTGCAGGAACTAAGCCAATTCCAAATGAGATTTTTTCTGGCCAGCTAAGCATGTCATTATTGCTCAGGATTGCTGCTACTCCATTTAATGGTGCAGGTAGGTCTGGAAAGTCAAAACGGCTATATGTTCCTGGTTCTTCTGGTTGGTTGAAAATCATTGAGTGGCTTTTCCATTGGAGCCGTTCTTCGATTTCTAATTCTTTGAAGAGCTGCAGCATGTTTGGGTATGCCCCAAAAAAGATGTGTAATCCCGTTTCGTACCAGTCCCCGTCTTTATCTTTCCAGGCTGCAACCTTGCCTCCTAAAACGTCGCGAGCTTCATACACGACAGGGGTATGACCTGCATCGGCTAGGTATTTCGCGCAGGATAGACCGGCTAAACCGGCTCCAGCTATGGCAACTCGCATCTGTTTGATGGAAGATGAACGTCAACTTTAATGAAGACTCCCCTCAGGTGGTTCCATACCTAGAGTCTTGTTAATTCATTATCTCGGTTCACTAGTCGGACCGGCCAATTTATGACCGAGACGCAGCTGAAGTGCACGACAAGGCACGTAAGACTTTTCACCGCAATTGTGGATGGTGACAATTTGATTCCAGATGGGGATCACCTCACTCTTGATCTAGACCCTGATAATGAGTTCCTTTGGCCTGATGAAGTGGTTGCCAAAGTAAATCTGCGATTTAAAGAATTGGTTGCTTCGCAGGCAGGGAAAGAATTGAGCGATTACAACCTTCGTAAGATTGGCTCAGAGCTAGAGGGCACTATTCGTCATTTGTTGCAAGCAGGAGAAATTAAGTACAACCCAGATTGTCGTGTACTTAATTTCTCTATGGGCCTTCCCCGTAAATCGGAATTGTTGTGACTCGTCCGCCTTACTACAGATCGCCGAGAGGTGGCGGAAGTGATCGTAATGATCCTCGTCGAAGAGGTAGGCCTCGAGGTGCTTCGCGTTCTTCGTCTCCAAGGTCGGCCTATGCCCCCCCACCTGCTCCTGGTGCCCCTTCAGGCGGGGGAGGCGGCCTTGGAGGCATGAACCTCAATACTGGATCACTGGCTGTATTGGCTGGGGTTTTGGTTGTAGGTGTTGGAATAGGCAGTCTGATTACAAGTACCACTCAAGGTGGCCAGGGAAATATTGCTAGCCAACAGCAGTTAGATATGGAGGTTCCTGATCCTGAATTTTGCAGATTATGGGGAGCGAGTGCTTTTGTTATTGATGTTGAGATGTATACCACCCTTAATCCATCTACTAGTTTTGTTACTCAACCAGCTTTGCAGCCTGGATGTGTAATTCGTAGAGAGAATTGGTCGGTTCTAAAAAGAGAAGGTGCGATCACTAATGAAGATGAGCGTGAATGTAAGCAAAGAATGAATACATTTGCTTACATAGGATCTATAAGAGATAAACCAATTGTGAAATGTGTTTATCAAACGGACCTCAAAGATAACAAGTTTTACTTAAAGGGTGTCTCAGAGGATGCCGGAGCAGTTGGTCGAGAAGCCTATCAATTTTAAGCACTTTTCTGTTTTAATCTTTAGTAATAGGTTCTGTCCTTATTGGGCTTTTCATGTCGGCAAAAGATGGAAGAATATCATTCCTAAAGGCTTCTGCTGCACGTGAGCAATACCTTGCAGGATGTCTAATCAATTTTAGTTGGCGGCTTACATTAAGATCAGTCACAATTGGCTTATAAATGGTTCCAGCCAGAATTTCTCTTTCGATTGATACTACTGGGAGAAAAGCCGCGCCTAGACCTGATTGAACAGCATTTTTAATTGCCTCTAAAGAATTTAGTTCCATTTCGATTCTTAGTCGTTGAACCTCTAAGCCTGAGTTAGTTAAAAGTTTGTCGACAACCTTTCTTGTTGTTGATTGCGCATCGAGACTGAGAAAGCCCAGGCGATACAAGTCTTCTTTTGTAAGTTCCTTATGTCTATTCATTGGATGTTTGGTTGGTAGCACTAGGGCAAGTTCATCAGTTGTGTAAGGGATGATTTCTAGGATTTCTTTGAGTTCGGGAGGCAACTCTCCGCCAATAATTGCTAAGTCGATTTGGCCATTGGCCACACTCCAGCCTGTGCGACGTGTGCTGTGTACCTGGAGTTGAACAGAAACTTCTGGGTATTTTTGTCGAAACGCCCCAATCATTCGAGGCATTAGATAGGTTCCTGTGGTTTGACTAGCGCCTATAACTAATGAACCACCTTTGAGATTGTTCAGATCCTCAAGTGCTCTGCAGGCCTCTTGGCATTGACTAAGTATTCGGTCGCAATAATTCAGTAGTAGTTGCCCTGCTTCGGTGAGTTGAGCTTTTCGGCCTCCTCGGTCAAATAAAGAAACCTCTAGTTGCTTTTCAAGGTTTTGAATTTGGAGACTTACCGCAGGTTGGGTTACATACAGACTGTCAGCAGCTTTTTTGAAGCTGCCTTCGTGTGCTATTGCCCGAAGGATTCTTAGCTGGTCCAGAGTGAACGGCAGCTCAGCCATTGGGCCCGTCCGTTAGGGCGTCAACAATACAAAGACTTTAAGCGGCAATCTGCTAGAGCGGACACTTCTCCAACGCAATAAGCTGATTTGGTGGAAAACATTTTTTTGGGTGGCCCACATCACAGCAGTCTTGTGATGTTTTTGCTGCTCGTTTTATTTGCTGTAATTCATAGTGGCGGTGCCGCGTTGAGACCTTGGGCTGAAGAGCTAGTTGGGCCAAGGCTTTGGAGAATTATTTTTGCGATAGTGAGTATTCCACTTGCTGCAATACTTATTGGATATTTTCTTGTACATCGCTATGACGGCGCACGCCTATGGAATGTTCAAGGCCTGACCGGGATGGTGCCTTTGGTTTGGTTCTTAACAGCAGTGAGTTTCTTTTTCTTATATCCCGCTACTTACAACCTTTTAGAAATCCCTGCTGTGGTGAAACCACAACAAAGGCTTTATTCAAAAGGAATAATTCGTGTAACTCGTCATCCGCAGGCTGTGGGCCAAATTCTTTGGTGTTTAACGCATCAACTTTGGATTGGCAGTAGCTTCATGCTTGTAACTTCTTTGGGGTTGATTGGTCATCATGTTTTTGCGATTTGGCATGGGGATAAAAGACTAAAGCGTAAGTTTGGACCAGCCTTTGAGGTGTTGAAGGAGGAAACTTCTGTCGTTCCTTTTCTTGCAGTTATTGATAAAAGACAAAAGTTGATTGTCCAAGAATTCTTAAGACCTTCCCAGCTAGGAATTGCCCTAGCTGTCGGCTTGTTTTGGTGGTCGCATCGCTTCATATCGTTAGGTAGCGAAGCGTTTCTCTCTTCTTGGCTAGGGGAATTGCTCGGCTGAGCTGCGTACACTCCCTGAAGATTGATCCGACCGGATGCCCTCTGCAGTTGACATCGCCTGGTTAATTCCTGTTCTTCCTCTCCTTGGGGCAGTGGCTACAGGCCTTGGATTGATAAGTTTCAATAGGACTATCAATAGGCTTCGGAAGCCTGTTGCATGGATTCTCCTGACCTGTGTGGGTGCTTCTGCAGTATTGAGTTATGCGGTTCTTTTTGAGCAGCTTGCTGGTACCCCTTCTATAGAGCGATTGTTTGTTTGGGCTAGTGCAGGAAGCTTTGTTTTGCCAATGGGCTATGTGGTGGATCCTTTGGGTTCAGTGATGTTGGCTTTGGTAACGACCATTGCCTTATTAGTGATGCTTTATTCACATGGCTATATGGCCCACGACAAAAGCTATGTGCGTTTTTTTACATATTTGGCTTTATTCACCAGTTCGATGCTGGGCCTGATAGTTAGCCCAAACCTTCTTGAGATATATGTTTTTTGGGAGCTTGTAGGAATGTGCTCCTATCTACTCGTTGGATTTTGGTATGACCGTGAAGGAGCTGCCCATGCTGCCCAGAAGGCTTTCATTGTTAATCGAGTAGGTGACTTTGGCCTCCTCTTGGGAATCCTTGGATTGTTCTGGGCTACTGGAAGCTTTGATTTTCAGGGAATTGCTGACGGGCTTTCGGCGGCGTTAAGTGACGGGACAGTGCCGCTTTGGGCAGCTTTGGTTTTATGCCTCTTGGTATTTATGGGCCCCATGGCAAAATCTGCACAATTTCCATTGCATGTTTGGCTTCCAGATGCAATGGAAGGCCCAACTCCTATTTCGGCTCTTATTCATGCGGCAACAATGGTCGCTGCTGGAGTTTTCCTAGTTGCTCGTTTGCAGCCTATATATTCACAATTTCCATTAGTTGGTTTTGTCATTGCATTAGTAGGAACTATTACCTGTTTTTTGGGTGCTTCTATTGCTCTGACACAAATGGACTTGAAGAAGGGGCTTGCTTACAGCACTGTTTCCCAGCTTGGGTACATGATGCTCGCTATGGGATGTGGTGCGCCTATAGCAGGCATGTTCCACTTGGTAACCCATGCTTTCTTTAAGGCAATGCTTTTTCTTGGCTCAGGGTCGGTCATCCATGCGATGGAAGACGTTGTTGGTCATGAACCTGTTCTCGCTCAAGATATGCGATTGATGGGTGGTCTTCGCCAGAAGATGCCTATAACAGCCACTACGTTTTTCATTGGTTGTGTCGCTATCAGTGGAATACCTCCTCTTGCTGGTTTTTGGAGTAAGGATGAAATCCTTGGTCAGGCTTTTAATTCTTTCCCTTTGTTATGGGTTGTTGGTTGGTTGACTGCTGGTATGACTGCTTTCTATATGTTTAGACTTTATTTTCTAACTTTTGAAGGCGATTTTAGAGGAGAAGAAAAAGAACTACAGAAACATTTGCTTTTGGCTGCTGGGAAAGAGCTTGAGGATGAGCATGTGCATGAGGGCCATATTCAGGGTGTCTTGCATGAATCTCCTTGGTCAATGACGATTCCTTTAGCTGTATTAGCTGTACCTTCAGTATTGATAGGTTTGCTTGGAATCCCTTGGAATAGCAGATTTGGGGCACTTTTGGATCCTAATGAGGCTTTAGAAATGGCAGAAAATTTCAGCTGGGGAGAATTCCTTCCGCTTGCCATTTTGTCTGTAGCAATTTCTGTTGCAGGTATTACTTTGGCTGTATTTGCTTATGCACTCAAAAGAATTGATTTAGGAGAGCTTTGTGCGGCTCGTTTCCCTCAAGTGAATCGATTCTTGTCTAAAAAGTGGTATCTCGATGAGATTAATGAAAAGCTTTTTGTTCAAGGGAGTCGCAGGCTTGCTAAGGAGGTCCTTGAAGTTGATGCAAAGGTTGTAGATGGTGTGGTGAATCTTACTGGGCTGTTAACTCTTGGGAGTGGGGAAGGACTTAAGTACTTCGAAACAGGGCGTGCTCAGTTTTATGCATTGATAGTTTTTGGGGGAGTTGTTGCATTGGTAGTCCTTTTTGGTGCTCTAGGAACCCCAGTTGCATGACCCATTTCATTGCCTTCTGTGTGTCAACCCCTATTTAGGTGATGCGATAACGCTCAGCATTTCTACACTCCCACAAGAGCTGAACGCCTTAAACGTTTAGCAATCTTTAGCAGGTACATCTTTAGATGCTGGAGGATTACTGGTGGGTGATCAGATGATTGCAGGTTTTCCCTGGCTGAGTCTGTCTATTTTGTTTCCCATTGCGGGTGCATTTGTGGTGCCTTTTATCCCTGATAGAGGGGAGGGGAAACAAGTCAGGTGGTTTGCATTGGTAATAGCACTCATTACTTTCCTTATTACTGTTGGTGCTTACCTAAATGGATACGACCCCCAGCTAGAAGGTCTTCAGCTGGCTGAGCGGGTTGATTGGCTGCCAGGCCTTGGATTGGCGTGGGCTGTTGGGGCCGATGGACTTTCTATGCCTCTGATATTGCTAACTAGTTTTATAACTGCTCTAGCAGTTTTGGCTGCTTGGCCAGTCACATTTAAGCCGAAACTGTTCTTCTTTTTGATGTTAGCTATGGACGGAGGTCAAATAGCTGTTTTTGCCGTTCAGGACATGTTGTTGTTCTTTTTAGCTTGGGAACTTGAGCTTTTACCTGTATACCTACTTTTGGCAATTTGGGGAGGCAAGAAGCGTCAATACGCTGCAACAAAATTCATTATATATACAGCTGGAAGTTCATTATTTATCTTATTAGTTGCACTTGCGATGGGGTTCTTTGGTGGAGAAACACCAAATTTTGAGTACACACATCTGGCCCAACAAAGTTTTGGCGGAGGATTTCAACTTCTTTGTTATAGCGGCTTATTAATTGCCTTTGGTGTCAAACTTCCCATAGTTCCTTTGCATACTTGGCTGCCAGATGCTCACGGAGAGGCTACCGCTCCTGTCCATATGCTATTGGCAGGAATACTGTTGAAAATGGGGGGTTATGCACTTTTGCGATTCAATGCGCAGCTTTTGCCAGAGGCTCATGCTCAGTTCGCACCTTTGCTCATTATTCTTGGTGTAGTTAATATTATTTATGCTGCTTTAACTTCCTTTGCACAAAGAAACTTAAAGCGTAAGATTGCATATAGTTCAATAAGTCATATGGGATTTGTTTTAATTGGAATTGGAAGCTTTAGTACCCTTGGCACTAGTGGGGCAATGCTCCAAATGATTAGTCACGGTCTAATTGGGGCCAGCCTTTTCTTTCTTGTAGGAGCGACATATGACAGGACACATACTTTGCAATTGGATGAGATGGGAGGTGTAGGGCAAAAAATGAGAATCATGTTTGCTCTCTGGACTGTTTGTGCACTAGCTTCATTGGCATTGCCTGGCATGAGTGGCTTTGTATCAGAGCTAATGGTTTTTGCGGGTCTTGTAACTGACGAAGCTTATACATTGCCTTTTAGAGTTGTAATTGCTTCTTTGGCTGCAGTAGGGGTAATCCTCACTCCAATTTATCTATTATCTATGCTTAGAGAAATATTTTTTGGCAAGGAAAATAATGAACTTGTTGCTCAGACTAGTCTTGTCGATGCTGAACCAAGGGAGGTTTATATAATTGCCTGTTTGTTGGTTCCAATTATTGGTATTGGACTATACCCACGTCTTATGACAGATAGTTATAGCGCTTCTATTGAAGCACTTGTATCTAGGGACGTTGTGGCTATGGAAAGAGTTACTCGAGCAAAGCCAAAAAATGTTGGCAATTCTGCAATCACTTCAGCAACTGTTTTAACCCCTTTAATTAAAGAGCAAGCTTCTAACATCACTTAGATTTTTACTTTATTCCATTTTGAATTAGGTAAAATAATTAAAAAAGACGATTGTTTAATATGTTTTTTCAACTTCTTGTTAGAAGTTTTAAACATGGTTAACTAATGCTGGCACAAACCCTGAACTATCGATATCTTTTTAAAAGACTGGGTTTTATCTTGCAAGATATTTGCCATGATAAAGGTAATCAATCTGGGGCTCGCTTAGCGATAAGGCTTTTGCAAGATGCAGCTCAAAGTGGGCAGCTCGATCCTTGGGATGTTGATGTTATTTCAGTGATAGATGGATTTTTGGATCAGCTTAGGCAGCGCATAGAAGTTCCAAAAAAGGTTGCAGCTCAGTTAGAGGCTCATGGAGGAAGCTATGAAATTGATTTAGCGGATAGCAGTGAGGCTTTTCTTGCGGCATCTGTTTTGGTTGGCTTGAAGGCAGAAGCTCTAGAAATACAGACATTCCCTCCTGAACCTGTGGAAGTCGAATTTGAGCCTGATTATGTTGATCAGGCTTGGTTAGACCCAAGGTTCGAATTGCCTCGTAAACCTGAGAACCATTTACTTAGACGACCTGTTGCACCTCCACCATTAAAAAGACCGGTCACCCTTGGGGAGCTTATAGATCAATTGGAATCGATTGCAGAGCAGCTTGAATCAGATGAGTTGCAAAATCGACGTCGCCAAAGACAAAAGCGATACAGTGAACGTGAGGCTATCGCAGAAGTCAAGGCTCTTGCCCATAGAGAAAAACTGCCAGAAACTACTGCAGCACTAGGGGTTTTCCTCAATGGTTGGGAGCAGGCTATGCATTGGATTGACTTTGAGGCTTTGATCTTGAATTGGAAGGAGGTCGCCAAGGAAGATCTAGACACTGATCGAGTGGGTGTTTTTTGGGCATTATTGTTTCTTTCTTCTCAAGGCAAAGTAGAACTTCAACAAGACGGATCTTTGTATGCCCCTCTAAGGTTAAAACGCTTACTGCAACCAGGAACAGTTGCCCAACTTCCACTCGAGACAATAGACGTGCCAGATGTCACGCCGGCCGCGGCTTAGATGGCTATTCCCTTAGGCGTCTATGTTGTGTCCCAATTAGGTGAGGCTTGCAACGCCAATGAAGGCGATGATCCTGGCGGCAGGCAAAGGAACTCGTGTCCAGCCGATCACTCATGTGATCCCCAAACCGATGATTCCAATTTTGCAGAAACCCGTCATGGAGTTTCTTTTGGAATTGTTAAAGGAGCACAATTTCAAAGAAGTTATGGTGAATGTGTCTCACCTGGCTGAAGAAATAGAGAATTATTTTAGGGATGGACAGCGTTTTGGAGTAGAGATTGCGTATAGTTTTGAGGGTCGTATAGAAGAAGGGGAGCTTATTGGCGATGCTCTGGGATCGGCAGGTGGTCTAAAAAAGATTCAAGACTTTCAGCAATTTTTTGATGATACTTTTGTAGTGTTGTGTGGTGATGCATTAATTGATTTAGATCTCACGGAAGCAGTAAGGAGACATAAATCCAAAGGCGCTATGGCGAGTTTGATAACTAAAAGAGTCCCTAAAGAGCAAGTTAGTAGTTATGGTGTTGTTGTTACTGATGATCAAGACCGTGTAAAGGCTTTTCAGGAAAAACCGTCTGTTGATGTTGCTTTAAGCGACACTATTAATACTGGTATATATCTATTCGAACCTGAAGTATTTGAGCATATACCATCAAACAAGCCTTTCGATATTGGTTCTGATCTATTCCCAAAATTGGTAGAGATGGGAGCCCCTTTTTATGCCCTTCCCATGGATTTTGAATGGGTTGATATCGGTAAAGTGCCTGATTATTGGCAAGCTATACGGAGTGTTTTGCTAGGCGAAGTAAGGCAGGTGAGTGTTCCGGGTAAAGAAATTAGGCCAGGGATTTATACCGGATTAAATGTTGCTGCAAATTGGGATAAGATTCATGTTGAGGGCCCTATTTATGTGGGAGGCATGACTCGAATAGAGGATGGGGCTACTATTATTGGGCCATCGATGATTGGACCTAGTTGTTGTATATGTGAGGGCGCAACAATAGATAACTCGATCATATTTGATTATTCTAGGATTGGAGCTGGTGTTCAGTTGGTTGAGAAGTTGGTCTTTGGAAGATATTGTGTAGGAAAGAATGGAAATCATTTTGATCTTCAAGAGGCAGCTTTGGATTGGCTAATTACTGATGCAAGACGTCAGGATTTAGTAGAACCTTCTCCTCAGCAAAAAGCTATGGCTGAATTGCTTGGGACTGATATTACTTCTGCTGCAAGTTAATATTTGCCTGATCGAGGATCGCTGGGATTTTCTGTTCTGCTTTTATCGCCATTAAATGAACACCTTGTGAGATATTTAAAAATTGCTTAGTTTGTTCTGCCGCAATTTGAATTCCTTCTGCGATTGGATCTTTAGAATTACCCAAGCGACTGATAATGGTTTGAGGTATACATGCACCTGGTACAACTTTATTGATAAATTGTGCATTTTTTGCGGACTTGAGTAAGAAAACACCCGCTAATACCGGCAGTTGAAGTGGAGTAGCTATTTCTTTGCAGAATTTTTCTAGTACTACAGCATCCATAACCATTTGTGTTTGAAGAAACTGTGCTCCAGCTTCACGTTTTCGTTCTAAGCGATTGCGCAGGCTTTTGAGGCTTTTGCAATTTGGATCTGCAGCGGCCCCAGCAAATAAATTAGTTCCTCCATCGGGGAGCAAAGTGCCAAGAGGATCCTTGGAATTGTTAAGTTCTTTGATTTGTTTAAGGAGTTTGACTGATTCGTAGTCATGAACAGGGCGAGCCAAAGGTTGATCTCCAGCTCTGACTGGATCGCCTGTAAGGCAAAGAACATTTTTTATTCCCAGGGCATTTGCTCCAAGTAAATCTGCCTGAAGAGCTATTCGATTTCTATCTCGACAAGCCATTTGGAGAACAGGTTCATGTCCTTCTCGCAAGAGCAAGCTACATAGAGCAAGACTGCTCATTCTCATGACAGCTCTACTGCCATCGGTAACATTTATTGCGTGAACGCGATTTTTCAGAGTATTGGCCATTGCAATTGCATGGCCAGGATTAGCCCCTCGAGGGGGCATGATTTCAGCAGTAACTGTTACCGCTCCAGCCTCTAAGGAGCGCTGCAGAGCTGATCTCAAACCGCTTTACCTGTAACCCTAATTACTATGAATGATCGAGGAACCTTATGTCTGCCTATTATGGCGGAAAAGGGTTGAGAGGAGGGCATGATCACTGGCGACATCTCCAATTCAGCTCAAATGTCCCTTTCTGCAAGGGAGATGGAAATCATTGAACTTGTTGCCGCAGGGCTTACAAATCAGGAAATTGCTGAAAAGTTGACCATTAGTAAAAGGACTGTCGACAATCATGTGAGCAATATGTTTACAAAAACAGGGTCCAAAAATCGTGTGGCTCTTCTGAATTGGGCAATGGATCACGGCAAAATCTGCCGAGATGGCTTCAATTGCTGCACACTTCCTGACGCGTCCCCTTCCGACTCCTGATTGACAGGAGCTTCGGCTCTGGCAGTGGCATCAGTGAGCATTCCACAGGTGGCAGCTCAAATAGCCTCGCGTAGTCCAGGCACGCTTCTTTATCCCGTCCTATGTAGCGAAGGATTCCATCTGTGTCGTACAACCCAAACAAAATTTCCTCCTTTGTGGAACAGCGCCAATACGACAGCACTTGTTAAGAGAATATGAATTATAAACAGAATATAAAGAAACGGGCAAGCGCCAGGCTTCTTTAGGTGAGCCCGTTTTTTCTCAGCTTGCTATTAGGCCAGTCCTTTAAAGGGTTTTGGGCTAGTGCTGCATTGCTTAAGTCAGTTTGCCCAGTGATTTCTTGGCCGCACCATGGAGGTATTTCAATCATTTGGCTTGGGGATGAGAGTTCCACTTCAGCGATTATTAAAGGAGAATTGTCGCCTTCAAAGGAATCCACGATCCACTCGCCGTTATCGAGATTTAGTTGATACCTGATTTTGTGTAGGCGATAGAGAGCGAGTTCCCAGATTTCTTCAGCATCTTTGATTGCAATTGGGTACTCGAATTCGTGGCTTGAAATCTTTTCTGCAGGTGCTTTGAGTGTTATCCATGCTTGGTTTTTATCACTGATTCTTATTCTGATTGTCCAGCCACTGTGGCCAGTCGCTAAGTAAGCCTGGCGTAATTGGATGCCTGGATTGGTCAATTCACGCCAGCTTGTATTTGAGACGAGAAACCGTCGTTCAATTTCCAAAGCCATTGAGCTACTTGCGTTCTTCTTTCTTGTTGGAAAAACTTCCTGCCCAGTGGAGTTTTTGTGAAAGAGTTCTGTAGTAGGAGGGGTTTTGTTCTAGAACAACCATCAAAGCATTGTGACGTGCTCTTTGAACAATGCAACAATCACCTGGCTTTAGTAAATCCGCGCTTGCACCATCCTTCCAGAGTTTGATGCGGCGTTTTTTATCACCTTTGGGCCAAAGGATTAGTCGTGATGCAGGTGGAACAACTACCGTTCGACTCGAAAGACTTATAGGAGATATCGGACTGATTACTATTCCCTCAATGCCAGGATGCAAGATTGGACCACCAGTAGCCATTGCATATCCTGTGGAGCCTGTAGGAGTAGAAAAGATCAAGCCATCTCCTTTGTATTGATCAACTACTTCTCCATCTATTTCAAGTTCAACAGTGCATGTAGGTGAGATTTCGTCTTGGTACGCACGCACATAAAAATCATTTAAGGCCCAGTGTGGATTAGAGCAATCATCTCTAGATTGAACTTCAGTTATTGTTTCGCTCAAATTGTAATTAGAAAAATGTTTTACATTGGCTTGGAGCATCATTCTGCTTTCTATTGCATAACTATCCTGCCGCAATCTTTCCCAAAGTTGATCATCATCTAAAAGAACCTTTTCTTGAGTAAGGAAACCTAAATTGCCACCTATATTAAAGCTAAGTATCGGAACACCGTATATAGCAAGATGACGCGCTGCTCCCAATACAGTCCCATCACCTCCAAGAACTACTGTTAAATCAGGAAGTTTCTTTCGCTCAGAAATTAATTTTGGGAATGGGTTCTTTCCTATACCACTTTCTGCGATAACAACTTTGATTCCCAAAGCAGTTAATTTGTTTGAGCATAAAGTAGCCTTTTGGTATGCTTTGCTACTTTCAGATCTATATATAACCCAAATTAAGTTAAGGCGCATGATGCGGCTACTGCTTTACCATCGCAGAAGATTAAAACTTTCCATGTCGACTGTTATTCTATTTCTATATAAAGATAGAAGGATGGCTAACCCAACAGCTGCTTCGGCTGCTGCAACTGTAATTACAAATACAGCAAAAACTTGACCTCGAATTAAATCACCATCAAGATATGAGGAGAATGACATTAAATTAATATTAACAGCATTGAGCATCAGCTCAATACTCATTAAAACTCTTACTGCATTTCTGCTATTAACTAATCCCCATACTCCAATACAAAACAGCAAGGCAGCAAGTAATAAATATGCTTGAAGTGGAACTAGGCCAGAAGATGTTTGAATCATAGTAGCTAGAGAAAGATAGAGATGAATCACTGCTTCGGTTGCTCAATTAGTAGTGGGGTTCTTTCTTTTTCTACAATGCTTTGTTTGGTGACGGCATCTGTTCCAATACCGTCAGGAAGGAAATCTTTCCGAGCGAGAACTATTGCTCCAATCATTGCCATTAATAGGAGCACAGATGCGAGTTCAAAAGGAAGCAGGTAATCACTAAAAAGATGCTCCCCAATGCGCTCTGTTGCCATTTCGCCAATAGATGCTGGCCCAGGAGTCGCCCATGGAGTGGTTATTACTACTCTAGTAAGTATTGTTAGAAGACCTAGACATACTCCCCCTGAAAGTATTTTCTGCAGCCGTAAACCTTCAATTTCTTTGAGAGGCTCGCGTTTATTAACTAGCATTATTGCGAAAAGTATTAGGACATTGACTGCTCCTACATAAACCAAAACTTGAGCTGCAGCCACAAAACTTGCATTTAGTAAAAGGTATAACCCTGCTACTGCCATAAATACTCCACCTAGTAAAAAGGCTGAATAGACAATGTTTTCCAATAAAACGACAGCAATGCTTCCAGCTATTACAACTGTTGATAGCAGTAGAAAGCAAATTAACTCTGTGGAAGTTGCAATTGTCATTTGGATGTAGGCCTCTCTTCGCAATCTGCTTTTAAAGAAGGATTTTGCTCTTCTGAGTTTGTTTCTTCATTTATTCTCTTAAGTGCTTCAAGTGGTAGTTCTCCGGCACGTTTATTGGCGCTAGATACTCCATGGGGATCCATAACTCCTTTAGGCAGATAACCCAGTTCACGAAGAGGGGTAATAGATGGGTCTGTGGTTACACTTGTTGGGAGGCGGCCAAGGGCAACATTATCGAAATTTAGGCTGTGTCTGTCGAAGGCCGCAAGTTCATACTCTTCAGTCATAGAGAGGCAATTTGTTGGACAATATTCAACACAATTTCCGCAAAAGATGCATACACCAAAATCTATGGAGTAGTTTTTGAGTTCCTTTTTCTTGGTTTCCTTATTCATTACCCAGTCAACGACTGGAAGATTGATTGGGCAAACCCTTACACAGACCTCACAGGCGATACATTTGTCGAATTCATAGTGAATCCTTCCTCTATAACGTTCCGAAGGAATGAGTTTTTCATAGGGATATTGAACCGTGATGGGTCTACGGCGCATGTGGTCAAAAGTGACCGAAAGCCCTTGGGCTAGATATTTCGCTGCATCAACTGCATCCTGGGAGTAGTCAGCAACTTTTTTGAGGAACCCGAGCATTGATAGGTACCTAATGAAGGCTAACTATGTTCATAAACAAAATCCTACTAGTTTTTTGAAGGCTATAAGTAATAGTGCTTACAAGAAGCTTGGGAAATGAGGGTTTGTTCATTTATCCACCAAAGGCGCTTGGAAGCACAAGCTTTAAACCAGCTGTAACAAGTAAGTTAACAAGAGAAACAGGAAGAAGGAATTTCCAGCCTAGGTCTAGCAGTTGATCAATTCGTACTCGAGGGGTAGTCCACCGCAGAAGAATTGCTAAGAAAACTAGCAAATATGCCTTAAGCACTGTCATTACGATGCCCACGGAAGCATTTATTAGCTCAATTATTGGTGCATCTACTGATTGGCCTATGACAGTTGCAAACCATTCAATTGGGACAGGAAACCCCCACCCTCCCAGATAAAGAACTGAAACTAGTAGAGCAGAAAGAATTAAATTTATATAACTACCTAAATAAAATAAAGCAAATTTCATTCCAGCATATTCAGTCTGATATCCAGCCACAAGTTCTTCTTCTGCTTCTGGAAGGTCAAATGGCAGTCGTTCACATTCTGCTAGGGCACAAATCCAAAAAATTAAAAATCCCACTGGTTGTCGCCAGACATACCAGCTAAGGAACCCAGCACTATTTTGATGATCAACAATCTCGACAGTGCTTAAGGAATTGCTCATCATTACAACGGCTAATACTGAGAGAGCAAGAGGGATTTCGTAACTGATGGATTGTGCCGCTGCTCGTAGACCACCTAACAGTGAGTATTTGTTATTTGAGGCGTAACCACTCATTAAAAGGCCAATAGGTTGAATGCTACTTAGTGAGATCCAAAGGAATATGCCAATCCCCACATTGCTAATAAGTAGATTTTGTCCAAATGGAACTATCAACCATGAAAGTATTACCGGAACTAGTACAAGTACAGGACCAACCGTGAATAAAACTCCATCTGCTTTTGCTGGTATTACATCTTCTTTCACTAATAATTTCAAGCCATCAGCCATTGGTTGAAGAATTCCTAGGGCGCCTGCATATTCAGGCCCTATTCGTTGTTGTGCGGCAGCAGAAATTTTTCTTTCTAGCCACACTGTTACTAACACTCCGACTAAGGCAGCTGTTAGTACCAGCAGCATTGGCAAAGGTAACCAAAGGATATGGGCAAGTTCAGAGGAGAAACCTAATCCTTCTAGAGCATGGGTGAAGCTCAATTCGAGATCTATACCTGGCGTTACCAAAGCTGGATTTGCAGTAGCAAGGTGTGTGACCATTGTCATGGTTGAGATGATGGCAACTTAGTTCTCTTTTGAAGGGGTGCGACTCTCTGGATTGCTCCAGTCACGAGGTTTAGACCCTGTATAGATTTGAGAAGGACGAAAAATTCTATTGGCGCCTAGTTGTTCTCGCCAGTGAGCGAGCCAACCAGCTACACGAGAAATTGCAAATACAGGTGTAAATAAGTCCCTGGGGATTCCAAGCTTTCTATACACGAGCCCAGAGTAAAAGTCTACATTTGGGTAAATACCTTTAGGCCCTAAACGAGCTTCAGCGGCTTCTTCGAGAGCCTTTGCTACGTCATACATTTCATCTTTACCAAATCTTGCGAATAGTTCTTCTGCCAAGCTTTGCAGAATTGAAGCTCTTGGGTCTTTAACGCGGTATTCACGATGACCAAAACCCATGATTTTTCTTTTTTCTGCAATGGCTTTATTTAAATAAGGCACTGCACATTCAGGGCTTCCTATTTCTTCCAGCATTGCCAATACATCTTCATTGGCACCACCATGTAGCGGCCCTGCAAGAGTCCCAACCGCTGAAGCTACGACTGCATATGGGTCAGTAAGAGTGCTTGCTGTAACACGTGCACTAAAGGTGCTTGCATTTAAACTATGTTCTGCATGCAGGATGAGACAGCGATCAAAAATTCTTGCAGCTAATGGATCTGGTTCACGCTCAGTCAGCATATAAAGAAAATTGTCTGAATATGCCAAATTGTCTTTTGGTTGAATTGGGTCTTGGCCTTTTCTGATTAGTTGAAAGGCTGCGACCATAGTTGGGATTTTGGCTATTAATCTCACTACAGCGTCATAGATGTATTGAGGATCATCAATTGCTCTTCTTGAGTAAAAGAGCCCTAGTGATGCTGCACTGGATTGAAGGGCATCCATTGGATGTCCTGAGGCAGGGAAGCACTTCATCATGTCGCGGACTCGAAAACTCACTCTTCGATGCATCTGTACTTGATGTTCGAATTCGCGTAATTGTTTGGGGTCTGGTAACTCCCCCCAGATCAGTAAGAAGGCGGTTTCTAGAAAGTTGCTATTCGAAGCCAAGTCGGCTAGTGGATAACCTCTATAAGTTAATTCTCCTTTGAGTCCATCAATATCACAAATTGCAGATTGAGTGACGGGAACTCCTTCTAATCCTGGTCGAAAAATCATTGAAGTACTTTTACGGTGTTTCGCTTTAGGTGCTTTTGTCTCCACCGACTATTTTCAACTACTTGGAAACTTAAGCAGAATCCTATTCTACTGAGCCGACTGTAAGCAAAGCACAAAGTTTTGCATTCCTATTCGCTTTGCTTGTTTTTTTGAGCAGATGGACATGGGTTTGCGCTAAAAGATTTGCCTGAGTGATATGAACGGTTGTTTACCTCAGTAAGCATTGATGCTATATGGTCCAGGGAAAGCGGCGGCGACGAAATTATTGGGCAGCCTTAAATGAAGTTTAGAATAAGCTAATTTCTTGATCAAGGGCCTTCGGCTTAGAGTCGAATCAACATGAAACATTAGCTTTGTATTGGTATTTTGCTGATGTAGTAAATTAACCAAGTTTGATTCCGATATTTAATTGTATATTAGATTCATCAATGCTTGTCCCCTCGCCTACTGCAATAGACATTTCTTGTATATTTTCTTCCAATGAATTTCCGGCAAGAGCTTGAATTAGACGCCAAGCCTGCCATTGTCTCAATTGCTCTTTGGCAAGGTTTTTATTAAGATAAATTTGCTCATAAGAGATGTTTTTGCGTGAATTCTGAAGATCTTTTAATTCCTTAAGATTATAGTTTGATTGTTTATCTATAGGAAGATTAGCAATGTCTTCTGCCCACCAGTTGATTTGTGGTGTTTCAGCTAGAATCACGTCTAAATTTGTATCTACTTCTTTAGTGTCTTTTGCACTTTTAGCTATCAGTTTTGACCATATTTTTAAGCTTTGATCTTCAGTAGATAAATTTGCTTGGCTAAGCCCATTATCTTCTAGTAACTTAGCTACATTTGATGTTGGTGGCTGCATTGGCTCTGTTCCTAATAGCCAGCCCTTTTGATTGGATAAAACAAATAATGAGCCTTGGTCAAGTTTGGAAATTATTTTTGGGGCAAGTGATTTTATTTCTCTGACTTTATCGCGAATTATTGGCCCTAATAATTGTTCCCCAGATGTTAAATCATTTTGATCCATGAATCGCGAAGGATTATTTATTAGCGCGATTAAGTTGGATTCAACATAGGGATTAGAAAGAAATAACAAGTTTTCAAAGGACTCTTCTTTGTCGACGTTTTTAGCTCCCTTGAATTGTAATAATCCCTTGATTTGGATTTGATTATTTATGGGCTTTATGCCTGCCAATAAGCCAATAAAATCTTTTCTACTAGTCAGTCGCGCTGGAAAACCTAAGAAAGATGAAAGGGCTTTAGGTTTTGCAGTAATTAAAGCAATGCCATCTCCGAGACTTTCAGCTGAATGTCTTAGTATTTCATTTCCAATTTGATTCTGACCTGGCAATTGTGATACGTCTAAAGCTTGCTCAAGAATCCCTTCTCCTGAGCCAACCAAAAGGAGATCATCATCAATTAAGGCAGTCGAGAATGTCTGTTTGAGATTATCATCAAGAGATTTTTCTTTGCTTATTAAATTAAGTCCACGATAGATAGTGACATGAACATTTTCTCCTGCAAGAGCTTGTTCCTGCCAAAAACGCTCTAAGAAATTTTTTACTTCATTTTTGTTTTCACTTGCAAGTGCAAGCACCCAGCCAGCTTTACCTTCTTTGTTTTTGGGTGCGATTAGTGAGAAGCTGACTTCGCTCCCTATCCAATTTTCTATATCTGAGGGAAAATTAAGACCTGCTAATGCAAAAATACCGTCTATTAGGTCTTGAGCATTTTTTCTGGCTGCTTTTTGAAACTTGGGTTGAGCTTGAGTCCCTATATAAGTTGGTATTAGTTTTGGATTAATTAACCAATGAACCGTTAATGATGCATCTCTAGGGGTAAATACGGCTGTTCGTGGTAGTTGTATGGATTTGAGTTCTAGTTGAGCGTTATTAATATTTTGTTTTATTGTAAAGCCTGGCCACAAAGCCAGGCTGATCAAGATTAACGAAAGTAGTCCTGCACCAAGTGTGCCCATGAGGGTACGAGCTTGCATATCAAGTGGTTAGGCCTTTTGGTTTATCTTTATGCAAAAGTGATGTTTTGACTATTAATTCCCACAAAATGGTTGCATGAAAAAGAAAATTCCCATGACTATCTCAGCTAAGGATCTGCATCAATGGCTATTAGAGAAATCGCCGTTACCTTTGTTGGTAGATGTAAGGGAAGATGAGGAAGTCGCTTTGGCCCCATTCCCTGCTTCAATTCTTCATTTGCCTTTAAGCAAGTCTTCAGCTTGGCTTAACTCTCTTTCAGAGCGATTTGAAGATCCTCAGAATGTTGTTGTTATTTGTCATTCGGGAATTCGTAGTTGGAACTTTGCTCTTTGGCTGCTTGAGCAGGATTGGCAACTAGAAGTTTGGAATTTAGAAGGGGGTATAGACGCTTGGAGTGTTGAGGTTGATTCAAGTGTTCCACGTTATTAAATAGCAACAAAGGCTTTCGTGACGATCGCCTTATCCAGCATTACTCCTCTTACGATTAATACCCATAGGTGCTCAGCCCTTTGGAAACTCTGCCGCAAAGACAACAGCAGATACTCAGAGCCACGGTGCATCATTACGTGGATACTATTGAGCCTGTTAGCAGTAAGACTTTGGTTCAACGGTTTGGCTTGAAAGTCAGTTCGGCCACCGTTAGATCAGTCATGGGTGTTTTGGAGCAGCGTGGACTTCTTATCCAGCCGCATGTTTCTGCTGGACGTGTTCCAAGCCCACAGGGCTATCGACATTATGTGAATTGTTTATTGCCGCCTCCGGGCTCTGCAGCTTTTCGCCTGGAAAGAGAATTGACCAGTTTGAGTTTGCAATGGGCTTCTTTGGATGATCTGTTGTGGCAGCTGGCAAGAAGATTGACAGATTTCACAGGTTTAATGAGTTTGATTACCAGACCTGCTCTAGTACAACCAACTCTCCAGAAAATTCGCCTTGTGAACAGTGATGACAGACTTTTAGTGATGTTGGTAGATAGTTCAAATCATGCCAGTCATTTAAATCTTCGATTGCCAAGTGAAGCTTTAATTGAGCTTGATGCCATTGAAGAATGGCTGATGGAACAGCTACAGCACTCTCGAGATGGGAGTATTCGTTGGGCTGCATTACCTCCTCATTTGAAACTGAGTGGAGCGGTGCTTCGTGAGGCGATTCAGAGTCATGCTCAAGCTAAAGGCATGGCTCAGGAGAATGCATTATTTCATGGTATTTCTCGATTGGTTTCGCAACCTGAGTTCAGTACAACTGATAGTTTTTTGCCTCTTTTAGATCTGATGGACAGAAAGCCTGCAGCAGTTGTTCCTTTAATTTCAAATCAGTTAGGGGGGGTGCTAATTGGTGCAGAACATCCAGAAAGAGCTTTGGAAGGCTGTTCAGTTGTACATGCTCCTTATAGGGTCTCGGATGACCAAATAGGCAATGTTGCCCTTGTTGGCCCAATGCGCATGGCTTATTCGACTTGCATGGCAGCCGTGAAGACAGTTGCGAATCATCTGGAAAGAATCTTGCATTAAATTGTCAAATTTTTTCGCCAAGTTTTGCTGCAACGGTGTTAACGTCCTTGTCGCCCCTGCCCGAACAATTGATAACAATTTCTTCGTTATTTTGAAGAGTAGGGCATAACTTTTCTAGCCAAGCAAATGCATGTGCGGTTTCTAGAGCAGGAATAATACCTTCAAGTTCGCTCACTAATTGAAGTGCTTTTAAAGCTTCTTGATCAGTTACAGCAACATATTCTGCTCGCCCAATTTCTTTGAGGTAACTGTGTTCTGGGCCTACTCCAGGATAGTCGAGGCCTGCACTAATTGAGTGGGCTTCCTGCACTTGTCCATCTGGGTCTTGTAGCAAAAGGCTCATTGCACCATGTAGAACACCATCACGACCTTCTGTGATAGTTGCGGCATGCCTTCCAGTTGAGACCCCATCACCCGCTGCTTCTACACCAATCATTCTTACTGCGGTTTTGGGGACAAATGGGTGGAAGAGTCCCATTGCATTAGAACCACCTCCAACGCATGCGAGCAAGATGTTTGGTAATCCCCCAAAAGCATCTCTACATTGCTTTAAGGTCTCTTCCCCAATGACTGCGTGGAAATCTCTAACAATCATTGGATAGGGATGGGGCCCTGCTACAGAGCCAAGAATGTAGTGAGTATTTTCTACATTTGTAACCCAATCTCTAATTGCTTCACTTGTTGCGTCTTTTAGTGTCGCTGTGCCACTGGTGACTGGTTCAACTCTTGCACCAAGTAGACGCATGCGGAAAACATTTAAAGCTTGTCGTTGCATATCTTCTGCCCCCATATAAACCACACATTCCAGGCCAAAACGAGCACAGACAGTTGCTGTAGCTACTCCATGTTGCCCGGCTCCAGTTTCAGCAATAACTCTTTTTTTGCCCATTCTTATTGCTAAAAGAGCTTGCCCAAGTGCATTGTTAATTTTATGAGCACCAGTGTGGTTTAAATCTTCTCTCTTTAACCAAATTCTTGGTCCCCCCTCCTTGTTGCGATAGTGCTTTGTAAGCCTTACAGCTTCATATAGTGGAGTTGCACGGCCTACATACGAGCAGAGCAAGTTGTGTAATTCGGATGTAAATTTCTCGTCTTTCCAAGCAGCTTTGGCTGCTTGTTCTAATTCAGACAGTGCTGGCATAAGGGTTTCAGGGACGTATTGCCCTCCATACCTGCCAAAGCGACCAAGGTTGGAAGGACGTACACCTATCTCCAGATCCGACTCCTTGGGTTGGGATGGAATTGTGCTAGTCACTGTTTTGATTGGAGAATATGCTCCAGCCTAAGAATGAGTGCAATGAGTAAAGGAAATTGGTGTGAATTTGGTCAACCTTTCAATGAAGGTTTATCAGCTAAAGCAACAACTCCAAAAAATGCTCAGAGAATTCGTGTGCAGAAACTTAAGAATGGCAAGGGCGGTAAGACTGTCACTCTGGTAACAGGGCTTGAGCTTGATGAGGCTGCATTGCGAGCATTACTTAAGAGTCTTAAGAGTAGATGTGGCACTGGAGGCACTTTGAAAGGGGATCGCTTGGAGCTCCAAGGTGATCAAGTGGGGATTTTGTTGGAGGTTCTACATGATGATGGTTATAGACCTAAACGGGCAGGCGGATGACCTGATTGATTTGTTGAGGCCCTTGGGATGGAGAATAGTGAAAAATAGTTTTGTGATTATGACTTCAGCTTCATCAAGGGAGAACAACTCCAAGGCTGCAAACATTGTTTGGCATGAAGCTTCGGTTGATCGTCAGGCTCGATCTAACCAAAGAGGTCATCGCAGTGTGATCTTATGGTTCACCGGTTTGTCTGGTTCAGGCAAGAGCACCTTGGCGAATGCTGTAAATGCAGATCTTTTTAATCGTGGTTTAGCGACTTATGTACTGGACGGTGACAACATTCGGCATGGGCTCTGCAAAGATCTTGGTTTTTCAGATTTAGACAGAGAAGAAAATATTCGCCGAATAGGCGAGGTCGCGAAACTTTTTCTAGATGCAGGTGTAATTGTTCTGACTGCTTTTGTGTCTCCTTTTAAAAGGGATAGAGAAAAGGCAAGATCCTTAGTGGATAAAGAAGACTTCTTAGAAATTTATTGTGCAGCAGATCTTTCTATTTGTGAGGAGCGTGATCCAAAAGGCCTTTATCTAAAAGCAAGAGCGGGAGAAATTAAAGATTTCACAGGCATCTCTAGTCCATATGAAGAACCAGTGGATCCTGAGTTGAAACTTGATTCTGGCAGTTTGGCAATTGAAGAATGTGTTGATATTGTGATTGGTCATTTAGTAGCCAAGGAAATAATACCTAACTCCTGAAGAATAGGCATTGAAAATAGTTTTCAGGCTTGACTATTTACATGCTATGTAAATAGTCGTCCACGCCTAATTCGATAAGTTTTTTGTCTTTTGAAATAACTTTATTATGAAGATCCTTGCGGTAATTTGATACTTGAGTTTCTAGTCTTTGATCTTCTATGGCTAGTATTTGTGCGGCTAATAAACCAGCATTGAGTCCTCCCCCAATAGCTACTGTGGCTACCGGTATCCCATTTGGCATTTGAACTATTGAATGCAATGAGTCGACCCCTGAAAGGGCTTTGCTTTGAATTGGTACACCAATAACAGGAATTGTACTGAGAGAAGCAACCATCCCAGGAAGGTGGGCGGCGCCACCAGCACCAGCAATAATGATTTTGAATCCTTTGTCTTTAGCATTTTGAGCAAAGTGGAACATCTCTGCTGGAGTTCTATGAGCAGAAAGAATTCTGACCTCTACACCAATATTGAATTTCTTCAAGATTTGTATGGCTGGCTGGAGTGTTGAGAGATCTGAATCGCTTCCCATTACTACAGCAACAAGTGGGCTTTGATTTTGAAGTTCTGAAGCCATATGAGGATTTTCGGGGTTCACTATGAATGATGACGACACTGTCACTCTTCCGCACTAGTTCAGTTGCTTTTCCCTAATGCGTCGTATTACAAACGTACGTCTCCCAAGCCATTTAGAAGATTGTTTCTCAGAGCAACTTTGGTGGATTCGATTGGATGAAGAAGATCTGATTTTGGAATTTGGTGTTATGCCACCAGGGTCAGCCATGTCAGGTGATGACTGGCATGGTGATTGGTTGAGTCCAATGGGCATGGACCTTCAAATGAATGGAGGGTTTGGATTAAGTTTCTCTGACTTGGATGATTCAAATATCACAAGTTTGCTTTCTTTATTAAACCAACTTTGGATTGATGGAGTTGATGCAATTTGTCCAACAATTGTGAGTTGTGAGCCCGAGAAGCTTCGTTATTCTTTAGAGGTTCTTCATAAGGCTCGTAGTCATATTGGTGAGAGGTGTTGCAGACTTTTAGGTGCCCATCTAGAAGGGCCTTTTATCTCTCCCCGAAAAAATGGTGCCCATCCTTGTCAATATTTATCTGAGATAAGCTATGAGGCTATTGAAAAAAGAATTAGGGGATTTGAAAATGAAATTAGTTTGGTGACTTTGGCTCCAGAGTTACCGGGATCTAGAGAGGTTGTTAAAAGACTGACCAAACTGGGAATTGTAGTTTGCCTTGGACATTCGACTGCTAATGCGAAAGAGGCATCATCTGCTTTTAGTAATGGGGTGAGCATGTTGACTCACACCTTTAATGCCATGCCTGCTTTGACTCATAGGGATCCTGGACCAATAGGGGCAGCATTGAGCAATAAGAAGATTGCCTTTGGGTTAATTGCTGATGGGGTTCATGTAGCTCCTGAAGTGCTTGTTATCTTGCAAAAATTGGCTTCGAAACGTCTGGTTTTGGTTAGTGATGCTCTCGCACCCTATGGGATGGAGGAAAGCAAATATCAATGGGATCACAGAAAAGTTTGTGTTAAAAATCGAACTTGTTTCCTAGAAGATGGGACCTTGGCTGGCTCCACTTTGTCTTTATTAGAAGGTTGTCGTCGCTTGGCATTGTGGGGCAATGAACCTTCTGCTTCTATTTGGTCAGCGACTATGGCGCCTAGAAAAATTTTTGCTTCGGAGATTTCGATAAAAGAATTTTTGCTTGGCAAGCCACTGAAGCACTTGTTGCGTTGGCAATGGGAGGAAGAATTGAAAGGACTAAGTTGGAAGCTTGCTGCCTAATATCTCGATCAACTGATCAACTGATTCGCGTCCATCATTATGGAAAAGTTCAAGGAGCTTAAACAAGCAGAGAAGGCGGAGGTCGCCAATTACTTCAATGGAATGGGTTTTGAACGATGGAATCGTATCTACAGCGAAAGTGATGAGGTCAACAAAGTTCAGAAAAACATTCGACTAGGACATCAAAAGACAGTTGATGACGTTCTTTCCTGGTTGGATGAGGAAAGCGATTTGCGGTCATTGAGCTTTTGTGACGCAGGCTGTGGTGTTGGCAGCCTTTCTTTGCCATTGGCGGCGATGGGCGCTGGTTCTATCGCTGCTAGTGACATTTCTCAGGCCATGGTCGAAGAAACCAAACGACGTGCAACAGAAGCTGGATTAGATTTAAGCAAATTGACTTTTGATACTTCTGATTTGGAAAGTCTTTCAGGCTCTTTCCATACAGTGATTTGCTTGGATGTATTTATTCACTACCCCCAAGAAGCAGCAGAGGAAATGGTTGCACACCTCTGTAATCTGACTCAGGAAAGGTTGATAGTAAGTTTTGCTCCTTTTACTCCATTTCTGGCCCTTTTAAAGAAAGTAGGTCAGCTTTTCCCAGGCCCTAGTAAGACGACTCGAGCATATACTCTGCGCGAGGCAGGTATTATTAATTCTGCAAGGAAATGCGGCTTTGAGCCCGCACGAATGAAGTTAAATCAAGCTCCATTTTACTTTTCAAAATTAATAGAGTTTAGGAAATCAAAAACTTCTGTTTAGCTAATACATAATCTTATCTCTGTGCGATTAGTCTTTTTGGCAGGTTCGCTTTAAAAGAGTATCTTTCTCCTAGTATTTCAAGGTGATTTAGCTGATAGGCATGTAATAAATAACCTCCATCCCCAGGTACAGCATTTTGTGCAATTTTTCCATGAGATTTATATAGTGGATCTCCTATTAAGGGTGAACCCAGCATTGCTAGGTGTATGCGAATTTGGTGAGGTCGTCCTGTCTTTATAGTAATTTCTAAAAGGTCTGCGTCCTCACGTCGCTCTATAAGCTTTATATGTGAACTGGCTTTAAGTAGGCGCCCTTTAAAATCCTTTTTGTAGTCTTTACTTTCTTTCATTGGGGGTCCCCATATCTTTCCTATGAGAGGATGACTGTTTTCTGCTATTGGTTGATTTAACTCTAATATCTTTCCTGGAACTAGATTCTTGTTGATCATCGTTAATGCACGATATACCTTCTTGATGGAATTACTCTGAGTTGTACTTCTGCGAAATATCGCGGATAAGAGTGCTCGTGTTTCTGGCTTCCTTGCACAAATTATTAAGCCTGAAGTGAATCTTCCCAGTCGATGAACAGGGGCTGGAAATAATAATTTTTTTTTGGTGACTGCTTCCTTTTTAAGCAGGGTAGTAAGTGTGTGCTGTAAATAGCCACCACCAGCCATAACAGGCAGGCCAGATGGCTTATTAATAACTAATAGGTCATCATTATCAAATACAACCTCCCATTTATGAGGAATTGATGGCTCTTCCCATGGTGGTCTTTCCCAGACGATATTGTCTCCTACGACGATTATTTTATCTTGCCTTAATACTATGTCGTTTAGAAGGATTTCGCCGGCGTCAAGTCTGCCTTGCCATTCGTCTACTGAGGAATGGCCATATCTCTTCGCTAATAGGTAAACAACTCTAGAGCCGCTATCAACTGGTTTTACTATATAACTATAGGCCCAGCCATTATTCATTTGCGCGGGTAGCCAATCTTGCTTTAGATTTTCTTCTAGCATTTCAAATGATTACTTGACTAATTTATTTTCAAGGGCATAGCGAACCAGCTCAGTTCTGCTAGATGTTCCAGTTTTATTAAATAATCTGCTGACATACTTTTCAACATTTCTAATGGATGTTTCTAATTTCCTGGCTATTTCTTTGTTCATTAATCCTTCTGCAACAAGTTGCAGCACACTTTCTTCTCGGGGAGTGAAGTTGTGGAGCTGAACCTCTTTGGATTGAGGAGAGTCTCCCTGAGCTAATAAGGAGCGGATTTCTGTTATTTGTCTTGCAATTTGCCCCATATCTGCATCTGCAAAATGAGCAGCCTCAGCCAGTAATCTATTTTGTCTTCGCACTACATTTCTCACTCTCGCTATCAATTCTTCTGGGTCAAATGGTTTAGGAATATAGTCATCTACCCCTGCTTGATATCCTTGAGTCCGATCTATTGTCATGCCTTTTGCAGTAAGGAAGATAACTGGTGTGCCTCCTAAGCGTTCATCATCTCTTAGCTTTTTTAAAAGTGCATATCCATCACAACGAGGCATCATTACGTCGCTAATAATTAGATCTGGAAGAAGTTCTTGGGCTTTTTGCCAACCGTCTTCGCCATCTACTGCGGTATTAACCTCGAATCCCTCGTCTTCCAGATAGGCTTGTACAGCAGTGCGAAGGCCTGGTTCATCGTCAACCAATAAAAGCCTTGGTGATACGGTCGAACTGGGCTTTTCAGGGATCGGTTCTCTCATAGACCAAACAGAGAAGTGTTGAGAAAATCTAGACGGTATTTCTTCAACAGGTACAAGGGTAAATTAGTTCAAAATTCTGATTTTCTGAAAGAAATTTCAGCTATTAATAGGGATACTCTTCTTCGGGTTCAACCCCGCTGTTGATTTGTTTCTACTATTCCTTGTAGGCATTCAGGTTCTCTAAGCTCCTTGGGCTTATTATTTCACCCCCTTTTTTCAAAATTTGTGATTTATAAGAATTCATTGTTCTTTTTAGAAATGAGCTGAAAATAAAAAAATTCACTCTTATGGTTCTGAGTTTTGGATGTATGTACCACGAGACCAAAGAAATGATCACAATGAGGTGAAGAGTATTTGAAGCATTGCTAGAAGAGCCTCCACTAAATTTTGATTATCAATCCACCACCCCTTGTCTTGATGAAGTCCAGGAGGCAATGGCACCTTATTGGGCGGAGCATTGGGGCAACTCTTCAAGTAGACATAGTCTTGATGGCTTAAATGCTTCTGCAGCAGTAAGTGTTGCTAGGGATCGGTTGGCCTCGTTTTTAGGGGCAACTCCTGAGAGATTGATTTTTACTAGTGGAGCTACAGAAGCGAATAACTTGGCCTTACTTGGTCATGCACGTGCCTCGGCAATGAGACGTGGCGGGCCTGGGCACTTGATTACCTTGGCTACCGAGCACAGAGCTGTTTTAGATCCTTTGCGAAGGTTGCAAAGAGAAGGTTTCACATTGACTGAGCTTCTTCCTGGTGCAGATGGTCTTTTAGATATGAACCAGTTAATAGAGGCCATTCAAAAGGACACAATCTTGGTAAGCATCATGGCGGGAAATAATGAAATTGGTGTAATACAACCTTTGTCGGAAATTGGTTCCATCTGTAAAGCTAACAATATTACTTTTCACAGTGATGCTGCACAGTCTTTTGGCCATATTCCCTTGTTTCCTGACTCTTGTGGTATTAAGTTATTAAGTCTAAGTGCCCATAAATTATATGGTCCTAAAGGTATAGGTGCTTTGTTATTTTGTCCAGATGTAGCTATTGAGCCAATTGCTTGGGGAGGAAGTCAGGAAAGGTCACTTAGACCTGGAACTGTGCCTGTACCTTTAGTTGTTGGTTTCTCTAAGGCTGCAGAATTCGCATTCGCTGAAATTATTGCGAGGGGTAAAAAGTTGAAATTTCTTAGGAATCAACTGTGGGATTTGCTTAGAGTTAATGTCCCAAATCTGATGCTTAATGGGTCTTTAGAGGATCGTTTACCGCACAACCTTAATATTACTATTCCTGGGATCAATGGCAGGAAACTTCTTCGAGAAATTCGCCCTTTAATTTCTTGTAGTAGTGGCTCTGCATGTAGTATGGGTGAGCCCTCGCATGTATTGCAAGCTTTAGGAAGAACTAAAGAAGAAGCAAGATCTTCTTTAAGACTTAGTTTGGGTCGTGATACTACTCTTGATGATGTACATAAGGTTGTTAAAGTGCTTGTAAACTCTATTGAGAAATTACAAAAGATTGACGGATGATTTCCTACGAGCAATACGGTATTTAGCAGATCGACTTCTAGGGTTTTTAGAGATTTCTTCTTGTTTTGCTGTAATGGGCTTGCGAGTTATACGCTCAAGTCGTGAATCTCCTAGGAATGCCTGCTTGACCTTCCTATCTTCAAGAGAATGAAAACTGATTAGCCTTAAGAGGCCTTGAGGAATAAGCCAATCAGGGGATTTTTGTAAAAGTTTGTCCAGAGCATCAAGTTCATTGTTAACAGCGATTCTTAATGCTTGGAAGGTTTTAGTTGCAGGATGAATTCGTCCATAGCGTAATTTATTAGGAAAGCATCCTGCTATTGCGTAGGCCAAAGAATTTGTACCCTTATATGGTCCTTTTTTTAGCAGGTCTTGTTTTATTTTTCTTGCGATGCGCCGTGAAAAACGTTCTTCTCCATTCATGAAAATGATTTCGGCTAGTTCTTTTTCATTACAGCTATCCAGAAGTTTGGCAGCAGTTATGTTTTTAGAGGGATTCATCCGCATATCTATGGGGCCGTCAAGTTGAAAGCTAAAACCTCTTGCACCGTCGTCTAATTGTGGGCTGCTGACTCCTAGGTCGGCTAGGACCATGACAGCGCGTTCCGGAGGGGTGAAATCTGCGAAATTTTTCGAAATAATTTCTACACGACTTGAGTAAGGAGCCAGTCTCTCGGTTGCGACTGCTGCGGCTACAGGGTCTTGGTCCAACCCTATTAACCTCAAGCTTGGATAAGCCTCCAAAAGTAAGCTGCTATGGCCACCGCCGCCAATGGTGGCATCGATTAAAAGGCCATCATTTATTAGTTCTAAAGGCAAATTTTCTAGAGTTGTCAATACTTCATCTGCCAAAACTGGTAGATGATGAAAATCGTAGTTAGAAACCAATGCAGGTTTTGGCATGGGTTCTTCCTAAGATCGTACAAATGCTCTTTTTATCAAGGCGTAATGACGCAGCTTGAAACTCGAACGGAGCCCATGGTGGTCAATTTTGGCCCCCATCATCCCTCGATGCATGGTGTATTGAGGTTGGTGGTGACTCTTGATGGGGAAGATGTGGTTGATTGCGAACCTGTAATTGGCTATCTCCATAGAGGGATGGAAAAAATTGCCGAGAACAGAACAAATGTAATGTTTGTGCCATATGTGAGCCGTATGGACTATGCGGCAGGCATGTTTTATGAGGCGATAGTAGTCAATGCTCCGGAACGACTGGCAAATATTCCTGTGCCTAAACGAGCTAGTTATATCCGAGTACTGATGCTTGAGTTAAATAGGATTGCTAATCATTTGCTATGGCTAGGTCCTTTTTTGGCGGATGTTGGTGCTCAAACTCCATTCTTTTATATTTTTCGAGAAAGGGAAATGATCTATGATCTTTGGGAGGCAGCGACTGGCCAAAGGTTAATTAACAATAACTATTTTCGGATAGGTGGAGTTGCTTGTGACCTCCCTTGGGGTTGGCTAGAAAAATGTAAGGACTTTTGTGATTGGTTTGGGCCAAAGATTGATGAGTATGAAAAGTTAATTACTAATAATCCAATATTTCGAAGGCGTATTGAGGGTTTAGGCACTATTACTACTGAACAAGCTATCAACTGGAGCTTGTCAGGACCAATGCTTAGAGCCTCTGGTGTGCCCTGGGACCTAAGAAAAGTAGACCACTATGAGTGTTATGACGACTTTGACTGGGATGTTGCTATTGCAAATGAAGGAGATTGTTATGCCAGATACCGAGTAAGAATGGAAGAAATGCGCCAATCTTTAAAGATTCTCCGTCAAGCTTGTGAAATGATTCCTGGAGGATCTACTGAAAATCTGGAAGCTAGACGAATAGCAGAAGGAAAGAAAAGTATATTCTCAGAGTTTGATTATCAGTACGTAGCGAAAAAGGTTGCTCCCACTTTTAAAATTCCAAACGGAGAGCTTTATACTCGTTTGGAGTCGGGGAAAGGGGAGATAGGTGTCTTTTTACAGGGTAATAATGATGTTACTCCTTGGCGTTTTAAAATTCGCGCCGCAGATTTAAATAACTTGCAGATTCTCCCTCATATTTTGAAGGGTAATAAGGTGGCAGATATAATGGCAATACTGGGATCTATTGATGTGATAATGGGTTCAGTTGATCGTTGAAATTTGAGGTGGATTCAAAACATCAAATTGATTGGTTGAGTTTTCGAAGGGATGTTCGCTTTGGCGATAGCGATGGGGCAGGTGTAGTTCATTTTCACCAACTTTTCCGTTGGGCACATGAGTCCTGGGAAGAGAGCCTTCAAAAGTATGGTTTATCCTCAAGTAATATCTTTCCTTGCTTAAGTAACAAACCTGAAGGATTAAAAGTCAGCCTTCCAATTATTCATTGTCATGCAGACTTTCGACATCCAATTCAAGCTGGTGACCAGTTGATTGTGGATTTGAGACCTGAGAAATTAGATAAAAGTTGTTTTGGAGTTCAAACAAAGTTTTGCATAGAAGAGAAATTAGTTGCGGAGGTTGTTCTTCGCCATGTGGCTATTGATAGCAAGACAAGACATAGGTCTACTTTGCCCCATGAGATTGACCTTTGGCTGGAAGCATCATCCTTATTCGATGGGCCTAGACCGGTTTAAAAAGCTTTCTATTGATGAAAGACTTAGCTTTTCAGCTTTAACCATTCTAGCCATTTATTCCGTTCCCATTTGCCTGATTTGTTAGGCGATAATTCAGGACAATTATGCCAAGCAACAGGTTGTTCGGCCTTCATCCATTTGGCGACAATATTTTGGAGGGAACGGAAAGATCTTTCCAATTCGTTGGGAGAGATTGTTGGTTCCCATCGAATTAGTGCGACAATTCTTTCTCCCCATTCATCATCTTTAATAGGGAGAAGTAATACGCTTTCAAGTTTTAAACCAGCCTTTTTTGATTTGCCAAGTAGTTTTTCTTCTAATTGTTCGGGGAAAATTGTTTCGCCACCAGAATTAATCGCATTGTCTAGCCGACCTTTAACTATTAGACATTTTTTTTTGCTGAGATTAATAATTTGAGCAGAATCTCCAGACTGCCACCATCCTTCTTTATTCGTAATTCTTTCGATCCCTTGAGGGCTCCAGCGAGCTACAGCGAGCCGTGATGTTTTTATTTTCAGTGAGTTATTTTCTCCTATCGTTAAGTCTATGTCGCCTAATGGCGAGCCACAGCCAGATTCTCCTTTTAAAAAGTCTTGGGGATGCATTGCTGTAATCATTGCTGCTGTTTCTGTTGCCCCATAACAGGGTGCTAACCGAATAGATTGTGTTCTCGCAAATTTTGCAATGGATTCGTTTAGATGTGCACCTCCAACCCAAATAATATCGCACAGTTTTAATAAATTTATTCCTATTTTATGAGATAGTAAGCGTTTAAGTTGAGTAGGTACAAGAGAGATTAATATTGGCTTTGAATTCAGATTGTGGATTATTTCCTTTATTAAGACTGGATCTCGCATTGCTTTTGGGAGTAGCCAAATGTGTTCAGATTTCCAGCATTGGCTTCTCCACCAAGGCATTAATCCACTTATATGGTGAAGGGGTAAGGGGTTAAGAATAATACAATTTTGGGGTTCTATCCCTTGCAATTTAAGCCATTCAGAAGTCGCTAAGGCTGATTGATTGAGGTGATCAATTGGCTGAAAACAGTAATGTTTTCCACCGCTACTTCCGCCACTTTGGATGGCCACACCAGGCCCTTGAAGGGAAATCTTTTGAGGTAATAAAGTCGCTTGCTGATGTGAGTCGGGCATTAGTTGAACCCAAAGCCCTTCATTAATTGATTTATAAAGGCTTAAAGCACAATCTTTGTATTCAATAGGTTGACATGGTAGAGAAATTAAATTCTTCATGCAGCCTCCCAAACAGTAATTGGGTTTGAACTGAATAGATCATTATCTGGAAACCAGTCTTCTGCTAAACCCGGTGCAGTAGGCGTAGGTCCTTGTTGTTGTAAAGCTGATAGATGATGCACCCAACGTTGCCCTATGCCAGTCTCGAATGATGTACTTAACATTTTGTGAGAAGATCTGGCTTCCAATTCTTGTAGTAGTTTTCTTGGGTCTCCCTCTAAGATGGGTCTGCGAACTTGCCATGATTTCCAAGATTTAATAAGTGATTTATCAGTAGTTAAGGATTCATCTAGAGCAATGGGAATCTTTTGAGATAGTTTCAATAGTCCCTCAATATCAAGAGTTGGTAAAGGTTGTTCAAGCCATTCGACTGATGGTTGATTGATTAGAGAATTAACCCATTGATATGCTGTTTTGCGATTCCATGCACCATTGGCGTCTAACCTCAACTTTGCATTCGAGGGTAAGCAGCTCAGGATTTCATTTAGAAGTTCTTGTTCTTCAGAATTTGACCTAATTCCGACTTTCCATTTGAATGTAGGTGCATAATCTTCTTTTTGTGACTTCGAAATAGTTGAGTGAATTACATCTAGAAGCTTTTCTGGGTCTGGGAGTAATACTGCAGATCTTGGTGCCTTTAACCAATTGCCTTTAGCCTTGCCCCCATTAAAATGATCTATTTCTGCTAGAGCTGCTCCAATGCCAAAAGCTAAGCTTCCAGGTAATTGACTGATTTGACTCTCTAAGTTAGAACGCGAAGTCTTTTTACCAATCAATGTTAGTAGTTCTTTGCACTCTCTGAGTTCATTGGGTTGAAATGGTGAGACTTCCCCCCAGCCAGATTGACCAGAACTGGTCTCTAATCTAAGTAAAAAGCCGCGCCTGAATTTAAGAAATCCTTGTGAGGTTTTTAATTTTTTTATAAGTTGAAAAGAGAAAGGTTTTGATTGAATATTGACTTCCATACACTTAGCTTAGACTCGCTACTTCAATGTTAAACAGAGGTGCAATTGCTAGTCCAATACTTAACCCTATGCCATTAAGGGCTTGAAAACGCAAGGCAAAAAACTTGCTGATATATGTCTTTTCAGGTTGATTATGATATCGATTTAGTAATCGAATTAGAGATAGTCCAGCAGGTAGGCCAACAATTCCTAGAAGAGCAGTAATTGGCCATGTCCCAAGAAGCACAGGTACAAATTCAAATAATAATGTTAGGACTATTAACCAAGGTACAAGATTGGCGGCTTTGCGAGTACCTAAACGCACTAATGGAGATTTTTTCCCATGTGCAGCATCTTCTGCAACTTGATGAAAATGTGAACAAAAAAGTACCAATGTCGTAGCTAGTGCTGGCCCTGTCCCAAGAGTTAAAGCTCGCCCCCATGGAATATTTTGGCCATAATCCAATTTGGGAGCTACTACCAATAGTGAAGCTGCTGTAGCAAAAGGCCCGAAGGCGAGCCAGCAAAGTGGCTCACCTAGTCCTTTATATCCCCAACGAAAGGGAGGGCCTTGGTATAGATAACCAAGGAAACAACTGATAAAAACTAGTACCACCACAGAAGAATTACTTCGCAAAGCCAAAAAAAGTATTATCAGCAGACCTAGGGTGAGGGAGATATATGCCAAGAAACGTACTGGCTCTTTTGATCCAACTAATGCGACTACTGAGTGAGGTTTTGAGTCTTGATCTATGCCTGTGTCGGCATCAAATAGGTCATTTGTAAGATTTTCCCAAAGTAAAAGCAGTACTGAAGCTAGAAGAAAACCAATTAATTGATCGAATCTGACTTCTTGTCTGGCTCCAAGTCTCCATCCAGCAGCCAAAAGCACTGGCATAACAGCGACTGAGTAAAGCGGCCATTTGATCGCTGCCTTCCAAAGGGTGCGTCGATTAGTGCTGCTGGCGTAAAGGGTTGCAACAGCCTGGTGCTTTCGCATGGAATTGAGCCCCCTATGCAAGTAAGTACGGTTTATACATTTGAGAAGTCCTTGCGATTACCTCGCGAATCGGATGACAGCTGGTAGCCATTTCAGCAATATTGTGACCTCGGCAGCTAAGGGCTGGCGAGAGAGGGATAGTGAAGAAGGTGTTTTAAGCCTTGCGTTGCGGCTTCAAGGGATTGATCCGCTCCACCATTTGCCTTTGATAGCTGTAGAAAATTCCTTTAGGTTCCTTTGGGATGGGGCCCCAGGGCTAACTATTGCTGCGGCTGGGGTGTGCCAGCAATTAGATCTTGTTGGACCTAGAAGATTTGCTGCTGCCCAAAAATTTGCCGATAACACATTGGGACGGATTACGGATGTAAATCCAGAGGCTCCAGCACAGGCCCGCCCACGGATAATGCTTGCTTTTTCGTTTTTTGAATACACGGCAGAAAGGTTGAGAACTGAAGGAGTCCCTCCTTCAGTTCATTGTGTATTACCACGATGGCAATTGAGTCGCCAAGGACGATTTGCATGGTTAAGACTTAATGGTGTAGTCACTCAAGAGGCTGAAGCAAGGGAGCTTGCTGAAGAGCTCTGCATGATGAGCCAATGTCTCGTTAATGCCAATTCCAGTGATTTACCTGAATCATTTTCAAATGGTTCTGTTCCAGTAATTAGTTCAGGAACAAACGAATGGCAGAAATGTTATAGACCTGCGCTTGCACGTGGAATTGAATTAGTTAATACAAATCAGCTTCATAAATTAGTACTTGCTGTTCGTCAATCAATTGAGTTGTCGGACTCTTTAGAGCCTCTTAATTTGCTTGCTAGATTGCGTTCTCAACAGGCGGGGAGTTGTCGTTTTTTGTGGCAGCAAAATGCTACAGAGGCTTTTTTTGGAGCTTCACCAGAACGACTTCTAAGTCTTCGCAGAGGCCGTTTATGTAGTGATGCTTTGGCTGGAACGGCAACTGCCTTTGATAATGGTGAGGAATTGCTTAGTTCGGATAAGGATTTAAGAGAGCATGAACTTGTTGTGACTTCAATAATTGACCAGCTTGTTGCTCAAGGAATTAGGCCTTTTCGTACACGTATGCCTCAATTGGCGAAGCATGGGCGTTTAATTCATCTTCACACCCCAATTACAGCTCAAGCAGATGGGTATAAGCCTCTTGGTTTAGCAGATGCATTGCATCCAACTCCAGCAGTCGCTGGTTTACCTCGAAAAGAGGCAATGTCATGGCTTCGTACGTTAGAACCTTTTGAAAGAGGTGGTTACGCTGGTCCTATTGGTTGGATTGATAGCTCTGGGGATTGTGAACTTAGGGTCGCTATTCGATGTGGAAATATGCGTGGAAAGATTCTTGATTTAACTGCAGGGGCAGGATTAGTTAGAGGGTCTTTGCCAGACAAGGAGTTAGACGAGGTTTCTTTGAAATTAGCTGTTTTGGCTGATCAATTTGATATCAAACCAATTTCTTCATCTCAAAGTATTGATTAGTGATTTAATTACATGGTCTGCTAGAGGAGATTCCATAAATAACTCTGCTTCTCTTATTCCAGTAGGACTTGTTACGTTGATTTCACTCAAAATTTCACCAATAACATCTATACCAACAAAAAAGAGTCCGTGCTGTTTTAAAACTGGCGACAATTGATCGCAGATGAGTTGTTCTTTTTTAGTGAGTTGAGTTGGCTCAGGATTGCCACCTACGGCGAGATTGCTTCTGAAGTCCCCTGACTTAGGTCTGCGATTTATTGCTCCTAGGACTTCGCCATTGACCAAGAGGATCCGTTTATCGCCTTCTACAACGGCTGGGAGAAAGCGCTGAGCCATAATTGGCAACCTCTCTTGATCAGTAACTAACTCAAGCAATGCTTCCAGACCAGGAGCTTCTGAGTTAATTCGAATTACCCCTTGTCCGGCTCTGCCCCCAATTGGTTTCAAAACTATTTCTTTTTGTTCTTTGGCAAAATTAGCTAGCTGCTCCACTCTGCTAGCAACCAGAGTTGGTGCCATTAGAGTGCTAAAGCGAAGTGAACCTAATTTTTCATTCCAAGCACGCAACGAAGAAGGCTTGTTTAAAACCTTTACTCCATTCCTTTCTGCAAGTTCAAGTAAATGAGTCGCATATAGGTAAACCTCATCTACTGGAGGGTCTTTTCGCATCCAGATACATTCAAAGTCTATTAAGGGCATATTTCTTTGTTCTTTTTTACTGACCCAAGGCTCAGTAAGTACATGCATCGCTGAGACCCATCCCTCGTCTCCTCGGGCTTGAAGATCAGCCGGCGTGCAGGCCCAAACCTCAATTGAGGCTCTTTGAGTGGCTTGCATTAATGCTGCTGTGGAATCCTTTAGGGGTTTGATTTGATCTAGAGGGTCAATTACGAAGAGGTGTCGCATGGTTTCACTAAACGATTTCAAGCAAGACATCTAGTTGCTTTGATTCTTCGAGTGCATGCAAATCATCACAACCTCCGATACCTTCATCATTGATAAAGATTTGCGGAACGCTAGTGCGGCCTTCAGCTCTTTTGGCCATAGCTATTCGGGCTTGTTGATCACCATCAATTCGATATTCCTCATAGATAGCCCCCTTCTTTTCAAGTAAAGCCTTTGCTCGAATACAAAACGGGCATGACTGCCATGTATAGATTTCGATCTTTGGCATGGGTTTGCAACGAGTAGTTAATGATCCTATTCAGGTTGATTACCCTGATAGCGTCAAATCTGAACAAAGAAGTTCAATCTTTGGCAGACCTCATCGAATTCAAACGAGATCTTTCCGTGCTCACTGACCGCCTGAGCAAAGCTCAGGACTGTCTTTGACGAGCCAGCGCTGAAGGCTCATCAGCAGGATTTAGAGCAACTTGCTGCTCAGCCTGGTTTTTGGGATGACCAAAAAAATGCTCAAAAACAAATGCGTCAGCTGGATGAGGTTAAAGCTCAGTTACAGCAGTTTTCAGGTTGGCAAAGAATTATTGAAGATGCAAAAGCAACTCTTGAGTTATATGACTTTGAGCCTGATGAAGAGATGCTGGAAGAGGCGCAGTTGGGCTTGGATAAGCTGGGAAAGGATCTTGATCTATGGGAACTAGAACGTTTGTTAAGTGGGGCTTATGACCAAGAAGGTGCAGTTTTATCAATTAATGCTGGAGCAGGGGGGACAGATGCTCAGGACTGGGCACAAATGCTTTTGAGGATGTACACCCGTTGGGCTGAAGATCACAATATGAAAGTCACCATAGATGAATTGTCTGAGGGAGAAGAAGCGGGAATCAAAAGCGCGACTATTGAGGTAGAAGGACGTTATGCATATGGATATCTACAGCATGAGAAGGGTACTCATCGTCTAGTAAGAATCTCACCTTTTAACGCAAATGGGAAAAGGCAAACAAGCTTCGCTGGGATTGAAGTTATGCCAAAGCTTGATGATGAGGTAGAGCTTGATATTCCAGATAAAGATTTAGAAATTACAACGAGTCGTTCAGGAGGAGCAGGTGGACAGAACGTTAATAAAGTTGAAACTGCTGTAAGAATATTGCATATGCCGACTGGGTTGGCTGTCCGTTGTACACAGGAGCGCTCGCAACTTCAAAATAAGGAGAAGGCAATGGCTCTTCTAAAGGCAAAATTGCTTGTAATTGCTCAGGAACAACGAGCGGCAGAGATTGCTGATATTCGGGGGGATATTGTTGAGGCTGCCTGGGGCAATCAAATTCGCAATTATGTTTTTCATCCTTACCAGATGGTCAAAGATTTACGGACCTCCCAGGAGACCACTGATGTTCAAGGAGTTATGGATGGAGAGCTAGATCAATTTATTCAGTCATTGTTGCGCCAGGGGGTCGAGACTCCGGGTGAGGCTTCTAAAAACTAATTTTAATTATGGAACAAAATTCATCTAAAGAAACTTCTCCTAAGGCAGCGAGCCCTTCTCCAAGTTTTGTAAAGCTAGCGATGAGGAATATGGTGCGAAAAGGGCAACAGAGTATCTCCCATTTTGCACTGACTGCAATTGGATTTGGATTGTTCATATTGGTCATTGCTTGGTTTGGTCGTCCGAACTTTCCATAGTATATTTAATGGATCAAAATGATTTGGGGAAAATAGATCTTCAAGTGGATCTTACTTTTCATTCGGCCCCTGACTTGTTTCTTATTGGTGATATTAGCTCTAGTACTAATATACGTTTAGTCAATCCTGAGCCCTGGGTATATGATATAAAGAAGTGGATTATTAGTTTGCTTGAAAATAAAAGAGATGATTGCCCTAAAGTATTATTCTTGGCAAGAAACCTTAGCTTGAGTTTGGAGTTAATAGATGATAAGAAAATGATTGAATTGAATTCATTTTGGCGTCAACAGAATCAATCAACTGATGTTCTTTCTTTCCCGGCATTAGACCAGGAGCTGCTTGTTCCTTTTGATGGCTTTCTGGAGCTTGGAGATATTTTTGTCTCAGTTCCTATGGCTCAGCGCCAAGCACATGAGCATCATCATGATTTGGTGGAAGAACTTCGCTGGCTTGTTAGTCATGGATTGCTGCACTTATTAGGTTGGGACCATCCAGATGAAGAAAGTCTCCAAAAGATGCTGACATGTCAGGAGCATCTTTTGAATATTGAAGGTATGGTTTAATTCAGGGTGTGAGACCCGGAGATTAGTGACGTTCTCTAAAGCCATTAATTAGGTGTCAGACGAAATCAAAACATTTTCCAAGCACAGAACTCGGTCAGGCAAAAGCGGTTCTTGGCGTGTCTCTGGCGACTTACCAGCCAGTTTCGGTTACGCAGCACAAGGCCTGAAATATTCTTTTCATAGTCAGAGGAATTTTCGGATCCATGTTTTCTTAGGTTTATGTGTTTTTGGACTTTGTTTATGGCTACAACTCAGTAGTAGTAATTTGGCGTTGATAGTATTAACTGTAACTGCTGTTTTAGTGTTGGAGTTAATTAATACTGCTGTAGAGGCTGTGGTCGATCTGGCTATCGGACCTCGTTTCCACCCTTTGGCTCGAATTGCTAAAGACTGTGCAGCTGCAGCAGTTTTACTCGCTTCAATGAGCTCTTTGCTACTTGGATTTCTGTTGATTTTGCCTCCTTTCTTAATTCGTCTTGGTCTATCAAGTCCTTAATTACAATGCTTCTTGTAATAGACAACTATGACAGTTTCACATTCAACCTTGTCCAATATTTGGGTGAGTTGGCCACATCTCATTCGTTAGCTAAGGATGTTCGTGTAGAGCGAAATGATGCGCTTTCTTTGAATCAGATAAAGACTTTAAATCCTAAAGCGATTTTGCTCTCACCTGGTCCTGGAGACCCAGATCAATCTGGAATTTGCTTGGATGTGTTAGAGAAACTTTCGCCAAAGATACCTACTCTTGGAGTGTGTTTAGGCCATCAGGCCTTGGCACAAGTTTTTGGGGGTAAAGTTGTGCGTGCTCATGAGTTGATGCATGGGAAAACTTCTCCGGTTCTTCATAGTAATCAGGGTGTATTTTTGGATTTACCTAAACCACTTACTGCCACTAGATATCACAGCTTGATTGTGGAACGTAAAAGCTTGCCTGACTGTTTAGAGGTAACAGCTTGGCTGCAAGATGGGACGATCATGGGCTTACAGCATCGTGATTACCTACATGTACAAGGAGTTCAGTTTCATCCTGAAAGTGTCTTAACTCAATCAGGTCATCACATGTTGAGTAATTTTTTACGTTTAGCTGATCAACATAATCAGCATCTTTGATTTCTTCACTCTGCGTGCCTAAATTCATGTTTGATCGATTACAAAAGGCTATTGGGAAAATCTCCTTTTCTGAGATCCCTTCACAATTCAAAGATTTTGGGCGTAAGCCAATTCCTTTAGCAGCGGTTTTGGTTGTGTCTTCTGGCTTTGGAATATTTTTTTCCAGTTGGTGGAGTTCAGTTAGAGAGGGTGTAACTATTAAAAGTTATGGTCATAGCTCTTTATTGATTAAGGGCGGCGGTCACTCCGTTCTAATTAATCCATTTAAAGCAGTTGCATGTGCAAAGGGTTTAATTGAGCCAAGAATTAGTGCCAACGTTATTCTTGCGAGTTCAGAACTTGCCGATGAGGGGGCCAAAGTCGCTCAAGGGAAGTTTCTTGCTCAACCTGGTTCTTATCGAGTTGGGTTGTTGAAACTTGAGGGACTTGCTTTCCCTCATGATCGATTGGGGGGCAGACGTTTTGGCCAGGCAACCGTATGGCGTTGGAAACAGGCTGGACTGACTTTTGCCCATTTAGGTGGTACAGCAGCGCCTTTGACTAGCGAAATGAAAGTACTTTTGGCAAGATCTGATGTTTTGATTATTGGCGTAGGTGGAGGCCCTAAAGTATTTAATGCACAAGAAGCAGCTAAGATTATTGAAGAGTTGAACCCTCGTAGAGTAATACCAGTTCAATTTTTGAGGAATGAGAAGGCACCTAAAGATTGTCAACTTGAGCAAGGTTTGAAGCCTTTTCTGGATGCAATGGAGGGTACAAAAATTCAGGAAGTTGGCAACACATACCGGGTACCTAAATCTTTGCCCAGCCAAACAATTATAGATGTAATTCGTTTGTAGCAGATCTATTCGTAGAGGCTGGTCCTGGCATTAACTATATGATTTATGAAAGAATTATTGAATCTCATGCTTTGAAAATACCTGCCAAAATTGTTTCATTTGCTCAGTAGTTCCAATACTTACTCTTAAAGACCCTTCGATTAGTGGCTTGCCTTGCATATCTCTAATAAGTATTCCATCCTTTTTTAATAACTTAGTAATTTCTTGAGGATTTCTATTAGGCCATATGAGCAAGTAATTTCCTCCATCAGCGTGATAAATTGCCCCACTATTCTCTAGTTGATTGATCATCCAACTCTTAGCTTTCAAAACTTCTTTAACATAAGTGTCTATATATTCCTGATCTTTTAAGGCCTGAAATGCTGCTATCACTGCAAAACTATTAATGTCATAAGGCCCAGTCACTCTATTAATTCTTTCAATTACTTGAGAATTCCCTATTGCAAATCCAATCCTTAGCCCAGCCAATCCAGCCGTTTTTGAAAAAGAACGCAAGATTACTATGTTAGGAAAAGCCGTAAAATCTAATTGAGACAAAAGACTGTCGCTAGTAAATGCTTCATATAATTCATCAACTACAAAAAGTGTATTTGAAGATCGATTTGCCCATTCAATTATTTTTTGAGGAGAGAGCCTTGTCCCGGTGGGATTATTAGGGTTACAGATCATGCAAATTCGAGGTTTGTTCTTTATTAGAAACGCATTAAATTCATCTACAGGGAAGAGGAAATTCTTTTTTTTATAAGGGATTGCTTTGACTTTCATGCCTTGCATCTCAGCACATGGTTTGTAGTAACCAAAGGTGGGAGATGTAGTTAAAAGTTGATCTTTACGATCCCCATAAGCATGGAAGATTGCATGAATTGCCCCATCGACTCCATTAAATAAGCCAATGTGCGATGAGTTTAAATTACTGGAGGGCCTCTTTGTATTTAAATTTTGAACCATTGCCTCTCGGAGGCCATTGTATTCTGGATATATGGCGATTTGATTGGCTGGAATATTGCGAAGTGCCTGAACTACTAGCGGACTTGGCCCAATGGTATTTTCATTAAAATCAAGTCTAAGAAGTTTGCGTCGGCCTTCTACAGGAGCTGAGTAACTTTTTAAGTCCTCAACTTCCTTCCTTGGCGGTGGGAACTTCTTGAAAGAATTTTTGCGTTCGAGATCCATTACATTCGCTCTAATGTGGGAATTCCAAGAAGACTTAATCCGAGTTTTAGGGTATTTGCGGTGATTAGACAGAGGCTAAGACGATTTTGGCGAGTAGGATCTTTTGCTTTGATGACGGGGATTTGGTCATAGAAGCGATTAAAACTTTGACTCAGTTCAAATAAGTAATTGCAGAGACGATTGGGTAGTAAATCTTGCTCAACCTCTACTATAATCTCATCAAATTTGAGCAATTGTCTAATTAGTGCTAACTCCTGTGGCTCCTCGAAAGAAATATCATCTGAAGATATTTTCCACTCACCTCCTTTTCTAATTATGCCCGCAATTCTTACTACTGCATATAGTAAATAAGGTGCAGTATTACCTTGTAGAGATAACATTCTATCAAAGTTGAACTGGTAGCTGGTAATTCTGTTTTGACTAAGGTCGGCGTACTTGACAGCAGCCAAACCTATCGTTTTTGAGACATGTTTGATGAATGAATCATCTTCCTTGCGCTTTTCATCCTTTAATCGGCATCGCAGATCTCTTTCCGCTCTTGATATTGACTCGTCTAGCAGATCCCGAAGCTTGACGGTATCTCCTGAGCGAGTTTTGAGTTTCTTCCCGTCTTCTCCTAGGACAAGACCAAATGGTACGTGCTGTAATTCACCTCCATTAGGAATCCAATTGGCTCGATTGGCTATTTCGAAAACGCTTTCAAAATGATTGGCTTGGCCAGAATCGGTTACGTAAATTATTCGACGTGCCCCATCTCCTTTTGGTGGCTTTCCAAACCGGTAGCGAATAGCCGCAAGATCAGTGGTGGCATAATTAAAACCTCCATCTCGCTTTTGAACTATTACGGGAGGTTTCTTATGCCCTTTTTGGGTTGCACTTTCCAAGAAGACACATTTAGCTCCATCGTCTTTAGTGAGCATCCCACAGCTTTGTAGATCATCTATAACTCCTCGCAGGTAGGGGTTATAGAAAGACTCTCCTCGCTCTGTTAGTTGAATATCTAGAATTGTATATATATTTTGAAAGGCTTTACGTGATTGATCACATAGCAGCTGCCAGGCCTTAATTGAGATGGGGTCACCATTTTGGAGCTTTACCACTTCATCACGCGATTTGGCTTGAAAAGCCTTATCAGAATCAAAACGTATTTTTGATTCTCTGTATAAAGTGACTAAATCTCCTAAGTCAAATGCTTCGGGAGTGTTAAGTGCAGTTGGTGCCACATCCTTTAGATGAGTAATTAGCATCCCAAATTGTGTGCCCCAATCCCCTATGTGATTTATTCGTAGAACCTTATGTCCGCGAAACTCAAGGATTCGAGCCAACGAATCTCCAATAATGGTTGAACGTAAATGCCCAACATGCATTTCCTTGGCAATATTTGGGCTAGAAAAGTCAATGATTACTGACTGGGGTTCCTCTTGAGCCCTCTTTTTGCTTATTTCAGGTACACCTAGGCGCTTATCTTTTAATCGTGTTTGGATTTCTTTAGCGAGGTAATTTGGTCGAAGAGTGAGATTTATGAATCCTGGGCCTGCGATTTCTGGATGCTCGCAAATGTTCAAAAAATTTTTTTCAGTTATTAACTCCTCCACTATGGCTTGGGCGATTTGTCGAGGAGGTTTTTTAATTACTTTTGCTAATGAGAGTGCTCCATTGATTTGAAAGTCACCAAACTCTGGCTTAGAGGCAGGGGCAAGTTGCGGATCCAGAGATATTCCGGCAATCCTTGCCTCCTCAATCTCTTGAGGAAAGGCTTGCTGGAGGGCGGTTTTTACTTGCTTGCCTAGAGTTGTTGAAAGGGTAAGCATGAGAGTGGATCGACCTCAGTAAAAAGTGTGGACTTTAGTGATCACTGATGAGCAATTTTGGTGCATTACTTAAATTGGTCGAATCTCATGCTGAGATCCAGCCATGAGCTACGGGTAATTGGCGCACTAGTTGAAATCAAGTCCACTCCTGTTGCAGCAAAAGCCTTGAGCTCATCGGTTCTTATGCCTGAAGCCTCAATCACAATTTCTTTAGAGGTGTAAGGGCAGGAACGACTTTTAGCCAGTTCTCGTAATTTTGGTATAAGCAATTTAAGTTCTTCAGGAGAAAATTCATCTAAGAGGACTCCATCTGCACCAGCGAGGACAGCTTCCTTGGCTTGGTTAGCGGTTTCAGCTTCCACTATTACTTTAGATGTCCATGGGGCCGAAGCTTTGACTGCATCAATTGCGGTCTGAATTCCTCCAGCCCAAGCTATGTGATTTTCTTTGAGCATTGCTGCATCATCTAGACCAAGACGATGATTGACGCCACCTCCACATCTGATGGCATATTTTTCGAGTAAACGCATACCTGGAGTCGTTTTGCGTGTGTCGGCAAGTCGTACATTTGTCCTTTCAAGTTGTTTTACTAGCTCAGCAGTTGCTGATGCAATGCCTGAAAGTCTCATGGCTAGATTTAATGCTGTTCTTTCACCAGCAACAAGAGCAGATGCGGGGCCGTGAAGTTCAAGTACACGTTGGTTTGTGAGGACTGGTTCTCCATCTTTGACTAGCAGCTCTATTTGAACTTCTTGATTCACTTTTTTGAATAGCTGTTCAACGAATGGTCCCCCGCAGAAGGTTCCCTCTGCTTTTGCTATCCAATAAGCTGATCCTTCTAAGTTTTTGAGGGCAACGCTCGTAAGATCTCCTCTCCCTAAATCTTCATCTAACCAGGTATCTAAAAGGCGGTTTAATCCAGGGGTAAGCAAATCCACTACTTTGGGTTGTTGAAGAGTTGTTTTATTGAGCTTATTAAGTGTCAGACTGATTCGCTTTGAGTTTTAGTTCATTTACCAATACAGAAGCGTGAAAAGATTCGGTCTAGCAATTCTTCAGTTACCTCTTGTCCAGTTATTTCGCCTAAGCTCCGTATCGCTTCACGAAGGTCAATTGTCCAAAAATCTAAGGGCAACCTATTTTCTGCGGTTTGTTGGATTTTTTCTAGTGAACCAATTGCTTGAGCAGCAAGGTCCTTTTGCCTGTCATTGAGAGCAAGTACAATTCCATTAAGATCTGATGCGCCACAGGCCCTTAAGAGAGCATCTATAAATTCTTTTTCACCTTCACCGTTAAGTGCGCTAATCCTTATATCAGGCAGGATTCTCGAGGATTGTGTGCCCTTAGGGAATCGTTTTGGAGAAGCTTTGAGATCTGATTTGTTCCCTACAATCAGCTTTGGAACATCTATAGGAATCTTGCTTAAGAGTGCAGCATCTTCTTCACTCCAACCAATCGACAAGTCAAAAATGAGGACAACAACGTCTGCACTACCTAAAGCTTGATGGCTACGATTGATGCCTTCCTTTTCGATTGCATTAGTAGTCGTTCGGATTCCAGCTGTATCTAGCAAAGTAATAGGCACTCCTTGTAAAATGATTGCACTTTCAAGTAAGTCTCTTGTTGTACCTGGATGGGAGGTGACGATCGCCCGTTCTTGACCAGAGAGACGATTGAGTAACGAGCTTTTGCCAACATTCGGTAGACCTATTAAGGCTACTTGAAGTCCTTTATGAAGTACTTGACCTTTATTTGCTTCATCAATCAGCTTGCTAAGGCCAGCTTTAACTTCGTTTAGTTGACTTAGTATTTCTATTTCATTGAGAGCAGGTAGATCTTCTTCAAAGTCAATCCTTGCCTCGATTTCGCTTAATTGGTTAAGTAGGTGTTCTCTGAGAGGGTTAATTTGAGCTTGAATGCCTCCATCTAAGCCAGTCATAGCTAGTTGTGCAGCTCTTTGACTACGTGCAGCTATTAGTTGGCTGATCGCTTCAGCTCTGGTTAGATCAATGCGGCCATTTAAAACAGCTCGCTTACTGAATTCGCCTGGAAGAGCTCTACGAACTCCTGGTTGTGAAAGAACTCGTTGCAATACACGTTCAACATTGACAAGCCCGCCATGACAGTGGATCTCGATGACATCTTCTCCTGTGAAGCTTCTCGGTGACTTCAGAATTAATACCAATACTTCATCTATATGATCTTTCCCGTCTTGATCAGTTACATACCCATAGACAATGTGATGACTTGCCCAGATTTGTTTTCCGGGTATCGATAAGATTTCTTTGCTAATTTTTTCAGCATCTGGACCGGATATTCTCACCACTGCAATTCCTCCTTCATTAGGAGATAAGGCCGTAGCTATTGCTGCAATCGTTTCTTCAGTGGGATCAGCCATAGATGATTAATTCCTCAATCCTTACTACGATCCAAAACACCATGTAGCAATATTCCTAGAGGTTCTCATGGTTCCTCCCCTTCGAGCAATGAGGCGTAAGTTTCGTCGTTGGTTGGTTTGGTTGTGGCAACAAGAAGGTACACCAGTGGAGCGTGCAATAGGCTTGGCCTTAGGTGCCTTTAGTGGTTGTTTCCCACTATTTGGTTTTCAGACCTTATTAGGTCTTTCTCTTGCTACTATTTTCCATGGCAATCGTCTCTTAGCTGTAATAGGGACTTGGATTAGTAATCCAGTGACTTATTTGCCGTTGTATTGGTTGAACTACAAAGTTGGATGTGCAGTGCTTGGAGAGGCTGAAACGTTACCTGAGCTTAGAGAGGTTACTTTTCAGAGCCTTTGGCATCAAGGTTGGATTTTTAGTCAAAGGCTGATGCTTGGGTCAGCTTTAATAGGTTGCTTTGTTGCTGGTTTTGTTGGAGTTATTTCATATCGTGCTTTTAAGAAAACAAATTGAAGTTAGCAGCCTCCAAACATACATTGTCAATCAAAGAAAGATTTATTGATTCGTCTCTCTATACGAATTTAGTTGTTTAATGATTATATTCTTGAGCTAATCATGTAAAAGTTGTCAATTGCTACTTTGATTTTTTGGGCCTCATAGATTTTAAATGTTTCTATTATTCAGGCTATGAAGATTAGCTCAACCCAGTGCGAGCAATATCTAACACGTCAGCTATAGATTTGATTTGATCGATCGTTTTCGACAATTGCTCTGCGTTATTTAGTTCTACACGGAGGTCAATGCACGCTGGTTTGCTATAGGCAGTTTTGACGCGGGCATCGCTCACATTTATTTCGCTATCTGAAAGGCGCATCAAGATGTCCTTGAGAATTCCTACTCGATCAATTGCTTCTATTCTTAATTGCACGGGGAAGCGCTCATTCGCTAGGGCATTACTTGAATTCCAGCGCACTGGAAGTCGACGTTCGCTCGGCGTAGACAGTATGTTTTGACAATCTTGACGATGAATGGTTATCCCATGGTTGCCCAGTGCAACAGTGCCTAGTATTAATTCGCCTGGCAATGGACTGCAGCATCCTCCAAGTCGATAGTCCAGTCCTTCAACTCCAAGAATAGGAATATTCTCTCTATTAGTTTGCTTAGAATGATTAGCTTCGTTTTGATTAGTTAATTTCTTGGCAACATCATCATTGCTCAAGGTTTGTTGAGGGGGTTCGCTATTTAGTCGGACTTCTTCTCTAAGTCGATTTAATGCTTGTTGAAGGGTGACAGCGCCAAATCCAAGTGCAGCTAATAAATCTTCAGTGCTTTTTAAGTTGCATCGCTCTGATACCCGTGTCATTGCATCACTGGTGAGTAATGCTTCAAACCCACTCCGTCCAAGCTCCCGTTCTAATAATTCTTTGCCCCTGAGTATGGTTTCATCTCTATGACTACGTTTGTACCATTGTCGAATTCGATTTCGAGCGGTAGGTGTGGCTACAAAATTCAACCAATCGAGACTTGGATGAGCTGCCTTATTTGTAAGAACCTCTACAAAATCACCATTTTTAAGAAGAGTTGATAAAGAACACAGGCGATCATTGATTCGACTGCCATGACAATGATTCCCTACTTCTGAGTGAATTCGATAAGCAAAGTCGATTGCAGTTGACCCTTTGCGTAGGCCGACAACATCGCCTTTTGGAGTAAATACAAATACCTCTTCATCAAATAAATCTTCTTTTATTGAGGCTAAGTAGTCATTATGATCATCATTGCCTCCCTCTTGTTGCCATTCAACTAATTGGCGGAGCCAATTGAAGCGTTCTGTGTCGCCTATAGCAGGGGACCCACCTTCTTTGTATTTCCAATGAGCGGCGATCCCGAATTCGGCGACTTGGTGCATTTCAGGAGTCCGTATTTGTACTTCAATCGGCCTATGGCGACCAATCACTGCAGTATGAAGTGACTGATAGCCGTTTGGTTTAGGTAGCCCAATGTAATCTTTAAAACGGCCTGGTATGGGTCTAAAAGTGTCGTGGACCACAGCTAAAGCTCTATAGCAACTTTCTACATTGGGAGCGATGATTCTTAGAGCCGCGACATCAAAAATTTCGTGAAAGGCTTTTTGTTGCCGTTGCATTTTGCTCCAAATTCCATAGAGATGTTTAGGTCGTCCACTAATGTCGCAATTTTCAAGTCCTGCAGAGGCAAGTCGATCTTTTAACAATTGAACAGTTACGGCTAATCGTTCTTCGCGCTTACTTCTTTTCGTCGCTACTTCTTGTTGTATTTCTCGGAAGGCATCTGGCTCGAGCAGTTTGAAGGCGAGATCTTCAAGTTCCCATTTGAATCTGCCTATCCCAAGACGATTTGCTAGCGGAGCGTAGATTTCCCTCGTTTCACGAGCTATTCGTTGCTGCTTGTCAGATTTTAAGGATCCGATTGTCCGCATGTTGTGCAGTCTGTCAGCTAGTTTGACAAGAACTACTCTGATATCACTAGCCATTGCTAAAAACATCTTGCGGAGATTTTCCGCTTGGGCTTCTGTTCGATTATTGAAATGAATCCCTCCTAATTTTGTGACGCCTTCAACTAAACCACGAACTTCGCTACCAAAATATTCCTCAAGTTGCTGAGGAGTTACATCTGTATCTTCAACTACATCATGCAGAAAACCTGCTGCAATAACGCTGGAACTTGCTCCTATATCTCTTAATAAGTCAGCTACAGCAATGGGATGAACAATGTAAGGGTCTCCACTTGCACGAAATTGCCCTTCATGTAGCCGGAAGGCCAAGTCAAAAGATGCTGCTAATAATGCATCTGAATCTCTTGGACAACTTTTGCCAAGTTCAGGTGGGACCTTTTCAAGACAATTTTTTAACCAAGTTGGGATAGGAACCCCATAATCATCAATATCCTTGATTGGAGTTGGACCTTCTGCAGTTGAATCACAGCCTGATTCCTCACAAACCATATAGGCTTGTGAGGAATCAGGTGCAGAGGTGACATCTGGCATCCGAACCTTCGGATAAATCTATGGTATTCAGATCCAGTACCCCTTGCTACAGATAATGCCCAATTCCTCAGGGCGGCTACTAGAAATTAATCAGCTACGTGTGCGCTATCCAAAGAACCTTGATTGGACCCTGGATGGTTTGACTTTGCAGGTTTCGCAAGGAGAGTGCCTGGCTTTAGCTGGTCCGTCTGGTTGTGGAAAGAGCACTTTGGCGAGGACTCTTTTAGGACTTCTTCCTTCTGGTTCTAAATGTGAAGGAGAAGTCTGTGTGGCGGGGATTGATTTCAGATCAATAACAGAAAGCAACCTAAGAAAAGTACGAGGTCAAACAATTGGCTTGGTCTATCAAGACCCAATGACACGTTTGAACCCTCTAATGACCGCAGGAGAACATCTTCTGGACACCTTGAGTAGACATCGGCCAGAAACTGACCGCAGTTGGAGAGAGCGAAAAGCTCAGGAATTACTAGACAAAGTCAAAATAGGGACTAATCGATTTAATTCATATCCTCATGAATTTAGTGGTGGTATGCGACAGAGACTTGCTATCGCTTTGGCGATTGCTTTAAGTCCCTCTCTCGTAATTGCTGATGAGCCCACAACCAGCCTTGATGTTGCTGTCGCCAATCAGGTGATGTTAGAACTTAAGAGCTTATGCATTGAACTGGGCAGTGCGCTTCTTTTAATAACGCATGACTTGGCAATTGCTAATAGGTGGTGTGAACAACTGGCAATAATTGCTAATGGCAAGGTTGTTGAGAAAAGCAAAACTCAAGATCTTCTTTTAGCTCCTCAATCTGATACTGCGAAGAGATTGGTTAAGGCTGCACGAGAGAGAGAAGGCATTTTTGTTTCTAAACCAAATGCAAATGCTTCCAGAACTGTTTTAGAAGTGGAGGGTCTGAGGTGTTGGTATCCGCAGGGCGGTTGGCCATGGGCCCCAAAATGGTTCAAGGCAGTTGAGGTTGTAACTTTTGATCTTCATGCAGGCGAGTGTCTTGGAGTAGTAGGGGCATCGGGCTGCGGCAAAAGCACCCTTTGTAGAACTTTGATAGGACTTGAGCCTTTAAGAGGGGGGCGAGTAAATCTTCTAGGCAAGGATTTATTTCGTTTGAAGGGAAAGGCTTTGAGAAATGCTCGCATGGCTTTGCAGATGGTCTTTCAGGATCCATCTGCTTGCCTGAATCCCAAGATGACCATCGCGGAGGCAGTAGCTGATCCTTTATTGATTCACAATTTGTGTAGCGTTGTTCAAGCTAAGGAAAGAGCACGCGAACTTCTTGAACAGGTTGGACTGAGTCCAGTTGAGGAATATCAGAATCGTTTCCCTAGAGAACTTTCAGGTGGTCAGCAGCAACGTGTATCTATAGCAAGGGCATTGGCTCTAAATCCTAAAGTCCTTATTTGCGACGAAAGTATAAGTATGTTGGATTCGATAATACAAATGGATGTATTAAGGTTGTTAGGGAAAATCCAGAAAGAGCTTGGTTTGGCAGTGTTGTTCATAACCCATGATTTAGTAGTTGCAGCCAGTTTTTGCCATCGTATTATTGTTTTAGATAAGGGCAAAGTTGTTGAAGAAGGGCCTGCAGATCTGGTGCTTAAATCACCTCGAAATTTGGTTACGCAGAAATTGTTGGCCTCATGCCCTAGAGTCCCTTTGGTAAATGGTTGATTGATATCTTTTGCGTAACAGGTCAATCAAATGTTGAAAATATTCAGGCAGTGGAGCCTCGAACTTCATTCGATTTTTATTTGCAGGATGATCTAATTCAAGTTTTATTGCATGCAATACTTGGCCTTTGAGAGGTATTGGCAGTTTTTTGCAGCGGCTATAAGTAATGTCTCCCAGAATAGGATGCCCTATGTGTGCACAATGTACACGGATTTGGTGAGTTCTTCCAGTGTCTAATTTAAACCCTAGTAGGGAATAATCACCAAGTCTCTCGATAAGATGCCAGTGAGTAATTGCTTTTCTACCCTTTTCCTCATTAACAACTGCGTATTTCTTTCGGTCTATTGGATGGCGTCCTATTGCCCCTGAAATTGTTCCTTTTTCTTCTGTCGGGGCCCCGTGGACTATGGCTAAGTAGTTTCTTGATGCGATTCTCTTTTGAATTTGAAGTTGTAGTTTTACTAGTGCTTCTTGACTTTTGGCGACAACAATACAACCTGTCGTGTCTTTATCTAGCCGATGCACTATCCCAGGTCGAAGTTCACCACCGATCCCTGGCAAATCTTTGCAGTGATGTAAGAGACCGTTTACCAAGGTCCCATCTTTATTACCAGGTGCAGGATGAACTGTCAGCCCAGCTGTTTTGTTGATCACGATGAGATGTGAGTCTTCAAAAAGCACATCTAGCTTCATTTCTTGAGGCTTGAGGTGTTCTAAGGGTTCTGGTGGTGGCATCCACAGCAACACCTCGTCTCCTTGATGAAGAGGGGTTTTGGCTTTACCTGTGACGCCGTTAACAAGAACAAAACCGGCAGTAATGAACTTTTGAATCCTGGCTCGACTTTGTTCTTTCCTTTGGCTTACTAGCCATCTATCTAATCTCATTGGCAATGGCTTTGGATAGTGGAGTTTGAGTAGTTGTCCCTCTCCTTCTCCAAAGGCAGTGTGATGGGAGTTTGTGAGGTTCACGGCAATTCAAGGGAGATTGCCCCCAGTAATGTTTTTCTAAAGTCATCAAGCAGCCTCTGAGCCATCCTTGCCGTATCTCCCGATGTATGGGTGGCAGCAACTTGTATAAGCCATTGATGCACTTGGTCGGATTCTTGAGGATATGGAGCCCCGTATCTGTTCCCTAGAACGACTTGAGGAGCTCCTTTAAAGCTTCTTTCTGGTAGGGAGCTCAATAAATTTAAAAATGCCAAAGCTACTGACTCCACGTCATAGGCAGCTTGTCCAATGTCATCACAAACAGCAAGCCTCAGAGCAGCCTTTTGGTTGTCTAGACGAGGGGGTAGTACCCCAGGAGCATCTAACAGATCTAGCTCTTTCCCGAGACGTACCCAGCGAAGACTTCGGGTAACTCCAGCTTTTCTTGCACTGGCTACGACTTTTTGACCTACTAGTCGATTGATTAATGCAGATTTACCAACATTTGGGAAGCCGAGAGTTAGAGCTCTTACGGCTCTTGGGCGCATGCCCCGTCTCATTCTGCGTTGATTGAGTTGACTTCCTGCTTTGATTGCAGCTTGAAGTAATTGCTTTGTTCCTGTTCCCGATTTTGCATCACACCACCAAGGCTGTAGGAGAGTCTCATGGCGGAACCATTCGTCCCAAGCTTTCATTGCTTCAGGCGTGATCATGTCTCGACGGTTGATAACTAGGAGATGTTTCTTGTTTTGAATCCACCGATCGAGATGAGGATGAGATGTTGAGATAGGTATACGTGCATCCCTCACTTCAATAACTAGATCAACTTTTTCAAGTTGATATTTAAGTTGTTGCTCTGCCTTGGCTATGTGGCCTGGATACCACTGTATTGCTGGAGTGCTCACGGCACTACAAGAACTGGACATGGTGCCAGTTGTATCACTTTTGAAGCTGTGCTTTCAGTTTTGCCTTCGATATTGATCCCTCTTGTTCCCATAATAATTAAATCTACATTTAGTTCATCAGCTACATCGCAGATCACAAACGCAGGCTTACCTTTGCGTTCGATTGCATCACATGAGACGCCTCCTTGTTCAAATTTTTCTCGAACACTTGCTAAAAGTGCGGAAACTGATTCAGAAGTATTGACTTCTGCGCTATCAGGCTCAACAACGGAAAGGATTGTTAAGTGGCTCCCATCTTTTCTAGCCAGTTCTAAGGCTTTACAAGCAGTTTCAATAGCCTGCCTGCTCTGATCAATTGGGAAAAGAATGGTTTCGAACATTGAGATCCTTGTTATGCCAGGACTTAATTGCTTACTAGCTCAGTCTGGAAAGATTGGCCTTCCTTTCAGCTATTCCAAATAATTCCGCCCAAGGGTTAGTCTCAGCGCGTTTGATATTGTTCTCAAAAATTCTCATGGCCAAGCGCTCTCTGTCTAGCCTTAAAGCAGTTGATTTACGCGGAAAGCGTGTCTTAGTGCGAGTTGACTTCAACGTACCTTTAAACGATTCAGGCTTAATAACTGATGACACTCGTATTAGAGCAGCATTGCCGACAATTCAAGATCTTGTTGAGAAAGGATCACAGGTGATTCTTTCAGCTCATTTTGGCCGTCCCAAAGGAAAGGTTAATGAAGCTATGCGGTTAACACCAGTTGCTGCACGATTGAGTGATTTATTAGGAAAACCGGTTGTTAAGACAGAAAGCTGTGTTGGTGGTGATGCTCAGTCAAAGGTCAATTCGATGAAAGATGGAGATGTAGTGCTTTTGGAGAATGTGAGGTTTTTTGCGGAAGAAGAAAAGAATGATGTTGACTTTGCTAAGCAACTTGCCAGCCTTGCACAGGTATATGTGAATGATGCTTTTGGAGCAGCTCATAGAGCTCATGCCTCGACTGAGGGTGTGGCCAAATTCCTGAGTCCAAGTGTGGCTGGTTATCTAATGGAGAAAGAACTTCAGTACCTTCAAGGAGCTGTTGATGAGCCCAAACGCCCTTTAGCAGCAATTGTTGGGGGCTCAAAAGTAAGTAGTAAGATAGGTGTTCTTGAATCTTTGATAGATAAGTGTGACAAGGTCCTCATAGGAGGAGGGATGATATTTACTTTTTATAAGGCACGTGGCCTTTCAGTTGGCAAGAGTCTAGTTGAAGAAGATAAGCTTGATTTGGCTAAAGAGCTTGAAGAAAAGGCCAAAGCAAAAGGTGTTCAATTATTACTACCTAATGATGTTATTTTGGCAGATAACTTTTCCCCTGATGCAAATAGTCAAACTGCCTCAATTGATTCGATACCAGATGGCTGGATGGGATTAGATATTGGACCAGATTCAGTGAAGGCTTTTCAAGATGCTTTAGCTGATTGTCAAACTGTTATTTGGAATGGTCCCATGGGAGTCTTTGAATTTGACAAGTTTGCTGCTGGGACTAACGCTATAGCCAATACTCTTGCTGAAATAGGTACAAAAGGCTGTTGCACGATTATTGGAGGTGGAGATTCTGTAGCTGCTGTAGAAAAGGCAGGGTTGGCTGAAAAGATGTCACACATTTCTACAGGCGGAGGGGCTAGTCTAGAGTTGCTTGAAGGGAAAGTGCTCCCTGGAGTATCGGCACTAGATGATGCCTCTTAAAAGTAAGTTTCTAAATTAATACCTTCTATAATAAGTTGGCTTGCTTAATGTGCTTACAGATCAATCCTAATTGATAATTGTCTGCCACTTGTTCTAGATATTTATTTGTAGGTTTCTTTTGTACAAGTATCAAGGAGATATACCCCTTGGAGTTGTCACAACACGTACTCGTTTAGTTACTGAAATGATTCCATCTGGATGAGTTAACAGCGCTGACCAGGTTTGCACCCCTGGAGTGATAGGAGCTTGTACTGATTTGAATAATCCGCCTCCTGCCATTGGGGAAATTTCAATGACAGGGTTTACTTGGTTGCGAACCTCATCCTCGCTAAGCGCAATTAAGCCACCGGCAACAATTGCTCTGCCTAGAGGCTTGTCAAAAATGATATCTACGTCATATTTAGTTCCAGTTAGTACTTCGTCTGGAATTAATAAACTTATAGAAAGTTTATTATCATTACTTCGCAGTACTGATTGCTCATGGAGAATCTCTTGGTTAATAATTTGATTGCCATTGCTTCTAAATGCAATCTTTTGAGTCGCTTCTAAAGTGTATTCCTGGTGTTTTGAATATTGTTTTCCTTTAATAAGGATTTCAACCATTTTTCTACCGTCCTCAAGATCTGGAGATCTTTTTATAATCCAGTTTGAATTAGGGAAGCGAGCTAGGAAGTTGCGATATTTGCTCTCGAGCTCAGCAGATAACTCTCTTGAAAGTAGCCCTTTTGACGTTTGTGAGCTTGGGTTGGAAAGTGCCTTTTCAAGACGGTTCTTGAGTGTTTCAAAGTCCTCCCCGCGTGTAGAAGTGGGATTGACTGCCAGAACAGTAGCTAGGAATAATGAGCCGAGTATTAATTGCAGTCGCTGGTGCACTTTGTAAGTCATTGCAATCCAGATAAGTTAAGCGGCAAATCTTTGTGATGAGGTAAATGCCCAGGCTTCTTATTGCCGCAAGTGGGACTGGTGGACACATTTTCCCAGCCCTTGCCGTGGCGAAGGCCTTGCCCTCGTCTTGGACAGTCAGTTGGCTTGGCGTTCCAGATAGGCTTGAAACAAGTTTAGTCCCAGATAGTTATCAGCTGTTAACTGTTCGAGCAGGCGGCCTGCATGGTAAGGGAGTTCGTCGCTTTAGCCAGTTTTTTCAGTTGCTTTTAGCGAGTGGGAGTGTGATGTTTTTTTTGCGAAGACATCGTATTGAGGTGGTCTTCACTACTGGTGGATATATTGCTGCACCAGCAATTCTTGCTGCATGGTTTTGTGGGATACCTGTTGTATTGCATGAATCAAACGCTATCCCAGGTCGCGTTACTCGGTTGATGGCAGGTTTGTGCCAATCAGTTGCTATTGGCTTGCCGTTGGCAGGTAGCAAACTGAAGAATTGTCATCCTGTTCTAACAGGTACTCCTGTTAGAGAAAAGTTTCTGTCGCCTCAGCCGTTGCCAATCTGGGTTCCTGTTGGGGAAGGACCTTTGTTGGTAATTATTGGAGGTAGTCAAGGTGCTTTGGGGCTCAATAAAATGGTTCGACCTCTTTTTGCTTCTTTGTTAGATGCAGGTTGCCGTGTTGTTCATATAACTGGTGAGAATGATCATGAGCTTTGCCAGTTAAGTAATCCCAATTTTGTAGAAAAAACCTTTACATATGAAATCCCTGGTTTGTTTCAACACGCTGATCTTGCTATTAGTAGGGCAGGGGCAGGGAGCCTCAGTGAATTAGCTATATCGGGTACTCCAGCTATTTTGGTTCCATATCCATATGCAACTGATCAGCATCAAGAAGTAAATGCTATGTGTGCTGCAGAGACAGGAGCTGCAGTGATAATTCATCAACATTTACCTGGGGAAGATGCCCTCAGCAAAACCGTTTGGAGATTGTTGCAAGTACGCTTGAATAAGGTTGAGAATATGTCTGATCCATTGATTCCAATGAGTAGGGCTATGAAGCAATTTGCAATTGCTGATGCACAACAAAGATTGATTAATTTGGTTACGGAATTTAAGTAAGTAGACCTCTAATTGCTTTATGAATCTTCTTATTTCCTTTTCTATTTTGAAGACTTACTCGCAGCCAGTTTCCTCCAAGCTTGTTAAATGACCGACAATCACGAAGTAGAATGTGTCTCTGTGCAAGTTCTTCTCTGAGTGAAACTAGTGAATGTTGACTTTCTATTAAGAAGAAATTAGTAGATGATGGATGTGGAGTAATCCCAGGGATTTGTTTGAATTTACGTTGACACCAGCTGCCTTCTTGGAGAACCCAATTATGTACTTTTTTTAGCCACTTTTGAAGGCCAGCGGTGTCTTTCATAAGCATTTCCCCTGCAGTCATGGCTAATCCATTGACTGGCCATGGGTCTCGAGATTCTCGCCAATGGTGTAGACGCTTCTCATTGCTAACTACATATCCAAGCCTTAAGCCTGCTATCCCAAAGAGTTTTGTGAGGCTTCTAATGACAATTAGATTGGGGCACATTTCTGTAAATGGTATCAGTGATTGTTTTTCGCCTACTGGAGCCAAGGGTAGAAATGCCTCATCGCAAATTACCAGTTTGTATTTTTCAACTAATGGAATGATGGATTGTTTACTCCACAGTTGGCCTGTTGGATTATGGGGATTAGTTATCCATAACACCTCTGTATTTGGTGTTATTGGAAAGGGCTGTGGGAATTCCTCTGGCCAAGAAAGAGGTAATTCTTCGTTTTGATATGTACCATGCCAGCAACGAAGTGCTCTTTTGTAGTCCGCAAAACCAGGAGAAGGTAAGCCACTTAAACCTTCTCTTGCAGCATCGCGTGCTGCCCAGGTAAAAAGTTCAGCTGCTCCGTTGCCAGGTAAAACGAAATTAGGATTTATTCCGTGCCAAGAAGCTATTGCTTTTCGTAGTTCTTCGTAGTTTCGATCTGGATAATCTCTTAGAGGACTCCTATGCAAGGCTTGTTTTAGGCAGCTTTTGAGATCCTTGGGAATAGCGAAAGGTACGATTGATGCGCTTGCATCTAAAAGGTCATTGGGTTTGCAACCTAATCTTTGGGCTTCTTGGGCAACATTGCCGCCATGGATAGGGGGGGGTGAGCTCAAGCCGGTGACAATAAATTTGTTGAGTAATGTTATTCGCTTGGAATTAACCTTGGCAAAGTTTTATTAGAAGGAGTGTTTGAGGAGGAATTTTACTAACTAAACTTTTTTTCTAAATTTAGTTGATTAAATTTACTAATTCCAGGGTATCCCTGTCCCTACAGCCTCTGAGACATTGTTGAGCCCATTTTTGTTTAGTTGATGTGAAAGCCCCTCAAGAATTCTTGGAACAAGATGAGGACCTTGAAAAATCCAACCGGTATAAATCTGTAAGAGTGAGGCACCTGCTGTAATTTTTTCCCAAGCAGCTTCTGGGCAGTCAATTCCTCCTACTCCAATGATGGGCAGATTTGAGCCAGTATTTTTATAGAGTCTTTTTATGACTTCTGTTGATCTTGCTCGCAGAGGTGAACCACTTAATCCTCCTGTTTCAAGAGAGAGCTTGCGCCCAGTTTGCTGAATAACTCTCTCTTCTAAGCCAAGTCGATTGAGACTAGTGTTGACTGCGATTAGCCCTGCGATTCTTTCTTGATAGGCGAGCTTTGCTAAATTGTCGATATCTTTATCTTGAAGATCTGGAGCAATTTTTACTAGTAATGGGGGACAATTTGGGACTTTTCGTAATTTTTCAATGAGCTTTCTTAATTGCTTGGGGCTTTGAAGATCACGCAGGTTAGGTGTATTTGGAGAACTCACATTGATCACTGCATAATCTGCTAGAGGGGCTAATCGTTCTAAGGAGCAGGCATAGTCGTCAGCTGCTAGATCGAGAGAAGTCTTGCGAGATTTGCCCAGATTGATCCCAAGGATGGCATCCCGCTGTCCAGGTGGTGGAAGATGCTGACGTTTGAGAGTTTTACGCATAATCTCTGCACCTTTGTTGTTAAACCCCATCCGATTAAGTGCCGCTTGTTCATTTGAAAGGCGAAAAAGTCTTGGGCGAGGGTTACCTGGTTGTGCATGCCAAGTAACTGTGCCTAGCTCTGCAAAACCAAACCCAAAATGATGCCATAGGCCTGCTGCGACGCCGTTTTTGTCGAACCCAGCGGCTAGACCTACTGGGTTTTTGAAGTTGCATCCAAAAAGTAATTGTTCAAGCTTTTTATCTTCAACGTTCAGCTCATTGCCCATATTTTCGATTACTTTTGACACGAATGGCGAGTTTCTTAAAAGAGAAGCTTGTCCCAATGCTAATAGTGCGGCATTAGTTAAATCTTCTGCATCTATTCCGCCGTCTTGCAACAGTAATGAACCGAAGAGGACTTTGTAAAACTTTGAGAAACTAAAAAAAGTGGTTTTAGATGATTTATTCATTAGGGTTTTTGATTGTCTTTAATAAGGCTTATAATTTTCCATCGACCACTTGTTATGGGCTCTATAAGCCAATCTCGCCAATACCAGGAAGCTGTTTTGTTTTTAATATCTTTAATAGATAGGTTTACTAATTCAGCTAATTCAGCATCTTCTAGGCTATAGCCTTCCGTTGAAATTTTATTAACAATTTCCAAGCGAGAAAGTAAAGTATTTAAATCTCTAAGTCCTTTATTTTTAATATCAGTATCCTCTGTCTGGAATGGCAAAGCATCTAGTGAGTCTACTTTACCTTTCACTCTAGAGTGTAACTCTATGGACTGCCCTTTAGAAAAACTTACTGCAATTTTGTCTACGCGATCATTGTCAGGGTCTCCACTATGTCCTTTTACATAGCTAAAAGCTACTTCGTTTATATTTGCTTGATCAAGCTCTTTCCAGAGATCCTGATTCATAACTGGTTTGCCTGCTGCTGTTAGCCAACCCTTGCGTTTCCAATTTGGCATCCATTTTTCTAAGCCATCAATGAGATATTTGCTATCTGTTCTAATTTTCAGGTTTGGGTGAATAGGAAGTGACTTTAATGTTTTGAGGAGATTTAAAGCTGCTTGTAGTTCCATTCGATTATTAGTAGTTGCTGGTTCGAAACCAGCAAACTCTTCAATACTGCCATCTTCAAAACGTATGAGTGCTGCCCATCCTCCTGGCCCAGGATTACCACTACATGCTCCGTCTGTGGCCGCAGCTATTACTCGCCCAGGAGGTTTTGACATTTCAAGATAGTGGTTGTTGTATTCAAAGCATCATTATTTTGAATGTCTACAGGATTTTCCTCATTTGTTTTGAGTTTCATCATCATTTTGTTAGTTCTTTTTAGGCAATCTCTCATTGTTGCTATGAGTCCATTTGCTTCTGCTTGAAGTTTGTTTTTGTACTTTTGAGAGTCCCTACAGATTCACTGGATTAAGCAGACTCGGATTTGACCTCAATCTTTGATAGATATAGGCCAGTTCAATTAGCGCACCTATCGCTTTATAGATTTTGGTAATTTTTAGATAAGGTTCATTCGTGTGAGGAGTGATGAAGAATTTCAGGGTCGAAACAAGGAAAGACTCCTGAGATTCTTCCACTAATAAAGCCCTGCCTGAAGCAGGGCTTTTTTTTTATGGGATAAAACTGTCATTCAAGACTGGCTTATCCCATTTTTGGAATCGGCTTGAAACTTTGAAGTTCCAAGTAATTAGCTAGTTCACTTAAGAGTGACTTTGCCGCCGGCTTCTTCGATGGCCTTCTTAAGACTTTCGGCATCGTCTTTAGAGATCCCTTCCTTAATGGTTTTTGGAGCTGCTTCCACCATGGCTTTTGCATCACCAAGACCAAGGCCTGTGGCTTCACGAACAGCTTTTAGTACTTTGATCTTTGCAGAGGCTTCAAAGCTTTCTAAAACAACATCAAATTCAGTCTTTTCTTCGGCAGGCTCGCCACCAGCAGCACCAGCGGCTCCAGGCGCGGCCATGACAACACCAGCAGATGCTGCGGCTGATACCCCAAACGCTTCTTCAATTTGCTTTACAAGCTCAGAGGCTTCAAGCAGAGAAAGCTCTTTGAGAGAGTCAAGGATCTTGTCGGTTTTTGCAGACATTTTGGAATTCAGAGCAACTGTTTAAGAGTGAAAAAGTTTGGTAGTCCTAATGAGATCAGCTTGCGCTTTTGTCAGCGTGTTGCTGTAAAGCTCGGGCAAGACCCGAAGGTACTTCGTTAATCCCAACAGCAACTTTGGTTGCTACTGCATTAATGGAACCGGCGATTTGAGCCATGAGAACTTCCTTGGAAGGAAGTTGGGCTATAGCCTTGATCTCGTCCTGAGATAACAGCCTGCCTTCGAAAAGGCCGCCTTTCGTCTCGGATTTCTTTGTTTCTTTTTGGAACGTCTGTACAGCTTTAACTGCACCACCAACATCACCTTTTACAAGGACTAATGCATTGGTGCCACTCAGTAAAGAGTTGAGACTTGACCATGCACTATTGCCATCAATTGCTTTGCGCATAAGGGTGTTTTTAGCAACCTTGCACAAACCATTACTGGCCTGCAGACGCGTCCGCAGATCAGACATTTCCTTGATGGTCAGTCCTTTGTAATCAAGGACTAGTGCCATTTCTGCATCGTCAAGGAGACTTTTGAGTTCCTTGACGATTTCTTGCTTGCTTTCCAGCGTGCGGCCCATAGGGATCGGATTGAGGGAAAAAGCTGGACATACGGCCGATTTGCCCTCCAATGAGGAGACGAGGCTCGCAGGTCGATCCAATCCACGTGGGAAAAAACCGTTGCATTTGCCTCGGCAGGGCTTATAAAAAAAACTTCCTGAGCAAGATTGCGCTGGAAATAATTAAAAACCTGCTGTCTTGGGCCGGGCGCATGCCCGTTGGCTTACGCCAATTGATAAGGATACAACAATGTGGCTATCAGTCTTGTTGCATCTCTTGCAGAGCATTTACATCAACCTCGATTGAAGGTCCCATAGTGGAAGTGACAAAAAGGCTTTTCCAATAACGACCTTTAGCACCACTAGGTTTATGCCTATCGACAGTTTCTTGAAGTGTTTTTAGGTTTTCTAGCAGGGCTTCTGCTGAGAAGCTTGCTTTACCAAAACGGACATGCACAATACCGGCGCGATCTGCCCTGAATTCGAGTTTCCCTGCTTTGAATTCTTTGATTGCAGCCGCAAGGTCTGTAGTTACAGTCCCCGCTTTGGGATTGGGCATAAGTCCTCTCGGACCTAATACACGGCCAAGCTTGGCGACTTTTGGCATCATGTCAGGCGTTGCTATTAAGAGATCAAAATCCATTTCACCCTTGTTAATAGTTTCGACAAGATCTGAGTCTCCGGCTAGTTCAGCTCCAGCAGCTTTGGCTTCACTAACTTTTTCGCCACTTGTTATCACGGCGATTCGAACACTTTGCCCTGTTCCTTGAGGAAGGGCGACCGTAGTCCTGAGCTGTTGATCGGTGTATTTAGGATCAATACCAAGGCGAATATGCGCTTCGATTGTTTCATCGAATTTTGCTGTCGCATTTTCTTTGACAAGCTGGACAGCTTCTGCGGGGAGATAAATGCGATCCTCGACTTTTGCAAGGAGACTAGTGATGCGTTTGGATGGTTTGCTCATGTTATTAACGGGGTTCTGGCGACAAAAAGATGTCTCCCCCAGAAGAAAGAACTAAATAAAGAATAGGTTTGGGTAAAGACTTTAATCCTTAACGGAAACGCCCATATTTCGGGCTGTGCCCTCAATAACTTTCATCGCCGACTCAACGCTATTGCAATTGAGGTCTGGCAATTTAGTTTTGGCAATTTCTTCAAGTTGGGCTCTGTCGATTGAGCCAACATTGCCATGTGAGGACTGGCCAGAACCTTTTTCAATACCAGCTGCTTTAGTAATGAGAACAGAAGCAGGAGGGGTTTTAGTAATGAAGGTGAAACTGCGGTCTTCGAAGACCGAAATTTCTACTGGAATTACAAAACCGGCCTTGTCCTGAGTGCGAGCGTTGTACTCCTTGCAGAACGCCATGATATTCACCCCATGTTGGCCTAGTGCAGGACCTACAGGAGGAGCTGGGTTCGCTTTGCCGGCCTGTAAGGCCAGCTTGATCACTGCTACAACTTTCTTTGCCATCTGCTAAGGGGATTGGACGACTGTGGATCACTTGGCCTATTTGGGCAAGTGCGGTGAGGTGTTGAACCTACCTCTTTGGCCGCCCTCCACAGGGAGACGACCACCTTTTTTTAGTTCTGTTTGTTGATTTGGGAAAATTCGAGTTCCACTGGGGTCTCTCTTCCAAAGATAGAGAGCAGTGCTTTTAGTTTGCTTCTTTCTCCTGAAACTTCTATTACTTCTCCTTGGAAGTCTTTGAAAGGACCTGATGTGACAATAATTTGGTCCCCTTCTGCTAGGTCGAGTTTAACTACTGTCTTTTTCTCTGCTGCACGTTTGAAAATCCTATCAACCTCACTGCGGCTTAAAGGCCTTGGTTTGATATGTCCTCTTGATTTGCCAGTTGCTCGTCGATCTTCAGCACCTACAAAATTAATTACGTTTGGTGTACTACGAACTGCCATCATTGTGTCTTCGTCGAGAACCATTCGAACTAGAACATAGCCAGGAAAGACTTTCTCCTCAGTTGATTGTCGGCTACCATCTTTTTTTAATTTCACTGCTGGTGTTTGCGGAATTTCAATCTCTAAGATCCTATTGCTAACGCCTAGGGTTACAGCTCTTTGTTCCAAAGTAGCCTTTACTTTTTTTTCGCAACTAGATGCAACTTGTATTGCATACCAACGAGAAATTGCCGTTTGTGCTTTTGGTGTTGAGGAATTATTCACATCCTCAATACTTGCTTCATTGGCAGCAGTAATTGCTTCTGAAGTTTCTTGAGGGGTGATATCGAAGTCTGTCACTTTCTAGAAGAACGGTGAATGGTGTTTTGATTTTTTGAGGGTTTTTTTGGTTTAACCAAATAATTGAGAAGCCCCCCAACCGTAAAAACGACTTATTGCTGCAATCGATGCAGCTGAAAGGGTGACCATCAGTATGACGGCAATTGATTCGCTGAACAGTTGCTGGCGACTTGGCCAAACAACCAGCTTTAATTCCTCAAGGGTCTTTGATAGAAAACCACGTTGATTGGTGGCCTCTAGCTCCTTTAATTCAGGGATTTCGCTGGTTTCAGCTGAATTTTCCTCAGAAGATGGGCTTGTCACAGTATTGAAGCCGGAGGATGGCGCTGATGCTTTGACATACACTGCCAACTTGACACATTAACGGATAACAGCATCGTTATTGCTCTGGAATAAAAAGTAGTGATGATGATTCTTCTTGCTCTTGTCTCACCCGAATAGCATTGGCACCTATGAAATGTTCTTCTAGAAGCTTTGTTGCGAGAGGGTTTTCTATAGTTCTTCTTACAACTCTCCTTAATGGCCTGGCCCCATATTCAGGTTCATAGCCTTCTTTTGCAAGAAGTTCTATTGCTGATTCATCAACTCTGAGCTCATATCCTTGTTCGGCCAGAAGCTTTCCAAGATCATTTAATTGGAGGCGTACGATCTGTTGGAGATCTTTAGCTTGTAGTGGATTGAATCTAATAATTTCATCAATACGGTTTAAAAATTCAGGTCGAAACTGTTTATTTAATGCTTGATCTATTTGATCTTTTAGTTCGAGACTGATCTTATGTAAATCTGCACCACTTTCCTTAGAGGATATTGAAGAATCAAGTATTGCCCTACTTGCAAGATTACTAGTCATCACTATCACAGTGTGTCTGAAATCAACTGTTCGGCTCTGTGAATCAGTTAGTCGTCCCTCATCGAGTAATTGAAGGAGCAGATTGAATACATCTGGATGGGCTTTTTCAATTTCGTCTAGAAGCAAGACTGCATATGGACGAAGTCTGACAGCTTCGGTTAATTGACCACCTTCTTCATAACCAACATATCCAGGGGGTGCTCCAATCAGTCTTGCTACTCCATTGCGCTCCATGAATTCACTCATATCTAGTCTGACAAGTGCTTCTTCTTCATCAAAAAGTGAATCTGCCAGTGCTTTGGCAAGTTCGGTCTTGCCAACTCCGGTAGGCCCTAAAAATAGGAATGACCCAACAGGCCTTTTGGGATCTTTCATCCCTGCCCTTGCGCGTCTAATAGCAGCTGCAACAGCTTGTACGGCTTTCGGCTGGCCAATTACTTTTTCAGATAAGTGTTTTTCGAGTCGTAATAATTTTTGTCTTTCGCCTGCTAGAAGACGTTGCACTGGGATGCCTGTCCATCTGGCTACAACATCAGCTATATCTTCGGCTTCTACTTCTTCACGGAGCAAAGCGGTTCCTGAAGATCTTTTCTTCGCTATTTCATCTTCTATGAAGGATTTTCTGATTTGAACCACATTTAACTCATCATACTTTAATCTTGCAGCCTCTTCTAAATCTCCTTTATCTTCTGCATCAAGGATAGAAATTTCGAGATCTTCAATTTCTTGAACTAGCCCTTTCAATTCCATGAGATATTGCCGTTCTTCTTCCCAGGATGTATTCAGCTCTTCAAAATATTGCATGGCGATTTTTTTTTCTTCTTCAAGCTCAAACTTTTCTTGTTCTGATATTTTTTTGTTATCAAGTAAAGCAACTTCAATTTTTCTCAGTTCTGCCTGAGCCTCTTCAATGACTTGAGGTTTTGATGAAATATCCATTTTAAATTGAGCTGACGCTTCGTCAATTAGGTCGATTGCTTTGTCCGGCAGACAACGATCACTGATATATCTATCTGAAAGCCGATTTGCGGCTTCTATTGCTGCATCCGTAATTGTCACTCCATGATGAAGCTCATACCTTCCTTTTAAACCTCTAAGAATCTCTATGCTTAATTCAAGATGAGGTTCTTTAATCAAAACTTGTTGAAATCGCCTGTTAAGTGCTTGATCTTTCTCAACGGTCTGACGATAACTTTCGGCAGTTGTTGCACCAATAAGGCGTAGATCACCTCTTGCAAGAACTGGCTTTAAAAGACTTCCTGCCTCGGCACTTGATCGATCTGAGCTGATAACTGTATGCAACTCATCGATAAATAACACTACTCCTGAGTTTGACTCGCTAACTTCTTTTAAGACAGAACGAAATCTCTCCTCAAATTGACCTCTGAATTTTGCACCTGCAATTAATGCTCCCAGGTCTAGGGAAACTAGTCTTAAACCTTTTAAGGTGTCAGGAACATCGCCAGAGATTATCCTTTGGGCAAAAAGTTCTGCAACGGCTGTTTTCCCGACACCTGGAGCGCCTATTAATACAGGATTATTTTTGCTTCTGCGAGAGAGGACTTTTATTAACTGTCTAATCTCTACGTCTCTACCAATGACTGGATCTAATTCTCCAAGTTTTGCGGCAGATGTGAGGTCTCTGCAATATATCTCAAGAGCTGTTGCTGTTGGTTCGTCTTCATTATTTAGGATTGATTTCTTTATTGAGAAATCATTATTGGCTTGATTTTGTTCTTGAATGTTTTCTTGGGGCTTTTGAGCGTTAGAGGTTGACTTCGTGGACGACTTGGACTTTCCATTTTGGGTTGTTGATGCTCTCGTCGATAGTGCTTGAGTTGCTTGTGATGATAGTGGAAGTTTTCTTAATTCTGCTTCTAATCGCTCACTAGGTAAGCCTAATTTGTCAAAAAGTTCACTTCCTATTCGAGGATCTTTCGCAAACGCTACAAGTAAGTGAGAAACTTCTATTAATTTTGATCCCCAATGGTTTCTGAATCTATCTGCTTCTTCCAGAAGATCTTCCAAATCATTGCCTATAAATAATTCAGATCCACGAGATAGCTTTTGCTCTGAAAGAAAACCTTCAAGGAGGTCTAGCAGCTTGTCTTTGTCAATCGGCAGGGCTTCTATTAAGCGGCTGTATGCCCTATCAGTAAATAGAACCTGTAAAAGATGCTCCACATCGAGTTGAATATGCCGCCATTGGCGTGCAGTGTCTTCACCGGCTAATAAAAGCTCCCAGGCTTCATCACTAAAACATTCAGGGTTGCTAGTCAGGCTGCTTTGCATAGAACTGGGATAGTTGGCCTGGTTGGACATTTGATTTAGACCGTATTTTTGCCAGGGATCAATTCAATTAGTTCAATTTTGTAACCATCAGGATCTTCTAGAAATGCGATAACAGTTTGCCCATGGCTCATTGGACCAGGTGGCCTGGTTATATGACCTCCCTCTTTTGTGATTGCAGCACATGTTGCGTGAATGTCTTTAACTCCGATTGCGATGTGACCGTAGCCCTGACCAATCTCGTAATTTGTTTTGTCCCAATTATGGGTTAGCTCAAGAACTGTGTTTTGTTTTTCATCTCCATACCCAACAAAGGCCAAGGTAAAGCGGCCAGTGGGATAGTCTTTTTTCCTTAAGAGCTTCATCCCTAATACTTTTGTATAAAAGGATAAGGATTTTTCTAAATCCCCTACTCTTAGCATTGTGTGGAGCATGCGCATATTTGATGGCCTCTAGGTAGATGGAGAGTTAAGTTTCATTCTGGATCCAAAATGCCCTAAAGCTTTTCGCTAAAGAGCAGGAGTCTCAAACAACTCAAGCCGTTTGTCTTGACGACTTATAAGATCCAAGAAACCTCGATTAGACAAACGTGATTGATTCTCTTGATTTAGTAATAGATACCATTATGGCTAGAGAGGTCCTGGACTCACGCGGTAATCCGACCGTAGAAGCAGAAGTCCTTCTTGAGGGAGGCGCCATAGGCCGCGCGATGGTACCCAGTGGAGCAAGTACAGGCGCACACGAAGCTCATGAATTAAGAGATGGTGGTAGTCGCTACATGGGTAAAGGTGTCACCAAGGCGGTGGGTTATATCGAAGAACGTATTGCACCAGCACTTTGTGGGCTGTCTTCTCTGGATCAACTCACTGTTGATATGACAATGCAAGAACTAGATGGGAGTGAGAACAAAGCTGCCTTAGGCGCTAACTCAATTCTTGCAGTGAGTATGGCTACAGCAAGGGCGGCGGCTAATGGTTTGGGATTGCCCTTATACCGCTATTTAGGGGGGCCGATGGCGAATCTACTCCCAGTCCCATTAATGAATGTGATTAACGGCGGAGCTCATGCGGCAAATAATCTTGACTTTCAAGAGTTCATGTTGGTTCCTCATGGCGCTTCAAGTTTCAGAGAAGCATTGAGGATGGGAGCAGAAGTGTTCCATACATTGAAGGGTCTTCTTGCTGCTGAGGGTTTATCAACAGCTGTTGGAGATGAAGGTGGGTTCGCTCCTGATTTATCTAGTAATGATGCTGCTGGAGAAATGTTGGTTAGAGCAATTGAGAAGGCGGGCTTTAAACCAGGAAAGCAGATAGCTCTTGCTTTAGATGTTGCCAGTACAGAGTTTTACAGTAATGGTTTATATAATTTTGGTTCTGGGAGTTATACGAGCACAGAAATGGTAGATGAGTTAAGGAAATTAGTTGATAAATACCCTATTGTTTCTATTGAAGATGGTTTAGCAGAAGATGATTGGAATGGATGGTCAACACTAACTGATTCTTTGGGTAAGAGAGTTCAGCTTGTAGGTGATGATTTGTTCGTTACAAATACTCTTAGATTGAAGAAGGGAATTGAGAAAAATATTGCAAATTCAATTTTGATAAAGGTCAATCAAATTGGTTCTCTTAGTGAGACTCTTCAGGCTATAGATCTTGCTACGAGTTCTGGATATACGAGCGTGATTAGCCATCGCAGTGGTGAAACAGAAGATACTACTATCGCTGACCTAGCAGTTGCAACTAGGGCGGGCCAAATTAAAACTGGCTCTTTAAGCCGAAGTGAAAGGGTCGCTAAATATAATCAACTTCTTCGAATTGAGGATGAGCTTGGTAGTCAGGCTATTTATGCAGGATCTGTTGGTAAAGGACCTCAATGGAAGGATTAAATCTTTTCAGGTTGTTGTTATCTTCTTAAAATTTAGATTAGATATTTTCCGAACCAACCCTGGGGATTCGATCATCACTTTTTATTCTCATTTGTAACTTTAACCAGCTTAAAATTGCTGGAAGGCTGAAGGCTATAGGGACTAAAGCCCATATAGGCCGTTCACCTGAGCCAAGTATTGCTGCAGTCACGCTGAGTGCTCCCAGGATTATTGACTGCCCTACAAATTGTTGTGCATTTGCTATTCGACGAAGGTGTCTATCTGACTCCCCCATCCGAATTTGTAATTGCAAATCACCCTGTTCAAGTCTTTCAAGACTTTCATCAAGACGTTTTGGTAAGGCAACAGCACGGCTCCCGATGGCTCCAACCTGACGGCCTAGTTCATTGATGAGATCATTTGGACTGGAATTGCTTGAGGTCATGAGGGGGATTAAGTATGGCTGAGCAATTGCCATCAAATTAAAGCTTGGGTCAAGAGTTCGTCCAACTCCTTCGAAAGTAGTCATTGCCCTCATGACGAAAATTAGTTCAACAGGTATGCGAAATGGCTTGCCATAGACCAAGTCATACAAGTCCCCTGAAAGCTTTTCAAGGATATCTGCTTTGAAAGGAGGAGTTAGGGCTTCTTGCAACATCACTCTGATTAAGCGCCTTACTGGGCCTACATCCACTTCGGATGCAATGAGCCCAACTGCTTGGAATTCCTTTACTAGCGCTGAAGCGTCTTTAATTGCGGCTGCACGGACCATTGACCCGATTCGACTTTTCAGTCCGTCTGAAATTAATCCCATCATCCCAAAGTCGTAGTAGATCAGAGAACCGTCTGCTGCAACAGCAAGGTTCCCCGGATGAGGATCGGCATGGAAGAATCCAAATCGTACAAGTTGTTGCAAGTAACTACTTGTGCCAATTTTTGCGATATCAGATGGGTTAATGCCTGCTTTGATTAAACTTTCTCGATCATTAATCTTTATACCTGGTAAATAATCGAGGCAGAGTACTTCTCTTGTACTGAGTTCCCATATAACTCCCGGAATACTAACCTTTGGATTATCAAAAAATTGCTGACGAAATCTAGCTGCATACTGTGCTTCGATTTGAAAATCGAGTTCTTTCATTAATACTCGACGACATTCTTTGGCTATGCCTATCCAGTCACGTCCCTTCCCCCATTCAGGGTGTCGTTGCAATAGAGCGGCAACTTTTTGCATGACTTCAAGATCAAGCTTAAATAGTTTCTGAAGGCCAGGCCGCTGTATTTTTAGTACTACTTGACGTCCACTTCTCAACCTTGCTCTATGAACTTGAGCGAGGGATGCTGCCCCTAATGGATGTCTTTCTATATCAATAATTTCTGCATAACGTGGCCCAAGTTCTCTTCGCAATACTTTCTCAGCAGTTTCAAATTTAAAAGGAGGTACTTTGTCTTGAAGATCTGCCAGTTCAATTACCCAATTGGCTGGTAAAACATCTGGTCTTGCTGAGAGGAGCTGGCCAAGTTTAATAAAAGCTGAGCCAAGGTAAATTAACTTTTTGGCAAGCCATTGAGCACTTTTTTTTTGCCTAGCTTTAAATCTTTCAGCAGTCCACCCTCCTGGGTAAGTCCATTTTTGAGTGTCAAACCAAATTATAAGAATTAACTTTATTACCCCATGCCAGATAAGGAAAATCCTCACTCCTCTTGAAATAGTTGATTTGGGAAAATATTTCATCAGCTTATATATCTAATCAAGTTTCCTGTTTAACAGAGATAGTCTTTCCCTCAGTCCATCAATCTTTTCTTGAATAGCTTCTTTGTTTTGATTGTCTGGAGCTGTAGATTTTGAAGTGCCTTCTTGTTGGGAGATGCTGTCAATTCGCTCTGCTTCTAATTTAACTTCTTCTTTAAAAAGATCCCATTCTGTCTGAATTCGTTGAGGGGCATCATCAACTAGTAGAGAAATTTTTTTTGTCGTATCAGCCAAGCTTTTATTTAACCGTACTATTAGGCGATTGAGTGTTGCTTTGAGTAGAGAGTCTGATGAGCTCATTATTGAGACGATTATTTTTTAGGATTTTCCAGTTTTACTGGCTTGAAGGAGTCGCCAAGACTTTTTCATTTGGGCTTGGATACCTGTTTTTGATTTAGAACAGATGCAATATTAATTTGCAGGAATTCTAGGGATATCAGGCCTGATCCAGGGGGCGTATGGCGTTTTTAGCTTTGCTTTGATGTTCGTTTGATGAAAGGTCTCTTCGCTTGCTTCTGGCTTGAAAGATTGTGAGGCTCCAGATTGCTTGAATTCGCTTGCTGCAGCTCTTTCTTTTGACCTGTGGTCCGACTTTAGTGCTTTTAAGCTTTTCCCAGGCAGTGGCTTATTGCTAAAAGGCTCTTCGATTGCCTTTCGCCAGTTTCTTTGAAGTATGGCAACCCTTTGTGTAATGCCATGACCAAGTGCAAAGCAGCAGCCTGCTATCAAGGGGCCTAACCAGAAAGCAGGCTTGCGTTTTAATGGTGATTCCAATCGCTTCATGAAGGCCAGTTAGTCGTTTTGGCTTAGAACTAGAAGGGGATTGCTGAAATTTACTAGGGCTTTTGCTCACAAGCCTCCTCTATCAGTAATAATCTCACTAGAAGAGTATTAGACCTTGGAAACAATCGAAGCAGATGTGGTGATTGTGGGAGGCGGACCAGCCGGCTGCACCTGCGCTCTATATACCTCAAGGGCAGATTTGAAGACGGTGATTCTCGATAAGAACCCAGCAGTAGGGGCCTTGGCTATTACTCATCAAATTGCCAATTATCCAGGGGTTCCCACTGACATGAGTGGAGAGGACTTGCTTGCTTTGATGCGTGACCAGGCTGTTCAGTATGGGACTGACTATCGTCGTGCTCAAGTCTTCGGAGTTGATGTGAATGATGAATGGAAGACTGTCTATACCCCAGAAGGAACATTTAAGGGTCGTGCTTTAGTTCTTGCTAGTGGAGCAATGGGGCGACCAGCCTCCTTTAAGGGAGAAGCTGATTTTTTGGGTAAGGGAGTCAGTTATTGCGCTACTTGCGATGGGGCTTTTTATAGAGGGAAAGAAGTGGCTGTAGTAGGGATTAATAAGGAAGCCATAGAGGAAGCTCAAGTCCTAACAAAGTTTGCTTCGATGGTTCATTGGATTACTTCCAATGAACCTAAGGATGATGACTTCCATGCAAAAGATTTAATTGCACAGTCAAATGTTAAGCATTGGAATCGAACTAGAATGATGGAAATTCAAGGAAATGAATCAGGAGTTACGGGAATTCAGATAAAGCCGCGCTCTCAGGATGAATTGGAGTCAATCTCTGTAGAAGGAGTTTTTGTATACATGACTGGTTCCAAGCCTATTACTGATTTTCTTGGAGACCAGGTTGCTTTTAAAGAAGATGGGGGAGTGGTAGTTGATGATTTCATGGCGACAACTTCTGAAGGGGTTTGGGCTATAGGAGATATAAGAAATACACCATTTAAGCAAGCAGTTGTGGCAGCATCTGATGGATGTATTGCTGCTATGGCAATTGATAGATTTTTGAATAGCCGCAAAATTATTCGTGTGGACTGGGTGCATTCATAAAACTATTAATATCTAGGCTTATACACTAGTTGACTTGAAAATAAAACCTGATAATTCTTTGAGATTTAAAGTCAAATACGATTATTATATATGCACTTATTAAAGTGAGGTCGCCTCGGAAACATATGCAACTCCACCGTAATAACTTAGAAGTTGTTTAATATTATCTCTAAGTTTGTCAAGAACCGATTCTTCACAAAAAACAATTACGTGCGCATTAGCTCCTAGTCCAGTAAATTCCATATCCTCAGACACAACACGCTCTGGGCCGCGACCTGTTGCGTGTTTCATTACTGTGTAGCCAGGTACTTCAGCATCTTCTAATGACTTGAGTACTTCATGTAACTCTCTTTCGCTAAAGATCAGATCTAATCGTTTCATTAATTTTTAAGGAGTTAAGGGAATTAGCTTGTTGACCAATTCCATGTATAGAGGGATTCCGAAAATTATGTTAAAGGGGAAAGTTACTCCAAGAGTAGTTGAGATGTAATAACTTGATTTAGCTTCTGGGACTGTCATACGCATTGCTGCTGGGACTGCAAGATAAGAGGCGCTTGCACAAAGAACTACAAAAAGCAGTGCATTGCCAGGGCCAAGATTCAATGCTCTAGCTACAAATACTCCCAGAAATGCGTTGAACAAAGGCATCCCAACAGCAAAAGCAACTAAGAAAGAACCTGCCTGTCTAAGACTAGGGAGCCTTTGGGCGGCAACAATGCCCATATCTAAGAGGAAGAAGCATTCTGCTCCGTAGAAAAGGCCCTCTGTAAAAGGCTTCATGTTTTGAACGCCTGCAGGATTATTTCCTGCTTGTAATGAAGTTAAGAAGCCTATTAATAAACTACCTAGAAGAAGGTATACAGAACCATTGAGCATTGCTTCATGCAGAATGGCTCTCCAGCGAATCTTTTTAGAAACAGGTCGGTTTTTAGGAGCAGCTAATTTTACTAATACAAGTCCAACAATTATTGCTGGAGACTCCATTAGAGCCAATGCGGCTACCATAAAACCATCGGAACTAATATTTTGACTTTGAAGAAAACTTTGAGCAGTAATGAAAGTCACTGCACTTATAGATCCATAGGCAGCCGCAATTGCAGCAGAATTGAAAACGTCGAACTTTAGCCTCAGGACTGCAAAACAAATCAAAGGCAAAAGTAAAGACATCAGAATGGCTGCACCCACTGTGGGTAAAACCTGTCCCCCTAAACCTGTTTGTTGAAGCTCTAGCTGCAGCTCTAGCCCTCCCTTGAAACCTATTGCTAATAACAGGTAGAGCGAAAATAATTTTGGAAGCGGAGCAGGTATCTCTAAGTCTGATCGAACGAAAACAGCAACCGTTCCCAGGAAAAAGAAAAGAACGGGTGGGGTTAAGACGTTTTGCAGGACAAGGCTTGCGCCCATGCTAAAAGGTGAGGAATAGGGAATGGAGGGATGTCAGTTTTGAGATTTTCATTAACTGACTGGAAGTTGATTATTAGGCATGACAAATCCTTGAGGGCTTTTGATCATGCGAAGCTTTGCATATCGTCTCATTTGGATTTGATTAATTCAACTCTGCTTGACCTTGGAAAGCAATTAAGAGCTGCTAACTGTCAACTTCCTAGGACTTCTGCAGCTGACCTGAGTGCTTCAAGCCTTGTGCTCACAATTCCTTCAACTCCAAATTTTTGTAGTCTTTCTCTTACTTTGCCGCTGGATGTAGCAACAAATGCTTTTCTTGAGTTTGTTTTTGCTTCTTGAACCATGTCTTCTATAGCTAGGGTTGCCGTGACTCCGAGTCGAGGAACATCCGTAATGTCAAGAACTAAAACTTTGTAATTCCTAACTAACATCATTCTTTCTGTAATACCCTTTGCTGCTCCAAAACTTAGTGGACCTTTTAATCTGAAGAACATTAAATCTCCAGCGCATTTGTCTACAAGGTCTTTTTCCTCTTGGGATAAAGTTGAGTCATTGTTGAGATTTTGCGTTTCACCATCTAATGGAATCTCAGCTTCCATATCTTCCAGTTGAGTTTGGGTGATTGAGTCGATGGTTAGTAGATTTGCCACAAATACCCCTACTAGTACTGCACCAATAAGTTGCCAGAAGACTGTCATTAGAAGCACTCCCCACATGACTGCAGCTGTTTTAGCTGAAAGGCGATGTGCTCTTAATAGGAACCTCCAGTCAATGATATCTAACCCAACCTTGACTAAAATTCCTGCAAGAAGTGCGTTAGGTATTGTTGATGCTAAGTCTCCAGCTATGTATAAAACAATTAGTAGGATCACTGAATGAACCATCCCCGAGATAGGGGTTTTCCCTCCAGACTTAACATTGATAACAGTTCGCATTGTGGCTCCAGCCCCTGGAAGGCCTTGAAATAGTCCCGCTACCGCATTACCAATGCCCTGACCAATTAGCTCACGGTCGGAGTTGTGGCGTGTCTGTGAAATATTATCCGCAACTAATGATGTAAGTAATGAGTCAATTGCACCTAGGACAGCGAGCATTAAGCCTGCTTGGATGATTACATTAAAGTGATTATTAAAGTTTGGAACTACAAAACTTAGCCCTCCAGGTGGGATCTCGCCAATTCTTGGCAGAGTAGTTAATCCTTTCGCTGCAAGACTTGAGTCTGAGAAAAGTAGAATTGAAAGTGGTGTAACTATTAGAAGCGCAAGCAGTGGAGAAGGTACCCATTGGCTAACTTTTCTTGGTGTTAGAAATACAATTGCAAGTGTCATGACACTTACACTGATTGCAGACCAATTCAGAACAAATGCTTCTGAGCCAAATTCAGTGAATACTTTGTTGACTGACTGGATAACATTTAAACCTGAAGTGTCTATGCCAAGCAAAGGCCCTATTTGAATTGCGAGAATAATTACCCCTATCCCCGACATAAACCCTGAAACAACTGAATAGGGTACTAAAGTTATATATTTACCTAGTTTAAGTAAGCCAAAAAGTATTTGAAATATGCCTCCTACAACTACTGCTGCCATGACAAGTGGTAACAAAGTGCCAGGACCCTGAGATCCTGGCAGTGCGTTGGCCACACCAATGCCTACGAGAGTTGTAACTACACCCGTTACTGTCATGCTCATGGGCCCGGTTGGACCACTTACTTGTGCAGGGGTGCCTCCAAACAATGCTGCAAAGAAGCCAACAATAATTGCTCCATAGAGGCCATAGATCGCACCTCCCTGACCAAGCGCAGCATTGCCGAAGGCAAGCGCCAAAGGTAAAGCGACTACAGCTGCTGTAATTCCTCCTAGAACATCCCCTCTCAGGTTTTTAGTGTTGAATCCATGAATCAGTGACACGCTTCAGCTTCTCCTACTTATTAACCTTTCAAAGATTTTATAGGTTCATCTGCCCGTTTATTTGAAATAGGCCAAAAGTTGCGTTCGGGCTTCCCTACATCTTCCAGAAGCAAACTTCTGCTGCTAACTGAGAAAATTACAGATAAGTAGCTAAGAGGGGGGGTTGTGGATATGTCCCCTGGAGGGTTCAGGGACTACTTCAATATCTTGGGGGTTCCGCGTGGTGCCAACCCCGACGAGATCAAACGTGCTTTTAGGAAAATGGCACGGAAATACCACCCCGATGTTAATCCTGGTGATTTGAGCGCTGAGGCAAAGTTCAAAGAGGTCAACGAGGCCTATGAAGTTCTTTCTGATCCTGAAAAGCGTCGTCGGTATGAACAGTTTGGACAGTACTGGAAGAATTCTGGAGGAGTGGGCAACGCTAGTGGTGGTTTTGATGTCGATTTTGGCCAATACGGCAATTTTGATGAATTTGTAAATGATTTGTTAGGACGCTTCTCAGGTCCTATGGGAGGCCCTGGTTTTGGAGGAGGTTTCCCTGGATCGTATGGATTCACAGCGGGCAGTGGGTTTCCTAGAAGCTCAAATCAAAGGAGTTTGAACCTTGATGCTGAAGCGAGAGTAAAGATAAGCTTTTCGGAGGCTTTCACTGGAACCAAACGCACCTTGTCGGTGAATGATGAAAGAGTTCAGGTTCAGATCCCTAAAGGTATTCAGTCAGGCTCTAAATTGCGTTTAAAGGGTAAGGGAAATATTCAGCCAGGCACTGGTCGAAGAGGTGATCTATATCTAAATATTGAGATTCTTCCTCATTCAATTTGGCGACTTGAAGGGAGTCAGTTGCGTGCTGATTTACCTGTTTCTTTAGATGAACTTGCTTTAGGTGCAAATTTAAGAGTAATTACTCCGGATGGAGAAGCAGAGGTTTTTGTACCTGCAGGAACCCCTCCAGGGAAAAGTTTGCGATTAAAGGGTAAAGGCTGGCCCTCAAAGCTCGGGCGCGGAGACTTATTTTTAACCTTAAGCTTGCAAATTCCCGACACATGGAGCTCTGAAGAGATAAAGCTTTTGGAGGGGTTGAAAAAAGCTAGATCTCATGACCCCCGAGAAGCTTGGCTTAAAGCAGCACGTTTTTGAGGTGGCTCTACCATCAATATCTAAAGCTTAGAAAAAGATGGATCTCACCTATCGCCCCCGCAGATTGCGTAGGACACCTTCGATCAGGGAAATGGTCAGGGAATACTCGTTAAATCCCAGTGATTTTATCTATCCGTTATTTGTCCATGAAGGTAATGATGTCGAACCTATTGGAGCGATGCCTGGTGCATATCGATGGACTATTGATCGCTTGATGGGAGAGGTCTCAAGAGCTTGGGATTTAGGTATTCGTTCAGTGGTACTTTTCCCAAAGATTGATGATGAACTAAAAACTGAGGATGGAGCTGAGTGCTTTAACGAGGATGGGTTAATCCCTAGAGCTATTAGACGCCTTAAAGAAGAGTTGCCAGAAATGACTGTGATGACTGATGTGGCTTTAGATCCTTATTCTTGCGATGGTCATGATGGAATTGTTAGTTCCGAGGGAATTGTCCTGAATGACGAAACTATCTTGAATTTATGCAGACAGGCAGTTGTTCAGGCTGAGGCTGGAGCTGACTTAATTGGTCCAAGCGACATGATGGATGGTCGTGTTGGGGCCATTCGTGAGGCCCTTGATGAAGAGGGTTTTGAACATGTTGGGATCATTAGTTATACGGCAAAATATGCATCCGCTTATTACGGGCCATTTCGAGAAGCTCTTGATTCCGCTCCTCGAGAAGATGGCGGGAAGCCCATTCCTAAAAACAAAAGCACCTATCAGATGGATCCGGCTAATGGTCGAGAGGCTATTACCGAGGCTCAATTAGATGAGCAGGAGGGTGCTGACATTCTTATGGTTAAACCAGGTCTTGCTTATTTAGATATTATTCATCGTCTTAGAAATGAGTCTGAGTTGCCAATTGCGGCCTATAATGTTAGTGGGGAATATGCGATGGTTAAGGCGGCATCTGCTAAAGGTTGGATAGATGAGAAGGCCATTGTTTTGGAAACTTTATTGAGCTTTAAGCGAGCTGGAGCTGATTTGATCCTTACCTATCACGCCTGTGATGCTGCAAGTTGGTTAAGTGAATCTTGAGCTAAGAAAGATTGTTGTCGTCTAGTTGAATGTTTTCTTCCAGTAAATAAATACTCTTTTGCCCTTTCTAATATGTAATCTTCCATTAGAGCTTTACATCCCAGAATGGCTTTGCAAAACAGCAGGTTGACTGTTCAAAGGCTGGGCCATATTGCGATTCGTGTGCAAAATATGGACCGAGCTAGAGACTTTTATTTGGCTCTTGGTATGAAGCTTGTTTGGGATGATCGGGATTGGTGTTACCTAGAAGCGGGTTCAGGCAGGGATGGGCTTGCACTTTTAGGGCCAGGGTATAAAGCTGCAGGACCTCATTTCGCTTTTCATTTTACTGAGAGAACTGAAATTGATCTAATGCATAAGCAACTAGAACAAAATGGTTGTCAAGTTGGTGCTATTCATGAGCATCGAGACGGAACTGCTTCTTTTTATTTAAAAGATACGGAGGGCAATTGGTTGGAAATGCTTTTTCACCCTCCAGCAGGAATTCCTACTAATCAGGGGGATGGACAAGTTTTTGCATGACCCCTCTTGGCCCTGCTGCAAGAGGCGACTATGCGTCCAATGTGCTTCAGGAAACCCTGGAGCTTTTGGAGTGGCCATTGCTATGTGAACATCTATCTAGCTTTGCTTGTACTCCTCAAGGAGAAAGAGTTTGCAGAAATCTTGAGCTTCCAGCAGATTTCTCTACTAGCCAACAAAGGCTTTTAGAAACATTAGAGATAGATCTGATCGACAGTTCAATTGAGGGTGGATTGAACTTTGATGGAGTGCATGAAATTAGGAAAACTGTTGAGCGATGTCATAAAGGTGGGGTGGCTTCTGGTGAGGAGCTTTTGTTCATTGCTCATACACTTGCGTCTGCGAGACGTTTGCGTAGGCAATTAGATGATCCATCTCTTTGGCCAACAATTTTTGCGTTATTAGAAAAGCTCTCAACTCTTCCTAATCTTGAAAAACAACTTAAATATGGACTTGAGGAAGGAGGTCGAGTTGCTGATCGCGCAAGTAGTTCTTTAGCGGGTCTTCGTGCTAGAAGAAAATTATTGCAGGAAGAGCGGAAAAGTTGTTTACAAGCGCTGTTGAAATTATATGGAGGAAGGCTTCAAGATTCTTTACTTGCGGAAAGAAATGGAAGACCAGTTCTTTCCATTAGGGCGAGTGCTTCATCTGAAGTTAGTGGTTTAGTGCATGGACGCTCTTCATCAGGACATACTGTTTTTATTGAGCCTCAAGAAGTTATTCCTCTTGGCCATCGCTTAGCTGATTTGGAATTGCAAATTGTCGATGAGGAGAGGAGATTATTAACTATATGGAGTCAATTAGTTGGTGAAAATTACTTTGAACTATCGCGACTTGAAGAAATACTCCTAAAAATTGAGCTGGCTCTTTCACGAGCTCGTTATAGCAAATGGTTGGGTGGAAAATCTCCTAAACTTTATGAACATGAAGATGGACAAATTACTTTGAAGGGTTTTCGTCACCCTTTACTTATGTGGCAGAACCTTAAAGAGCAGGGTATAGAAGTAATGCCTATTAGCATTGAAGTTCCATCCTCTCTAAAGGTTGTAGCGATCACGGGCCCTAATACTGGGGGCAAAACAGTAACTATTAAGAGTATTGGGTTGGCCATGCTGATGGCTAAATCAGGTCTCTTAATCCCTTGTGAAACTAGTCCATCTTTGCCTTGGTGCGAAATGGTTTTGGCAGATATTGGTGATGAGCAGTCGATTCAACAGAATCTTTCTACTTTCAGTGGTCATATTAATCGTATATCTCGAATTCTTGATGCACTAAATGAGCAACCTGTTAATGCATTAGTTCTTTTAGATGAGGTAGGTGCTGGTACTGATCCAAGTGAGGGGAGTGCTTTGGCAAGAGCACTACTTTCTACATTGGCAGATATGGCGCGTTTAACAATCGCCACGACTCATTTTGGTGAGTTGAAGGCCCTGAAATACTCTGATTCAAGGTTCGAAAATGCTTCTGTCGCTTTTGATAGCGAAACGATGTCGCCTACTTATCAGTTGCTATGGGGTATTCCTGGTCGCAGTAATGCATTAGCAATAGCAAAACGACTTGGCCTTAAATTAGACATCATTGATCAGGCACAAGAGTTGTTGCGCCTTAGTGGCGGCTTACAAGTCAATAAAATTATTAGTGGTCTTGAAGAACAGCGGAATCGTCAGCAAGCAGCTGCAGAAGATGCAGCTGCTTTGTTGGCACGTACTGAATTGCTCCATGAGGAGTTACTGAGTCATTGGAAACAGCAGAGTGATAGGTCAGCTGAAATCCAACAACAAGCCCGCCAGGAATTAGCTAATTCTATTCGTGAAGGCCAGCGGGAAGTGCGTAAATTGATTAGTCGTCTTAGGGCAGATGGTGCTGATGGTGAGACGGCTAGACAAGCAGGACAAAAACTTCGTCAATTGGAATTAGAAGCTAGATCAATTTCTCAGAGAAGAAATCAGCAATGGTGGCGTCCTGAAGTTGGTGATCGTATTAAACTGTTGGCTCTAGGTAAGTCAGCACAAGTAGTAGCGATTTCTGATGATAGAACCCAAGTTACTGTTCTTTGTGGGGTTTTAAGAAGTACTGTCCCTATTGAGGCTATTGAGAGTCTTGATGGAGTAAGGCCAACACCTACTCCTCAAGTGCTTGTAAAAGGTGGTAACAGAAAAGCTTCATTAAATTCTTCTCTTTTAGTAAGAACATCGAGGAATACTGTTGATGTACGTGGGTTAAGGGTGCATGAAGCTGAGGCTGTGATTGAGGAATATATACGAGGCCTTAGTGGGTGTGTTTGGGTTATACACGGCATAGGTACTGGAAGATTGAAGCGAGGATTGCGGCAGTGGCTTGCAAATGTTCCTTACGTTGAGCGTATAGGTGATGCAGAACCAGTTGATGGTGGATCAGGTTGCACTGTTATCTGGTTGAAAAGCTTAACTATTTAGTGAAGAAAATATAATTCCCAATCAAATCCTTTTTGATGATAAAGCTAAACTGTTGCATACAGAATAGAACAGGGTGAATTAAATGACCCATATAAATTGGTTCACGAGATGTAATCCCTGATTTGTCCCTGGTAGTTTTCCCTTCTTGAGATTTCTCGGTATGAATAGAAGAAAATGCAGTTCATAGATCAAGCAAAGGTAACTGTTAGAGCGGGTAGAGGAGGCGATGGAATTGTTGCCTTTCGTCGAGAGAAGTATGTGCCTGCAGGAGGTCCATCAGGTGGGGATGGGGGACATGGAGGCAAAATCTTGCTGCAAGCAGATGCCAACCTTCAAACCCTTCTAGATTTCAAATACAGGAGATTGTTCCTTGCTGATGATGGTAGTAGGGGTGGGCCCAGTAGGCGGAGCGGAGCTTCAGGCAAAGACTTGATAATAAAAGTTCCTTGTGGAACTGAAGTACGCCACCTCCCTTCAGGCATCATTCTTGGGGATTTGATCTCTGCCGGACAATCTTTGGTAGTTGCGTTTGGAGGTCGTGGAGGTTTGGGAAATGCTCATTATCTAAGTAACCGAAATCGTGCTCCAGAAAAGTGCACCGAGGGAGGCGATGGAGAGGAGTGGTGTTTGCAACTAGAATTGAAATTGTTGGCAGAAGTAGGAATTATTGGATTGCCCAACGCTGGCAAAAGTACTTTGATTGCAGTTCTTTCAGCAGCTCGTCCAAAAATTGCAGATTATCCATTTACAACTTTGGTTCCGAACTTAGGAGTTGTGCGTAAACCGACTGGGGACGGAACGGTTTTTGCGGATATACCTGGATTGATCTCTGGAGCTGCTAAAGGCGCTGGTTTAGGACATGAGTTTCTGCGACATATTGAAAGAACAAAATTATTAGTGCATTTAATAGATTGCTCTGCTCAAGACCCTTGCAATGATTTGAGAGTAGTGGAGGAGGAACTATCAGCTTATGGTAATGGCTTAATTGACAAGGAAAGACTTCTAGTACTGAACAAAACTGAGCTAGTTGAACAAGAAGAATTAGAAGAAATTGTTAATTCTGTGCAAAATGCTTTCAGTAAAAAAGTCATCCTTGTATCAGCTGCAATGGGGCATGGCCTTAAAGATTTGCTGGTAGAAGTCTGGAGGGTGTTAGATAGCTAACATGCAAAATCAAGAATATATACTTGTGTAATTCGTGAGAATTAGTCATAAATAGGTGGAATCTATTTCAATCATGACTTTTTATAGTTGCTTTGATGGACAAGGAAATGTGATCGCAAGATGCCAAACCTATCAAGAGGTGGAAGCCTTGCGCAAACTAGGGCGTCCAATTAATGAAGTGAAGGAACTTAAAAGAGAGGAGGCGGTTGTTTGCTCTTTAACTAGAAGTCCATCCGAATTTGATGAGGAATTTTGAAATAAGTAGCGGCCATCCCCTGTGGGAGATTTCCTCTGTAGAGGATGGCTGCCAAATATTGCATCAATCGTCATAGACCAGGCATTCTGGTTCGTCTGGGTTGGCATCGCAGAATAATTCCAAGGCATTTGGATCATGCTTTTCACCAGGATGATGCTCTTTGTATTCTTCTAGTGAATGAAGCTCGTCAGTTAGATGCCTCACTTTGGCGGCATCTCCTTGTGCCTTTGCTGATTGGATCTCGGATTGATCCTTTTGAATGTGCTCGTCGATGGTGTTCATGAGTCTGAGGCTTTGGCCAGCATCTTGCGACAACTCACGATACGGCCCTTGCACCGTTATGCCATGGGTGGAACTAGTAGTTGGTTTCCTTTACAACACCATTGCCGAGACTAACTAGGGTTTGAAAAAGTAAATTATTCAGTTGCCAGCTGAAGAAATGGGAATAATAAAAGCAATGCATGGCGGTGATGCCCTTAGTGAATTTGTTCGTATGCTTTGGATTAATGACGAAAGCAAGGCTTGCTATGTCTCAAAACAACTACAACGGAAAAGAAGACACACTTGTTTTAGGCCTCTGGTAAAGAACAAGCTAAGTGCTAATCAGCGAAACCAGAATGACCAAATTGCTCTGATTCCATAAGGTGATAAGACTTTTGAGTAGGAATCCTTTTGGTAGAGCCTTCGCCTCTAATTTGAGAGCTTCGCTTCGCGTAGTTCTCAAGAGCGGCATTTCTTTGGAGGGCTCTCAGTCCCTTTTGGCGATGAAAAGATGCTGCCTAAGGAGCCAATTCACTAAGTTCCAACCATCGTTCCTCTGCTTTAGCCAATTCGAGTACCACCTCAGCCAGTTGATTGCTCAACTGGCTGAGGTCTGCATTGTTTTCTGACATGCTTTTTTCAATAAAATTACGTCTTTTTTCAAACTCTGGAAGTTGTTTTTCCAAGATTTCAAGTTCTTTGGATTCTTTGAAGCTCCTCCTCCTAGGTTTATGAGTTTGAAATTTATTTACTTCTCCTCTGTGAGTGATGTTCTTTTCTTTAGATAATTTAGATGTATTTTTTTGAGAGGATTTCTCAGTTTCACAAATAATTTTTTCTCTAGATTTGTTTAAAAAGTCAGTATAGTTGCCTTCATAACGATTAAGTTTATTGTTTTCAAAACAAAAGATACGGTTAACAGTTCTATCTAGAAAGTATCTATCATGAGATACAATTATTACACAGCCGAAGAAATCTTCTAGAAAGTCTTCCAAGATGCTCAAGGTATAAACATCAAGGTCATTTGTTGGCTCATCCAGTAGAAGAACATTCGGAGCTTGTACCAGTAGTCGGCAAAGAGTTAATCTTCTACGCTCTCCCCCCGAAAGTTTTGCTATTGGCAGATGTTGTTGCGCAGGTGAAAATAAAAACCTTTCTAATAATTGAGAGGCTGAAATCTTTTTTTTCTGTAGTTCAATGAATAAGGCTTTTTCTTCTACAAATTGAATGACTGTTGTTTTTAGATCTTTTGGATTTTTTATTTCCTTTGTATGTTGATCTAAATAACCTATATGAATGGTTTCTCCTATGCGCAATTGACCAGAATCAGGTTTCCTAAGTCCAGCTATTAGTTCAAGTAATGTCGATTTTCCTGAACCATTTTTACCAATTATTCCAACTCTGTCATTAGGGGAAAAATTGTAATTAAAGTCTTCTATAAGAATTTTACTATCTTGGTATTTATCTTGTCTTACTTTTAAGCATTCTGCCTCAATAACTACCTTGCCTATTCGACGCTTTAAGTTCTCTATACGTAGCTGTTTTTGATTTGAACTAATACTTTTATTGCGTAAAATCTCTATTCTATCTGTACGGGCTTTTTGCTTGGTACTTCGTGCTTTTGGCCCCTGACTTAGCCAGGCTAGTTCTCTTCTCAAAATACTCTTTAATTTGTGTTCTTTTGACTTATCAATTGAATTTACCTTGCTTTTTTCTTTTAGATAATTATTGTAGTTTCCATGGTAAATGCGTGCGATGCCTTGGTCTACTTCAACCATTCGTGTGCTAATACAATCAAGTACATATCGGTCATGCGTAACCAGCACTAAGGCGCCTTTGAAATTTTTAAGCCAGTTTTGTAGCCATTCCACTGCTATTGCGTCGAGGTGATTTGTAGGTTCATCGAGGAGCAATAAATCAGGGTTAGACAATAGTGCCGACGCTAGCCCTACCCTTTTTTGGAAACCACCTGATAGTTCATCTACAGGTTGGTGCAGATTTTGAATACCTAGTCTGCTGAGGATTTCTTGGCATTGGCTTTCTAGATTCCAAGCTTCTGCATGATCCATCTCTTGACTCAGTTGACCTAACTTTTCTAAAGAAGACTTTTCATTAGGTTTCTGCGCAACTTCTTCACTAGATTTTCGGAAGTTAATTAGCAATTCTTTTTTTTGCCCGCATCCGGCGAGCACTTCTTCTAAAACAGTCCGTCCTTTATGAAAGGAGGTTTCCTGCGTTACATGCTTTATTAGAGTTTTTTTATTACATCTTCTTTCACCTAGGTTGAGTGGTTCTAGCCCTGAAATTACTTTTAATAAAGTTGATTTCCCTGCTCCATTAGGACCAATTAATCCCAAGCGTTCATTCTTCTCAATGTGTAGCGTAAGATCATGAAAAAGACTTTTAATACCAAAGTCTTTAGAGGCTCCTATGAGGCTTAAAACACTCACGAAATTTTAGCGGATTTTTGACTTCTTAGGTAATTAAATACGCTTTTGTCTCCCACATCAGCTGCCGCATCCATGCCAAATTTCCTAAGAGATAAGATTATTAGTAGGACTGAAGCGGAGTTTAATAATGTAAGAGCAATTTCTCCATTAATTAGTCTTGTTAGATGACCTAGGAGTGCACAAGGGACAAGTATTGTTAGGCCAATTGCCTCTGGCCTGCCGAAACAAAAAAACTCTTTAAACCCTACCCCAGTGAGAGAGGCGAATAGTGGACCTATAACTAATATCCAACGAGGTTCTTTTGCTATGACTGTTAAAAGATTTTGTGGCCCAACATATAAAGACAATAAAATAGTAAGAAGTGATCCAAATGCCCATAGTATTTGCAAGGCAATATGAAGAGGTCGAAGATATATGTGTATCCATAAGAGGGAACATCCAAGTCCTATAGACATTGGTAGTAACCATATCCAGGCCATATTTGCGCCTAATAGCTGCCAATGCAATAAGCCAATTGACAAGGAAATCCCACAGAGTAGTAGTGAGATCCGGTAATACTGAACCTCCTTTTCATCATTTTTAGTGATTTTATACCTGCCATATATTCCTTCAAATTCTGGTTCGCTAAGAGAAGAATTAGGGATTCCCTGGCTTTGTTGATTAGTGTTCATAGGGAATAAGGTGATGAGGAATTAGTTATTTTGCTGAGATCTGGACCTGATGGGACAATGGAGCTTGGCCTTAACGGGAAGAGTGCTCCGAAATAGTCCTTTCGCCAGATATCCGCATTACATGTTTCAGCTACACCTTGTAGAGCAAAAAATCTTTGTCGCCATTCCCAAATTTGGTCAAAGCTCCAGAGAGGCTCTTGGCTACAGCCGAATAGAGGTGAGTAAACGATTTCCCAGCGGATAAGAGTTGGGAAAAGTCTTACATCAGCAATCGTAAGTTTTTCTCCACATAACCAGGGACCTTTTAATGAAAGGCTTGTATTTATATTGCGGAGAGTATCAAACAACTGCTTCGAAGCTTTGTCATATGCGGCTTGGTTACGGGCAAAACCGCATCTATAGACTCCATCGTTAACAGTTGGCTGAATAAGCTTTTGCCAGTTATTAATTTCTTCTTTTAAATTCTCTGGGGCCAATTCCATTGCATCCTTTGATGTTGGCCATTGATTCAGAGCTTCAACAAGTTGAGCACTTTCATTTCCCAGAATTACGGGGGGATTAGTTGATTGTTCCCCAGGATCAATCAAGGTTGGAACAGTTGCTCGATGCTTGGGAGGTGCGCCACTTATTTCATAAAGGCCAAGAAGGGTCGTTTGCTTTAGCCATGGAGGATTAATAGTCCAGCGGCCACTTTTGTGATCAGCATTAGCTACTAGCAAAGTAATGCTTTCACTCAGCCCTCGAAGACAGTGCATTAGCCAGGTACGGTGAGCCCATGGACAGCTTCTGCCAATAATTAAGCGAGGCAATTGTTCTTTTGGGCGTTTGGTCAACTCCGCAAGAATGGGAATCTGTGCTTTTTGATGTTGGCTCGGTGGCCTTTGGTAGTTCCCTTTACTGTCAGCTGGGGCGAGGCCATTCATTAATTGGTTCCATTGCCATTTCCAGGCGCATCTGGCAGCGGCAACTACTGCTGGGGGTATAGACATTGCTTCCCTTTGCAGTGATTTTGAGTCAGGCTAGCGGCAACCATTAATTCTGAATGTCACCCATTTCGGTACTTTTGGTAGCAGGAACTCATGGAAATGAGGTTAATGCCCCCTGGCTTTTTGATCAGTGGTCGAGAAATCCTGATTTGATTGATTCCCATGATTTGGAACTGAAAAAAGTCATTGGCAATCCAGCTGCTTTATCCGAAGGTAAACGTTATATACATAGTGATTTAAATAGGAGCTTTCGCAAAGAGTTGCTGAATTCTTCTAACTCTTCAGTTCAAGAGGTCTTGAGAGCTAAGGAGCTTGTGAGATTGTTCGGACCTAATGGAAAACATTCATGCAAGTTTGCAATAGACCTTCACAGCACTACATCATCAATGGGAAGCAGCATTGTTATATATGGCCGAAGATCAGTTGATTTGGCTGTTGCGTCTCTAATTCAATACCGGCTAGGTTTGCCTGTCTATTTGCATGAAGGTGATCCTAATCAGCAAGGGTTTTTAGTCGAGAATTGGCCATGTGGATTGGTGATTGAAATTGGACCAGTCCCCCAGGGTGTTTTAAAGGCATCAATTATTGAAAAGACTCGCTTGGCTTTATCGGCTTCTCTTGATTGTCTTGCAAAGCTTTCTTGTGGGGAAGCTAGGTTCCCAAACCAATTGGTGCTTCATAGGCATATTCAAAGTCTAGATTTGCCAAGAGATTCAGATGGACAACCTATTGCAGTGTTGCACCCAGAGATTCAAGGCCGAGACTGGCAACCGATAGAGCATGGATCACCATTGTTTATTAAGGCAAATGGAGAGATCATTCGCTCTAATTTTAAGGAAAAATTAGTACCGGTATTTATTAATGAAGCAGCATATTTGGAAAAAAAAATAGCCTTAAGTCTAACTAAACGAGAAGTATTGGCATTTGATCAAAACTGGGCAGTCGAATTAAATAGTTTATTGTTTTCTTGAGATGATTTTCACAAGATTTCAGATCATTAAAACTTGAGAATTGCTTTCACAAGTTTATTCAGCCACAAGCCCACTGTTCCTTGGTGGCATGCTCTTTGGAGCATGGTAAATCGCTTTTACTTCCATCTGCCCAATAAATTCTGAGCCGATCATCTTTGGTCCCTATTCGGAACGTGATTGACTTAATCGGACCAATAGGGGTTTTTGCGTCGAGTTTTGGGGATTGAATAATTTGTTGCCCCATTAGCTCTTCGAGATTTTTTATTCGCTGTTGAAATCTATTATTGCTAGTCAATTGGACTATCCCTAAGACAAGCAGCCCTGTGCCAATGGTCAAGGTGGGAAGTAGCGAATAGGGAGACCTGGACATTGGGTTGGTTGACCTTCAACCAGCTTTGAAGAACTAAGTTTGAAGTTAACAGGTTGTACGGAAAAATTAAGACTGTGAACTCTATATAGGGTTTAAATACTCTTTAGCCTGATCAGCTTAAATGGTACTAGCTATGGCTCACTATCCGTTGCTTGCCTGTTGGGGGTATTGCTTGACGGTTGTTTAAGAGGTACTTGGATTTCGTGATTTGCTCACAGATATTGCATTGAATCCTTTAAAGTCACCTCGGTAGGTACATCCTGCCCTTACTAGCTGTCCCACTCTTGGGACTCTTTTCAGGTAAAACTCCGTCTTACTAACTATCTATGACCACTTCTATCCGCGACAGGGGTAGATGGGAACTGGATTCCTGGGCCACTTTCTGTGAGTGGGTCACCTCCACCAATAACCGAATTTATGTCGGTTGGTTTGGTGTGTTGATGATCCCTTGCCTTTTGGCCGCAACCACCTGCTTCATTATTGCTTTCATTGCGGCCCCACCGGTCGACATTGATGGTATCCGTGAGCCAGTTGCAGGATCCTTCCTCTACGGAAATAACATCATTTCCGGAGCCGTTGTGCCTTCAAGTAATGCCATCGGTCTTCACTTTTACCCAATCTGGGAAGCTGCGACTCTTGACGAGTGGCTTTACAACGGTGGCCCTTACCAATTGGTTTGCTTCCACTTCCTTATTGGTATTTGTGGATGGATGGGACGCCAGTGGGAACTTTCATACCGCTTAGGTATGCGCCCATGGATTTGCGTTGCATACTCCGCTCCAGTTTCTGCAGCATTTGCTGTGTTCCTTGTTTACCCATTCGGTCAGGGATCTTTCTCTGATGGAATGCCCTTAGGTATCTCCGGAACTTTCAACTTCATGTTTGTGTTCCAGGCTGAGCACAACATTCTTATGCACCCCTTCCACATGTTTGGTGTGGCAGGCATGTTTGGTGGAAGCTTATTTTCTGCCATGCATGGTTCTCTCGTTACTTCTTCACTTGTTCGTGAAACAACAGAGAACGAATCTCAGAATTACGGTTACAAGTTTGGCCAAGAGGAAGAGACCTACAACATCGTGGCTGCCCACGGTTACTTTGGACGTCTGATCTTCCAATACGCCAGCTTTAACAACAGCCGTAGTCTTCACTTCTTCTTGGCAATCTTCCCAGTTGTTTGTGTTTGGTTGACTTCTATGGGCATTTGTACCATGGCATTCAATCTGAATGGATTCAACTTCAACCAGTCAATTATTGACGCACAGGGCAAGGTTGTTCCTACTTGGGGAGATGTGCTTAATCGCGCAAACCTAGGTATGGAAGTAATGCATGAGCGTAACGCTCACAACTTCCCTCTAGACCTTGCAGCTGCTGAAACAACTTCAGTTGCTCTTGTTGCTCCTGCAATTGGTTGATCACGACTAATACTAAAAACTCTTCTTAAAGAGACCTTTTAGGAATGTCTTCAAAGCCCCCTCTATGAGGGGGCTTTTTTTATGGAATAAATTTTCTCATCTGGTTTTGACCAAGGATTGCGGTCTGCTTTGCCTGGAGTCCTTACGCTCTAGGTCAGAGTGAGTGTTTTATGGGCAGTATTTTCGGGGACTTGTTCCGCATAACTACTTTTGGTGAGTCACATGGTGGTGGGGTAGGAGTCATTTTGGAGGGTTGTCCTCCTAGACTTGAATTAGATATTTCTATGATTCAAGCGGAATTAGAGAGACGTAAGCCTGGTCAGAGCAAGATCACCACTCCTAGGAAGGAGGGAGATCAAGTTGAGATTTTGAGTGGGATGCTTGACAACCAAACTCTTGGTACTCCTATTGCGATGCTTGTTAGGAATAAGGATCATCGCCCAGGGGATTATCAAGAAATGAAAATGGCATTTCGACCTTCGCATGCCGATGCTACCTATCAAAAGAAATATGGGATCCAAGCGAGAAGTGGGGGAGGACGAGCCTCAGCTCGAGAAACTATTGGTCGAGTAGCTGCTGGAGCAATTGCCAAACAACTGCTAAGAAAAACCCACAACACCGAGGTATTGGCTTGGGTAAAGAGAATTCATGATATTGAAGCTGATATCAATCCTGAGAAGGTCAGGTTTGAGGATGTAGAGGCAAATATTGTTCGTTGCCCTAATTCAGTAGTTGCAGCTCATATGGTTGAACGAATTGAGCAGATTAGTAAAGAAGGGGATTCTTGCGGTGGCCTTATTGAGTGTTTTGTAAGGAATGCTCCTGTTGGTTTAGGCATGCCAGTTTTTGACAAATTAGAAGCTGATCTTGCGAAAGCAGTGATGTCATTACCTGCAACTAAAGGTTTTGAGATTGGTTCTGGCTTTGAGGGGAGTTTTATGAAGGGCAGCCAACATAATGATGCTTTTGTTCCCAGTGCAGATGGTCGCTTAAAGACTGCGACAAACAATTCAGGAGGGATTCAAGGTGGGATTAGTAATGGTGAACCTATTGTCATAAGAGTAGCTTTTAAACCCACAGCAACTATTCGGAAAGATCAACAAACTGTTGATTTAGATGGGACACCAATCACCCTCGCTGGGAAGGGTCGCCATGATCCTTGCGTGCTTCCAAGGGCAGTCCCAATGGTTGAAGCAATGGTTTCTTTAGTACTTGCTGACCATCTTTTGAAACAGCAAGGTCAATGTACTTTTTGGTGAGGGACTATTTTTGGTTTTGAAGAGTTAGGTAAGTACTAATTGCTTGTTTCCATTCGCAACTGCAGCAGAGTTATTACTTATGATTGGTTTGGTTGATGCAACTTTTTCCTGACTTAGACTTGGTACCAATTTCAACCAGTTTTTCTACTACTTAAGAAGCAGAAACTTTTTTGTGGCGACGGTTGAAAATTCCCTTTTGAAGTTGGGTGATTAGGGTTGCAGCCTCAAGACTGAGCTTGATAGTTGACTGAGAAATCGAATACTTAACACCTGTCATATGTAGCAGCTGATTCTCATTTTAACCAAATGTAAGGTTTAACTTTTGCTCAACCCTGCTCTTAACCATGCTTGTAAATCAGGGTCAATCTGATCATCTTCGATGAGTTTCCGGCCAAGGGTTAATGCGTCATATCCATTCTCTAGCCATGGTTTTAAGTCTGCAGCTCTTAGCCCGCCAGCGGCAATAATGAATGGCAAGGAGGGATATGGAATCTGCAGTTGTTTTATATAGTTGATTCCAATATTGGATGCTGGGAAAACTTTTACTAATTCACAGCCTGATTGATGTGCTTCATGAATTTCTGTAGGAGAGAAAACTCCTGGTATAAGAAGTTGTTTGAGCTTTCTGGCATGCAAGAGGAGGGGAGGGTCCAAGTAAGGACTCATTGCATAAGTCAAGCCAAGCCTGGCTACTTCTTCCAATCCTTCGATATTTGTTATTGAGGCTGCTCCAAGGGAAATATTTGTAAAGTTCTGCCTTAATTCTTCAATTAGTTCAGCCCATGCTGGATGGGACGCCCAAGCTATTTCGATATGCTTTACCCCTAGGTCGTTGAGTTTCTCGATGGTTTGAATTATTGGACGGTTTTTTGGAAGTAATTGGTCTAGATCTTCCTTAGATGGTCTTAGGACTATTAGGAGAGGTTGTTTTCGTAGAGCAGCAATTAAGGCTTGCTGCTCATTTCTCAAGCTATATGAGTTGTTAAGAGAACTGGGGTCAAACGTATTCAGCAACTTTTACATCTCGGCGGATGAGAAGTTCTTGAAGGTCTTCGGCGTCTACGGTTTCTTTTTCAACAAGCATTTCGGCTAATTCATCTAATACTGATCGATTATCTACCAGTACCTTTGTTGCTCGTTTGTAGGCTACAGAGACCAGGTCGGATACCTCCTCATCGATAGTGGCAGCCGTGTCTTCAGAGAAGTCGCGTTCGGAGGCTATATCTCTTCCAAGGAACATGCCTCCTTGAGAACGACCAAGAGCAACTGGCCCTAGCTTTTCGCTCATTCCAAAGCGTGTAACCATTTGTCTGGCGACTTGTGCAACTTGGGTTAAGTCATTGGAGGCTCCAGTAGTTACTTCGTCTTGGCCATAGACAATTTCCTCTGCTACCCGACCTCCTAAAGCTACTGCCATTTGATTTTGCAGATAGGCTCTTGAATAAAGTCCTGATTCCATGCGTTCTTCGCTTGGGGTAAAGAAAGTTAGCCCTCCGGCTTGTCCCCTGGGAATGATGGAGATCTTTTGGACAGGGTCGTATTCAGGCATAAGGGCTCCAACAAGTGCATGCCCCGCTTCGTGATAGGCAACTAAACGCTTTCTTCGATCACTCATTACACGATCTTTTTTCTCTGGACCAGCCATAACACGTTCTATGGCGTCGTTTACTTCGTCATTACTTACCTCAGTGAGCTCATTACGAGCAGCAAGGATTGCTGCTTCATTAAGCAAATTTGCTAGATCAGCACCTGTGAAACCTGGTGTTCTGCGTGCCACCTTATCCAGGTCAACATTCTTAGAAAGGGTTTTGTCTCGTGCATGAACCTTGAGTATTTGCAACCTTCCTTTGTAGTCAGGTCTATCAACTACTACTTGGCGATCGAACCTACCAGGTCGCATCAACGCTGCGTCTAGTACGTCTGGCCTATTGGTTGCCGCAACAATGATGATTCCTGTATTTCCTTCAAAACCATCCATTTCAGTAAGGAGTTGATTAAGCGTTTGCTCTCTTTCATCATTCCCGCCACCTAGTCCTGCCCCCCTCTGGCGCCCTACGGCATCTATTTCATCAATAAATACAATGCAAGGAGAATTTTTCTTTGCTTGTTCAAATAAGTCTCGTACTCGACTAGCCCCAACTCCAACGAACATTTCTACGAATTCTGAGCCAGAGATTGAGAAGAAAGGAACAGCAGCTTCTCCAGCCACGGCCTTTGCTAGAAGAGTTTTGCCGGTTCCTGGAGGCCCAACTAGCAGGACCCCTTTAGGGATTTTTGCTCCTACTGCAGTAAAACGGTCAGGATTTTTTAGGAAGTCAACAACTTCAGTAAGTTCAAGTTTTGCCCCTTCGATTCCTGCTACATCACCAAAAGTCACCTGTGTAGAAGGTTCCATTTGAAGGCGAGCTTTACTTTTCCCAAAGTTCATAGCGGGGTTGCCGCCTCCACCTCCTTGGGCTCGACGAAATAGAAAGAACAGCCCACCTAATAAAAGTAGAGGGAAAATGAGGCTGCCAGCAGCCTGCTGCCAGGGGTTTGCCTGCCTAGTTGGTTGAACTGCAATATCAACATTGTTATCTGTAAGCAGTTTTAAGAGATCTTTGTCAGGCGCGAGATTGACTTCTGAACGCCTTCCATCGCTCTCAACAACTTGAGCACTGCCTTGATCAGGTGAAATCAGAACACGACTCACTTGGTTCTCTTGAACAGCCTCAATAAAATCGCTGTACCGAATGGTTCTTGAGGTTTGCTCAGTAGTTGGCTTGTCGAAAAAAGCTGTACCAACAATGATCACTACTCCGACTAGGAGCACGTATAGCCCTACATTGCGCAAGCGTTTGTTCAATGTCCTTTAGCCTGTAGTGAAGGAATGTTAATAGGCAGACTAGTGCTCATGAGGATCGCAACACTTCAACAACGCTTTTAAAGGCGAACCACTCAGGTATTTCCTCCCCACTTCTGAGCATTTTTCGGAATTGCGTCCCGCTGAGTTTCTTCACATGAAGGCCCCTTGTCTCAGCATGTTCGGCAGTTACGTAACCCTCTTCTTCCGTATATACAAGATTGAGTGAGGGGACAGTTTCCATAGCTAGTTCTGGAGCACATTCCCGGGCAAAGTTTTGAGCTTCGTAGGGCCCGTAAAAGTCTTCGCCATTTAGGGATGACTTACAGCCGGCCATGTCTCGGCCAATAATGAAGTGGGTACACCCGTAGTTTCGTCTGATGATCATGTGTTGAAGGGCTTCCCGTGGTCCAGCCATATGCATTGCATATGGAAGATATGCCCATCTAATTCTTTTATCTTTTACTTCTTCAGCTAGGCGCTCATACGTTTGAAATCTCGTTTCACCAGGAATATCGTCATGTTGGGTTGGCCCACAAGTTGGATGGACTAGTACAACGGCATTTTTGCTTACATTCTGCGCATGTAAGGCGCGCGTAAAAAGTTCATAGTGAGCTCGGTGAATTGGATTGCGACATTGAAAAGCAACTACATCCTCTCCCGGGGGAAGTTCAGTTCTTAATTGAGCGGGGGTCTTGCAGGGAAATACTCTTTTGGGTAAGGCAAGACCTTGTAATCCCCCACCTAAATAGAAGCGTTTTCTCTCTAATGCAATCATTCGAACAGCTGGATGTTCTAGTGATGTTGTTCCATAACAACCTTTGGCTTCGATTACTTTGTCTGGTTCCCATTTGTCTTCTATTTGAATAATGGCTAAATCTTGTCCTTTGTAAGTAAGTAGTACTTGATCTCCGATGGATATATCCTCTCGATCTGTATCTAGAACAATTGGGAGGCCAAATAAATGGCCAGATGTGGTTCTATAGCCTTCTACTACAGCTTCATAATCTTCCTGGTGCATAAATCCACGTTCAGGTGAGAACCCCCCAACGATTAGAAGCTCTATATCACATGCATTGCGATCAGAACATTCCAACTTCTTAGTGGCAGAAGCTTTTGCGTCTTCATGTTGATTGGCCGGTAGCATTAGATCTACAAGCTTTCCACCGCATGGGGTAATAACCCCATCGGATTGGCCTGAAGCAGATTGCATGATGATCTTTGAAATTCTTGGGAATACCTTGGGGATTCTCTCAGATTGATGGTTATAGCGTTTTGGGAAAGGGCTTGTAACCAGCATCCAATAAAGAAGGGGCCCAAACAGGGCCCCTTCTTTATTGGATGCTGGTTTGATTCAAGTTCAAAGTGACTTAAGTCAAGTTTTTACTGATCAACCTTTGCGACCATAGACAACACCAGTGATTTTGACGTCTTGGGCTGTCTTGCCACCCATGTCAGTGTCTCCAGTCTGATAAGCAACGAAGGTTCCTGTGAACTCATCGGTATCAGAATCAACACTGTCAATGTTCAAAGTGATGTCGCCTTTACCTTCGAGATAACGCTTGGTGTTCTCGGCAGTAAGTTCCTCATCATCACCACCTAAAGCTACAAGTCCTTGTGCATAGTCAACTCCAGTTGTTAGAGCACGACTTTTTGGATCAAGGAAGTTACTGGTCCTATAGCTAGGAGTACGAGTGGTGCCTTTGAATTCAGTGCCAGGAGTGATTGAAGAAGAATTTGAGGTTGCCTCAAGTTCTTTTGCAGAGAAGACCAAAGGAACTTCAGTGCCACCTGGTGTGAGAACGGTGATCAACTGAAAATCAATTCCACCTTTCTCAGTAAACGTTCCACTACCAGAAATGTCTCCGTAGACTTGCTCAACGGTTGTGTTGTGGATTGGGCTAATGATCTTGGTGGGGACGAAGCCAGCTTTCTGACGTCTATTACCTTCAACTTTGACAAAGATTTCAGTGGGTTGAAGGCAGATGTCGTTGAGGGTGTCACCTGAACCAATGCCTATGGATCCATTGGAGCCATTTGCAATGGTTGGGCAATCGTTAGCTTTGCCAGTATTAACTATGTCGCCATATGTGGCGTTCCCCCTTTCGTTGCCTAGAACGAACTCAGCGGAGACACTGCTTGGAGCAGCTAAAAATGTCAGACAGAAAGCCAGCACCAGGGCCAGAAAAGGACGAAATAGCATGGGAGGAAGCCGAAAGGCCAGATAACTGCGGTTATTACCGCCCAACAGGGCAACTGGGATCCTACAGGGGCTAAATAGGTCATCTCACGAGCTTTTTGCAGCTCTCAACAACCCGTCGCTTATTTTGAGGGCGACAAAAGCCCTAATTAGGCAAGGTGTGTTTTCGCTTAAAACCCTTTACTAATAAGGGCTTTGGACCTTGCTTGATCAGGGTCGGATGAGGGTCGCTGTCGAATTTTTGGCGGATTTAGCGTGAAAAGGCAGTTTCACTTATAGACATTTATTTTGACTATTTGAGAGGGTAACGGGTCCAAATTGCCCCTTTTGAGCCTTTTGAGTTGAACTCTGATCAGCAGAAAGTGCTTATTGGGTACCGACAGCTGAGGAAGAATCCGGATGTTTTGACTGTATTTCGGCCTTTAAAGCAAGGATTTCATTAAGCAACTCATTGGCTAGAGCAAGTTTTGAGGTTTTTGGCAATTCAACAGCTTTTTTGTTGCTTGTGATTAGCCAACCACCGTTGGTGTTGGATTCGAAGCCATAACCTGGGCGGTCAATGGGATTCGCAAATAGAAGATCGCAACCTTTTTGTCTTAATTTCGCTTCAGCTGCCTTTTGGATTTCACTCTCAGTGCCGGTGAGAGCCGTAAATCCCAGCACAATCTGTCCAGGTGGTTTTCTGTTAACTAGCTCTTGAAGTAAGTCTGGGACTTCTTCAAGGTTTGGAGGTAATACAGCAAGAATTTTTTGTTTCGAGAGTTTTTGAGAATTCGAGTGGTTTTTGAGCCTTATATCTCCAACTGCTGCCGCCATTGCGACTGAATTTGCGTTGGCTTGTAATTCTTTTATGAGGGCTTGCATTTCAGATGCTGTACGAACTTGATAGCTATTTATCCCTTCTAACCAACTTTTTGAAGGGAGTTGAAGTGGTCCATGAATTAAATCAACTTTCGCTCCTCTTAATCTTGCTGCTTGGGCAAGTAAAACCCCCATTGCTCCAGTGCTGCGATTTGTGATTATTCTTGCCGCGTCAATTTCTTCATGGGTTGGCCCAGCTGTAACAAGGATCTGGTGCTTATTAAAGTCTTTTAATAGCACTCCATTTTTATTTGTTTGGCTTAGCCCACTTTCAATTGCTAATTCTATTAATTCTGGGTCGGCCATCCGACCATCACCTAAACGATCACATGCCAACATCCCTGGTTCAGGAGATATACATAGAACTTTTGGATATTGTTGAATTTTTTCCCAGTTTCTCCTTACTGCAGGGTTGCTCCACATTGCCGTATTCATGGCTGCAGCAGCAACTATTGGCTTTTCAGATGCAAGTAGCAGACTTGAGAGAAGGCCTTCACCAATTCCATGAACCCATTTCCCCAGGGTGGTTGAACTAAGGGGGGCTATGACAATTAATTCAGCCCATTCTGCCAACTCTATGTGTAAAGGCCTACTCGCTAAAGGGCTCCATTGATCATCATCTTGATAACATCTATTTCGGCTTAATGATGCAAGAGAAATAGGGCTTACTAGCTTTGAAGCACTTGGGGTAACCAAGCAGCGAACATCAGCACCTTGCTTCGCGAGTGAGCTTACCAAGAGTGGTGTCTTTACAGCCGCAATACTTCCTGTTACCGCGACTAATAGACGACGTCCTTCTAGAAGACTCAGTTGCTTAGTCTTCATCAAAGGGTTCCTGATCGATTAGGTGAAGATAAGGCCTTGTCAGCTCTGGGCGATGTATAGCCAAAGCTCGGATTAGATGCCAATCGCCTAGTCCTGCAAAAGGTGTTGGATAGTCATCCTCTTCAAGCCTCTTGGCTAGCACGGCTATTGATTGTTCATCAAATTCTTCAAGACGCTTTTGTGTGATTGCAGACCCAGTATTAGTTCCCATAATTTCGAGGCTATCCATTTTTAGTACTGAATTTGCCATCACTAGTTATTTTGCCTGGACGCTAGCTTTTGTTAATGGGGAATTAGCTCAGTTGGTAGAGCGCTGTGATCGCACCGCAGAGGTCAGGGGTTCGAATCCCCTATTCTCCATCAAATTCGTTAAGCAAAGATGGCTCAAAAGATTTTTGTAGAGCAGATCTCTATGAGTTTTCCTGAATAGCAAAGGATTATGTGTCAACATTAAATTTCCTAGCACTTGTTAGTTAGATCAAATTTCTTTTTTGATGAGGTAAGCGGGTGGTTCAGTTGATCAGGATTCGAAGCGCCAATCGCCATTTTTTCCTTCTTGGACTTGCTTTTTTGGCAACTCTTTCGGTCTTGGCACGTCCTTCAGCGTTAATAACCTTTGGCTTCATTGCCCTTGCAGGAAGTCTTTCAGGCTGTCGCAAACCCCACATTTCATAGTCATATGAGTTAAAAGGGGTTACCAAGAAAATAAAGAGTTCAATGTCTCAATCGAAACGTGAGCAGGTGGTTAGTCACTTGCGCTATGTCCGGCAAGAACTGCGTGAGATGCATCAAGGGGTTTTAGAGGATGGTTTGCTGCCCGAGGCTGGCGAAATACGTGGAGTTATGGCGCAGATGGAAGCTCTTCTAGAGTTGCTTGAGGGTAAGTCTGTGAGGAAGTTAAAAGCAGAGGCTAATTAACCAGAGATTATTCACTCTGGAATAAATTTCATCTCTGTGTGTTACTTCCTTCGCTAAATTTAGATTTCCTAAGTCTTTAATATAGAGAAAATACTTCTTTAGATTCCACTCTGGAAATATTATGCTTATGGTGTAAAAAGATATTGCACAGTGGTTTTTGTGGTTCTTCTCATTGCAATAAACCCCTGTCCAAAAAGCTTTTATTGATCGCAAGCAAGGTGCAGAACACTCGTCTTCACAGAAATGTCGCTCTAAGTGTCAAACGCTTAGAAAGTTGGGCAGATAATCCATGGCGAAGAAGTTCTTTGTTGTTGATACTTCTACTCGTTGGATTTTTTTTAGGCAGCTCTGTGGGAATGATTAATGGTGCACTGGCTTTGATGGATCCTGTGGGTGCTTTTATAACCGTTTTGTTTCTGGAGATAATGGTCCGGTTTAGAAGACAATGGCCTCTATCTGGCCCCCCTGCATTTACTCGTCAACTTTTAGATAATGGAAGAATAGGTCTTCTTTACGGCTTGCTAATGGAAGGCTTTAAGCTTTTGTAAAGGGTATTGGTTTTCAAATCACGGTAGGGATTTTGAAAAATAGCTTCTAAAGTCTTTTATCTAGTCCAACGCTGATTTCATTTTGGTCATTAAATATAAGAGTGCCATTCTGATTGGGATTCCATTTTGAACTTGCTTGTCTACAAGACAAATAGATTTATCGTCTAGTAGATCTCCACTTAATTCTATTCCACGGTTTACAGGCCCAGGGTGAAGCACTGGGACATGTCTCCCACATAATTTAAGTTGATGATGAGTTAAGCCATAGTCAAGGTGATATTGATCAAGGTCAGTGAGTAGGTTTTGACTCATCCGCTCTTTTTGCAACCTGAGTGCCATGACCGCATCAGCTTCAGGCAAGGCCTCCTCAAGTGAATAGAGTATTTTGATATCACCTCTTTTTTTAACCGGGTCTTTTTTTTGTCCTGGTGGAGGTTCGTCTACAAAGGCTTTGAAGGTGTCAGGAAGCAGGCTTGGAGGTCCGCATAAAATCACATCAGCACCACATGCGGTCAGGCTCCAAATATTTGACCTGGCTACTCGAGAGTGCAAGATATCTCCGACAATTACTATTTTTTTGCCATTTAATTCCTTTGAAGAAGGTTTTTGAGGGTTGAAGTGACTTGCCAAGGTGTAAAGGTCTAAGAGTCCCTGGCTTGGATGACTGTGAAGACCATCTCCTCCATTTAGAACTCTGGTGTTTGAATTTGTTTGATCTAAGGCATTGGCTATTCTTTGAGGAATGCTGCTTGAGTTGTGGCGAATCACTAGTACATCAGCCCCCATTGCTACATAGGTAAGTGCTGTATCAACAGGTGTTTCTCCTTTGCTGAGTGAACTGGTGGCAGGGGTAAAACTTTGGACGTCTGCAGAGAGACTTTTTGCTGCTAATTCAAAGCTGCTTCTAGTACGGGTACTTGGCTCAAAAAACAATGTTGCAACTAAACGTCCTTGTAATGCTGGGAGCCTTCGGGCTCCTGTTTTTGGGATGGAACGAAAGCGGTGTGCAAGCTCTATTACTGAATCGAAGTCAGCAATAGAGAATGCGGCCAGATCAAGAATATGTCGATGATTCCAATTGCTCATAGCAGGTCACTGGTTGATGGGATCCACGCTTGACTTATTGACGGCTGTCGGTCTCCTTGGGAGCGTTTACTAACACTTCTACTAGAATGGAGATACCACCTCCATTTCAAATCCTTCGCTTTAGAGATACCGATTCTGGTTGTCGACACAAGATGGGCTTTCAGTAGGTTTGAAGGTTTGCAAGTTATCCATATGCCATTTTCTATTGATAATGGCAAACTGTCATGAGAAAGATTTAGAGACAATCTTTTAGCTAAAAGACCAGGTCCGGAGGCTATTCGCTCATCTTCATTTGGTATGGCTAAAGAACGTAAAAGGACTCCGTTTGCCAATTCTTTTTGGCCAGTTACTACATTGACGCAATGATGAATACCATAAGTTAGATAGGTGTAAAGGATGCCTGGTTCTCCAAAAAGACTTTCGTTGCTTTTGGATCGACGTTTATATCCATGACAACCTTCTTCAATTTGTGAATAAGCTTCTGTTTCGACAATTACTCCCCAAAGTACCTTGTCATCTTGTTGACGTTTAAAAATTAGGCATCCAACCAGCTCTGGGGCCACTACTTCAGCTGGACGGCAAAAAAAAGACTTTGCCAAGATTTTGGGTGTGGTTGGTAGAAAAACGATATTGGAATTAGTTATTTTGAATATCAGTTTATATGTAGTGATAGGAGACGCTTGAATTTGATTGTTTTTTTTGTCTATATGGTGAGAAAATCGCTTGGTCATATTCAGAGGTGCCTCGCAGAGCCTATTTTGCTTCGAATAGGTAGTCATCCCTAAAGAACAATTAGGCAAGGCACCAGATTGAATAAGTGTTTAGATTCAGAGGACCAGTAATGTCATCCCAAGTTCCAGGGCCAGTTGACAAGATCAGCATGATTCGATTGGCGCTTAAAAGTTGGCCAGAAGTAGAAGATTATCTAAGTAAATGTAAGGCTGTGATTCTCCCCATAGGCTCAACTGAACAACATGGTCCCACTGGTGCAATTGGTACCGATGCTTTGACTGCTGAAGGGGTTGCCTTGGAAGTTGGGCGTCGAACTGGAGTGTTAGTTACGCCTGTGCAGGCCTTTGGCATGGCGGAACATCATTTGGGCTTTCCTGGAACTATGAGTCTTCAACCTTCAACTCTGATGGCAGTTCTTAATGATTTGATTTTGTCATTAGCTCGAAATGGTTTTGAAAGGATTTTTGTCATTAATGGACATGGTGGAAATATTGCTACCGCCAAGGCTTCTTTTGCACAGGCTTATGGAACTGCATTAGGCCGTGGCTTGCCCTCATCAAAGAATTTGCGGTGCAAGATTGTGAATTGGTTTATGGCTGCGCCTGTCTTTTATGAAGCCAAATCTTTATATGGTTCAAAGGAAGGTCAACATGCGACACCTAGTGAAATTTCTCTCACATTGCATTTGGAACCTAGTTTGATTGGCAAGATGAGACCTTTGCCTGAGCCTGCCCCTGCAGGCCCTATTCATGGGCCTGAGGATTTTCGCCGGTTATATCCTGATGGCCGCATGGGTTCTGATCCTTATTTGGCTAAGCCTGAGCATGGGGCTAGATTCCTTGATAAAGCCGCCTCAGCGCTTAGCGAGGATTTGGAAACTTTTTTGAAGCAAGTATGACTCGGATCACTTCTGCAGATGTTCGCAAAGTTGCAAACCTTGCAAGACTTAATCTCCCTGAGAAAAGTATTGATAGGTATACCGGGCAACTGGAGAAGATTCTTGAATATATTGCTCAATTGGAGAAGATAGACACTACTGATGTTGAGCCGACTACTAGGGCTGTTGAAGTTGTCAATATTTCAAGGGAAGATTCTGTGACTCCTACACCTGTAAGAGAGCAAATATTAGATCTGGCTCCACAGCGTGAGGGTGATTTCTTTAGAGTTCCGAGGATACTTTCAGATAAATAGATTACTTTTCCTTTTGGAATGGAATAACTGCTGTTTTATGAAGCAGTGATATCCAACTTCTTCTTAGCCTTGAGGTAGGGAGTAGTTTTGCTATAGGACGCATTTTGCTGCGTCGTTTTTTGTGACTTCTAACTCCTAGTAGTACATCATAGAGAAAGTTGAAGCCATCTGACTTTGTTTCAAAAATCCCCATTCTTTGAGGTGATCCTTTGGCGTCTAAAAGAGGTTTTGTTGCTTCGTATGCAGGCTTGTATTCGAACCAGGGAATTGACGGCCATAAATGATGAACAAGGTGGTAGTTCTGCCCCATTATTAGTAAGTTCATAACTCTACTTGGATAGACTCTTGCATTTTTCCATTTATTTCTTGATATAAATGGCCTATGAGGTAAGTAATCAAAAAATATTCCTAAGGTTACTCCTACCATTAGTGCAGGACCAAACCAAAGGTTATATATAACGTTCATAAAATCATATTTTATCCCTGCAACAACAATCGAAATAAAAAGGCCACGTTCTAATCCCCATTGAAGAAGTTCATATTTGTGCCAAAGTTTTCTTTCGAAGAAAAAATATTCGTGATAAAAGAATCTTGGAGCTATTAGCCAAACTGGACCAAATGTGCTGACAATATGATCTGGATCATTTTTAGCATCATTCACGTGTGAATGATGCTGCAGGTGGACTCTTGTAAAAACAGGAAAGCTGAATCCAAGCAATATTGCTGAGCCATGTCCCATTGCTTGATTGATCCAACGATTGGGATGCGCTGCGTTATGGCATGCATCATGAATTACCGTCCCTTCCATATGTAAAGACAAAAAGGCAAGGCCTACTAAAACTGGTAATGGCCAGTTGCCTTGATACCACTCCCATATGGTTAGAGCTGCAAGGCAATATCCTCCGAAGAACAGGCCAACAGTAGGGTTCCATGCATTAGGCGGATCCTTGTACTGCTTCAAAATCTTTTGCCAATCAGCAAAAGATTTTGAAGTGTTATGAGCCTTTTTAATTTGAGTGCTAGCTAATTCTTGAGTCATAGTTCATCAGAACCTTCGCAAGTTACTTGAGCTCTCACAACGGATACCCAGCGGGGGCTTGACCCCCTACGAACAAGGCCAATAGGTATATCCAGTGTATCTATTGTTTTTTTCATAATGCCCACCGGGAGACTTGAACTCCCACGACCGAAGTCACTGGTACCTAAAACCAGCGCGTCTACCAATTCCGCCAGGTGGGCCAAATGTTCTCCCTTGTAAGGACAAGGGAGGCTTGGAATCCAGTTTATACATCCAAGTAACTTCTCGATCTTGAAAAATCTTCTGTTTGAGGCTGGTTTGGACATTAGATTTGCATCAGATGAGTCAATAAGCCATTCCCAGAGGGTTTTTGCTTTCTTGGAAAGGGTGATGGATTTCAATTAACTCGAGATAAACCTTATAGATGGTTTTTCCTTTCATCTTCCTGGTGACAGTGGCCCTATTGATCTCACCCATCAGAATGAAGTAACGCTTGTTTGTGCAATGTTGGCAACTATTGCCGGAGACCTTGCAGTCTTATTAGGCCTGTTGGTTTTGTTGCTTCCTTTGTTTTTGACAGAGCTAAGCCGACCACGGGATGCATTAGTAGGGGCTGTTTTTTTATTGCTTGGATTGGTTTTGATCACTAGTCATGATCGTTTATTGGGATCACCGATGCTTGCAGTCCTGTGTGGGACATTTCTAATAAGCAGATTGGGACTAGAAGTTGTTCAGAGTCGCTGGGCGGCTTTAAGTAGCCAGGAGAAAGTCCGGATTGGCTCCATCGAAAGATGGACGACAAGTTTTGATCAGCTGAAAAAGGCCTTTTTGAATCTTGGAGAAATTGCGGGTGAATTTTTAAAATTATTTAGAAGTAAACCCAAGCCAAGTTCAATAGGGAAGAAATGGGTTCGTCCAGATGTTCAGAAAGAGCAGTCCACTCAAGAGGATTCAAGGGGTGCACTAAAGGAGGTAATGTCAGCGAGTGCACCAGTTGACCAAGAAACCAAGGAAACCCGCTATGAGCAGAAGCCTTCTTCTGAAGATTTTTAACCCTGTTTCTTGAATCCACCCGTGAGTCAGGAGAAGCAACAGAACGGGCAAAAAGGCCCGAAATACAAGGAGACCCTCAATCTTTTGAGGACTAGTTTTGGTATGCGTGCCAATTCAGCTCAAAGAGAACCTGAATTGCAGAGGTTTTGGGAAGAGAAAGGCATAAACTTGAAAATCGGGTTGTTGAATACTGGACCTAGCTTCACTCTTCATGATGGACCTCCATATGCAAATGGTCCTTTGCATATGGGTCATGCATTGAACAAGGTGCTCAAAGACATAATTAATAAGTATCAAATACTTTTAGGCCGAAAAGTTTCCTTTACTCCTGGTTGGGATTGCCATGGTTTGCCTATTGAGCTAAAGGTTTTACAATCAATTGATCCAGATAATCGCAAGCAATTATCAGCAATTAAATTGCGTAAAAAGGCTGCAGCCTATGCACAAAAGCAAGTTGACTCTCAGCGTAAAGGCTTCTTAAGGTGGGGTATTTGGGGGCATTGGGACAAGCCTTATTTAACTCTAAATAAGCAATATGAAGCTGCTCAGATTAAAGTATTCGGATCAATGGTATTGAAAGGACATATTTATCGGGGACTTAAACCAGTACATTGGAGCCCAAGCTCTAGAACGGCTTTAGCAGAAGCAGAATTAGAATATTCTGAAAAGCATAAAAGTCCGAGTGTTTATGTAGCCTTTCCAGCAATTAAATTGCCTCAGAAGTTAAGAATATCTTTGGACGAACAGTCTATTAAATTACCCCAAGAATCAGAGTCATTAGGCCGGGCCTTAAAGATTGCAATTTGGACTACAACACCCTGGACTTTACCTGCGAATTTAGCTGTTTCTGTTAACAAGAATTTAAACTATTTGTTCGTTGAAGACCCCAAAGGTTGCATCCTGATTGTTGCTGAAGAGCTTTTGAAAGAATTTAGTAATAACCTTGATCAAGATTTGAATGTTAGGGGGCTAGTTAAAGGGAGTCTTTTGGTTGGTCTTATGTATAGACATCCTTTGATGGATCGTAATAGCCCAGTGGTTGCAGGAGGTGATTACATAACAACTGACGCTGGTACAGGCCTTGTACACACTGCACCAGGTCATGGGGTGGATGATTTTAATACAGCGCGCAAAAACAACTTATCAATTCTTTGTCCCGTTGATGATGCAGGATTTTTAACCGAACAAGCAGGTCCTTTTCAGGGTTTAAATGTTCTTAAGGATGCAAACCAAGCAATTATTTCTGCTCTTATTGATAAGGGAGCACTTTTAAAGGAGTTGCCCTATGTCCACAGATACCCATATGATTGGAGAACAAAAAAACCTACCATATTTCGTGCTACAGAGCAGTGGTTTGCTTCTGTAGAGGGATTTAGAAAAGAAGCATTGGATGCAATTGAATCAATTAATTGGTTACCTTCTTCAGGACGAAATAGAATGGAAGCAATGGTTAGAGAGCGAGGTGATTGGTGTATTTCTAGACAGCGAAATTGGGGGGTGCCTATTCCTGTATTTTATGAGATAGATGGTGATGATGTTCTTCTGAACTCTGAGACATTAGATCACCTTTATAGTCTAATTTCAAAGTATGGATCAGATATTTGGTGGGAAAGGGATGAGTCAGAACTATTGCCTCCTTCGTATGCCTCGCAAGCAGCAAAATGGAGAAAAGGAACTGACACTATGGATGTTTGGTTTGACTCAGGCTCTAGTTGGGCAGCGGTTTTATTAGAAACTGATCATCTTAGTTATCCGGCTGACTTGTATTTAGAAGGTTCAGATCAACATAGAGGTTGGTTTCAGTCTTCTTTGCTTACATCTATAGCGGTAAATGGTAAAGCTCCATATAAATCAGTTCTCACACATGGATTTGCTTTAGATGAGAAGGGTAGGAAGATGAGTAAATCTCTAGGAAATGTTGTTGATCCTTCAGTTGTTATAAATGGGGGCACTAATCAAAAACTAGAACCCGCTTATGGAGCAGATGTCCTTAGACTCTGGGTAAGCTCCGTTGATTACAACGTTGATGTGCCAATAGGCCCTGGTATATTGCGCCAGTTGTCAGATGTTTATAGAAAAGTAAGAAATACCGCAAGGTATCTTTTGGGTAATTTGCATGACTTCAACCCATCTTGTAATTCAATAGAAATTGATTCGCTGCCATTGCTTGATCGTTGGATGCTCCATAGAACTGCTGAAGTTATTGATGACGTTTCATTAGCGTTTGATAATTATGAGTTTGCGCGATTTTTTCAGATTCTTCAGGCCTTTTGTGTGTCAGATTTGTCAAATTTTTATCTAGATATTGCAAAAGATCGACTTTACGTAAGTCATAGTGATGACTTCCGAAGAAGAAGTTGTCAGACAGTAATGTCGCTTATTGTTGAAAAACTAGCAGGTATGATTTCACCTGTACTGTGTCATATGGCCGAGGACATTTGGCAGAATATCCCATATGATGTAGATGAGGATTCAGTGTTTCTAAGAGGATGGCCTGTCCCAGATGATGCCTGGAGGGACAAAACATTGGTGGAGCCAATGCATGAATTACGTGAGTTGAGATCTGCGGTAAATCGTGTTATCGAAGATTGTAGAAATCAACAAGAGATTGGAGCATCTCTTGAGGCATCTGTTCGGGTGGACCCTGTCAGTTCTGCGTTAAAGAATGCTTTGAATTGGCTGAATGATTCTGGGAATCAAGAAGTTGATGGCTTGAGAGATTGGCTAATTGTTTCACAGCTACAAATAGGAGGGGAGCCTTGGGCAGAGGTATTGGCTAGCCATAAGAGTGAACTTGCTTTAATTGAAATTGCGAGAGCAAGAGGTCTAAAATGTGAGAGGTGCTGGCATTATGAGAGTGATATAGGCTCTAATGAAAATCATCCCACTATTTGTAGCCGCTGTATCGAAGTTTTGGAAAAATAAGTAAATATTTTCTTCTAAATAATTCTTGTTTTATAACATTAATATTATATTGATTGAATAGGTGAGGCTTGATTTTTTATTTTACTGGCTAAAATCCTCCTGCGATTCTCCCTTGCTTAGGCAGCTTTACTAAAAGGAGTTGAAGCACTCCAAGAATATAAGCAAATAGTGTTATATATCCTATGAAAGCTGATATTGGCTCGGTCCATTGCGCCCCAAAAAGAAACTTAAATAGAGTTTCTATAGTTTGCTGGATTAACTTTGGCCCTTCTAGCCAGGGTAAGCAATTCGCATGCTGTACAAAATTTAAGCAAGCAAGACTTTGGTAGGAAACTGTTCCAGCTAAAACTGCAAACCCTGTTAATGCCCAACGCCATAGCTTTACCGTGAACGGTAAAGGTCGAAATGGTGGTTGATCTGCAAGTTCTTCATTGAGATCTGTCCAGAACCAGACCGAGGAGGCCATCAAGAAAGGTGCGAGAAAAAATGCGATGTATCCCATTGGACGATGATCAGCAAGAAGCAATAGGCTTATTGCTAAAAGGCTTGAGACTTTCCAATAGATAATTAAGAGGCGTATTAGGGAGCTTTGATTTCTGAGGATTGACCAGATGAGAAGTACTAGAGGTAGGCCTAAAGCGAATATTCCAGCAAGTCGATAAGTCAGCCATACGAGTAAGCGGTATTCGATTTCACTCATAGCAACCTTATGTATGTCGTCATTATCAATCTCGCAGTGATGAGTAAAGGAGTTGTTAGGGTCGAGTCTATGGGTTCGTACTTTTCCTTAAATTGGCTTTTTCAACGTGCCTCTAAGGCAACTTGCCGGACGGCCTTGTCTGAGCAAGCTTCTTTAGAGAGTGCCGTTAAAGAGGTTGGCGACAATCTTAAAGGTGAAAGCACGGCAGACTTGGCGCTTGTTTTTGCTTCGACTGATTATGCAAGTGATTTGCCCCGCTTGCTTCCACTTTTAAAAGCCCGCTTAAAAGCAAGGCATTGGTTGGGTTGTGCTGGAGGAGGAGTGATAGGTACGAGAAGTGATTTGATCACATCTGAGGTTGAGCGGAAACCTGCATTAAGCGTAACTCTGTTGAATTTGCCTGGTGCTGTATTGCACCCTTTTGCGATAAACACAAATTCATTGCCAGATTTGGATGGGCCTTCTCATGATTGGCAGCAATGGGTGGGATCAGACCCTCTAACAACCAATAGCATGTTGCTATTGGTTGATCCCACCACACGATCAATTAATGACCTTATAAGTGGTCTTGACTATGCCTATCCTTCTGTACCAACTATTGGAGGAATAGCTGGCCCTCATAATGCTGCACATGGCTCTCTTTTTTTTGGAGATCAAGTAGTTGATGGTGCTGTCGGTTGTACCTTTGGAGGTGAATGGTTCTTAGAGTCAGTTGTTGCGCAGGGTTGCAAACCTATAGGTCCAGTATTTGCGATTGAACGGGTTCAAAAAAATGTTCTGATAGAACTTAGTCATGAGGAATCAAGAGATAGTCCTGTTGCTTTCCTACAAAGAGTTCTTGCTGATTTGACAGAGCGAGAAAGAGACCTCGTTAGGCATTCTCTGTTCCTTGGAGTTGAATGTAAAGATTTGGTTATAGGGGGGACTGGTTCGCCTAAAGCCCAAGCAGGTTTTTTAGTTCGGAATCTTATAGGTGTTGATCCAAATAACGGAGCTGTGGCTGTCGCTGAACAGATGCGAGTAGGGCAGAATGTGCAGTTTCAACTGCGAGAAGCAGACGCCTCACGGCAGGAGGCCTTTCAGCTTTTGAGAGCAGCCTTAGACAGAACTGATCAACCTCCAGTTTTTGGATTATTAATGGCATGTTTAGGTAGAGGGGAGAGCTTATATGGAGTTAAGAATGGGGATGTTGCAATTGCTAGAGAGTTGATTCAAGAAGTTCCAATTGCAGGTGCATTTTGTAATGGGGAGATTGGTTCGGTTGGTGGAGCAACTCATGTTCATGGATATACAGCTTGTTGGGGTCTTCTAAGGCATATTTCTTCTATAGAAGACTCCTCTAAAAATTTTCATTAGTGCGTCAACATGTCAACCCTCTAAGCCGTTTTTTTCAGCTGCCTCGAAGCATACCTAGGCCTGAAGAATTGTTTGAAGATTATGATATGCCATTGCATTTAGATATTGGCTCTGCAAGAGGAAAGTTTTTACTAGAACTAGCTCCTTTGCAGCTGGATTGGAACCATATTGGAGTCGAAATTCGCCATCCTCTTGTGTTGTCATCGGAGCGTGAACGTGAGCAGCTAGGTATAGCTAACCTTAGGTTTCTCTTTTGCAATGCAAATGTGAGTCTTGACGCCTGGCTAAATAACCTTTCAAAACAACAACTTCATAGAGTAACAATTCAATTTCCCGATCCTTGGTTTAAGAGAAAGCATAAGAAACGCAGAGTTCTTCAGCCAAAGTTATTGCTGTCGATTGCAAATGCCTTGTCGCCTGGTAAGGAGCTTTTTATTCAAAGTGATTTGTTGTCGGTAATCGATCCAATGTTGAAGTTGATTGAGATGAGTAATTGTTTTGAACGTATTGGTGAAGAGTCTCAGGCATGGCTGACAAATAATCCTATGAGTATTGCAACTGAAAGGGAGATTTATGCTTCTCAAAATGGTTCCCCTATATATAGGGCCCTCTTTTTAAGAAATAAAAATTCTATTCCCACCTTGTCATTGCTAGAGGAGGAATGGGATGTTTGCGATTGTAATTAGAGGAAAGTTGATTTTAATTTATTTAAAATAAAGTTTAGGCTGCATTTAGATGTTGTTCTGCCAGGCAAGCAATTTTAGAGGAAAAAGAATCAACTAACCCTGAATCAGATGCTTCAACCATTACCCTAATTAAAGGTTGAGTTCCGCTTGCCCTAACTATAACTCTTCCTTCATTGCCCATTGCTTCCTTAGCATTTAAAATGGCTTCATTTAAAGGCTGACAATTAGACCAACCTCTCCTGATACTTTTATTTGGAACATGTATATTTACTAGTTTTTGAGGAAATGGTGTAAAACTCTGATCTAACCATTGAGTAAGAGTTAATCCTTTTGATTTACAAAGAGTTGAAAGTTGGATGGCGGTAAATAAACCATCACCAGCAAATTGATGCTCTGAGGAAAGAATGTGTCCTGATTGCTCTCCTCCTAATGCAGCACCGCTGCTGAGCATTGCAGTATGCACATATTGATCACCAACCGCTGTACGTTCTAAAAGGCCCCCACTGTCTTCCCAAGCTTTTTCAAATCCTAAGTTGGACATAACTGTTGCTATAAGCCTTTGTTCTGGGAGAGCATTTTGCTCTCTTAAAGCCGAGCCCCAAAGATAAAGTATATGATCGCCATCTATAACACGTCCTTTACTATCTATTGCAAGCATTCGATCAGCATCTCCGTCGAACGCAAAGCCCATTTCAGCATTTGTTTCAAGGACAGCTTTTCGGAGTGGTAGAAGATTAGTAGAACCACATTTCACATTAATTCTTTTCCCATCGGGCTGGCCATGTAGCACAGTTACTTGAGCACCTAAGTTTGTAAAAACCTCAGCACTAATTGCAGTAGCTGATCCCCAGCAAAGGTCTAGGACTATTGAAACACCATCTAATCTTTGTCCTTTTGTTGAGGCCTCTAGCTTCCTTTGATATTTCGTTAGGAGCTCAGGGTGTTTAGTCACATTGGAATTATTATTTGTCGTTTTTTGTGAAATTTTGCCTGTAAGGTCTTCCTCTAAATAACTTTCTATAATTCTTTGATCTGAGCTTTTAAGCTTTGATCCATTTGGCCCGAAGACTTTTATTCCATTGTCTTCAGGTGGGTTGTGACTTGCAGATACCATTAATCCGCCTATAGCTCCTGACTCTTTTATGAGTGTTGCAATAGTTGGGGTTGGGCATAAACCCAAATCCCAAACCTCCTTCCCAGCTGCATTAAGCCCAGCCGTTAGGGCATAGCTCATAGCTTCACCGCTACAACGGGAATCTCTGCCAATCAGAACAGGTCCGCTACCTGACAGTACCTTTCCGATGCAAAAACCAATTTCGAGACAACGTTTTGAATTCAGGAAAGACTCAGCATGTCCACGAATTCCATCTGTCCCAAACCTTAGAGGGACTGCTGTTAAAGGAGTTTCTACTGATTTAATGGCGGCTTGGGCCATTTAGGTCTCAAAATTAGCTTGAAGCTTAAAGGTCATTGGATAAAGACTCAAGGATGGCGTCCTAAATTTCTATTGAGTTGAATGGTTTGTTTACGTGCGGAGTCCAAAAATAAATTTTATGGAATGCAATTGATCTTTAATTCAATGAAAAAACCTTTTATTCAATTTGAAATGACTCGAACCACTTTAAAAAAGGTTTTTTGATCTGTTTTAGATGTGTCACACTAAAAGAAAATAGTTCAACTAAAGGAATTATCAACCTTGTTTGATCATGGCAGCTAGTCCTCAATCCTCTTCGCTTGGTCAGTTTCAACGGATTTTTCTTGCTCTTGTAGCAGTTGGCATGGCTACTTTGCTGTTCTTTTTAAAAGGGGGGATGAATCCAGCAGGCCCTTTGGAGCAACTTGCGAGAAGATCCCTTGACCCTGAGGTTGCCCTAGCGAATGGTCGCCCAACGGTTTTTGAGTTCTATGCGAGTTGGTGTGAGGCTTGCAAAGAGATGGCGCCAACCATGCTGGAATTGGAACAAAAAAATGAAAAAAAAATAGACTTTGTTTTGCTCAATGTAGATAATCCAATTTGGGAAGACCTCCTTGATAAATATGAAGTCAATGGGATTCCGGAATTAAACTTTTTTGATGCAAAAGGGAAGTTCAAAGGTAGATCAGTTGGTTTACGTTCAAGAGAAGAACTTTATTTATTAATGGACTCTCTTTTCAATGATACACCCTTCCCTTCTTCAATAGGTATTGGTTCTGTTAGTTCATTTTTAAATAGTAGTGAAGCCAATCTTGACGACAGTTCTTTTAATGAGGTTCAAGTTGGCCCTCGCTCGCATAGTTAAGGCTATTAGATATTATTAAACTCGTTATCTATGCCAACCAAGGGCCTCTGCAACGGTAGTAAACTGTTCGCAGAAAATAACTTTGCAAGCTTCCGCTAATTGTAAATGTTCCTTTTGAGTTCCGTGGCCACTACGTAGATTTATATAGTGAATCCATGAACGACATGAACCTGTCATGTAGATTCGTGTGGGAGTAGCTAAAGGCAGAATGAACCTTGCGCATTCTTTTGCGACTCCTGCTTTTAGCATTGACTCGTAAAGTTCAATAGAATTCTGGAATTGTTGTTGAATTTTTTCTTCAAAACTTTTTTTTATTTCTGTAGATAAATCGTCTATAGAGTTTTGTCTATTTTTGCAATCTTGCCTTCTTAATTCGGGGATAGGAATGTACCCCAGCTGGGTGCTATCAGCATAACGTTGGGAGAACTCTTGAAATGTGAATGATCTATGACGAAGAATTTGAGCAGCAATACCCCTATTTGTTTGAATCTGAAGGGTCATATATGCCTGTTCAAAGACGCTCCAATGTTCATGCTTAATACAGTATTTCAACAAGCCCGAGTAGCTTTCATTCTCTTGATTATTTGGGTTGCTTACTCTGGCTATATAAGCCATAGCTTTTTCAGCATCAGGCGTTACGGTAATTAGTTCTACAGTTGCCACTTTTTTAGATTCGAGCAAGGGTTACTTTTTCTGGTTGATGTTGATACTTCCCTTTGCGGTCACTGTAAGTAGTTTCACAGGGGTCTCCCTCAAAGAAGAGTAACTGGCATATTCCTTCATTGGCATAGATCCTACAATCTGCTCCAGAACTATTACTAAATTCAAGAGTTAAATGTCCTTCCCAACTCGCTTCAGCAGGAGTTGTATTTACGATGATTCCCAGGCGGGCATATGTACTTTTCCCTAAGCAAATAACAGTAATATTTTCGGGCACTTTCATTTTTTCTAATGCAACACCTAGCCCATATGAATGGGCAGGCAATATGAAAAATTCACCGTCTTGATCTTTGTGTAAGGATGTTGGCTCTAGGTTGTTAGGGTTGAATCTTTTTGGATTCATCACAGTACCTGGAACATGCCTAAATATGAGGAATTCTTTAGAAGATAGGCGCAAGTCATATCCGTATGAAGAGCAACCAAAGCTTAAAACTGGTTGTTCATTCAGTTGAGGGTTCAAATGCCTTATGAGTCCTGCTTGAAATGGTTCAAGCATTCCTGCTGCGGCCTGTTCGGTAATCCAGCGATCGTTTTTAAGCATCAGAAACCACGACGTAACTCGGTGACTTGGTCGGCAATTGCCATAACTCGAGAGGGAATAGATGGTCCTGTGATGATGACATCCATACCTCCTTTTTTTGCCTCGAGAGAAGAAAGCACCTCGTTTTCTTTTAGATATCCGAGGGCAATAGCTAGCCCTACTTCATCTAGAACTAGTTGATCTAAATCTCCTTTAATAAGGTGAGATTGGCATATCTTCCAAATTGCTTCAACCGCCTTAACATTTTTGGAGGCATGTACATCATCATTAGGCGGTTTGGATAGGCAGCTTGATACGTCAGGTCTTAGCCACTCCAGCTTTCCACATAGTCGAATACATCTATTTGGCCCCTGGTGTACCCCACCTTTTAGGAATTGAGCAACCATGACACGCCTGCCCAATCCAGCAGCCCTAAGAGCTTCACTAAGTACAACGGAGAAACTGCCCCTATAAGGTGCGGTATGAACTTGCAGCTGTCCCTCTTGCGCAACTAGATGTAGGGCAGGATGGCTAGGAACAGCAACAAGTGGTGGCCTTTCTATACAGGCCGGTGGTGATGTCTTCCTGGGTCGTTGACTCGGGCTTGCACTCATTAAAATTAGGAGCAGAGCTAATGCCTTTTTTAAAATCTAGCGGCCTTAGTCTGACTCACAAGGTATTTGACACTATCTATGGTGTGAAAACCAATTCTTTAGGTTTCTGACGCTTTTTAAATTTTGGTTTTTCATGAGTGGTTCTAGCCCATCACGTACTTCTGGTCGCTTTAACGATCAACTAAGGCCTTTTGAAGTGACTTGGGATCCAATGGGGTTTGCGTTGAGCTCATTGGTGATTCGCACCGGCAATACAGCAGTTTTATGTAGTGTTTGTATTGAGGACGGAGTGCCCCGTTGGAGGAAGGGGCAAGGTAAAGGATGGTTGAGCGCAGAGTATCGTTTGCTTCCAGGGTCAACACCGGTTAGGCAAGAACGAGAATTAATAAAGCTTTCTGGAAGGACTCAGGAAATTCAACGACTTATAGGTAGGACTTTGAGATCAGTCCTAGATATGTCGTTGCTTGGGGAGAAAACTGTAAAAATTGATTGTGATGTAATCCAAGCAGACGCCGGGACCAGGACGGCCTCCATTACAGGTGCGTGGATCGCTCTTGATCGTGGCTTTTCCCGATTAGTCGAAAAAGGTTTTTTAGAAGAAAATCCTCTCAAGGAGCAAGTCGCAGCAGTTTCAGTTGGTTTGGTAGATGGCTTAGCAATGCTTGATCTTGATTATCAGGAGGATTCAATTGCAGATGTTGATCTAAACGTTGTGATGGATTCTCAGGGAAAGCTATTGGAGATACAGGGATCTGCTGAAAGAGCTCCATTTTCTAGAGAGCAATTGAATTCTTTCCTTGATTTGGCTGAGAAGGGACTAATGGAACTTCAGGTTGCACAAAAATCGGCTTTAAACAATTAAGCCTAAAAATAGTCACTATTGCTACAAGGCTTTAATTCACTGCTCCTTAGCGTCCTTGCAACTACCTTGCATATATGGCTGTAGCTCCTGGCGGTTTTAGCCGCTATGCATCACAACCCGTGGCTCAAGGTTCTTCTCCAAGCCTTGCTAATGCTCCTGCTGGGAATAGCAGAACATTGGTGGATGTGATTCGTGCCCTCGAAGGTGCTAGCACTGAAATGGTTGAAAGAGCTAAAACTATTTTTTTCCCTGGGGATCCTGCAGAGAGGGTTTATCTAATAAGAAGAGGAGCAGTCCGACTCTCAAGGGTCTATGAATCTGGTGAAGAAATTACGGTTGCCCTATTGAGAGAGAATAGTCTTTTTGGGGTTCTTTCTCTTTTAACAGGCCATAGATCTGATCGCTTCTATCACGCAGTTGCATTCACTAGGGTTGAGATGATTACGGCTCCTGCTGTGTCTGTTCGACAGGCGATAGAAGATGACTCTGGCGTTGGGTTGCTTCTTTTGCAGGGGCTTTCCAGTCGAATCTTGCAAACAGAAACGATGATAGAAACACTTACTCATCGTGATATGTCATCACGTTTAGTAAGCTTCTTATTGGTTCTTTGCAGGGATTTTGGGGTCCCTGGGGATCAAGGAATTACTATTGATTTGAGACTTTCGCATCAGGCAATAGCAGAGGCCATAGGTTCTACAAGGGTCACAATTACCAGACTTTTGGGAGACTTACGTAGCGCTGGCCTGGTAGAAATTGATCGTAAGAAAATTACGGTATTAGACCCAATTGCTCTTGCTAAGCGTTTCAATTAGGTGTGATCCCTTCCTACCATTCATGTTGTTTGAATCAAATAAAAACTTGGCCCGACGTTTTTCGTGACAGGCTGGCTGCTCATTGTTCTTTTATTGGTCCTTGGAGGGGTCTTATCCACTCTTGGGGATCGGCTTGGCAGTCGAGTAGGCAAAGCTCGTTTAAGCATATTTAACCTGCGACCAAGAAGCACAGCTGTTTTAATCACAGTCCTAACAGGGAGCCTTATTAGTTTTTTATCGTTAGGTTTGATGTTGCTTGTGAGCAGGCAATTGAGAGTTGGTTTATTTCAATTAGATGGCCTACAAGCAAAGATCAAGGCAGCTCAAAAGGAATTGAGGTTGCGTGAAAGTAATTTGATTGCTTTAAGGAGAGGTGCTGTTGTTTTAAGTAGCGGACAAAGATTGGCTACTGCGAAGTTCAGATTAGATAACCCGAATCAAGCTAAAGGGATAATTGATCGTTTGCTTCAGGAGGCAAATCTTGAGGCTTTTAGGCGGGTTTTGCCTGGTGAAAAACCAAATAGGCAGATCCTGAGGGTGCCTAGAGAGGAAATTCAAAAGCTTAAAGAAACTATTAGTGAGTCTGGTACATGGGTCGTTAATTTTCGTTCAGCAGGTAATGTTTTGCTAGGGGAAAAATGGGTTTATGCCATCCCGGAGGTAAGACCAAACATTGCTGTTGTACAAAAAGGTGATGTTTTGGGAAAGATCACCCTTAATCCAAGAGATCGAACCACTGATGTAATACGAAAGCAGATAAACCTTTTACTAGCCTCTACTTTCGCAGAGGTTAGGCGAAGAGGATCTCTTAGCTCAGGACTTCAATTTGATGCAAGTTCAGTTAATCAATTGGGCAAGGAATTGGTAGGTCTCTTAGGTGGAACTATTATTTTAGAGTCGTTCGCTTTAAAGAGTAGTGATACGTCAGATCAAGTGAAAATAGGTTTACGCATAAAGCAGAACATCAATAAGCCCGATAAAAGCAGTACATGGGCAAACTGATAGCTATTGATCCTGGTAGACACAAATGTGGTCTTGTACTTTCATGCCCAGAAAAGGGTTTGGTTTTGGAAGGAAGAGTTGTTCATGCAGGTGCGGTTATTGATTTAATAACCCTTTGGAAATCACAATTCAATATTGACTTGATTTTGCTCGGCAATGGTACTAGTAGTGATTATTGGGAAGAAAAATTAACTGGCGTTGCATCTTTACAAGTTGTAGAAGAGTTTAACACTACTTTAAAAGCCAGAAAGCGTTATTGGGAACTTTGGCCCCCTCAAGATTTCACTAGATTTCTGCCAAGAGGATTAGTTTTACCGAAAGAAAATTTAGATGCTGTAGCGGCTTTGATTATTTTAGAAAATTACCTAGGCAAGAAGCTGTGTTGGAAAGGATCAAAAAAGTTTAAAACTTAGCCCTAACAGTAAAAAAATAATTTTCACCTGGCTCAAGCTGATAGTCCATTTTAATAAGGAATCTAAGCAAAGCATCTTGAATGAGTGCTCTGCCAAGAGAGGGCTCTACTTGTAATTCTCCTTGGCTGAATTCCCAATGAAAATTCCATTCAAACCCTCCCGCAGAGACTTCTCCATCTATAAAATTCTCTGCAAAATTCTGACGGTTAACTCTTAGGCAAGCTGCAGTGGCTGGGAGAGTATTCATTATTATTTTTCAAGTTTAGTGGCTTGATAGGAGTTAAGTTGGTTACTTGCTTTTTCGAGACCATATTCCTGAATAATATTGATTCCTGTAATTACTTGTTTAATCGTATTCTCAACTAGGAGGGTCTCTGATTTGGAAAATACTCCTAAAACATGAGAAACGGTATTTGCTCGTCGTTCTTCTGGCATTCCAATTGGAGCACCAATACCAATTCTTAGGCGGTTGAAGTTCTCGGTTCCAAGATGACTAATAGTACTTTTTAAACCATTGTGACCGCCAGATCCTCCCTTGGTTCGAAGTCTAAGTTTGCCAAGAGGTAGATCCATATCGTCAACTAAAACTAGTAATTGTTCAATCTCGAGATCGAACCAGTTCATGGCTGAGCGGATTGAGCGGCCGCTTTCATTCATGTATGTGTTTGGCATTAATAACCGAACACGCTTAGTACCAAAACCAATTTCTCCAAGAAGTCCTTCAATTCTGGTGTGCTTTTTGAAGCTAACGGCATTTTCTTGCGCCAACCTCTCTAAGGCCATAAATCCTATGTTATGGCGTGTGGTTTTGTATTTTGAGCCAGGGTTCCCAAGTCCTACTAACAGCTTGATATCTCCAGGAATCATCCCTCTTTGGGTTTTGGAGATTGACTTTCTTTTGTTGAGATGGTTTTTTCAGGAATTTTCGCACTATCCAATGCCTCAGGCTCGGCCATGGCTTTGTTTAGTTCCCGCTCAAATTCCGAGGATGCAGCCTGAAAACCCTTAAGGGTTTTACCCAGACTTCGTCCTAGTTCAGGCAGCCTTTTGGGGCCAAATATTACGAGAGCTAAGGCACCGATTACCGCTATTTCAGGAAGACCGATGCCAAAAACATTCATTTTTTAACCTCAGCCAGCCCCATTCCAGTCAACCGAGAAGCCTTGAAGAAGCAATGACTGGTTATATATCTGGAGCATGATTACCAGGAAGATAAGCAGCATTACGCCAATGGCTGCCATAACTGGTACGGCGCCCCATCCTGGAACAACCTTTCCCTGCCCAGAGTTGCCTATTGATTTGAGCAGACTTCCGATTGCTGTTTTTTGTCCCATGGCGAGGCTCGTGTCTCAGTTGAAGGATCAGTTTGGATATTCTATGGGTAATGCCCCCTATAAGATTGATTCTGTCGAGAGATTTGATGCAAACCACTTCCCCTGCCCTCTCATTAGCAATTGTTTTGTTGGTGACTTTGTTTGGACTTACTGGTTTTGGGATTTACACAGCATTTGGGCCTCCGTCTAAGCGCTTAGACGATCCTTTCGATGAGCATGATGATTGATTCTTGAAAGAATCCGTCAACCAGAATCCCCCCGCTAAGTATTTGTACTTAATTATCGCAATCTTTACTTTTGGCGCGTATTTGGCAGTTTTTTTTGGATATCGATGTCTATGCGGAGCCTTTTTTCGATTAAAAAGTGACTTTTGTGACTTAGAAACATTTCAATACGCGCCAATACTTGGGCTTGACCCCCCCCCCTGAGGTCTTTAAGGCTGGTAAATCCCATAAGATGTGATCACTTAACTTAGACGTGGTCGGTATCCATGCTCGCCCTCAAGATTTCCGTTTACACGATCGTCTTTTTCTTCGTCGGAGTCTTCCTTTTTGGCTTCTTGGCTAGCGATCCAACCCGCACGCCTGCGAGAAAGGATCTAGAAGCTCCACAGGACTAGGACTCCTTTCTGAAAATAGAGGCCTTCGCGCGCCAGACTTAGTACTGGGACTTGTTGGTGTTTAGGACCTACTAAGCATGGGAGGATCATCAGCTTCCTAAGAAAATTTGTGGTGGCTAAACGCCCCTCTGTTTTTTTTGTTGGTCTTCTTACCTCAGGTGCAGTGGGATTCAGTCCTGCGTCTGGAGGTGTATGGCCTGAGAAGGGCAACAACAAAGATAAGTCAGCATCACTTGGTGCCTTTTCTATAGGCTCGCCGTTAGATATTGGTAAATCAAAGAGAGTTCTTGCTGAAAGCAACGAATCGCGGATCAACTCTGGCATTCCTCCAAAGGCTTTGTCTTTAAGCGCAGATAGACACATATATGATTTAGAAAAAGATATTTTTATTGCCGAAGGAAGTGCGAGGGTGGATGTTGATGGGGGGACTCTTGTTGCAGAAAGAATTGAATTTTCTAGTGATTTTAATTCTCTATATGCAACTGGAAATGTTCAATTTAAAAAGGGTTCTCAGTATTTTCAGGCAACTTCATTTCGTTATAGCTTCCTGGATAGAAATGGAGTGTTGAAAGATGTTTATGGAATACTTGACTTGGCTAGGGTTTCTAAAGACCTTTCAACGAATAGGTCAGTCGACCGGCTAAAAGTAAGCGAAGTTGTGAATAGAACTTCTAAAAAAATAGATCAGAAGTTTGAGCTAGGGAAGTCAAAAATATGCCCACCTTCTATACCCTCAATCCCCGATTGGCATCCTCACCCTTGGTCGGCGACTATTTGGGCCGGCCAGAAGATTGATGCAAACTTTCGAAATACATTTGTATTTGATGGGAACCTGAGGGAAGAATATTTGTTAGGAGTTGGATTGCAAAAAAGACTTTATAGAGCAGGCCCTTTGACTCTTGGGTTGGAAGCTGATTTCTTTAGGCATGATGTTGCTAGGCAAGCGGGTGGTAAATATAATCAAGCGAAGCCTTACTCGGATACTTCTTCGCAAGCCTTTGATGAGCTTGTATTGGGAATAGGCGCAAGGTTGTGGGTTAGACCATGGCTAAGCTTTGCCCTTATAGAAGGTGTTAGTTACTACACAAGATTTAGTAATTATGAAAGAACTTTCAGAAAAAAATATAATAAACTTTTGAATTATTTAGGTTTTGAAATTGAAGCTAAAGTCTCTAAAAGTCTTTCATTGGTTGGTCGTATTCATCATAGGTCAGGGGCATATGGTTTGTACAATGGTGCTGAGGAGGGGAGTAATGCTTATTTGCTTGGAGCCAGATATAGGTGGGGTAAGGATATCAAAGATAATAGTAAATATGCTATAGATCCTCCAAATAAATGCGTTCATAAAAATGAAAGAGATCTTGCTATTATTTCATTCAATCAAGATGAAATCCTAGGCACTAGCGGTTTAAATCAGAACTCACCACTTACAAATCAAGTTGCAAATAAAAATAAGAATCAGACTAATGAAAAAATATCTAATTTAGAAAAGGAGAAAATTCGCTCTAGGGTGATTAGATCAATTAATCAACGGGTTTACAATGTAAAACCCATTAATAGATTAAGACTTGAACAGAGATTTGGTGTGCCAACTTCTGCTCGCAATATTGAAGAGCAAAATCAATATGGCGGAATAAGAGTCTCTCAGCTGAATTTGCAAGGAAGGACAAAATTTATGAGTGGTTCAATTAGTCGTTGGCGCATACAAGCTCCAACTGTGACTATCACGCCAGAAGGTTGGGAGGCTAGCCGAATGGGCTTTACTAATGATCCTTTTACGCCAACTCAGACAAGAATTGATGCAAAGAATGTTGTTGCTAAAGAATTGTCTAATGGAGATATTCTTATAAGAACTGGTCAGAATAATTTAATTTTAGAGGAGAGGTTCCCTTTGCCCATTTCAAGAAAGCAACGAATAAAAAAGAAAGAAGAAATAGAAAACAGATGGGTTCTAGGTATAGATAACAAAGACAGGGATGGCATTTTTATTGGAAGGAATCTTAAACCTATTAATATTGGCGAAAAATATAGTTTATATCTACAGCCCCAGGTAATGCTTCAGCGTGCAAATAGCCTTGAGACAAGTAGTTATATAAAGCCTGGAAGTGCTTCTAATAGTAATGAAGTCGTTCAAAGGGCTGAGACATCAGATCTCTTTGGTTTAAAAGCCGAACTTGATGGCGAGAGTTTTGGATGGCAATTAGAAGCTAATGCAAGCTTAAGTACATTTAATATGGACAACTTTATTAATGCCAGCCGTTTTTGGGGAGGGATTAGCCGTGAATATAATTTACCTTTTATTGGCAAGGTAAACAATCGAATTTTTGGGGCTTCAAGGTATAGGGCCTGGAATGGATCTTTAGGCCAAACAGATATTTATTCCGCATATGGTGCCTTCTGGGAGAAACGAAATGATTGGAAGGCTAAGAAGTTTACTAATAATTACTTGCTAAGAACAGGCTTGGGAAGGTATAGATCTGATAGACATGAGTCTTCCGAGATTCCCGAATTGTGGAGATATAGCTTGTTCGCCTCACTGAACAGTAGCTATCCATTACTTATAGGTAAGCCTGAAGGAATGAATAAGATATTCGACTATAGATATTCTTCAAAAGAAATAATTCCAGGAATTTATCTAAAGACTAATATCAGTGCGACAGCTGCACTCTATGAGGGGGGAGCAACTCAAAATACGATCAGTTTGAGTGGTGGGCCTTCGTTGACCTTAGGCAGGTTCAAAAAACCATTCCTTGATTACACGAAACTTGCTGTTATTGCTAAGGGCACAGTTAAGAATGGTTCAAGCCCATTTGATTTTGATCAGGCTACAGACCTGGCAGTTGTAGAGATAGGATTGACTCAACAAATAGCTGGTCCATTAATTCTTGATACAGGATTTGCCTTTAATGTCGATCCTTCATCTGATGTATATGGCGAGGCAATTAATTCAAAAATAGAGTTCCGCTGGCAGAGAAGATCATATGATTTTGGTATTTACTATAACTCTCATAAGGGAATAGGAGGTATCAGAGTTAACCTTAATGATTTTGACTTTGGAGGAACCGGCTTGCCTTTTATTCCGTCCTCTAAATAGTTTCCTCACTCTACAACTAATCGAAAGAATTCAAATAGGGAAGTCTATTTAAGATTTCGGTTGTAGCCTTTTCATTCCCTACTAATTGTGTTGTTATATCCCAATCTCCAGTAAGCAACATTTCTTTTGGCCCATTCTCAATATTTAATTCTAATTCATACTTGTCCCCCCAAAACTTATTATTGACTATGTCCATCTTCCATTCGGATGATGCATTTTTCTTTACTGTATTTTGTAGGGCTTTGATTTCATTGCTTTGGGCTGTAGCGCAAGGTATGCCAAGTGCTAGGCAGTTGCCATAAAAGATCTCGGCAAAGCTTTCACCTATTATTCCTCGTATCCCCCATCTCATAAGTGCCTGTGGAGCATGCTCTCGACTTGAGCCACATCCAAAATTGCAATTTACTATCAAGATAGATGCCCCTTGAAATATTTTTAAATCAAATGGGTGTCGTCCTTCTAGTTCATTTCGATCATCCTCGAATAATTGACTTCCTAAATTCTCAAAACTGACACATTTAAGAAAACGCGCAGGTATTATTCGATCTGTGTCAATATCATCTCCTTCTAGAACAATAGCTCTACCGATTAAATTTTGAATTGCCCCTTTAGGGAATGGTGGCTTTTGTTCCATCATTGATTGCCGAAGGTTATGAGTTGTTTTTAAGAAGTTCTCTTACGTCTGTAACCTTTCCAGTAACAGCCGCTGCAGCAACCATTGCAGGACTCATCAAGAGAGTTCTGCCGCTTGCCGACCCTTGACGACCTTTGAAGTTTCTATTGCTTGAGCTGGCACTGATTTGACGTCCTTCGAGTCGATCAGGATTCATGGCTAGACACATTGAACATCCAGGCTCTCGCCATTCAAAGCCAGCTTTTTGAAAAATAGAATCAAGACCTTGTGCTTTGGCTTCAAGAGCTACTTGCTCTGAACCCGGTACGACAAAAGCCTTTATCCCTTTTGCTACTTTGCGGCCATTAGCAATGCTTGCGGCAATTTGCAGATCACTGAGACGACCGTTTGTGCAGCTTCCTATAAAGCAAACATCTACTTCAATACCTTTAATAGGCTCCCCAGGCTTTAAATCCATATATTTATAAGCTTCTTTAGCGATTGAACGTTCTACTCGTTCGAGGGTCTCAGGGATGGGCATTCTCTGGTCAATTGAAATGCTTTGGCCTGGAGTTATTCCCCATGTAACAGTTGGTGCAACTTTGGAAGCATCAAAGCAGACTTCACTATCGAAGCTGGAATTTTCATTGCTTGAAAGACTTGCCCACCATTCAACGGCACGCTTCCAGTTTTTGCCTTGTGGTACATGAGGTTTGTTTTTTAAATACTCAAAGGTGACAGAATCAGGATTCATATATCCACAGCGGGCGCCCCCTTCAATAGCCATATTGCAGATGGTCATTCTTTCTTCCATCGAAAGCAATGAAATTGCTGGACCTGCAAATTCGTATGCATAGCCAACTCCACCTTTAACTCCCAGAACTTGAATGATATGAAGGATCAGATCCTTGGCATAAACCCCTTTACTTAGTTGGCCTTCAATCCAAATCTTTTTTACTTTTAGCTTCCTCATTGCCAAAGTTTGGCTTGCAAGGACATCTCTTACTTGACTAGTTCCAATGCCAAAAGCAATTGCGCCAAAAGCACCGTGAGTGGAGGTATGTGAATCACCACACGCGATTGTCATACCTGGTTGGGTAAGACCTAGTTCGGGAGCTATGACATGAACAATTCCCTGTTTACCACTTCCCAGGCTATGGAGGGTGATTTTTTGATCTAGGCAGTTTTTTTCCAAGGTGCTGAGCATTTCCTCAGCAAGAGAATCCTGGAAAGGTCTATTTTGTTGATTTTGGGTTGGAACAATGTGGTCGACAGTAGCCACTGTCCTCTCAGGATGTTTAACCTTCAAACCTTTGTCTTTTAGAGCTGCAAATGCTTGAGGGCTTGTAACTTCATGAATTAAATGAAGTCCTACAAGCAGTTGAGTCGAGCCTCCTGCCAATTCGCTCACCCGATGCAGGTCCCAGACCTTGTCGTAAAGGGTGCCAGAGCTCAAGAGTTAATTGCATAAGTCGAAACCCTAGCTCCCGGAGAGCAAAAGCAAACGTAGTTCGTCAAGACTTCGGACAATGCTCAAATGCTGTATCCCTGCTCTCCCGTGATAGTTCCCGAAAAGTTCCTTTTTGGTGCTGCAAAATTTTCGATTAGCAATACAACAAAAAACCAGTCCCACTGGTTTTTTGTTGTTACCACCTAGAGGGCCTGCCAATCCAGTTATGGCAATGGCCCAATCTGCTCCCAATTTTTCTTTGACACCCTTTGCCATAGCTTCAGCGACTTGCGCTGAAACAGCACCGTGTTTTTGAAGTAATTCTTTGTTTACTCCAAGTAGTTTTTGTTTTAGATCGTTGCTGTAAGTAATAACTCCACCTAAGAAAACATCAGAAGCGCCTGGTACAGCTGTTAATGCTGCACCGAGTCCTCCTCCAGTACAAGATTCAGCAATGACAAGTTTTTCATTTTTTTTTCTTAGAAGATCTATCACAACTGAGGCAAGACTATCTTGTTCTGATCCATAACAAAGTGTCTTGGTACGTTCACGAATTTTTGTAATACATGGATTCATTAATTGCTCTACTTCTTCGGCATTAGAAGCCTTAGCTGTTACTCGTAACTTGACTTCTCCTAGTTCAGCGTATGGTGCAATAGTTGGATTGCTTTGATGAAGTAGATCGCTAAGATCTTCTGCTAGCTTTGATTCGGCTATGCCTGTAAAGCGTAGCAATTTACTAGCAATTGTACCTTGAAGATTTGCATTTTTCTCCAACCATGGCAAGGCGGATTGCGACCACATTTTTTTCATTTCTGAGGGGACACCAGGAAAAGAAATTATTGTGAAGCCTGGTATTGGATTCCAAATTATTCCAGGTGCAGTACCGTTGGAATTGGGCATTATTTTTGAACCTTCAGGGACTAACGCTTGCTTCTCATTATTTAGGCTATAGCTCTTCCCCTTAGAGGTTAATTTTTCCTTTATATCTTGCTTTACTTCTTCAATTATTTGCAGTTTGACGCCAAAGGCTTGGGCCATTGCCTCGGTGGTTAGATCGTCTGGTGTAGGGCCAAGACCTCCTGTCGTTATTAGGATATTGCACCGCTCTGAGCACTCAAGGATTGCTTCTTTTAGCCTTTCCATATTGTCTCCTACTACACCTTGCCGAAAATGAGGCATCCCAAGGGCCGCTAATTCTTCGGCGATCCAACGAGAGTTCCCATTCAAGATATTGCCTAAAAGTAGTTCTGTTCCTATGCATAGAATTTCGACATTTTTCTTTCTCTTAAAGGACTTCATTCGACTTTTATTTCTGTTAGTTAGATTATGAATATAAAGGAAATCTCTCGCAGAGTCTTTTTACCCTATCCAGACACTGATTTTTAATTTCATTATCTTCGGGGTTGAGAAGGCGATCAGCTATTAAATCGCCAACCTCCATAAATGCATCTTCGTCAAACCTACGAGTTGTTAATGCAGCGCTACCAAGACGAAGACCACTAGTGACAAATGGAGACTCTGGATCAAATGGAACAGTATTTTTGTTTGCAGTGATATGTATTTCACTTACTAAAGTATCTGCTAATTTGCCAGTCATTTGTATAGAGCGAAGGTCTAAAAGAACTATGTGATTATCTGTACCTCCGCTCACTATTTTGACACCTCGTTCTTGGAGTCTTTTGGCTAGGGCCTGGGCGTTACGAATGACATTCGAGCTGTACTCCTGGAATGACTTTTGCAAGGCCTCACCAAAGGCAACAGCCTTGGCAGCAATTACATGTTCTAATGGCCCACCTTGTGAGCCAGGGAATACGGCCTTGTCAAACTTTTTTCCGAACTCTTCGTCCCTACAGAGAATCAGCCCTCCTCTAGGGCCACGAAGGGTTTTGTGAGTGGTAGTAGTGACAACATCACAGTGAGGAATAGGGCTTGGATGGACCCTAGATGCCACTAATCCAGCAATATGAGCCATGTCCGCGAGAAGATAGGCACCAACTTCGTCCGCTATTAAACGAAAAGCCTGAAAATCGATTTTGCGAGGGTAAGCGGAATATCCGCAAATGATTAACTTTGGATGATGTTTTAGGGCGAGCTGTCGAATTTCTTCCATATCCAACCTCTGGGTGGAACGATCTACTCCGTAATGAACGATGTTGAACCACTTCCCGCTGACATTTACAGGCGAACCATGAGTGAGGTGACCTCCATGAGAGAGATCCATCCCCATGATGGTATCCCCAGGCTTCAGAAGAGCTAGTACTACCGCGAAATTTGCTTGTGCACCACTATGAGGTTGAACATTTACCCATGCTGCTCCAAAAAGTTCTTTCGCTCGCTTGATTGCCAATTCCTCAATGGCATCCACATGCTCACAGCCTCCGTAATAGCGCTTGTAAGGAAGCCCTTCTGCATATTTGTTGGTTAGTACAGAGCCTTGAGCTTCCATTACTGCTTGGGAAGCAAAGTTTTCGCTTGCAATTAGTTCCAGATGCGTTTCCTGACGATTTCTCTCCAGATCTATCAAGTCGGCAATGACTTTGTCGGATGTTGCCAAGTTCTCGTCAATTGGAGCCATTGAACCTTCCTGCATGCTCTATCGCACCAAGTTTGAGGATCGTAGTCATAGGTGCTTAGTTATTCATTTTTAAATTGCTCTGGTGGTTTGACTTCAAAACACTATGCAAAAAAAAACTGCCCTTAGGGCAGTTGAAAACGCGCCTGGAGAGATTCGAACTCCCGACCCTCTGATCCGTAGTCAGATGCTCTAATCCGCTGAGCTACAGGCGCATGTAAGAATTCATAAGACACTATTACAGGGCCTTTCGTCAACCGACTATGGTTTTCCAAGCCACAATTGAAGAGTTTTAGAGCGAAACATGCCTATTCGTTGGTACGGCTCAGGGGATCCTAACGATCCTCTCTATAAGCATTTTTCCAGAATTGTTAACCTGACCCTTCATGCGATGGCATTCGCTGCGGTTAATAGTGGACTTTGGTTTTGGCAACAGATCAGACACCCTTGGGGACATCTGAATTGGTTTACTGAGATTTGGCTTCTCGTGCTCATGCTTAATTTGCTTTTTGTTGTCAGGGAAAGACCTCGTGAGGAAAAATCTGTGTTGAGTAAAGACTGAATTCGTTTCTTCGTTAATGGTTTTATGACTCTCAACAAAAATCAGTTAAGAGAACTGCAGATAGCTATTGCTGATCGAATTTATATTCAGGTCTCGAAATGGCATCTTTATCTCGGAGATGCTGGCATCGCAGAGGACTTGGCAATCGAATGTTCCGCCAAGCTTGACCAAGGAGCTAGTGCTGCTGCTCGTTGTGGCTTGGAGTCAGTACAGGTGTCATTGGCTGGAGGAAGTCTTCGTTTGCCCCTAGCTCGATTGATTCCTCCTTCTCAGATTATTGACTTAGAAGAGATTTTGGACCCTTACTGCCGATAAGGTTGCAATTGAAATAGGGGGGTTATTTTGCTGATAATCGAGGTCACCAATGCGCGAGAGGTTGTTCGAGAGCGCATAGGGCGTTTAGGAGAAAGGCTTTTTGGCAAGGTCGTAGATGCTGAAGCGCAGGTTGAGAAGGCCTTGATTCAGGAGATGGAAACAGCTTTTCAAGAATTTGGGATAGAAGCTCGGATTATTTCTGTACAAGGCGCCGAACTGGTTGGGCGCCAAGGCATTGAAGTAGCACTACAAATTAGAGAAGATCGAGCAGTAAGACTCAAAAATGAGTAATTCTTCTTCGTAGAACAAGCAAGATTTCTTTTGCTTGTTCTACTCCCAGCGAACTCGTTATGAGGCCAAATGCGCCCAGGGCGATTAAGGAAGATAGACATACTTTGAAAGTGAGTCCAAAAGTGTTGTCTGGCCACTGAACTCCTATTTTTAGAGAAAAAGCTATTAGTCCTGATAATCCCCCTGCAAGAAGTATTTTGTATGTATCAGATATCCACTCTTTAATAGGTAGACCATCTAATTTCTTATTTAGAACCCATATTAGCCCTATTGAGGTAATCAGATTTATCGCACTTGTTGCGAAGACAAGACCTGGAGCTCCAAAGTTGAAAGAGAGTTGGTTGCCCCATGGAGTAGGCCCTCCAACCAAAAGCCAGTCAAAAATTATATTCAGAATTATTCCTGTGATTGAGAAATTTAGAGGAATTCTTGCATCCCCAAGGGCATAAAATATTCTTACTAACAAGTCTCTAACTAAGTAGGCTGGCATACCTATACCGTAGGCTATTAAAAGAGCACTTACAATTTTCGAGGCATTGCTGTCGAAAGCTCCCCTTTCATAGATTAAGGTTACTATTGGTGTGCTCATAACAATTAAGATTGTTGCTAGAGCAACCATGCTAGTTATCGAAAGCATTAGGCCCTGGCTAATTCTTTTTATTAACATAGGCTTGTCTAGTTTATTATTTAGCTTGGCGAATGTAGGCAGCAGAGGAATTATTAAACTATTAGAAATAAGTCCTAATGGCGTTTGGATTAGTAATGTTGCGTATCCAAGGCCTGCTGCGGCTAGAGGTATTCCAGATGCAAAAAATAGATCGGTAAAAACGTTTATTTGCAGCATGCCTGATGAAAGTGTCGCAGGCCCCATGATTTTTAGTACGTCTCTAACAGCAGGGTTTTGCCAATCCCAGACAAATTTTATTTGAATTAAGTTTTCTTTAATTAATGAAGGTATTTGAAGAGTCCATTGGAGGAAGGCCCCTGCTGAAGAAGAAAGTGCGAGTACTAGTCCGCCAAGTAGTGCATAATCTGGCGTGCCAATCTCTTGGCCTATCTGTAATCTTAGAAGGCCAATTCCGCTAATAATTGCAATGCTTGATATTAGTGGTGATATCGCAGGAACCCAGAATTTCTCTGCGGCATTTAAAGAGCCGAAGCCAAGTCCAATAAGTCCAGAAAAAATGGCTATTGGGGACATGAGCTTAAGTTGAATAACTGCTATTTTGTGAATCTCAGGGTTTAAGCCTGGCGCTAACAGAGTGATAAGAGGATCGGCTGCTAAAACTAGAAAGATTGCTGTTAAGCATAGTGTTGAACTAACTAAAGTAATAAGTGCTGCCATTACATGGCTTCGTTCTTGTTTTGGCAGTCTGCTAAGCACAGAAACCATGGCATTGTGGAAAGGACCATTGATCCCACCCAGAAGAATTAGTAGAAAACCAGGTAGAACATATGAATAGTTGTAAGCCTCATAGGCTGCGCCTACCCCAAAAGCATTAGCTATCACTAGTTGCCTGAACAATCCTCCTGCTTTGCTTAGGAGAGTCCCAAAAGTAACTATTAGAGCTATTTGCTTAAGAGGGCTTCCCATTCTTCTCCAAAGGGTGGTTTAACGAATGTCTGTTCACTCTCTATTTACTAGAGGATCTCTCAACGTCGCAATGGATGGAGACTCATGGAAAGCAAGACAGTTTTGAAGTTTCCTGCTCTTAAAGAAGGCACTTTGCTCAGAAGATATAAACGTTTTTTGGCTGATATTGAATTTGATGATGGTGAAAAGGTGACTGCACATTGCGCCAATACTGGTCCAATGACTGGTGTTCTTTTGCCTGGAGGTCGAGTAAGGCTTAGACATGTGAACAATCCGGCTCGCAAGTTGGCCTGGACATGGGAGCAGGCCAAAGTGCCAAGTCTTGATGGTGGTTTTAGTTGGGTAGGAATCAACACAGCACTACCAAATACTCTGGTTCGCTTGGCAATAGAAGCTGGTTTTCTAGACGACTCTCTTGGGCAGATAGAAACAATTCGACGAGAAGTGCCCTATGGCCTGAATCGTCGTAGCAGGATTGACTTGTTATTGACTCCTGCTCGCGATTCGAAGGATTCAAAGAAAATCTATGTAGAGGTTAAGAACACAACTTGGGCTGATGGTTCCTTGGCTTTGTTTCCTGACTCTGTTACACAGAGAGGCCAAAAGCACTTAGAGGAACTCATGGGGGTAGTTCTAGGAAGCTCCAGAGGTGTATTGATCCCATGCCTTAGCCGCATTGATGTAAAGGAGTTTGCACCTGGAGATAGTGCAGATCCTGTTTATGGGAGGTTGTTTCGTAAGGCTTTAAAGACAGGGGTTGAGGTTGTTCCGTGTTGTTTTGGTTTTCATAGAGAAAAGATCACCTGGGAGGGAGTAAAACCGCTTAAGGAAGGGATATAAAGCTTTACGTACGAATATATAAATTTTTAACTGCCTCTTTATCGTTTGGTATCAACCGCAACTTGATAAATCCTTGGGATTCATCATTTTAACGTTGTTAATTAGCTAGAAATTTACTTCTAGATTTCTAGTCTTATCTAAAGGCTTCACTTTTTTATGACTACTGCACTGCATTCGTCTGGTAGGCGGCGCACTGCTTCCCTCCAAGAGGCAAGTCTCTTGGAGGGGCCAATGCTCCTTCTTCGCAGCATTCGTGGCTTCAGCTCTCATCGCTCCTTGATGTGGCTTGCCTGTGTTCCTATTGCACTATTTGGTTTAGGCCTTTTCAATCTCTCAGCGCATGCAGCTGAGATGCCTGAACTAAATGCTGCATTCTTGGCTAACAACCTTTGGCTTCTGGTTGCAACCATCTTGGTCATTTTCATGAATGCCGGATTCGCAATGGTTGAAGCAGGGATGTGCCGTCAAAAGAATGCGGTAAATATTCTTGCTAAAAACCTCTTTGTTTTTGCTTTAGCGGTAACCGCATATTGGTTTGTTGGCTATTCCTTGATGTATGGAGATGCAGTAGCGGCAGGTTGGCTCTATTTCAATGGGTTGTTTTTTGATCCTGCTGTTACGCCTGAATTAATTGGTGAAGCAGGTCTAGTCCCCACAGTTGATTTCCTCTTTCAGGCAGCCTTTGCAGGTACAGCGGCAACCATCGTTTCTGGATTGGTTGCTGAGCGCGTGAAGTTCGGAGAATTTGTAGTTTTTTCCTTGGTTTTGACTGCATTCATCTATCCAATTGCTGGTAGTTGGCAGTGGAACGGCGGATGGTTGAGTGAACTTGGGTTCATTGATTTTGCAGGTTCTTCAATTGTGCATTCAGTTGGAGCTTGGGCTGGTTTGGTAGGAGCAATGCTTCTTGGTCCACGTCTCGGCAAGTTTGTGAATGGAAAGGCGCAAGCGATGCCAGGCCACAACATGGCAATTGCGACTCTTGGAGCACTTGTTTTGTGGATTGGTTGGTATGGCTTTAATCCTGGATCCCAACTTGCTATGGATCAATGGGTACCTTATGTAGCCGTTACAACCACCCTTGCAGCTGCAGGCGGTGCAATTGGTGCAACAGTTGTGTCAACAGTGACCTCCGGCAAGCCTGATCTAACAATGATCATTAATGGCATTTTGGCTGGCTTGGTTAGTGTCACCGCAGGTTGTGGCAACCTCACCATGACAGGCGCTTGGGTAGCTGGTTTGGTAGGTGGAATTATCGTAGTTTTCTCTGTTTCTTGGTTGGATTCATTGGGGATTGATGATCCGGTTGGAGCGTTCTCAGTTCACGGAGTATGTGGAATTTGGGGAACTCTTGTAGTAGGCCTTTGGGGCTTTGATGTTCAAGGTGATGGTTCAGCATTGGGACTATTTGTTGGAGGAGGCTTTAGCCAACTCTGGATTCAGTTTGTTGGATGTGCTGCTTATGCAATTTGGACAGTTGTTACTTGTTGGATTGCCTGGCAAATCATTGGAAGTTGCTTTGGTGGCATCCGAGTAAGTGAGCAAGAAGAGATTGCTGGCCTTGATATTGGCGAGCACGGTATGGAGGCATACCCTGATTTCGCTTCTGCTGCAAACTGAGATTATTTACTTTTTTGAAAGGCCTGGCTTAATGCCAGGCTTTTTTTTTGGCTTTTTATCGATTGGCGCATAGAGTCGCGTTACACAGTTCTATGTCATTTATATGGATACCCAGGCTTTTAAACGTTCTCTGCATCATTCGGATCGATATAACAGAAGAGGGTTCGGCAGAGCGAAGGAAGTCGCTGGAAGCCTTGAGCAGGCTTACCAAAGCACTTTGATTGGTTCTATTCGAGATAACGGTTATGTACTGCAACATGGCCGTTTGAGAGTGAAATTGGCGGAGGCATTTGGGTTTTGTTGGGGAGTAGAACGAGCTGTTGCGATGGCATATGAAACAAGACGTCATTACCCGAAAGAGCGTATTTGGATTACGAATGAGATCATTCATAACCCTTCTGTTAATGATCATCTTCGCAGCATGAATGTTCTTTTTATTTCTGCGGAAGGTGGAGTAAAAGACTTTTCAGGTGTTAGTGAAGGAGATGTGGTTATTCTTCCTGCCTTTGGTGCAACAGTTCAAGAGATGCAGCTTTTACATGAGCGCGGTTGCCACATTATTGACACTACATGTCCCTGGGTTTCTAAAGTTTGGCACACAGTAGAAAAACATAAGAAACATACCTTTACTTCTATTATTCATGGAAAAGTAAAACATGAGGAAACCTTGGCTACCAGCTCATTTGCTGGTACTTATTTAGTTGTTCTTGATCTTGAAGAAGCGCAATATGTTGCTGAATATATTTTGGGTCGTGGTGATAGAGCTGCTTTTATTGAACGTTTTGCTAAGGCCTGTTCACCTGGCTTTGATCCTGATAAGGATTTGCAAAGACTGGGTGTAGCTAATCAAACAACTATGTTGAAAAGTGAAACAGAAGAAATTGGTCGTTTGTTTGAGCTCACAATGCTTGAGAGATATGGCCCTCAGGCTTTGAATGAACATTTTCTTGCTTTTAATACAATTTGCGATGCAACTGAAGAAAGGCAAGATGCAATGTTTTCCTTAGTAGATGAACCACTGGACCTACTTGTAGTAATAGGAGGCTTTAACTCATCAAATACTACTCATTTACAAGAAATTGCCATTAGCAGAGGTATTCGCTCTTTTCATATAGATACTCCAGAGAGAATTGCTGACAACAATTCCATTACACATAAACCTTTGGGTGAGGACCTCGTCACTGAAGATAATTTCCTTCCATCAGGTGAGGTTAATGTTGGAATAACCTCTGGCGCATCAACTCCTGATCAGGTTGTAGAGCATGTAATTCAGAAACTTATGAAGTTAAGTGATGCCTAGTAATTAGCCACTTTGAATTAGAGGTTTTGAGTTTTTCAATTTTTTGGTTTCTTATTCATCGTTTTTGCATTAGGAATAGGTGGATTTGCAACGTGCATACCTAAAATGAGTTTCCAAAGATCTAGTTGCGATGTCTGAATCTGGTGTTCCACAGCCTGAAGCTCCACAGCCTGAAGGGACTAGTACACCTCAGCTAAATCGCTCGTCTGCTCCTCAGCGAGTCGAAGTGGTTGTAGAGAGTCCATCAGCTTCTAATGAGGTCAATATCCTGGCAGAGCTGGCCATTTTTGTTTTGCGAGTTGGGGTAAGCGTGATGATGATTCATCACGGTTTAGAGAAGTTCCACGACCCAGAAGGATTTTCAGAGTTTGTAGTCGGCAAATATTTTGGTTTCCTGCCTGGGGATCCGGTAGTTTGGACATTTATTGCAGCTGCCACCCAAGTAATTTGTCCAATAGGTCTTGCTCTTGGTTTTTTTGCAAGAATTTCTGCTTTAGGCCTTTTGTCAACAATGCTTTTTGCTATCCCATTTCATTTGCTTGATACAGGTCTAGAGGGTTTCCCATTTGCCGTAGTTGAAAATCATAATTATGCATTTGAATTATCTGCAGTATATGCAGCTATATTTTTCTATTTTGTATGTGCTGGGCCTGGGAGGCTTTCAGCCTTTAGAAAGACTAATAAAATAACTTATTACCCTCAGACAAAATCATAGTAGGTTGAATTAAATTGTTTTAAATGTGGAATGTAGCTTTTTAGACATAAAGAATTTACTGCTCCCCATTTTCTTCTCTAAATTCAATTTAGTGAAGAAAATGTCTCTTTCCGGTAAATATCATGGAAATATCTAGATCGTTGCAAGTTTCTATCGACTCATTGTCTCGAACGCTACCTCCTGGTTGAATTATTGCTGTGATTCCATGCTCAGATGCCAGGCGAACTGTATCATTAAATGGTAAGAAGCCATCGCTTGCTAATACTGCACCTTTTGCTTTTTCCTTAGCAGCTTTAAGGGCTAAATATGCAGCGCCAACTCTATTCATTTGCCCTGCCCCAATCCCTAAGCTTTGGCCATTAGAGGCTACAACGATAGCGTTTGAACGAACGTGCCTTGCAATTTTCCAGGCAAATTTTAGGTCTTCTTCTTCATGCCTACTTGGCGCTCTTTTAGTCACTAAGCTCCAGGTTTCTGGTTGAATTTCATCGTTATCAAGCTCTTGTACCAACACTCCTCCAAGGATGCTTCGTACGTAAGTATTGCTGGACTTTCTAATTGCATTTGATGTGAGTTCTAATAAACGTAGATTTTTTTTGCCCTTAAGAAGCCTCATGGCTTCTTTGGAAAAACTTGGTGCTACGACACATTCAAGGAAAAGACTTTGTATGACTTCGGCCGTTTTGGAGTCGACCTCTTGATTAATAGCAACTATGCCGCCAAAGGCACTAATAGGATCTGCTTCTAAGGCTTTAGACATTGCCTTGGAAGTATTTTCGCTGATTGCAACGCCACAGGGATTGGTGTGTTTTATTACTACTGCAGCTGGGCTAATAGAGGGCCTTTGTTTGTCCTTTTCATACCCAAACTCCATGACAGTGGATAGAGCTGCTTCTAGATCTAGGAGATTGTTTGTGCTTAGTTCTTTCCCTTGTAATTGAGTGGCACCACCCCAGCCTTCGTTGGTGTTGCTGTACCAAGCAGCAGTTTGATGTGGGTTCTCCCCATATCGCAAACTCTGCTTAAGAGGAAATGCTTGTAGCCACGACGAGTTCTGTTTATTACTCTTGAGTTTTTGGGCTAACCAATTACTTATAGCAATGTCGTAAGAGGCAGTATGCTGAAAGGCTTCTAGAGCTAGTTTCTTTCTCATTTCACTGGTAATTCCATCTTTTAAAGCATTAATGAATGGTTCATATTGTGTTGGACTAGTCAACACTGAAACATGTGCATTGTTTTTAGCTGCTGCTCTAACCATTGCAGGACCTCCAATATCTATATTTTCAATAGCATTCTCCCAGTTGACATTTGGATCTTTTATTGTTTCTTCAAATGGATAGAGATTTACTATTACTAAGTCAATTGGAGCAATGTTTTGTTCAGAAAGGTCTTTTTGATGATTTGGATCATCCCTTTTTGCAAGTATGCCTCCATGGACCTTTGGATGGAGGGTTTTTACACGTCCCTGAAGAATTTCTGGTGCTTCAGTGTGTTCGGCGACTCGAGTTACTTCAAGACCAGCTTCTTCTAGTACTTTTGCGGTCCCACCGCTTGATAACAGTTGAAACCCATAGTCCTGACTTAGAGCTATGGCGAGAGGAACTAACCCTTGTTTGTTGGAAACGCTCAGTAATGCTATTCGTGGCATGGTGGAGGGGACAAGACGAAACCTTTGAGCCAACCTAAGCACTAGGTATCTAAATAATTGCGTGAAAGATCAATTGCTTCAGTATCACAATGATCGAGCCACTCACCGACTTGTTCTGTTGCATGGTTGGGGTGCCGATGCGACCGACCTAATAAGCATTGGTAAGGAGCTTTTAGAACCTCAACCAGTTGAATTTGAGTTAGCAGCCCTTAATGCCCCGGAATCTCATCCTCAGGGGGTTGGACTTCAATGGTATGGCTTGTTCCCTTCAGATTGGCAGGCAGTTCCTATCGCCGTTAGTGATTTAAAGAAACGTCTTGAAGAACTTGTAACCCCTGAGATTCCTTTGGAGAAAACTTTCTTGTTGGGATTTTCTCAAGGCGGTGCAATGGCCTTAGCCGCTGGGTGCGAACTACCGCTGATGGGAATTATTGGTTGTAGTGCATATCCACACCCAGGATGGGAGCCACCTCATGGATGTCCATCTGTTCTTCTTTTGCATGGGAGGGAAGATGACGTAGTCCCTTTCTCTGCATCAAAGCATTTACTCAAGATGTTGAGTAAATGCTCCAGGAGTGTTGAACTGATTGATTTTGGAGGCGGGCACTGCATCCCGGTGAATTTAATACCTTCGATTCAATTGGCATTGACCAATTGGTTGAAGGAATAAGTCCTGGTAAGGATGTTTTGTTTATACAAAGGCGTATTCGTATTCTTCAATTTCTTCCCAGTCATCAGCTGTTAGTTCCAATCCCTGGAACATGTTGTCTTCGCCAATGGAGTCAACGATGATTCTCAATGATGGGAAGAGGAAATGGTTCTCCTCGGCATATTGAGCGCTGAACAAACCTTTCTCACCCCAGAAAAAACGATCAGTCGTGTGTTCATTGCGGCGAACATTGAGAATTGCGGGAGAGCGGAGACCTGCCTCGGCGATAAATCTCCTTGCTGCGGTTACAGGCTTATGTTCGCCAGTCTCAAGGTGAAAGGTTGGAACATGGGCTAGAACCCTTTGACCAGCCAGGCGTCTACGGCTGATGCGCTTGCGCTTCTTAGACATTCAAGGAAACTCCTAGTTGGGAGTGCGATCGGGATAAGGACTGAAGTCGAATGGATCTTCGGGAGGCTTGGCTCGCTTGGAATATGCGAGTTAGTTAAATCCCGATAGGTCGTTGAGAAACAAGTGATCACAGCAAGGCTGAGGCCCTATAAGCTCAACTCGTTTAGCCGATCGTTGATCGGCTTAAGACAGGGGACTTGTCTACCTCTGCTGTAGCTTTGGTTGCATCATTTGTGCAACTTTTGCTTTGTCGATGCTGAGCTTGGGCCTGTCTGGACAAGCTTCTTGCTTTTCGATGAGAATATCTTAAGACTTTTTTCGTATTTTTCAAGACTTGATCTCTCCTCCTTCCTCGTTTCACAAGCAAACTATTTGCCATGCAGCTGTCTGACCGATTTTTGAATCTGGTTCAGCAACAGCTGAGTTCTTTCGAGTCTGAAGCAACGCTTGAAAGAATTGTGGTTTATGTGGCCGAGACCAAAGGTGTTCAGGCGCCAAACCTTCAGGCGGTTGGAGAATGGCCTTTTGGTGAGAAGGGATTGCTCCCTGTTGAAGCAGATAGAGAGTTAAGGAAGCCTTCCGAAAACCGTCGTTGGTATCCCCTTAAGGAAGGTTCAATGTTGATTGGTGTGCTTAGGGCGGAACAAAAACGATCCTCTTCTAGTTGGAACGATTCACTTGACCAACGTTTGCAGACTCTCGCAGGTGTACTTACACATTGCTTGATTCTGGAAATGGAACAATTGAGATTGCTGCAGGAGTTAGATACACAGCGAGAAAAGATTGGTGTGATGGTCCACCAATTAAGAAATCCATTGGCAGCCTTAAGAACATATGCCGAACTTTTGCTGAAAAGAATTGGCCCAGAAAGTAGAAATAGAGATTTGGTTAAAGGCCTATTAAGTGAGCAGGATCAATTAAACCAATATGTATCTGCTTTAGATCAAATAAGTCAACGACGACTTTATGAATATCAAGAATCCCCAGAGGCTTTGTTGCTGCCACCACTTTTGCCAGAGGTGTCTGGAATGAGCATTAGGAAACTGTTATCACCTTTGTTGGAACGAAGTAAAGCAACAGCGACTTTACAAGGTAGAGATTGGTTTGGCCCTTTGTCTTGGCCTTATTGGTCCGAAGAATGTTGCCACGCCAGCTATGGAGTTGTTGCAGAAATTGTTGCAAACCTGCTTGAAAATGCGTTTCGTTATAGCGAGCCTAATGTCTCTATTGGACTTTCTTTTTTAGAGGATGGATTATGTGTCTGGGATGGTGGGGGGACAATACCTCTTGAGGAAAGGGAAATTATTTTTAATAGGGGTATTCGAGGTACTAAAAGTGTTGATAAAACTGGCAGTGGAATCGGACTTGACTTGGCTAGCAAACTTGCTCATGAGATTGGAGGGTCGTTGGAATTAATTTGCCCCCCTATACAGATTGATAAATCTCTGCCATCTTTTGGGAATGCATTTGTCTTACGCTTTTCTATATCAAGAATGCAAGCAAAAGAAGAATAGATGTTTCTACAAGAACAGTAGATGCTCCATAGGAATCCCCCGTGTGTCCATTAAGCTTTTTACCTAAAAGAGTTGGGATTAACAAGCAAGGGATGATTCCTAGGCCAAACCCAATACTTAGTTTAAGTGCTATTTCGCTTTTTATGCATAGGATTATTGTAAATAATGCTATGCTGAGTAATATTGCTGGGATTGAATCTTGAAACCCTCGGCAGTAGTAACTGTGAAATGATGAATAGCTTTTTTCTCTAAGATATGGAAAATTTGCTATTGCATATATTGGAGCACACCTTGACCAGAAGCAGGCTATTGGTATTGCGTAAATAGCCATTGAATCCAATTCTATTAATGCACTAAGTTGTAGCAGCGTTATTAATAGAAGTGTTTGTATTCCAGTAGCACCAATTCGACTATCTTTCATTGCTTCCAAACAGCGCTTTTCCCCTGCAGCAATTCCATCTGCTGTATCCATTAGACCATCAACATGGAGCCCCCCTGTGAGAAATATTCCCAATGAAAATACAGCCATTGCTTTTGCTGTGATATCCCAACTAAGGGAGTTGAGAATTTGCCAAAGGCTTGATTGTAAAAGACCAAGAATTATTCCTATTAAGGGTGCAAATCTTGCAATTCTCTCAAACCTTGGCTTGGGGCATGGCCAGGGAGGGAGAATTGAATAAAAGATCCAAGCTCCAGCCAGGTCTTGAATCCATCTAGGTGTATAAATTCTCACTAGAGTTTAGAAAGTAAATTCAGGCTATACATGAAGGCGTTTGTTTTTGTGCAAATTTTGATTGAAGCTTGTGTTTGATTTTCAGATCAAGGCTAGTTGTTCAAAGACCAAAGCAAGAATTGGTTCTTTTGAAACTCCACATGGAGTGGTGATGACTCCTCGCTTTATGCCCGTGGGGACCCTGGGAACAGTGAAAGGGGTAACTCCATCGCAATTAGCTGGTACTGGTGCTCAAATGGTTTTGGCCAATACTTTTCATTTGCATTTGCAGCCTGGCGAGGAAGTGATTGCTAATGCAGGTGGACTCCATAGCTTTATGGGATGGGACGGCCCGATCCTTACTGATTCAGGTGGTTTTCAGGTTTTTAGTCTTGCGGATCTCAATAAAATTGATGATCACGGTGTTTCTTTTAGGAACCCACGTAATGGAAGTCAAATTGAACTCACCCCGGAAAAGGCGATTGAAATTCAGATGTCATTAGGCGCTGATGTCGTAATGGCTTTTGATCAATGCCCCCCATATCCCTCAACTCAGAATGATGTGGAAGAAGCTTGTAGAAGAACTAATAATTGGCTTGAAAGATGTGTGAAGGTTCACTCGCGGAAAGACCAAGCTTTGTTCGGGATAGTTCAAGGCGGATGCTTTCCTAGCCTGAGAGAGTTGAGTGCTAAACAAATTTGCAGTTTTGATTTGCCAGGCATTGCCATTGGCGGGGTGAGTGTTGGCGAGCCTGTTGAAGATATGCACAGAATTGTGAAGCAAGTTTTGCCTCTTCTTCCAGAGGACCGGCCGCGATATCTCATGGGTATAGGAACCCTTCCAGAAATGGCTTTAGCCGTTGCTAATGGAATAGACCTTTTTGATTGTGTTTTGCCGACACGTTTAGGGCGTCATGGAACGGCATTAGTGGCTGGGGAAAGGTGGAATTTAAGAAATGCTCGTTTTCGTAACGACCACCGGCCATTAGATAAAAGTTGTTTTTGTGAAGCTTGTAAACATCATTCGAGGGCTTATTTGCACCATTTGATTCGTAGTGATGAGCTATTAGGACTGAGTTTGTTGAGTATTCACAACATTAGTCATCTCATCAGATTTACTTCAGCAATGGCAAAAGCTATTGCTGAAGGTTGTTTTTCAGAGGATTTCGCTCCCTGGAATACCGACTCACCAGCTCGTCACACGTGGTAGCGTCCTTAAAACGTCCATTAATTCTCAGGGATGGCAGCATTGACACTTGACTTGTTGGCTCAACTTCCAGAGGCATACCAGGCCTTTGCTCCCACCGTGGATGTGTTGCCCCTCATCCCACTGTTCTTTTTCCTACTTGTGTTTGTGTGGCAAGCAGCAGTTGGCTTTAGATAAAGCATCTGCTGAAGAGAAGTTCCTTCGCAACACTCTCTTTTAAGCCAACCATCAGGTACGACAAGTAATTGGTGATCCTGATCCAGCAAAAAACATCCCTTTATTAAAGGGTTGTTTTTTGCTGGATAGCTGTTTTGAAGCTGACCACTTTGGTCAAATTGATTCGTTTAATTCAATTCCTTGTCCAGGCTTTTCTACGGCATGTTCTATTAGATCAGCGAGTCTTAGAGCTCTGGAAGCCTGCTGTCCATCTACAGCTGGCTTTTCTCTACCACGAACACATTGAAGGAAATGCTCTAGTTCTGCATATAGAGGCTCAATTGAAGTGGTACTTACTTCCTCAATAAAACCATCATTGCGATAAAGCAATTCCCCATGATCAGCTGAATACCATTCGTGGGCTCTCCGGTGAATATGAAGGTTGTGATTTAAAAAGTCTGTTTCTACAAGACTTCCCCGGCAATGTGCACTTAGGCTTCTTATTTTTCTATGACTCATTTTGCTGGCAGTCAGACTGGCAACCACTCCATTGCTGAAACCAAGGGTTGCATTGACATAGTCAATGGGGCCTGCGGAGCTGCGCCCTCCAGCTGCTGCTAGACGAACAACTGGTGCATTTGCAAGTTCCAGAACTAGGTCGATATCGTGAATCATTAGATCAAGAACTACTGAAACATCATTTGCTCGTTCCGCATGAGGGCTATGTCGACGTGCTTCTAATACCACCACTTCTTCATTGGCCACGACTTTGATGAGTTCACGAAATGCAGGGTTAAATCGTTCTATATGCCCTACTTGTAGAAGTCTGCCTGCTTTATTGGCTGCTGAGATGAGCGCGGATGCTTCATCTTGACTAGCTGCAATGGGTTTTTCAATTAATACGTGAAGGCCTGACTGAAGGCAGGCCAACCCGACTTGATGGTGAAGAAGTGTTGGGACTGCAATACATACTGCTTCGACTTCTTTCAGCAAATTGTGATAGTCGTTGAACCACTGGCATCCAAATTGTTCAGTGGCTAGTGATCCACGTTCTTGGTCTGGATCTGCAACGCCAACTAATTCTGCATCTTTAAGCAAGCTAAGGACTCGAGCGTGATGCCAGCCCATATTGCCTATGCCAATTACCCCGACCTTCACCGGAACCATTGGGTCGGTCATAGAGGTCATGCTTGTTCGGAGTTGATTATCGTTGATGAGTCGTCTTCAGTATTGTAATTAGGCGCTATTAGTCTTACTTGGCTAATTCTGGGCCCTTTCATTTCGGCCACTTCAAATAAGAGACTTTGGTATTTCAGTTGTTCTCCTACCGAAGGTATGTGTTGAAAATTCTCTAGCAGGAAGCCAGCAAGAGTGTGATGATTTTCGGCCTCAGGTAACTCTAAGTTTAGCTGTCGGTTTAGTTCAATTATTTCAAGTTCTCCAGCTGCAAGCCATTCCTCGGGTTTCCCGTCGATTTGTTGCAGTTCGGGTTCTTTCTTTTCGGCTTGTATTTCATCACCAACAATTTGCCCAGTTAAGTCTGCAGCAGTTACAAGCCCTTCGGTTCCGCCATGTTCATCAACTACTAAAAGTAAGGGTTGGCCGCTTTTAATTATTGGTAAGAGCTCTGCAAGAGTGCTTGTCTCAAGGACTCTTCGGGCGGCTAGGAGATATGGAGCGAGAGGCGTATCTGCTTGCATAGCACCTCTAGAGATGGGTTCAGCAAGCTCTCGTAAATCAATGACTCCCCTCACATCATCAAGGGAGCTGCCGATTACTAGAAAGCGAGCATGGCGAGTTTTGTGAACGGCTTTCATCAATTCAGAAAAGGTAACTTCTAAGGGGAGGGTCACCATGCCTGATCTGGGGACCATTACTTCCCTTACTTGGGTATCTCTTAGTGCAAAAACTCCTTCCAAAATGTTGCGTTCATCTGGTTTTAAGCCTGTTACCCCACCAGTCTCAATAAGTGTCTCTAGTTCTTCTGCTGATAAGGCTGGTACTAGTGAATCCCATTTTGTGGTTAGGCCAAGAAGGCGTAGAAAAAGGGATGTAACAGATTCTAGAAACCCAAGTAGAGGCGCTAGAGATCTCATTACGGCTTCAATTAAGGGGGCAAGTCTTAATGCGGATGTTTCTGGCCGGTTTAAAACCAAAGCTTTTGGGAGGAGCCCCGAAAGAAACGTCGCGAGCAGAACAAGAGTGATAAAGAGGCAAATGTCCCAAAATTGACTTGATATTTGGTTCGCTTGCCAAAGGTCTTTGGAGAGTCTCCGCCCAGTCCAGCCCAAAGCAATTAATGCAAGGCTTACGCCTAGTTGGGAAACCATTAGAGCTTTCCTTAGGCGCCTTTGAAGACGATGAATGGCTACTGCACCGGGCTTACCTTCCTCAACCAGTCTTTGAACCCGACTAGGTCGCAATCTGAGTAAGGCAACCTCTCCAGCAGCAAAGAAGGCTGGTAGTGCGATGAGAGCTGCGAGAACCAGGAGTTGCATTAAAGATCTTGAATGGGGGTCGCGAGGATCGAACTCGCCTTAGGCGAATTATGAGTTCGCTGCATTCACCAGATTGCTAGACCCCCTTTGAATGGTCTTGTTAATGGTCTTTGTTCTGAGGTAAGACCTTTGCAGGAATAATACGTACAGACTATGAAAACCAAACTAGTTAATGCCCTTTTGATACGCCAGCCCCGATGAGCTCTTTCACACCAACTCCGCAGAACTATTTAGATGAGCTTCTTACTCTTCTCGCAAGAAATGCCTATAAACATGGTGACTTCACCTTGGCTTCAGGCCGAAAGAGCAATCATTACGTTAATTGCAAGCCTGTAAGCCTTAGTGGCAAGGGCTTGATGCTTGTCAGTCAAGCGATGTTGTCTCACGTAGAAGATGATGCAGTTGCGGTGGCAGGCCTAACTCTTGGAGCAGACCCCTTGGTAAGTGGTGTGGCTATGACTGCTTATCAGAAAGACCGTTCACTTGATGCTTTGATTGTTAGAAAAGAGGCCAAAGGTCATGGCACATCAGCTTGGCTTGAAGGGCCCTTGCCACCGATAGGTTCAAAAATCACGGTTTTGGAGGATGTTGTGACAAGTGGAGGCTCTTCCTTAAAAGCAGTAAAACAACTCAGGAACCTTGGTTATGAAATTTCTAGAGTTGTCGCGATCGTAGATCGTCAAGAAGGTGGGTTTGAAGCAATGATTGCATCCGAGCTTCAACTTGAAAGTTTATTTCTTTTGTCAGATGTTGTGTCTCGTTTTAGAGAGATTTCGATATGAATCATTCTGAGAATAGTCTTATTTGGGATATCTCTAGACCTCTATTGAGGTTAGAGGGGGCTGGAATTAGACAGTTTTTGCATGGTCAGACAACTGCGAACTTTTTTTTGGATAGAGACAAAACATTTTATAGAAGTTGTTGGCTTACCCCTACTGGCTTTGTAAGAGCCTTGCTAGAGATCCGGTTGACTGAGAAGGCCGCTGATATTCTTATTTTAGAGGGAGATATTGATGAATTAAAAAAGTATTTTGAAGAGATTATATTCCCAGCCGATCAGGTCAGTATTGAATCGGTTGTAACAATTAGGAGACTACAGGTAATGAGAACTTTATGGGTAGATTCATCTTCAGACTTGATTTGGCTCTACCCTGAGGATGATTTACCAGATGATTTGTCAAAGTTTCAGTTTGCAAGCCCTTATCAGTTTGAATTATGGAGACTTAAAGCTGGCTTCCCTTCTTGCCTTGGAGAGATTAACGGTAAAACTAATCCTTTTGAGTTAGGCCTAACTGATTGGGTAAGTCTGGATAAAGGCTGTTATCTCGGTCAGGAAACATTGGCTAAATTGACAGTAAATAATGGTGTTAAACAACAGCTACGCTTTTGGAGATCTTCAAAGCAAATAGAGATTGGGGATTATTTCTTGGCTGCTGATAGCTCCATGAAAAAACCTGAGAGAATAGGCCTAGTCACTTCTAAAATGAAGGAATTAAACTCTGAATATAGTGTTGGGTTGGCTTTGATTAGAAGAAAATGGTTTGATGCTAACTCATTCCCTTCTAATCAACCTTCAGAAATTGTGAATTTAAGTATTCCACTTTGCTCTATTTTTTTGGATTATCATATTTAATAGTTTTTTGATTGCTATGACGATCCATTTCTAATAGCCATTCCGCAACAGTCCAAGTGGCTAAGCAATCATCCTTGTTGTATTCGAAAATCCATTCCAAAATATATGATTTTTCTCGCTTAATTAAGCTCAAGTTTTTCCATTGACGCCACCATAGAAGCGCACGTGCCCCATCTGCGCCATCTTTACTCCAGCGAAACCCTAGCCATGCGGCAACTGTTTTAAGAGTATAGCTATTAAGTGGGAGGAGCCATTTCCTTCGAACTCTTTTGTGTATATCAACTAGGCGTTTGTGTAGCAAATCAAGTTCTATTTTTGATGCATGGTTATGCTTTGCTATTGAATTGATGGCAAGCAACTCTGTGTCTCCATAGTGCAATATTGGCCAATCTGGATGGCGCATAATTAATGAATTAATCTTTTCCCAGGCAATTTTCTTGCCTTGCTTTTTTGCTAAAAGTAGTGGATGGTAGGTTGCCCCTTCTGGATCCAAATCTCCGTTTAAATTGCGGTGTACTTCTAGAAAGCCATGGAGAAAATCTTCCCGAGCATCAGGATCAGACTCTATGTCATAAACTAATACACCTTCTGCTTTTACCAGCTCAGGGATTGAGCTTGAGGAGCTTAATCTTTCTATCTTCTTAGCTTTTTGTGCTTTGGCTTGTGCAACAAGTTCACTCGCAACTTTTACGTGTTGATTACCAAAACTTTCCAGTTTTAATGATAACTCCTGAGGGTCAGTTTCTGCTAACTCAGAGAGATTACTGATCCCAAGCTCTAGAAGCATTTGTCTGCGCCGACTACCAACTCCACTGACTTCAGATAGATGACCAGTTGCCGCAGCCTCGATATTGCAAAAGCTTCGCCATGAACATAATGTGCATTTTCGTCTGTCAGTAGTTAGAGGAGGCGGAGTTGGTTTATTGATATCGAGTGAAAGTTTTTCTAGCGACTCAAATAATTGATTAAGTAAACTACTTTTAAGGATAATTTTGTTTCGTTGTAGTTCTTTTCTGTTTAAATTAATAGCCATACCTTCCTTAACATCTTTGCTCTGTATTTGCCCGAGTAAAAATCCAGAAATAGCTAAAACAAGACGATGCTCTCGTGTTATTCGACGACCTTGACGAGGTAGGACAGGTCTGTATTCGAATTTCCCCCATTTACTAGACCCTTCAATTCTTTGAAGCACTGGAGGATGTGCCTCGAGTGGATTGCCTTGGGGCGTTTCTCCTTTGAGCCTAAGCCCTACTACATTTTTTGCGCCCCTTGCACATGCTTCTAGACCTCTTTCTGGTTTCTCTGTAAGAAAAAGCAATGCCAGACTTTTTTGTTGGTTGTCTAGTTCAAGCGCTCGATGGGCTACCCATGTCTTTTGACTCTTGTCCCCATTTATGTCTAACCAGCTTTTTCTTCGGCATTTCACCCAGCTTCTTAGCAGGCGATCAGTTAGAACATTTTTTTGAAGAGATATCTCATCCATGACCAACGTTAAGGTGCTTGGTTGTTAGATCTTGATTACATCTTTATTTTCCATGCTGCCCACCTCTTTACCACTCCTTCCAACTCCTATTCGTTTTGGGACTGATGGGTGGAGGGGGATCTTAGGGGTTGATATAACGCTTGAAAGGTTTTTGGTTGTAGCTGCTGCCGCTGCAGAGGAGTTGGCATATCGCGCACCTAAATATTGCAAAAGCAAGACAATCATTATTGGCTATGACAGAAGGTTCTTAGCGAGAGAATTTGCTGAGGTTGTTGCTGCTGCAGTAAGCGCATGTGAGTTGGATCCATTACTTAGTGAAACAGTTGTCCCCACCCCAGCATGTAGTTGGTCTGTTGTGCAAAGAAAGGCTTTGGGTGCATTAGTAGTAACTGCTAGTCACAACCCTCCTCATTGGTTGGGACTGAAAATTAAAGGACCATTTGGAGGGTCAGTAGAAGGTGATTTCACTAAAGCGGTTGAACTAAGGCTTTCTACCGGAGTAGTTCGGCATCCGTCTGTGGTGAAGATCAAAAGTTTTGATTGCAGACAAGAACATCTTGATGGGTTGAAAAAGAAATTTGATATTTCTCGATTGGCTCAAGGCTTGGAGGCAATGAATTTAAAAGTAATAGTTGATCCAATGCATGGTTCTGCGGCGGGATGCATTAGTGATCTCTTTCAAGATAAGGGATCGGATTTAATAGAGGAAATAAGGAACAGTCGTGATCCACTTTTTGGTGGGTATCCACCGGAGCCTTTGGCCCCATATCTCAATGACTTGACTAAAAAGGTTGAGGCATTTAAACATTCAGGGGAGAAAGTCTTAGGATTAGTTTTTGATGGTGATGGTGATCGGATTGCGGCTGTTGATGAAACAGGAAAGTTTTGCAGTACGCAATTATTGATGCCTTTGTTGATTGATCATTTAGCTAGGGTAAAAAATCTTTCGGGCTCTATCATTAAAACTGTTAGTGGTTCCGATTTAATGCGCTTTGTTGGCGAGGGGTTATCTAGAGAAGTTTTTGAAATGCCTGTAGGTTTTAAGTACATAGCCTCTACAATGTTGTCGAGTAATGTACTTATTGGTGGGGAAGAATCAGGAGGGATTGGATTTGGTATTCACTTGCCTGAAAGAGATGCTTTGTTCGCAGCACTTTTAGTATTAGAAGCAATTGTGGAAGGTGGGCAGCCCCTTGGCGAAAGGATTCAAGCGCTTCAAAGAGAGTATGGTGGATCCAGTGAATTCGATAGGATTGACTTGAAACTTGAAAATATGAATAAAAAAAATAAAATTGAGACATTTTTGAAGGAAAACCCTCCGTCTGAAGTTGCTGGTAAAAAAGTAAAAGAGGTAACTAGAGTTGATGGACTTAAATTGCGATTTGGGAATAGTTATTGGTTAATGTTTCGATTCTCTGGGACTGAACCCCTGTTGCGCATCTATTGTGAGGCGCCGACTCCTACAGAAGTGCAAGAAGTTTTGGTTTGGGCTAAAGAATTTGTTCTAAGTTTATGAGTTTAAAATCTTGCCACTATCAAACGCTAGTTGTTGCAAGTAGCAACCCAGGGAAAGTAGAGGAGTTTGTTGATTTTCTTGCTCCATTGCAATTCCAAGTATTAGCTCAACCTGAGGGAATGCAGATTGAAGAACATGGCATAACTTTCGCTGAGAATGCTCGTCTTAAGGCTTTGGAGGTTGCTACTCGCACGGGCTATATGGCGCTTGCTGATGATTCGGGCCTATGTGTTGATGCTTTGGGCGGCGAACCTGGGGTTTACTCTTCTAGATATGCATCTAATGATCAACAGCGAATTGAGAAACTTTTAACTGCTTTAGAAGGTATTAGAGAGAGATCTGCACATTTTAGTTCAGCATTATGTCTTGCGATGCCTCAAAATGAGGTTTTACTTGAAGTAGAAGGCATTTGCAGAGGAGTTATTACTAATGTCCCAAGAGGTGACCACGGATTTGGTTATGACCCAATCTTTGAGGTCCTTGATAAAGGACTTACTTTCGCAGAAATGTCATCAGAGCAAAAACGGGCGTGTGGTCATCGCGGCAAAGCATTTTCTTTATTAGAACCCAAGTTAAAACAATTGGTTATGGCAAAATAAAATAAGTTTAGATATGTACAATACATAAATATTTTTGATTGTTATTTGAGTCTATAAATTAGCTGATATTTTATTGCTCTGTCGACCAGCTTCCATGTAAGCCATGAGGAATAGCGATAGGCAATTCGACCACACTTTGTTCTTTTAGATCACTTGCTTGGAGAATCACAAGATCAGTACCTTGTCGTTTTCCATTCCACACTAAGACAAGAATCCACCCATTATCCTCTTTTTGATTATGTTTAGATGGAACCATTAAAGGCTCACTTACAAAACCTCTAGGTGCTGCACTCCATAGACAACTTGTTCCATCAATTAGGTTAAGCTTTTTAATGCTTTGAAGTGGGGCATTCCCAATTTCTTTTTCAGCTACTGCCATCCAGGCATATTTTGCTGCAATCCCTTGGTAAAAAGGATTTACTACTGCGAACTCACAACATTGCGGGCTTAATATTGAGGAGGAAATTGTTCCATCGGATAGATTTAAATTACATCTTGTGAGCTTACCTTCTGGAATTGAGTTGAAGTCGACTTTGCGAAAGTTTTCTTTTGGTTTGATTGTTGGGAAATCGTTGTAATAAATGCTTTCAATTATTACTTCCCCATCTTTTTCTGATGCATTTAGATGATGAAATACGAAGCCTTCAGGTGCATCAAAGATCTTAGGAGGCTCTCCTGCGAAGGCTCCAGAGTCCCTAGGAATTAGGCAGAATTTTGACTGTTTTCCTTCGCCAGACGATAAGCATTGGGCCGCACCCTTTTGACCTAATAAGAAAGGAAGAGGATTGAAATTGATGGCGTTCTGTAGAAAAATTGCCCAATTAGGAGTAATAGCGAAATCATGTAAAAAAGCAAAGCCATTGAATTGGTCATGACGCTCGCTTAATAGCTGCCCTGCATCAGGCCCTTCAGAGGCGAATTCCATTAACCGAATGGTACTGCTAGGACCTGTTTTTACACCGAAGGTAACCATGCGAGGACTCTCGTGGTGTCCAGGGTCAAAGCGAGGGTGAGCACTAAATGCTTCTCCGGTTTTTAGAGCGTCATTAAGCGTAGATAGTCCAAGAGTTTTAAGGGTGGTTGGATCAAGGGCATAAGGGCCCGCTGCCTCCCACAGAGCTAGTAGTTCATCTCCTAATCGGATTACGTTTGTGTTGGCAATATTCTTAAGTCGAAGATCAAAAGCATTTTTTAAAGCTCCTCCAGGTTTTTGAGTTCCAAAGACACCTCTATAGAGAAATTTGCCAGCTTGTTCTTCTTCCTCCCAGGCAGATGTGCGAACAAATCGATTAGTGAGTTTGATTTTTCCAGCTTTGAAACATAGTGCTGTGATCATGCCGTCACCATCAAAGGGGTGATGGACCCACTGACCATTCCGCTCTAATCGCCCTGGTCCATTTCTATAAAGTGTCCCGTTTAGCTCTTTAGGAATAATTCCTTTAGTTGGAAATACTTCAACATCGGTAAGTTCTTCCTCAACATTCCGATAGGCACTTGCCCAGTCTTCTCTATCAAAGTCTTTAGTCATCTCCATCTCGTTCTGGCTGAGTGTAAGTTTTTTCAAAAGTTGCTTTTTCCAATAGTGCAATCTTTGCTTATTAAGCCTTGAAAGCGTGAGTTTTTTTTTGTATTTATGACTTTTAGATTTGATTGCCTGCTTGCTCAAGTACACCTTTGCTGCTAGGGACTGCGTCCACTCTTCTAGGGTCTTTTTCAATAGCCATGCGAAGAGCTTTGGCAAAAGCTTTAAAACATGCCTCTACAATGTGATGGGAGTTGACACCACTTAGTTGTCGGATATGAAGGGTTAGTCCGCTGTTATTTACAACTGCAATAAAGAATTCTTTAACTAGTTCAGTTTCATAGGTGCCAATTCTTTCTGATGGAATTTCAAGTTCATAGCTGAGGTGCGGTCTCCCCGAGCAATCGAGACTGATTTGAACTAAGGCTTCATCTAGTGGAGCGACAAAATGACCAAAACGATTAATCCCTTTGCGCTCACTTAGCGCTTGAGATAAGGATTGGCCGAGGGCAATGCCAACATCTTCGTTGGTATGGTGATCATCAATATGGATATCACCGGTAGCTTTTACATCTAGGTCGATTAGACCATGGCTGGATAGTTGATGAAGCATGTGATCAAGAAAGGCAATCCCAGTTGAAACTTCGCATTTGCCTGTGCCATCAAGATTTAGACGCACGCTTACATCCGTTTCATTTGTTTTCCGATGGACATCTCCTTGGCGAGAGTTTGAATTCATTTTGTTGGCTTAGTTACATACCATTTATGCAGTAGCCTGCATCTACGTAAATGGTTTGACCTGAAATACCACTGGATAGGTTGCTAAGTAGGAAAGCAGCTGTGTTACCTACTTCAGTTTGGGTGACTGTTCTCCTTAATGGGGCTTTCTCCTCAACGTTGTGGATCATGTCCAGAATTCCACCAATTGCTGAGCTGGCCAAAGTTCTGATTGGTCCAGCGCTAATGGCATTGACTCGAACTTGTTTTTCTGGTCCAAGCTCTGCTGAAAGATAACGGACCGAGGCTTCCAAAGCAGCCTTTGCTACCCCCATGACGTTGTAATTAGGGATAGCTCTTTCTGCCCCTAAATATGTAAGCGTAATGATGCTTGCTCCATCAGTAAAAAGAGGTTTTGCGTGATGACAGAGAGGGGCTAATGAATAGGCACTTATTTCTAGGGCTCTCTTAAATCCTTCAGAGGTAGTAGCACTGTAATCACCTACTAGTTCTTCTTTGCCAGCAAAGGCAAGACAGTGCACCAATCCATCTAATTTCCCCCATTTGCTAGATATCTCAGAGAAGACCATTTCTATTTGAGAATTGTCTTGAACATTCAGTGGAAGAAATAGACTTGGCTGAAGTGGAGAAGTCAAGTCACGGACTTTGGATTCAAACCTTCCTTTGTCGTCAGGAAGGTATGTGATTCCTAACTCTGCCCCCGCGGCTTTTAATTGTTGGGCAATGCCCCATGCAATTGAACGGTTGTTGGCGATACCTGTCACGAGTATCTTTTTGCCACTTAGATCGAGAAGCATCTGAACAAAATACTTAGAACAATGGTGAGGATTCTCTTCTATTGAGATGCAAGGCTTTTATGAAGCTATTTGCATCGCAATGAAGATCGAGTTTTGTACCAGCATGGGGGAGTGATTTTTGAGCCATGGTTGTTACCCCTTCCACAATGTTGCCATTGGGCACCCCTCTTCCGCCATTTGAGTTGAACATGGTTTCTGGTACTAAAGCTTTTCTGGATGGGTACGAAGAGGGTCTGGCGAGTATTTCTGATGTTAGTTTGCGACCAAAACCTCTGCTTTTAATGGTGCTTTGTTCCCATTGCCCTTTTGTAAAGCATATCGAGGATGGACTTACTCAGTTGGATCAGGACTATCGCTTACGAATTCAAATGTTTGCAATAGCTAGTAATAGTTTGATTACTCACCCACAGGATGGGCCAGAACAATTGGCTCATCAGGTAACAAGTCATGCTTGGCACTTCCCTTATTTAGAAGATTCTTCTCAAGACTTTGTCAAGGCTCTAAGGGCGGCCTGTACTCCTGAATTTTTTTTGTTTGCTCCTTCATCAAGAGCAGGAAGACAGACACTGAGATATAGAGGTCAATTTGATGGAAGCCGCCCAGGGAACAAACAACTGGTCACTGGTTGTGATTTGCGAGCTGCAATTGATGCGGTCTTAGAGAACAAGGAGGTTTCTAGTGATCAAAAACCTTCAATTGGGTGCAATATCAAATGGCATCCAGGGCAAGAGCCCCCCTGGTATGGCTAATGCATACTTCTTGCCATTTTCGATCAACTTAATGTGCCTTTCATGCAAGTTCCTCCTTTTAGCCTTTCCAAACAACTTTTTGAACTAGGCCCAGCTCTGGACGAGGCTGTCTTACGAGTCCTTCATAGTGGTCAATTTATTGGTGGCTCAGAAGTAAATCATTTCGAGAACTCTTTTGCATCTTTTATTCAGGTCTCTCATGCAGTTGGCTGTAATAGTGGAACTGATGCATTGATACTTGCGCTTAGGGCCCTTGACATAGGCCCTGGAGATGAAGTTATAACTTGCTCATTTAGTTTCTTTGCGACCGCAGAGGCTATTAGTGCTGTAGGAGCTAAACCTATTTTCGTCGATGTAGATCCAAGTAACTTTTTGATTGATATTAACTTAATAGAAACGGCTATAACTAAATCCACAAAAGCAATTTTGCCGGTTCACTTATTTGGTAATGCAGTAGATATGGATTTTGTGATTCAATTGGCTAAACAATACAATTTGAAGGTTATAGAAGATTGTGCTCAGGCATGTGGTGCTGAATGGAATAAGCGTCCAGTTGGTGGTTGGGGTGATGTTGGGTGCTTTAGCTTTTTCCCAACTAAAAATCTTGGTTGTGCAGGAGATGGAGGCGCTGTAACGACTGAGAATGCTGTTTTAGCGAAAAGGATGCGTGAATTGGCTGTGCATGGAATGCCTCGTCGTTATGTTCATACTCACCTTGGTTATAATAGTCGCTTAGATGCAATACAAGCAGCAGTATTAAATGTAAAGCTTTCAAAGTTACCTGAGTGGATTAGTAGGCGTAGAGAGATTGCTTATAAGTATAAAGAATCCTTGGAAGGATTGCCTGGGATTGATTTGCCTTTTACCTCGACTTCTTCCCCTAAGTCCCATGGTTGGAACCAATTTGTGATAAGAGTTAGGGGTATTGTGAATGGCTTATGGCCTCATGAGAAGCAAAAGCAAGACAATGAATTCTATGCTTTTAGTTCTTCCTCTATATCTCAAAGAGACATATTAAAAGAGAAGCTTGAGGGGCAGGGTGTTAATACAATTATTTATTATCCTATTCCCATTCATCTTCAGGATGCTTATGATTATTTAGGTTATAAGAAGGGCAGCTTGCCCATTACTGAAAAGCTCTGTGAAGAGGTCTTGAGTTTACCGATGTTTCCTGAACTTGCTAGCAGGGAGCAACAATATGTTGTTGATATTTTGAGAGAAATTATCGGTGATCCTATGGACTTAAAAGGCAGAAATATTGCTAGTAAAGAATAGCTTTAAAATACATTGTGAATACTTAGTGGATTCACTTTGCATTGATCTTTAAAGTAAAAATCAGAAATCTCCTAATTCCTGCCTTGCTCTGTACCATGCTGTAATTGTTTTCCCGTCAAGAGATTCATTCCCGCTAGAGAGATTATGGTCTAGTTCCTTTTTGCTCATTTGTAGTACTTCAAGATCTTCGTCTTCATCGCCTGCTGGAGGCTCAGCCAAAATCTCAAGGTCTCTTGCGAGAAAAAGATGAATTACTTCATCGGAATATCCAGGGCATGGAACCATTTCGCCTAGATAGTCCCATCTTTTTGCCAAACAACCCGCTTCTTCTGCCAGTTCACGCTTCATTGAAGTAAGAGGGTCTTCTCCGGGTTCAAGAGTCCCGGCAGGAAATTCGAGCATTCGCCTAGCAACTGCAAAGCGATATTGACGAAGGATCAAAACCTTTCCTTCATTTGTTATCGGAACAGCTAGAGATGCGCCTGGGTGCCGAATAACTCCAAAAGTGCCTTCCAATCCAATAGGTAACTGAACTTTGTTGATCTCGAAACGTATTTTGCGAGCATTTAGAAACTTTTGTCTTTCGATGACTTTGGAGTGCTCTAGAGGAGGTAAAGGAACCATTCCACTATCAAATAGTTCAATTGAATCTCAGATTTAACTGTTTTATAGGTGCAATTTAGGAATGGAAACATAAAAAGGAGTTTTATTCAGGCCAGTTTCTACATGGTGGAATTTGGCGATGCATAGGTTTTGTTTTAGTTATTGCAGCATTAAGGGGGACAAGGACAAAGCTTCTTTCAATCAGTCTTGGATGAGGAAGTGTTAGTGATTTTGTCGCAACATGAAGCCCCCCCCAGGCAAGTAGGTCTAGGTCGAGAGAGCGCGGCCCCCAATGTGATGATGTTGACTGTTCTCTTTTTCTCCCAAAATGCTTTTCAAGGATTAGACATCTTTGTAGTAATTCGAGGGCTGCCTGTTCATTTGGCTCAAGTTGTGCAAATTGAGGTCCCATTATCACTAAAACAGCATTTATGAAAGAAGGTTGTCCGGGCGGTCCCCCCATCGCTTGAGTTTCAAACAAAGGAGACCAACTAAATAAGTCGTCGTTTAAGAAACCTATATTTTTTTTATTCGGAAAGGATGCCACTATCCATTCTTGAATTGTTTTTTCGAGTTCTGGCCTGACAGCACATAGGGTTTCTTGGGGAGAACCTATTTTGCTAGGGATATTTGCGCCCAGGCCTAAAGCTAGGGTTGGAGTGGTTGAGAAGTTGATGCTTTTCATTAGCTGCTCGGCCAGACTGCTTTAGATCTGATTGGGTCGTCACATTCCATGGTTGCAAGCGGATCACCCGCCAATTCCAAAAAAGCAATTACTAGTCAGCAAATGGCTAATGATATTGCTGGGCGTGCATTTCCCTTGGCAGCAATTACTGGTCATGGGTCTTTGAAGCTTGCGCTTCTTCTCGCAGCGGTTGATCCGGGGTTGGGTGGAGTAATTATTGCTGGAGGTAGAGGAACAGGTAAATCAGTTTTAGCCAGGGCGCTGCACGCGTTAATCCCTCCTATTGAGGTTGTAGATATACCAACGGCCGAAGAAATTTCTAGTGATTCACAGGCTTCAAGGCCCGTTGGTTTAAATCTTGATCCAAAGCGTCCAGATGATTGGGATGAAGTCACTAAGACCTTGTTGGCGAGAGAAACTACTGCTTCGTTCGAGCATAAAGAAGAAAACAATCCTCCTTCAAAAGTAGTTTCTGCACCTTTTGTTCAGGTTCCATTAGGAGTTACGGAGGATAGGTTGGTTGGGGCGGTTGATGTTGCTGCTTCACTCTCAAGTGGTGCGGCTATTTTTCAGCCAGGGTTATTAGCCGAAGCTCATCGGGGGGTACTTTACGTTGATGAGTTGAATCTTTTAGATGATGGAATTGTGAATCTAATTCTTGCCTCAGTTGGCGCTGGTGAAAATAGAGTTGAGAGGGAAGGGTTAAGTCTCACCCACCCTTGTAGGCCTTTACTTATTGCTACTTACAATCCTGAGGAAGGAGCAGTTAGAGATCATTTGTTGGATAGATTTGCAATAGTTCTATCAGCTGACCAAGTCATTAGTAATGAACAAAGAGTAGAGATAACTCAATCTGTTCTTGCCCATGGTCAATGCACTAAGAGCTTTGCTGAAAAATGGTCTGAAGACACAGATGCTTTGGCTACGCAGTTGATTTTGGCTCGTCAATGGTTGCCAGATGTTCAAATTACGCGTCAGCAGATTGAATACCTTGTCAATGAAGCGATAAGGGGTGGAGTTGAGGGCCATCGCTCAGAACTTTATGCAGTTCGAGTAGCGAAAGCTCATGCAGCATTGGGAGGGAGAGATCAAGTTGATGTTGAGGATCTGCAGGTGGCAGTGAAGCTAGTGATTTTCCCTAGAGCTTTGCAGTTGCCCCCACAAGATGAGCCCATTGAACCCCCTCCCCCAGAAGAGCAGCAAACTCCACCTGAACAGGCTGAAGAGGACTCTGATGATCAAGATCAGGATGACCAAGAAGATGAGGAAACCCCCGAAGATCAAGCATCTCCGCCCGTTCCTGAAGAATTCATGCTTGACCCTGAGGCATGTGCAATAGATCCAGATTTACTTTTGTTTTCAGCTGCTAAATCCAAAAGTGGTAACAGTGGTAGTCGATCAGCTGTTCTTAGTGATAGTCGTGGCCGTTATGTGAAGCCAATAATTCCTAGGGGGCCAGTAAGGAGAATTGCAGTAGATGCAACCTTAAGGGCAGCAGCTCCTTACCAAAAGGCCAGAAGGTCTAGACAGCCTGGACGCAAAGTAATTGTTGAGGAAAGCGATCTTCGCGCCAAACTTTTGCAAAGGAAAGCTGGTGCATTGGTGATATTTCTAGTGGATGCCAGTGGATCAATGGCTCTTAATCGCATGCAGAGTGCAAAAGGGGCCGTCATTAGGTTGCTAACAGAGGCTTATGAGAATAGGGATGAAGTTTCTCTGATTCCATTTAGAGGAGATCAGGCAGAGGTTTTGCTGCCTCCTACAAGATCTATAACAGCTGCTAAAAGAAGGCTTGAAACAATGCCTTGCGGAGGAGGGTCCCCTTTGGCACACGGACTTACTCAAGCTGCACGAGTTGGCGCTAATGCTCTGGCTACAGGAGACTTGGGCCAAGTTGTTGTAGTGGCGATTACTGATGGTCGTGGAAATGTCCCATTAGGCACCTCCTTGGGACAACCTCAATTAGATGGAGAAGAGTCTGTAGATCTCAAGCAAGAGGTTTTAGATGTCGCATCTAGATATCGTGGTTTGGGGATTAAATTATTAGTTATAGATACTGAAAGAAAGTTTATTGGTAGTGGTATGGGTAAAGATCTAGCAGAAGCCGCAGGTGGAAAGTATGTGCAATTGCCAAAAGCTAGTGATCAAGCTATCGCTGCAATAGCTATGGATGCAATAGCTGATGTTGGTAATAGTTAGCTATTATTTTAGAATATCAATGTTTTTAAGGTGTGATCATTTTGCTTGGGTAGAGCTCATTGAATAATTCTCCAAGTCCCACTGTTAGGTTTCTGACTGCGTTCATCAACTCTTTGTCTTCCATAAGCTTTTCTACGTCAGATCCCATAGCATCAATTTTGGCAGTAAGTGAGCGAGTTGACCGTGCAGTTTCTTGGAGATCTTTAAGAGTTTGTGGATTGTCAAATGCAGCAAGTATGTTGGTTAAGTGACCACTTGCACGTATTAAATTTGTAATCATTGCTTCTGCTTTAGTAACTTCTGTTTTCATTTGTGCAACTAACTCGTCTAGGTTTTTTTGAGTTAAATCAAATTGCTTTGTAGAAGAGACTAGGTGGGAAACAACTTCTTGATCTTCAGAATCTATTAATACCCTTTCTAAGGATTCAGTCAAAGTTGAAATACTTGTCAGAGGCTCTCCTCTTATGGTGTCTCCATGGCAAAGAATATTTTTACCTGGACATTCTTCTGACCTAGGCCTTGGTGTACTTGGGGCTAGGCTTTTCCCTCTACTAAATAAAGCGACTTGAACGTCACCTCCTAAAAGAGAACCTGTAACTACTTTTGCAAAAACTGGCAGTGGAAGACGCAGGTTTGATTTGTCGATATCTAAGGTTGCTTGAACAGACCTAGGCGTCACTTTTATTTCTCCAACAGACCCAACTAAAATCCCTCGGTAAGTAACTGGTGAACGTTCAGCTAGGCCGCTTGCATCTGAGAAATTAGCGGTAACAGTCCATGCATTTGCACCTATCCGAATACCTTTGAGCCAAATAAGACTTCCAGCAAATGTTGCCACTGCACCAAGCAGTGAGAATCCAACCATCGCATCACGAATACTGCGCCTCATACGTTTTAGTGATCGGTTGGTTGCATTGGACCCAAAAGGCTACCTGTTCTGAATTGTTTTACAAATGGATTCTCAGTTTGCCTGAACTCTTCAATTGAGCCATCCCATTGAAACTTGCCTCCATAAAGCATAAGTACTCTTTGAGCCGACCTCTCAATTGTGCTTGCTACATGGCTAACAACCATAGAGCACCCCTTTGCCACATTGGTTGTCTTAACTATTAGGTCTTCAATTCGTGTGCATGCCACAGGGTCAAGGCCAGCTGTGGGTTCGTCATACAAAAGTAAGGGGATTTGTTCTTCGGATACTGTTGGGTCATTAACTAATGCTCTAGCAAAACTAACTCTCTTTTGCATCCCTCCACTTAGTTGACCTGGCAATTTGTCTGCCACGTCATATAGGCCTACTGCTTCAAGGCAAGTAAGAACTTTTTCTTGAATCTCTTTGGATGTGAATTGCTTACTCCGCATAAGAAGAAAACCCACGTTTTCTTCAACTGTTAGGGATCCTAAAAGGGCTGGATTTTGGAAAACTAGTCGGACATCGGGCGGTTCATTCTGATCGAGACGCAAATATTCTTGTTTTTGTCCACAAATTTTGAGTTCTCCACTACTAGGGAGAAGAAGTCCTGCCAGCAGCCTAAGTACAGTTGATTTCCCGCAGCCTGAGGGCCCAACTATTGCAAGCTTTTCACCTGGTTTCATAACCAAGTTAAGCTCATTAAGGACTGGTAGTATTCCCCACTTCATCGTGAGATCTTTCATCTCAACCACAGGAGTCGATTTATTCACGTGGTTTTGAGGTTTGGAACATCTTTATCTTGCCTGGGATGTCCAATTAGTGAAGCTTACTTAGAGTTCTTGAACGATTTATGGCGTTATTTGCCCCGAGTATTTGACCTCGTCTATCCCGCCTTCGACCAAGCGTCGTTTACGCCAGCAAAATCTGGCGGCAAGACGAGTTAGCTCGTTTAGGAATTCTCGTCAAAAAGATTTCATTATTCGTTCTAGACGAGCTATTCGTTGGCTTTTGCCAGGTTTGGTCGTAAAGAGATGGATGCTTGCTTCTGGCTTGGGTTTGTTATTGGCTCTTTTGGGAGCATCCATTTGGGCAGACTTGAAGCCTATTTACTGGATGATTGAAACTCTTATTTGGGTGCTTGGTTTAATAACTACGTTTTTGCCTAGAAGTATCACAGGACCTTTGGTTTTAATGTTTGGGGCCGGCCTTTTGTTGTGGGGGCAGAGTCGTAGCTTTGGATCAATTCAACAGGCATTGGCTCCGGATAAAGAAACAGTACTTGTTGATGCTCTAAGAGCTAAGAGCAAGTTAAATCGTGGCCCTAACATTGTTGCAATAGGAGGGGGGACAGGGCTTTCAACGCTTTTGAGAGGGCTTAAACGATATAGCACTCATATAACAGCAATAGTCACAGTTGCAGATGATGGAGGAAGTAGTGGTGTTTTGCGAAGAGAGTTAGGTGTACCCCCCCCTGGAGATATTCGTAATTGCATAGCAGCTCTTTCAACAGAGGAACCTTTATTAACACGTTTGTTTCAATATCGCTTTTCAGGGGGTGGAGGACTTGAAGGGCATAGCTTTGGCAATCTTTTTCTCTCAGCGTTGACAGCAATTACTGGAAATTTAGAAACAGCTATTACTGCATCTAGCAGAGTTCTGGCTGTTCAAGGACAAGTTGTTCCGGCTACAAACGTTGACGTACGTTTATGGGCAGAGTTAGAAAATGGGCAAAGAATCGAAGGGGAGTCGGCTATTGGCCAGGCTCCAAGTCCAATAGTCAGGATGGGGTGCCTACCAGAACACCCTCCAGCACTGCCACGTGCTTTGGATGCAATAGCAAATGCTGAATTAATTGTTTTAGGTCCTGGCAGTCTGTATACATCTCTTTTACCCAATCTTCTAGTCCCTGAAATTGTTGATGCAATACAACGAAGTGGTGCGCCTAAACTTTATATTTGTAATTTAATGACCCAACCAGGTGAAACTGATGGCTTAGATGTTTCTGGCCATCTTCGTGCGATAGAAGCTCAACTGGCCAGTCTTGGAATAGGTAAAAGAATATTTTCTGCTGTTCTTGCTCAAGATGATATGGCTCCATCACCGTTAGTGGATTACTACCGAGAGAGAGGTGCGGAACCCGTTCGATGTGATGGAGGAGAGTTGATGGCTCAGGGATATGAAGTTATGCAGGCACAGCTTCAAGGTGTACGTCAAACAGCAACACTTAGGCATGACCCAAGAAGCCTTGCACTTGCAGTCATGCGTTTTTATAGGAAATACAAAAGGGACTAATTAATATGCATCTTGCATTTCATAAAAATCTGGTTGAACATAATCTTTCCTTAATGGCCATCCTTTCCAATCTTCGGGCATCAGTAGTCGCTTTGGATGTGGGTGGCCATTAAATTTGATTCCAAACATGTCATATGTTTCACGCTCCTGCCAATCCGCTCCTCTAAAAAGTTTATAAAGGCTTGGTACTGAAGGAACACCATCACGAGGTAAGAAAATTTTTAACCTTACTTCTCGCAATTTACTTTGGTCCTTTGAGGATGACTTATTGAAAGCCAGCTCTGATAAAGCAACTAGGTGGTAGAAGCAAACCAGATTTTGACCGGGACCCTCATCGTAGCCTCCTTGGCATTGTAAATAATCGAATCCGTGAGCTTTAAGAGCAGTAGCAATAACGTATAAAAATTGGGGATCTATTTTAATTACTTCAATACCAAGATTGTCAGGCTCAAGATAATTGTGTGCGAAACCTTGTTCATCCAACCATTTGCTGACTGGCCCAGGTTCAGGTAGAGACTGTGTTAATTCGGTGTTAGATGTATCGCTCATGAATTGATTTCTGAAGATGATGAAACCTCATTAATTGTTGAGGCTTCTTTGTTTTTTATTTTCGTTGGGAAGCTTTCTTCTGAGCCAGGCTTTAAAGCCACCTTTTGTGTTTCTGCATTTAAATATTCTCCTGTAATTATAGGCTGTAGTTCCCTCATTTTATGGGGGATTGTGCAATACCTATGAGTTTGGGTTATTTTGCTTCTCTCTAAGAAAGATTCATTACTTACTTTTTTGCGTAATTTAATTACCGCGTCGAAAATTGCCTCAGGTCTCGGAGGGCACCCAGGTAAATACAGGTCCACAGGAATTAATTTATCTACCCCTCTTACAGCTGTGGTTGAGTCAGCACTAAACATCCCTCCAGTAATAGTGCATGCACCCATTGCTATTACATATTTAGGCTCTGGCATTTGTTCATACAACCGGACCAGTGCAGGGGCCATTTTCATGGTCACAGTCCCAGCGACGATTATTAAATCCGCTTGTCTAGGCGAACTCCTTGGAACTAAACCAAATCGGTCAAAATCGAAACGAGAACCAATAAGTGCTGCGAATTCAATAAAACAGCAGGCCGTTCCATAGAGGAGTGGCCACAAGCTGCTTAGGCGAGCCCAATTGTGAAGGTCGTCCAGGCTGGTGAGAATTATGTTTTCACTAAGGTCGCTGGTAACTGCTGGAGCACCAACTGGGGCGCAGGTAGAGGCTCGTAGATCCCGAGCAGCCTTAATAGAGGGTGTTTCTGTCAATGAACTAACTCCATTCAAGGGCGCCTTTGCGCCATGCATAGGCTAAAGCCACAACTAGAATTGCAATGAAAATCAGAGCCTCTATAAACGCTAATAAACCAAGTCGATGGAATGCAACGGCCCATGGGTATAGAAATACAGTTTCTACATCAAAGACAACAAATACAAGAGCAAACATGTAATAGCGAATATTGAATTGAATCCAGGCCCCACCAATTGGCTCCATTCCGGATTCGTAGGTAAGTTCTCTTTCTCCAGCGCTACTTTTTGGAGACAGAAGCTTGTTGGTGGTTAGTGCGAGAATGGGCACTGCTGCTGCGATAAGCAGAAAGCCGAGAAAAGCGTCATAACCCGGCAAGGCGAACATTTAAAAGTCCCGTTTGATCAAATTTGCTTTTAGTTTGACACTCACTGCTAACGGCTGCTGCCGATAGAGTTTCTTTACTCACAAGTCACCACACAACCTTAATAGCAATCAAGTAAACCTCACATGTCAGAAGCCAATCCAATCAATCAATCCGCTGGGGATCCTCTTGACAGTTCTCAAGTCGCTGAGGAAGAGCTAATTAATGAAAGGCTTACACATTTGTTTGAGTGTCGGGAATGTGGTTATGTATATGATCCAGCTGAGGGAGTTAAGAAGCTAGGAATTCCCGTAAACACAGCATTTCAGGATTTAGATCCAGATCAATTTCGTTGCCCGGTTTGCAGGGCCCGGGTTGAGTCTTTCAAAGACATTGGCCCAAAGGATAAACCAAGTGGTTTTGAAGAAAATCTAAAATATGGCTTTGGTGTGAATAGCCTTAGCCCAGGCCAGAAGAATGTTTTGATTTTTGGAGGTCTTGCTCTAGCCGTTGCCTGCTTCCTTTCCCTTTATTCACTGCACTAATTCAAAAAACGTCGATTTCATGAAAAGTTTTTTTTCTCCTCTTCTCAACTTGGCTTTGGTCGTAGTTGTTGCTTTTGGGTTGGGTGGCTGTGTAACTACAAGGCTCCCGGTGGCCAGCTTTAGTCCTTGGGAGTCAATTGAACTCAATACACAAGCGAATCCTTTAGATCTTGATTTTGTTGATGATCAGCATGGTTTTTTGATTGGTACAAATCGATTGATTTTGGAAACCAACGATGGTGGGATTACTTGGAATGAACGTACTTTGCAGCTGCCTGAGGAGGAAAATTTCCGATTAATAAGTATTGATTTCAAAGGAAATGAAGGCTGGATAGCTGGTCAGCCGAGCTTGGTGATGCATAGCACTGATGCCGGGAAGAACTGGACTCGGTTGGTTTTAGGAAGCAAATTGCCTGGCGATCCATACCTAGTAACTACTAAAGGTATTAATTCTGCTGAACTTGCAACAACTGCTGGAGCCGTTTATAGCACTTCTGATGGAGGCGAAACTTGGGAGGGAAAGGTTAGTGATGCATCTGGCGGTGTTCGAGACTTACGACGAGGCCCCGAAGGTGGTTATGTAAGTGTTAGCAGCCTTGGAAACTTCTTTGCCACACTAGAACCTGGCGAGGAAGCATGGCAGCCCCATCAAAGGGCCAGTAGCAAAAGGGTTCAAAGCCTTGGCTATCAACCGAATGGGGAGCTTTGGATGCTTTCTCGTGGGGCTGAAATTCGATTCAATAAAGAGGCCGGTGATGTTGAGAGCTGGAGGAAACCTGTCATTCCAATAATTAATGGATATAACTATTTGGATTTAGCTTGGGATCCAAATGGAACGATTTGGGCTGCAGGAGGTAATGGCACGCTTTTATTTAGTAATGATGATGGGGATTCATGGGAGATAGACCCAGTAGGAGATGCTGAGCCCACTAATTTAATTCGGATTCTTTTTGACACTGGTACTGATAAAACCAAGGGATTCGTGCTTGGAGAGAGGGGACACTTGCTTCGTTGGACTAGCTAAATCGGCCTTTAAGCATCAAATCCACAACGCTGTGTAACCAAGCCCCATATTCATCCCCAGTCTTCAAGCACAACCTTGATAAGATCATCAAGCTGATACGCGCGAGGCTATGGCTGCCGGCTCTACCGGGGAACGCCCGTTTTTTGAGATCATCACCAGTGTCCGTTATTGGATTATCCATGCTGTGACCCTGCCGGCGATCTTCATTGCAGGATTCTTGTTTGTGTCTACAGGCCTTGCCTATGACACCTTCGGAACTCCACGACCAGATGCTTATTACCAGGCGTCTGAAACTAAGGCTCCAGTTGTGAGCCAGCGCTTCGAATCGAAGTCCCAACTAGACCTGCGCTTGCAATAAGTCATGACTCAATCATCATCCAATCCGCTTCAGGCCACCAACGTTCGTACTTATCCGATCTTTACTGTTCGGTGGCTTGCAGTTCACACCTTGGCCATCCCAACGGTGTTCTTCCTTGGTGCGATTGCTGCCATGCAATTTATCCGACGCTGATTACTTCTGATAACTATGGAGCGCAATCCGAATCCAAACAACCTGCCGGTTGAACTGAACCGCACCAGCCTTTATTTAGGGCTATTGCTTGTTTTTGTCATGGGAGTGTTGTTCACCAGCTATTTCTTCAACTGACCCTTTCCTAACTATGAGCACCAAACTCAAGGGCCCAGACGGACGTATTCCAGATCGTTTGCCTGACGGTCGACCAGCTGTTTCATGGGAACGCAGGTGGACTGAAGGCTCTCTTCCTTTATGGCTAGTTGCTACCGCTGGTGGTATTGCAGTTATTTTTGTCCTAGGAACCTTCTTCTATGGTTCTTATACCGGAGTTGGTTCTGCTTGACAAACAAGCTCCAGAACTTTGGAGAGTCTCTACATAAGAGACTCTTTTTTTTTGTTAATTAGGATTTGACATTACTGTTATTCAAGATTGTTCAAAGTTTCCCCAGTAAGGACTGGTAAATAAATCAAGTTTCTTTCTAGTCTTGTTGGGAACTTTTTCCTTTTGAGTCATTAAACCATCTCTTAATGCAGTATGAGCCTCACTTTTAGGTCTTGTTTGTGCAATCTTTTGAATAGTAGAGATCATTATTCTGTTACCTACCTCTGCGTTTGATTTGAGATTATCAATAACCATTTCTACACTTACATTGCTTTGCTCTTGTGACCAGCAGTCATAGTCAGTAACCATCGATAGGGAGGCATATGCAATTTCGGCCTCTCGTGCTAAACGGGCCTCAGTGTGATTTGTCATACCTATAACTTTGCATCCCCAACTCCTATATAAGTTTGATTCTGCTCTAGTTGAAAATGCTGGTCCTTCCATGGCTAGATAAATGCCCCCCCTATGCAACTGTCTACCTTCTGGCATTAATTTTTCACCTATTTCTATTAGTAGACGGGAAAGGTTAAGGCAGAACGGGTCAGCCATTGAAACGTGGGCAACTGCTCCATTCGCAAAAAAACTTAGGGGCCTTTGATGGGTTCTATCAATGAATTGATCTGGGACCACCATGTCTAGAGGTCTTATTTCTTCTTGCAGCGATCCAACTGCTGAGGGGGACAGTATCCAGCGAACCCCTAAGGAGCGTAAAGCCCAAATATTTGCTCTATATGGAACTTCAGTTGGAGTGAAGGTATGGTTCCGACCATGCCTAGCAAGAAAAACGACTTCAATATCTTCAAGTGAACCTATCCTCAAGTCGTCGGAAGGTTTCCCATACGGAGTATCAACTTCAACCTCTCGAAGATTTTCGAGTCCCTCCATTGAATAAAGGCCACTTCCACCTAGTACTCCTATGCGAGCATCTTCAAGAGAAAAGGGCTTCGAATAATCCAAGAAGAGTGGCTTCAAGGTATTAATACATATTTCTATGCTAATCAGGATTGGGAGGTTTGTTGTGAGGGAATCTCTCCTTTCGAATTCAATGGAAGTTGCGTTTGTGTGGATTGGCTCTCAGATCAAAACCATTCAATGACATCGGCTTTTGAGTATGAATATTGGAAACAAAGCTTGGCGCAGTATTTGGTTGGGGGAAGATGGATGCTCTGTGGGGGTTATTGATCAAAGGAAGTTGCCTCATGTTTTTAAAACCAAAACTCTGAGGACTTGGCAAGATGCAGCTGATGCTATTAAGTCGATGGTTGTTCGAGGCGCACCATTGATTGGCGTTACCGGTGCCTATGGACTAATGCTTGCATTGCAGTCAGACGCTACTGATAAGGCTCTAAATATTGCGATAAAAAATCTGATGGCTACTAGGCCCACTGCTGTCAATTTGCGATGGGCATTAGAAAGAATGAGAAAAGCAGTATTTCTACTTCCTCAAAGTGAGCGTGCTGAAGCTGCAAAAAGGGAAGTTGGATTAATAGTTGCTGAAGACGTGGCTTGTTGTGATGCAATTGGCACTTATGGGCTGTCAATTTTGCAAAAACTTGCAGAAGACAAGTGCCTGAAAGGTGAAGACTTGCCAATTCAAATTCTTACTCATTGCAATGCTGGTTGGCTCGCGACAGTTGATTGGGGGACAGCTCTAGCGCCGATATATAAAGCTTTTCGCAAGGGTGTAAATCTTCATGTTTGGGTAGATGAAACTAGACCTCGAAATCAAGGTGCCAGTCTCACCTCTTATGAGCTTGGTTGTGAAGGAATTCCCCATACTGTCATTGTTGATAATGCTGGAGGATATTTAATGCAAAATAATCAGGTAGATTTGGTTTTAGTGGGTACTGATCGAACAACTAAAACCGGTGATGTGTGCAATAAGATTGGTACTTATTTAAAGGCTTTAGCGGCATATGACAATAATATTCCTTTCTATGTAGCACTTCCTATTTCGACAATTGACTGGTCGATTAAAGAAGGACTTGCTGAGATACCCATAGAAATACGTTCAGAAAATGAGGTAAAGCAAATACCAGGTCGTTTACTTTCTCTAAATGGTGGAGTTGATATTGCATCCGTTAAATTAGTGCCTGATTTTGCTAAAACTTTTAACCCTGCCTTTGATATTACGCCCGCCCGGTTGGTAACTGCTTTTATTACTGATAAAGGAATTTTGGCTGCAACTGAGGAAGGATTAGAGGCTATCTATTCTTGCAGTTAAATTGATGTATCTCTATCAATTTAACTTTTATAGAAGTTGCGGTACCAGTCAGCAAATAGTTTAATTCCTTGCTCAATATTTGTATAGGGTCTGAAGTTGACCCAGGTTTCTAGGGCACTTGTGTCTGCTGCTGTTTTTACAACATCTCCAGGTTGAATAGGTTGAAAATCTTTTATTGCAATGGTACCAAGAGCGTCTTCTAATACTTCTATGAATTTAAGTAAATCAACTGGTTGTGAGTTGCCAATATTAAAAATTCTGTGTGGTGCTGCTGCGGTTGAGGGATCAGGGTGTTGAGGATTAAAACTAGAATCGATTGTTGCTGTTTTGTAGCAACAACGCAATACCCCTTCAACTATGTCATCGATATAGGTGAAGTCTCTTTGCATTTGACCATGATTAAAAACTTTAATAGGTGTTTTTTCTAAAATCGATTTTGCAAAAATCATTGGAGCCATGTCTGGACGACCCCATGGTCCATAGACAGTAAAAAAACGTAGTCCTGTAGCAGGTAAGTTGTAGAGGTGACTATAAGTATGTGCCATAAGTTCGTTTGCTTTTTTTGTCGCAGCATAAAGACTGACAGGATGGTTAACTGCTTGTTTTTCATGGAAAGGGAGCTCACGATTTCCTCCATACACAGAACTACTAGATGCATACACAAGGTGTTGCACATTATTGTGTCGACAGCACTCAAGTATGTGTCCAAATCCCACAAGGTTTGATTGGATATATACAGCTGGATTCTTTATGGAGTAACGTACTCCTGCTTGGGCAGCTAAATTAACAACTACTTCAGGCTTTTCTGATTGGAAGATTTCTGAAAGAGAATGCTTATCTTCTAAAGCAAGTTTCTTAAAGGACCAGTTTGCAGAAAATTCAGATAGTTCAATTTGCTTAAGTCGAGCCTCTTTTAAAGCTGGGTCGTAGTAGTGGTTGATGTTGTCAATACCTATAACACGTTCGCCTTTAGCTAATAAACGGTGAACTAGGGCGGCTCCAATAAATCCCGCTGCACCGGTAACCAGAAAGGTGCGTTTCAAGTAGCCCCATCTCCTACACGCCAGATCTTAAGTCCAGCGGAAGTTACTTCCTCTTTGTTGACAATTCCACGTGTATCGAAAACCCAAGCAGGCTTGCGCATAAGTTGAGCCAATTCGTCCCAATTTAGTCCCCTAAATTGGCTCCATTCAGTAAGTATTAGTACAGCATCGGCACCAGAGACTGCTTCCTCTACTTTCGAACAAGGCCACCAGGTTCCTTCTCCACTAAGTTCCGCCTTGCTAGGCCCAGCCTTTAGACTTGGTGGAGTAATTTGCGGGAGTTTAAGGTCACTAGCAATCTGCAATGATTCCACTTTTGGATCGTAGATAGCAAGTTGAGCCCCTTCATCAAGTAGATCTTTTGCAATACGAATTGCAGGTGCTTCACGAGTGTCATTTGTATTTGCTTTGAATGCAAAACCGAATAGGGCAAGCCTTTTCCCTGTAACTGTTCCAAAAAGATTTTTAACAACTAAGCGAGCTATTCGATCCTGTTGCCAAGTATTTAGTGTGACAACATTTTGCCAATAGTCTGCTACTTCAGGTAGGCCAAAATATCTAGAAAGGTATACGAGATTAAGAATGTCTTTTTGAAAGCAGCTCCCACCAAAGCCAGGGCCTGAGTTTAGAAATTTTGATCCGATTCGAGTATCAGAGCCAATCGCTTTTGCAACTTCTTTCACGTCTGCTCCAGTTAATTCGCATAGAGCTGCCACTGAGTTGATTGAGCTAATTCGTTGAGCGAGAAAGGCATTCGCAGTGAGTTTGGATAACTCGCTACTCCATAGATTGGTTCTTAAGATCTTTTCGGAAGGAACCCACTTGTTATAAATGCTTGCAAGAGATTCGATCGCATGTGAATCTTCTCCGCCTATTAGAACCCTGTCGGGAGTTTCTAGATCTTTAATAGCAGTGCCTTCAGCCAAGAATTCAGGGTTTGACAAGACGACAAAGCTTCTCGGTTCACCGTTTGACTGTGGCCCTTGGGAAGCTTGGAGAATTGCTTGTATTGTTTCCGCCGTTCTTACAGGCAAGGTACTTTTTTCAACAACGATGGTATGGCCTTGAGCGCATTTAGCTACTTGTCTCGCACAGGCCTCCACCCATCTCAAGTCACTTGCTTGACCTGATCCAAGTCCTCTTGTTTTTGTTGGGGTGTTCACCGAGATAAACACCATGTCTGCATTGGCGATTGAAGGCTCGACTTCTGTTGAAAAATATAGGTTTCGCCCTCGTGCTCTTTGAACAATTTTGTCGAGCCCAGGCTCATAAATTGGCAGATTGCTTAAATCACTGTCATTCCAAGCGGCTATTCGACTCTCATTCAGATCTACAACATTGACCTGAATCTTGGGGCATCTATCTGCGATTACAGCCATGGTTGGGCCACCAACGTAGCCAGCCCCAATGCAGCAGATATTTCTTATTTCAGTTAGAGGAGTTTTCACACAGAATTCCTAGGGCTGATGCCGGCAACTTAGGCGAATCTTGCTAAAAGACTTTCGATTGTGACCCTCTTGTCTGATGGGCCTTCTAGGTTTTTGGTATTTAGTTCTTTAATTATGGCCTGTTGTTGTGCCGCTTCATCTTCGCCAATCAGCAAAGCTAATTCGGCACCACTACGATTTGCTCGTTTCAATTGCTTTCCAAAGGCAGATCCTGAAAGATCTATTTCCACTATTTGCCCTTTACTGCGTAGTTTTCTGGCTAATACTAGTGCTAGAGACTCAGCTTCAATCCCACGATTAACTATATAGATATCAGGTTTCGTTGCAAGATTATTTTGTTTAGCTTGAGAAAGAAGCAGTACTAGTCTTTCCATTCCCAGAGCCCAGCCTATGGCTGATGTAGCAGGTCCACCCAGTTGTTCGACTAGTCCGTCATATCTGCCACCACCACAGACAGTGGCTTGGGCTCCGAGCTGTGAGGACGTGATCTCAAAGGCTGTATGACTGTAGTAATCCAATCCCCTTACCAGACTTGGGTTTAGTTGGAATGGAATCTCAAGATCATTTAGACCAGCTTGTACTTTTTCAAATCTTTCCAAACTTTTATGCCCCAAAGTTTTTGTAAGTTTTGGTGCATCAAGTAATAGCTCTTTTGTTTTTGGATTTTTTGAGTCAAGAATTCGCAATGGATTTTTCTCTAGTCGTTCTCGCGACTCTTCATCTAAGAGCTCACGTCTTTGTTCAAGCCAAGTTACGAGATGATTCCTATAAGAAACTCTGTCTTCTTTGTCTCCGAGAGAATTGAGCTCAAGTTTTAGTTCACCAATACCAAGTTCACTAAGCAAATCCCATGCAATTGAGATCGCTTCAACATCGCTTCTGGGATCACTAAAGCCTAAGAACTCCAGCCCTAATTGATGAAATTGCCTCTGTCGGCCTGCCTGAGGCCTCTCGTATCGAAACATGGGGCCTGAATACCAAAACCTTTGTGACCCTTGCTTGGTTAACCCGTGTTGAATTGCCGCACGCACTACTGAGGCTGTTCCTTCAGGTCTAAGAGTGCAATTCCTTCCACCTTTGTCAGAAAAGGAATACATTTCTTTCCCGACAACGTCAGTTGCCTCTCCAATCCCACGAGCAAATAGATCGGTGACTTCTAAAAGTGGGGTGCGTATTTCAGAGACTGAGGCTCGTTTGAAATGACGCTGGGCGGTTGCCTCGATTTTTTGCCAGACAATTGTTTCGTGGGGTAAGAGATCCACCATGCCTCTTAGAGACTGTAATTTCTCCACAAAAAGGTTTTTTGCTTCTGCCATATTGCGGGATTAAGGCGGTCAACCACTTATCGTGGCTGTCAAAATAGTTGCAGTCTTTTATGGCCCAGCTGTTGATTACAGGTGGGGCTGGGTTTATTGGTAGTCACACCTGCTTGGTGCTTCTTGAGGCTGGGCATAACTTGGTTCTCATTGAGAATTTTTCTAATAGTTCGCCAGAAGCTTTGAGGAGGGTCCTTGAGTTGGCTGGACCCAAAGCTAAGAGCAGAATTCAAATAGTAGAGGGTGATATTCGTAATAGTGATGATTTGGATTGTGCATTCAGCATTGCTTCAAGTCCCATCGAAGCAGTAGTGCATTTCGCTGGACTTAAGGCTGTGGCTGAATCCTTTGAAGATCCGCTTGATTATTGGGATGTAAATCTTGGTGGCAGCCGTTCCTTACTAAATGCAATGCGAATACATGGTTGTCGGACGATAGTTTTTAGTAGTAGTGCAACTATTTATGGTTACCCCAACGAAGTTCCTATTAGCGAGAATGCTCTTGTTAGTCCAATTAATCCTTACGGGCAAACCAAGGCGGCTGTTGAACAGTTATTGGCTGATGTGGCTGCAAGTGAACCTGGTTGGAAAATTGCTCGATTGAGATATTTCAATCCTGTAGGGGCGCATCCCAGCGGACTTCTCGGTGAAGCGCCTCACGGCACTCCGGCAAATTTGTTTCCTTACGTCAGTCAAGTTGCTGTCGGTAGACGTGACAAGGTTGAGATCTTTGGGGGTGATTGGCCTACCTCAGATGGAAGTGCTGTAAGGGATTACATTCACGTTATGGATCTTGCGGAAGGTCACAGTGCGGCACTGAATGTTTTACAGCAAGAAGCACCGCAGGTTTTGACTTTGAACTTAGGGAGTGGGAGAGGGTATTCGGTTTTAGAAGTTGTTAAGGCTTTTGAGAAAGCTTCTCAAAAAAAATTGCCCTACATCATTACCTCGAGGAGAAAGGGTGACGTGGCATGCTCAGTTGCCGATCCCGACTTGGCTTTGAAACGTCTCGGGTGGAGCACCAGAAGAGGCCTGGAGGATATGTGCAAGGACAGCTGGACTTGGCAGATGGCAAATCCAGATGGATATTCAGTTGAAATTCAGAGTTTGATCTAAAAGCAATCCTTTGGAGGTTGGTGACCTTGGTTTTAGTGCGATCTAGGCTTTTGAAATTGATTTGAAGTCCTTGGCCTGGCGTGATCCCCGTCAAAATTTATTCCTTTGTGCGGGTCTTGATGTGCTCGGGATGGTCCTGGTGCTTGCCCTTTTGGTAAGCGGCTGGTCTGAACCTCATCCACTAAAAGGGCAAATAGCTTGGATGGCTTCAACAATTACAGCTTATTTACTGTTTGGTTGGTTATTGGGCACTTATACAGTTCTTGGATGGCCTCGCCTTTCAAGTTGGACTTTGATTCAGCGTATAGGGCTTTGTTTTATTACCACCTTGATCTTTGTGGCAATTTTGGGCTGGGTTATTAATGCTCCTGATGATATCCGTATCCTTCATCGAAGAAGCCAGTTCTCTTGGTTGATTCCAACGGCAATTTGGTCGCTTTTGGTTCGTGTAAGTCTCAGAAGAGGTGCTTTGCAAGCCGAGGAGTCGAAATTAGTTTTAGTTGGATCACAGGCCGAAGCCCAAAAAGCTTTACAGGCTTGGAGGAAAACGCCTAGACGAGTAATGCCTCGTTGGATGCCTGCCAGAGAAGCGGCTATGCAGTCAAGTCCTTTGGTTCTCGCGGTATCCCCTAGTGAGAGATATGAACCTGAATATCGTGAGCTGTTAGAAGAATTTGAGCTGCGTGATCCTAGGGAATGCAACATCAGCACACCACTTGCGTTGGCGGAAAGACAACTAGAACGAATTCCACCGGCCTTATTGCCAGAGCCTTGGTTGAGTTATTCAGAGATCCCTTGGAATGCTTTATTTAGTCCACAAAGGCAGTTGAAGCGTGTAGCTGATGTTGTGTTGGCTCTGGTTCTTTTGGCATTCACGTCTCCTTTGGTTCTTCTTGCAGCAGTTTTAATTTGGTTAGAGGATCGAGGCCCTGTGTTTTATGTACAGGATCGGAGTGGTTGGTTGGGCCAACCTTTCAAGGTTTTAAAACTGCGAACGATGAAAGTCGCCTCCCCTCATGCACCTGTGACATGGACCGTTCCTGGTGATCAACGGATAACACGAGTTGGTCGATTCTTGCGAAGATCTCGTCTAGATGAATTGCCTCAATTGGTAAATGTTGTGAGGGGAGATATGAGTTTGATTGGCCCTAGGCCAGAGAGGCCCGAATTGGAACTTCAGCTTGAAGCAAGTATCCCTCATTATCGTAAACGCCATTGGATGAGGCCTGGCTTGAGTGGATGGGCCCAGGTTTGTGCACCCTACGCTGCAAGTGTTGAAGATTCTGAGCTAAAACTTTCTTATGATCTCTATTACCTAAAATACTTTAGTAATTGGTTGGATTTGTTAATTCTTTTCAGAACTATCAAAACGGTATTAAAAGTCGCTGGACGTTGATATTTGCATGCTAAGTATATGAATGTTCCTATTCATTAGTTAAAGCAAATTAATTTACAAGGGTTTCTACATGTTTATTTTCTTCTTAGGATTATTTCGTGCAGCTTTCTTTTCGATCAACTGTCTTAATGCCTTATGAGACCTAAACATCTTGTTCTTGCAGGTGGCGGACATACTCATGCCCTCATTTTGGCCAGGTGGATAATGCACCCAGAACTTCGTCCAGGGGGATTAATTACTTTAGTTAGTAGCTTTAGTACAACACTTTACTCTGGCATGGTCCCAGGACTGGTCGCAGGAAGATATAGACGGGATCAAGTCGAGATTGATATAAGAAGCTTGGCAGATCGAGCTGGTGTGGCTTTTATTAAAGGAGAAATAATTGGTCTAGATGTCAAAAAATATAGGTTGCTAATTAGTGGTCGCAATCCAATATCTTTCAATAGAATTAGCCTTGATGTAGGGAATCAGACTGCTATTAAGCTAGATTTAATGCAAGTTAAAAACCCTTCCTCTATAAAGCCTATAAAGCCTTTAGAAGCTGCTTTAGAGTGGCTAGAGAGTTACGATGATTTTATAGAAACAGCGCCTAACGATTGTTTTAATGTTGTTGGCAGTGGTCTTAGTGGCGTTGAGATTGCATTTGCTTTACGCCAAAGATGGAGGAATCAAAAAATTAAATTACATGTTAAGCATAACTCTTTAAGATCTTCCTTTGGGAAAGCACTCTCTGCTGCTGGTATAGAAGTAATAGAAAATGCGTCTTTTTTACAAGGCCCAGCTCTTATTTGCACAGGTGGCGAGGCTCAAAAATGGATTGCTATGTCTGGACTTCCTGTTAGTGATCTTGGTCGAATAATTACTTCTAAAACCTTGCAAGTAATTGGTCACCCTCACTTTTTTGCTGCTGGTGATTGCAGTGTGATTGACAAGTGTTTGCGCCCTGCTTCAGGAGTTTGGGCTGTAAGAGCTGCTATTCCATTAGCTAGAAACTTGGAAAGATGTTCATTGGATAAAAGACCTCTTAAATGGACTCCTCAAAGGCGGTCTTTGCATTTAATAGGCGGACAATTAGGTTGTAAAAAACCTCTTGCATGGGCGATTTGGGGAGGTATGTTGTTTGGACCAAATAAAATTTTTTGGTTATGGAAAAGATTTATCGATCAAAGATTTGTAGATAGATTTAAACGACTTTTAACAATGCGAAAGAAATTTCGCTCAGGTAATAGTGAGATGGGTTGTAGAGGTTGTGCTGCCAAGATAGCTTCCAGGACCTTGCAAGCTTCTCTTGTTGAAACTGGTTTAAAAGAACTAGCAACCTTTCCTGAAGATGCTGCTTATATAGACATCAATTCAACAGGAGAAAGCCTTCTACAAAGTGTTGACGGATTTCCAGCATTGATTTCCGACCCTTGGTTGAATGGTCGTTTAACTGGTTTGCATGCTTGTTCTGATTTATGGGCGAGTGGGGCTTCTGTTAAGTCAGCCCAACCTGTAATTACTCTTCCAATTGTTTCAGGAGAAATCCAGCAGTATTTATTATCACAAACTTTGGCTGGTATTCAATCTGCCTTAGATAATCAAGGTGCGAAGTTATTAGGTGGGCATACTCTTGAAGCTCGCCATCCTTCACCTAGTCCATGCTCAATTGGGATAAATGTTGCACTAAGTGTTAATGGTTCAGTGAAGAAAGGTTTTAAACCCTGGAGTAAGGGTGGCCTTCAGGAGGGAGATTCTCTCTTTATTAGTAGGGGTATAGGAAGTGGAGTAATTTTTGCAGCTGCTATGCAAAGTGTCATTGGTTCAAGAGAATATCTAGATTTTGCAATATCTGAGCTTTCTAATAGTCAGCATGATCTGGTAATTGAATTGCAGGAATTATCTTTGCAATGCAAAGATCTTGACCTTGTTCATGCTTGTACAGATGTAACTGGCTTTGGTTTGTTGGGCCACTTAGGAGAAATGCTTACAACAACTAATAAAAAGCGTGAGTTATTTCATCATCAGCCTTTGAGGATTATATTGAAAATGGAGTCAATCCCTTCAATCCCAGGGGCGATAGAATTGCTTGAATCTGGTTGGAAGAGCACGTTGGCACCATCTAATAGACTGGCGAGTAGGTTTTTAACGGAAGCTAATATTGGTGATAGTTCTATTAGGTTGGAGTTTGATAAGGTTGTATCGGGAAGTAAACGTGAAATGGCCTTGCACGAATTACTTTTTGACCCCCAGACTTGTGGCCCTTTGCTAATTTCATGTCCACAAAGTTTGTCCGAAAAGATAAAGCAATTAAATGCTTGGACAAGAATTGGGTTTGTTTTATGATTCTCTGTGGAGAGTTTTCTGAGCGATGAATTTATTGCTTTTTAAGCTCGCATTTATCAATTTCATTAAGTCTTAATCGGTTAAGTTCTTCACCTAGTCGAGGGCCTTCCTCCCATCCTTCCATTAAAAGAGTCTTCGCCGATTTAGGAGATATCTGCTTTCGCCAACGTAACAACCATCTAAGAAGGTAATGCCTCATTGGTGCATTCATGCTTATTGCAAGAGCGACTGATTCAGGCTGCCAACCACTACTTTCAAGGAATTTGCACCAGTAAGATGGAACTAAAGAATTTTCATGATAATTTTCTAATGACCTTTCTATAAGGATTTCTTTTAACTCATGACTTTCTTGAAGAAGCTTTTGCTGCTTTTGAGATAACTGTAACCTTTTAGCAACTTTTAATGGTTTATTCGTTCCGGCTATAAGAACAGTCAGTAATGGTAGCCCTAATTGTAAGCCCCAATGCAATCTCCTAGACCATTCTTTGTCTTTTTGAAGGTGATTATCTAGTAAGGATAGTGCTCCCCAATCTTGTAAATTTTTAATGGCAATTTTCCAGGGCTCCTTTTCGAAGAGCAGTTCAAATTCCATTCTTAATCTTGTTGAGAGCGCAGGAAGATGTTGGTTGGTGATGCATTTATTTGTACTGAGATCCTCCCATGGCCAATTAGAGATTGTAGATTTTACTTGTTTAATCCCTTCAGGCGTTAGTTCAAAGCCTAATCGAGCTGAATATCGTGCGGCTCTGATAACTCTGGTTGGATCTTCTTCGACACTTTTGGAATGAAGGAAATTTAATTTCCCAGCTTTTAGGTCATTGATACCACCAAATGGGTCAAGAAATTCTTGGCTTAATAATTCAATCGCCATTGCGTTAACTTTAAAATCTCTTCGGGCTAGATCTTTCTCCAGTACACTTGCCTTTATGGAGGGGTTCTCCCCTGGTAAGCAGTAGGACTCCTCTCTTGAAGTCGCAAAATCTATTTCTACCCCATTAAATTTTAGTTTTACAGTGTCATAAGCTTCATATGATCGAGAGCATGTAATCGTATCTTCTCCTAGACATTTGGTTAATATTCCGACTAACTCTTTAGCTGAGCCTTCTATTACAAGGTCAATGTCATTTTTATTTCTATTAGGTAATATTTGTTGACTCCTGTTGATTAAGAGTCCGTCTCTTACGCTGCCACCAACTAATGCAATGCGCTTTACTTTAAGTTCGGAAGCTGCTTGTCTTAATGCAGTTAAGAAGCCTTCTGGGAAGCCTTGAGAGTTTAATATTGATTTGAGTATTAAAGGTTCCACAATTTAACTAGGATTAAGGATTTTTGTTTGCACTATTTTGGAGATATAGGGGCAATTCGAGGGTCAAGTATTTTGGGCCCCATTCCCTTAAATTTCACTGCAACTGAGACTTTCTCCCCATTGCCAAATACGTGAGTAATTTCTCCTTCTCCGAAATTTGAATGAATTACCACGTCACCTACTTTCCATGATTTGCCAGGGGCTGGGCCTCCATGGAGCCTGCGTACAGCATTACTTGGCAGGTTGGATGGACTTACAGATTGGCAATTTTGATTTTGATTTCTATCGACTCTTGTAAGTCTTTCAAGATGCCTATCCCTTCTAATAGCTGTGCCTCCAGCCCTAGGAGCCTGCCCTTGCAGTAGATCTTCTGGTAACTCAGAAAGAAAAACTGATGGCATTGCAGGCTCTCTCATGCCTCCCCACATGCGCCTTTCGCTTGCATGAGATAGGAAAAGCCTTTCCTTCGCTCTTGTAATACCTACATAACAAAGTCGTCTCTCTTCTTCAAGAGAAGCAGGATTATCTAATGATCTGTAGCTAGGGAAAAGTCCTTGTTCCATGCCTACCAGGCATACGATTGGGAATTCCAATCCTTTACTGCTATGTAAGGTCATAAGCGTTACTCGGTCTGAAGAGGTGTCTTTGCTGTCTGCATCACTTGCTAAGGCGGCAGAAGCTAGAAATCCTTCTAGATCGGCATCTTCATTTTCCTCTTGATATTGCAGTGCTGCATTTACTAATTCTTGTAAGTTTCGGCGACGTTCTTCTGATTCATCCGTTCCATCGGCAATTAGCTCACTGATATACCCACTTTTTTCCATTGTGTACTGAATAAGTTCTGACGGTTTTGAAGAAAGCAAGTGAGTTTTTAAATCATTAATTAGTTCGCCAAATTGTATGAGCCCTTTTGCAGACCTCCCGCTTAAAGATCTAACTGCTTCCTGGTCGCTAACTACATCCCATAAGGGTATACCTAGTTGATTTGATGCATCATTTAGTCGTTGAATAGTGGTCTTCCCAATGCCTCTTTTGGGAACATTTAATACTCTTAAAAGACTTACACTATCTGAAGAATTAATAAGTAGCCTAAGATAGGCCAGGATGTCTTTAATTTCTCGACGATCATAAAAGCGTAGACCTCCTACCACAACATAGGGGATTCTCCATCTGACCAATGACTCCTCTAGTGCTCTAGATTGCGCATTGGTTCTATACAGTAGTGCCATATCTCTCCAGCTTAGGTCTATATGTGCAGCTTCTAGTTTTCTTAGTTGGTGGATAACAGACTCTGCTTCTGAAATTTCATCATCACAGCGTGTTAGTTGAATCAATTCACCTTCACCTCGAGTGGCCCGCAGAACTTTGTCTATTCTCTCGGTGTTATTTGATATTAACGAATTAGCTGCCTCAAGAATTGTAGATGTGGATCTATAGTTATCTTCAAGCTTTACCATGGTTTCGGTTTTTGAATCAGACTCTTTATCGCCGAAATCATTTTGGAATCCCATTAAGATTGTGAAATCTGCAGCTCGGAAGCTGTATATACTTTGGTCTGCATCCCCAACAACAAAAACAGATCTATTAATCCAATTACTATAAGTAGAAGGATCACTCCCGTTCGTTACAAGTAGCTTGATTAGCTCATATTGTGTTCGATTAGTGTCTTGGTATTCATCTACCAATACATGCCTAAATCTATTGTGCCAGTATTCCCTGACTTGCTGATTTTGTTGTAATAGTTGCACTGGCACTAAAAGCAGATCATCGAAATCAAGTGCATTATTAGCTGCCAGAGCTCTTCTATATCTACTATATAAGTCTGAAATTAATTTACCTCTAGGGCCATCTATTTGGCCTTCAATATCAGCGGCTGTCCATCCCTGATTCTTTGCGTTGCTAATCGCCCATCTGAGTTTTTTAGGCTCATAGCGCTTTGGGTCTAGTTGAAGTTCTTGAGTGACAATCTCCTTGACTAGATTTTGAGCATCGGTTTCATCATATATTGAAAATTGCCTGGTCCATTTAAGCCCTTCTGTGTCAGTGTACTTGTCAATATCAAATCGCAGCATGCGTGCAAATAGTGCGTGAAATGTTCCTATCCATAGGTCCTTAATTACTTCTTGATAAATTTTACCCCTTAGTTGTCGTTGATAGTTTACGGAAAGAGTACTTAAAGGTTGATTAAATTGACTTTCGGCCAGTCGCCTGGCAAGTAGTAGTTCTAAACGCTCTTTCATTTCTCTAGCTGCCTTATTAGTAAATGTGACGGCTAAAATATTTGTTGGATCAACTTGGTGTTTTCCAATCAGATGGGCAATGCGATGAGTCAGTGCCCTGGTTTTGCCACTTCCAGCGCCAGCGACCACTAATAGTGGACCATTGTGATGGTCAACTGCTCGTTGTTGAGCGGTATTCAGTCCTGTAAGAAAACTCATCGGCGCAGGTTAAAGCTGCTTAGTTCAGATTTCCTAGAACAAATTAAGTATTAATTTTGGGATAAGAGATTTGTGACACCCTCAGTAAGGTTTTTCAGAAAATTCGTGATTGCCTCTTAACTCCTCTGGAAATGTCAGGATCAATGATGCCTGAGCTCAATTAACCCTGTGAGCGCTTCGGACCAGCAAGTTGCCATGCTTTCAGTGGCTTATCACTCGCAGCAAGTTTTGTCTGATCTAGCTGTCTCTTTAGGAATGCAAATAACTCAGCCATACCAATGGCTGGTAATCAACAACAGTCCCGAGAGTGCTGGCAGTATTTCTTTAGAAGCGTCTTGTAAGACAACCATTATTAGGGGCATCGAAGGTGAAGGATTTAGCGAAGGTTGCAATAGGGGCCTGGAGCAATTGCAAAGCTCAGGCTGGAAAGGTTGGGTTTGGCTGTTAAACCCAGATACGACATTGCCTCAACAGAACACTTTTGCGCATCTAGAGGAACAATTGGCTCAGCTCCCTCCGAACGCTCTGGTAGGCACGGCGATATGTGATCGCAATGGTTTACTTGAGCAGAGTGCAGGTTGGATTGATCCTGGACTTGACTTTCGCAGACGACGAATTAATCAAGAGCTGCATGATGATTTACGCGGTTTACCTATCAATGTTGATTGGGTTAGTGGCTGCAGTTTGATCTTTAAGCCCTCTGCGCATTTTGTTCAACCTCGTTTTGAAGCTTCGTTGCCGTTGTATTACGAGGACATGGATCTTTGTTTAAGGCTAGCTGGAACAGGAGCCCCAATACTATGGCTCCCATCTGTAAGGATTACTCATCAAGGGGGGAAGGGAAGTGAAGTCCCCTCTAGCCGGCGAATTCGCCTTTCAACTTGCAGTTACATTCGATTTTTGCAGCGTCATCGTTCAGGATGGGTACTAATTTTGAGGACTATTCGTCTTTTACTGAATTCTTTGATTCGATTGCCTTTCAAGCCTTCGCAAAGTTTGGCTGCCGTTCAAGGATGGTTTGAAGCATGTCGAAAACCAATCGCGTGAGCTGTCCATCACCTTTGGCTCTTTTTAATGGAAGTTGCTTGGGCACCAAACCTACGGGGCTTGGAGTAGTTGCTAGGGATTTGATCAGTCAATTAGATACGGGGTTGGTTCATCTTTTAGATCCATTACAGGGGAATCGTCATGGCAGTATTCAAATTCCTAAAAGCCTTATGCCGGAATTAGGTGTTAAGGCTCATTTTCGACGTTTAGTTTGGATTCAAACTAAGATTCCTAGCCTTTTAAAGAAATCAGGGGCTGAGATTTTCCTTTCCCCTGTTCCAGAAGCGCCTTTATTCAGAGGGGTTAGATCTGTTGTTCTTGCTCATGACCTGTTACCACTTAGATATCCTCAGCCAACGCCACTTTTGGCTTATCACCTTGCATATGTACCTTTAGTTCTTCATCGATCTCAACGAATTTTATGTAATTCAAAAGCAACCGCAAGAGAATTGCACGAAAGGTTGGGCTTGCCTCTAAAAAAACTAATCACTATCCCTTTAGGATTTAACCCTAATAAACTTTATCCGCTTCAATTAACTAGAGAACCATTCTTTTTGGTGTTAGGTAGACATGATCCTCATAAGAATATTTCTGGGATTTTGCGCGCTATTGCGTTACTAAGAGACAAAGAAACACAATTGTGGATTATTGGTCCTCAGGATCGAAGATACACTCCTTCCTTGAAAAAGCTTGCTAGCGAGCTTGAGATTGATCATCGATGTAAATGGATCCCATGGGTGGATGATTCAGAGCGTCTAAAATTATTAAATAGATGTCAGGCTTTGGTTATAGCCAGTCATTGGGAGGGTTTTGGATTGCCTGCTTTGGAGGCGATGGCATGCAATACTCCTGTTATTGCATCTAATTCCGGAGCTCTCCCTGAAGTCGTAGGTGATGCAGGATTGCTTTTTGACTCTAAGGACCCAGCAGCACTTGCCGATGCGATGTCCATGGTCCTTAGCGATGGATTACTTGTTAGGAGCCTTTGCTCTAGGGCAAAAAAACAACTAGATATTTATCGATGGGACAATGCTGCCCGGACGGTGGAGGAGGTCTTAAAGGATTTGTGTTAATGATGAATGAACAGTTAGAGACTTATTATCATCCGAGAACAACTTGATTGTTTTGATTGAAAGAAGTAACTCTGCTGTGCCAGTTGACTGGAAGCTCCCTGCCTCGATTTGCTTGATCTATACAAGTTCTTGCTGCCTATTTGAGGCGTTTTTCTCAGTTCCAGGAACTATATCTTTGAAGGGGATTCTTGTTTTTACATTGCCTTATTTAGGCATGGCACTAGCTCTTAATTGTTTTAGGCACAGGTTTCTTTTCTTTGATAACTTCTCAAATTCTAGTTCTGGAATTATGTTTTTAAGGAAATCTACAATCTCAAGTGTTTATATTTCCTTTTTTCTTCAATTATTCACTTGGTTTTACATAATAGCAAATACTAAAAATTTCCATAATGCTAAGGAATTCTTCTTTGGCCTAAGAATGGCTTCTGTTCATCTAAAGAGCATTGTGCCGATATGGCTTAGCTATCCAAACGGTTTATGTTTTGCATCCTTTTGCTTGGCGCTCGCACTATTTCGCTGTAAAAAAACAAACCTTTCAATTTTTCTTCTTGCGATTTCAGTGCTTACCATTTTTCTTAATGACCTTCAAACCTCCGCAAGAGCTGGGATGGCATTTGTTGTATTTGTATTTTTAGTCTCCTTGATTTGGGACTGGAGGGTCAATGGAAGGAAGCTCCTGCCCCCTTTGATAGCAATTTTTGGAGTTTCGATTTTTACTCAGCTGCCTAAAGTCTTAAGAGATGGTTATCAATCCTTGGATCAATTTTTTGGATTGTTTGAGGGAGTTTTAAGGTATTGCTTTGCTTACCTAAATGCTCTTAGTGAATTGCTTCAAAGATTGCCTGAGCCTAATTGGATAGGTCAAAGATCATTTTTGCCAATTTTTAATCTATTTGCAAGATTAGACTCTTCGTTAACTAGATCGGCCATTCACTCGATAGAAAATAGTAATGTTTGGGGGTATAATAATTACACAATGTCCGGGGAAATAATAAGAGACTTTTCTTATGTTGGATGCCTGATTCTTCCCTTCTTGATATCTTCTCTTGTAATATTATTTGCCTCTATATCCTCTGGGCCTTTGGGAATATCTATTACCTTGTTCTTTTCAGGATGGATTACTTATGCTTGTATTACTAATATTTTAATGCTAGGAGGATTTTTAGTATCTTTGATTTTTTTGTTTGGATTAGCTTTATTTGAGAGAGTTTATATTAGGCAAGATCTTTCAATGCTTAGTTAATTTAGCGAGGAGTGAATCATTTGGAGTCAAAGCCGATAGGGGGAAGACCTGTTTTGTGCACTCTTTATATATTATATTTATTCCTTTGACTAGCCAGTGAAGCAAGGTCTCTAAAGCTTTCTGAGGAATTGCATAGCTGTTCAAATGTACCGGATGCTTTTATGCCACAATCTTCGAATTCGTATATACAATCACATCTTTGAACAGTACTTAGGCGATGTGCGATAACTAATGTTGTGCATCGTCTGCCTAGAAGTTGTAAGGATTCTATTAGGTCAAGTTCTGTTCTATTGTCAAGCGCACTGGTGGCTTCATCCAGAACCAAAAATTTTGCATCTCTATAAAAAGCACGGGCAAGCCCTAAGCGTTGACGCTGTCCTCCAGAAAGTTGGACGCCATTTTCTCCAAATGGTGTATAGAGACCATAAGGAAGTTCCGCTACAAAGTCAGCCAGTTGAGCTGCTTCTAGAGAATCCCATATTCTGTCAAGCTCGGCAAGTTCTTCCTCAATTCCAAAGGCTACATTCTCTATTACATTTGTATTTAGAAGATTGATTGATTGAGGAACATGCGCGCAATTCACTTGCCAGGCAGGCAGGTCCAAGGGGGTAACAGGTACACCGTCCAGCTCTAAGTTTCCTTTTTGTGGATGAAGTAAGCCAAGAAGAAGATTCGCAGTTGTTGATTTGCCACTTCCTGTTCGACCAACTAAGGCTACCCTCGATCCTACTGGAATATTAAGATTCAAATTATTTAAGATCCATGGAGAATCTTCACTGTATTTATAGCTAACTTCCTTTAGACTAATAGTATTCCTTGGAAATATACCTTCCGGACTGGGAACACCTTTTGAAGAAATAGTAGGAGATTGAGATGGAAGATCTAGAACTTCCAGTAGTTCACTCACATGGGGAAGTCCTCCACGGAGCTGTGTGATTGATCTGAAAATATCCTGAAGTGGTGGTGTAAGTCGTAGTGCTGCCACTGCAACTGATGCAAGGAAAGGAATTATTCCTCTAATTCGATCAGGGTCTGCACTAATTAATGCAGGTAATGCGCCAACTATAAATATCATTGTGATACCAAAAGGCTCTATAAGTATTCGAGGGATTTCTGGTAACAACTCGCTGATCCATACATATCTTTGAGTAGAGCGTATAGTTGAATTAAATCTATGGTTGAAATAAGTTTGTGTTTGGCTAAGCTTGACTTCAGAAAAGGCTCCAAGAGTTTCGAGTAAAAGGCTAGAAGCCCTTTGTTCATTTCTAAGCCTGCCTTTTGCTGAATGACGAAGATATGGAGTGGCAATTATTGATATTACAAGATAAGCAATAACAAGAGATATTATTAGTCCTACTGAGAGGAGTTTTCCTACAAAAAGTATCCCCAAGGAAAGTAAGAGTACTGATGGGATTGCGCTTAACATCAGTAAGAATGGAATTACAGTCGATTCCGAAACTCTTTTTGCATTACTTAGTAATAATGCTGAGAACTTACCTCTACCTTGTAGAAGATGATAAGAATAAGTTTGTACAAGTAATTTAGAATGTAGAAGACTAGATATATCTCCCCAAACCTGTGCTGTTAGGCGATATTGGAGAAATCTAAGTGAAATCTTTGTGACTGAGGCAAGCCATGCAAGAACGATAAAAATTCCTATTAGCCAAAGGCTTTGATCAATGCCATCTCCACCAAAGAATTTTATGCCAGGAAGGAGGTTCGCTAATTTCGAGCCAACAAGAGCTCCCATAAGCCGCCCAACCACGGCTATAGAAGCCAAATCGATGATGCCAGGCATCATCGATATTGGCACCAGCACAAGCAAGGTGCGTAAACGTCTCCGAGGGAGATAGGCGATTAGTCGCCTTATCTCTGAGATCGTTTCGCTGCGTATCCAAGAACCTGCAGCCAAACCCAAGCTTTCTCAGGGGTCAAATAACCCTATGGCCCAATTGGTGAGCATGCTTCGACAGGGAGCCAGCGCCGCAGCCGCCCCTCGAATTTTTTCAGCCTTTTAGGTCGCTTTATTTCTTGACTTCCCTTGCAGTTGTTGAGACTTGAGCTGGGAAAGCACTTTCTCAATTTTTTTTAGTTCAGGGTGCTCTTTTAATGTTGAGTCCACTTTCTTAGGAGGCATCCTTAGCTTTTGAGCGATATTGATGACTTCTAACCTAAGGCGGTCTCTATAGATAGTTAGTTCTTGGATTGATTGTTCAAGTTCTATTTGAGTGGGCTCCAACATAGATCAATAATCTCATGTCAAATCTAGAGGCAATTCTGATTGGAAATTCCTCTTGGGGAGGGATTCATCCCTTTCAGATCAAGAAACTAAATCAAAGGCCTTGAAGCTTTCATGCCGCCGTTTACTTGGAATGGCTAGATTTTTCTCGATTTATTTGATGAGGTTGTGGCAAGGCTTCAGTTACGAAGCATTGCGGTAACTTCTCATCCTTATAAGCCAAGAAGAGCCAAGGCGTAGGTTTACTAGGCTGCATAACCATTTATACATTCAAATTTGTCTGATCTTGAGGTTTAAGTCTCGGGGGTCTGGATTCCTCACTGTCTTCAACGTGAGTATCACAACTGCCATTAATTTCCCAAAGCCTCTTGATGACACTTTGTTTGTGGGTTGTCAGACACTCAGTTCCAAATGGTCCTGTCCTCTAAATGCTAGACGCCTTCTCCCGTGCTGTAGTAAGTGCTGACGCCAAGGGTGCACCGATAGGGAGCAGCGATTTGGCTGCATTAAGAAACTATGTAGCTGATGCGAATAAACGGATTGATGCAACCCTTGCAATTACCCAAAACGTTTCCTGTATAGCTGCCGATGCTGTTGCGGGAATGGTTTGTGAAAATACTGGCATGACGCAGCCTGGCGGTAACTGTTATCCAACCAGGCGAATGGCTGCTTGCCTAAGAGATGGAGAAATAATTCTTAGATACGTAAGTTATGCACTGCTTGCCGGGGACCCTTCTGTTCTTGATGATCGTTGCTTAAATGGACTTAAAGAGACTTATATGGCTTTAGGTGTTCCAATATCAAATGCAGTACGCGCTGTAGAGATTATGAAAGTTGCAACTGTTGCGATCATGACTGAAACCAATACTGGTCGTAAGATGTTTGAAGGAATCAATTCTGGTTCAGGTGCTCAATGCCAAGACATTGCAGCTGAAGCAGCTTCCTATTTTGATCGTGTAATCAGCGCTATTAGTTGATTTTGCTTGATCAAATCCCTATGAAAATTACAAGCTCTCTAGTAGAAAGCAAACAATGAAATCTGCTGTCACGACTGTGGTGACTTCAGCTGATGCAGCTGGTCGCTTCCCAACAATGAGTGATATAGAAGCTGTAAAAGGTTCTTTTGATCGTGCTCCAGCGAGGATGGCGGCGGCTGAAAAGCTCGCCTCAGGTATTGACAAAGTAACTGCAGACGCAGTCGATGCTATATATCGCAATGGTTCATATGATCAGGCTAATAAAGATAAATGTTCAAGAGATATTCATCATTATCTCCGTCTTATTAATTATTGCCTAGTTACAGGTGGAACAGGACCTCTAGATGAGTGGGGAATAGCTGGCATGAGGGAAGTTATTCGTGCCCAACGCTTACCTACGGCCGCTTACATAGAAGCTTTCGCCCATATCCGTGACAGAGTTTGTGTACCTAGAGATATGGATCAGCAGGCTGCTACTGAGTTTAAATCACTCCTTGATTATCTTATAAATGCTTTATCTTGAAGATAAGGATGATTTTATGATAAAAAGTTTATGCGTCATTTTGTATTATATCTAGTGTGTTTTTCTCCTTTACTTTCGTTCACTTTTATTTTGATTAGATGAATGGGTCAAATGATAAGGATAACTCAGCCCTAGATCGACTTTTTGATGATTTACTTCATCCAAATCCAATTATCAATAAAGATGCATATATGAAGATGGTCAAATATTGGCCTGAAGAGTCCTTGCCAAGACTATTAGCTTGTCTTGGTCATGAGAAGATTGACTTAAGGCGTGTATATGTGAAAGCTCTGGGTGCTTTTGGAAAAAGTTCTTTAGGTCCAGTAATAGAGGTATTTAAGTCAACTCAAGACCGCACAATTAGGACAAGTTGCATTAAGGTTCTTGTGCAGATTGCAGCAGGAGTTGATAATGTCCCTTTCCCTGAAGAAGTGATAGTTTTGGTTGAAAAAGTCCTTGAAGAAGAAAACCCGGAACAAACATTGACTCTCGTTACATTGTTGAGACAACTTGGTGAGCAAGGCCTTCCTGTCCTCATCAAGATTTCTAGAGGTAAAAATCTTTTAGGTGTTTTGGCGGCTGTGACGGCTTTGGGTGAAATCAACCACCCGTCTGCTAGAGACTGCCTAGAACAATTACTTTGTGATGAAACTCAAGACAGTTTGATCCATGAAAGTGTCTTGGCTTCATTGTCAACATTTAAAAGTTAAATAGATCTCCATAAGAGTCATTTCTTTAGGCGCGTAATTGCTAATTTAATAACATCTAAGACTTTTTCATCATTCTCTTCCTTTGCACGTATCTCAAGTTCTTGTAACTCATCATTTGAGCCAAGTTTCATTAATGCCAAAGTTGCATTTATTCGAACATGTGAATTTGAATCTTTGAGCTTTCTCTTTAAAAAAGGTATAGCCCACTTTGGCTCATTTAATTCTCCTATGAGTGCTGTTGCTTCAGCGCGAACATCTCCCGATTCGTCGGTTAGTGAATTGATTACTATCGATTTGGCTTCTATATCATTTAAAGATTGGATCTGCTCCCCAAGGGCTGCTATCGCAGCAGCTCGGACATTGGCATTTTTTGAGAGAGCGGCTTTTTTTAATGCCCTTGGTGCTTTTGCGCCTACAAATGCCAAACCCCAACTGGCTAAGCCGCTTTGAGTCGCGTTGCTTGTTGGACTTATCAGCACTTGAAGTAATAGTTCAACAGCATCTTCCCCAAATGTGGCCATTGCGCCAACGCTTGAGCCCTGAACTACAGGGTCTTGGTCGTTGATAAGGGCTTCTAGAAGATGGGGAAGCGCAATTGGATCCCCTACCAGCCTGAGGGACTTTGCAGCGGCTCTCCTAACAGTTACGTCAGGATGATGTCTAAGAGCATGGCAGAGGGCAGGTAATGCTGCGTTGCCAATTGTGCCAAGGCCTTCTGCAAAGGTTCTGCGAAGTAGCCCTCTTGAATCTCCTAGCCCTGCTACCAGTTTGCTTATGTTTTCAGCATCTTTTGCTGGTGTTTGCCCCGCCCTCAGCAAAGTCTTTACTTCATTAGCCAGCTTTGTTGCCTCGTCTTTAGTGAGACGGGTATCAAGTTGATTGGGTGGCAACTGAGGGTCTCGGTCCAATTCATCTTGATTGCGGAGCTCAATTATGGACTGAAATCATTGCATTTAAACCTAATGGTAACTGGCTAGAAAGATTCCTTTGAAAAAGAGTTATAAGAATTGCATAATTTATTTGTTTGATTATATGCTTCTTGATCTATTAAGATATTTTTTATAGTTATAAGCTTTCAATACCTATTTTTTTGTAAGGCTTTGATCCTTAACGATGAGCTTAAGTGACATACAGTCCTTTTGACAACCTCCCACCACTTAGCCAAAAAGAAGCCCTTCAAATTTTATCCACACCTGTTTCTGAATTAAAGTTAGTTAGTGATTATTATAAGGCAGTTTTTCATTTGATTAAATACCCAGGCAGTAAAACCGAAAAAGCACTTTTAAACTTACTTGAGTCTGAGGATAATGATCAGGCTGTTTTAATAGCAAAGAGAAAAGCTGTTGAAGGCTTGGCAACGTTAGGTTCAAAAAGTTCAATTCCAGTTATTGGGAAATGTCTAAAGACTAGTGATCCTTATCTGACTGAGAATGCAGCCTGGGCTTTGAAGGTTCTGAACTGTAACGACAATGCTCTTCATAAAGTGATTATTGAACTTTTAGATGATCCAAGGCAAAATACAAGAAACCTGATCCAATGTCTTGCTGGGATGAAGGTTTATTCAGCCGTAGAAAAAATCAGGACTTTTTTATACAACTCAAATACATCGGAAAGTATTCGTGGCGCTTCAATAGCAGCACTATCTCAACTATCAGGCGAAAAGTGTTTTATTGAAGAATTAGAGGAACATTTACTTTTGCCTAATCAAAACCAGAGGCATTCTGCTATTCAGGATGCAATTGATTTTGGCTCATTAGATCTTCTACCTGCAGTTTTAAAGGCGCCAGTATCTGTTTCCTTTAGACTAAGAGCATTTGAGTCCTTATGGCCTGAGGGGCTAGACTATTTCCAAGGGTTTCGACCCATAGAAGTTGTTGATTCATTTATATTTGATAAACCCAGTAATTTAAATCTTGTTCACAAATATGATGCACCACCTACAATTGACTTTCTTTTTGAGGAGCTTTTTGGTACCGACTTTAGTCGTTGCTATTTAGCCTTAAAGACACTTCAGGAATATAAATCAGATGAGATTTCTCCTAAGTTGGGGTTTTATTTGAAAAAGGCAAGTAAAGACTATGGAGCTATTTACTTTTTAATTAGTCTCTTTAGGGCCATCCCTGATTGGGGAGAACAGGAGATAAAAGAAATAGAGTCATTTCTTATTAGATCTTTGGATATTTATTGGCCTGACTTTATGAAATTTAAACCATTGTCAATAGTCACACTTTCAGAAATAAATCCTGTTAGAGCAATGAATTATCTAGATTACTTTACGGATCCAGATAGCACTAGATTCTGGGTATCTAGGTATGCTGCAATCATTGCGATAGAAAACATTCTGAGAAGCGATCAACTCATAATTGCTAACAATCGCTGGTTACGGCTTAAGCAAGACCCTAATTATTTTGTCCGGCAAAAAGCAGGTTTGGTTTTTCGAGATTGATCTTCGGAGTTACTTTGAATAAACCCAACTTTCCTCAAGATTTTCTCCAAGGTTTTTTACCCTGGTAAAGGATAATGCTCCAAATCTAGAGCCCCATATTTGTTGATTCGTTTCTTTGCATAGGCCTCTATCATGGCTAATCCAAATATCTTCGTTAAATTCCACAATACTCTCTAAGAATGTTTCTTTCCCTTCTCTGTATATTAGGCAGCTATTGCCTGGCTCAACGCTCCCTTTATAGTTGCCAAATTTTGTTTCTATAAAATGCATAGAGCACCCACGCCTTTCTTCGTATGTGCAGTGTTTAAGTTCTTTTAATAAGTCAGGCTTAAAGCCAGATCCAGCAAGCCTTAAAGGGTGTTTTATCTTATAGTTATTTAATATAAATTTTTCATTTTTTATAGTTAATTTATGAAGAGCCTGTCTATATGGGCTCCAAGGAGCATAATCGTAACTTTGCTCTGAATAAAATGCTGGCCCCCTGAAAATGTCCCAGGCAAGTGGTCGAAAAAATATGTTTATATTCGCAAAATGTACGGGATCATTTTGTGCTTGTTCTTTGTTATTGTAGTGTCCAGAAATAGTTTTTGCGAATCTTAAAATAGCCTGAGTTTCCACTTTATAAATATTATTAATATGCTAAGTATTTATACGACGAACTTCTGAGGCGAATGAGGTCTGCAAAACACCTGATCCCTTTGAGGTGCGAATCACTGATGACCGACATCTGACATGAGTAGATATAAACCAAATTTTTTCTTCTACTAGCGAATGATCGTATTCAGTTTTCATTGAAAATGTGCCATCTGATAGAAACTCGTATTTAGAGACTGCTTTAGTTGCTTCTGTGTAGCCCACGCTTCTAAGCATGAATCCAGAATGTTCTGATAGGGGCATAGGCACTAAAATGCATGTACCTGAGTTGACTTGAGAAGCTGTATTAACTTCCCAATCAGTATCTGCTTCCCAATGAATCAAGAAAGGGGAAATAGGCAAATGCTTATAGGAAGAATTAGCTCTTATGAGATCTCTGACTTTTCGATCATCAGTGCTTAGTAATTTAATAGATATTTTACTTATAACATCTTCAAATTGTTGGAATGCCAGTGAGTGTGCGCTTCTCATTGAGCGCCATTCTCCCTTGCTTTGAGCAACGAACTGCTCAATTTCCATAAATTTATTCGCCTGTAGTTTCGTGATTTATGTCTGAATGGTTGTTGCTTGCCTTTTGAATCATTCGAACCATTGAGTCAACCATCATTGACATGGCCATAGGAACTTTCTTCCCAGAGGGAGTTTGGGCAGACTGTTCACCCGGTCTTTCGTTGGAAGGGGGACGCAGCAGAGACATTGATCGATTGTTGTTAGAGACTTGGTTTAGGCCCTTCCTCAGGGATCATTGAGCTTGACAGGGTTCCATTCGCCCTGTTCTTCTCTTTTTCTAGCATGCTTGGCGTGCTGAGATAGCAGTTTCGCCTTTATTTCAGGGGTTTTATTGTTTTATTTCCAAATTTTGGTTTTGGGCATTCTTTGGGGAGTCTTTCTTTGAGGTGGTTTTTGTTGGGTAAGAAGGGAAAGGAATTTGATTCTGTTTGCCTTTTGCCATGCCATCTATGAGTTGACTATTTCCCCCCGGAGAATCCGCAAGAGTCTTTCTCTGGTGTATGGCGTTGTCACTTGTCGCGTAACTTTGAGTTATTTGAGCCATGTGGTTGAAATTTGATGTTTGCAGGCCAACCTCTGAAGTCCAAGACCTTATATAAGGCACTATATATGAACCGAAATTTACTTCGTACTCTACTGAGTCTATTAAAGAATCTATATGAAAGAAAATACCATAATTATTGATATTTACAATGTGGTGAATGACTTCGCTTTGATTGGATGGTGCACGACCAAGTAGATGTTTAAAATTTAGCTCTACAAATCTCTGTTGGGTGACTTTGTTGAAATAATGATCTAGATAAAAATCTGACTTAGTTAGTCCTCTTATAAATTCCCGAATATTAATATCACCATTTCTAAGTCTTCTTTCTAAATCTATCGGTCTTTCGCTATCCATAGGATGAAAGTTCCCAAATATTTGCCTATAAGATGCTTTGATTGCTAAATGCAATGCATTATCATCATGAGGACTTTGTAATTCAAAAGTAAAATTATAAGGAGAATTGGCATTAGGTATACCGGAAGGACTCTTTGAATCTATTCTCTTTTCTCTTTTAAATGCATTGGTAATTGTATTCTCATTTATGCAAGGATTTGTATATGGGTTGCTCGTTCCAGTAACTGTAAATCTCTCAGGTTGCCCTGGCATGCAGCCTGCCTTTGAATGCATGATGTAACTCATGCTTTTACTTCTCGCTATGCGAGCCTTCCCATAGGATACTGGTTCTTTGTAAGGGTTAAGAGCGCCAAAACGAAGGGCGTTAGTGGGAATAAAAGACATTGTGATTGTTTAAAAAGGATTGCTTAGGGTTAATTTCAATGCTTTTAAATCAAAATGATATTCCATTAGGGCATGAGTCACCTTTTCGGGCACAATAAAGCAATCATTATCAACACTTTTCTTTGACAGTGATTAAGTGCCTATAGGAAGTATTAACCAACTGCGTGCTTTTAAAGCAAATTATTCAATATCTTATCCGCTTCTTAAGAGACTAGGCTTGGTGAAGCTATAAGCCATCCATGGACTTTCAAGATAGAAAGCCAATGGAATCTCCTCGCCAAGTCCTGGACAGTGAATTTGAATTAGTTGTGTTATTTCAGGTTCACCGCCTAGCGCTTTCAATAGTTCTATCGCTTTATCAATACTATTAGCATTTGTTGGTCTAATTGCGTTGCTGATCCAACTCCTAAGTGAGATTTGTGGAAATCAGTTCAACTTTCTATTTCAGGTGCCAGTAACAGGTTGCACGGTGAGGGAAAGCCTTTGTGGGTTTCATCCCAAAGCTTTATGTTGTCAGTCTTCAAGTTAATCTTGAATAGACTAGTGTCTGTTTTATTTCTCGCTCAACTTTGCTATGTCTTTTTAGTAATTCGATAAAATAAACTTTATAGATAATTCAATTAGTCTAGATCAGCTATTTGAAGCGTATGTAAGTTAGTTGTAGTGTCTTTTTTAAAGCCTTTAATGCTTAACTTGGCTAGCACAATAATAGCTAAAAACATTAATAAAATCTCTATACTAAAAACAAGCCAATAAGCCAGTAGTGGACTTTCTTTGCCCGTAAATAATTCGCCTAAATCGAGAAGGCCACCTCCTAGAATTTTCCCTATTGCTCTTGATAGAGCCTGGGCCAGTCCCCAAACCCCAACAAATGTTCCGGCCACTTGAGGAAGGGTTAAGTCAAGCATTAACGAAAGTGCGCTATTGGTCCCAATCCCAACAGCTAGTCCAAAAATCACCATTACACCAAATAGAATGTTCTCGCTACCAGTTAGTCCAGCTAGCATTAATAATAAGAATGAACATAATATCATTTTACAGCCCAGGCGAGCAGTAGCTATTTTACCCATAAATGGTGTTACCCAAAGGCCAGCAATTAGAAGTCCAATTAGGCTGCCAGAAGCCCAAAAAGCGTTTAAAAGAGTTGATCTCGCTGGTGTCATGCCAAAGATTTCGCCACCATAACTTTCAAGGATCGGGTCTTGGCAAAATACCCCCAATGTATATAAGGATAAGAAACAGAAGAAGATAGTTATTTGTTTGCTAGATCGAATAAGAGCCCAAGCATTTTTCATGTCCTTAAGGACCATTGATATTGCTGTACCAAAACTGATGTTATATCTATCTTCTTCATTCACGGAATCGCTAGATTTTTGCTTTGGTTCAATTCCCCAGCAGGAAAAGGTTGCTACAAGAAGAATAATAATAGATACCCTTATCATGAACTCTTGAAGGGCAGGGCGCAGGATTTCAGGGTCTTTGACTCCGTCAATACCTTTGATGGTTAAGGAAATAATAATGGCGCCAGCGATTATCCCGACAGTTAACATGCACCAGATTATTCCGATAGCTCTTGGGCGCTCTTCTTCTGTAGTTAGGTCAATTACAAGGGCAAGGTAAGGGGTAGTTGCCATGGAAATTGCTAATCCATATAGAGCAAAAAGACCACAAAGAGCTAGCGCAGATCCTGTTATAGGTAGCCAGCTCCCAAGCGTTAAAGCTTTTTCAGTTTGAAAGATGATTGGAATAGAAACTATGGCTAAAAAGCAAAAGCAAAAAGTGCCAAGCAATAAATAAGGTGTTCTCCTTCGACCTTTTATGGGCCAACTGTCCGAGATGTTCCCAAAAACCACTCTTGCAGGAGAGACCAATTGCTCAAATGCAAGCCCTCCTCCAACTAACAGGGCCGGGAAGCCCAGCTCTGTTTTCATAATGCGATTAAGTAATCCAGCAAAAATAACGGCCAGGAAGCCCAGGCAGCCCTGAAATAAGCTTAATCGAGCAAGATCAAGCGCATTCAAGCCTTTGTTTTGTTGATTAGTCATATTGAACTTGCCTGTAGACGAGATCAGAGAGGTGTGGCTGTTGTCAATCTTGCCCTGCTGATTGGGTTGAGATGGACAGTTTGTTCAGTACCGATACCATCGGCAAGATTCCTTATAGGAGAAGACGCTTTATGACGATTACTAATGGCAAAGGATCTTTTGAGCAACGCTTAAGTCAGCAACTGCATGTTTTTAGTGAGTTGAGTGAGTTATTGACTTTGAGGGTTCTTGAGCTTGAAGAAAGGTGTACTGCGCTTGAGAAGTCAAAAGAAATTGAGGAGGATTTCAAGGACGACTCTGCTAGTCGTTTGCTTGAGGATAGTGAGCAGCGTGTAAGGCATTTGCAGGACCTCTTGGATCTTGAGAAGAAAGAAGGTTTATCTCTGCAAGTAATTGAGGGAATGTCAGAGAACAAAGAGGAAGACTCAACTTCTGAATCCTCTCAATCTATAGGTGATAATCAAGAAGAAAGTTTTGATGAATTAGATGCAGAATATGTTGACGATTCTGAAATGCCTTTACTATCAGCTTAAATGTTACTAAGGAAGTTTTAGTAGCCTTATCCTGAATAAAGCCACTTCTTTGGCTTGCTTTGGGGAGTTTTGGAAGAAGGGATGATCTTTTATTGAGTCAAGGACGACTTTCAGCTTTTCGTTGTCTTTTAAAGTCGCTTCTCCCGTTGGGGTGGCATAGCTTTTCCAAGCATTATCGAAGGATATAGCAAAGCTGTCAGCATTATTAAATACTTGGCCATTCTCTCTATTGAGATTGGGGAAGGACACAACTAAATAACTTCGAACTTCTGCCAGAACTCATTATGGAGCATGGCGCTTCATAGATAAGTCTACACACCTATTGTAGATCTATATTCTGTCTTGCGAAGTTAATGTTATATATTCAGCTTTAAATGCATGATTGGGACTCTGTCTAGGTCAAGGCAACTTTTTGGTTAATGATGCCCCTGGTGAAATATCTGATGAGCTTTAGAAATACTTTCTAGTGCAACTTTTTTCTTTGTTCTATTAAATGTAATAGCTGTGCTCAGCGATAACTTGTTCCCTGATCATTTACCTCTGGGTTGGCCGGGAAGTTTCTTTGAATTAAAAGGGCACCCAAAAGGTGCCCTTAAAAGGTGCCAGGACGCAGATTTGAACTGCGGACACGGCGATTTTCAGTCGCCTGCTCTACCAACTGAGCTATCCCGGCGGGTCGACTTAGCGACTATCAGATCTTAGATCACTGAGCGCTCTCTAAGCTGGTTGGAACTTTTGAGTAGGGTTTTGGGTTGGAATCTTCTTGACCTTTGTTCTTGCCCTCTTCTGTTATTAGCTTTTTGAACTCAAGCATATTCTTTTACTCTTCGTTGCGTTTTATGGAGCGCACCATTTCAACTAGGGTTTGGTGAGCATCTGAGCTGTCACTAAGGCGATGAGTAAAAGGGATTGTCATTGGAACACCATCTACTTCTAGCTCCATGTTGTTAGGAGTGATTGTGAGCATGCGAGCAACTACTGGGTTTTTTGCTTCTCCATAATGCTTTGCGAAGGCGAGGAGAGCATCTGAATGGTCTTTATTCATATGACTACAAATTCTTTCGCTTACTGCCTGATCAATTGGGGTGACTGCACTCATGAGAAGTTGATTGGTGAATTCTTGATGGATATCCTAGTGACGATTTGACAGGAAAATATTAATTTACAGTAAATTTCCTTGATTATGATTAGTCTCAAGAGATTGAAATTAACTTCAAAGGCTAATTACAATTTTTTTAAACTATGCATAGCATAAGCCTCAATCAAGCATTGTTAAATGTAACCTGACCATTAATTCTAGGATTGTTTTTTTAAGTTGCCAATATTGCTTGTAAAGCAATATTGGCAACACCTACTGCTGGGGGCATGAAACAACTTCTAACGGGCACTCCAAGTAATCTCTCTCTTATCTTTCTCCATTGTGGATTTTTTGCTCCGCCGCCAATTGTAATTATCCTTTTAGGGGCAGGCGCTCCTAAGTCTATTAGTTTTCTCCAACTGTTTAATTCAATTTCTGCGATGCCTTCTAAAAGCCCATGAAGATATAAAGAATCACTTATTGGCCTTGGTTCCATAATGGGCTCCAAGTTCGGGTCCTCTGTCGGGAAACGTTCCCCTTTACATATGAGAGGTAGAAAATTTAGCCCACTTTTTGTATCGGGATTAATTTGTCTACTTAACTCTTTGAGATCATTATCTGAAAAGATCTTCCGAAGTACAGCGCCTCCACTATTAGAAGCGCCTCCAATTAACCAACGTCCTCCAACTCGATGATTTGTGACTCCCTGCCCTTTAAGCGGTAGCTGGACAAATTGCTTTACTACTAAGGTGCTTCCCAACACAGTCACTCCATCTTCTTGTGTTGGATTTGAAGCTACAACTGCAGCGTTTGAATCAGTTGTTCCTGAAACGATTAGGAGCTCTTCAGGTAAATTATTTTTTTGTGCCTTTTGCTTAGAAATTTGCCCAAGAATCTTTCCACTTGGCTTTATTGCAGGAAGTGCTTTATACCAAGGAAGTTGTTGGAAGGTTTTGGGCCATTGGTGTGTTTTTAAGTCCCAGCCCAACCTGAGGTTGTTCCCTTCTTCCCCCCAGCACCAGTTTCCAAGAAACCAACCTGTGAGCCAATCGGCTTGATGACGCAAAAGAATTTCGTTGCCGTATTGTTCCGAGAGTCGTAGAGCCCGTGCCAAGCTACTGCTGGTGCTTGTAGCTATTCCACCTTGAGGCACAAGTTTGCGAAGAAAAAATGCATACTCAGGACAACTTAAATTGTAAGGAAGTGCTGGTCCGAAGGGAAACCCTTCACTATTGATGGCAGCAAGTGTCCCTGATGTCCCATCAATTGCAATTGCTTTCAGGTTGCTTCTTATTGATTGGGGTAGTTGGCAGATAAGTTCCTCACAAGAACTCTCCCAATCTTTTACTTCTTCGATACTGTTTGGATAAGAAGTCTCTAAGTTGCAAATTAGTTTGCGAGTTTGAGTTTCTAGAACAGCAAACCGTACTCCACTCGTTCCGAGATCAATACCAAGAACAAAATGCGATTGCCCCACTTCTTCTAGGTCAAGCCCGACTAAATTATTGCGATATAGACTTAGAAAGTTCCGCCGCCTTGGAAGTCACTTCCTCCCAAGGGAGCTTCAAGTCTGGTCTCCCAAAATGACCATAGGCTGCAGTATCCCTATAGAAACGCCCGTTTCTATCTTTGGGAAGATTTCTTAGGTTGAATTGGTTAATAATTGCACCTGGACGAAGATCAAAATGCTTCTCGACAATTGCTGTGAGTTCAATGTCAGATAATTGTCCTGAACCAAATGACTCTACTAGGACTGATACTGGCTTTGCTACACCAATTGCATAACTAAGTTGTACTTCAGCACGTTTTGCAAGACCAGCTGCCACAAGGGATTTGGCTACAAAACGTGCGGCATAGGCAGCTGAGCGATCTACTTTTGTTGGATCTTTGCCTGAGAAGGCTCCGCCTCCATGGCGAGCATATCCACCGTAGGTATCAACAATGATTTTTCTACCTGTAAGCCCTGCATCTCCTTGTGGGCCACCCACCACAAATTTCCCAGTTGGATTAACAAGGAAACGGGTTTTGTTGCGATTTGGTTGAAGGATTAAATCTTTGGTTGCAGGAAGGACAACATGTTCCCATAGATCTTTTGTGATTTGATTACGGATAGTCTTTTCATTAGAAATCCCATTTATTTCGGCAGTGTGTTGAGTGGAGATCAAAATAGTGTCAATTGCAATAGGGCATCCGTTTTCATAGATAACACTGACTTGGGTTTTGCCATCTGGTAACAAATATCCAAGGATCTCTTCGTGCCTTACCGCCGCAAGCCTTCTAGATAGCCGGTGGGCCAGGCTGATTGGCAAAGGCATTAACTCAGGCGTCTCATCACAGGCATACCCAAACATGATTCCTTGGTCGCCAGCCCCGACTTTGTCGAGTGGATCGCTGGAATGATCTTCAGCTTCATTAACTCCTTGGGCAATATCTGGTGATTGTTGGTCGAGAGCTACTAGAACAGCACAGCTGTTTGAGTCAAATCCGCCTGCTTGGGCTCCTGAATATCCAATCTCACTGATTACATTCCGAGCAAGTTTTATAAAGTCAACTTGTGCTGTGGAACTGACTTCTCCTGTAATTAAACAGAGGCCAGTATTCACGACAGTTTCACAAGCTACTCTGCTGCTTGGATCTTGGCTAAGAAGAGCATCTAGAACGGCATCACTGATCTGATCGCAGATCTTGTCAGGATGCCCTTCGGTTACTGATTCGGAAGTGAAAACGTAGCTACTCATTTGGATCAAGCCGTATCAAGAACTTTAAGGTTTGCTTTGACTGTTAGTTCATCCCAGTGGTGGATAAGTTTTTGATGGGAGCTCAAAAAAGGAGGCTCATTCCATCCAGCTACATATCCCATAGTTAGTCCTATGCCAGCCTGTCTTGACATGGTCAAGTCTGAATCTGCATCTCCGACAAGGACACATTCAGATGGCTTTAAGCCTATGAGATTACATAGTCCCTTTACGGCGCCTGGGTCAGGCTTGGGTGGAACATGCTCTGCACTCCAGTAATGATCAATCTTGAGTTTGTTGGAATCTATAAAGTCTCTTATGCCGCTTGACGAATCGTTGCTAATAATTGCGCAGATGCATCCGGCATTTCTTAGATTATTCAGCAACTTCAAGACACCTGGGAGCAGCTTCCTTTGTATTATTTGTGGTGTTGATTCTCCTTTTAATTTATCCGTTAAAGAGAAGACTTTATTTGCCATTAGTTGAGATTCAGGCCATGTCTTGCCTAATAAGCAGAAAACTGTTGCGGTGGAAATTAGATTTTGCTCTCGTGAAGCAACTGCAATGATTCCTCCAGGATTAAGGTGATCATTATTTAACCCATATGCATTTTCAAGATAATGTTTAATCTTTTCTATTGTCTCTGGTTTTTCGCCTTCTGAAGATAAAAGTAAAGTAGCTTGATCGATTCGTGTTTTGGCCGTAATCAATAGATCAGCCTCGCTATTCGAAAGAGTGCCGTCTTTATCAAAAAGGATACCTTTGAAAGATCCCAAGGGTATCCCTTTCAGGAAAAGATGAGGCATTGAAAGAGGATCTATGTTTTTTAAACCATCATTGAGGTTGTTGTATCTTCTCCTTCTTCTGCTTGTTCAAGCAACATCTGCTTATAACGAGCCGCCATTTCCTCAGCCTTGTCAAAAACTTTTTGAGGGTCTGTAAGCATATCGCCTGGTTCAGGTTCAAGAGCTTTAGTTGAAAGGGAAATGCGGCCTCGCTCTGCATCAAGGTCAATAATCATTACTTTCATTTGATCATTCACATTTAGGACAGAATGTGGCGTCTCAATGTGCTCATGACTGATTTCAGAAATATGCAGAAGCCCACTAACTCCTCCAATATCGATAAAGGCGCCATATGGCTTGATCCCTCTAACAGTTCCAATTACAACTTCACCAACTTCTAGGCGGTTCATCTTTCTTTCGACCAGTGCTCTTCGATGACTGAGAACTAATCTGTTTCGTTCTTCATCTACCTCTAGAAACTTTAAAGGTAGGAAGTCAGCAACCAATTCTTCTTTTGGCTTGCGAGTACTGATATGTGACCCTGGAATGAATCCTCTAAGGCCTTCTACTCTTACTAAAGCTCCACCTCGGTTTGTTGCGAATACTTCTGAGTAAATGGTGGCATCTTCTTTTTGTAGTTGCCGTACTCTTTCCCAAGCGCGTTGATATTCAATGCGTCTAATTGATAGTGAGAGTTGCCCATCTTCATTCTCTTCACTCATAATGAAGAATTCGCGTACTTCTGAAGGTTGAAGTACATCGCTAAGGCCTTCGACTCTATTAATTGAGACTTCTTGCAAAGGCATGAATGCTGCTGTCTTTGCACCTATATCAATCATTGCTCCCTTTGATTCAAGAGCAAATACTGTCCCGTTAACGATATCCCCAGGTTTGAAGTTGTAGTCGTATTTGCTTAAAAGTGCAGCAAATTCATCAACGGTAAAACCGGCTCCTCCGTCTAGGTCACGTTTTGCAGGCCTACTACTAGGGTCGTCAGCAGTTGGGACTTCCTCTGGGATTTCAAGCTCTTCTTCTGCAACAGGATCAACAGCGGTATTTTTTTGTTGAGTCGTATCAGTTGTGATTTGATCGATGCTTTTCTCGGAATCAGAGCCTTGAACCTGTTCAGTAGTAGTTGCTGACATTTTTATTTGACGGTCTGCCTTTTAAGACAGTGCGAAAGGATCCCGATAGCCCGTCGACAATGCGGAATTAGTAAAACACTCTACAGATACGCATCTCAGCTAACGGTTGCTAGTTCACTCTTAGTTGAATTGATGCTGTCCAGGGTTTCTACAAAATCGTTTATTCCCCTGAATTCTCTATGAACTGAAGCAAATCTCACAAATGCCACCTCGCTAATTTCCCGAAGCTCTTCAAGAACCATCTCTCCAATTTCTGAGCTCTTAACATCTCTTGCTGATCTTTGTTGTAGCTGACTCTCTATTTCATCTACCAATCTTTCGAGATTGCTTACACCTATACAGGTTTTCTCACAAGCTCTTGAAAGGCCAGTTAGCAGCTTGCTTCTACTAAATGTTTCTCGAGTGTTATTTCGCTTGAGAACAGTTATAGGAATTGTTTCGACCCTTTCATAGGTTGTGAATCTGTACTCGCAATTTAAGCACTCGCGCCTACGCCGAACGCTGCGACCACTGTCAGCTGCTCTTGATTCAAGAACTCGACTATCTGTGCTTTGGCAACTGGGGCATTGCATACTGCCCTTAATGCTCCAATGTATATAAACCAACTGTATACATTGATTGGCCATATGAGAAGGCCCTTTGTTGTCTATTTCTGTACTTCTAGCTGCTAGGAGACTTCTGTAAAATTACTCGCAAAAATAGAACTTTTTTGAAAATAAGCCTAGAGAATGATTTTCAGACAAAAAAAAGCCCTGCCTAAGCAGGGCTTTTCTGGGTTTTTATTTGAACTTTGGTGGATCGCGAAATGCGATAGCAAAGAATATGGTCCCCAGTGCCAGAGTGAGGATTAGAACGTAGGAGAAGGCTTCCATCGAGAGTCTCGGTAGGGGCTATCAGCTGTAAAAGGACAAGGCCATTAGACCTGGGTTAAGCACGTCCTGGGACGCGTCGGGTGGAACTGTCTCCAAGTTTTTGGAAGAGACCAAATTCAACCTGATCACCAAGATCTGGATCAATACCTGCAAATGTATCGCGGTAAAGAGTTCTCGCTGCATGCCACCAGTGCCCAAATAGATAGAGCAATGCGAATGAAGCATGCGCAAAGGTAAACCATGTCCGAGGCGAACTTCTAAATACGCCATCAGAGGCATAGGTTTCGCGATCGAATTTGAAGGATTCACCTAGCTGAGCTTTACGAGCCAGACGTTTTACAACCACAGGGTCAGTAAAGGTTTGACCATCCAATTCACCACCGTAAATTGTTGCGGTAATGCCAGTTTGTTCGAAGGAGTACTTCGCTTCTGCCCGGCGGAATGGGATGTCAGCCTTAACGTTCCCGTTGGAATCTTCAAGAATTACTGGGAAGTTCTCGAAGAAGTTAGGAATTCTGCGTACTTCGAGGTCGTTGCCTTCACGATCTGTGAATGCAATATGGCCTTGCCAACCAGTTGGCAAGCCATCTCCATTCACCATCGCACCAGGTCTAAATAGACCTCCTTTGGCAGGGCTGTTGCCTACATAGTCATAGAAGGCAAGCTTCTCTGGTATAGCGGCATAAGCCTCAGCCTTAGTCGCTCCTTGGTCCATGGAGGTTTGGACGCGACGGTTTATCTCTGTTTTGAAGTATCCAGAATCCCACTGGAAACGAGTTGGCCCGAAGAGCTCAACAGGTGTGGTGGCAGAGCCATACCACATGGTTCCAGATACAACAAAGGAAACAAAGAGAACGGCTGCAAGAGCGCTTGCGAGAACTCCTTCAAGGCTTCCCATTTTCAGGTTTCTGTAAAGCCTTTCACCAGGACGGTTTGTGATGTGGAAAATTCCACCCACTATTCCCAGTAGTCCAGCGCCAATGTGGTTGGCAACGATGCCACCAGGGCTGAAAGGGTTAAATCCGTCCGCACCCCAAGCGGGTGCTACTGGCTCAACGTGGCCAGTTAGGGCGTAAGGGTCAGATACCCAAAGTCCGACTGTGGAGCAGTGAAATGCACCAAAGCCGAAACAGGTGAGGCCTGCGAGAAGAAGATGGATCCCGAAGATTCTTGGGAGATCAAGCGCGGCTTCGCCGGTACGAGAGTCTTCCCAGAGTTCAAGATCCCAGTAAGTCCAGTGCCAGATGGCTGCCAGCATCAAGAGGCCACTGAAGACGATATGGGCAGCAGCAACACCTTCGAAGCTCCAGAATCCTGGATCTAATCCGGTCTTACCTGTGATATCCCATCCACTCCAGCTACCTGTAATACCTATGCGGGCCATAAAGGGCATGACATACATGCCCTGACGCCACATTGGGTTTAGGACTGGATCAGATGGATCAAAGATGGCCAGTTCATATAGGGCCATGGAGCCGGCCCAGCCGGCTAACAAAGCTGTGTGCATGAGGTGCACGGCCAGGAGTCGGCCGGGGTCGTTGATAACGACTGTGTGCACCCGATACCAGGGCAATCCCATGGGTCAGGTTCGTGGAACAAAGCTGCTTAAGCAGCCAGACCGGTTGATCGTAAGGGGTCTGGCTGGTGCAAAGCGGTTTCTTGTCGCTACCTGCAACGTGTAGTGATACTAATGTCGAGCCAGGCAAGCTGTATAAGGAACAGTGATAACTAGCTTTGAAGGAGTATTTCTGGGTTCTTCCATGCGGTCACAAATCGCAACGCCAATAGGCAAAATAGTGTTTGTCTTTGCGTTCAACTTCTAAAAGATGCCAACAATTCGTTTCGTTCGAGAAGGAAGAGATGTCAAATGTGGGGTTGGAGACAATCTTCGCCAAGTAGCTCTTCGTGAAGGCCTAGAGCTTTATGGATTGAAGGGCAACCTTGGCAACTGCGGCGGATGTGGTCAGTGCATTACTTGTTTTGTGGCAGTTATTGATCCAACTAGTCCTGAGGCACTTTCTCCATTAACTGAAGTTGAAAAGGTCAAGTTGAAAGCTCGTCCCGCAAATTGGCGTCTTGCTTGCCAAACAATTGTCAAATCCTCAGTAATAATTCTGACTAAACCGCAGTCTCCGCCTTTAAACGCCAAAGCCCTAATTGAGTCTGCAAAGAGTGCTCCGTTGGCTTAAAACCTAATCCATAACTAGCTTTTAGAGCTGCCATCCGAATTTTTAAATTTCTGGGGTTTGTTACTTTGCTGATAATTCGGATGAAGAGCCCTGAAGTTATTTCCATTTATTGGACCTACCGGTGATAGCTTTTTCGAACAACCACTTGCGGTCATGGAAACCACCAACTTCGGCTTTATCGGCAGCGTACTTTTCGTTGGGGTTCCGACGATTTTCCTTATTGGTCTCTATATAGCGACTAATACTGGTGATAAATCGAGCTTCAGCTCTAGTTCTCCTAAAGGAAAACTTGGCAAGTAGCCCTGTTTTGCTTAAGGCTTAATAGGCTTAATGTCGAAAAGTTTAGATCTCTGCCTACCAGAGAGTAGGCAGAGATCTCTGTATCTTTTTTCTTTTTTATTGTCCTAAAGTGTATTCAGTGGTTCTAATTAGGTGAATCTTTTTTAAGGCCTGTAGGTTTGACATTTAACACACCGGTAAGACCTTGGCGGATTCATAAAAGAGTATTACCTCAGCACACAGATTATGCTGGAGTTATGTGGCATGGAGCCTATGTGCAATGGTTAGAGGAGGCCAGAGTAGAGGCACTAAAAGCAGCAGGTTGTAGGTATAGCGAATTTGAAGAGAGAAGATTGGAAATGCCAGTAGTAGGTTTAGAGATTAAGTACTTTAAAACTCTCTTTCATGGAGAAGAAGTTGTCATAGATAGTTGGGCTATGTCTAGAAAAGGGATTCGATGGCCTTGGATATCTAAGGTTTACAGGAGTAATGGAGACTTAATTATTGAAGCAAAAGTGGACTTGGTTTTAGTTAGACTCTCTGATACTAAAAGGAATCTACTGCGGGAAACACCAGAAGATTTACTAGCTGTATTTAGTTCTCTCCATCAGGGACCTATTGATGATTAGGATGCTTTGCCTTAATTTAATTTTGAAGTTTGAATTGAATGGGGAGACCATTGTCTTTTAAGGACTACTCTTCATTATTAAACTCTAATTATTATGTCTCAGAAACTCCAAGCAAAAGAACTTTTGAATTGGAGAAAGAGTCAATTGGCCTTAGGTGGAAGAGCAGATGATATTGATTGGCTGTTGGATTTAGGCGGAGGTTTGTCTTGGGGTGCGCTTCAAAAGCTTCATATTTGCCGAGATGGACCAGTAGTGCTTAGCAAATCACTTGATGAACTTTCGAGCTTTTGGAGAAGACATATTTATGAACATATTCCATTGCAGCATTTGATTGGCCGTTGCCCTTGGCGGGATATAGAACTTGAAATTAGTCCTGCTGCTTTAATTCCTAGACAGGAAACCGAGATTTTGGTTGACTTGGCATTATCAAGAGTTAAAGGCCATCAACCAGGAGTTTGGGCTGATTTAGGCACGGGTTCTGGTGCTTTAGCAATTGCTCTTACGAAGGAGTTGCCAGACTGGAATGGGCATGCTGTGGATTGCAGCGGTGATGCGCTTCATTTGGCTTCCAAGAATTTCAACGCTTTGGTCCCAGGTTGTCCTTGCCAGCTTCATTCTGGTATTTGGTGGGGGCCTTTAAAACAATGGTGGGGGAAATTGAATTTGGTTTTGAGTAATCCCCCATATATCCCAAGCCATGTTTTTGAAGAACTTCATCCTGTTGTAAGAGACCATGAGCCAGAGGTGGCATTGATAGGTGGAGAGGATGGGCTCTCTAGTCTTCGGGAGATAATTATTGGGTCGGTAGATGCCTTGGCTCCAGGCGGCTGGTTGCTTCTTGAGCACCATCATGATCAAAGTGATGCAGTTCTTGGCATGATGAGAGACATAGGTCTTAAGGAAATCTCCTATGAATTGGACTTGCAGGGGGTAAGACGTTTCGCTTTAGGGAGACTTACACAAAAAAGATTAAATTGAAGAATGGATAACTTTGAGTCCTTGGTTGTTCAGTCGAATGCATTGATATTAAAAATGCAGAAAGGATCATTAGGGATAATCCCCACTGATACCTTGCCTGCACTTGCTGCTTTGCCAGAGTTTGCAGCAAAGATATGGAAAGTTAAATGTAGATCCCATGAGAAACCCTTAATACTTATGGGTGCTGAATCTGATCAGTTGCTTGATCTGGTTTCGCCGTCATGTAAAGCCGCTGCAGCGGTTATGGCAAATCGATATTGGCCAGGAGAATTAACACTTGTTCTTCCCGCCGCAGGCCCTTTAGTAGCTTCTTTAAATAAAACAAACCAAACAATTGGATTGCGTATACCAAATTGCCAAATTGCAAGAGAATTTCTAAAAGAAGTTGGCCCACTGGCAACAACCAGTGTAAACATCACAGGTAATACTCCCGCTCGAACTGTTAAGGAGGCTTTTTCTATCTTTCCTGAACTGCCTATTTTAGGCCCGCTGCCATGGCCTAAATTTTCTGAACAGCCAAGTACAGTTTTGCTATGGGAGCCTTCTAATACATGGAAAATTTTGAGGCAAGGCTCTATTACTCCTGAGAATTAAAGAGTAGAAAAAAGCTTGACTGGGTAAGCTTTAAGAGCAAACCAAAAAAATATTTTTGTACTTGCCTCTATCTAATGGTTTCGTACTATCTACAAGCTAGCAACTTGCCAAATATCTTGTTATTGCTTTATTATGTATTGTTTAGATTTAGGTGTTTTAGTTTTCGCCTTCAAGTTCCCTTTCGTACTACCTTTTTCTCAGAATGATTTGGCTTCTAGGTATTATTCTTTTACTCCAGGCTAGTTTTGATTGGTTACTAAAGCCGTTCATTATTTTTTTGACACCTATTGTTGAACTAAATAGCTTTGAATTAATAGCTTTGTTTCTAGGGGCTTGGATTATTGCGGGTAGGAAATAGATTTCAGATCACATAATAAAAATAACCCGATTAGGTACATAGGCTAATTAAATTTTATGAATCGGTGTTTTTAGTATTGTTTGTCGATTTCATGCAATGCCGGCTAACGGATTTGAACCGATGGCCTTCGCTTTACAAAAGCGCTGCTCTACCACTGAGCTAAGCCGGCTATAGAAACATTTTAGCGAGTCGCTCGCGCTTGTTGATTGGATTTATTCTAATCCTTATCAATAGGTACAAGCCTTTAAAGCTTTCTAATCGACTGGGGAAATGTTTTCGTGACTGAGTTTGATTTTTAATCTGGTCTGGCGAAGGTCAATAATGAAAAAGAGTTTTTAGTCGTCAACTATTGCTTGCGGTGTCGATGGCTGTTGGGAGAGGTCGTTTTATGGGAAGGTTTGCTACAAGAGCAGTCATTCTGTCTTCGGTTTCCAAGCTAACAGCACCTTCTTCAATATCGATTTCTACATATTTTGCGACCACTTCTAATATTTCGCGTCTCATTACATCTAATAATTCTGGACTTAGATCGCATCTGTCGTGCGCAAGAACTAATTGAAGGCGTTCTCTGGCAGTACTGGCACTAGCAGGCTGGCGTCCAAGTAGTTTTGTGATGATGTCTCGAAGTGTCATTGGCTTTTAGAAAATCTTGGTTTGCATTAGGCGGCGAAACTTATTGCCAAGGCCTTTGCCCTCCTTGGCGGGATCAATTAGTGGAATGTCTTTCCCTGTAAGACGGCTTGCTACGTTTTCATAGCAACGTGCAGCCGGTGAATTGCTTCCTACCAGTGTTAAAGGCTCGCCTCGATTGGTACTGACAATTACTTGTTCATCTTCCAAGACAAGGCCAAGTAATGGGAGAGCAAGAATATCTGTGACATCATCTACTGAAAGCATCTCTTGGCTGGCAATCATTTTTGGCCTGACTCTATTAAGGACAAGTTGAACAGGCTTGATTCCATAGGTATTTAGCAAGCCGATTACTCGATCAGCATCTCTTACTGCCGAAACTTCTGGTGTAGTTATGACTATTGATTCTTCGGCAGCAGCGGCTGCATTCTTAAATCCATCTTCAACTCCTGCTGGACAGTCGATAAGGACATAATCAAATTGATCTTTGAGCATTGTGACGACACGCTTCATGTCATCAGGCTTTAGCCACTCAAGCATCCTTGGATTCCCTGCAGGGAGTAAGGCTAGGTTTGGCTCCCTTTTGTGTTTCACCAAGGCTTGCTCCAGTCGGCAGCTCTCTTCAAGGACCTCTTGCGCCGTGTAAACAATTCTGTTTTCTAGGCCCAAAAGTAAATCGAGGTTCCTCAAGCCAAAATCAGCGTCCAAGACAACCGTCTTTGATCCTTGTTTGGCTAAAGCAATTCCCAGGTTGGCTGTAAGGGTTGTCTTGCCGACTCCTCCCTTCCCTGAGCAAATAAGAATGATTCTGGTATTAGGCGACACGGGCCATTTAAGAGTGGAGAAAGCTTAATGGGCCTTGGCGATACTCACATGAGATGGCGACTAACGTTTGCATTCGATCATTTTGATGGTCCCCCTATCTTGTCGCTCCAGCTGGTTTAATCAAGATTTGGCCTGATTGCAGATAAGCTTCTTCTGCTAGTCCAGGCTCAGGTTTTTCTGCCGGACCTCTTGCAATCGCATTAGAAATCCTCAATTGAAGAGGACGTAGCTGTAAAGCAACAATTTTGGCAAAATCGTTTCCTCCTTTGCCGGCATGCGCAGTCCCTAATAAACGACCCCATATCAACACATTGCCTTTTGCTGTAATTGTGGCTCCTGGGTTTACATCTCCAAGGACAAGAACATCTCCTTCGCTTTCCAAATGCTCTCCTGATCGGAGTGTGCCTTCATGGAACATTGTATTAGTAGATGAATTAAAGTTTTCAGTTTCGTTTTTAAGTGACTCAAAGGTGTCTTGCTTGGTTGAAAGATTGAGTTGTGTTTGATGGCCTAGGGCAGCAGCTGAAACTAGCGTCTCGAGATGATGAGATTTGATTAAAGTAATCTTTAAATTAGCATTTTCAGCTGCAGAACTTATGTAGGAAAGTTCTTTGCATCCTAGGGGTAAATCCATGCAATTCAATTCAACAAGGCCTTCTTGTAGTTCGCTTAACTTGCTTTTAAGTGCTTCTTTCCAGTTGACACTTTGAGAGGCAGATAGGGTCAAAAAATGGGGTTGAATGCTTTCTCTTGCCATCTTCCCTTCGTTTTTAGCTATTATAAGTTAACGGCTTTTCCTAAAGTCAGTTAGTTTTTTTATGAGTTCATTGTTGATTTCTTTAGGGTGAATCAGCCAAGATGTGCCTGCTGGATTGCTAAGACTTTCTATTAAAGGTGAGGCTTGCTCAATAGCACTTAGTTGCTCCCCATCCCATAAGCGCAAGCCTCCTATGTATGGGTGATATCCATGCAGACTTTGATGCCTTAACCCGCAGCATTGATCTGGATTTAGACTTTTCTCTTCGGACAATTTTCTTGCTAAAGCAAGGGCTTCTAATTGTTCAGTATTGCTTAGGTTGCCAATAGATAATGCCTTTAAAAGGTTTCGTGTTAGGAACCTTTTGCAGAGCTCACTTAAGGCGGCTTGAGTTTCGTCCTCTTGCCACCGTATCAAGTGATAGCCCATGCGAATATCATCATTTCCGAGAAATAGATTTAGATCGAGATTGTCTTGGTTCCATAACCATTTTGCCATAATTTTATCAGTCCAAACTTTGCCAGGTCCCAAAATTCGAGCCATTTGGATTATCTGAACTAGTAGCCAATTGCATACTTCATTCAGTCTATGGTTATAAACACTTCGATACATCAAATTGCGAATTACCAAATAGTGTTCAACTGCCATAAGCCCCTTTGGATGAATGGCTAAGTCTCCATCAGGAGCAATGGTTAAAGCAGAAAGTATTCGATCTAAATCAAGTAACCCATATCTAGTGCCTGTGCTGTGACTGTCTCTTAAAAGATAGTCCAATCGATCACAATCAAGCTGGCTGCTTACTAGTGCTTTTATTGCTTTAGAAGATGTCTTGAGATTACCTTCAAGCAAGCTTGCTACCGATTCAGCGGTGCCGATTTCAAAATCTTCTAAAGCTTGTTTAACTTCAGGATGCTTGCGCACCAGTTCAGCAGACCACTTCTCATGATTTAGGCCAAACATTTCTTCGCCTGTATGACTCAGTGGGCCATGCCCAAGATCGTGAAGTAATGCTGCTCCGTATAGAACACCGCGCTGTTTGGTTAGTGCTGCATCAAATTGAATTAATTTGTTTATTGCTCTTCGAGAAAGGTGGAACACTCCTAGTGAATGTGTGAATCTGCTTGACTCAGCTCCGTGGAATGTAAGGAAAGCAGGCCCAAGCTGTCTTAGCCGACGCAGTCGTTGAAATGGTTGAGTGTCTATTAACTTCATCACCATTGCTTCTGCGGGGTCTCTGCTATCGAGACTGATTCCGCCATGAAGTGGGTCTTGATATGTCCGCAGGCTCATCGATTAGCTTGCGGGTTGATGACGGATTGTTGAAAGCTTGATTGAGAGGGTCGTGGGTCAATTTCGAGTGTTGCGGCCTCAGAGGCTTCCAACATTTCCAGCTCTTTGTTTCTATCAATATCCAAATTGGCTCCCATAAACAGTTCAGCATCTTGTAGCCAGCGATCTTCTGAACTGCCGGGATTTAGTGGTTCAGGTTTGTCTAATATTCGATCTGGCTTAAGCCCATTCCCCTGAATATCTGTGCCATTAGGTGTTAAGTAAGCTGAAACGGTTACGGCAAGGCCGCTGCCATCGCTAAGGGTTGTTAAAGATTGAATTAACCCTTTCCCAAAAGTGCGATCTCCTAATAGTTGAGACCTTCCATTGTCTTTGAGAGCTCCAGCGAGTATTTCGCTTGCACTTGCTGTTCCTTGGTTAACAAGAGTTACCATCGGACCTTCATAGAGAATTTCAGAACTTGATGGGATTGGATCATTAATCCCATCTCTATTTTTAGTTATAACTATTGGTTTATTTTTTAAGAAAACATCTGCAACAGCTAATCCAGAGCTAACAAGTCCTCCGGAATTATTGCGAAGATCAAGTACTAGTCCTTCAATCTCTTTTTCTGAAAGTTCTTGTAGAGCTTCATTAACTTGCTCAGGCACACCTTCACTAAATTGTGTTATTCGCAGGTAGCCAAGGGTGTGGGATTCATTCCTTAGCCGCCTTGTCCTAACGGGGCGCAAGTCAACCTCCCTTCTTTCAAGAATTATTTCTTCACTTTCACCATCGGGTGACTGCAATTTAATTAATACCTGTGAACCTGTCTCTCCTCTAAGTCTTGAAGCAGTTGCTTCTAGGCCAAGCTTTTTGGGCGATTCTCCATTGACACTTAGCAAGACAGTTCCACTGATAATCCCCGCGTCTGCTGCAGGAGAACCCTCCAGGGGAGCAATAACAACAATTTCTCCATCTTCAGGCCTTGCTCCCAGCTGGAGGCCAACCCCGTTTATTTCACTGCCAAGATTGCTCGCCTTCATGGCGGTGTAATCAGTTGGCCTTAACAATCTTGTATAAGGATCTCCTATCGGTAGCAACATAGCTTCAATAGCTGCATAGGCCTGATCACTTGTTTCTATGGGCTTTTCCAACGCTTTTTGTCGAAGTTTGCGCCATTGAATCTCATCAAATTTTTTCGGTTCTAGATAACCCTCATTAACCAGGCTCCAACTATCAAGAACCAACTGCTGGCCATCGTTTAGGGCAATTGCTGTTGGTGCATTCAGGAAAATGCATATACAGAGGCTTGTCAGCGCAATAAGCATGCGCCGCAGGGCTTTTGACCAGGAATTGACACTCAGCGACATTGGTTTGATCCTTGCTGGAGACCCTTGATGACGTTCAGTAGACTCTTTCTATAAAAACAAGCCCAGATCTGCATGGCGAACTCCTCACCTGTCTACGACTGGTTCCAGGAACGTCTTGAAATTCAGGACATAGCTGACGACGTCACCTCAAAATACGTCCCCCCGCACGTCAATATCTTTTATTGCTTGGGTGGCATAACACTTGTGTGTTTTCTTATTCAATTCGCGACAGGGTTCGCGATGACCTTTTATTACAAACCAACTGTTGCTGAGGCTTATAGCTCTGTGAGCTATTTGATGACTGATGTCAGTTTCGGTTGGCTTATTAGGTCAGTGCATAGATGGAGCGCGTCAATGATGGTGCTCATGCTCATCTTGCATGTTTTTAGGGTTTATTTAACAGGCGGCTTTAAGCGACCAAGAGAACTGACATGGGTTACTGGCGTAACAATGGCAGTTATTACTGTTTCCTTTGGTGTTACAGGTTATTCCTTGCCATGGGACCAGGTTGGCTATTGGGCAGTCAAAATCGTTTCTGGAGTTCCAGCGGCGATACCAGTTGTCGGGGATTTTATGGTTGAGTTGCTTCGTGGTGGAGAGAGTGTTGGTCAGCCAACTCTGACTCGCTTTTATAGCCTTCACACTTTTGTTTTGCCTTGGCTGCTTGCAGTCTTCATGCTTATGCATTTCTTGATGATCCGTAAGCAAGGCATTTCGGGGCCTTTGTAAAATCCTCCCAAATTTTGATTAGGGTTTAAAACCTGATCTTTTTTCTCTTTCAATTCGTTCTTTTAGCCTGGAAGCTCTACTTATGCATATTCTTAAGAAACCTGATTTGGCTGACCCCAAGCTTAGGGAAAAGCTTGCCAAAGGCATGGGTCACAATTACTACGGTGAGCCTGCATGGCCCAATGATCTGCTCTACATCTTTCCAGTAGTAATTCTTGGGACAATTGCTTGTGTTGTAGGTCTAGCTGTTTTGGATCCAGCGATGCTTGGTGACAAGGCAGACCCGTTCGCTACACCACTGGAAATTTTGCCTGAGTGGTATCTCTATCCAGTTTTTCAAATCCTTCGAGTTGTCCCTAACAAACTACTTGGCATTACTTTGCAAACCTTGGTGCCTCTAGGGTTGATGCTTATTCCTTTTATTGAAAGCTTTAATAAATTCCAAAATCCTTTCCGAAGGCCAGTAGCAATGGGGTTCTTTCTTTTTGGAACTGTTTTTACTATCTATTTGGGTATAGGTGCTTGTTTACCTATAGATAAGTCATTAACACTTGGCCTATTTTAATAGGGTTTTAATTGAATAGCTTCTATAAAAAAGCCGGTTTATTAAACCGGCTTTTTTTTGTATTTTTTCTCTGGTAAAAGCTCTTCAAGATCCAGCATTTCTACATCTTCAGGCGCTACACGTAGAAAGTGATGCATCAAAAGGAAGCCGACAATTGTCCAGGTCTGATAGGTCCTTGATTGCTGTCCCACCCAAGTACCTGTAGGGCCATCAAAGTACTCTGCCCACTTTTGCCTTGGTAATTGATTTAGTTGACTCCAATAACACTCTTCAAGAAGTGCACGCATTTGCCCCATGAGCAGTACGTCAGCATCTGGATAACGTCTTTCATGTAAAAGGATTGATGCTCCAAAAAACCAAAGCAGGCTGGGCCAATGTCCGCCATTGTGATAGCTCCAGGGCCAGTTTTTTGGGTCAGAACCGGTTTTGTTCTCCCACTCAGCACCATCCATTGGTGGATGGCAGATTCGCATAGGCATTTGTGCCATTAGATGATGACGATTGTGGAGTACTAAGCGAAATAGGGCTCTTTGTTGGGGAGCCGTAAGTACCCCAAACATGCAAGCTAGGGAGTTCCCAAGGCTGTAAAAACGGAAATCTGGTCGTCCAGTCCTAATGTTCCCGATTAAATAGCCTCCGCGGTTTTCTAACCAGTCTTGAAGCCAGGAAGGTACAACTTGGGGTTGAACATTGAATTCGTTTTGGTGTTGGTCTTCTCCGTATTGCTCAGTGGGTCTTCGCCGGAGAACCTGCATTGTCTTGCTAGTTACCCAGTAATGCTTTAGGAGAAATTGCCTTAGGTCATGTACCCACTGCCTAGTTAGAACAAGACGTTGGTCTAATAGACGACTGACTTGATTTTTTCTGCTTAACTCCATCAATTCAATACAACTTCTTAAACAGGCGTGGAGTAAAACTTCGACTTCTAGTGGTGCGCCCCAAACGTCCATGGGGCGATCAATCATGAATGAGCAATCAGGGACAAAAAGTACAGGGGTACCTTCAAAAGTTGGATGAAGTACAAGATCTAAAAGCAGTTGGACACCTCTTTGGACTCTTTGGCTAGTCCCAAAACTTTCGTCACCACTGCGCCTCACATAGAGCCAGCACAAGACTGGCCACCAGAGGCTTGCATCAGCAGATGTAATCCTTCCTATAGAGCGTTGCCCATAATCTGCAATGAGTTCTCCTTCCTCTTCTACAAAGCTCGTTGGGAAAACTCCTCTTGTTTGATATGTCGTGCTTTGAAGATCAAGACAGACACTTAGAAAATGTCTGACAACGTCATAACGCTTTTTGGCCAACATGTAGATCATGACTGGCACGTTGTCTCTTAGAAAGATCTCGCCGTAGTTCAAAGCCTCGTCTTTTGCTGGGTGCTCTAACGCAGCGATGCTTCCAGCAACTTGGCCAGCCACTTCGACGAGACTACGTTCGAAATGTTCGGATGCTCGCTTAATTACCTGTTCTTCATTGGAGTTTGGACGGACTCTCTGATGCTTTTGACTAAAGCGTCCTGCCATGTTGCTCCTAAGACCTATGGCTAAACGCTAGTTCTGTCTTTGATTTTTCACAGTGAAAGCAAGTCTTGAGATGCTTGTATTTTTTCTTTGTTGCATCTTTGGAGGTTAATGGTTTAAGTTATTTGGATGTGCAACGGGCTGAGCCTGGTGCGCATCCCCCGGGTCAAACAAGGCGCGAGCCTTTAATGCACTGTGGGTGCTTGCAAGACTGGTAGGACAAAACCACCGGTGTTGTAAGTTTTATAAGCAGTCGAAAGGCTGTGACCCTGAAGCTCCTTGTTAAGGAGTGAAGGGTATGAACCTGGACAACTGAAAAGTTTAGGAACTGACGCTTTTGTCGCGTTCAAAAGGCTTGACGCCTGCTTGGTGTTTAGCTCTTTTGGATAGGTATGCGATGAGAGTGTGAGGTCCCGTCAAAAGAAATTAAGTTGCAGACTCCTGTTACTGCATGTTCACAGACTTTCACGGGTCAGTGTTTATGTAAAAGGTGTGACAGGTTTATGCAACGACCGGATCTGAGATCTCGGAAAGACACACGGAAGAGATTCTGATAGTGCACTCTTTGAACCCTTCTGTCAGAAGAAGGAGGCATCAACTGCATATCCGTACGCCAGTGCTGATATGTGGGTGAAGCAAATCAAGCTGAGCCGTTTCTTTATATAAAGGATCGACAAAAGGGTTTGATCTACTACGGAGAGTTTGATCCTGGCTCAGGATGAACGCTGGCGGCGTGCTTAACACATGCAAGTCGAACGAACCTTCGGGTTAGTGGCGGACGGGTGAGTAACGCGTGGGAATCTGCCCTCAGGAGGGGGATAACGGCTGGAAACGGCCGCTAATACCCCATATGCCGAGAGGTGAAATGAATTTCGCCTGAGGATGAGCCCGCGTCTGATTAGCTTGTTGGTGAGGTAATGGCTCACCAAGGCTTCGATCAGTAGCTGGTCTGAGAGGATGATCAGCCACACTGGGACTGAGACACGGCCCAGACTCCTACGGGAGGCAGCAGTGGGGAATTTTCCGCAATGGGCGAAAGCCTGACGGAGCAACGCCGCGTGAGGGATGAAGGCCTCTGGGCTGTAAACCTCTTTTCTCAAGGAAGAAGATCTGACGGTACTTGAGGAATAAGCCACGGCTAATTCCGTGCCAGCAGCCGCGGTAATACGGGAGTGGCAAGCGTTATCCGGAATTATTGGGCGTAAAGCGTCCGCAGGCGGCCTTTCAAGTCTGCTGTTAAAGCGTGGAGCTTAACTCCATCAAGGCAGTGGAAACTGTTGGGCTTGAGTGTGGTAGGGGCAGAGGGAATTCCCGGTGTAGCGGTGAAATGCGTAGATATCGGGAAGAACACCAGTGGCGAAGGCGCTCTGCTGGGCCATAACTGACGCTCATGGACGAAAGCCAGGGGAGCGAAAGGGATTAGATACCCCTGTAGTCCTGGCCGTAAACGATGAACACTAGGTGTCGGGGGAATCGACCCCCTCGGTGTCGTAGCCAACGCGTTAAGTGTTCCGCCTGGGGAGTACGCACGCAAGTGTGAAACTCAAAGGAATTGACGGGGGCCCGCACAAGCGGTGGAGTATGTGGTTTAATTCGATGCAACGCGAAGAACCTTACCAGGGTTTGACATCCTGCGAACCTCTAAGAAATTGGAGGGTGCCTTCGGGAACGCAGTGACAGGTGGTGCATGGCTGTCGTCAGCTCGTGTCGTGAGATGTTGGGTTAAGTCCCGCAACGAGCGCAACCCACGTCTTTAGTTGCCAGCATTCAGTTGGGCACTCTAGAGAGACCGCCGGTGATAAACCGGAGGAAGGTGTGGATGACGTCAAGTCATCATGCCCCTTACATCCTGGGCTACACACGTACTACAATGCTACGGACAAAGGGCAGCAAACTCGCGAGGGCAAGCAAATCCCATAAACCGTGGCTCAGTTCAGATCGTAGGCTGCAACTCGCCTACGTGAAGGAGGAATCGCTAGTAATCGCAGGTCAGCATACTGCGGTGAATACGTTCCCGGGCCTTGTACACACCGCCCGTCACACCATGGAAGTTGGCCACGCCCGAAGTCGTTACTCCAACCCTTGTGGAGGAGGACGCCGAAGGTGGGGCTGATGACTGGGGTGAAGTCGTAACAAGGTAGCCGTACCGGAAGGTGCGGCTGGATCACCTCCTAACAGGGAGACAACAATCGATCATGATGTCTGAGTTTATTTATCCTTAGACCATGGTCCTGTCACCTTAGGTCGATCGGTACCTCAGATTGATTGCCATTTGATCAACATTTGGCTTTTGATTTCAGTTCCTAAACTTGTCTAGGTCACACCCCGCAAGGGTTTTCTCCTGGGCCATTAGCTCAGGTGGTTAGAGCGCACCCCTGATAAGGGTGAGGTCCCTGGTTCAAGTCCAGGATGGCCCATTCGGTGTTGGGGGTATAGCTCAGTTGGTAGAGCGCCTGCTTTGCAAGCAGGATGTCAGCGGTTCGAGTCCGCTTACCTCCACTGATCACCTCCTACAACGACCCAATAGAGATCACTCAAATTGATGTGACTTAGTTTTGTCCTCTGAATGAACCTAGCTTCCTATCCTTTTCACCTTTATTAAAGAAGAAAATGACAGGACGCTGGGCTCACTGAATCTCTAAAGAGTTTCAGAGAACTTCAGCAGAACCTTGACAACTGCATAGATAAGTCTGGAAAAGATAAAGCATCTCATGGATGCACTTCTCTTTAACGGAGAGTGTTAATTCTTGAGCAAGAGCTAAGAATCTATAGTGTTCTTTTGATGTGAGCAATTCCTCTATATCAAGAGTTTGATTAGATATTTAAGTCTTTTCTAAATTTCTATATCTCAGGGAAACTTGAGATAAGTTTTTAGAAAGAATTTAAATATCTAAGAAATAAGTGTTCAACACACCTTTGACTCTATAGAAATTTAATGGTCAAGCTACAAAGGGCTCATGGTGGATACCTTGGCACACAGAGGCGATGAAGGACGTGGTTACCTGCGATAAGTCTCGGGGAGCTGGAAACACGCTTTGATCCGGGAATTTCCGAATGGGGCAACCCCTAGAACGGCCAGCTGAATCCATAGGCTGGCTCGAGCCAACCCAGCGAACTGAAACATCTTAGTAGCTGGAGGAAAGGAAAGTAAAAACGACTCCCTAAGTAGCGGCGAGCGAACGGGGAATAGCCCAAACCGATGGTTTCGACCATCGGGGTTGTGGGACAGCAACGTGGACCAACAAACCTAGAAGAAGCGTTTGAATGGCGCGCCAAAGAGGGTGAAAGCCCCGTAATCGAAAGGAGAGTTGGCCTAGCTGTATCCCGAGTAGCACGGAGCACGTGGAATTCCGTGTGAATCTGCGAGGACCACCTCGTAAGGCTAAGTACTCCTGTGTGACCGATAGCGCAACAGTACCGCGAGGGAAAGGTGAAAAGAACCCCGGGAGGGGAGTGAAATAGAACATGAAACCGTGAGCCTACAAGCAATGGGAGCCCGACTTATCGGGTGACCGTGTGCCTGTTGAAGAATGAGCCGGCGACTTATAGGCACTGGCAGGTTAAACCGGAAATGGTGGAGCCATAGCGAAAGCGAGTCTGAATAGGGCGTTGGTCAGTGTTTATAGACCCGAACCCGGGTGATCTAACCATGGCCAGGATGAAGCTTGGGTGATACCAAGTGGAGGTCCGAACCGACTGATGTTGAAAAATCAGCGGATGAGCTGTGGTTAGGGGTGAAATGCCAATCGAACCCGGAGCTAGCTGGTTCTCCCCGAAATACGTTGAGGCGTAGCGTCTAGTGCTCCAGCAGGGGGGTAAAGCCACCATTTCGGTGCGGGCTGCGAGAGCGGTACCAAATCGAGATGAACTCTGAATACCCTGTGTGTAACTAGGCAGTCAGACTGTGGGGGATAAGCTCCATGGTCGAAAGGGAAACAGCCCAGACCGCCAGCTAAGGTCCCTAAATCAACACTAAGTGATAAAGGAGGTGGGATTGCCCAGACAACCAGGAGGTTTGCCTAGAAGCAGCCATCCTCAAAGGAGTGCGTAATAGCTCACTGGTCGAGCGATCCTGCGCCGAAAATGAACGGGGCTAAGTGTTGTACCGAAGCTGCGGATTTAACTTGTTAAATGGTAGGGGAGCGTTCCATGTGGGGTGAAGCGTTAGCGTAAGCGGGCGTGGACTGCATGGAAGTGAGAATGTCGGCTTGAGTAGCGAAAACATGGGTGAGAATCCCATGCCCCGAAACCCTAAGGGTTCCTCCGGCAGGCTCGTCCGCGGAGGGTTAGTCTGGACCTAAGGCGAGGCCGAAAGGCGTAGTCGATGGATAACAGGTCAACATTCCTGTACCGGTTATGTTTTGGGAAGGGGGACGGAGAAGGCTAGCCAATCCAGATGTTGGTTACTGGTTCAAGCGTTCAAGGCGTTGAGGAGCGGTGAAAACGTTCCGAGCTGAGGCGTGAGTACGAGCTGCCACGGCAGCGAAGTTGGTGATGTCATGCTTCCAAGAAAAGCCCTATACCCGTTAAGGCATAACTGCCAGTACCCGAAACCGACACAGGTGGGGTGGTAGAGAATACCGAGGGGCGCGAGATAACTCTCTCTAAGGAACTCGGCAAAATGGCCCCGTAACTTCGGGAGAAGGGGTGCCAGCGAGAGCTGGTCGCAGTGAAGAGGCCCAGGCGACTGTTTACCAAAAACACAGGTCTCCGCTAAGTCGCAAGACGATGTATGGGGGCTGACGCCTGCCCAGTGCCGGAAGGTTAAGGAAGCCGGTCAGCGTAAGCGAAGCTGGCGACTGAAGCCCCGGTGAACGGCGGCCGTAACTATAACGGTCCTAAGGTAGCGAAATTCCTTGTCGGGTAAGTTCCGACCCGCACGAAAGGCGTAACGATCTGGGCGCTGTCTCGGAGAGAGGCTCGGCGAAATAGAATTGTCTGTGAAGATGCGGACTACGTACACCCGGACAGAAAGACCCTATGAAGCTTTACTGTAGCTTGGTATTGTGCCCGGGCTCTGAATGCGCAGGATAGGTGGGAGACGTTGAAGTAGTGCTTGTGGGTGCTACTGAGTCAATGGTGAGATACCACTCTTTCAGAGCTAGGGTTCTAACGTTCACCCGTTATCCGGGGAGCGGACAGTATCAGGTGGGCAGTTTGACTGGGGCGGTCGCCTCCTAAAAGGTAACGGAGGCGCGCAAAGGTTCCCTCAGGCTGGTTGGAAATCAGTCGTCGAGTGCAAAGGCAGAAGGGAGCTTGACTGTGAGACCTACAAGTCGAACAGGGACGAAAGTCGGCCTTAGTGATCCGACGGTTCTGAGTGGAAGGGCCGTCGCTCAACGGATAAAAGTTACTCTAGGGATAACAGGCTGATCTCCCCCAAGAGTTCACATCGACGGGGAGGTTTGGCACCTCGATGTCGGCTCATCGCAACCTGGGGCTGAAGTCGGTCCCAAGGGTTGGGCTGTTCGCCCATTAAAGCGGTACGCGAGCTGGGTTCAGAACGTCGTGAGACAGTTCGGTCCATATCCGGTGTACGCGCAGGAATATTGAGAGGATTTCTCCCTAGTACGAGAGGACCGGGAGGAACGCACCTCTGGTGTGCCAGTTATCGTGCCAACGGTAAACGCTGGGTAGCCATGTGCGGAGTGGATAACCGCTGAAAGCATCTAAGTGGGAAGCCCACCTCAAGATGAGTGTTCCCATGGCATAAGCCAGTAAGGTCACGGGAAGAACACCCGTTGATAGGCTCTACGTGGAAGCCTGGTAACAGGTGCAGCGGAGGAGTACTAATAGACCGAGGGCTTGACCATATTTTTTGGTTCTTACAAAAAGATTGTTTTGTTGATTTCAGACTTAATTGTCTTACGACATAATCTATGCAGTTCTCAAGGTTCACCTTGGGAATATATCTATCCTGGTGTTCATGGCGTTGTGGAACCACTCCGATCCATCTCGAACTCGGTTGTGAAACGCATCAGCGGCGACGATATTTGGGGGGTAGCCCCCTGAGAAAATAGCTCAATGCCAGGTAAAATATTTCCTAAATATCATCTATCATAGGTAAACCGATAGATGCAAAGGTCGCTTTAAAAGCGGCCTTTTTTTATTTTTTTTAGCTCTAATTAGCCTTCTTTAAGTAGCTGAAAAGTTCTATGGTCTAACCAATAGTTTTGCATTTAAAAATTTTTACTGCGCCTTGCCTTTTAAGGTAAGGTGTTGATGATAATTTTTAGGAAATACGCTTAAACGAATATTAAAGCTTTTCTTCGGCGATTAGAGGTTTAAAGTTGACATTTTGGACACCAATGTGTGCTCCTGCCTGCGATTAAATCTTTTTTGATTGGTTCACCACAATTTCGACAAGGCTTGTCGCTTCTGCGATAGACCCAAGCTTCACCTCCGTAGTTGCCATTTATTCCTTCTAAATCCCGAAAATCACTGAAAGTAGTACCTCCTTTCCCAATACTTATAGTCATTACTTCAGCCAGGCTTTGACATAACCTTTTGAGTTCCTTTGTTTTCAGCTCCCCAACTGGTTTGTTAGGTCTGATCCCCGCTGCGAATAGACTTTCGTCTGCATAAATATTTCCCGTTCCAGCTACTATTGACTGGTCAAGTAGAGTTGCTTTAATTGTTCTTTTAGAGCCTTTAAATTTTCTTCTTAAGTATGTGGCATTGAAATCATTGCTAAATGGCTCAGGCCCTAATCTTTTCAAACCTGTTATTATTTTTTCAATTGGATTACCTGGTGGGACCCACCACATTTCGCCAAAGCTTCTGACATCCACGAATCGGAGTTCGTTACCTTCATAGTTCCAGAAGCTTGCTCTTGTATGAGAACAGGGAGGTGTTGGGTATTCATGCCATTGAAAGTAACCTGTCATTCTTAGGTGAACCCCCCAAAATCCGTCATTGAAACAACTTTGGATTTGAATATTATCTTTTTGCAAAAGAGGGTTTGACCTATGTAAGGAGGCAAAAAGATACTTCCCCCTTCTTTGCCATCGTCCTACATAAAGGCCAGTTAAATTCTTTTTGAACTCTTCAGAACCACCTGGGCTTGCAACTGCCCTTTCTCTAAAGACTTCTACTCGCTGAATTTGAAAATTGACGAGACGATCTGTCAGCCCGCGACGGACCGTCTCGACCTCAGGAAGCTCAGGCAAAAACCTGGCTTAAGCTTTCTCTAATTCGCTTTCAGCAAAATTGTTGGTGTTGTTTCCACCATCCTGTCCGCTAAAGACCGCATAGTTGACTTTGTCAAAGCGAACTACAACGGGATACTTGATGCCTGATTGGTCTACAGAAGCTACTTTACCCACTTCGTTGTACCAATAAGACTCAGGGCGCTTGACGCGCACCATGTCACCACGAGAGATGGCCATCGCTCAGTTGAAAATTGATTTTCATAGAGAAGCGTATCGCTGAGTTTGTAAGAGTTGGCTGCAACGTCACAGAATGTCGTCCCAAGGCTGCCCTTTGTGTCAGTATCAAACCTTGAACAAGTTTCATTTTGACTAGAGATCTGGAGAATTTAGGGATTCCTCCTATTCGATTTGATTTGCCTGACCCTGAGAAGGACGATCTAAGCACCTTGGAGTTTTTGACTCAACTAGAGAAAGCTTGGGCAGTATGTGATCGCTTTGATTTGCAAACGGAGATTTGGAGAGGCAAGATTCTCAGAGTCATTAGGGATCGTGAAAAAAGGGGAGGAGAAGGACGAGGAGCAGGGTTCTTGCAATGGTTGCGGGAAAGAGAAATCAGCAAGACTCGGGCGTATGGGTTGATTCAACTTGCTGATTCAGCAGATGACCTGGTTGGCGAAGGCATGTTGGCTGAGGCCAGTGTGAATAACTTTTCAAAGAGAGCCTTTTTAGAAACTGCTCAGGCCACCCCAGAAGTGCAGATGATGATTTCTGAAGCGGCTAATGAAGGTAAGGAGATCACACGTAGGCAAGTTCGTCGTCTGACCGATGAATTTACTGCTGCTACTAGCGCTCTTTTGCCAGAAGAGATTCGGCAAAAAACTCAAGAGAATTTGTTGCCTTCAAGAGTTGTGGCCCCCTTAGTTAGAGAGTTGGCTAAGTTGCCTGAGCCCCAGAGGAATGACTTTCAAAAGGCTTTAAGAGAAGAACCTGAACTTGACTGTATAAAGGACGTAACTAGCAGAGCCAGATGGGTCAGTAAGTCAATTGACGCTGCAACAGCAGTTCGGGCCTTTGAACTTGATGAATTGGCTTTGGAAAAGGCAATTAAAGAAGCCCATAGGCTTGATGCACTTGGATTGCTTGCAGATGCAGTTGGTCAAGCTCAAATACTTGAGAGTGCTGTGCTCAGACTCCATACAGCTTGGCGAAGATTAGGGGGATTGCAGGAAAGGCTCTGGGTTGAAAGTGGCAGCAGTACTCCTTATCTGAGAGATTTGTTGGTTGCGATGCAGACCCTTAGTGGTTCAACCATGAGGATTTCATTAGGGGAATTGGCTGGCGGTAAAAAAGTGAGACTGCAATTAGTTGAAGAATCAGCGGAACATCTTCCTCCTCCCTCGCTTCCATGAGATTGCTAACTGGCTTATTCATGTAAGGTTCGTTATTTTGTAACGGCAATATTTTTTTTGCTTAGTGGATCCTTTAGTCGGAACACTTAGAGCAAATTTTGGCTGGAATGCTTTTAAGCCTGGGCAACGCCAAATAATTGAGGCGATTCTCTCCGGTAGAGATGCACTGGCTGTTCTGCCTACAGGGGGTGGCAAGTCTCTTTGCTATCAATTGCCTGCAATAATCAAGGAAGGTTTGGTTGTCGTAATTTCTCCATTGATAGCATTAATGGAGGATCAAGTAATTAATTTAAGAGAAAGAGGGATTTGGGCGGAATGTCTTCATACAAGCTTGGACCCTTTGCGCAAGAAAAAGGTCAATCAACTTATTCAAGAAAATAAACTTCGCTTATTATATCTCTCTCCTGAGAGATTACAGGGAGAGTCAATTCGCAGGCTTTTGGAAACATTATTTGAGGAAAATAAGCTGGTTTGTATAGCAGTAGACGAAGCACATTGTATTAGTGCTTGGGGACATGATTTTAGACCGGAATATCGTCGCTTGGGGAAGATTCGAAGCATGTGCCCAAGGGTACCAGTAGTTGCTCTTAGTGCTACGGCTGCGCCAAGAGTTAGAGCTGATATTATCAAGCTTCTATATCTTTCTAAGCCTTTTGTTCATGTTGACTCTGCCAGGAGACGCAACCTTGAATATACGATGTATAGACGTCCAAAGAACCCTTTGCCGGACATTTTAAGGGCTTTAAATACTGCTAGAGGTGCTTCTCTTATTTATGTTAGAACCAGGCGCTCTGTAGAACATTGGACAGAAGTTTTGAATGATAAAGGAATTCCTGCAATTGCTTATCATGCAGGACTTCCACCAGAAATTCGTCAAGCAGCTCAAAAGTCTTTTGCCAGTCAAAATGCTCCTGTATTAGTTGCCACTGTAGCGTTTGGGATGGGTGTTGACCGAAAGGATGTTGGTTTAGTTCTCCACTTAAATCTACCTTCATCGCCGGAAGGTTACTTGCAGGAATCTGGTCGTGCAGGACGTGATGGCCTACCTGCTAAATGTATGGTTTTATTTTCTCCAAGGGATAGAATTAGTTTGGTGTGGGCGATGAGATCATCAAGCCTCAAGTATTCAAAAGAATTTTTATCAATAGAAGATAAGTTGCGTTTTGAATTTGCATATAAACAACTTCGTCGCATGGAGGCTATTGCAGAAGGAGGTGAGTGCAGAGAGAAAATGCTCCTAGAGTCTGTAGGAGAGGTTGTTGACCCATGTGGAACTTGTGATCGCTGCAGGGATTACAAACAAATTAGGGATTGTTCTAAACAAGCAATTGCTATTCTTCACAAGTTAGATAGTAGTAAAAACATTGGAATGGCCAATCTCTCGGAAAACTTTGATTTTGATGAAAACAATAAAACAGTTTCTTCTGGGTGGATTGTTAGAAGACTTGTTGAAGAGGAGTTTATTGCAGAGAGCAATGATGGGGCTCAAAACCTATCATTAAAAGAAAGTGGACGGCAGTTTTTACGAAAACCTTGGCCATTAAAATATATCGCTTAGTGTACACAAATATTAGGACTAGATATTCTTATTTTTGCAAAGATCATTGATCAAGTTGTATTCAAATTTCTCCATAGGAGTCAACCATTGCCTCCAATTGCCTTTAGAGTCCGTAGTGTTCAATAACTTGTTTGGACAGTTGACTGCTAAGAACATTCTTTGATCTTGCTTGTTTTTTGATAAAGCTACATGGCTACCGGACATTTCTTTCCAGTTAGCCCAATTAACTTGTATTGGTCCATACTGAAGCCAATTATCTTTTCTTATAGTTGTTGAAGGATTTGGATTATTGATATAAATTATAGCACCTTCTTTTATGCTGCTTGGATCACTTATACTGTTCAGACTTATTAGTCTCTTTAGGCTCACATCATATTTTCTGGCGAGTTTGCTAAGCGTCTCACCTCTTTTCATCTCGTGCTTTGTCTTGGTTTGATTTCCCTCATTTTCTTTACTCGTAGAGCTGTAAGCTCTTTGTGGGACAAAGATTGATTGTTGCGGATAGAGTTTGTTTCCATTTTTGAGTTGATTTAATGATAAAAGTTTTTGTGCATTAGTGCCATATAGATTAGCTATAGTCGTTAAATTCTCACCTTCCCTTACAATATGATTCGTTACTTTTTTGAACTCTGACTTTTGACTTGAATAGGTAGGTAATTTTAATTTTTGACCCACGGATAGAAAATCTGCACTGGGAAGATTATTTAATGAGATGATTGTTTCTGGTTTTACACCGTATTGCGCCGATATTTTGTTTACTGACTCACCAGGAACAACTTTATGAAAGTCCCTTTGAGGCCTTGCCTTTTTTTCTGTAAGAGCACTCACCCTAATCTTTTTGCCAGCATACAACTTGTCAGGATGATCTATCGCGTTTAAGTGCATGATTGTGGATACAGTGGTTTTATGCTGTGCGGCTATCCCAGAGAGAGTGTCTCCTGGTTTAACGAGTACTATTTCGGCTAATGATGGAATAGTGGTAATAGTAGATAGAGCTAGTGCGGCAAATGTGGCTCGGCGCATGCTTCTCTAAAGTCTTTTCGAACCATAAGACTCTTCTGAGAATTGGCCAGCCCTTTGGTTAATGATTAAAAGTGTTTTTCAAAAAGTCAGTTCAACCTAGTAGGCGTTTAAGGAGCCCAAGGTCGAGTTGGTAAGGAGGGTATCGTAGTTTCAGATCTAGCCAGAAGGGGCGCTTTAAGACGGATTTCTGATGAGAGAAAGTGTTAAAGCCTGCCTTCCCATGATAGGTACCCATTCCACTTGGGCCGACACCTCCAAATGGCAAGTCGGGTATTCCCGCTTGCATAACTACATCGTTAAAGCAAACCCCACCTGAGCTTGTGGTTTCAAGTAATATTTGTTGCTCCCTTATTGTCCCTCCAAACATATAAAGAGCTAGAGGTTTTGGTTGTCTTCTTATCCTTCTCAGAGCATCCTCGAGATTCTTAACTTTAATAATTGGTAGTAATGGCCCAAAAATTTCTTCCGACATTAGTGGATCTTCTTGATTCTCTACTTTGATAAGAGTGGGGGCTATCTTGTTCATACTTTTATCAACTTCTCCCCCTATAAGTATTTGCCCATTTTCTCTCGCTCCCTCTAGTAACTTGTTTAATCTATTAAAATGGTAGTTATTAACTATTCGAGCAAGATGAGGTGAATTTACTGGATTTGAGCCGTAATATTTTGCTATAGAATCTTTCATTAACTCTTCTAAAGGGTCTGTGAGGTTTTCCTCAACTAAAAGGTGATTTGGGGCAATGCAGGTTTGGCCAGCATTTAGGCCTTTCCCCCAAGTAAGCCTTTTAGCAGTGACCTGTAAATCAGCTCCCTCTATAACTATTGCTGGACTTTGCCCTCCTAATTCAAGAGTGGTTGGCGTTAAGTTCTTTGCTGCTGCTGCCATTACTTTCTTTCCTATAGCCCCCCCTCCAGTAAAGAAAATGTGGTCAAACTTTTCCTCAAGAAGCTGGGCTGCAATATCTGCACCCCCTTGCACAACTTTGATAATCTCCTTTGAGAAATATTTAGGAATAAGGGTTCCGATTAATTCAGATGTTGCTGGAGATTGTTCCGAAGGTTTAAGTACCGCGGTGTTGCCTGCTGCCAGGGCACTTACGAGAGGTTGAAGTGTTAACGAAAATGGATAATTCCAAGGACCAATAATTAACACACACCCTAGAGGTTCTGGGCGCACTATTGCTTCTCCTGGCTTTAGTGATAAAGGCACCTGAACACGCCTTGGTTTTATCCAGTCGCTTAAGTTTTTTTGAGTTGTTTTGAGCTCTTGCTTTAGAGCAATTATTTCGAATAGTGCCTCAGTTTGGGGCTTCCCTAAGTCAACTTCTAGTGCATTCAGAATTTCTTTCTCATTCTGATCTATCAGTCGATTTAGCTGATCTAGTTGCTTTCTCCGCCAGCCTTCTGGCCGTGTTGTCCCAGACCAAACGGTTTCGCGAAGAGAAGTTGAAAAGAAGTTTTTTGGGTTCAAGGGGATGACTTTGTTGTCAGGTTTGTTTAGCAGTGGGTCAGGGATAAAGCCTTTTTGGAGGATGACTAACAGCAAACCATGGTGGGAAGGCGCTGTGATCTACCAATTGATCCCTCGCAGCTTTTCTGATGGGAATGGAGATGGTATTGGAGATTTGCATGGTTTAACTAATCGATTGAGTTACCTGCGCTGGCTTGGTGTGGAGGCAATTTGGCTTACGCCTATTTACCCTTCTCCTTTGAAAGATGGTGGTTATGACATAACTGATTTTGAAAATATCCATCCAGAACTAGGAGACCTGTCCTCATTCCATCGCTTTCTTACTGCAGCTCATGATAAGGGCCTCAAAGTAATCCTTGATTTAGTACTAAATCACACTAGTGAGCTTCACCCGTGGTTTCAAAGAGCTCGATGGGCACCTAAGGGCAGTTCTGAAAGGGATGTGTATGTCTGGAGCGATGACCCTGAACGTTATGCCCAAGCACCCGTCCTTTTTAGGAATTTTGAATCTTCAAATTGGGAATGGGACGAAGTCGCTGGTCAGTATTACTTGCATAGGTTCCTTCGACATCAACCAGACCTTAACTATGAGAATCCATGGGTTCGCGAGCAAATGCTTGCTGTAGTGGATTTTTGGTTAGCAAAAGGTGTTGACGGTTTTCGATTAGATGCGGTGCCGTTTTTATTTGAGGAGGAGAATTCTCGATGTGAAGGATTACCCGCCACCCATTGCTTCTTGAAGGAGGTTAGAAAGAGGGTTGAATTAGTTGATAGGGATGTTCTGCTTTTAGCAGAAGCAATTCAGCCCGTAAAAGAAGCCGCGCCATATTTAGCTAAAGATGAGCTTCATGGAGCTTTTAATTTTGTTTTGACGGCTCAATTGTTCGCTGCTATCGCGAGCGGTACCACTAAAGATTTGGAAAGCTCTCTAAAAGAAGCACAGATTGCTATTCCAGGCTGTAGATGGGCTTTGCCGCTTAGGAATCACGATGAGCTTTGGTTAGGTGATGGGCATTTAGTTTCAGAACAAGTCATAAAAACCATTAAAGCTGGATTACATCAGGGTCATGGTCACTGGTTGAATTGGGGTATTAACAGGCGTCTTGCACCATTGCTTAATGGGGACCCAAGGGCTAATCGAGTTTTGAATGCTCTTTTGTACAGCCTGCCAGGTCTGCCATGTATCTATTACGGCGATGAATTAGGCATGGGTGATTGGCCAGGACTGAGAGACAGAGACGCAAATCGCACCCCAATGGCTTGGACTCCTGCTCGCAATGGAGGATTTTCTTCAGCGCCAGATCCATTATTGGTTTTACCAGCAGTAACTGCTCCTGGATATGACTATCGAGTAATCAATGTAGAAGTTCAGAAGCAGCTCCCTGGCTCATTGCTTAATTGGCATAGACGAATGCTCACATGTAGACGACTCTTGCCAGCTTTAAGAAAAGGTGATTTTGAGGTTTTGGAATCAACTCATCCCAGCGTGATTGTCTTTCTACGTAAAAGTGAAACTATGACAGTTCTTGTTGCTGCAAATCTTTCAGCTGCTGGTGCATCACTTCGGTTGGATTTAAGGCGTTGGGAAGGCGAGAGAACTCGTGAGGTCCTTTGGGGATGTGAATACCCTTTAGCGAATAGTAATTGGTTTGTATATTTGCCTGCCTATGGATTTAGTTGGTGGTTAATTGGTGAGGTTGAAGGCTTTATCTCTAGTGTAAAGCAAGAAAATATTTGATTTGATAAATATTAGTTATGCAGATCAAGCTCACCTTCTTCAAGCCCTGACTCTCTTAGATATTTATTTGCTATAGGGAGAAGCCTTTTTGCCTCTTCGGTGTCTATCATTGCTAGCCTGCATCTTCGTGCAAGAATGTCTGTTGGCTTGTATGCACACTCATGCTCTATTGAGTATCCAATTTCGGCTTCGCAAATTGGAATTTTATCACTTAGGGGTTCTCTTTTTTTGACTTTTGCATTTTTAATTATGTTTAATGCATTAAGCCCATAGTTGCTCTGAAGATGTTCAATCTGTTTGTCTTTTAGTGAGCTGTCGGGGAGTTCTTTGCGGAGCTCATTTTTTTGTATTTCAAGATGTTTAAGAGTTAATGAGGGATTCCTGCCTGTTCCAATTATAGGTAATTCTTTCCCAGCATTAGTAGACATGTTGAATATAGGTTCTACTGCTTTTAGCGTGTCTAATGCTATTGGTCGACATGTAGTCCATTTGCCCCCTAATGCGCTTACTAAGCCACATTCCAGAGTTTCTATTTCATGTTCTCTAACTACTCTACTGCTATTAATAGCCTTGGTATTTGATCTTATTAATGGCCTGCCTCCTGCCCAGGAACTTTTGATTGCTGGATCCTTAAGTGTAGGGAACCAACGATTGATATGGCTTATTAGATATTGCTCTTCTTCTTTTGTGGTTGAAAATGCATCTTCAATTTCACAGGTTGTATCTGTAGTCCCAACTAAAGTTCTGCCAAAAAATGGTAATACAAATAGAACTCTACCATCGTCTGTTGAAGGAATGAGAAGTCCTGAACCTTCGGGACAAAGATTATCTTCTAGCACTATATGAATGCCTCGACTGGTTAATATACGAGGACTAAGTTCTGGATGAGCCATTTGACGGATTTGATCGGCTTTTATTCCTGTTGCATTTACTATCGCTTTTGCTTTCCACTTTTCTATCCTGTTGCAGCGGTCTTCACTAATCGCTCCGCAAAGTTTGCCTCTTGAATCTCTTTCTAGTTCAACAACTTTGCAGTAACTTCTAAGCGTAGCGCCATTCTTTTGTGCTGTAAGGGCTAGCAGAATATTTAAACGAGCATCATTAAATTGACCATCACTGTAGGCTATGCCTCCATTATATTCCTTAGATAATAGTGGTAATACTTTCTGTATTTGTGCAGATGAAAGAAATCGACTTTCGCCAAGATTATTCTCTCCGGCTAAAAGATCATATAGTTTTAAACCCAAGCCAAAATAGGCTTGAGTAAAATAGTTGTTTGAAGGTAGGACAAGTTCCAGCCTATGCGCTAAGAATGGTACGTTTTTTAGCCAATAAGCTCTTTCAAATAAGGCTTCCCTAACTAAGTTAAGTTGAGCCAGATCAAGTGTCTTAAAAGCTAATTCAAGGTACCTAACTCCACCATGTAGGAGTTTAGTGCTTCGGCTGCTAGTAGCTCCACCAAAATCTCCAGCCTCTAGTAATGCAACTTTTAATCCCCTTTTTGTTGCCTCATAAGCAATGCTGGCCCCAGTAGCACCACCTCCAATGACAAGTAGATCAACAGTGTTGTTATTCATGCCAATGACGACTTCTGCTTACGGCATTTTCCCAATCTGATTTCCACTTTCTACGGGCATTTCTGTCTAATTTTGGTAGGAATATCTCTGCCCCTTGCTTTCGGCTTTTGGCAAGTTCGTCTAAATTGGTTATTAGCCCTGATTGAACCCCAGCTAATAAGGCAACTCCTTTTGCAGTACTTTCAAGGCTTTTAGGCCTTCGCACTAGTAGACCTGTGCTATCCGCCTGGGCTTGCAGCAAAAGATTGGATGCTGCCGCTCCTCCATCGACAGCTAACTCTTCTAGGTTTTCTTGGAGCGAGTTCTCAGCAAGTTGGACAAGGGCGGCTACAGAGAGTGCAATGCCTTCTAGTGCTGCCCTCGCTATATGGCTTCGAGTTGTATCTCTTGTAATTCCTACTATTACCCCTCTTGCATCGGGGTCCCAATAAGGAGTTCCCAAACCAGTGAATGCTGGAACCAACATTACCCCTCCAGCATCATTAACTTCTTCGGCTAGCACGTTCACCTGATCTGCTGTCTCAATTATTCCTAACCCATCTCGCAGCCATTGAACAACTGTGCCTGCATTAAAAAGGCTTCCTTCTAAGCAGTATGTAGGTACACCTTTGTCATCTGTCCAGCCAAGAGTGCTTAAGAGACCATGAGAAGAGCGCCGAACATTTTGGCCAGTATTGACGACTAAAAATGCACCAGTTCCATAAGTACATTTTGCTTCTCCTAAGTTGAGGCATAGTTGCCCAAGAGTGGCAGCTTGTTGGTCTCCTAATAGTGCTTGAATTTTTACCCCTTCGAAGGGAAGCCCATTTTGGATTTTGCCAAAGTCTCCTCGGCAAGGGACTAAGTGTGGTAGGGCATTTTCTTTGAGTCCAACAACCTCTGTAAAGGGTTGTAGCCATTCAAGTTTTTCCAAATCCATGAGTAAAGTCCGACTTGCGTTACTCATGTCTGAATAGTGATTCTTTCCTTTTGTTAGTTGCCAGAGCAACCAGCTTTCTACTGTCCCAAAGCAGAGATCATCCTTTGCGAGTGCCTCTTTGGCCGAGGGCTCATTGTTAAGAAGCCAGAAAATTTTGCTAGCACTGAAGTATGGATCTAGTAGTAGGCCAGTGCGATTTATCCATTCATTTTCTAGGTTTTCCGATTTCCACTTTGAACATATTTCTGAGGTTCTGCCATCTTGCCAAACTAGAGCAGGACCACAAGGGGATCCATCGCTTCTTTTCCAAAGGATTGTAGTTTCTCGTTGATTAGTAATTCCACAGCTAATAATTGAGATGTCTTGTTTGTTTTTAAGTAGATCTTCTAAAGCTTTCATTGCTTTTAGCTGGCTTTGCCATATTTCAATTGGATCTTGCTGAACCCAGCCATTGGCGGGGTATTCGATTTTGAGTGGTGCACTCGCACTGGCAATTAAAACGCCTTTCGCATTGAATACGGCAGCTCTGGAACTACTTGTCCCTTGGTCGAGTGCTAGGAGGAGGGGTTGATCAGCCATGGCCAGTCTCTTTCTTCAGTGCTAGCGGTATGTCAGGAAAATGCAAAGGTTTATGCGGAAGAAAGACTTATTAGATTCGCCTCCTTTGTGGGTTGCAAAGGCTGTCGTCTATCAGATTTTTCCTGATCGATTCAGACGAAGTGGGCGTGTAGAGGCCCAGGACAATGTGGTTCTGCAACCTTGGGGTAGTGACCCTACTCAGCATGGGTTTCAAGGAGGTGATTTATATGGTGTTATTCAGGGCTTAGATCATTTACAAGATCTGGGAGTTACTTGTATCTACTTAAATCCTGTCTTTTGTTCCGCAGCTAACCATCGATATCATACCTATGATTATTTTAATGTAGATCCTCTGTTAGGTGGTAATGAAGCATTATTTGCATTGATAGAGGCACTTCATTTGAGAGGGATGCGGATAATCCTGGATGGCGTTTTTAATCACTGTGGAAGAGGATTCTGGGCATTCCATCATTTATTAGAAAATGGTGAGAAATCTCCTTATCGAGAATGGTTCCTTGTTCATAAATGGCCTCTGACTCCATATCCTAGGCAGTCAGAAGAATGTGGATATAGCTGTTGGTGGAATGATCCAGCCTTGCCTAAGTTTAATCATCATAATGCTTATGTATGTGATTACCTAACCTCTGTAGCTTGTTATTGGATTGAGAAGGGTATTGATGGTTGGCGTTTGGACGTAGCTGATGAAGTTCCAATGAGTTTCTGGAGGAATTTTAGGGAGAAAGTTAAGTCAATTAATAATGAGGCTTGGATTGTAGGAGAGATTTGGGGCGATGCTCGACCATGGTTAGACGGAAAACAGTTTGATGGAGTCATGAATTATCGAATTGGTTGGTCAAGCCTTTCCTGGGCTTCTCCTAAACCTCTTAGAAAAATATATAAGAATCCTGATTACCCTCTTAAAAATATTGATAGCTTGTCTTTTATTAGAGTAATAAAGACAACGGTTGACTGGTACCAAGAAGAAGTAAATTGTGGACAGTTGAACTTGCTAGATAGCCATGATGTGCCTAGAGCTCTTGATACTCTTTGTGGCGATATTAATGCCTTAAAGCTTGCGTTGTTTTTGTTGTTTTTACAACAAGGTGCTCCTTGCATTTATTATGGCACTGAAATCGGACTATGTGGTGGCATTGAACCAAGTTGTCGTGAAGCTTTCTTGTGGGAGCATAACTGGGCTGTTGATTTATGTGCTTATATTCGTTCCTTAGTTGACTTGAGAAAGGATTGTTCTTTCTTTTTATATAACTCGTTTAGATGGGAAGCTATTGGGAGTCAAGGTTTAAAAGGTCAATGTCCAAATAATTTGTTTCATGAGTTCGTTAGAGAGGAGTTCTTGGTTTGGTTAAATAGAAGTTCTGAAAGTTGGCTTGGAATAGAAGAAGTCTGCTCTGACCCGTTTTTTCTCCTTGGGGAGTATGAGCATTCTTCGTTTAGGCTTGGACCACAATCTGCAATTTTATTTCGAAAAAAGAAATAATTTAAAGTGTTTCTTAGAGTTAGTCGCGTTTTAATTCAGCTTCTGATGCTGTGATGGATGTAGTAGGTCTGTTAAAAATGCTTTAAATAGCTATTAATAAAATCTTCTTAACTAAACTTTCTAATCCATGTATTAATTATGATTCCTAATACCCCTTGGTCTCAGCCAATCGAGCCACAGATTTACTTTCCTACAATCCCCTATAACAAGCTGCTAGAAAGTTTAGATTGGGCAAATCATATTGAATGGTTAAATTACTGGCTCAAATACGGGGGGGTAAATCTTGCGGCTTCGGCATGGCCAGTGGGAACAAAAAAAGATTGGGCTTGGGGCTTGGGATTACCGTTCCTTTCAGATGTACAACGTTTTATTTTTAAAGAAGAGCGAATTCTATTTGGAATTTCTGGACTTCCTGGATGTGGTAAAACTAGTTTTGGTAGATGGCTAGAGGCCTCAGCTTCAGAATTGAAATGGCCTTTAAAGGTGATATCTATGGATGATTTCTATCTAGACTCTGAAGGATTAGATAAAGCAATGGCAGGCAATCCTTGGAATGTGCCAAGAGCCTTGCCGGGAAGTCATTCAATTGATCTATTAGAGGAGACAATAGAAAACTGGAAAAGTATTGGACACTTAAAAGCACCTAAATTTGATAAAGCCTTACGAAATGGTCTTGGAGATCGATGCGGATGGAGTTATTCAGCACCACAAGTATTGGTCATTGAAGGTTGGTTCTTGGGCTGCGGCTTGTCTGATCTTAAAAGTAATTCACTAGAGGATAACTCCATTGAAACGACTTCTCTCTCGTCCCAGGAACTTGATTACCAATATATTGTGCAAAGTGCCCTTAAAGACTATCAATCAATTTGGAGCAACTTTCAGCGCATTTGGCACATAAAAGCAATTGATTTTACTTCGACTAGGATGTGGAAGTCGCAACAAGAAATTGATCTTCAAAAAGAACGAGGAGCTTCTATAAGTGGAAAGTCCTTAGATCTTTTTATAAGAATGATTGAGACAGCGATTCCTCAAAAGGATCTTCAATCAATCAAATCAGATGTTACTGCAGAATTAAATTCTTCTCGTAGTATCAGATGGGTAGGACAAAGTAAAGATCTCTCAACGAGGGGCAAATAGCCCTGACCTGTAAAAAGAATACTAGCTTTTTGACTTAAATTTATTTCAGTGCTGTAGAAAATATGGTGACTTTTTCTACACCTAAAAAAGATTTTCTGTAGGGAACATCGCCATAAACAGTCGGGAACAAATCGGGGACATTTGATTTCCCCTTTCTGAACTATTCTGAATGTTCCCGATGGGTGTTTCTTCGCAACTCCTCAGTAGTAGCAACACCTTTGCATTAAAAAAGAGACCCTCTGAGGTCTCGTGACTGCTCCCGCAGGTGCCTTGCGGGAGAGGGGGCAGTGCCCTCGTCGGGACTTGAACCCGAGACCTCTCCCTTACCAAGGGAGTGCTCTACCGCTGAGCTACAAGGGCATGTGGAAGGTGGGCCGGGTTGGCTCACCGAAATCCCAGCTAAGTCAGCTGATCTGGTTGACGCTCCGAGAATGTAGACCAATCTTTTATCTTTGCCAAACCACCTCTAGGGAGTGCTGCGATCGCTCAAAAGTCCACTTTTTGACCCTTTGAGTCCCCTTGCAAAGACTGGCTTTTGGCTAACCCCACAATACTACACGGGGGAAGACGACAAGGATTGAAGAGACAAGATTGAAGACTTCAATCTCTTTAAAGCCTATTGATTATGAGGAGCAGAGAACGAGCGACAGCGAGTTCTCCTCCTTCTTCATCAATTACGTCTTAGATCCACTCTCTTTTTCACCTGGAACATTGGTGATAGCTCATGATTCGACGAAGTCGAGGGATGAGCCGGCACCAGGTACCTAGAAGTAGATAAAAGAAGAACTGAAATCAAACCACTATCACTACTTATGAATAATCAGACCAATCAGAATCCATCGATCGATCCTGTACGGCAGGCCTCTGATTTGAGCAATGCCTTTGTTCGAGAAGCGAAAGCAGCTTCCATGGGGATTTCACTGAGCCAGTACGAACGGCTGCTTAGACAGATCGGCGTGAATTACAACCCATAAGGTTTCGTCCAAGCTCACTGAGGACGTTAAAAGCTGAGAGATCAAACAATCAATCGCATCGATCAGAGAGGCCAAGACTGGCCTCTTTTTTTATGCGCAAAACCACCATCACAGATTCACGATGAGAACCATTAACCAATTAATTCATTCAGGCAAGACCTTGTCTAAGCGAGAGCGAGAAGCGGTTGAACGTCACCTCGAAGCTCATTCCGAGAGGATTTCGCTCAAGGAGTTAAACGAGATGAAATGTAGGGCTGCTATCGCTAAAAGATCAAAATATGGGGCTTATGGATAAAGGGATCTGAGGGCATAGCTTGTGAAAATCGAGGCTAGAAGGCGCCTCTTTTTTGAAGGATGACCTATGACATATGACAAGTAAGCAGAATCAAAACCCTCAAACAAACAACAACAACAAGTCCTGTTCTATTTACTAGGAGGTCTAACTATTATTTCCCTGATCTTTTGAAACTGCTTTTGCCAATAGCGAACAACAGAATCTGGAATTGGTTTATTGAGAGGCATGGTTTGAGTTTATTGAGGAAGTAGCAAGCGGATCATTCTTCTACTGCTTCTACAGATTCAACAATATCGGGGTTGATTATTTAAACCATTAGGAGACAGCCAATGGCTGGATCATCTTTGGGAATAAAGGGATACTGAAAAGACGGACCACTAATGCAGTAGATGCGCCACTTATTACTTGCACCACTTTTATTGACTCTTTTAGCTGGCTGTCAGAGCAAAAAAGAAAACCAAGTTGTGACTTTATATAGTGACAGCCCTCTTTTTGAAAACACAAGGGTTCATGTAGCCACCTTTGATGCCTATCAAGACCTCGAATACAACTCTGGTAATTGTGAAATGGCAGCAGATTTAAGAATGAAGGAAGCAACTTCTGACATTAAATATTGGTGTGAGGAAGGATATTTCAAGGAATAGATGACTAACGACATGAAGACTCATGCTCTACTCCTGGTTCTCGTCATAGTTCTGGCACCTCCAGCCTTAGCTCAAACCACCATCACAATTGATCGCTGCTACGACGGTGATACCTGCACTAGTACTGAAGGCGAGAAGATCCGACTGGCTTGTATTGATACCCCAGAGTTACGAGGAAAAAGAGCTGATCCAGTACCCGCTAAAGCCGCCAGGGACTACCTCAATGGGTTAGTAGCTGGAGAGGAGGTCTCAATCAGAAGGATTACGAAGGATAGATATGGCAGAACAGTGGCTGAACTTTCCAAAGATGGGATCAATATCCAAGAACGACTGGTTGATAAAGGATTCGCGAGTGTCTATCAGAGATATGCAGATCAATGCACTTGGTCGAAAAATATAAATTGACTAGTGAAAAGATTTGCAGGCTCCGCGATAACGTCCTCGCAAAGGCCTAGTACTCCAATACCCTCCCTTATCTTGTGAAAGAAGCGAAGGTTTACCATTAAATGAAATTACTATTGAATAGGGTTGAGATCTTTTGCAATCAATTAACTTGACAAAAGTAAAGTCAACCTTGGGTTCAGATTTTGGGTTAATCTTCTCAGTATTACGGGAAAATTCAACTAATCTGAGGTCATCCTTTCCTTTAAATACCTGAATACAATCTAGCTTTCTTCTCCTTGTTGGGTAACCAACCCATGGCATTGGAGTACACAACTCTGTTGGTTGTAACAACATATTCTTCTTTCTTTTTATACCTTCAGTAGAATTCTTAACAGTTAATCTTTTGCCCCATTTATTAGGATCTATGCTGGCTAGTTCCTTTTGCAAAGTCAACGACTTTTCTGGAGATATATTGGGATGAATTCTATAATTGTTAGACAATTGAGTATAAGGAAGACTAATGGCATTCTCTAAAGCTTTTTCCCAGGTTATATTGTAGAAATAACCTCTATCATAATCAAGGATATCCTTCTTGCCATTGAATTTATTCTTTAATTCAGTAATAATTTTATTGCATCCTCCCGCTTTACTAATTAATGAAGCTAATTTTTCTTTAGAGGCTACACTTTTAGTTAAATAATTGTAGTCCAACCTTGATAGACGCAAATAAGAATAGGAAGGATTGTCCTTTCTATTTAATCTTCTGAATTTGGCCTGATTTGAAGTTATATAAGAACCCTCTTCTAAGCATTTATTATCTACTAAGAATTCCATAAAAGATTTCTCGCTTTCTTCTGATACTTCCTTAGATAATTGATCTGGAATACTTTCATTTGCTGTCACATACGGCTCACAATAGGAATCTCCTTTGCCACTAATCCATTGCTTAGCCTGTGGATTATCTTTTATAGAAAGTGATATTTGGAAATCATTGCAAGCCCCTTGAGGATCACCTAATATCTTCTTTGTATAGCCACGGTTGTTATATAGCCGTTCATCCTTTGGACTTAATATAATAGCTTTACTCCAATCATTAAGTGCGCTTTTATATTCTTTAAGATGTTCCGCCTTAAGAAATGCCCTAGATGAAAAATAAGTTGTGTTTGAAGAATGGTTTTTTATTGCTTGATCAAAGTCCTGCAAAGCTTTCTTAAATTTTTTCTTAGTAAGGTATAGGTGTCCCCTTTTATGATAGGCAACTGACTTAAGGTACGGAGAATCACTGGAAAGCTTTATAGCCTTATTGAAATCAGATAACGCTCCAGAAAAATCAGCAAGATTCTTCTTAGCGATTCCACGATTAATATAGGCACTTATATTTCTTGAATCTAATCTAATTGAGTTATCGAAATCCAATATAGCTTCTTTGGAATTGCCATTTTTTCCTTTTATAATTCCATTCTCTAGATATTCTTCAGATGTTTGAGCTTTAGCTGTCCTCGATAAAGTACTCTCATAAATAGATATAAATATTATCGAGGAGGTAATAAGTTTTGGTTGAGATATGGAAACAAAAGATAAGGCAGAAACCAAAAGTCGACTAATTCTCTTCATTGGGTCACCTCCAAAGGTTCTTTGGTCACAGATAATCCTATTAGTGAAGCTTAGATAATAAACCATAAAATAAGATCTAATATCAGGACAATCCTCCTAAGATTAGCGATAGAAGTCTGTACCTTGAAATGAACAAGCCAAGATCTTATAAATCTAGATATTTGAATTTATTCCTAATCTTTGCTACTTCTGCTGGAATATTAACTCCTTCACTTATAACCTCAGTAAATGCCAAAGCACCTCAGTTCCGTGTCGAAGATGGCAGATTTATTTATTTTGTAATTACTAATCTAGCTGCAAAAGCAATTTGCATGGAAAAGGTGACAGAGATTCCTAAAGGAGCTGCTTTTAAACACTTTGAGAATGTATTACTGAAAAAAGATCCGCCTGCAAATTTATTCTACCAAAAATATATTAAAGATGACAAAGAATCATTTGAGGAATTTGTCGAAACAACTCTAAACGATGTTATGTCAAAAGATATAAAATATGAAAGTAAATATGACTCTAAATACAATACCTATGAGGAAGATGGTTGCAAAGGGATATTAACTTCTAGCGAAGGAGGATAATCATGGTTGACAGTGACTCTAAAAAAAAGGTTTTAAATTCAAAGGTTTCAACAAACATTATAGTTGATTTTATCGATAGTCTTTCGACAATTGTAGGAGGAAATGGTTTGGGAGGTTTTAACTTTAAGAAAATTATAAAAGGGATAAATAAAGACCATAGTGAAGAAGAACTTGAAGCATCTCTAATTGTAGGGACAAAAACTACAACACCTCCTATAGATAAAATAAGTACAGAATACCCAGAGCCATGGATATTCTCAAAATTACTATCTGGCTCAATTATTCTTTTTTATGGTTTCTTCCTTGCTTATACTCAATTCGACAATATAAATTTAGTTCCAGGTCTAATTATAACTGGTTCATTTGCTGTTCCCGTTTCAACAGTAATTCTATTTTTCGAGATAAACATACTTAAAAATATACCGTTATATCAAGTAATTAGGCTCATATTTTTTGGAGGTCTTTTATCTCTATTCCTAGCACTTATCTTTTTCTCGAATACTGGTTTTCTAGAGTCATCCCTAGGCGCATCAATAGCAGGAATTATTGAAGAACCTGCAAAATTAATGGCTTTAATTTTGTTGGCCAGGAATAGCAAAAAATATCCATATATTTTGAATGGGCTATTGTTGGGAGCGTCTGTGGGCTGTGGTTTTGCAGCATTTGAATCTGCAGGATATGCTCTTGCCTTTGGCATTTCAGATATAGATTCAATGATTAGAGTCATACAAATACGTGGGGTTCTCTCTCCATTTGCGCATATTGCCTGGACAGCTGTTGCTGGCGCAGCCTTATGGAGATTACAACAAGGAAATGAATTTTCGTTTCGTTTATTGTCTAGGAAACAATTCTATATTCCTTTTGGAGTAGTAATTTTTTGCCATGCAATTTGGAATTCACACTCTAATATTCCATTCATGGGTAAATATATTATTTGTGGTTTTATATCCTGGATACTAATACTTTCTTTTGTACATTTGGGTTTAGAGCAGATCGAAGATGTCAAATCAGGGAAGATAAATTGCTTATAGATTTAAAATCTATATAATGTTGCTTTTGTTCCTTTAGTAATCCTTAGCTTAATAGTCTTACCTTTCCATAAACTACAAACCGCTTCCTTCTGATAAACATAAGTATCATCTTCTTTCTCCATTTTTTTTCGCGTTTTATCTCGTTTGTCTATACATTTATTGTAACTATCAAACTTCATGCCAAAATCAGTATAATTAGAAACTCTTTTTGTTCCAACTACTTGCCTTGATGCTTTATCTGTTTTACAAAAAGCATAAGCATAGTACTTCCCAATTTTATTTTTTGAATCTAATTGCTTAGAGATTTTTTTATCCCATTTCTCACATGCCTTTTCAGCCTCACGTAATGTTCTAAATTGAGTAACTATTGTTTTATTGGAATTATTATTGATATTTGCATTTATAATTAGGAGGACTGCGACCCCCGGAACTAAGTATCGCCTATATTGCTTAAGATGAACTTTAAAAAAATCCATTAGCTCTTCTTTACGAACCATTCCAGAAAATCATTTATTAACATTTATTTTATATGTTATTCCCATAAGAAATTAGGATCTGTTCGACTGATTTATCTTTATACATAACTTTGGTATGGTTATATGTTTAGTGAATTAATACAGCTAAGAGCCCCTCCACAATACCTTGGCATTTCATAATCATTCATCAATTTCCTTAAACATGGCACAAAAGTCTGTGTCCATATAACGCTATAGGCCGATCTCTTTAACCCCCATACCCCAAAGCGTAATGGCTGTAGCGCATCAACATACTTAGATCTTTGTGGCCACTGGCCTCTGAGATCTGCAGAGCATTCATTCCATCGGCCCACATGCTGCTAATTGCGATATGGCGTAGGTCATGAAACCTCAGTTCAGTCAGACCAGCGGCTTTGCGGGCGCGATCAAAACCGTGACGAGCTGCTCCAATACTGAGTTCAATGACATTCGCGCTGGTTTGTGGATAGTGCTTGAGCAGCGCAACTGACTTGGGTGATAAGGGAACTAAGCGATGACTGCTTGAAAGCCCTTGGGCTGCACAGTCTTTTCGGTTTAGGTGAACCAAGCCTCGAGTGAGATCAAGATCTGTCCATTTCATCGCCAACAATTCACAACGCCTCATACCTGTCGTCAATGCCAATTGGGTGAGTCGTTTGTGATTGGGGTTTTTGGATTTTGCTAATTCAAGGAGTAATTGCTGTTTTTGCTTTGGTGTGATGAAAGGGAACCTGGCATCACTGGCGCCTCTGACTTTTAACGCTCGTGCTGGATTGCTCTTTAGGTCACAGCCCAGTTCATCTCTGGCCCAATCCAAAAGAACTCGTACGATCCTGAGTTCTCGCATGACGGTGTTGGGCTTGACTTTGAGTAAGCGTTCATCTCGCCACAGGGCCAAATGCCGGATCGAAAGTTCACTGATCAGGACGCCTCCGATCCAATGATTGGCCATTGCTTGGAGTGGGTATTGCTCGTTATGGCCACTGCGATGGGATTGCAACGGACCTTGGACATACAGATCAATCGCTTCTTGAAAGATTTTGGGTGCACGATCTGTTAATTGAGTTGATATTTGTAGGGACGATTCAACGGCATTTGCCCACAATTGAGCCTGACTTTTGGAAGGAAACGTTTTAGTTTTTGGGCCTAAATAATCTTTCTTTCGAATTAGGGCTTGCCAGCCTTGTCCGCTTTTTCGAATGGTTGCCATTGGTTAGCTGCATCGTGGAAGATGCGCCAAGCCAGATCTGGTCTTTTTAGGCCAAAGTGGACTCAAAAGTGGACGTCCACTTTGTCTTTAGAGAACCTCTGGTGCCTGAGATCCGTTCCCCTGGAGGCGGTCAGGGCAGTGCCCTCGTCGGGACTTGAACCCGAGACCTCTCCCTTACCAAGGGAGTGCTCTACCGCTGAGCTACAAGGGCATGTGGAAGGTGGGCCGGGTTGGATTTGAACCAACGTAGGCAGAGCCAGCGGATTTACAGTCCGCCCCCATTAACCACTCGGGCACCGACCCAAACACACCAAAAGACATTACCAGCTAACAGTCCCAAGTACTCCGAGTGGCTTGGAACTTGTTGTTGGTATCGATACGATCCAAACAGCTCCACCTTTTTGATTTCATGAATCTACTGCTGATAAATGGACCTAATTTGAATTTGCTTGGTCAACGAGAACCTTCGTTCTATGGGACTACTACTCTCGTAGATATAGAACAGCAACTACGAGCCAAGGCAGAGGCAGAAGGAGTGTCTCTTGATTGTTTTCAGAGCAATTTTGAGGGAGCTTTGATTGATCGCATACAAGAGTCGATGGGAGTGGTTTCCGGAATTTTGATTAATGCAGGTGCATTTACTCATACTTCAATAGCATTGCGCGATGCCTTGTTGGGAAGCGCGATCCCTTATGTGGAGTTGCATTTGAGTAATACATATTCACGTGAGCCTTTTCGCCAGAATTCTTATCTGGCAGATCATGCTGTTGGTGTGATTACGGGGTTTGGGGCATTCAGCTACCTACTCGCGTTGGATGGTTTGATGGCTTATTTGCGGAGAACTCAATCGGCCTGAGATGGGTATTCCCCTTACTTCTAAAAATTTGAACAAGACCATTAAATGGTTGGCTCAACCTACAAGCCTGGCTTGGTTGCAACAGGCTGTAGAGAATCCCTTGGTTGTGTTAATTGATCATGCTCATTGTGAGCGTAAGGCTGCAGGTGTTGCTATCCAACTGATGTTTAGATACCCATGTGAGCCTGGCTTGGCTGAAGCTTTAAGCCCTTTGGCGAGGGAGGAGTTGGAACATTTTGAGAGAGTGATTTCCTTAATTAAGAGTAAGGGACAATCATTGAAACTATTGCCTGCACCCCCTTATGGAGCAGCCTTGGCAAAAGAAATTAGGAAGGGTGAGCCAGAAAGAATGCTAGATAGTTTTCTCGTATCTGGTCTTATTGAGGCCAGAAGTCATGAACGGATGTCTTTGTTGGCAATTCATAGCCTTGAGGAGGAACTTAGACAGCTTTATACAGATTTATTGGCCAGCGAAGCTCGACATTTTTGTATCTATTGGAGACTTGCTGAGGAGCGATTTGGGCGCGATGTAACTGTTTGTCGATTAGAGGAGTTGGCGAAGGTTGAATCCGCCATTCTTCAGAGTTTGCACCCCGAGCCTCGGATGCACAGCTGAAAATTTGTTGAATAGCATGAATATGATTTGTCTTGTAAGGCCTAATTTGGGGTATTAGACATATGTGTGCATGAACCATGCGACTTTGGCAGGTTCTAACTCCTCTCCCAATACTCTGACACTTGTTGGGGTTGGCCCTGGCGAGCCTTCTTTAATTACTCTTGCAGCTGTGCAAGAAATTAAATCTGCAACGGTGGTTGCTTACCCCGTTGCAAAAGAAGGCGCTGTTGGCATTGCAGCCACAATTGCTTCGCAGTGGATTAACGAAAACCAGAAGAGGCTACCTTTGGTCTTTCCAATGGTTTGTGAATCTGCTCCAAAGAAAAAGGCTTGGCGTTTGGCTAGTGATTTACTTGTGAGGGAAGTGGAGAATGGCGAAAGAGTTGTCTTACTTTGTCAGGGGGATGTTTCTCTTTTTGCTACGGGCTCTTATGTGTTGTTGGATTTAAAAGACCGACATCCTGAGTGCATGGTGAATGTTATTCCTGGTATTAATTCAATATCAGCGGCAGCGGCAAATGGCTTATGGCCTTTGGTTTTTCAACAGGACCAACTTTTGATATTGCCCACTCCTGATCAATTGGTTGACTTGGAAGAGTTGTTAGATGAAGCTGCCTCTTTCAGGCGTGTACTTGCTCTTCTTAAGCTTGGAGATCGTTGGGAATGGGTTAGGCCTTTGCTTGAAAGAAAAGGTCTTTTGGATAGGGCTCTTTTTGCCAAGAACCTTGGATTGTCCGATCAGCAAGTTGTGCCCGCAGCTAATGCTAGTAGTGGTTCTCAGCCATATTTCTCTTTGTTGTTAATACGTCAATCCTGGCCTGATGTGATGCCTTGGAATTGATTAAAATATGTTTTCTGTATTGACTTTATGGCATTGATTTGACATGCTCTTCAAGAAGATTAATAGCTTTACTCGGGGTTCTTTCTTTCATTAACTTTGGCAGGAGCGAATTTGTTCCTGCCAAGTCATGGCACAGCCAATTTAAATGTTTGCGGGCCACTAATAATCCATGGTCACCTTTTAAGGTTACTAAGCAATCCAAATATTCTATTGCCAATTGGATGCGTTCCTTCGGGCTTGGCGCTTGTATGGCTGGTTCACCATTTAGTGCGGCATCTATTTGGCCAATGAGCCATGGCGAGCTCAAGCTTCCTCGCCCAATCATTACCCCGTCAGTATTAGATGCCTCCAGGCATTTAATAGCGCTATCAACGCTGGTTATGTCGCCATTGGCGATCACGGGAATCTTCAGAGCTTCTTTGACAACAGCAATTGCCTCCCAATTTGCGTTGCCAGCAAAGCCTTGCTCTCGGGTGCGTCCATGCAAAGTCAGTAATTGTGCGCCGGCTTCTTGAAGTCTGTGTGCAAATTTGACAGGGTTGGTATTTGTTTTGTCCCATCCCAGTCGAGTCTTTACGGTAACTGGAATTTTTACTGAATTTGCAACGCTGCTAACTATTTGTTCCGCCAGTATTGGGTCTCTTAGTAGCCCACTGCCCCCACCTTTGCGAGCAATTTTTTTGACTGGGCAACCCATATTTATATCTATGAGAAACGCTCCTTCTGCTTCTGCCTGCTTAGCTGCCTCTGCCATCGCAGCAGGGCGATAATCAAAAAGTTGTACACCTATTGGACCTGATTCTCTAGATATATCAGTGATTTTGTAATTTCCAAGTCCAAGGTGAAGACTGGTGGCATTAATCATCTCGGTAAATAGCAAGGCATTTGGAGCCCAACGCCTTATTAGAGTCCTAAAAGTAAGGTCACTGACTCCTGCTAATGGGGATTGGATAACCCTGCAATAAAGTCTTCTTTGTGTACCTCTTCCTGGAAGGGTTATTGCAGAATCCATTTCTTGCATCTATCCGTTGAGAAATTTCCTTGGTAATTAATCAACTCTTGGGATTTTATTTTGACATCATTTTTGAATGAGAATGAATCCTCGTTTTGGCCGTTAAGCAAGACTCTTTTAAAAGGGATTCTTGATGACCAGATTACAGACTCTTTTGTGGTTCAGCTTGTCTGGGAGCGATTGGGTTATTTGCCAATTAATGGAATCGTCAAGGTATGGCATGCAGGCCCAACCACACCAGAGAAGTGGGCACTGGCTTTTCCAGAGGCGCCGGAGGTGATTGTTGGGCGGCGTGCTTCAGTACATCTGACAAGATCTATCCCAAAAGAGCACAAGCAATTACTCAAGCAGAGTTTGAATTTTGCTGGTTATCGAATTGGTGAGTTGTATCCACGACGAACCAGGAGGGCAACAGTAGTGAATTGGCTCTTAGCATGGTTGGTTCAAGAGGGGCAGGAGCTCCTTGAAGAGGGGCCTATGCCTAAAATTTTTCCACCTCCATCTAATCCATTACAAGGTCATCCAGGAGATCCCTTGGTTCAGTAATAGTGTTTCCTTTTGGGCTATTCCCTTGGGGATGGGGGTGAAGGTCAAGCTGGCGGTTTTGATGTCTGATTAAGGCGAAAATTGGCTTCTGTTTCGAGAACTATGTAGTGTCAGTATTTAATTCATGTTGAATGCAATTGGCGAGTCCGATAGTCGCAATCATCGGTCGCCCGAATGTTGGTAAGTCCACGTTGGTAAATCGGCTTTGTCATAGTCGAGAGGCAATTGTTCATGATGAGCCTGGTGTAACCAGAGACAGGACCTATCAGGATGGTTTTTGGGGGGAGAGAGAGTTCAAGGTTGTTGATACGGGGGGGCTTGTTTTTGATGATGACAGCGAATTTTTGCCCGAGATTCGTGAGCAGGCGAACTTAGCCTTAGAAGAAGCTTCTGTAGCATTAGTCATTGTTGATGGTCAGCAGGGTATTACTGCTGCAGATGAAGCTATTGCTGAGTGGTTGAGAGGACATCCATGCAAAACCTTGGTTGCTGTTAACAAATGTGAGTCTCCTAGTCAAGGCCTTGCTATGGCAGCAGAGTTCTGGAGACTTGGCTTGGGAGAGCCTTTCCCCATTTCTGCAATACATGGTGCAGGGACAGGAGATTTGATGGATCGTGTGGTTGCATTGCTTCCCGCACTAGAGTCAAGAAATGATGACGATGATCCAATCCAAATCGCTATTGTTGGGCGACCGAATGTTGGTAAATCAAGTCTTTTAAATGCAATATCTGGCCAGCAAAGAGCAATTGTTAGTCCGATACGAGGAACCACTAGGGACACCATCGATACTTCTTTGATTAAAGAAGGGAAGGCCTGGAGAATTGTTGATACCGCAGGAATACGGCGCAGAAGAAGCGTCAACTATGGCCCAGAGTTTTTTGGGATAAATCGTAGTTTTAAAGCGATTGTTCGCAGTGACGTTTGCGTGCTGGTTATTGATGCTTTAGATGGAGTTACTGAGCAAGATCAGCGACTGGCTGGAAGGATTGAGGCCGATGGACGTGCTTGTGTGGTTGTTGTAAATAAATGGGATGCGGTTCAGAAAGATAGTCACACAATGCCATTAATGGAAAAAGAACTCAGAGCCAAGCTTTATTTTCTTGACTGGGCTCAAATGTTGTTTACATCTGCACTTAATGGCCAACGTGTTGAGAGTATTTTTTCATTAGCTGCTCTCGCTGTGGAACAACATCGACGTCGAGTAAGCACATCTGTAGTCAATGAGGTTTTAGAGGAGGCTTTGAGATGGCGTACTCCTCCAACTACTAGAGGTGGACGTCAAGGACGGCTTTATTACGGCACACAAGTTGCAAGTCAACCCCCAAGTTTCACCCTTTTTGTTAATGACCCTAAGTTGTTTGGAGATACATATCGGCGTTATGTGGAGAGACATTTAAGAGAAGGTCTTGGGTTTGAAGGTACACCTATCAAGTTGTTTTGGAGAGGGAAACAGCAGCGAGCTGCTGAACGAGAGTTGGCTCGACAGCAGAATCGTTCTTCTTGACTTATGGATTGGTTGAGACAAGTTCCAATTGGTCAATATGTGGTAGGGACGCCATCTTGGCTACGAAATATTGATCCAAGACTCAAGATTGCCTGGGTGTTGATGTTTTTAGTTACCCCTGTCTTGGCAGGTGTGATTTGGCGGGTTTTTCTAGCTATTACACTTTTGGTAATTACCTTTTGTAGTGGGGTCTCAGTTCGGGTTTGGTTGCGTCCACTTGGTTGGTTGTTAGTTCTTGCGATTTCAGTTGGCATATTTGCTTTGTTTTTACCCTCAGGAGAACCATCAGCAGTATTGCCTTTGCGGTCACCTGTGGAGGTTTCAGGTGTAGTTCTTCAGAGTCCATCTTGGGAGTTAGTGCGAATTGGACCACTCCAATGGAAGACTTTTTCGTTGGGCCCCTTAGTTCTTAATCGCTACTCCATCGCACTAGCCATAAAGACTTCTACTTTGATTTTTACTTTGGCTCATAGTGTCAATTTGATGTTGATTACTACATCGCCAGAGGATGTGATGTGGTCTTTCAATTGGTTCTTGACCCCTCTGGGCTTAATTGGTTTTCCAATTAAAAGACTTAGTTTTCAGTTGTTGCTTGCGTTGAGGTTTTTGCCATTAGTCCAAGAAGAGTTGCAGAATCTTCTACGTGCTTTGGCCAGTAGAGCCGTTAGCCTCCGTCAATTGGGCATTAAATCTTCTCTTGCGCTTATTCTTTCTGTGGGAGAACGCTTGTTGAACAATATTCTTTTGCGCGCTGAGCAAGGTGCTGATGCTTTCTTGGCGCGTGGAGGGGTGGGTATCCCTATTTCTTATTTCAAGCCAAGAACCATTGCAGGGGGGGGGATGCGCTGGTTGAACTTATGGTGTGGATGTTTGCTTGTATTTGTTCTTAGCCTTAGAGGGAAGTACGGTGCGTTATAGATGAATCACTGAAGGAATTGAGCGCCGAGCATTATCTCAATCATCCTACTTTTGGGATGCTTTATCTTGTAGCACCTGCTGGCGAGGGTAGAGATGTATATGCAACTTTATATGCTCAGCGGATCTTTTTCCTGGTGACCTTGCAACCTCGAGGCGCGCAGTTTGAGATCATCCCTTATCAAGATGCACGCCATCATGCTGAGGTTCATCTTGCACGATGCAGAAGAGAATCTTCTATAGAGATCGGTCGATGGGCAGAATTGTTCCAGCAAACGTTTATCTAAGAGTTGCTAGATGTTTTCCTCTAGTTGGCATCAGATATCGAGTTGTCTACCTGTAGGAGTTAACTTGCTTGCGGTAAGTAAAGGGCATTCTGCAACCTCAATTCGATGTCTTGCAGAACTCGGCCAAAAAGATTTTGGAGAGAGTCGTCTACAGGAAGCATTGCCTAAAATTTCATCTCTACAAGACATCCCAGATCTGCGATGGCATTTTATTGGTCGACTTCAAGCAAATAAAGCCAGAGCGGTATTAAAAGCGTTTGCTGTTATTCATTCTGTGGACTCATTGTCCTTAGCAGAACGTTTATCCAGAATTGCTGGAGAGGAATTAGTTCGACCAGAAATAATGATTCAGGTGAAATTGCGTGAAGACCCCACTAAAGGAGGGATGAGTAGAGAGCAATTTTTGAAGGACTGGAAAACTCTAAGCCACCTTCCGAATTTGAAGCTAAAGGGATTGATGACGATGCCTCCAATGATGTTCTCTTTGCAAGACCGTAAAGAGCTCTTCATTGAGTGTCGTGAGTTGGCTAATCAGTTTTCTTTATCAGATTGTTCTATGGGCATGAGTTCCGACTGGGAAGAGGCTGTTGAGGCAGGAGCTACTTGGCTACGACTCGGTTCTTCTTTGTTTGGGGCTAGGTGTCCTTCTTTAACAAATTCCTCACAGATATAAGCAAAGACTTGTCAGAGCCTTGCCTCTGCCTGCTTGGAGCGCTATTCAGGTATCAGGTTGAGTTGTTTCTTTGAGGAAATGGCTCCTAAATGTCGGCAATTTGTCGGCTTACCTCAACGCCCAATAGAGAGGATTCCAACGGTGTCGCTTATTTCCCGTCTTCGTGCCGTCGTCGCTGGTGACGACTATTTGGACAGCGATTATGACGAGCTTGATTACGAGGCAAGTGACAATTTTGATGACGATCACAGAGGATCTCCTGGATTAGGTGGTGAACTTGCCTCGCTTTCACAGTCGAATCCTTTTGGCTTGGGTCAAGGCATCTCAGGATCCAATGTGATTGGGATGCCTGGTATCCCCAGTGGAGCATCGGAGGTAAGTCTTATGGAACCCAGGAGCTTTGATGAAATGCCCAGTGCTATTCAGGCTCTGCGAGAGCGTAAGACTGTGATATTAAATCTCACGATGATGGAACCTGATCAGGCTCAGCGAGCTGTTGACTTTGTGGCAGGAGGAACATTCGCAATTGATGGACATCAGGAGCGAGTAGGGGAAAGTATCTTCCTCTTTGCGCCTAGTTGCGTGACTGTCACGAATGCAAGTCAAGATGATGTATCTGCTCCTACAACAGTAAGTATGGATTCAACAACAGAGTCCTACACACAAGACAGCAGCCCTGCACCTGCACCTGCACCTGCATGGGGAGAGGCGACTGCTGCCGCTATCTAATCGTGCTTTCTTCCCTGGGTGTGATAGGCCTGGGTCGCATGGCCCAGGCACTTGTATTTCCATTAATAGAAAAGCAAAAAATTACTCCTGAAAGGATTTTTGCTGTAGTTGGCCGTCAAAAAAGTGTTAATAGCCTTCGCCCTAGTTTACCCAAGGGATTAACTTTGTTTTCTTCTGAGGACCAAGCCTCCGTGGGAGTTTGGCATCAGCCAATTCAACTTCTTGCAGTGAAGCCTCAACAATTAGAGCAAGTTGCAATTAAAGCTAAGGACCTCGAGTTAAGTTATAAAGTTGCTCGGCCATTACTAATTTCTTTGCTTGCAGGTGTTTCTTTAAAACGCTTGCAATCTCTGTTCCCAAATCATAATTGTGTTCGTGTTGTTGCTAATACACCTGCTTTGGTGGGTGCAGGACTCACAGGAATCTCATGGGGAGATGGCATTAACCAAAACGAGAAAAAACATGTAAAAGATTTGTTTGTAGTTGTTAGTGAGGTGTTAGAGCTTCCTGAATCAAATTTAGATGCTTTTTTGGCCTTAACTTCATCTGGCCCTGCTTATGTCGCACTAATGGTTGAAGCTCTTGCAGATGGGGCAGTTGCAGCTGGATTATCGCGAGATTTATCTCTTCATCTTGCCAGTCGGACCCTTGGAGGTACTGCGTTGTTGCTTAAGGAAAAAAACATTCATCCAAGTGAATTGAAAGACATGGTCGCCTCTCCTGGTGGAACGACTATTGCTGCATTGCGTCATCTCGAGAAAGCAGGTTTTCGTTCGGCGTTAATTGAGGCGGTTGTCCTTGCGGCTGAGAGGAGTCGAGAGTTGGCTTAGTTCTTCTTAAGCTTGAGTTATTAATAAGTAGTTCACTGTACAAGTTCTCAAGAGAATCGATATTTCTTGTCAAAGTGTATCTTTCAAGTACTCGCTCTCTAGCACGCCTACCAAGTTCCGCAGTAAGTACTGGCTGGTCTCGTAGAACGGGTAACAACGTTCTTAATTGAGTAGTTACTCCTTGTGTGCTGAGAACAATCCCAGCACCATTTTCCAAAACCTCTCCATCTGCACCTGCATCTGTAGCGACACATGCTGTACCAGTAGCCATTGCTTCTAAGAGGGCAAGAGAAAGACCTTCAACAAGGCTTGGTAGGAGAAATACTTCTGCACATTGAAGCAAAGCAATTTTTGTATTTAGATCTGACTCGTAGCCCCACCAATGCACATTTGAATTATTGGCTAATGCATAGTTATTTTGCAGAGTAGGTAGCAATGGTCCGTCGCCAACAATAACTAGACGACAACCAGATGGCTCTACAAGTCTCCAAGCTCTCAATAGTGCTTCAACATTTTTTTCAGTGGCGATTCTTCCCATGTATAGAAAAACTCGCTCTGAGCCAAGTCTTTTTCTGATTTCTGTCTTTTTGGGACTAGTACGGTGGGGCGCAACTGGTGTCCAACACTCTGGGTCCACGCCATTAGGAATTACTGCAAGACGGTGATCCCTTACCCCTAGCTTTGATAGAACTTCTGCTTGAAGTTCTGAAAAGACTATTACTCTGTCGTACTTGGCTAGAGCAGGAGCATAAAGTTGATATGTGAGTTGTTGAGTACCTGCGGTTAAGTTTCTGATGCTTGCATCAAAGGGTGGGTGAAACGTTGCAACAAGGGGAACGCCAAGTTGCTGGCAGAGATCAGGAAGTCTGAAGTCAAGAGGAGAAAGAGTGAGGCTGGCATGAACAAGGTCTGGTTGAAGCCTTTCAAGTGATTCTCTGAGTTCTCTTTGCGCGCCAGGTGAAGGGATGGTGTAAACCTGAGACTTCACGAGATATGGAAGGCTTACTTCCGGGTCGTTTGCAAGTAGTGAGGTTTTTGTATTGCCTGGATTGCTTGGATTATCGAAGTGAATAAAACTCGTCTGGTGGCCTCGTTGCCTTAGGGCTTCTGTTGTGCTGATTCCATAGGTTACATTTCCGCAAAAGGGCGTTTTCTTACCTAACCAAGCGATGTGAGCCACCTATAACTTCTCATTAAGCCACTAATAAAGTTAGCAGCGCTGCCATGGATGTTCTAATAATGCTGCAATTAAGGCTATTACTGCCAAAAGCCAAAGCAATGGTAATAATCCAAATAGGCTCACTAGTGCACCAGCCAGAGCCAATGGCAAGCTAAGAGCAATGTTTATAAGACTGTTTTGAAGGCCAAAAACTTTGCCTCTTTGGTCAACGGGTGTTTCTTCTTGAATTGTGGTTTGGGCTGGGATGGCAACTAGAGCTGCTCCTAATCCAAGTGATGTACAGAAAACAAGAGTTAGTATTTGTGAGCCTTCTGCTTGGGTAAGCATTATCAAGCTGAATGTAATGATTCCTAAACCGGTGGCAGTGAGTCGTCTGCGGCTAAACCAATGACCAACTTGTGCGATAAGAACCGCACTGCCAGCCATACCTATTCCACTCATTGCTAAAAGGGTCCCAAACCTTGCAGGACCTAGTCCTTCAATTGAGGATGCCAGGCTTATGGCTAATACATACAACGCTGCTAAAAGGCTATACAAAAGGACTAAATGCACTATTCCCGAACGAACTTTTGGTCTATCTTGAACAACTTTTAAACCATCAATTATCTCTTGCAAGACAGTTGTTTGTTTATTGGTGAGCTTTATCTGCTCTTTGAGCTTCATCGAATTTATGCTCAGGGCAGCCATGCCATAACAAAATGGGAGGAGTAAGAATTCGCCGCCTGTGAAGCCCATGGGCAAAAAAGCTTTATGTAAGAGTTGGAGTATTGGCTCACCAAGTGCAAACCCAACAATCGTTGCGCCCATACTTGTTGCTTGATAAACAGAATTGGCTGCAAGGAGGTTCCCTTTTGGTACCAACATTGGTATTGCTGCTTGTTCGGCAGGGGCAAAGAAGTTTGTAAGAATTGATTCGAAAAATGTCATTAAAATTAGTGCCCAGTATCCCCATGTGATTCCAAGAAAAAGAGGTCCAGGGATAAGACATAGAGGGGTAAATAGAACTAGAAATGCTCTTACTGCATTTGATGCCACCATTACGCTGCGTTTAGGCCATCTATCAGCCCATACCCCTGCTATCGATCCCATAGCTATCGCAGGGATTGTATTGGCAACAAATATCCCCGTAGCTAAAAGTGTGATCATTTGACCAGGCGTTTCAATCTGCATACGTATTGCTGCTGCTATATCCGCTAGCTCACCATTGCTTTGTGGAGACTTTATTACCCAGTTTTGAGTAATTAAAAAAACCATTAAAACGATGTAGAACTTGTCAGCTAATTGTGAGAAAACCTGTCCAATCCATAGCTTTTTAAATCCATCTAAGTGGATTAATCCTTTTAATCCTTGGTTTGGTTCCGCTTGTTTTGGGCTTGCGGGCGACTCTGTTTCGAGCATGCTTTCAATCGTTCAAGAAGCTTTTAGTTTTGGTCATGTGCGTTTCAAAGTTAATTTTTCTCATCTTCTTCAATTACAGAAGTCTGTAACATCGATAGAGCTTTAATGTTTCGATTCAAGTGTGCTTTAATCCAATACTGAATTACTGAAAGTAGTCGAAGCCAAACTTTTTTAGGCCCTAATAATTCGCCATTCTTTCGGAAGGGGAGATTGGGACGGGGGAGTATTTGTAGCAAGGCAAGTTCAGATGGATTCAATTGAACTGCGGCACCTGGAAGAGCTCCTATAACGAACCCTTCTTCGGGTAAGAAACTACAACGCCAAGCCCAATCTCCTAGTGGAGGATCTAATGGCTTGCCAGTTTTGCAGCAACTTTGTATAGGGATTCCATAACCACCAAGTGCTAGAAGATGAAGACATGATTGAACGCTACTGGCCAAAGTTGACTCTTGCTCAAAAGGACTAATTCTGCTTAAGGCTTCAAGTCGTTCCAAATGCATTAGAAGCGTACTTAGGAGTCCTGGCACAGGATCATTATGTGCTACTAACATCATGCTCAAATCTGTTAGTGCTTGTGCTGCTGATAACGTTTCAAGCTTTAGCCCAAGCTTGCCAAAGCTCTTAAGAACTTTTAGTTGGCGAACTCTATTTAGGCCAGTTCGACCAACAACTTGAAGTTTTAAAAAAGTTAGTGGTAATGCTGCAGCCATTTTGCTACGTGGTCTTCTTGCACCTGGAACTGCCAAACGAGTTAACCCTTCCTCGTCACTTAGCAGGGATATAAGGCGATCGGTTTCTCCTAGAGGCCCAACCTTTAAGACCAATCCCTCAAGGTATCTTTCAGAACTCATGAACTTGCTAAGCGGAGTTCTTGCATGATTTCGGCTCCTTTGCTAGTCCCAATATGATTCGCACCTGCTTCTATTAATTCAACAACTTGGCCAAGCTTGTGAATGCCACCAGCTGCCTTAATGGAACAACGACCTTTTGTTATCTCAACAAGTTGATGAATGTCGCCGGGGGTGACGGCTGGGCCAAAACCATTGCTGGTTTGTAAACCTTGAGCTCCTGCCTCAATAGAAGAATTCACTGCAAGTGATAGTTCCTCACTGGATAATTTGTTCATGTTTAACACTATATTTACAGGTAAACCAGGTTCACACAGGGATGCAATTTCCTCTGCGAAGAACATACTTTGGTTCAGACTTAGCTCATAGAAATTCGGAACAATATCTAGCTCTTCTGCTCCATGTTCTGCTGCCCATTCTACTTCGGCCAATTTCATTTCCGTTGGAATTGCGCCAAAGGGAAAGGCAATTACGGCAATGAGTTTTGTTTTACCTGTAGTCCCAAGTTGTTTACGCGCATGTGGTAGTTGATTCAAGCTTGTGCAAATGCCTGAGAACCCAAAATGACATGCTGAATCAATGAACCCTTTAATCTCTTCTTTGTCTTGATGAGGGTCAAGCATTGCTTGCTTTATGAAAGGAGCTAATTCCTTGTAATTCCCTCCAGAATTTGCTTCAAGCATCTGACTATTGATATCAATTCTTTGCTTGAATTAGTCCATAACCACCATGATTTCTTCTATATACAACTTGTAGCTCCCCAGTATTCCTTTCACGAAACATGTAAAAGTCGTGGTCTATTAGCTCTAGTTGGTGAAGAGCATCTTCGGTGCTCATTGGCGGCATAGGGAAATACTTGCGTCTTACTCCTGGGTTTGGTAAATGTGCTTCTTTCCCTTTGATTAGAGAGCCCTCAATGGATGTTTCATGAGTCAGGTCTTTAGTGTTGGGTGTCGACGAGGCGCTGTGGCCAGGACTATGGTGATGATCTGCATGACGTTCTTTGTATCTGCGGAGTTGTCTGGAGAGTTTGCTGGCCACAAGGTCAATGCTTGCGTATAGGTTTTCACTTCTTTCCTGAGCTCTAATCACTGTTCCGCTAGCAAAAACGGTTACTTCGGCAGTTTGTTGTGGCACTCTTGGGTTCCTTGCAACTGATAGATGAACATCCGCTTCTTTCACCATATCTCCAAAGTGATGGACGGCTTTCTCAAGCTTTGCTTGGGTGTAGTCACGCAATGCAGGTGTTAGCTCCAGGTTCCTTCCATGGATAAGCAGCTTCATTCCGGCACTCCTGCATTCATTGATAAGAGCAAACTAGTTAAATCAAGTGCATCAGCAAAGTCTTTCTCGACTTTTCTTTTTGAGCCGACAGGTTTGGTGCCTTTTCAGCTTGCTTGGGATTGGCAACGTAACTGGCAGGCTCAGCTGCTTAAGGAACCCTCTTCGGAACAGGCTGTTTGGTTGTTACAGCATTGCTCCTGTTACACCCTTGGTAGAGGGGCTAATGAGAACAATTTGTTATTTGATCTAAATAAACCTCCTTTAGCTTTGTTCCGAATTGATCGTGGCGGAGAAGTTACTCATCACTTGCCTGGTCAGCTTGTGGTGTATCCCGTTCTAGATCTTCATAATTACAAAACTGACCTGAATTGGTATTTGCGAGAGCTTGAGCAGGTCAGTCTTGAAGTATTGAAGTCTTTGGGGTTGAGCGGGAGTCGTATGCCAGGCTTAACGGGTTTGTGGCTTGATGGGCGGAAGGTTGCCTCAGTAGGAATTGGATGTAAGCGATGGATTACTCAGCATGGTCTGGCTCTAAATGTGAACTGTCAGTTAGAGGGGTTTAAGCAAGTTATTCCCTGTGGATTAAGAGGAAAATCTGTAGATCGGCTGAGTAATTGGATTCCAGGCCTTGAGGTGGCAGACGTAAAGCCATTGATTCGGGAATCTTTAAGGAAACGGTTTGGCTTGGTTTGGCAGACTGAATAGTAAAGATTTTCAGGGAATCATTTGCTTCTAAGGCGTAAGGAAAGTGGTTACTTCAGTCATATGTAAATAAGTTGGTTATTGAAGCCTTTTGGCAAAATTGAAGTTGAAAAGATGGTTGGATTTGCAAGAGCATTTTGGTCTCCAGATAAGCAAGAAGAGAAGGCCTTGACTTCTCATCATCATGTTGATCAATTAGATCGTATAGATCAGCTTTGGCCCTGGTTGTCGGATAAACACTCTCAGGTTCTTGCAGTACAGGCTCCTCATGCTTATCACCCAGAGAGTTTTTCCTATGGAGAGCTATCTGAACTTATTTCCACTGCAGCTGCGTCTTTTTATTCATTAGGGATTCGCCATGGAGAGGTAGTGGCGCTATTCGCTGAAAATAGTCCAAGGTGGCTGATAGCTGATCAGGGCCTCATGCGAGTGGGAGCGGCCGATTCAGTTAGAGGGGCTTCTTCCCCAGTAGAAGAACTCAATTACATCATTATCGATTCCAAGGCTAAAGCTCTGATTATTCAAAATGCTGAGCTTTTGAATAAGCTCTCTTTAACTAATACTCAAATGAAGGAATTTAAGTTCATATTGCAATTAGAAGGAAAGTCAGATAGGGAGAGCATTTTAGATTGGCAATCTTTTCTTGATGCAGGGATTGGTCTAAAGGCACCAGACCCTTTTGCTGATAGAGACCACAAGTCCGCTGAAGTCACTACTGCGACTATTTTGTATACCTCAGGAACAACAGGTAAACCAAAAGGAGTTCCTTTGACACATGCAAATATTTTGCATCAGATGAAATCTTTGGCTTGTGTTGCTTACCCGGCTGTTGGCTCTCCTGTTTTGAGTGTTTTGCCTATCTGGCATGCATATGAAAGGAGTGCTGAGTATTATTTTTTTTCTTGTGGATGTACTCAAACTTATACAACTATTAAGGAACTAAAGCGTGATCTTCCAAAGATAAAGCCAGTGGTTATGGCTACTGTTCCCAGGCTATGGGAAGCAATTCAGATAGGTTTTTATGATGCAATCAAAGCGTTGCCTCCTCACCGTCGATGGATAATAAAGAAAGCTCTTTCTAATAGTGCGGCTCAGAGAGTCTCCTGGAGAAGGACGAGGGGCTTAACAGTAGAACCTATATCTCCAATTAACAAATTGATTTCATTTATAGAGGCTGTTGGGAGATGGCCTATGCATAGGCTGGCATCTTTATTGCTTTGGCCAAAGGTTTTAGAGAAACTTTGTGGGGGACAATTGAGGTTTCCAATTAATGGCGGTGGGGCAATTGCACCTCATGTAGATGTGTTTTTTGAATCCCTTGGAGTGGAGTTATTAGTTGGTTATGGTTTGACTGAAACTAGTCCAGTCGTCAGTTGTCGCAGGCCCTGGCGGAATATTCGAGGTACATCAGGCCCCCCTTTGCCTAAGACTGAATTTAAAATTGTTGATCCTGAAACCAGGGAGTTGAGAAAATATCGAGAAAGAGGGCTTGTGCTTGTTAGAGGGCCGCAGGTGATGAATGGCTATCTAGGTAAGCCTGAAGAGACATCAAAAGTTCTTGACCGTGATGGATGGTTTGATACTGGTGATTTGGGAATGCTCTTGCCAGATGGCTCGTTAGTGCTTACAGGTCGAGCAAAAGACACAATTGTGCTTAGCAGTGGGGAGAATGTTGAACCATCTCCTTTAGAGGAATTTCTTGTGGCCAGTCCACTTTTTGATCAGGTAATGATGGTTGGACAAGATGAGAAGAAATTAGGGGCTTTGATTGTTCCAAATGTTCCCTCGATATTGCTTTGGGCAAATAATTTAGGATTTTCGTTCCCCAAAGATTTAGGTGGGTCTCCTGGAGACCCTTTTGTCAGGAAAAGTCTCAGCCAAGAAATTAATAGATTGCTTGCTCAAAGACCTTCTTCACGTTCTGAAGAACGCGTAATTGGCATAGCTCTAGTCGATGCATTTACCATTGAGAATGGGCTTCTTACACAGACTCTGAAGCAAAGGCGTGAGAATATTTCTGCACGAGATCAGTTTGCGATTGCCGATATCTATAGCCGCTAGCACAGCAAGATGATTTATTTAGTGGGTCGCAAGCCTCCTCGTTGAGAGCTTTATCCAATAGAAAATGCTTGGTCATGTCTTCTATCAACAACCTTTCAATTAAGCGCTCTATCACTGTTCGGGCTGTAGTCACTCCTGCTTGGAAGGAAGAAGCTGAGAGAGAGTTGAGTAATGCAATTTCAACGTCAGATCAGCAATTAGCACAATTAGAAAAGGAGGGACAGCAAGTTGTTGATGATGTTCGGAGCCAAAGTGCGAATCCATTAGACCCTCGTGTCCAGGATCAGGTGGCGCAAGTGCAGCAACAAGTTGCTGCAAAAAGAGCTGAATTGGAAGAACAGAAGCGAAATTTGCTTGAGCAGCAGGCTCAGGTTCGTGAACTGGAAATGGAGCAAATCGTTGATCAGGGACAAATTGACAGCTTTTGCGACTTGAAGGTAGGTGACAATCTTGTGAGCAAAATGCAAGTAGCTGTAGTGGTTCGTGATGGGGTAGTTGAGGCAATTCAGCAAGATTGAACAGTTCTTAATGGCTTGGTTCAATCAGTCTCTAAAATTGTTTCCATAGGACCATTCTGGAGAAGGTATTGGCAACGCACGACATTTTTATGCCTGCCCTTAGCTCCACCATGACGGAGGGCAAAATAGTTGAGTGGTTGAAAAAACCTGGGGAGAAAGTTGGCAGAGGTGAATCGGTCCTTGTGGTGGAGTCCGATAAAGCAGATATGGATGTTGAGTCTTTTCAAGATGGATATCTTGCTGTTGTATTGATGCCAGCTGGGAGTACTGCACCAGTTGGAGAAACGATAGGTTTGATAGTTGAGACTGAGGCTGAGATAGAAGAAGTTCAGTCTTCAGCAAAGGCTGCTTCGCCTATAGAGGATCCCGCTCCCGCTCCCGCTTCCGTGCCCGCTCCCGCTTCCGCGCCCGCTCCCGCAGTAGCAGCAACTACCCCCCCTCCAGAACTTTCAGCACCAGGCACTCCTAGCAACGTAATTCCAGTTGCAGTAAATGATGGAAGGATTGTTGCTACTCCGAGGGCGAAAAAACTTGCTTCTCAAAAAGGAGTTGATTTAAGGACAGTGCTTGGGAGTGGCCCTCATGGACGAATACAAGCCGAGGATGTGGAAGCTGCTATAGGCCAACCCATTACGGTCCCTTGGGTTGCGGAAAGCAATGGACCTGCGCTTAATAGTTCAACTTCAACTTCAACTTCAATTGCAGGCGGTAGTAGTACTACTTCTTCCTCCTCTCAAGAATCCTCAAGCCCTCCTAAGGGCAAGAGCTTTGGATCTCCTGGAGAAACTGTTCCTTTCAATACGCTTCAGTTAGCTGTAAATAGGAATATGGAAGCAAGTTTGTCGGTGCCTTGCTTCAGAGTTGGTTATTCCATTACCACTGACAAGCTTGATGCTTTTTACAAGAAAGTTAAGCCGAATGGAGTAACTATGACGGCGCTTCTTGTTAAAGCCGTGGGGATAACCCTTTCACGTCATCCTCAAGTAAATGCAGCTTGCTCCACTGAAGGAATGGTCTATCCACCTCAAGTGAATGTAGCGGTGGCAGTTGCTATGGAAGATGGGGGACTGATTACTCCTGTACTGAAAAACCCTGACAAAACAGGACTTTTTGACTTGTCTAAACAATGGGCTGATCTGGTTAAGCGTTCTCGCCAAAAGCAATTACAACCTGATGAATACAGCACTGGAACTTTTACAGTTTCCAATTTGGGGATGTTTGGGGTTGATCGTTTTGATGCAGTCTTGCCGCCTGGAACTGGGGCAATACTTGCTGTAGCCGCCTCCAGGCCTGTTGTTGTTGCTGGTAAGGATGGCTCAATTTCAGTTAAGCGTCAGATGCAGGTAAATCTCACTGCTGATCATCGGGTTGTTTATGGTGCAGATGGTGCTGCTTTCCTTAAGGATTTAGCGAATTTGCTTGAAACCCAACCTGAAGAACTTGTTGTTTGACAGTGATTAAGGCTGGTTACTTGTTGCAAGGGTTTCCTTTATCAAAGCTGTTTTCTTCATTGCGTGACGGACCTAAGAGATTCTTTATTAAGTTCTTACGACTATGAGCTGGACCAAAGCCTCATAGCTCAAGTCCCTGTGAATCCAAGACATTCCGCAAGGCTTTTAATTGTGGATCAACCTTCCAAGGATGGGTTTGGCGCAAGGCATGCTCAAGTTTGGGATTGGCATAGGGAATTGCTGCCTGGGGATCTAATAGTTTTGAATGACACAAGGGTCTTGAAGGCAAGATTGCGTGTGAGACGCTCAGGGGGTGGACGCGCTGAATTGTTATTACTAGAGCCACGTGGGGATGGCAAATGGTTGTGTCTTGGTAGGCCCGCCAAAAGGATGAGGCCTGGTGATCAGCTTTGGGTAGAAGCTCTTGAGCAGGAACCAATAAGTCTTGAGGTGATATCAAATGATCCTGAGACAGGGGGACGAGTCGTGCAGTTCCCCATTGAATTTTGCGATAGAGAGACTATGGAGGTGCTTCTTCAAAGATATGGAGAGGTGCCATTACCTCCTTATATTCAGAGACATGACCCGAAAGATAATCATAGATATCAGACTCGATATGCAGCAAGACCAGGCGCTGTTGCTGCACCTACAGCTGGATTGCATTTAAGTGATGAATTGTTGGAAGCCTTATCTAAAAGGGGGATATTGCAGACTCGCGTAACTCTGCATGTAGGACTTGGAACTTTTAGACCTGTTGAAAAAGAAGATCTTAGGGATCTTGAATTACATAGTGAGTGGGTTGAAGTTAGAGAAGAAGTAGTTGATTCAATTAAAGCTTGTAGAGCTCGTGGTGGCAGAGTTATTGCTGTTGGTACAACTAGTGTTAGAGCTCTGGAAGGGGCTTGCCTTGCAGGAGGCGGTCAATTAAAGGCAATTAGCGAACCAGTTGACTTGGTTATCAAACCTGGATATCAATATGGAGTCGTAGACGGTTTGTTGACTAATTTTCATTTGCCTAAAAGCTCTCTACTCCTTTTGGTAAGCGCCTTGATAGGTAGAGAACGACTATTAGCACTTTATACAGAAGCAATAGAAAGAAGATATAGGTTTTTTTCTTATGGAGATGCTATGTGGATAAGCCCTGAGGCAGTTTTACCAAGCGCAAAGCTTCATTAAGCAGGAACTGGTTCCTGAATTATTCCTGTCGGAACAGTCTCAAACATCACTGATGAAAGATAGCGTTCTGCCATATCTGGCAAGACGACAACAATTGTTTTGCCGGCATATTCATCCTTTTCAGCAAGTCGAATTGCTGCAGCTGCCGCTGCCCCACAAGAAATTCCTACTAATAAACCTTCTTCTTGTGCTAGCCGAAGGGCCATGGCAACCGACTCTTCATTTGTTACCTGTTCGACTGAATCTATTAAAGAAAGATCCAGGTTTTTGGGTATGAACCCAGCTCCAATCCCTTGGATCTTATGTGGGCCTGGTTTCACTTCTTCCCCATTAAGGGTTTGAGAAATGACTGGGCTATGCGAAGGCTCCACCGCTACAGAGGTGATTGGCTTACCTTTTTCTTGTTTTATATACCTAGAAACTCCTGTAATCGTCCCGCCTGTTCCTACTCCTGCAACCAATACATCTATTGCTCCATCCGAGTCATCCCATATTTCAGGACCGGTGGTTTTGAAATGGATGTTTGGATTAGCGGGGTTTTCGAATTGTCCAGGCATGAAATATTTATTTTTATCGCTGTCGGCTATTTCTTTTGCTTTGGCGATTGCACCAGGCATGCCTTTAGCTGCTTCAGTGAGGATCAATTCGGCTCCAAGTACTGCCATGACTCTTCTTCTTTCTAGAGACATTGACTCAGGCATTGTGAGAATTAGCTTGTAGCCTCTTGCTGCAGCTGTAAAAGCAAGGGCGATGCCTGTATTGCCTGAGGTGGGTTCAACGATGGTTTTGGTTTTATCTAGTGCCCCACGCTTTTCAGCATCCCAGATCATGTTTGCGCCAATTCGACATTTGACGCTGTAAGCAGGATTGCGACCTTCAATTTTGGCTAAAACGGTTGCTTTAGCGTTTTTTGTGACCGAGTTCAGTCTCACAAGAGGGGTGTTTCCTATGGCAAGGCTGTTGTCTTCGTAAATTCGTGACATGCGTAAGCTTGAAGCGATCTAATCAATTACCTGAATTTAGGTCTCTTCCAGCCGGCTGATTTCGATATGACAAATATCTGTGTGGATTTCATGTTTAAGCCCTAAATGCTTTTTCGAATCTTTGCCAGAGATTTTCTGGTTCTTCAAGCCCTACTGAGACTCTTAAGAGATGTCTTGGCAATCCGCATTCTTCAGCCCATTCCAATTCGTTGTAATGAGCTAAAAGCACATATGGGCAAGCCAAGGTGAAGTTTGTACCAAGGCTGGGACCTTTACAGACCTCCAGGGCATCATAAAATCTTTTTGCTTTTGAGATGCCTTCCTTAAGTTCGAACGACAGCAAGCAACCATGTCCTGCACCAGGGCGCATAAGAGAATGAAAGTTTGGACATTTTTCTGGGTGTAGCACCCTTGAAACTTCAGGATGTTGCTCAAGCCTTTTTTTTAGGGTTAAGCAGGATTGATTTAAAAGTATTAGCCTATTAATTACATCTTGGCTGGTTAGTTCCAGAGCAATACTATCGGAGTCTGATAGTGAGCTAAATGAGGCTGCTTGAACTTTTTTTAAAAGTACTTCTCGCCAAGGAGAATGAGGGCTAATAACAAGAGAACCTGCAAGGATGTCTCCTCGTCCTGCAAAACTTTTGGTGAGTGAGGTGAAAACGATATCAGAATATGGCAGGACATTTATATTTACAGCTGAGCCAATTGTGTCATCAACGATCACAGGTATTCTTTTTTGATGAGCGATCTTTGAGACTCCTTGTAGATCAATACATTGAAGCAATGGATTGCTTGGCAATTCAATGATGATTGCTGCCGGTTTTATTTGATCTAGTTTTTTACTTAATTTTAATAGGTCCGTCTCTAGTATTAGCTCACCCCCTGAGAAAATAACTTGTGGAAGTTTGAGTACATCTACGTATGGGAAACCTATTTGGATTGTGGGTTTCCCAGGTTGTAATTCTGTAATTACTTCTAAAGCACTATATAGAGCTGCCATCCCTGAAGGATGAAGGGAAAAGAGACCCTCCTCACACTCATAAATTTTAGCCAAACGTTTTATTATTTTATCTCTAGCTTCAATGCCTGACTTTTGTAATGGAGCTTGTTCTTTGTTTAGTGCTATTGCGGCTTGTCTAGAGGAGGCTCCAAGGCCAGTGTGTTGCCAAAAAGCCTTAGCATCTGCGGTTGTTTCATTGCTTGCAATCAAACAGTGCAATCCATGAAACTCAGTGATAGATGTTTGTGCATTTTGACAAACTTTTTGACAATGAAGTTGAGCTTTCTTTGCTGTTTTTAGATCTGGGTATGGCCAGGCAGTGCTGTTTGCGAAACCGCTTAGTCGAATTGCTTGGTTGGCAACTTCTGAAACCAGTGGGTTAAGACCGAAACGTGGATAAATTGCCTTTAGGGCTTTTGTACATATGGGATCTTTTTCTTCATAGGCAACAACATCATTCCATCTAGGTAGGGCCACGGAGACTGCGTGAGGGCTGTCTGGCAAGGCAGCGCCAAGGTCCTTGGCGGACCAGCATGGGTGTTTTAGAAGATCTCTTGGACTCACTTGGTTTGTGCAAATGCTTGATTTAGGTCATCAATTAGATCCGATAAATCTTCACACCCAATTGAAAATCGCACCAAATTTTCATCTATTCCTAAGTGCTTTTTCATTTCTGAATCAACTGAAGCATGAGTCATCGTTGCAGGATGACATACCAGGCTTTCAATTCCACCAAGGCTTTCAGCCATGGTGAAATGCTTAAGAGCTTTGCAGAAAAGATAAGTATCTTTGGCATCCCCATTAACCCTCGCTGTAATTATTCCTCCTCCGGATTGCATTTGCTTTTTCGCTATTGCTTGTTGGGGATGGTCTGAGCGGAAGGGATAGCGAATCCAGTTGACTCTTGGATGTTTTGCGAGTTCATCAGCAATAGCAGCTGCATTAGCGACCTGACGTTCTAATCTCAGTGGGAGGGTTTTAATCCCACGAGTAATTAGCCAACAATCAAAAGGTGATGGCTGTAGTCCAAGTGCCTTTTGTGCAAAGCACAATCGCTCTTGCCACAGCTTGTCATGTGTACATATTGCCCCTCCAAGTGCATCCGAATGGCCATTTATATACTTAGTTGTACTGGTTAACGAAAGTGTTGCCCCAAGTTCTAGGGGACGCTGAATAATTGGTGTCGAAAAGGTATTGTCAACTACTACAGGTATTCCCCCTGAAGAAGCTACTTCGCAAACTTCTTTTATATCTATAATTTTTAAAAGTGGGTTAGTCGGACTTTCCAGCCAGACCATGGCTGGTTTAATAGTTTTTATAGTATTTAATGCTTCGGGAGTTGTGAAGTCGACCCATTGAGTTCTTATACCAAATTTCTCAAATACTTTCTCAAATAATCTAACGGTACAGCCGTATAAATTCTCCTCACATAGCACGAGATCTCCTGACTTGAGAGTTGAGGCTATAGCGGTAATAGCGCTTACTCCAGAAGCAAATACTGACGAAAACTTACAGACTTCAATAGATGAGAGCAATGATTCAAGGATGCGGAAATTGGGGTTCCCAGAGCGTGTGTAGTCGAAGCCTTCTGGGTTCCCATGCATAAAGGTTGAGCTGGGAAAAATCGGAGGCATGACCGTTCCGGTCTCGGACGCGAAGCTTTTGCCGTGATGGATTGCTCTTGTATTTAGGCCAGGAAGGTTCTTAGGGTTTTGGTTTGCCAAGACCACTCTTTGGAAGTGCTTTCATAAGGCTACGGAATAGCAAGGTTCTACCTTTTAATTCCTAAAGGTCTTATGAATGGATCTTAGTTAGTTCTAAAACCAATTTGCATTGCTTGTAAACCAATCACCCTGGCCATTGTTCACAAATGATCTTGACCATGCTCGCAAGTGGTTGAAAGAAGCATGGCGGGCTTCCCCAGCCCACCCTCAGTTGCCTCAGTTGGTTCATTGGGGTTTAAGCCTTGGCCTGTACGAAGAGGTGGAAGATTGGCTTGCTGATTACACAAATGAACTGCCAATTCTTTATCAGCAGAAGATCCATTATCGCATTGCTCGTATTAAAGGTAAGGCAAATCCTTACTTGACATTGGTTACAGAAAAACGAATGGAGAAAGTTGCTAATGAGTTTAAGTCGAGATCTAGCAAAGATAGTTCTAGTATTAGGATAAATATTAATGGCGGAATAGGAGACCACCTACAATTTTTCTCACTTTTATTTTGGTGGAATAGTCTTACAGCTAAATCAGTTCATGTGGAGATAAGTCAAGGTAGAGCTGAGCAATTTGGTGAACTTTTACAATATTTACCTTTCGTGGAATGGACTATAATTTCAAATGAAAGTGATGATCCAGTTTCATGTTATACCTCATTGGACTTTGAACTAATTACTTCTTATATGTACTCTCGTCTGAGCTATGCATCATGGTTGATTGATTCCTATAGCTCTGGAGATACTTCAAAAGGCTTTGTTTTTTGTTGGCAATCTAAAGGAGTTGATGACTTGCTTTCTTGTTTTATGCGTTCTGTTCAGTTCGAAGATGTTTGTTGCTTTTATAAACAACTACGAGATAAATACCCAAAGGTCGTAATTATTGATATAACAGATTGGAATTTGTGGGAGAAATTCATCCTGAAGGGTATGGGCATTGATCTGTATTCACCATTCGACAAAAAATTAATTGACCTTATAACCCTAATATCAGATTTTCGCGTCTTCACCATTGATACTGCTTTAGCGCATCTTTGTGCTTCTATGGGGAAAAAAGCTACAATTTTATTACCTCTTTACCCCGATGAGAGATGGTATGAATTAGCTAAGCCAAGTTGTAGTTATGGCAGCTACTTACAGCTGTTAAAGCAGAGCCGTTTCGGCTGTTGGAAAAATGAGCTTAAATTTATAGCGGATACCATATAAATATTTCTTTGTTTACTTAGTTGTTGAGCTTAGAGTATTTTTAGACCACCTATACCATTCTGGTTTTTGATCAATTTTCAGTTTAATTCGTTCCCTTATTATTCTTAGGTCTTTTGCATTAGGGGCCCAGTCGTTATAAAGTTCATTTGGCCATTGATCTCTTTTGAATTTACGGTTAGGATCAGTCTTCATGCCTCTCAATTGCATTTCCTTGATCAGACTAATATACCTTTTATGAAGATACTTTCCTTTGTTATAAAAGAACTTGACGTGCCCCTTATTTAATGTAAACTCTTGGGGAAGCTCTTTAATAGTTTTGTTCCAGGATTTAGCCTTTAAGGATCTTTGTAAAGCAGAGCCGACCATAAAAATCTCACGATATTCGGCTAAAAGATGCTGGTCTGACAATTCTCTAGGACATACTAAATTAATCCTGGTCATCTTGTTGCACTTGTAAATAAATTATTTTACTATCTCATAAACTTTTAACTTTTATCTACACTATTCTCTGAGCTAGGTAGATTGTCGTATTTATTTGATTTTAAAGGTACCTCCCATTAAAGTTTTAATGTTTATTTTCTATATTTATTATGAGTAAATTCATTTTATACATAGAGTCTCTACAAATATATTCTTAAAGATGATTAACAAGTCTAAACAACGCGCCTCCTCGAGGCCTGTTGTCAGGTAATCCCATATAGTTATTATGTGCATAGGTGCTATTCAACCAAATGCTGATGAAGACTATTCAGAAACTGTTGCTGCTGGTTGCGCCGCTAGTCTTTGTAAGTACAACATTTCTTTTTTTTAATGCCCCTGTTCAAGCTTTGATTAAAGGTTGGACTCCTCCCTCTCAGGAAACTCCTCTTCAGGATGAAAATATCGATAGTTCTGAGAGCAAGGTAATGCTTCCAAGTGAAGAAGATAACGATTTAGGGAATCAAGACGTTGTTGCCGAAGATCAAAATTATGAAAATTCAGTATTTGAGGATGACCAAGTCTTTCCGTTTATTTCAGGCTTTGACTCTTACAGGTAACATAAACGTTTGAATTATTACTTCATACATGACTTGGTTAAGCTGAGAATAGTTGGGCACGAATATTAGTTGCATCTAAGGCCTTAAGAATAGCAATTGGATGCTTGTTTAATTTTTTACAAGGTTTAAAAATTTTTAAATAAGCCATAATATTGGTTAGTAATCCGATTTATTTAAACAGTTCATAGGATGATGCAGCGTAACTTTCTGAATATAGAACTTTTCAGTTGAGCAACTCTTTTAGTTTGAATTGCTACATAAATGACAGGTTATGTAGTAATTGATGCTCTGTTTAGCGAGGGTTTCAAGATAAATGTCCACTAGTTAAGGTTATGTAAAAGTTGATACTACCAACCCTTGATTTGCTCAATATATTCCATATACGTTGCTTTTCTGTTATGAGAAAGAAAAATGTATCTCGCAGACTTGATTTAGTTAAATTAATCATGAATCGATTTAATGCTAGTCCTGCCATGGCTTTTAGCCGCATGAATTTCATGCCTACTCTTAAGCAGAATGATTTATATGATGAGTATTGGTTGCGTGAATGTGAGCTCCAAGATAGAGAGTATGAGGTATGAATAATACCAAATATAGAGCATTAGACCTTAATGCTTCCTATGAAGCAATCTTAGAGTTCTTTGAGTTTGCCCCCTATGAAAGGGACCACTTGTGGTATTTAAGTAATCAACGAATAAAAAATCTTAGGACTGAGAGATTAGCTAGATTTTATGTAGCTAGAGATGAAAAGTCTTTTGATGGCATATCTCTTGAATAGATCCTTAAAACCATGGATAGTGTTTAAAGGCCTCCTAAGATCAAGTACTTCATTTTAGGAGGCCAAGTTTCAATGTTGAAATTTACATGGATTCATACTTTATTCCTAAAATACCTAGTTCTCTGAGGAATGTATTAAGTATATTTTACATAAAAAATGTAAGTTAAATACCTGACTCATTACTTCTATTTAGGAGTAGTCCGTCCCAAATGAATGAACTTCCCGACAAAGTACTGGGAAAGATTAATTTTTAAGCTGATAAATCAGGAGTTTTTGTGTTCGTTCTAAAGCTCCATTTCGGATTGAGATCACCGGTTGTCATGCCCTGAATCTGAGTGACTGATAAATCACCAGCTGTATAAAGAGCTTCTAGAGAACCTTTGGCATATATGCCAATCCCATTGAGGCCTTTGGCGGTGGTTTCTTGAAAGCTTAGTTCCGGGGTAAATACACCTAAAATTTTGATTTCGTCATTGGTATCTAGCCCTTCGATGATGTCGACTTTTTCGCCATTTGGATTATTACCAGCTTTTCCATAGTTCCAATTGAATAGATGTTGATCCGATTTGATGGCAATGAGATCTTTGGCGCCATCTTTTTCTGAGCGGAAAGTATTCCAACCAAAGTCACCGTGGAGTTCATCGGCACCCGCACCACCTGTGATGATGTCTCGCCCATTACCGCCATGAATCAAGTCATCGCCTGCTCCACCATCCAAAATATCCCATCCGGCTAAACCTCTTAGGGTTTCATTGCTGGAGCTGCCATGGACGAGAGAACCAGATTTTATTGGCTGGTTAAAAATAATTTGTTTGGCTTGTACAATTTCATTCCCATCAGCTGAAGATTTTGTGATTCGGTTTATCTTTATATGATCACCCCATGTATTAGTTTTTATCTCCAGAAGTCTATTTTCAGGTGAATCTATTTTCTGTAAGCTTCCAGATTCAAGTGAGTCAAACCAGTAACCTAATAAATCTTTTAAATTGGCTTTGTTGTCAAATTTATATACAATATTGGTGCCTTCTTCTTTGCTTTCCTCAGGCCACGCTGAACTTAAGGCATTCATGTCATTTGCAGAGAAGTTATTTGGCCAATAATTTAACCTAGGTGTCCTATAAGCCATAACTGTATCTTCTGGGTAGGCACTAAGCCATGGCGAAGTAATCCCTCCCCATATATCTCCATCACTACTTTCAAAAGGATGTTCAAGCCCAAACGTGTGTCCTAGCTCATGTATTAATGCGTATTTTAAATAGTTTGTATCACCGGCGAATGCTGGTTCATCAATGAATATCTCCCAATATTTTCTATTGGCCTCTGAATTTAGAACAGCTAAGCCAAGAACACCACTATCTCCTTCTATGTTGATGTCAGAATCAAAATAAACAGCTATATCACTATCTCTGCTATTACCTACAAAACGAAAATCAAGGTCTAACTCTTTATCGATAGACAAAACCTGCTCTTCGATGAATATTCGGTATTCTTCATTTATTATTAAACTGTTAATGTACTGTGCACCATACATTCCTCCCCCAACATAGACTGGACCCTTTTTATTGTGCAGATAAATGTCAAGGTAATTATCTGACTTAACTATATCTCTGGTGATATCAACCCATCCTTGATCTATTAGGTATTCACTAGCTATCGATGGCATTGAAGTTGATTTCTAAGCACTTCAATATAACTTCTAAACTAATAAATCTGGTGTTGCTACTCCTGTTGGGTCGCAACAATGAGGTGTGAGCGTGACTATTGTCTCGATTGATGGTCGTTTTGGCTGAATAAAGCCCTCTAAAGCAACATACTGTAGCTCCCAATACCACTACCTCTCTTTGCGGTTACTTCTCCAATGCCAAGATCACCTGTTGCGATGCCAAAATCCAAATTCCATGATTTGCTATAAATCCAATTGCATAGATGCTGATCTGATTTGATTGAGATCAGTTTTCTGCTTCACCTGGTCCTGAACAAAAGTATTCCAGTCAACGTTTTCGTAGATTTCATCAGCACAAGCATGAACTGTTGCGATGTCTCTCTCGTCCGTTGCTCTCATGTACTAAATCATCTCCCGCGCTGCAATCAAGAACAACGCAGCCTGCCAAGCCTTGAAATGTGTCAGTTCCATTTCCACCTTCTAAACGAGCCGGATTTAAGGGGGGTGATTAAAGATAATTTGCTTGGTTTGAATTAAGCCTCCTGAAGATGAGCCTCTAGAGAGACCAATGATACTTATTATTTGATCCTAAATATCGGTTTAAATGCTGACTTGGGTATCCAAATATCTTCACTTTGAGAAGAAAGAGTTCTAGAGTCGCCAAACCAATTACTCACTAGTGGGACTCCTTTGAGAACCGGTTGGCAACTCGATTTCGTCTAGGCAGTAAATGAAGCGATCAGGAGCCTTCAGCTGTGATCAATGAATGGAATAGAGCCTATTGCTATTGGGGGGATGACGACAATCCTGCCCATCACTGTTTGTCTTCCTGGCTTCTTACAAGTACTCACGGAGACTTGGTCCGTCTACTAAACACCCAGTAGTGGAGAAGGGGCTTCGATTCATCAGCTTGAAAATATGTCGTTTTAACCCTCGAAATGTTGTTGAGACGGAGCAAAGTAATCAGACTTACGGAAAGAGTTACACCACTTCTTCTTAGAAGATTTATTCATGAGAACAAAAATGTCCCCTAGAAGGGCATTGCTTACTTCGGCAATAATGACGATAGTGCCAACTCTTCTATTTTTTATTGCTTCTGAGAACGCCTCATTCTATGGGCTTTCAATAGCTTCAATACTCATTAATTGGATAGTCATCCGTTGGCTTGATGATCGTCAATGGTATAGAGAATGGAAGAGCGAGGAGTAAGTCTTTTAATTAAAAACATCAGCATGAGAGGGGACTGAGATCACCAATGCTTAATCTTATGGGGTTTGGTTTGAAACGTAGCAATACATAGACCTATCCCAATCTGCCAAGCCAAAGCCTGGGGGCGAAGAAGAAGACCGCCTAGACTTCCTAGATACTCTAGGTATTACGACCTATTCACAGATAGAGGGGGGCTGCCTTAAGGTTTTGTACCTTTTTGGCTGATTTAAGGATCTTCGTTGCTCCTTAATTGAAAACTAATGCTTCGTAAGTACGTCTAAATAATTATGAGTAACTATTGGGGATATGAAAAAGAAATAGACCTTTATTTATATTCAGGGCAGAAAACATCTACAGATGAGGCAGATTATTTATATGAACTTGCTGATGATGGTTTCGTTGCCAATCTAAAATTGCATGAGCATACTGGAGAAAATGGAGAACATTATTTACCGACTTCTTACTGGAGGGTCGTAAGTACAAATGGTGATTTCAATTACAATTCAGACGGGGGTTTATTTTCCTTTACAATAAAAAATCTCTCATTTTCGGTTGCAAGCTTTTACAAGGATGGGACTTTCAAAGAAATAGCCCGCTCTTACGAGATCAACCCAGGTTATTTTAGGGAATTAACCTGGCCTAGTGTTAATTTAGATGATATTTGGACTGGAGTAAATTATGCTTATCAAAATTATGAGATTACAGATAGTGATATAGAAATAATAGGCACAACACCTTCTCGAGATAGAAACTCAATAGAAGGCAAAATTCATTCTGAATATTTATATGATGGTTGGTGGGACAATCCCTGGGAAACTTTTCTAGATGGATCTAAGTCATTAGGTGGTGAAAATTCTGGGGGTGGATCCAATCAAATCAATACTTTTGAACTAAATACAACCACTAGCACCAAAGATTTAGTTGGTCAATTATTTGCCAGCACATCAGATAGGCCCAGTCGATCTTTAGACCTTTCTCCTGAAAAGTTACTCAAAATAGAAACAACTACTTGGAGCAAAGAAATCAAAGTCAATCGTGTTTCAGAGGCTTCGAGTAACGGGAGTTATTTACAAGCTAAGCAGATTGAATTCAATCAGCCAGTTAAATCAGGCTCGGTTCTCCTTGGTGGCAATAACAGTGACACATTAAGAGGCTTGGCCGGATGGGATATTTTGGATGGTGGAGCAGGCGATGACTTGATTCATGGCGGTAATGGGCGAGACATCATCACAGGTGGTGCGGGTGCCGATGAACTCCACGGTGACTTTGGTTGGAATACTTTCCGCTCAGAAAAAGATGGCGCCAAAGATCTCATTGCCATCAAATCAGATCAACATCTCGCCAATTGGATATATGGCAAAGTCGGCAATAACCCCAATGGAGAAAAAGTCGACATCATCGAGGGCTTAGATGCCTTTGATGAAATCAAAATCATTGGGGTCTTCACTCCAGATTTAACCTTTGCCCAAACAACAGCCAAAGGTGTCAGTGGTGTTGGCATCTATGCCAAAGGCGCCTTAGAAGCTCTCTATACCGGAGGGGATTTATCCGTTGGTCAAATACAAGGGATGACTACTGGTGATCCCACCGCGAAATGGAGCTATCGCACCAATGCCACAACGCCTGATCTGCTCGCGTAAAACAACTTATGAAAAGATTGGTAGTTTACAATCACATTCCTAAAACAGGTGGCAGCTATATAAATACTATTCTTAGAAAAGAATATGGTGATTTATATTACTCCCTTACAAGCGAAGATATAAAGAAGTCTAATTTCCCTGAAAATGCAAGTTGCATTAGTATTCACAATACGTTTATTGATAAGGACTATTTTGATTCACTAAAACAAGGTATATCCCAATACGAAGAAGTTAAGTTTGTTACATGTTTTAGGCATCCACTCGCAAGACTTATCTCAGGTGTAAAACATAACAGAAGAGAGGGTCGCTATGAACACTATTCTTATGCGAGACTTCTTAAAGGGCCATATAAGGACTTCTCTTATTCCAGCCTAATTGCCATGAAAAATCTTAACCCTACTTATCATTACGCAGATGTGAGCATTGATAGTCTGATAGGTTTGATGACTAATGATTCAAGGGAAAACGAAAGTGTTTATGATTTTGCAAATACCATAGGCCAAACCATGGCATTCTCTTTAGGTAATCCGGACAATGTTTTTACTGCAAATGCAAAAATTAGAGGGTTAGTTGCTTCTGGAATCAAGCATTTCTTTGTGAATAAAAAATTGTTCGATTTCATAGGAGGTCCTGAATATGCTGTAGTTGGAACAACAGAGAAAATGAATCAATTTATAACAGACTTGCTAGATGCAGACATAATCTCGAAGAAAACTTATGATTATGCAAATAGCCTTGAGAGAGTAAATGTAGGAGAAGAGAGCAAATTGGATAATCTGAAGACAGAACTTGCTGTTAAGTTTTTCATTCAATACCCAATTGACTTTTATTTGTGGGACTACTTCTTTGCCCTTTAAATTAGAATCAATTTAATAGTACTTACGGAATTATGCGCTGGTATTTAAGAAATCAAGCGGTGATGGGAACGTTGGCATCGGTCTATGTATTGCGCTTGGTTTGGCTCACTATCTGATGAATTAGTGAAATTTGCTGGCAAGAAAGGCTCTATTTTCGGCCGATCTATGGGTCCATACAGGCCTCGTAAAAGAAGAACTCTTCTGGCAAAATTGAAAAGTAATCGGCTAAAAGAATTTCATCTATTTCGAAGGAACTCTTGAGTTTAAGCTGAATCTCCTCCGATGAATTTGCTTTGGGAATCGACTCAGGTATTGCTGATAAAACTCCTAAACACTCTAACTTTTTGAGAAAATCTGGCATGCATTCAGTAATTCCATAAACTTGGTAGAATTTCCGGATATAGGTTGAGATGTATTTAGGTAGTGTTTGTCTTGTAGAAGTTGCTATTTTCCTGGTTTGACATATATGACCAAAAAAATTCTTTCCATAGAATATGGAGCTTTTTGAATTTGGATCATAAACAGATTGAATAGAAGCAAGCCACCATTGAGAATAAATAGTTATAGGAAGTCCTGTTGGATCAATAAAACTGTACTCAGCTTGGGAACTATTCAAACCTAGTTCGATTTTCTTCAGAGCAGCTTTCAACCAAAAGTTAATGCTAACAGCCTGTGGTATGTATACCTGGTTTGTCCCACATTCGACCCCCCCTGCATATTTTTTTGTAGGATTCCTTGCTGAATGACCGCAAAAACTTTTAAATCTACTTATTGGATTTCTGCCAAGTATAATACGAGTTATATTTGGATCCTTCATGATTAATCCTAAGTGTGAAGGACTAACTCCATAGATTTCCGAACTTATAAAGAATACTTTCTTGGACAACCAATATGTCAATTCACCTATAGATGTACTGGGTGAGAGAACGTGATAATTTTCTTTGTATTCTGATTTGGCTAGGAGGTTAATTGTTGTCCCGCCACATTTTGCAATATGATTAAAAAATACTCTCATACATGTTTGGAGGGAAAAAGTAGAGATAAATAATACTAAATCTTGAAGATTCTGTTCGCAATGTCCTATTAAGACAGATTCCGACTTGGTACGTAGGAATAGTTCTATGTATTGTGCTTGGTTTAGCTCGCTATCTGATGAATTAGTGAAATTTAGTGGCAAATAAAAAACCCCCAGAATGATGATCTGGGGGTGAAGAAGTTAGACAAGAAAGTCTGACTTTTGCCGAAAAACCTTGGTATAACTAGGATTTTATACTTTGCGTGAGTAGTGCTGAACGTCGCTGAAAGCTGTTGGTATGAATAGGTGGCAACGGTGAAATCAGGGTTTGTATAAAGTTTGTCTAACTTGAAACTGCCATTTTGGAAGTCGGGCAAAACCCCGTTGGGGACTGGTTGGTTGCTTGGTTTCATGTAGGCAGCAAATCAGTCGATCAGTCGCCTTTAGCTGTGACTTTTGAAGTAATAGGGGCTATGGGGGTAACGACTAGAAGCCTTCCTATGACAGTTTGGCCTTACTCGTTTCCGATAAATTCTCAAGTGACAGCGTGTCACTTCACAAGAACCCTGTGGTGGACAGGGCTCTTGATTCAGTAGGTCGAAAATATGTCGCGTTTACCTTGGAAATCTTGTTGAAAGAGTGCAGGCTCCGTTGGTTTTGTAGCTTTTTTAACAGAGCTGCAGCTTTTATGGAACCGGCGTTTGAAAGATCTAGATTTCCTAGTGCAAACAGAATAATTAAATCTACGTTCTGCTACTACCCCGAAAAATTTAAAGAAGTGATTATTAAAAGACTCAAGTTCGCAACCCTCTCTTTTTTGGGCGCTTACTTAATTCCATCCTTTTTAGCCTCCCCTGTATTCGCAGGAGACTACAAAGCCTTATGTGGCGGAACCAAGTGTTATATAAGTGTTAATCCAGAAGCGATTAGCTCGCCATATGGCTCCATCCCGGCTGGCCGGGTGACAAGTTGGGGTGGAGGAGGTGACTCAACTACAGCTGTAGGAACCGGTGTTGCTACAACGATTTTCTTTGGCCCACTTGGGCTACTTGGTTTTTTGGCTAAGAAGCATGATTTCAATTTTGTTATCAATGGATATGACGATCAAGGGAAAAAAACCTCTATGCAGATTCAATTTAAGAATGCAAAGCCAGCTAAAAGATTTATTCAGGAAATGGGAATGGTTACAGGATTAGGAATGGGACAAAGGCGCTCTGCAAAGCAAATCAGAAGAAATGAAAGACGTTTAGATCGAATTGATGGTCTTGGAAAATTCAAGAGCCAAGACAATCTTTATGAAGAAAATTCTTCTGGAAGAGCATGCTTCTTAGGATGGTGTCGTCAATGATACGTCGCTGACGATCTTTCTTTGCAATCAGGAGTAGCAAGTGAAGACCAAAGTTGTTCTCTCGGCTTCTTTCCCATTGGTCCCGTTGGTTTTAGCCGGGTCATTTCTAGTTAATCCTCTTTTGGCCATTGCAGGAAATTATGAGGCAGTTTGTTTATTCCCTAAGGAAGACTCATCTCAAAGAAAGTTTGGTCATGATCCTCGTAAAGGTAGTAAGAAGAAATGTATAGACAAAGTAGTTATAAATAGTGAAACAATAACCACACCTCATGCATCTATACCAACGACAAGAATTATAAGTTGGGGCATTGCTGGAGAATCAAAAACAGATGTTGGAGGAGGAGTGGCTACTACCATAATCCTTGGCCCAATTGGTCTTCTTGGATTTTTAAGTAAAAAACATGACTATAATTTTGCGGTAAATGGATATGACGCTGATGGTAAGAGAGCCTCTATTTTGATGCAATTTAAGGATGCTAAACAGCCGAAGCGATTAATGAGTGAGATGGCAATGCTCACAGGCCTCCCAATGGGGCAAAAACGTAGTATAAAAGAAATTAGGAAACTCGAAAAAAGTGGAGGCTCCCTTGAACCTGAAAATATTGGAAGAATGAGAAGTGCTGACAATCTTGATAGCGGGAAAGACCCAGATAGTTTGTATGAGTCTTCTTCTGACAAGAAAAAGTGTTTTCTTGGATGGTGTAGGCAATAAATCTCTTGAAAGAATAAATACATTCTCTTTAACTTAATTTAAGGCATAGCGCTTCTCTTGAATTGGTTCACTATCTAATAAATTAGTGAAATTTAGTGGTCAAATAACCCCCCCCCAGATTGATGATCCGGGGGTTGGAAATGTTTGACAAGAGTTAGACAAGAAAGTCTAACTTTCGCCGAAATCGATTGGTATGACTGGGCGTCTATACCTTACGTGAGTAGTACTCTACAGAGCGGTAAATCCATTGCTATGACTAGAGGCCAACGGTGAAAACAGGGTTTGTCAAAAGTTTGTCTAACTTGAAAGTGCCATTTTGAAAGTTGAGAAAAACCCTTATGGGGACTGGTTGCTATATCGATTTCATTTAGGCAGTAAATTTCAGCGATATCGTCTCTTTAGCTTTGAGTTGTATGTAAGTGAGTCCCGCTGGGGGATGATCCAAAGCCTTTCAAAGGCTTATTGCTCTAACAATTTTCATTCAAATTCTCGGCGGACCGCAAGTCCGTTTTGAAACCCATTGCTATGACAGGGTTCTTGATTCAGTAGGTCAAAGATATGTCCATTTCACCCTTGAAACGTTGTTGAGAGCGAGCAGCAAAACAGACTTCAAGAAAAGTGGAGTAGATATGCGTAATTTTTATCTTGTTGTCTTGTCTGCAGACAGGGTTCTCGAGAACGACCTTGTTTTAAGCGAGTAGATCAGGCGTTGTGGCGTTGGTTCTGTAGCTCCATTTAGCGGTGGGATCACCCGTCGTCATGCCTTGAATTTGAGCAACGGATAAATCACCGCCGGTATAGAGCCCTTCCAAAGCCCCTTTGGCATAGATGCCCACACCACTAACTCCTTTTGCTGTGGCTTGAGCAAAGGTCAGATCAGGAGTAAAGACTCCAACAATTTTGATTTCATCGTTGGCATCTAAGCCCTCGATGATGTCGACCTTTTCGCCATTGGGATTGTTACCAGCTTTTTTATAAATCCAGTTGTGGAGATGTTGGTCGGATTTAATGACGATGAGATCCTTAGCACCATCTTTCTCGGATCGGAAGGTGTTCCAGCCAAAGTCACCATGAAGTTCATCGGCACCTGAACCACCGGTAATAATGTCTCGTCCATTGCCACCATGAATTAAATCATCACCAGCGCCACTATCGAGAACATCCCATCCGGCCAAACCTCGAACGGTGTCGGCACCAATGCCACCTTCTATGACTGATCCAGATTTAACTGGTTGGTTGAAGGTAATTTGTTTGGCTTGAATTAAGCCACCAGAAGATGATGCTCGGGAAACACGGTTGATGTTGATTGTTTGATTCCAAGTATTGGTCGTAATCGCTAATTCGGAGTTATAAACATCTGTACTTTGAGAAGATACAGCTGTGGAATTTGAGAACCAATTTTTAATAATTTTGTTTGAGCTATCGGTTTTACCTAATTGGTAACTAGTCTTAATTTCAGTTTCAGTTTCAGTTTCAGTTTCAGTTTCAGTTTCAGTTGATGATATCTCGCCTGTTTCTTCTCCCCAAATTTCTTTTAATGCTTTTATATCTATATCCTGAAACCATGTTGGATAAACCCCCCATTTAGATGGGGACCCATAAGCCATAACTGTGTCCTCTACGCTGGTGTCATCCTGATCACCAAATTTATCTCCATCATCGCCCTTGAAAGGATGTTCAAGATGTAAAGCATGACCAAATTCATGCAAGATTAGATTTTCCCAATAATTGCTACCTAGATTTTTATCATGATCATTTCTTGTTGTAGTCAATGAAATCTCAAAATTCATCTGACCATTATCTTTCTTGAAAAAAGTGGTATTTCCTCCATATTCTTGTCCTGCTACTGGATTATCATGCTGCATAATTGTTATATTTGCATCCGATCTGTTGTTAACAAGGTTGAAATCTAAATCGATGATGCCATCTAATTTTGTAAGCATATTATCGATTGAAGTAATTCTATAATCCGGCATTGATTTTGCATCAATAAGGGTGTTATCGAATTGAGTAGATTCTCCGTATTTATCAACCCAAATGTTTATTGTATTGTTTTCAACCTTATCTCTGAAATCTTGGAAGGCCGATCTTCCATCTATGATATGTGAAACCTCCAAGCCAGGCTTTGTTGTGCTTGAGTCATTACTACTTGTAGTTAAGGATGTATCATATATATATACATATTGAGGAGAGCCAACTAGGCTTGCGCGAGCAGAATCACTATAGAGATATACATAGAAGTATTCTGTACCTTCTGTCGTTTTGTCATTAGCAATTGAATGAGAGAAACTGAATTCACCATTGCTATCAACACTTCCAAATCCGGTTAAGTTGCCAGAAGAAAAATCAGAAGATGTTATATTATTACCATAAACTGTCCAATAAAGATTAGTTCCTTGGTTTACATTAGATGTGCTTACTGTAGTTGTTACACTTCCTCCTTCGTTCAGCGCTGATGTTGATACTTCAAGTGAATAAGAAGGTCCAGGGGTTCCTGAAGTATCTAAAATGGATACAGTTTTAGTGGAACCAACTTGATAGCCTAAATCAATCAGATTATTGTTCCTATTAGCATCAGCAAATAAATTTATTTGTAGTTTTTCTGTGCCTTCTGTTGTCTCATCATTATTCAGAACATGCGAGAAAGTAAAACTCCCATTATCTCCTTCGGTAATACCTGATCCGGTTAATGAACCGGAGGAAAAATCTGACAAACTAATACCAGTGCCAGATAATGACCAATAAATAGTAGTGCCATTGTAAACATTTTTTGCTGAAACTGTAGTTGTTAATGTGCTGCTTTCATTGAGCGTTGAAGAAGATGTCGATAGAGAGATCTCATAATCATTATGTATTATGTTATCTCCATTTATATCATATTGAACTAATTTCTCGAGGTTAAGTGTGGAACTGCTATTTGCGTAAGTATTATAATCATCGTACACATTTGCATAACTATAACTTTTTCTAGGTGTATATGTAGTCCCAATATATTGAGCACCTGAACCTCTCCTCAGCACAAAATAATCTCCGTTATCCTTTGTTCCGATTGCAAAAGGGAGCCCTTGGTCCCATCTGTTCACATATCCTGGTCTTGACCCAAACTGCCAAGAGGCAGTAGGGACAATTGTCGTAATACCTTTTTGGCTATCTATTATTGATGCCCAATTATCTGTTTCATCACCCCAAACACCAACAGTCCCTGACCATGAAAGGGTTAGCCCATCTCTTTCATTGGTTGCATAAGTACCCATAAGGAAATGACTAGGCAACCTAGATTTACTTTATTTACTGTAGCCAGGATATGAGACTTGGTCTGAAGAATTAGCGAAAAAAAGGCTTTTAAGCGAGTAGATCAGGGGTTGTGGCGTTGGTTCTGTAGCTCCATTTAGCGGTCGGATCGCCAGTCGTCATGTCTTGAATCTGAGCCACGGATAAATCACCGCCGGTATAGAGACCTTCTAAGATTTGGAACGTTGGCATAGGTCTCTGTATTGCACTTAGCTTGGCTCGTTATTTGATGAATTAGCGAAATTTAGTGGCCAAATAAAAACCCCCCAGATTGAAGATCCGAGGGGTGAAAAAGTTTGACCAAAGTTTGACAAGAAAGCTGAAAAGCCTTGGTATAACTGGGTTTTTATACTTTACGTGAGTAGTACTCCACCACTAATAATTCGTTTATCTCGAGAGCAACCCATTCCCTTTCGCATTTGCCATTGATTTTTGCAGTCATCTTTGGTTTGTCTAATTCGAGATGGGGAGGAACGTTTGCTAATCCTGGAAATTCAAGATTGGCTTCAGCAAGTTTTTTGCTGCCTTTGTTTTCACGGATTCCCACTACATCACCTTGCTTGCATTGATAGCTAGCAATATCGAGAACCCGGCCATTTACTGTTACATGACCGTGATTAACTAATTGGCGGGCACCAGGCACAGTTGGTCCAAAGCCAAGACGAAAACAAACATTATCCAGTCTGTTTTCAAGCAGTTTCAAGAGGTTGGTTCCTGTGGAGCCCTCTTGAGATCGTGCTTTTTTTACATAGCGGACAAGCTGACGCTCTGAAATCCCGTAGTTAAACCTTAGCTTTTGCTTCTCTTCGAGGCGAATAGCGTATTCGGAGCGCTTGCGACGGGCTTGGCCGTGCTGACCTGGCGGATGTGACCGTTTTGCGGCCTTCCGGGTGAGACCTGGAAGATCTCCCAAGCGCCGCGTAATCCTCAAGCGAGGGCCGCGGTATCTAGACATAAGAACCTAATTGGAGAACAATCGTTAAAGCAACTGTCGTGCTGGATAAGCTCCAGGAGGACTTTGAGCTATGAACGAGCCTTATAGTCTATCCGTCCACATGCGAGAAGCTTTGAACAAAATCTTGGGATGGTTGATGATTGAACTTATTGGCTTTTATCGTCAATGGGTCTCCCCTGTTTTGGGCCCACGTTGCAGATTTATTCCTTCTTGCAGTGAATATGGGTTAGAAGCAATTGCTCGTCATGGGCCTTGGAGAGGGGGGTGGCTGACGTTAAAGAGGCTTTCTAAATGCCATCCTTTTACACCATGTGGTTGTGACCCTGTGCCTGATTGATGGCAGCATTTTCGCTTGTGCTCTATACCCGCAAAGGTTGTTGCCTTTGTGAAGGGCTTGAGAAAAAATTGCGAGAATTGAAACTTAATAAAGTCACTCCTCAATTATCTCTCCGTGTGGTTGATATAGATCACCAGTTGACTCCTGCCGATGTTCGAGAACGCTATAACCTTGAGGTACCAGTTATGTGTATTGGTCCATCTGATTCGCTTCATAAGCTAATTCCCTTGCCCAGGGTTTCTCCACGATTGAATGGGGAAGGATTGCTCAAGTGGCTTCAAAAGACTTGCCTCAATGCACTTGAGTCTTTTTAGTTCAGTTTTCTAAACAATCCAGAGGTATATGGTTCAACGAAAACTCCACTCACTTTTAAGAGAAGTGGGATTAGATATGCCACAGAATATGTCTGACCCTTTGATTGAATCTTTAACTTCTGATTCACGGATTGTTGAAAAAGGATCACTCTTTTTAGGAATACCAGGAGAGGGGTTTGATGGCGGAACTTTTTGGCCCCAGGCACAACAAAAGGGCGCAGTTGCCTCGTTGATTGGGCATGCCGCAGCAATACTTCAACCACCAGGTGAATCAGATTTGGTCATAATTGCACCTGACCCTGTAGCCAAATGGGTTGGATTAATAGCAGCAGCATTTTGGAACCAGCCCTCTCAGAAATTGGACTTGATAGGCATTACCGGAACGAATGGTAAAACAACAATTGCTTACTTGATTGAGTATTTAAGTAACTCTGTTGGTAGAACAGCTGGACTCTTTGGAACCTTGGGCAATCGTTGGAAAGGTAATAAGATTAAAGCTTTAAATACGACACCCTTTGCGGTTGACTTGCAAGCCCAATTAGCATTAGCGGTTCAATCAGGAGTTGATTTAGTTGCTATGGAAGTAAGCTCACATGCATTGGCTCAACAAAGGGTCTCGGGATGTCATTTCTCAGGAGCTATTTTTACAAACCTTACGCAAGATCACCTTGATTACCATATCTCTATGGACAAATATTTTGAGGCTAAGTCAACCTTATTTGCTCCTCCACTTTTGGATTTAGATAGTCCAAAGGTGGTAGTAAATATTGATGACAAATGGGGACTTGAATTGGCTCAAAGGCTAGGTGAGCAATGTTGGCGTAGCTCTATCATTCAAAGTGCATTTCAACAAGGTATTGCTGATATTTCCATTGATAATATTGTAGTTAAAAATTCAGGAATTGAGGGAGACTTTTATAGTCCTCTTGGTGAAGGCAGGCTAGTAGCTCCTTTGTTAGGTAAGTTTAATCTGATGAATATTTTGCAAGCTTTAGGCGTTTTATTGCAACACGGATTCGCATTACCTGAACTTCTAGAGCATTTAAAAGGTTTTCCTGGAGTGCCCGGACGTTTGCAGCGTATTTCACTAGATGCGTATTCTGAGAATTTGCTACCAACAGTTTTGGTTGATTATGCTCATACACCAGATGGCTTAAAGAATGCCCTCATGGCTTGCCGATCTTTTGCAGAAGGTGATTTGATTTGTGTATTTGGATGTGGAGGTGATAGAGATAGATCTAAACGTTCAAAAATGGGTGAGATTGCTGCAAGTTTTGCAGATAGGATTTATTTGACTTCTGATAATCCGCGCAATGAAGATGCTGGACAAATACTTTCTGACATTATCCAAGGTATTCCAAAAAGAACTAATTTTCTTGTAGAGGAAGATAGGTCTAAAGCCATTAGAAACTCAATTGTTGATGCAGCACCTAATGACATTATTCTCGTTGCAGGTAAAGGACATGAGGATTATCAAATTCTAGGGAATATTAAAGTACATTTTGATGACAGTGAGGAGGTTGAGGCTTCTCTAAGAGAGAAATTAAATTTAAATTAGCTGTGATTAGTATATCTTGTTAAACACTCAATTAGTTTTTCAATTTCCTGGGCTGTTGTTGTGATATGAAAGCACGCTCGCATACATAAGGGACTTTCCAGACTCCTTATCCATATCTTTTTTTTTCCTAGAAGAGATGTTAGTTTAGCTGGTGATTTGTTATCTTTACTGGTAAAGCTTACCAGCCCTGAGTTGGGGCGTATTTTCAGAATTGTCGAAAAACAATCAGAGTCATTTATATATTCCCAGAATTGATTACTTAAAAGACATATTTGTTGGATACGTACTTCTTCTGAACATTCTTCTTCGATTAGATCTAAAGAGGACCTTAGCCCTGCTAATAATGGAATGCAGGAGGTTGCAATCTCAAAACGCCGACCATCATTATGGAACAAATTGCCTATGTCTTCTTGAATAAGGTTCTCATTTTTTAAAGTTCGCCAACCAATAAATGTAGGGCTAGCCTCGTTTAAAATACGCTCTGATAAAACAACTCCACCCAATCCTTCAGGTCCGCAAGCCCATTTGTGGCCCGTAAAGGCATATATGTCGGCACTGGCTGCTGACCTCTTAAGAGGAATTTGTCCAAAACTCTGAGCTCCATCAACTAATAGGTAGGGTTTTTGAGGCTTTTGATTTAAGCTCATTGCAATAGCCTCAATAGGAATAACTTGTCCGGTATTCCATAGAATATGTGAGATAACAATTAATTTCGTTTTAGGCTTGATACTTTTCTCTAGGGATTCTAGTAATTCATCATTAATCTCATCAGGTTTCTTGCAAAGGCTTGCGAAGACCTCTAGGTCTAAGGTGTCAATTTCTAAGCCTAATCTACGTGCTAATTCCATGCAAGCAGCTACTATCCCGGGATGTTCGCAGTTGCTAATTAGTATTCGGTCTCCTGCTTCAAAGGGAAGTCCCCAAAGCGGCAAAATGCAACCACTAGTTACATTTTCTGTAAGGGATATTCTCTCTGGCCTGACCCCGCAGATTTTTGCAAGCTTAATCTTTGTTTGTTGTATTTCATTTGCGAGATAAGGCCATACATTTAGAGTAAATGGACCAAGCTCTTGAACCTTTTCCCAACTTGCTTTCATTGCCTTAAGAGAGGGTGATGGTAATGGACCTTGCCCTCCATAATTGAAGTAATGCTTATTGGATAGAGCAGACATTGTTGCTCTGAGGGAGCTCATCTCAAATAGTGTGATTGTTTTCTCTCATTCATTTTATGCAACATTGCTGGAATAGACAAACCAAAAGTCTTGCATACTTAATCTTTGCTGATTCAAGTATAATGCTTGCTTGTATTTAAATATATGCTTCTGCATATTGATTTATTTATGGTTATTGATAAGATCTAAGATCGAACTTCTTATTCTTTAATTTGTATGGCTAAACTTTTTAAGAAATTACCTGAAGAGGGGAAAATTAAATATGTCTTGTCATAAAGGCTTGAGAGAAGAAATTGTCGATATGGCTAGAAGAATTAATGCTCTTGGGCTTAATCAAGGAGCTTCGGGCAATATTGCCTGTAGAACCCCTGCAGGCATGCTTGTCACTCCAAGTGCTAAACCTTATGAAACAATGTCTCCTTCGGATGTATTGGAAATAAGTTTATCAGGATCAATTATTTCAAGACCAACTGATGAAAAATCTAGAAAAACTCTTCGGCCTTCCTCGGAGTGGAGGCTTCATGCACACATTCTTTCAGAGCGTCCAGAGGTAAACTCTGTTTTACATTGTCACTCTGCATTTGCTACTGCTATTGCATGTCATGGGCGAGATATTCCAAGTTTTCACTATATGATTGCAATTGCAGGTGGGAATAATATTCGGTGTGCTCCATACCAGACCTTTGGCACAGAAGAACTTTCTTCAGTAGCTGTTAAGGCTTTAAAAGATCGGTTTGCTTGTTTACTAGCGCATCATGGACAAGTAGCTCTCGGCAAGACTTTGAATCAAGCTCTTAATATTGCATTAGAAGTAGAATCCTTATCCAAGGTCTACTTAAATTCGCTAATCATTGGAGAGCCAAAAAAACTTTCAGATGTTGAGATGAAGCGAGTTTTGGATAAGATTAATTCTATTGGGTATTCAACTGATAATCAAACCTTGCTTTGATGAGGTTTTCTTTAAGTCAATAATCACTAAATGATATTTGGTGATGTAAGGGACTCACCCTTTTGATTCGCTCCTACAATCAAGGGTGGTGTTATTACCCAAGCGCTAATACTTGGATATAAATCGTTCAATTGCCCATCAAGGCTAAAACAACTTCTTGATGGTAATTCAGGATTTTTGATTTCTAAAGTCCTTAGCGGTTTTGACCATTCCAAAAGTCGAGTAGCACCTTCTACACTTAATATGTAGCCCGCTAAACCAAGGCTTTTCCTTAAGCGCTTCCAAGTTCTAGTTTTTACTTCATTTAATCCTCTTTGCAACTCTAGACTAGTGGGAAAACGAGGCCTAAACAGTAAAGTTGCAGATAGCTTTTCGGCCCATTCGTATTCAAGACATGAATCAAAATTCCAACCTAAAAGTAAAATGTCCCAGTATTTTTCTGGCAGTTCATCGATTGCCAAGCTAAGTTTTTGTTGCCAACCCTGAGCAAGGATTGCATCATCCTCTAAAACCAAGGTAGGAGTGTTGCTATTTATGCATGACCTCCAGCATAGTTGATGACTTAAGGCACAGCCTATTTGACCTTTTGGCCAACGTAATGCTGAATCACTAATTAAACCTCGACCTTTTAAATGACTTAGCTCACGTGTATTTAGATTTTGACCATCAACACCCCATAAACGATTAATTGGCCAATCATTATTACCTAAACTATTTTGAAAAGACTCCCACCTTTCGGGCGTTCTTGCTAGAGAGATAACGATAATGTTAAACATAGGATTTTTGGGATTGGTTTTCTGCATGAGCTAAATTATTGTCTTTGATAATCCATATCATTGTAGATGCTTTGGATTCTTATAGCGATAAATATTTTCTGCAACTTAATGTTCTATGGACCAACCTGTTCTTATGATTAACAAGACTTTTGTGAAGTTCAATGGCATGCATCTTATCCAAGTCTGCATTATATTGGATGATTTTTGCTCTTAAACTTTATTAATTTATTTCTTCCACGATATAAATATTGTTTGAGCAAATATTCGCGTGGTTAGGGATTATCTTATTCATATGCTTTACTATCATCATGTTAAAGCTAATGTTGAGATGCCAGAGCCTGGAGATGTCTGGAAATCACCGGTATGGTTTGTGCCTGTGGCCTTACTGGCAATCTTATGCTTTATAGAAATAAGGCATTTGTCAATCCATGGTGAATATTGCAAGACCGAGTCTGAATGGATGAACGATAGGGCTTTAGAGTATGATAGAGAATCATCAGTTGAGTAATCGGTTCCTTACGCTATTAACTCATTAATTATTACTTATGCCTAAAAATTGACCCTTTTTTTTTAAAGCACTTGTACTACTTCGCTAACTTCAGGAATCATTTCTCGCAGTTTTCGTTCAATGCCCATTTTTAGAGTCATTGTGCTACTTGGGCAACTACCGCAGGCTCCTTGCAATCTTACTTTTACAACTGGGCCATCTATCTCTACTATTTCCACATTCCCTCCATCTGCCATTAAGAATGGCCTTAGTTCGTCAAGTACGGTCTCCACATTTTCATGTGTTAGGGCCATTGATTCGATACTCATTTAATTTGAAGCTATAGCTTTCTACAGATTAGTGAACTATGCCATAACCTGACTAGTGGGTGGATTGAAGATTGTGACTTTATCGGGATCTGCTGATGTGGAGGGACGTTACGACGCCATCTTGGTGGGTGCAGGAATTATGAGTGCCACATTGGCATCATTGCTTAATGAATTGGATTCATCTCTAAGAATACTAATTGTTGAGCGATTGGAAGGTCCTGCTCTTGAAAGCACAGCAGCCGTTAACAACGCAGGTACAGGCCATGCTGCTAATTGCGAACTGAATTACACCCCTTCAACCGCTAACGGGAAAATTTCAACTGAGAAGGCAGTAGCCATTAATTTGGCTTTTGAGCAAAGTCTTGAATATTGGGGTTCTTTGGTTTCGGAGGGAAAGCTTTCTCCTAAGGAATTTTTAAATGTATTGCCACATATTAGTGCTGTTTGGGGGGATGAGGAAGTCGCTTTTTTGAGAAGACGTTACGAAAAACTGAAGTCTATGACTGCCTTCTCAAAGATGGAGTGGTCTATAGATAGAGCTCAACTTAATCAGTGGATGCCATTGGTTATGGAAGGTAGAAATAATGACCAAGCCGTTGCCGCGACTAGGGTCAAGAGAGGGACTGATGTTGATTTTGGAGCATTGACAAGAGGTTTTTTGAAATCTCTTCAAAAAACCGGGGCTTTGGAATTGAAATATGGATTTGAAGTAGTAAATATTAGAAGGTTAGAGAAAAGATCTTGGGAGCTGGAGCTTCAGAGCAAGCAACAAAGTTCTTTGGTTCAAACACCTTTTGTTTTTTTAGGCGCAGGAGGTGGAACATTGCCTCTGCTTCAGAAGTCTGGCATTCCGGAAGCTGAGTCATATGCTGGATTCCCTGTTAGTGGGCAATGGTTGGTTTGCTCTAATCCAGAATTGGTTGATAGACACCATGCAAAGGTATATGGAAAAGCAAAAGTAGGAGCTCCACCAATGTCAGTTCCTCATCTTGATACACGCTGGATTGGTGGTAAACGCTCTTTGCTTTTTGGGCCATATGCAGGCTTCAGCAGTAAATTTTTGAAAAAGGGATCTCATCTTGATTTATTTCGCTCTCTTCGTGTATCGAATCTCAGTTCAATGATCAAAGTTGGTTTAAACAATTTTGATCTTGTTACTTATTTAATTACTCAGTTGAGTCAAACAGATGAAGACCGTTTAACTGAACTCAAGGGGTTTTTCCCAAAAGCTTCTGCTAAGGATTGGAATTTATCTATTGCAGGTCAGAGAGTTCAAATAATAAAAAGAACAAAGGAAGGTTCTCTTTTGAAAATGGGTACTGAAGTCGTTTCGTCTTCGGACGGATCCTTAGCTGCTTTGTTAGGGGCCTCGCCTGGTGCGAGTACGGCAGTGTCAATAATGCTGGAGGTTTTGAGGCTTTGTTGGGGAGATGGGATGCTCAGTGAAGACTGGAAGAAGAGATTGGCTGAGCTGATTCCCAGTTATGGGAAAAGTCCTAATCTTGACAGCAATCTCTTGGTGCGTATGAGAGAAAGAAGTAATTCCCTGCTTGGTTTGTCTTGACTAGGTGGAGATGCTTTTTGGCATGTGGATAAGATCACCACTTAAGATCGTGTTTTGAGCTCGCTGCGTCCGAGCGGGAAATCTCCTCTCCGATGACCGAAGTTATCGTTTCTCGTTTAAGAAATTTTTGCATAATTGCCCATATAGACCATGGCAAGTCGACTCTTGCCGACAGATTGCTTCAAGACACTGGAACTGTTGCTGGAAGGGATATGCAAGAACAGTTCCTTGACAATATGGACCTTGAGAGAGAACGAGGAATAACAATCAAATTACAGGCAGCAAGAATGAATTACGAAGCTGTTGATGGGGAGACTTATGTATTGAATTTGATTGACACCCCTGGACATGTTGACTTTTCGTATGAGGTCAGCAGGTCTTTGCAGGCCTGTGAAGGCGCCTTGCTTGTTGTAGATGCAAGTCAAGGAGTAGAAGCTCAAACTTTGGCCAATGTTTATTTGGCATTGGAAAATGACTTGGAGATAATTCCTGTTTTGAATAAAGTTGATTTACCTGGAGCAGATCCTGATCGTATTAAGAAGGAGATTGAGGAAATTATTGGATTAGATACATCCAATGCGATTTATTGTTCAGCAAAAACTGGAATTGGTATCCCTGATATTTTACAAGCAGTGGTGGAACGAATACCTCCACCAAATGATGCCTTGAATGAGCCTACTAAGGCATTGATATTTGACTCTTATTATGATCCATACAGGGGTGTAATAGTATATTTTAGGGTTATTAGTGGAAATATAACCACAGCAGATAAAGTTCTTTTAATGGCCAGCCAAAAGAGTTATGAGCTCGACGAAATTGGTGTCATGGCTCCAGATCAAATAAAAGTTGATGAGTTACATGCTGGTGAGGTTGGTTATTTAGCCGCCTCGATTAAGGCTGTTGCTGATGCAAGAGTTGGAGACACAATAACCCTATTAAAGTCTCCTGCAGAAGAACCTCTGCCTGGATACACTGAGGCGAAGCCAATGGTCTTTTGTGGGCTTTTCCCTACTGATGCTGATCAATACCCTGACCTAAGAGAGTCCTTAGAGAAGCTGCAGCTTTCTGATGCAGCTCTTAAGTATGAACCGGAGACTAGTAGTGCAATGGGGTTTGGTTTTCGCTGTGGTTTTTTAGGTCTTTTGCATATGGAAATTGTTCAAGAAAGGCTTGAAAGAGAATATGATTTAGATTTAATAGTAACTGCTCCATCTGTAATTTATAAGGTTAATATGCTTGATGGATTGACCTTAATGATTGATAATCCAGCGACTTTGCCTGACCCTCAGAAGCGTGAATCGCTTGAAGAACCTTATGTTCGTATGGAGATATATGCGCCCAATGAATTCAATGGAACCTTGATGGGCCTTTGTCAAGAACGTAGAGGTGATTTCATTGATATGAAGTATATAACTACTGATAGGGTTACTTTGGTTTATGAAATACCTTTGGCTGAAGTTGTGACTGACTTCTTCGACCAGATGAAAAGTCGTACTAAAGGTTATGCATCAATGGAATATCATTTAATTGGTTATCGGAGAAATGACTTGGTACGTTTAGATGTATTAATCAATTCTGAAAAGGCCGACCCTCTTACAACTATAGTTCATAGGGATAAAGCTTATTTTGTTGGGAAGGGACTGGTTGAAAAGTTAAAGGAACTTATTCCTCGCCAGCAGTTTAAGATACCTTTGCAGGCTTCAATTGGCAGTAGAATTATAGCGAGTGAAAGTATTAGTGCTATGCGTAAAGATGTATTAGCAAAATGTTATGGTGGTGACATATCTCGTAAGAAAAAACTTTTAAAAAAGCAGGCAAAAGGCAAAAAGAGAATGAAGGCCATGGGCAAAGTTGATGTTCCTCAAGAAGCATTTATGGCAGTTCTAAAAATTAATCAGTAAAGGTTAACTCTATATTGATATATTAGAGTTAACCTTTTTGGTAAGAGCTGATTTTATGTATAGAGATGTGTAGAGATGTTTTGCAATGGGAGCGTCGACTCTTTACTTGAGTTGGATTGATTGTTGAATGTAGTCCAAATCAGGCCAACAATAATCAAGGTGGCTACAGCCATGGTGAGTTCTCCAACGGTTAGGCCTTCGTTCCTGAAATTCATTTGAGCTTTTTAACTGTTCTATCTAAGCGTGTTTTATCAATCTTTTCTACCCTGTAGTCTTTCTTATGTGACCAGAAATTTAATTGTTGAAGTTTTTTCGAGGATTTTTGCGCCTTAGGCAACGGAATTTCCCTAAACGTATGGTGTTTTATGGGACTTTCATTGTTGTTTGCTATTTGATTGTTGCTTTGGTAACTCCAATGTTGGTTTACGGAGGTTTTTTGCCAAAGCCAAATGAGGGACTAACTAATCCTATTTTTGCTCATCCTTCATTTCAGCATTGGTGTGGCACAGACCGGTTGGGGCGGGATGTTTGTGCTCGAACCTTGGAAGGCAGCGGAGTGGCTCTTCAAGTGGTTTTCTTGGCAGTCACCTTGGCTGTATTTATTGGGGTGCCTCTGGGGATTTTGAGTGGATATATTGGTGGGTTGATTGATAGGGTTTTGGTCTTGTTGATGGAAACTCTTTATACCGTTCCTGTCCTATTGCTATCAGTTGTTCTTGCATTTCTATTGGGAAGAGGTATTCTAAATGCCGCACTTGCTCTTTGTATTGTATATGTCCCTCAATATTTTCGAGTTGTAAGAAACCAGACTGCCCAGGTAAAAGTTGAACTGTATATAGATGCTGCTAAAACATTAGGGGCTAGTTCTATATGGATAATGCGTAAATATCTTTTGCGTAATGTGGTCACCTCTGTTCCAGTTTTACTTACACTTAATGCTGCTGATGCTGTTTTAGTGCTTGGAGGCTTGGGCTTTTTAGGTCTTGGTTTACCAGAATATATTCCTGAATGGGGTAGTGATATGAACTTGGCTTTGGCTGCTGTTCCCACGGGGGTCTGGTGGACTGCATTGTATCCAGGTTTGGCAATGTTTATTCTTGTCCTTGGCCTTTCAATGCTCGGAGAAGGATTAGAATCTTGGTTTAGTCGCGATAAAGATTAGTATGAGTAAAATACTTTTATAGGATACATTGCGATGTTAGTGAATAACTTAATTGACTATATATGAGTTGAGCTTTTGCCTAATACTTTAATCTTATATCTCTAGGTAGTCTGTCGGTGATTTCACCATCTGAGTTGAGTTGAGGATATGGTCTCCCTTCTAGTTTGCACCAAGTAGCAACTTCTGGATATGCCCATTCAAATAGTCGTTGTTTATATAGATCTAACCCAACTCCTTCTCCATGTTTAGGTAATAAACCTGCCACTGTCCTTTGGCGCAGTGCTTCAAAGAGCAATGTTGCTGCTGCCACCGAAACATTTAAAGATTGAACCATTCCGCGCATTGGTATGAATACTGTTTCATCCATTAAAGATTTAGCCTCAGAGGTTAGTCCCCATTTTTCGGCCCCCAAAACAAAAGCTGTAGGCTTGCAGTAATTACAGTCCCGATAGTCCTTTGCCTTGGTATTTAGGTTTGTTCCATATAGGCGAAAACCCTTTTCTTTGAGCTTTTTTGCTGCGATTCCAATATTTGGATGATCTTGAAGGTAAACCCATTTTTGGCTGCCTTGTGCTGTGCTGTTAAAAGTTCTAGGTCTTTCTTCCTTGCTGACTGCATGTGCATCCATTGTGCCAACTGCATCACATGTGCGGAGAATGGCGGATAGGTTGTGGGGTTTGTCGACTTCTTCAAGCAGAACTGTCAAGTCTCCCATTCTGCAATTGAGAACTGATTTAAGCCGTTCAAATCGCCTTGGTAGTAGAGGCATCTATCAAAGGGATTCCTTTGGCTTAAGAGTAAGGGACATTGACCCGAAGATCCCTTTCGACGCAAATTCGGTGGCCTTAGCCTCGAGTATCTGTTTCTAGAATCCATTCTGCCAAGGCTTTCACTATTGTGTATTTCTCTACACCATTCCTTTGGTGTTGTTTATTTGAGTAATGACGTGAAGGGTTTATTGGTAAGAAGGTTGGCATGGCAGGTTCTGCAATCTGTTTCTTCAGGGGCTTATGCTGAAAAAGCAGTCGAGCGTGCTTTTCGTAAAAGTAATTTAAAGACTTCAGATAGATCTTTGCTTACCGAAATTTCTTATGGTGCAATTCGCCAACGTTATGTGCTTGATTGTTGGATTGATTTTCTAGGAAAAGTCCCTGCACTTAAGCAGCCGCCATTGCTTAGATGGTTATTACACGTAGGCCTTTATCAAATATTATGTATGGATAGAGTCCCTGAATCTGCAGCCGTTAATATTACTGTGCAACTTGCAAAGGAATCTGATCTAAATAGGCTTTCACGGGTGGTAAATGCAATCCTAAGAGAAGCTGTAAGAGCTAAAGAGGATGATGTTGATTTACCCCAGCCTAAAGATCAATCTCTAAGGTTTGCCCAGAAATATTCATTGCCCATTTGGCTTTCTAAAAAGATAATAAGTTGGAGAGGTTTGCAGGATGCTGAAAATATAGCTAAAGCCTTTAATCAATCTCCAACTATAGATCTAAGGGTCAATAGGCTTCGCTCAAACCCGACAAACTTGCAAGAGGAGTTTAAAATTGCAGGGCTAAAAACAAAGCCAATAAATGGTTGTCCTTTCGGAATAGAGATTTGTTCTAATCCAGGAAATATTCGAGAATTGCCTGGGTACGAACAAGGGGACTGGTCTGTTCAGGATCGCTCAGCACAATGGGTGTCGCCGTTTTTAGCTCCAAGCACTGAAGACAAAATACTAGATGTCTGTGCCGCCCCAGGAGGGAAGACTATTCATTTAGCAGAATTAATGTCTGGGAATGGTGAGATATGGGCCGTAGATAGATCAGAAGACCGGTTAAAAAGATTGAGCTTTAATGCAGCTAGGCTTGGTATTAAAAGTATTCATCCTTTAGTTGCAGATGCAAGCCTTCTAGATACCTTAAAGCCCGAATGGAATGGCTTTTTCAATAAAATCCTTATAGATGCACCTTGTTCTGGCTTAGGAACTTTAGCGAGGAATCCAGACGCAAGGTGGCGAATTAAACCAGAGAATATTGATGACTTAATTGATTTACAATATAGAATTCTTAACGGGGTTTTGCCTCTCTTGGCTTATGGAGGAAGGATAGTTTATTCAACTTGTACTATTAATCCTAGTGAGAATTTTGAGCAAATTAAAAATCTTGTCCAATCTCATCCTGATTTGCATTTGTTGAAAGAAGAACAAAGATGGCCAGGTATTGATAGAGAAGGCGATGGCTTTTATGTGGCTATTTTAGAAAGAGAATTTTATTAATATAAAAATATTTTAATTAATTGGTCTTGATGGGAAGGGGATAATAGGAAACTCATTTGCTATTTGTTTCATATATACCTTCCATGCCCAAGCTGCCTCACCGCTAGTACTTTTCGTTTTTCTGTTGTTGTCATGACCAAACCATATGCCAGTTGTTAGTTGGGGTATGGAGCCTATAAACCAAAGGTCTCGACCTCCTTCAGAGGTGCCTGTTTTCCCCGCAACTGGGCGCTCTTTGAGTTTAGCTTCTTTGCCTGTACCGATACTGACTGATCGTTGAAGCATCCAGTTTAGTGTATCGGCGACATCGGTGCTAATTGCTTGTATATTTTTGGTTTTTTGCATTTTTGAATTCCAAATTAGAGAATTATCTGGTCCCCTTATCTCTTCAATAAGTGTTGGCTTGATGTATTGACCACGATTAGTGACTGCTGCATAGGCAGCAGTCATTTCAAGGACTGTTTGTTCATATGCACCTATTGCTAAAGGGTAATAAGTGCCAAGCTTTCTGTTTTTCCCTACTCCTAGTTTGTTGGCTATATTAATGACTTTTTCAAAGCCTACATTGTCTAAAAGCTGAACAGCAATTGTATTTAGTGAACCCTCAAATGCCTCGCTCAATGAGACTTTGCCCATATATTTATTGTTAAAGTTTTTAGGGCAATATTTACCCCAACATCGGGGTGAGTCAATCAAGATATCTTCAGGCTTATAGCCTGCCTGAATTGCAGCAGCGTAAGGAAATAATTTAAAAGTTGATCCAGGTGAACGGAGGGCTTGAGTGGCTCTATTGAACTGTGTCGCGTTAAAGTTTCTGCCTCCGACCATGGCTCTGATCAGTCCATCTTTAGGAGTTATTGAAACTAGGGCGCCTTCTGTTTCGCGCGGGCTGAAGTTTTCAATTACTCCCTGTGCAACTTTTTGCCAAGAAAGATTTAGGCTTGTTTTGATTTCGAGACCACCAATTTCAAGTTGCTCTTTGGTTAAAAACTCTGGAAGTTTCTTGGCTACCCAACTTGTAAAGAATGGGGCTGAACTTTTAAGGTATTTTGGTCTGGCTTCCCTAATATTTAATGGTGAAATTTTTGCTTCATGGCGTTGAATATCATTTATAAAACCTAATTGATGCATTCTATCTAGTACAACTGAGCGTCGTTCAAGAGCTTTATTTGGATCTATTAAAGGAGAATAAAATGATGGGGCTGGTGCAAGGCCAGCTATTAGAGCAGTCTCTGCAAGTGTCAATTCGACTGGTTTTTTTGAGAAGTAAACCCAAGCGGCATCGGCTACTCCATAGGCTCCAGAACCCAGGTATACATTATTAAGGTACTGTTCAATTATTTCTTCTTTGCTTAGTTCTCGTTCCAATTTATATGCAAGAGCCGCTTCTTGAATCTTGCGAGTAAATGTTTGATCTTGACTAAGAAAAACTATACGAGCTAGTTGTTGCGTAATTGTACTAGCACCTTCTTTGATTCTTCCTTCTTGAATATTAGTTATTAAGGCCCGACTGATTCCCCATATATCAACACCTTTATGGTGGTAAAACCTTTTATCTTCTGCCGCAATAAATGCTTGCTCCAAGAGCTTTGGCATAAGACCATTTGGAACCTTTTCCCTAGTTGCAGGACCAAGTTTTTGTATAATCTTTCCAGAAGTAGAAAGGATCGTTATCGTACCTGGTCGCCTAAAACTAGAGATTGTTGTTAAATTAGGCAGAGCATTATCTATAAAACGGTTGAATGAGTTTTCAATAAGTGAGAAACTGGACCCGATTGCAGCCGCTGAAAAAGTAAGTAAAAGCCAGTTGCGGCGATTACCTGGATTCACAGAATTTGAGTAAGAGTGCTATGCCCAATAGCTAATGCTGTTACAAGCATTCCCATGATTAAAAATGGTTGTGCACTCGCTTGATATTTAACGTCAAATGCCAATGGATCTCTCAGTAACCATATGTCTTGCATAGTCATTTGTGGAATTATTAATAGTATTAGTATTACTGATGCAAGGTGTTGACCAATTGCAATAAGAACTACCACCATCGCCAGTTGAAATACATCAATCATTCCTGCACTTATCCAACTTGCTTTTTTTATCCCAAATGCAACAGGTAAAGATTGCAAACCTAGCTCCCTGTCCCCTTCAACACTCTTGAAATCATTGATAACGGCAATACCTAAGCCTGCCAAGCTGTAAGCCAGAGTTAAGGCAGCAGTGGCCCAAGTAAGTTGTCCGAAAAGAGCTTGCCCTGCCCACCATGGCAGGGCGATGTAACTGGCTCCAAGGGCATAGTTCCCTAGCCATCCATTTTGTTTGAGTTTTAAAGGGGGTGCGGAATATATATAACTAACAAAAGATCCCCCTAGCGCTAGTAAAAAAACAGAGGGAGTTTTGTGGTTTGCCCAAAGGTCTAAAAGATAGGCAACTCCCAAACCTCCTAAAAGAAGAACCCAAATTTGTAGTTTTACTTGATTGAGCGAAATCGCTCCAGAAGGGATAGGCCTATTGGGTTCGTTGATCGCATCTATTTCCCTGTCGTAATAGTCATTAATAGTTTGTGTGTATCCAGCAAGCAGTGGGCCACTCATGATCATGCAGGCAATTGCAGCGATCACGTCAGGCAGCCGCCATTGGTAATTGCCACTGGCGGCTGCGCCACAAACTACCCCCCATAAGAGAGGGATCCAAGTAATTGGTTTCATTAACTGCAAGCGCAGTTTCCAAGTACTTGAGGTTTCAGAGGCACCTTTGATGCCTAAAAGTTGGCGTGCGTCGCTCACTTTTGAAGTCTCAATTACGTGCTAATTCTGTGTCAAAGAACCAGCTAGTTGTGCCATCGCTAAGTTCAAGGACAAGTCCAATACCTTGGCCGTCAGTCATTTTGTATGAAAGAACAGTTCCTCGGGGATCTTCCTTTAGCTTTTTAGTGAGGGAGCTGGAAATGCGATCACGAACGCGATCTAGATCAATTCGGACTTTTGATCCGATTTTGGCCAGAGTGGCAGTCTGGGGCATGGCCTGTAAGGCTTAGAAGTGGCGCAACCCTAACAAGCCGCCTTTGCTTATTTACTAATGGTCGCACTTAGATTGATTCCTTGCCTTGATGTGGCCGCTGGTCGAGTTGTTAAGGGTGTCAATTTTGTTGGGTTGAGAGATGCTGGTGATCCAGTCGAATTGGCCTGCAGATACAGCCTTGCTGGTGCAGATGAGTTGGTCTTTTTGGATATTGCAGCTAGTCACGAGGGAAGAGATACCCTGGTCGAGCTTGTTAGGAGGACAGCTGAAGCTGTAACTATTCCTTTTACTGTTGGAGGGGGAATTGGTTCAATTGAAGGGATTACGGAACTTTTAAGAGCAGGAGCGGACAAAGTTAGTTTGAATTCATCTGCAGTTAAAAATCCTGCACTCGTAAAGATGGGTGCCGATCGTTTTGGGTGTCAATGCATTGTGGTAGCCATTGATGCCAGAAAAAGAACCCATGGGAAGGAAGGATGGGATGTCTTCGTCAAGGGTGGTAGAGAAAATACTGGCTTAGACGTCATTGCTTGGGCTAGAGAGGTGGCTCACCTCGGCGCAGGCGAGATTCTTTTGACTTCAATGGATGGCGATGGTACTCAGAAAGGATATGACTTGCATTTAACTAAATCTGTTGCTGAGGCAGTACCTGTTCCAATCATTGCCTCTGGTGGGGCAGGGTCCATAGATGACATTGCAGATGCTTTTTTTAAAGGCAAGGCATCAGCGGCCCTTTTAGCCTCTCTGCTACATGATGGAATACTTTCAGTTGAGCAAATTAAAACAGATTTGTTGAATAGATCTTTGCCAATAAGGCCCTTAGAGGATTAAAAGTAGTTATGGATCAAAAACACCCAAAGTTTTTCTTTTCTTAGTCTGATTGTGCGTAATAGCGACCCTAAATCAATTGAGCAATTATTTGATGAGATTGCTCCTTCATATGACAAGTTGAATGATCTGTTAAGCCTTGGCCTACATAGAATCTGGAAAAGACAGTTGCTTGGATGGTTGAAGCCAACTCAGGGTGAGAGTTGGCTAGACCTTTGTTGTGGGACTGGAGACCTTGCCTTAGTTTTGGCTGGTCGTGTTCGACCAAGTGGCCATGTCTTAGGTTTAGATAGCTCCTCAGAGCAACTTTCTTTAGCTAAAAAGCGTTCGAATAAAAAGCCTTCCTTGAACATTTCTTGGTTGCAAGCAGATGCACTAAATACAGGACTTTCATCTGATTGTTTTGATGGAGCAGTTATGGCTTATGGACTTAGGAATTTGTCGAATCCGACATTAGGCTTAAAGGAGATGCAGCGAATTCTTAAGCCTGGAGCAAGAGCTGGAATTCTTGATTTCAATAGGCTTTTGAACGATTCATTTGCCGCTAAGTTTCAAAAACTTTATTTGCGTAATTTCGTTGTACCAATTGCCTCCACCCTTGGTTTAAGAGACCAATATGCCTACCTGGAAGAAAGTTTGAAAGAGTTTTCAGATGGACAGGAACAGGAAAAAATGGCTTTGGAGGTTGGTTTCTCAGAAGCCGTTCATTTAAAACTTGCCTTTGGACAAATGGGAGTGCTTTTACTCAAGAATTAATCCGAAGCTGCTAACTCGTATAAATGCTCATGCCAATAGCAAATATTTGAATTATGAAGAAAATATAAAGGGAGGAGAGTTTTGATTTTCCCAGTCCCCTCTTTGCTTTCTTCTATCGAGGAAATGCTTAAGAGAGTCCACACCCTAGAGGGTTTGATTCTTGTGGCAGATGGCGCAACGGTAACTTTCGTTTCGATTTCACAATTGAGCTCTTTATTGCAAAGGTTAAGAACCCATCCAAAAGGGGAGTTGGTTGCCGAAATGCTTTATAACTCTTTAGAGGATGCCCCTAGTCAAGGAACTATAAAGCCAGTATTGGTTTTACAGGATAACGGAGAATTTTGGCTGGGTCTAGTTGGTTTAGGGGATAGTTCGTTGGCGAATATTGCTAGAGTTGACCATCTGAATCGTTGCTTTTACCAAAGCGATTAATACGAATTTTCTTAGATAAAAGCATTTAGTTTTGAATTGAAGTGTTGCGCTGGAAATGGAATAGAGATGTTATACAAAAAGCCAGACCAATAGATGCGCTTACCCACTCCAAAATGGGTAAAAGAGTTATTACTACAGCTACCAATACGACAGTATCCCATTCCTTTATCTTTAGGGAATTATTTAAGTTTTGAGATGTAAGTAGGTTAGCACTCGAGAAGAATATGCTTCCCATTGCCATTGCCCATGAGGTATGGATTGGATCAAGTATTGGACTGATATGACTACTAAAGTAGATTATTAGGAAGACTTTGAATGGGGAGTAAAGTCTTGTTAACTGCTTGTTAAGGCTTGGAGATGATTTATAGAGCTTTAGAATTTGACCCTTAAGGCTTGGAAAGTTCATTTTCTTGGAATTATTCATTTAATTCTAGTAGATCCTTTTGCTTACAAGCAGTTATAGCCTTAAACCATCAAGTGGCCATTCTGCAGCTATGATTGTGCAGGAAGTACTCTAGAAGCCTATCTGGTCGACAGATTGTTTTTGGTTGATCCAACTACGAGAGTTTTCGTTTCAAATTAGGATGGTATGTATACGAAATTCATCAAAAAGCTAAAGACCATTCAGAATGCTTGAAACAACTAAATAAAAATCTTGGATCTTTCCAGAACTGTGTTCAGCTTTGTCGCGTATTTATTTTCATTGCTACTTGTTGCATCACCTGTATTTGCAGTTGAATTAGATGCACCTGACATTTCGCCTGAGTCTTCTCCTACTGAAACACCTCTTGATAGGTCTATTCGATTAAATAATCCATTAAATGGTGGTGTTGACCGCTCGTCTACCTTGCAAGCACCAGTTACTGACCCAAATTTTAATGCAATGAGAGACAATGACCCCGATTCTGGCAAGGCAAAATTTTATGTGGTGGGCCTACTTGTTATTGCATCAATAGTTCCTTTAATAGTTTATTTGGTTCTCAATCGTTAAATTGAAAATCTTACTAATAAACTTTATTGGACTTCTTTATCAAATATAGATGTAAATTTGACTCCTTCATATTTTATATATTCAACACTCCATATATTCTCTGAGAAATCCCTTGCAGAGGATAAAAATCTTTCTTGGTCTCCAGTTTCTAGCCATTGAGATTTGATTTTAGGCAACAGCTCTTGAGTGGCTCCCATTGGTATCCTTAAAAGTAGCAAGCTATTTCTACCTGCTGCTTGACCCAACTCCTTCTTTTCACTTCTTTGAAGGACCCTCAAAAGAAGGTCCAATGTAATTTCCTTCCCTACATTTAATATACTATCTGTATCTGTTATATCTATATGCAAAGATTTTCCACCCAATGGCATTGCTAATCTGCCAGATTGCTTTATAAATGCAATTGCAATTAAATAGCTAGGCTCTTGCATTGACTCGTTTCATTTTTTCTATTATAGCCTCTATGGACCATAATAATTATTATAAAAAAGTACTATTAGCTTTAGCATTTTCTATGAGAATTAAATTTGACTTTATAGGAATTGATTGGTTTTCTAATATGCTTTAATGTATTCCCTTGCCTCTTTAGGCATCTAGTAGGATTCCTGGATGAAATCGGTTTTATTGGCCATCCTATTTTTTCTTTTTTATATTGGGGCTTCTCCTGATATTTTGGCTGCGGATAGTGAAGACGCCTTTCAAGGTTACATGAATGTTTGGAACGAAAAGAGGGAGTTAGCAAGTAAATATCTCCTTGAGGCAGAAACCGCCTTAAAGGAGGGAGATGTCTTGACTGGATGTGCTAAACAAAAAATTGCAAGTCAATATGGCGTTGATGCAACAGAATCGCTAATTAAAGCAATTAAGTTAAAAGGAACTAGTCAAGAGATTGAGAACCTCCAGAGTGGTTTAAATAAGTGGAAGGAGATTGGAGATTACTGCTAGAGACTTATATATTGTTTCTTAAGCAGTTTTCTCTTTAATGCTGAGAAACTTTAAAGAAACTAATTATTTAAATAGAAATTGGAGACTAATTACAGCACTGTGCAAGGGCAACTAATTAAAGTTGAGATCAAAAAATGCTTAAATTAATATCTCACATCTCTAAAACTTTATGACTTTAGATAACAGATAGATAGTATAAGTTAGAAGTGAGAAGATTGATTTTTTATTTCTTGAGGATTTGGAGAATATTTAAAATTTCTTAGAGAGCCATTCTTTAAGTCTTCTGTTTCTTTCGTTCAAGGTTTTTTGATTTGACTCTGAAGGCCCAAAGAGTTAACCCTTGGAAGCTTGAAATTCAGCTTGAAAAAGATTAAATTCTTGGTTTGACCTCTCTCTAGTCGTCAAACTCAGGCTTTGGCTTCTTCTTGGTTTTGCCTGAAACGAGCTCATGTAGAGCTTCGAGGGCAGCATAGATCTCCTTGAGCTCAGAGACCTCTGGGAGTAGGCGGTCCTCTCTCAGCATTTGATCCATATCTCTTAGCTCTTGACGGATATAGCGCAAATGAGAGCAAACCTCTTCACGTTTACTGGTCGACATTAATCATTGATTTCATATTTTGATAGTAGATCGAACATTGGGTCTTGCCAAATGAGCATTTACAGCAGATAATTATTTTTGGTAGCAATCGCTACAAAACGTTCACCCTGCTACATAGTGGGGCGCAGTTCGATTCAAGCCAAGGAACGGGGACTTGAGCTAACTCGGAGAACCAAATGACTCTTACCTATCGCGGTCAAAAGTATCAACAGCAAAAAGATGCTGGACAAAGACAGCATGCTGTCTTGACTTATCGAGGTCAGCAGTATCAAAGATAAAAAAAGCCCTCTATAAAGCCCTCTATATAGAGGGCTTTTTTAATGTGTTATTAAAAATACTAAGAGTTTCAAGTAACAAAAGATTCGTTTGAAAAGCCTTCCTCATAGATGACCCTTATCTTGGTTGCCGACTCAGATGGATTAAGGCCATACTTCATTTTGCGATGTGCCCAATGCTAGCTATTTTGATTAGAGGACTTATTTTGTGGCAAAAAAAAAGTCTCTTTCCTTTTGTTGGGAAGGAGACTTAATTATGCGTTCCTTGTTTATTATGCTTTATCTGGCTAATTATTTATGTAAAATTTATAGCTAATTTGTGTCTTGTCTTATACATTTTTCAATACCAAAATGATCAATAGACTGGTTCCATTAGGCTGATCAGCTAGTCAAAAGAGAGCTTGATCTCTGCAGAAAAAATGAATAGTTAAATCTAAGTCATTGTAAGCGTTTTGGTCGATTTATATAAGTTTTTCTGCTTGTAGGCCCTTGCTAATATTCCATTAAGTTCGATGCTTATTGGCCGTTCCATATTTTGTTCTGGCATGCTGTTGTAGGGCCGTGCGCTGCGTACGATCTCCATTTGAAATTAATTAATTTATTTTATTTCATCATTTATAGTCGATCTTAAAATAATATTTTGTAATTATGATCAGATTTAGTGATTCAAAAAATACAGTTTTAGTTGATCTATTTAAAGAGGTAAGTCTCTTTAGCCTTTCCTTTAAGCACTTACCTCTTTAAGTAGAATGAATGCTATGTTCCCATTGACTTGAAATCTAATTTAATTCAGGCATTTCATGCTTTAGCTCTTGTGCCCAGCTTTGAAGTCGAGAGTCAGTTAAATCTGATTCACTATCTTCATCTAGTGGTAAGCCACAAAAGCTTTCTCCCAGAAGACTTTTGGAGTCATCAAATGTATAGCTATCTTTGCGAACATACCCAACCATTTTAGCTCCAGCTTTTACGAAGTAACTATGTAACTCCTCCATTGCATCACAAAAATTTTCTGTATAAGTAGAGGAGTCTCCCAATCCAAAAATAGCGACCTTCTTTCCTGCCAACTTCATACTTCCGATTGTTTCAAGCATTTCGTCCCAGGCTGTACCTGATCGCTCACAATCTGCTCCAGTATTCCAGGTCGGTATGCCACAAATAATTCCATCAAGACCTTCAAACTCATCTAGGCTTGAAAGATCGGCGAGGTCTTTGGGTGGATTGGATGTTTCGAGAAGTTCATGTAGTCGTTCTGCTACGTCTTCGGTTTTACCAGTGGTTGTGGCGAAATAAATTCCTACAGGCATTTAAAAAAAAATAACTATCACTTCCTAATACAGAAAGTAATTATTTAGAAGTTCAGGATTTACTGATACCTGTTTGAATTGATACCAAGATGTTTATCTATTGGTATTTGAATGGCTTTAAGAAAGGTTTTTAGAACATCAATGGTGCAATTGGCTGCTCAGCTAACTTACCTTTGTAGGGATCACGCCCCCAAGCTTGCAAATAAATTACCAGCTCTTAAGACCAGCAGGGGGGGGTGCAATGCCCTTTTTAGCCATACTTCTTGCTCTAATAATAGATATTGCCAGAGGAATTCCAATGAAGAAGTGAAGAAGAACAATCAGATATAGATCGATTTGGTATCGGCTCATAGTGGTAACCAGTTAAAAGTCCAATACACATCATCTTCCTAGAAATATAATTTTGCTAATCCTGTTTTACCTTTAATAAACCCTTTGTGAAATTTATCACATTCTATTAGTACAAATTTCGCATATTTTTTAGACCTAAAGACGATAGTAGGGCTAAAAACATTATGGTGTGATCAATGATATATACTAGGTTTGCATAATTCACAACCCTAATAAACCATGTAAAGTGAACATCAAGCTTGAGTCAGTTTATTAATAAGTTCATATAGTCCTATATATCTGTCTTCCTCGTGCAGACCTACGGAAACCCAAACGTTACCTATGATTGGTATGCGGGAAATTCTGGGGTGACTAACCGCTCAGGCAAGTTCATCGCCGCGCATGCAGCCCATGCTGGATTGATGATGTTCTGGGCTGGATCATTCACCCTCTTTGAGTTGGCTAGATATGACCCTTCTTTGCCAATGGGAACTCAGGGTTTAATTTGTTTACCTCATTTAGCCTCTCTGGGTATTGGAGGAATTGAAGGAGGTGTAATTACTGATCTTTATGCATGCACAGTCATAGGGGTTTTGCATCTAATTTTCTCCGGAGTACTTGGTGCTGGTGGACTCCTCCATTCACTCAAGTTCGAAGGTGATCTTGGGGATGCAAGTGGTCGCCCTAAGAAATTTGACTTTACTTGGGACGATCCTGATCGATTGACCTCCATCCTTGGCCATCATCTAATTTTCCTTGGACTCGGCGCTATTCAGTTTGTTGAATGGGCCAAATACCATGGCATTTGGGACAGTGCACAAGGCGTTGTTCGGACTGTTGAACCTAACCTAAGCGCTTCAATGGTTTGGAATCATCAAGCTGATTTCTTATCTATAACCAGCCTGGAGGATGTAATGGGTGGTCATGGAATCTTGGCTTTTCTTCTTATAAGTGGAGGAGCATTCCATATTGCTACTAAGCAATTTGGTGAATACACTCAATTCAAAGGGAAAGGATTGCTTTCAGCTGAATCCGTTCTTTCTTACTCCCTTGCAGGGGTTGGATATATGGCTTTTGTTGCAGCATTTTGGTGTTCAACTAACACCACTGTTTACCCAACAGAATTCTATGGTGAGGTTTTAAAACTTAATTTTGAGTTTTTCCCTTATTTTACTGATACCGCCTCCAATCTTTCAGCAGATGTCCACACTTCTAGAGCTTGGTTATCCAATGCTCATTTTTTCCTAGGGTTCTTTTTCCTACAGGGTCATCTCTGGCATGCTTTAAGAGGTATGGGATTTGATTTTAGACGAATTTCTAATGCTTTTGAAAACATGGAGAATGTCAAAATCACTGTGCGTGATTAGAACTATTACTCCTTTGTAAAAACCTCTTAATTCAACCAACAAAAAAGCCTCACGTTAGTGAGGCTTTTTTGTTGGTTGAATGGTCTCCGAGAAAAAAGCTCAGTTTGGAAAGGCTTTAGTCCTCAAATGTCTATAAAGTCTACTTAGTTTTCACTAGGCTTCTGTATTGGCTTGGCTCTTTTTCTTGCCAGTCACATCTGCTTTTATAAAAGGGGAAGAATTGGTACCTTGACCATCATTGTCACTTTTCCCACCAATTGCAAAAATAGCAAATCCAATTACACCGAGTATTCCGAATATAGGTGCTGAAAGGTCAGTAATTGCAGCTGGTGCACCAGTGGTTAATGAAGAAAGAAGCATTGGATGGTAGGGATGAATTTCATATTAATACTGCTTCAACTTCCCATAAATTTGTATGCCTTGAATACAAATGATAAGTCGATGTTATTTTTTTAACAACAGGATGTTATTTTTTAATAGCAATATCTTGCACAAGCTTGAGTGAGATTTGTTTATGTTATTTGCTTATATGCTCAACCAAAAATAAAGCATCGGTTACATTATTGTTTTTGCCAGGGGTTATGTTCTAAGGGGGCAGATCGGTGAGGTGCGCATCGATTTTGGAACAGCGACGATCAACACCCCTTGGTGATTCTATCGAGGGGTGTTTTTTTGTATCTAAATACACACTTTAATAAAAGTCTTGTATCTCTTGTAGAAATAAATTGCTAGATTTTTGATGATATTTTTTAATTCAATAGCAAAGCAAGATAATAACTTCAATGCAATGCTTTAGTTGGCATTTTTATTATTCTCTGAGGTGGTTGCTATAATTTGTTGAATTATCGTTGAACCAATCCATGCCATATGAACCTGGAAGTACTCAATGCCTTGGCCTTATAGCTGCTAAAGACAGTATTTTGAGTGCAATGAACTCTCTTAGTAGGATCGATAATGTTGATCATATCAAGAAGCAGTTAAAGGATATATACAGTGAATTAGACAAGCTACATGACGCTAGAAAGGTTATTGAAAAGGAGGTATAGTCTTCTGTCATCCCTTAGTAAAGAATGATTTTATTAGGGGACGGTAGTTTGCCATCGTAATTGGACGCTGAAATTTATAATTTAATCTCGTGAATTGATGTCGATAGAATTATTCTTTGTGGTCTTTATATTTATTATGGCTAGGCAGAAAATTAGAATAGCTGTAGCTATAAATAATATTAGCGGCATGCCTTGCAGAGAAGTAGCATTACCACTTAGTATCTCTTGAACGTTAGTTTTTCCAATCTTTTTAATGCTATAACCAGCGAATACAAAAGGAGTATCTGAAATCAATATGCTAAAAACAAGTGCTGGTAGAAACTGTCTAAATTTAATCTTGCTGAGACCAACCCCATAACATACAAAGTCAAAGAAGTTTGACATCAAAAGCCCTGTCAATAAGAAGAAATTTTGTTCTAAGTGATTTTTGCTGAACTTTTCTACCCGATTCATTAACCTTTTACCTACCAATGTTTTTATAAAGTTTCGGCCAAGCCTTCTTGAAAGTGTAAAGCTAGTAGAACAAGCAATTAAATCTGCAACAAATATAATAGCTAATCCCTGAGGTATTCCAAAAAAGTACCCTGAAAGTACAGAACAGTAGGTCCCTGGAAGTATAGGTATTACTATGCTCATGAACCTTAGGCCAAAAATTAAAATTGGCCCCCAGAGAACAAATAAGCTTACCTGACTCTGCAAAGTATAGAGCCAAGCCTGAACAACCTCTATTGGGATAGTTCTATAAATCAAAAACATTGCTAGTACTAAAATCAACAAAATGATCAATGAGAATGATTTCTCTTTTAGCTTGCTTTTGATATTCACAGTTCAGAAAATATTTCTTTAAATATAGCACTCTTGCAGGCTTTCAAATTACCCCTTTAACCATAACTGTGCTTTCCTGTCGACTTCTTGGCCAAGAACTTTATTTATTAACTAGTGAGCAATATCAACCTCAATCATATGCTTATTAGGATTTGATTCTCAGATTGATCTTTATTTTTTGTTTTTGATAATCTAGAGCATATAAAAGTAGAGCATAAATAAATATTATTAAGCCACTTAGCTCGGCGAATTCTTCTAAAGTTGTTATCAATCCGTACGATATTCCATGCAATCTTATGACACTTTTCAATACTAGATAATTACCAATTATTTCTAGTATTAAGGCACCGAATACATAAACTGCCCCTGAAAATAAGGTTAGCCTTCGTATCTTTAAAGGAAGGCTGAATATTAATTGCTTAAAATATAATAGGAACCAAACCAAGAAGATGCCGTATGGCACAACCCAAACCGAATTAAGTATAGGAGGCAAAAGCTGCTTTAATCCATTTATAATAAATACCTCATGAATCTGCAGAGCTTCGTCTAACGCTAGAAATAAAAATATCCATTTAAAGGCTCTCCACTTTTTTGCCAAATCTTTACTCTTATATGGAATCTTTTTAGCAACAATTCCTATCAAAACCGCACAGAATATTAAAAGTAAACTTGCAAACAAGGTCGGTATATTCATTTCTTTGTCCATATTAAACAATAGGAACCATTCTTTCCTTAAATTGAAAGAAAACATGGCAACTACAATTAATATATTGATCGCAGTCATGCAAATGGCTGACAAAGCCAGGAACTTTGTTATTGAGAGCGGTCTCCATTTGATCTTTGACTTGGTCATGCGTTCATTACATATACTCATCAATATAGCCCTTGAGATAGTCCCTATCGCCTTTACCTTTGTGGGACATTCTGAGCCCAGGAACCTGATAAACGTAAAATTAAAAATATTGATTATCTCATGCTCTTGTTCAATATTAAGTTCAAATCCATAAAATAACGAATGATATAAGTAGTTTTTTATAGCTTGTAGTGCTCTTTATGCTCAATTAACATGTATGTTAATATATATCTTAGCCATATTTAAAATCTAGGACAAGGAAATACTTTCAAGGGAGAAATAATTGTAATAATTACGATCAAAAAATCTTGATTCCCCTTAAAATTTTTAAAAGAAATATGCTCGCTGTTGATATACCGCTAATTTTTAAGAGAAATGCAGGCCATCAGTATATATCGTCTCTTTAAATCTTTTGTTGAGAAAGATCCAATTGCCAGGAACAGCAGCGATTAACTCGAAATCCCTTTCTTTAAGCCAATTAACGGTATATGTGGCTCCATCTAAAAAACCAGTTTTTTCATCTATTATAATTCTCCCACTCTCAACCTGTAGGTTTAGGCTCTCTATTCTATTTTCCTTGATAGCCTTTATGCTTTCGGGAAAGTAACCTCTAAATAATTCAACTTTTAGGAAAACAGTATTAAAAATTTGATCTCCACAGCTTTGCAGAACTTCTAAATCTTTTCCTTCTGTATCAACCTTTATACATTCAATATATCGATACTTATCTAGATCTAGCTTGTCTATAATCGACCTTAGGTTGTTGACGGCGACTTTAAATTTTAGATCAGTCATATTTCCTGTAACAATTGTATCTTGGCATTTAATAAGACTGCTATTTCCTTTATCTGGGTAGGCACTATAAAACTCAGCAGTTGAAGGTTCATTGATATTATCTATAGCTCCTTGTATTAGAAAGAACCTGCCATTTATTAACTCAAGTACATAATCAGCAATATTGGCACTATTGGTTAAAAGGGATAATTGATTTAGTTTTCCAGAGCCACGAAATAAGACTTCGATGTTTTGAGGATGTGGTTCAATCCCGATAATCCCTCTATCAGGGTTATCAATTATCCATTTAGCACTCTGTGACGCATCATTTGATAAACCTACATCTATTCTTACCTTTTTTACTTCCTTCCCAAAAGCAATATTGTCCCAGTCTTCTAGCTTGGATGTTCCCCAAATCCATTTATCGCTAACCTTGTCTCTGGTTTGAAAGAATAATTGAGATTTTTCATAGTCATAAGTTTCCATCTTTGACGAGAGGTCGCTTGGCCTTGTATGTGCCACCCAGAATAACACTCAGCAAAACCGGTGAAACTCTATCACTTTTAACTGGTAATTGATTGGCTTTATCTCTCTGCGAACCGAACATCTTTTATTAGAAGATGTCTTAACTTGCATCACTCCATGGTTACAATCTTTCAATAGAAATGTATTAAGCCCTTGAGAAATCTCTAATCTTGTTTTCAGATCATCCGCTGAAGTAGTGCATTTTACTCTTTTGGCTAATCCTATTAATAGACATTTCATGCATACAACATAAAATATTTTCTTCCCCTATACTATATTGATTTAATAATAGATCTGATGTGTCTAGGCTGCTAGTCCTTCAACATCTGTGTAGAGAGGGGCCTGGTTTGTTTGCAACGGTTGCTTTAGAGAGAGCAATGACTATAAGGATTGTTCGATTGGATCAGGGAGAAAGTTTTCCTAAATTAGAGCCAGGGGACTTGCTTTTGGTTTTAGGTGGATCTATGGGTATCAGGGATAAAAATGATCCTAAATATTTTTGGATGCTTCATGAATTGGATTTTATAAAAGAAGCTCTTAGTAAGAGGATTGCAATTGTTGGAGTTTGCCTTGGCGCACAGCTTTTAGCACATGTTGAAGGGGGAAAGGTTGAATCTCTTCTTGATAGATCGTCGCTTAAACTAAAGCCAGAAGTAGGCTGGGGAGCAATCTATGCTAGCGGTCGTTCAATCCAAGACTCAGAGAATATTTTGTTTAAATCCCCCTTTAATGTATTACATTGGCATGGAGATAGAATCATACTGCCTCCCTCGGCAGAGCTTCTTGCAAGCAGCAAGCGTTGTAAAGAGCAGCTATTTAAGATAGGAGCTAATGCGTATGGTTTACAATTTCATGTTGAAATAGAAGACCAAATGTTTGAACAATGGATTAAAGAAGACCCAGACTTTATTAGAGCTGGTTTAGGTCTAGATGCAGAGCTGACTTTGAGAAAACAACAAAAGGAATATGGACAACAAACTTTAAATACCAGATTTGCATTTATACGGAAATTATTCCAGTCGCTTTGTTCCTGAAAATTTTGAAACCCTTCTTTTAACCATGTTTCTAAATTAATGCTATTAGTATGGATAGAAGATACAAATGATTTGACGATTATTCTATTACCTATTGAAAAACTGAAGAAGTATCTTGAAATTGGCTTTGATTACTTCTTGTCTTGCTTTGCACTTGAAATTGTGAAAAGAATCCATTTTTTGAGAGAATGGCACTTATGCCATTCCATCAACGAAGTGAAGTTCCTTCCTCAATACATATATTTTAAAGCCAGCCCCTATATGCTCCCCTCATTTTCTCAGGTGGAAATTACCGGGAGGCGCGACAAGTGAATTTTCAGGACATTATTAGTTCTTTGAATACCTTTTGGGCTGAGCAAGGATGTCTGTTACTTCAGCCTTATGACACTGAAAAGGGGGCGGGGACGATGAGTCCTCACACTGTGCTACGAGCACTTGGTCCTGAGCCATGGTCTGTAGCTTATCCAGAGCCTTGTAGGCGTCCGTCTGATGGCAGGTATGGGGATAATCCTAATCGTGCACAGCATTACTTTCAATATCAGGTTTTAATAAAACCTTCCCCGGACAGCATTCAAGAGACTTATTTGTCTTCTCTTGAACGTCTGGGTATTTGCCCAGATCAACATGACATTAGGTTTGTTGAGGATAATTGGGAGTCGCCTACTCTTGGAGCTTGGGGGGTTGGCTGGGAAGTATGGCTTGATGGGATGGAAGTTACTCAATTTACGTATTTTCAACAATGTGGCGGTATAGATTGTCGACCCGTTTCAATTGAAATCACTTATGGACTTGAGAGGTTGGCTATGTATCTTCAAAATGTAGAAAGTATATGGGATCTTAAATGGAATAATCACATGAATTATGGGCAAATATGGCTGCCTTTTGAAAAGGCTCAATGTGAATATAATTTCAAGAAATCTGATCCTGAGCGCTTAAATAAGCTTTTTGCTTTATATGAAGCTGAGGCTGCAGACTTGATTTCCAAGGGACTCCCTGCACCAGCCCTAGATTTTGTCCTTAAATGTAGCCATACTTTTAATCTTTTAGAAGCCAGAGGAGTGATTTCGGTTACAGAAAGAACCGCAACCATTGGTAGAATTAGAAATCTTGCACGTCAAGCTGCGGAGGCCTGGGTTGAAGAAAGAGGAAAAATGGGATTCCCTTTGCTTAAAAAGTACCAAATTAAATAGCCAAACTGGCTAATCGACTAGAAGAAAATATCTTACATAGAAAGCCGCTCTAAATAACTTTGTAGTGTTTTAATCGCACTCAATCGTGTATCTAACTTTACTTTGGCTGGTATGCGTGGCTACATTATATGCATTGCAGATTAATTAAACTCTATAAGCCCAAATAATTGGGCTTTTTGTGTGAGGAACTCAATGAAACTCTTCCAGCAATTGCTGGTAGCACCTGCTGCGCTTGGCCTTATGGCTCCTGTCGCTGCAACTGCTGCTGAGCTAAACATCAATGGTGTTTCTGACTACGCCGCTTCTAGCGAGCAAGTCACAAATGCTTCTCAATTCTCTGATGTCCATCCTAGTGATTGGGCTTACCAGGCTCTGACCAACTTGGCTGAGCAAACTGGATGCGTAGCTGGAACCCCCAGCGGCAACCAGTCAATGACCCGCTTCGAAGCGGCTGCTCTCCTTAATTCTTGCTTAGGCAACGTCGCTGAAGCTTCTGACGACGTTCGTCGCCTAACCAGCGAGTTCGGCCCTGAACTTGCAGTACTTAAAGGTCGCGTTGATGGCCTAAGTGCTCGTGTTGGCGAGTTTGAAGCAGGTCAGTTCTCCTCAACCACCAAGTTAGATGGTTATGCCATTTTTACTCTTGGAGGAATTTCTTATAACGATCGTGATGATGTCACGACTCCTAAAGATGCCACCACAATGAATTACACGTGGCAGGCCAATTTAAGGAGCAGTTTTACTGGCGAGGACATGCTCTATACCCGTCTAAAGACAGGTAATTTTGGGCCAAGCATGTTCAAGAGTACTTCTGATGGTACCTATTTGAATCATGCTAATAGCAATGACGACACCCTAAAGGTAGATAAGCTTTGGTACAGCTTCCCTGTTGGAGACAACGTTAAGGCCTGGCTGGGTGCAAAGATCGAGAACTACTACATGTTGGCTAGTGCTCCTTCGGTTTATAAGCCAATCTTGAAGTCTCTTAAGTTAGGTGGAAACGGCGCTGTTTATGGTGCGAGCACAGGACAGGGCTTTGGTGCTGCTTGGACTCAGTCAGTCGACGACCGTAGCGAGCCAAGATTTGCGGTTAGTGCTAACTACACTGCTTCTAGCAGTACAGGTGAAGACGCTGATCCAACTAAAGGCGGCATCCTCACTGATGGTGCAAAAGGGATGTTCCTTACCAAAGTCGAGTATGGAAGCCCTCGTTGGCAGGTTTCAGCTGCTTATTCCCACAAGACTGCAGATCCAGCAGCATCGGCTGGATTTGGAACAGTTGCCGGTAGAAACCGTACTGGCGAGCAAGACGCCATAGGTTTAAGGGCTTATTGGAAGCCAGAAGATACTGGTGCAGTCCCATCTATCAGTGTGGGCTATGACATCGCAAACATTGATGCGAAGTCAACAGGTGACACCGAAGAAACTACTGCTTGGATGATTGGTCTTTCATGGAAGGATGCTTTCATTGATGGCAACTCAGCCGGTCTTGCTTTTGGTGCTAACCAGTATGCAACTGAGAAGAAAGGTGGTGGTGATACCAACGATGAGAACACTGTTCTTGAAGCTTGGTATACCTTCCAGGTATCTGACAACGTATCAGTAACTCCAGCAGTATTTGCTTTAACTGATCCAAAGGGTGATGGCGTGAAGGGTGATGATGTTGTCGGCGCCTTGATTAACACTAAATTTAAGTTCTGATCAACCAGAAACTCCTAATTTGTGTTCCTTTAAAGCGCCCACTTTGTGGGCGCTTTTTCTTTTAAAAGAGATGGGATAATCACAAGAAAAACTTGTCTAGACATATTTATTTTATTAGGATCTAAGCGATATTATATGTCTATCGTGAGACTTTCCAGGTAGATAATTATAATTAACTGATTAGAGTTTTTATTTAGTTGTTTTTAGTAAGGTTTTTATAGATTTTTTTTACCAGCAGTTTTCGCCTTCTCCAATAGGTATGCATATGTCTTGTTCTTTTGCTTTTTTGGCAGCTTTTTTAGCATCTTCGTCAAGTGTGCTCTTATCATTAACCTCCTGATCTGTAGTCCACTCCTTAGTGCCCCCAGCATTACTTTGCTGTTGTTCTGGCTGTAGTTTCGGTTCGCCTGCACAGCCCGCTAGAAGAGCTGAGGCGGCCATAAAGATGGCTACAGGAGATTTTTGCCTCATTTATGTGATCCTGAACTAACTTTAATGAACATTGTCTCTTAACTCAAATATTTTTGTCATAAAGATTACTACATAATGCTGTATCAAATGATTACCTAGTCACCTAGTCGCCTTATTAAATTGCTGTAGGCCTGAAAGATAAGGTCGAGTTCATCAGATCTTCCTTGAGCAGCGAGGATCCCTCGTGCTCCAGCATTAAGGTTAAAAAGTAGGTTTCTGTCTTCACTGCTTTTTATATGGCTTTGTATCCAACCTATACACACGATCCGCTCCCCTTTTGTGACGGGTTCAACAGCATGAAGACTTGTGCTTGGATAGATCACTATTTGGCCTGCATTTAATTTAATCTTTTTTACATCTTGCATCGTTTGTATGCACAAATTTCCCCCTTCATATTCATCCTTTTCGTTTAAAAATAACGTAAATGAAAGGTCACTTCTCCCGGAGCTCATATAGGGATTGTCAACATGCATTCCGTAAGAGTCGCCAATACCTGTTCGGGTAAACATCAGTCCATGAATACTTTTAGGAAGGCAAAAGCTTTTTAATAAATCATTGTTAGAAATTTCCTGGGCAACTTGGTCTGCTTGTAATTTTGATACGTAAGAATCTCTTGAGAGTTGAAGATTCCTCTTAACCTTTGCTGCTTGACTCCCAGCAGTCTTTTTCCCATCTACCCAGGACTCTTTATCACTTAAAATAGAATTGACAATTGTTTCGGCCGACCCTTTGCTAATTAAATTTTGTTTTAAATATTCCATAGGATTTTAAAGGGCTAAATGCTATTTCATCAACTTTAAGCTTAAGCCCCGAGAGGGTCATTAGCTACATTTACTTGTAAAATATTTTATAGTTCATGCATCTAGTCGATTAAGCCTATAATGTATAAGTTGGCTCATTGATTGGATTGAGAAATGGTTTGCTCTCTAAGGCTTACCTCTGGTGTCCTTCTTGCTGCTTTCTTGACAAGTTGTACTGCTGACAAAGCTTTATTTGGTGGGGATAAGCCGCGACCTAAGACTCCTTCTGCTACTTCAGTTCAAAGAGAAGTATTAGTTTATTCTGGGCGTCATTACAATACTGATAGGCAAATTTATAAGAAATTTTCTGAGCAAACCAATATTAAAATCCGACTTATTGAGGCTACTGGAATCTCCTTAGTTGAAAGGCTTAAGCGTGAAGGTAGAAACTCAAGAGCTGATTTGATTTTGCTAGTAGATGCAGCTCGGATTAATAATGCGGCGAAAGAGGGCTTGCTTCAACCTTACCGATCTAAAAAGTTAGATGATACGGTTCCCTCTGTCTATCGTGATCCTGCTGGTAGATGGTATGGCCTTACAAGAAGGGTCCGCGTTATAGTTGCAAATCCCTCAGTAATTGATGTAGACAAGATTAATACTTATGCTGATTTGGCAAAGCCTGGTCTGAAAGGTAAGGTTTGCTTGAGAAAGAGAAATAGTGTTTACAACCAATCATTGGTGGCAGATCAAATTTCACTATATGGAGAGCAGTCAACTAAGTCTTGGTTGAAAGGGATGATTAACAATGTTTCTGAACCTTTCTTTGGTGGAGATATTTCGTTGACAAGAGCAGTAGCACAAGGAATTTGTGGAGTAGGAATTACTAATCATTATTATGTTGCAAGAATGCTTGGAGGCATAAATGGTGAAAAGGATAAGGCTTTGGCAAAAAAAGTGAAGGTCATTACTCCCAACCCCGCACATGTAAATGTTAGCGCTGGCGGTATAGCTAAGTATGCAAAAAACAAGGCTGAAGCTATTGAGTTACTTGAATTTCTAGCATCACCTGATGGGAGCACTGGTCTAGCTGGACCTACATTTGAACATCCTCTAAATGGTTTTAGCAACTCTCCATATGTACGTAAGTTTGGGAACTTCATTCCTGATGGAGTATCGATAAAGGCGTTAGGAAGTTTGAATGCCAAAGCCACGAAGTTAATGGCTAAGTTTGGCTGGAAATAATAGTAAATTGATTTGTAGCGAGCTGATATTTTTTAGTGAAGATTTAAAATCTTCCTGGTTCCCAAAGGGTGATTTATTATTCTTTTTGAGTTTGAATACTCAAAGAGTAATTATTTGATTTTTACGATAATATAACTTTATAATTAGTCGACCTTAGTCTATAGGCTCTGGAGAGGTGGCTGAGTGGTCGAAAGCGAACGACTCGAAATCGTTTGACGGGAAACCGTCCGTGGGTTCGAATCCCACCCTCTCCGTACCAAACTCATTCACACGGGAATACAGGGTCTCAAACTGGAGTTCTGTAGTCGATTTCAGCGGTCTACCTTTCAGACATATGCACACAAAGGCAACGCAATGCAATTTAAACGGTAGGGTATTTTGACTGGAATGGTAGGGTATAAAGTGTCTGATAGGGTATTTTTAGAAGCGTTTAATTCTTTCATTCAATGTTGTTTATACGAGTATATCTTTGGTGAAATGAAAAAACATCCTTATAAGAAAGTGTTGGAATGGTGAACCTTCCCCCACACTTCTTGGACGAAAAGAAGAAAGAGGTTGTCTTCCATATCAAGGGAGGATTCCCCGTGACTATGGGAATCCCCACTTGGATGAAAGCGTTTCCACCTGAATACAAAGGTGTCGTTGTGAGGTGCGAGGAAACTTTCTATCGTTTAAGAGAGGTAGCAGGAGAATGAGCAAAGAAATGACTCGCCATTTCCTTTCATTCCTTTCGTCTTACCAAAGGGGAATCAAAGCAGGTGATTTTTATGAGGAACCTGTTGGAGATGATTTTGCCTATCCAGATTGGTAAGCGATGCACTATTCCGATGCACTGTTTATCTTTGCTCCCACGATTGGATCGGTGATTTTCTTTGTGGTGATGAATATTGTGATTACAAGGGTCTTCACCAAGGGCCGAGACAGAAGATGATTGATTCCTACACACTTGAGCAGTGCAAGAAAGATAAGGAAATTAGACAACTTAAAATCAAGAATTTGGAGCATGCCATTGACCAGTCAGAAGCGATGATTGCTGAATCGCAAATCGATGGAGATGCCTTGACCTTTTTAAGAAGGAAGGTCGCCGACTCAAGACAAGATTTAGAGGTGCTTTATTTAATGAATGATCAGGAGTAAATGAGATCCTTCCTTCTATTGCTATTACTCATCCCTTTACCTGTATTGGCACAAGAGAAAGAGGGGTATTGCAACGAAGGAAATACCTACGCGATGCGTGAATGTGCTTTCAGCAAACTTGTTCAGTCAGATAAAAAGTTGAAGCAGGAACTGAAATCCAAAACTTTTGAAGAGTGGGTAGGAATTAGGCAAACGATGTGTGAAGAGGCATATATGCAATACAAAGAAGGCACTATCTATCCACTCATGATCATGAAGTGTTCTGTTGACATGAATAAGACTCTGCTAGAAAAGACAAGAGGACTCAATTGATAATGAGGCTTTCAATATGGATTGGGACGCAGCAAGAGCACACTGCAAAGAGAAGAAATGGAAGTGGACTCTGGATTTGATCGACAAGTATCAGAAGGAGATGGAAGAACTAAAAGACGAGAGCGTAAAACTAAAGCGTCAGTTAGTCCTTCGCTCTCAACTCAACAAGTAATGCCAGTCTTGATAATTGGTTGGAGCGTATACGACAAACTCCCAGATGAAGAGCAAAAGGAGTTTGCGTTAGTAGAGCGTTATAGGACTGATTATTTCTATGAGTGCTATGAGTATGAAAATGCGAAGGGGAATAACAATTATGAGTGGAGTGATCGCTGCTTTAACAGTCAGGAAGAGTTATTGGACTTCTTTGGTTATGAAATGATCGAAGACTTAAATGCAGATGCCGTGTATGCAAGAAGGCTAGAGACCTTTACTGATGAGGATAAAAAAAGGTGGATGAAATTAAGCGATGCTGGAAATCAAATCAAAGTGATGGGAGCGAAATAAATGCTTTCAAGTATCCGAAGGGTCCATGATGCCACGATTGCTCGTTATAGAAGGTTCGGACTCAGCAACTCCACGATTACTTGGTTACTCTTCGGAGAAGGTTTATTTGTTCTGCTAGTTATATCTAAAATTCAGTCAATTTTAATTGCCCTTTATTAGTTGAGTTGCAATAGGAGGGTTGTTTCTCTTCTGAGCACTATGCCCAAGTCCATCGCGCATCGTTTTATACGCCTTCCAGAAGTAGCGAACATAATTGAGGTTTCAAAAGGCACTATTTATAACTGGATGAATGCCGTAACATTTCAAAAATCAATATGACTTGGAACTCTGATCATTGTCTGATTGGAATCTGATGTTAATAAATAGATCGAAAATATATTGAAGAGATTTAAGTAGAGTTATAGTAATGAAATGCAAGTAAATTACAACGTTGGAACTTGGTTGTACTGATTGTAAAATTAATGGTAGGGTATTTGAAGAAGTATTTGGTATTTCCTTACAAACTCATTCAAGCAGGTCTAATAGATCCACCAACAACTATAATTGGAGCAACAACCTTAAATAAATCCTTGACTGTTTTATTCACCTAGTAATTATTACAATTAGGTATACCATATATTGTCCACGTAATTGTTTTATTTGATCTAAATAAATTGAACTTATAGGGTTGACTCCCTGTTAGCGGAAGCGTTGGCGGAAAAGTCGATTTTTCTGAATCACCTGCTTATATGTGTCTATACCTGCTTTGCTAGGTGCAAGTCGGAGCACACCCTCTCCGTTTTTGTAAGTATCCTGACGTTCCAGGAAGTCCCATCATTGCTGCAATTTGGCGAATTCAGGAGATTTTTACTCTTAGTTAGTTCCAGAAAGGATCAGTAGGTTCCAATTTGGTGTTAGGGAAAATGTTAGAGAATTCTTGCTTGCTTTTTTGATGTAATTTTTCAGGCGTAAGAGTTTTGGATCTCTTTTTAGTTAACAATGTTATTAATTCTAATATTTTCGATTAGGATACCAATGAATGCATCTGAACCATGTTCAATTTAATCGGTTACATTGTTTATTTAGTAGCATTAGTAGATTTCTTGGGAATGTTCCTAGGATATGACATAACAGGTTTTTCATGGTCGCCTGTTGTTTTTTGTGGTTTGGCAGCAGGGTGTCAGTCAGAGCAGATGGAAAAGTTTGAAGGATCAAAGTTAAAAACGAACAAGAAAGAATTGCCTACTCTTTGGAATGACTTTTTAAAGAGTCTTAAAAGGAAGGACCTCAGGTCGATATCTTCATCTATATCTGTGATCATAAGTCTAATAATGGTATATCGTTTGTTGTTTATTGGAGATGAATTTTATTATACAAAAATAGATCTAATAAATATTATTTTCTTATCACTAATAACTAGAGAGACTCTTAAGATTAGAAAGGATAATTATGTCCCTTTAGTCCTCGTGCTCTTCAGTATAGTTATTAATTTATGGATATATTCTTTGTAAGAAAAAACTGTTTTCTCGATTCAATCCATCCTTTGAAGGTAGCCACTCACTTTCACAGAGTAGATAAACTCTCTTTAGTTTCCAGAGATTTTTGGTGATAAAGTATAAAAAAGTTGCCCTTATTTGGCGGCACTCATGACAAAAAACGTGTGTGAGGGTGTCGTTCTTCAGCCCTACTCCTCCATGGGGAAATTTGGGAAGACCTGAAATGAAGTCTCATGAGTTCCCGTTTAGGTGCTAGGGAAAATGCTAGGAAACAAACCAAAAAATAACCCAAAGTTGGTTCCAGGAAGTGCCATTTAGGCCCTAATTAACGGACACCCTCTCCGTGTAAGACTTGGTTGGACTTAGGAGAAACAACGATGAAAGAAGTATGTTGATTAGGTTGATTTTCTGGCAAATAAAATCAACTACTAGATCTTTAAGGCATAACTCTATGAGGTATTTTGATACTTTGCTTTTCTTTTTAAATTTATAATTAGTAACTTGGAGATAATTTAATCAAACATATCCTGAAGAGTACTTCCTAGAGATGTAAATGCATCAAGCGCTTTTAAAATATCAATTAAAGTGCTTGAAGTTAAGAGTATGCTTATAGTAATAGCAATAATTGGAATAATATTTTTATTTTTAACTGACCAAGCATCTCGGAAGATCAAAGAGAAAAATGAGAGGTTTACTAGATACAAAATATTCATTAATATTTGCTGGAAACCCCATAGAAATAACGCCGTGCTAAGTGTTAGAGATATTGTAGATAAGAGGTATACTCCTTTCTTCTTTTTAGTTAATTCAATATGCTTTTTAAATTGGTCGGAAAGATTCTTTGTGTTGAAATCGTTGTTACTTAGCATGGTCAGAACTATATTCAATATTCTAGCAGTATATACATATTGCTGGACCCTCTCAGATTTATGATCAGGATATTGCCTTTTAGGCTGCTCTAAAACTATTTCTAATATGATCTGTCGATCATTACTTTTGACTGCTCTTCTGTTTTCTTACCCTGCCATTGGGTGTGAATGGCGTAGCGAAAGAAGCTCTGATGCGGTAATACGCTTCCATGATACATCGATGAAAGCCAGCCCTGAATGGAAGGGTACATTGTTCTATAAGGGGAATAAGGTAAGGTCTTTTTCTCACGGTCAATATCAAGGATATGCAACAACTTGGTGGTCGACTCCTCGAGAAGACATGGTGGGTAAAAGTACTACTGGATCAGTTCTGCTATTTGTAGATAAGGAGCCCCTTAGAGGGCATAAGAATGCCAAATCAGTTAAAGGCAAAAAGACTGTATTGATAGTGGGATTAGGAAGTAGTCTTTGGTATGGAGAAAAGCAATATTTACGCGATGATATAGATCTTTTATATGCCGCAGAAGGGTTTTGGCGAGTTTCTAGGGATTGTCCAAAAATCGATAGATATTGAGGTCTTATTACCCCGTTTGAGGCATGAGAGAAATGACGATATCTATATTTAAAACTATTTATTTAAGGCTATAAATTAGATATAAATGCTATATGTATAAGATCAATGTTTCTAATGTATTTAGTTTCTTCAGAGGTTGCATAATAGTGCCGTTGTAAAAATTTAGCTAAGCAGCATCTTCATTGATTTGATGCTCTACCAATTCCCAACCGTTATTCAGCAACTTATTCCAAGTTTTTACAGCATCTTCTGGTTCCATCGATCTAGTGTCCTTGATGTGTGTAGGTACACCGTCTTTAGTGGAATACCAAAGTTGAGTTATTACCTGAGGGTTTCTTGCTACGGATTTGGTGTCACGAATGAAAAAGAGCACCCGCTTCCTTTCAGGGTGAATTAACCATCCAGTTGGAGTTGGTAATGCTCTCTCAATTTCAGCGACCATAAGTTCAGTGTTTCAAAGGATCAAAAAGGAACCACGCTTAGCGCTAAATCCAAGGGCCTTTTAGGCTGGGAAGGAGCGCCCGCGAAAATTCTAAGGTAATACAAGAGTACTAATCGAGGAGTGGCTCGTCAAGTTGTATGGCTTCTATGGCGATTACTTAATGGCTGCGTTGCAAGACTTGTGGATGAATTTTGGAGCTTTAAGGTTTTGTAAGTAACCAAAAAGCCTGCCCTAGGGCAGGCTTTTTGGGAGATCTAAAGCAAGTGTTTCCTTGTTTCCACTGCTCGGAAGATCAAACTCCTCACATTAGGTATCATTACCTGGATCTCTTCCTTTGACAAGTGCAACAAAAACGGTGCACTTGTCGAGAGGCGTTCATACCGCATAAATTTGTGTGAGAAGGTTCGAAATTCTGTTTTATTGCTCCCGGGGACAGTGTAGTTCAGTGAAAATCCGTTAAAAAGGTATCAGTTTATTGATTTATCTATGTCTTTACTCCCCCGCTGGGAAGTTATGACGGATGACGCAAAAGCGTTAACAAAGAGAGTTCTGCTTTCTGCTGTTGCCATTCTTTTTGTTCTCTCGGCGTTAAGAGCCTTGATACCCTGGGTGTTGATAACTTTGTTGGGGTATTGGGCTTTCAAGTTTTTATGGAAAGGCAATTGATATAAAAAGGATTTTACTTGTTGCTACATCAAAAAACTAAGTGAAATCATCACTTTTTACTGATTAAAAAAAAATTTTGTACATAAAGTTTTCTTGACTACATTTATTTCAATTCACTAAAATTGGAGAATAGATATTTTCTTTTGAAAACCTATTTATTTAATAAATTAATTTAAAAGGAAATATATCAATCTTCTGCATTTTCAAACTGTTTTGCAAGTTTAAATGCCTTTTTTATAATCAAATATACTCCATAAACCCCAGCCAGTAATGGAAGTATGATTAATGGATTAGGACTGTAGTTGGAATAATCCTTGACCCCATCTACGTATTCAATCCCAGAGCATTTCAGATACATCAAACTTGTAAAAATGATAGCCCAGCCAATTATTGAGAGTACACCTCCTTTTTTATCCCCTTCATAAAACCTGTCTAACCCCCATCCCCATCCAATACCGAGTAATACGCCTCTTGTGATGGCATTTTTTTCTTGCTTCCGAAGCATTGTTCAACAAATGGCTAATGTTCTGAGTGAACATAGCTGAATTTTCCAGATTCAGCATCAAACAAAATTAAGCCCTCATAAAGCAAGAAGCCTTGATGGCAAAATTTGTTGTCGGTAGCTGGCTAGTGCCTTAGTGAAGCAGTGATTTAGCACTCTTCTGGCCAAGCTCTAAGGATTAGAAAAATTAAAGAGGGCGGGGTATTTCGATCCCGCCCTTTGAGTCGAGCACTTATCTAAGACCGTTCATGCTCTGACTCCTAAGCTATTTATAAATCGCTCAACTAAAAAATCAACGGTATAAACACCTGTTTTGGAATCTAGGCTGATTACTTAATTTCTTTGTGGATAGTCATCCTATTGAGCTGCGGGGAGAACTTCTTGAGTTCGAGCCTTTCAGTGGTGTTTCTCCGGTTTTTTTCGGTTGTGTATCTTGAGACGCCAGGAGTGCGCTTTTCTGAGTCGGGGACAGTCCTACACTCGGTACACTCAAGGGTTACAACTATCCTGGTACCTTTTTTAGCCATATGACATGAGTTCCTTTTAGGAGCCTTTCTATAGATATGTAGATCATACAATCAAACCTGTCAGTTCTACCTTTCAGCTGTTAGGAAGATCGGAGCCCCTCCCTTTAGGCGCTTTTACGTGTATCTATTGCTTTAGCAAGTCCAACAAAAAAAGCGCACTTGTTGAGTGGAGTCCATGCCGCACAAATTTGTGTGAGGACTGTCGAAATTCTGTATTACTGCTCAAATCAGCTCCTGGTCAAATAGGGTTTTCTTGTGAGGGCATCAAGATTTTGAGTTTTTTTTCATGAACTGTCTGACTAGAAATATATAGGCGATTTGTCCCCAAACAGTCGCTAAAAGAAAGGGAGATGCCTGTTGTGTCTCTCTTTTTTTGTGACTTTTGCTTCTCTTCGTTTTCTCTTAGTCATTGAAAAAGGATATTTCTATCCGATTTGGATCATGCTCTACAAAGTTCTAATGATTGATTAAACCAAAATTTAGAAGCAGATACTGCCCACCAGAGCAGCTTCATTGCCTTAGGGATCAAGAAATTGACCTTACTTTTGTTTTGCCTAATGCTGAGAAGCCTGAAGTTTCGGCGAAGTTAGGCAGGAAGTAAAAGATTTATAAATTCTAATGTAGAAGCAAGAGAAAGGCTAAAAGTACATTTTTTGTTGTTCGCAACTTTAATGGCGGCAACTAGAGCAGTTTTGCCTACTGACTTTCTGTATCGGCTGAGTTAGAAATTAAATATTGGTCCATGCATGTAATCTAAAAAAATCAGTGCTGGACATCCAGGGGCCGCTATGGCCCCTAATAAATAGTAGCCGTTGATGTTTATTTTAGATCGCATATATTTTTGTGGTTTAGTATTTTTCAAGGGTCTGAATTAAATGATAATTCTCCCATTTACTTGACTTTAGTACAAATCTTGTTTGAATTCCATATCCAGAGGATATTTCTCTGATAAAGGAATAGGAATCCTCATATGCCTCTGTAGGAATTTTTGCAAAATAAATAATTGTCTTCTCCGTAATGATGTTTGTATGTGTTGGGTCCATAAATGCCTCCGGCTTTGGATAAGCAGGTGTTTTGTGCATAAAAGTGCCACCAGTTTTTAATACTCTAGATATTTGATTCATACAAAATATAAAGGGGTTTTCAACATGATTAGGTTCATATATGGGTGTTCTTGGAAGGTGTTCTATAAAATCAATTGCTGTTACGAAATCTACTGATTGATCTGGTAAAGGAATTGGCTCACAAAATAGATTGCATGCCATTACTCCTGGATAAGCATGTATATCTATTCCTATTACTTTGTCGGCTTCATATGGATTTCTAATGGTCGAACCACAGCCCAAGTCAACAGATATCTTCATGGGTGATGAGTCAAGTAATCACTCATAAATCCTACTATCATTTGGTCCCTTGGATAAAACTAATAAAATATGGTTAGAGTTTAAATTTTTCAATAATTACAAGAGTTTTCGTCATTATTTGAATTTCTATATTAGGTTGCCCTGAGTTGTATTTGCCTTTTTGGATATAGGAGAAGAAAAAATTAGTCAGTTTTTTTGGCTAAAAGCCTCTATTTCTTTTGCAATATTTGTTGCATTATAGTTTCGAAGAAGAGATACGTCTCGAATTGTTCCCCATTTGTTTCCGGTACTCTCTAAACAGTTGATATGATCGACCTTGGTATTTAGTGAAGAGAACTGCAAACCCAGATTTACTTGCATATCTTCCTCTGGGTCCCTTATTACTTTCGTTAGTAAGATTATTTTGAATTTAGGTTTTTCAATACCCATTAAAATATGGAAGGCGCTCCCTTCTGTTCCAGCAATATATTTAGCATGTTTGTATAACGATAATTGGTTTTTAACAGTAGTTCTTTCTGGAAAAATTATAGTCCAACCTAATTCAATCAACTCCCTTTCGATTTCTTCTTCTCCGACAAACTTACGAAGCCTAGATGGCATTTTTGATCTTGAAATATATAATTTACTTGGATGTATTTGAGGAGGTAACTCGCCCACCTTGTTTGAAAAGTAATCATTGCAAACATAATCAGTGTCTATTTTTTCAATATTTTTTATATAAAGCTTGAGATAAGTTTGTACAACTTTGCAATGGTTAGGATGCATGAAATCTCTTAATACCATAGTTGGTCTAGGTATTAGGAGTTGATTCACCCTTAGAGGTATGTCTTCATCACCCACATGTATTAATTGTTTGGGGTCCAGAGACAAAAGAGTTGCCAACGTTTCTTTATGCTCTTTGCATTTGGCTGGAATAACTATAGTTAACTCATTTAAATTAAAACCATTTTCTACCCACATTAGTAAGGGGTAAATACTTGAGCACATTTCTGTTAGAGCATGACCTATATGATTAAACTCAAGATATTTAATCCAAATTGCGGACCTGATTTCATTAAATTTTGGGTAGTTGGATAAATTTAGGCTGTGAAAAGAGCCAAGTGGAAAATCTCTCGAGTGAAGCTTTTTACCCCTTGTTATAATACTTTCATTAAATGGCAAGCCTTGCAGATTGTAGACTCCATAAATATTTGTTATGACTGCACCTTGAATTAAGGAACATTCAAAAGAGGAAGTATTTGTCTCTTTAATTGTCTTATCTGGTTTGATGCATGAATCCATGTTCGAATCTATATGAATATATTTTTCATAGACCTGAGAAACGAATGGATTCCTCTCCATCTCTAGGCTTGAATAACTTCTACCTAAAATTTGATAGACACTTTCCAACCATTCCTTCCCTTGATAAATTCTTTGTGTATTTCTTATAGGAACCGAGTTCTTTAAAGCATCGTTAGCTTGTTTTTGGTTATTGACTTTATAAAGACTCCAACCAAGACCTAAGTAAGAGCTATTATTCTCATTTAGTGCTATGGAATTACAGAATGCATTTATAGAAGCCTTGTATTGTTTTATTTTAATAAGAGCCCAACCAAGTCCTTCGTAGGAATCCCATACTGGTTGCATTAGAAGTGATGCATGGAATGCATCTATAGCTTCTTGATAACGCTTTGTCTTTAAAAGTGCCCAGCCAAGCCCTTTTAAGGAATTCCAGTCTTTTATAAATTCAATCGATTTATCGAAGTTCTGAATAGCTTCCTTGTATTGTTTTGTATTTAATAGAGCCCACCCTAGACCTTGGTATGAACTCCAATCTTCTTTCAGGATAATTGATTTTTGAAACGCTTCTATTGCTTCTCTGAAATGGTTCATTCTAATTTGAGCCCAACCAAGTCCATATAATGTGTTCCAATCTTCTTTAAGAGCAATTGATTTTTGGAAAGCATCAACAGCTTCCTCGAATTGATTGTTCCTAAATAGCGCCCATCCAAGGCCTTGGTAGGAATTCCAGTCTTCTCTAAGAGCAATTGATTTTTGGAATGGACTAATTGATTCTTTGAACCGGATGCTTTTATATAGAGCCCATCCCCAACCTTGGTAAGAGTTCCAGTCTTCTTTAAGAGCAATTGATTTTTGGAAAGCCTCTATTGCTTTTTGATACTGGTCAGTGTTTAAGAATGCCCACCCCAATCCCTTGAAAGAGTTCCAGTCTTTTTTTAAGGTAAGTGATTTCTGCAGTGCTTCAATTGCTTCTATAAATTGGTTGGTTGTAAAAAATGTAGATCCCAGGCTTTGGTATGCATCCCAGTCTTCTTTAAGAGCAATTGATTTTTGGAAAGCAAGGATTGCTTCTTGATACTTTCCTTGTTTCTGCTTTTCTTTTGCTAAAGCTAAAATAGCTCCAGCTGCTTTGCTATTATTCATTATTTACACTTGGCAGGTACTAATAAGAGTTAAATGGATATGCCTCATATGAAAGGAACTAATCAATTTTATTATTTGACCATTACCTAAAAAGCAGTTGGATTAATTATCTCTGAAACTATTAGGCCCGGTATAGAAACTAATATGGAAAGCACTAAGCCTATTAAAATAGATTTCCAAACAGAGATTTCTTTCTTGTTGCTCTTATTAAAAAGCCATCTTTGGTAGGGAAAGTTATATGCGTAAATAAAACCAACAGAAATACCAAACAAATTATTAACCGAGGTGGGAAGATTAGTTACTGCAACAATGAAGTCAAATATAAATGAAGCGATTCCAAGAAACCAAAAGTAGTTCCAATGACGTATTTGAACTGATATAAAAGGACACCATAAGAATCCAATCCAGGAGAAACCAGGTAGAGGCTCATTCTTATAGGCTTGACTTATAGTATTAATAGCTTTGCCTTCTGGGTTGCTAAGGATGTGGTAAAACCCTCTCATTGAGCTTTTTAATGAAAAACCTTTGCTTATAAGCAAGTCTATTTTGTCAAGCCTTTCTTGCATTTGCGGTGTGACTGCCATGAAACTCGTATTTTAATTATTTATAATGTTATTTCTAATTACCAAAAAATGCAATACAAATAAAATGTTTTAATAGGCATTTATTAGAATGTTATCTTCATGGCTCAGCCAGGAACTTTTGGGCATCCAAAAAAATTCCAGGTTTTTTTGAACTCAGATACCTTATTTGATAGAAAAGCTGAACTACTTAAGAATCCCTTTCTGATTAAACTTCTTATTCAAGCAGGGTCCCTCTTAATCTTTAGAGAATCATACCTATCTTCTAAAGATAAACTCTCCTTTTTTTTCTGAAGCAATTTGCTTTATACCTAAATTGACTAGAGATAAAGCGATTATCCAAGATACAACTCCGCAGATAATGTATTTACCCATAAAAGGAAGTGAAAAAGTCGAATTCCATATTGCATGGCAAGCAACAATTATTCCAAATGGCATATAGAATTCCTTCTTTTGTAATAGTCCAAGGTAAAAGTCTCCAGCCTTTTTTACACGCCATAGGGCTGCACCAGCTACCCCACTCCACACAATATGAGCAAAAGGAGAGAGTAACCCTCTCATTTGAATATTTTCAACCAAGGAATCAAAGGATCTACTGTAAAGTCCCACATTTAACGCATAGCCAGCAGATTCAAATGCAGCAAAACCACAACCAACTGATGCCCCTAGTAATAATCCATTCAATATATAAGGGTACTTTCTTTTGCCCTTCATTAAAAGGAGCAAAGCTCCAAGCTTTGCTGGCTCTTCAACCAAGCCAGCTACAGATGCTCCCATAGAATCCTCTAAGAAATCTGTATTTTCAAAGACCAATAGGGCTATTAGTAGTGAAAGTAAACCGCCAAACAAAACCAACCTAAGTACTTGCCATAAATGTATATTTCTACGTATATTTAGTTCAAAGAACAGAAATAATGTTGATATTGGTACAGCAAAAGAACCTGTGATAATGACTCCAGGTATTAAATTCGAATTTTCAAATTGCTCATAAGCAAATACAAATCCATAAAAGAGTATAATAGATCCTATTATTAATCTAAAAAATAACCAAGGTTGAGGATACTCTAGATCAACTTCATTTATGGAGGGTGTTGTACTTGAAGTTCCAACAATTAAACTTTTTTCAACTTCTTCTTCTGTATGAGGCTTATTAATTCCACCAAAAAACCTGGAGAAATTAAATTGACCCAAGCCATCAGCATCACCGACTCTTGATAGGCGCGAAATGGCTTCAGATACAGGGCCTAATTCCTTTTCATTCTTAACTGACATGATCCAATTATTATTATCAAACCTATATGCTAGCATTTTCTTTAAGTTGAAATCAATCGCTGGCAATAAGAAAAAGATCACTAAATAAAAATTCCTTTAATAAATCAATCTAAAGTTTGGATGCTTAATGTTCTCTGTTAGCAAAAACTCTGTAATTTCTCCCTAGCCTCCGAGCAGCCAAGTTCTAATGCCTTATTCCAATCAGAACATCCATGATGTGATTTATACAGATAATATTTTGCGTTTCCTCTATATAAATACGCCAACCCTAGATTGGGTTTTAAGCTTATTGCCAATGTGAAATCTTTTATTGCCTCTAAGTGATTATTTAGCTTAGTTCTAATAAGTCCTCTCTGAATTATTGCCAAGGCAAAAGTAGGGTCAAGTCTTATGGCTTTAGTTAGGTCTTGAATTGCACTAAGATATGTCGTCGATTCATTCCCTATGTTTATCTTTGTAAGTGCTCTTTGAAAATATAGATCTGCTTTATTTGGGTTTATTTCTATAGCAGATGTGAAGTCATCAATAGCCCCTTTGAAGTCACCTCTTTGCCTTCTAATAATTCCCCTATTATTTTTGGCCAGAACATGTCGTGGGTTTTTTGCGATTGCCCTTGAGAAAGACTCTAATGCACCTTCAAAATCTTTTTCTCCAGCCCTTATATTTCCAATGTAGAAATCTTTTATTGCCCCATTCAAATCACCTCTATTCATTAGCTTTTTGATCGATGATTTTGAATGAGTTCGACCCTATTTCATATCTGCTATGAATTTCTAATTGAGCTAGTTTCCTCCATTACAGTATCTCAAAGCATCTGAACGGTTTCCTACTTGTGACGACATATCTGCTACACAATCAGAATGTTGAACAGCATTCTTTGCCACCTTCAAAAGGCTTGAAGCGATAATTATTAATGATAGAGTTGTTAATGCTCTTAAACCAATTCCTGTGAAGCTATAAGCTAGCCAGGCAATCTTCTTTCTCTTATTGCAGTTTTTAGTTTTCTTGCTTTTAACTTTGCTCATCTTAAAGGTAACATTGCTAATTTTACCTCAAGGCGGCGGAATGTCAAGCCACTTGGATACGGCTTGCCGTTAATTATTGTTTTAAGTACTTCTTTAACTGACCTCTAGTGAGAACAAAGTTATCATGGTTGATCCATGATACCCAGCTATTTTTATGAGAAATAATTCATTTAATTATTTTATCAGGCTACTTCTTTCAGGGACCCTATTTAGTGTGTTCAACATAGTTACTCCCGCACAGGCAAATGACCTAGTTAAATTCAAGCTGAAAAATGGCGACATTATTTCAGGAAAGCTGATCAAATCAAAAAGTACTAAACAAGTTAGGGTATTAGATCATTCCCTCCTTGGAATAGTTAAAGTCAATACTAAATCAATATTAAAAAAAAGAATTAACAAAAAATGGAAAACAAATATTGATTTAGGAATAGATTCCAATTCGACAGGCCCAAACAATTCACTAGGATATGCTCTGGATATATCATCAACTTATAAAGGAAAAACCCAGAAACTCTTTATTTCTAGTTCTCTTATGGGGGAGAAAATTCAAGAACAAAAAAATGATATAAACTCACAGGTCGCAAAGGCTGGATTGAAGCTTAGGTATGATCGTATTTTTGCAAAAGGGCTTAGTTTGTATACTCTTAGTGATTATAGATATAATCAGCTTAATACTGTTGGAGTTAATGACATATCAACTTCTCTAGGCATTGGATATAATCTAATAGAATCAGATAATCTTTCTCTTGATTTATCAATAGGACCTAGTGTTCATTTAATTGATGGAGGCTCTCAATGTTCTAGCTATAGCTCTTGTGGTACCTTTTTAACTTCCTCTAGTTATGCAGCGGATGCTTCCTGGAATATAAACAAACATTTGAGCTTTCTAGTTTCTGATGAGCTAATTATTGGGCATATTCCATACTCTTCTACTAGTAATAACTTTTCCACTAAATTCCGTTACTTTCCTTCTTTAGATTCTTCTTTCTATACTTCTATTAGCTTTAACTCCTCATTTCAATCAATAAAAGATCCTAAACATGATAATAACTTAAAACTCCAGATGGGGTTGGGATTTTAGATGATATAGATTTCTATCAGAAGCTATGTTGCTTATTAAAAAAACTACTTTAGTCTATTAATCGTATAATACCTTCAGTTACATATTGGGCCATACTTACTATATTTTTCTCAACCATCCTTTTCCTTTCTTCCCATTTCTTCGAAAGATAATCGACCACTTTATTTTCTTTAGTGTAACTTATCATTGCATTTGCTAGAAAATAGGGAAGACTTATCTCTTGCTCCTCCTCTTTCTTTTCCCATTCTTCTTTTTCTAGGTTGGCAATATACCTAATGTCCCTAGAGCCAGCATATTTATATAGTTCCATTATTCCAATATTGCAAAACAATTTCCCTAATTCCTCAATTGCTGAGTGGCTACCTTTCCCTTCACGATAATCAATTAAAAGCTGCTCAGCTTCCAAATGCTTTTCTTCGCCTTCTACTATTGCATTGAGAAGCCCAAAAAGTTCACTGAACTCTATTTCGTTTGCCATCTTCTAATGACCTTTATGAGTTGACCATTATTCTAACTAGAAGATGTATTAAGCCATGAACAGATCGGTTTGCAATCAGAATTCTTGTTAATTCTTTAACTTTAAAGCATTTTCTGCCAAGGATATTAAGCAGGCTCTTTTACTATTTGCTCGATACCTTCAGCCACATAAAAAGCCAAGTCCTCAAGATTTGATTCAATTTCTTCAATACTATTTCCCCAACTATTGCAAAGTTTTTTTGGCAAATCATGCTCTTTTGCATGCTTATTCATTGCCTCTTTCATGCAACTTATCAGGTCAATTTTCGTTCGTAGTATTAAGTAGTCCCAGACTTCTTTTGGGAATTCGCTTATAATTTTAACCTCATCTATTCCCGTGTATTCATAAAGTTTCATTACTCCAATATGGCAGAATATCTGACCAAGTTCATCGTAAGCATTGATGCTATTCGTTGCATGTTCATATTCAGCAAGGATCCAATCAAGTTTTTTTAACTGATCATTGTCACCATTTTTTGCCCCTTCTAAAACTCTGTAGAAATCGCTAAACTGGACAGAAGAACTCACTTTACACTCGATATTTTGTAATGCAACTTTACTTGTATAATACTAAAAGCACGAATTTGTAGAAAATTTTAATCAATCCCGCTTCTTCTTCTGATCAAACGCACTAATCTCCAGGAGACGTTTGAAGTAGTTATCTTTCCCTCCTATTCGATCTAGTTATGCCAGATAAGGACTTAGTCGATTTCCCTAAGCAAGTTGCTCTTGTACATGATTGGTTTAGTACCAGATCCCATGGAGGAGCTGAGTTGGTTACCAGGGAAATTGACTCCTTGCTTTTGCATTTAGGTTGCTCAACGCAGTTGGCATCATTAGTAGATGGCCAAAGCACTCAACTTGACAGCTGGTTGTATGGGAGATCAGTTCTTACTACTCCAATTCAAAACCTACCTTGGGGAAGGAGTCATGTTCAGCAATACCTCCCTTTGCTTCCTCTTGCTATTGAGCAGCTTGATCTTGTTGATTATCCCTTGGTAATTAGTAGTAGCCATTTGGTTGCAAAGGGTGTAATAACTTCACCTGAAAACCTTCATGTCAGTTATGTGCATACTCCTATGCGCTATGCATGGGACTTAATGCATGCTTATTTGCGTCGATCTCATTTGGCAAGGTTGGGTGCAGGACCTTTGATTAGATGGCAATTGCACAATTTGCGGCAATGGGATCAATTGAGTGGCTTGCGTGTAGATCATTTGATTGCTAACTCACGTTTTACGGCTCGACGAATTGCAGCTTTTTGGGGAAGAGCTGCAAAAGTCATACACCCTCCGGTCGAGGTTCAGCGTTTTTGTTGGAATGAACCTAGAGAGGACTTTTATTTATGTGTTTCTCGTCTTGTCTCTTATAAGAGAGTTGATTTGGTGGTAGAGGCTTTTAATAGACTTAAGCTCCCTCTTGTGGTTGTGGGTCAAGGGCCTGAGGAGGGGTATTTGAAAAAACTTGCTGGACCGACTGTTCGTTTAGTTGGTTTTCAGCCTGAGCAGGAGGTGGAGACTCTTATGGCGCATTGTCGAGCTTATGTTTATGCGGGTCTGGAGGATTTTGGGATAGCTCCCGTTGAGGCTATGGCTTCTGGAGCCCCTGTTATTGGCTTAGGGAGAGGTGGATTATTGGATACGGTGAGGTGTGCTTCTGCTGATGGAGCTCTGCCTACAGGAGTGCTTTTCCCTGATCAAACTGTTGGTTCAATTATTCAAGCTTTGTCTTGGTTTGAGGAGAGTCGACTTTGGAAGAAGTTTTCATCGGAATCAACTCGACTATGGGCTGAGCAATTTCGCCCAGAGCAATTTGCCTCAAGGTTGGAAACTGAGCTGAGGCGCGTTTGGGGACTGCATAGAAAGGACTGTGACGTTGGGGCGAGTGACCCAGCGAAGTTTTTAGGCTTCCAAGTTTGATATTTAGTGGGATATGCCTAAGGGTGATCAATCTCTGCCTCTGAGGCGTATTGGTTTTGAATAAAGAAAAAATGATTTTTAGAAGAGTCGCTTCACAAAGACAACTTGATGAGCTTTCATCTTCTCCATCTCCATATCCTGCCAATACACTTATAAATCAGCAAAGTAAAATTGGAAGATCATTGAAGAGAGTTGGTGATGTTATATTTTCTGTATTAGTGTTGACATTAGGCTCCCCAATATTTGTGCTTTTAGCTGTCTTAATAAAGATTAGTTCCCCTGGCCCAATATTCTATATTCAACGGAGAGTAGGAAGAGATTATAAGAGATTTGGCTGCATAAAATTTCGCACTATGCATGTTGATGCCGACGATGTCTTGTCTAGTGTCCTAGAAAGTTCACCCTCTATGAAAGCAGAGTTTGAAAGAGATTTTAAATTACGAAAGGATCCAAGAATAACTACTCTTGGTAATTTCTTGCGCCGCTCAAGCCTTGACGAACTTCCGCAGTTTATAAATGTTGTAAAGGGTGAAATGAGTATTGTTGGTCCTAGGCCAATTGTAGATAAAGAGCTTCAGCGCTTTGGAGAATTTATGGATGAGATTGCTTCAGTAAGGCCAGGCCTCACAGGGCTGTGGCAAGTAAGTGGAAGGAATAACTTGAGCTATGCAAGGAGGGTAAAGCTTGATTTGGCTTACGCAAGACGGCGAACATTCTTTTTAGATCTTGCAATAATTATGAGGACTTTTGGTGTGCTTCTTTTCCCAATGGATCGAGGTGCTTATTAACTTATAGAAGATAAGTTAAATATTTAATAATCAGAATAGTTGCTAGCCAAAACAACTCAAGATTTAGTATCAGGTTTAATAACTTCTCAATGCTTCTAATACTTGGCTTGGGTTCGTGTGAAGCGATTTTAGGCTTAAGTTTTTCTTTCCCCTGGTAGACATTTAAGCCTCCCATTGTTATTCCACAGCAATAAGCAAAAATAGATTCTGATAAGCCTGAGTTTGGGGATGGGTCCTTTCTGCCATCTATAAAGGCGTTGTTAATTATTCCTGGAATCTTATGTAATGGCTTGCTTATAAATGGAAGTGTAAATACAACAATTCTGCAAGGTATCCAAGTTAATACATCATCTAGCCTTGCTCCAAATGTTCCAAGCCATTTCAATTTGCCAACTCTATACCCAAGCATAGAATCAAGAGTGCTAGAGGCTTTGAATGCCCAAGCCAAGGCAAGTGGACCTGGTAGTTGATTAGATAATTCCCAGAGAAAACTGCCGAAAAACATCCAAAACAAAGGAGCATATATTCCATCTACCGAGTTTTCACTGGCTGTTTCTGCTGTTGCTCTTAATATTTCATCTTCACTTAGTTGACTTACATCGCGGCCAACAATAAAACTTAGCTTTTCTCTTGCTATTTCAAGGGATTCTGGACAAGTGCTTGACAATTTAGATAGTGGATTAAGAACATTCACTACACTATCTCTTAGACTTCTTGTCGCTAAGGAACTGGCCAAACCAAGTAATAGGAAAAGGTATCCATAAAAACTAATTAGAGTCGTTTTTTGCATAATTAATCTTTCTATAAGCCATCCGGATGCCCCGCTTGCTAGTACAACAGCAATGGCAATTATTCCTCCACCTACCCTCAATGCAAATTTGTTTTTACCAGCTATATTTTCAACTTTCCTTTGAAGGATTGTGATGAATTTACCCATTAACTGAACCGGATGAGGAAGCCAATAAGGATCCCCAATTAGCAGGTCTATGCTTGCTGCAGTAATTATTAGCGCAATGGATGAAGTCAGCTTGTTTTTAGCCAGCTAAACATTGCACGAAGACTCTTCCCAACTTCTTCAATTGGAAGTGCAGCATCTTTTTGACGAGCTTTGTTCATAAATGGTTTGCCTGCATCGCATTCATCAACAAAGTTCTTTGCGAAGGTCCCATCTTGAATATCAGCAAGTATTTTTTTCATTTCTGCTTTCGTTTCACTTGTAATCAGCCTAGGTCCACTTACATAGTCGCCATACTCTGCAGTATTGGAGATGGAGTCCCTCATCGCTGTAAGTCCACCTTTAACCATTAGGTCGACAATTAATTTCACTTCGTGGAGGCACTCAAAGTAAGCAAGCTCGGGTTGGTAACCAGCTTCAACTAGTGTTTCAAACCCAGCTTTTACTAGTTCTGACAAGCCACCACATAAAACCGCCTGCTCACCAAATAGGTCTGTTTCAGTTTCTTCTTTGAAGTTTGTTTCCAGAATGCCTGCTCTTGTACCCCCAATCCCTTTTGCATAGGCCATAGCTAGCTCACGTGCCTGACCAGAGGCGTTCTGCTCTATTGCAAACAAAGCTGGTACTCCTTGACCGTTTTGATATTCCCAGCGAACAGTATGTCCTGGCCCTTTTGGTGCGATCATGACTACATCGACAAAATCAGGCGGTTGAATTAAACCAAAACGAATATTGAATCCATGGGCGAAGCTAAGCACTTTCCCTTTAGTTAGATGTGGTGCTATTTCTTTTTTATAAACATTCTTTTGGAATTCATCTGGCAAAAGCACCATGATCCAGTCGGCCTTTTGGGAGGCGTCAGACACACTGAGGACTTCGAGGCCGTCAGAACGAGCTTTGTCAGCGGATCTACTGCCTTCATAAAGGCCTACGAGGACATTTATGCCACTGTCTTTGAGGTTTAAGGCATGGGCATGACCTTGTGACCCATAGCCGATGATTGCGACTGTTTTTCCTGCCAATAGATCGAGGTTGGCATCGGAGTCATAGAAAAGCTTGGCCATGCGGAGGCGGTTTTTATCAGTAATTTGATGAGCTTAAGCAAGCAGGGCGCTCAGCTCATTGCAACGAACACAAGAATTGAACGGATTTAAGTGTCTATGTTCGAATTAATTGAAACTCTTTTTTAAAAAGATCAAGTTTTTGACTAGTTGAGAATGTTGCCTTTTTGAGCCAATGAGCAATTTTTTGTTCAGGCTTCATTGGGATGGGCAATAACCCTATCGATTAATCCGTATTCCTTAGCTTCATCTGCACTTAGAAAGTAGTCTCGATCTGTATCCTTATCAATTTTTTCATAGGTTTGGCCTGTCATTTCAGCCATTGACCGGTTCAACATTTCTTTGATCCTCAAGATTTCCTTTGCTTCAATTTCTATATCGCTAGCTTGTCGTTGTGAAGTTCCACCTAGTGGTTGGTGGATCATGATTCTGCTATGTGGCAATGCAAGCCGCTTACCTTTGGTGCCAGCAGTAAGAAGAAATGCACCCATTGAAGCGGCAAGTCCCACGCAAATTGTTACCACATCACTTTTGACGTATTGCATGGTGTCATAAATGGCTAAGCCGGCTGTTACAGATCCACCTGGAGAGTTGATGTAAAGATAAATAGGCTTGCTGCTGTCTTCTGAGTCGAGATAGAGCATCTGTGCAACCAGACTATTTGCAACCCCATCGTTAACTTCTTGCCCAAGGAAAAGAATTCGTTCTGCGCCAAGTCTTGTGTATATATCTACCCATCTCTCTATTTGGCTGCCTGGCAGGCGATAGGGAACACTTGGTGTACCAATTGGCATGATGAAAAAGGAGAAGAATGGTTAATTAAGAAAGTGTTTTTAGATAATTTAGGTTTGATAATCAACTAGGAGTAATTGAGCTTGGTAAGTCTTTCCTTGATTTGAGGACCCTATCGATTAGCCCATAGCTGACAGCCTCTTCAGGACTCAAATAGCTCATTCGGTCAGAATCCTTAGACAATTGCTCAACACTACGGCCAGTGTTTTTTGAAAGAATTTCGAGCATGGCCTGTTTGTTATGAATCACTTCCTGGGCCCGAATTTGAATGTCTGTTGCTTGCCCTCTGGCTCCACTCCTAGGCTGATGAAGCACTATTGAAGAGTGCGGAAGAGCTGCTCTCTGACCTTTCGTTCCTGCTGAAAGAATTACAGCTGCTGTTCCCATTGCCTGACCAATGCAAATGGTGTGTACAGGGGGTTTTACATAGCTCAGAGTGTCACAGATAGCGAAGGCCTCAGTCTCAAACCCGACTGCATCGCCGGTATACCAACTAGTCCCAGTCGAGTTTATATAGAAATAAATAGGCTTTTCTGCATTGTCGAATTCTAGATACAGGAGTTGAGCGATTATTAATTCGGTGACATCCATTCCCAGTTGTCGTTTGGCATCATCATCTGAGAACAGAGGAAGCCCTAAGTAAACGATCCTCTCTTTAAGCAGAAGCGAGGGTAAATCAGGTGGGGGTGTGCGCATTACGGCTGAATCCCCGTAATAAGGAGCGGAAACCGTCATATAAAAGGAAAAACTTTTAAGAATTTGAGCCTAGCGAGTGCTTGGAGGTGGCTGCTGGTTTTAGTTGTTTGATATTTGTGGAGTTTGACCTTTTTCAGCTTTACCAAAGATCATTCGGCCAGTAGGTGTTTGGAGGGCCCCAGTGACGATTATTTGAAGTCGCTGGCCAATGGCACTTCTTGCACCATCTACGACCACCATGGTGCCATCATCCAAATATCCAATCCCTTGGCTGTCTTCCTTGCCTTCACGAACGATCTTTAGATTGATTTGTTGACCTGGGTGCACTTCAGGCCTCAATGCAATTACCAACTCACTTAGGTTCATTACTTTTAGGTCTTTTACTTTTGCAACTTGTGCCAAATTGTAATCAGCGGTTATAAGTATTCCACCAGTATCAGATGTTAGTTTGAGGAGCCTTTCATCCGTTCCAGCTCCTTCATATTTTGTGCTATTTATAACTAATCTCCTCCCATACGTCTCTCTTAGGCTAGTAAGTAGCTTAAGGCCTCGGCGGCCTTTTGCTCTTTTTTCATTATTATTGGAATCTGCTAATTGTTGCATTTCATCTATAACCGTTTGAGCTATGATAACCTTTCCCTCTATTAAATCACATTCAAGTAAACCCTTAATTCGCCCATCAATTATTACACTTGTATCGAGTATCTTTGCGCTTGCAGGAGTAAGTATTCCTTCTGAGATTAAAATAGCTTCTGTACTATTTGGGTTGAACAAGCGTAATAAAGTCCTCCCATGAATATCGGCAAGATTGTATCCAAGAACTCCAAAGAGCAAATTACTTGTAATAGCAGCTAGAGGTTTTACGAAAACCATCTCAGGAGGTAGTGGTAGAAGGAGGATTGGGGCTAAAAGAAGGTTGGCGACAAGTAATCCAAGGATGAGTCCAATTGCCCTACTAACCAATAGGTCAGTAGGAACATTTCGTATTTTTGCCAGCAACCTTTGGCGGAGAATTTGAAAGAAAAAACCGCCTAATACCCCAAAAAAGCCCCCAAAACCTGCCAATACTTTCCTTAACCCACTTATATTTGACACTTGTTCGAGCATTCTTGTTGGCAGTAAATCCACCCCAAGCCAACCAGCAGCCACTCCTGAGATAAGAAATAGAATCAATATCAGAGGATTCACCATGGCTTCAAAATAGAGATTCCTCTTGTCATGTCTAGGCAGAATGTTTCATTCTCAAGATTTTGCCCAGGCAGATGCCCGCACCTTGGCGGATTGAAAGATGAGAACTGGCGAATTCATGTTCCCTCCGCGAAGTGCTTATTTGCATATTCCCTTTTGCCATCGCCGTTGTTTTTACTGTGATTTTGCAGTTGTTCCTTTGGGGGACCTTGCTCGAGGCGGTGAAGGGCCTGGTAGTCAATCAATTAAGACTTACTTAGAACACTTGCATAAGGAAATTGAGTTGTCACCAATTGGCCCTCCTTTAGCAACTGTATATATCGGAGGTGGGACCCCATCTTTATTGACTCCGGTTCAAATTAGTGGCTTATTGGTTCATCTTAAGAAACATTTTGGTTTGCAAGGTGGGGCAGAGATCACCCTAGAGATGGATCCAGCTACTTTTGACTTAAATGATTTAGAGTCGTTTCTAGATGTAGGGGTCAATAGAGTCAGCCTTGGAGGCCAGAGTTTTGATGATAATGTTTTAAAGCGAATTGGAAGAAAGCATCAAAGACAAGATTTGATTCAAGCTGCAGAATGGTTGCACAAAGCTCATCAGAAAGGCGAACTTTCTTCTTGGAGCTTGGATCTAATACAAAATCTTCCCGGACAAGATTTGCAAGATTGGAAGTTACAATTAAACGAAGCAATTGCAACTAATGCTCCTCATCTTTCCATTTATGACCTATCTATTGAACCAGGAACAGTTTTCTCTTGGCTGCAAAGAAGGGGTGAGTTGGAATTGCCTAATGAGAACTTGTCTAGGCAGAATATTGAATTAACTAGCCTTTTGCTTGGCAAAGCAGGTTTTAATCGTTATGAGATTTCTAATTTTGCACTACCAGGTCATAGGTCTCGTCACAACAGAGTTTATTGGGCAGGAAGTGGATGGTGGGGGTTTGGGCAAGGCGCTACTAGTTCACCTTGGGGTTATAGATTTTCTAGACCTAGAACAAGAGATGGATATAACAACTGGATTAACGACCAACAAAAATATGGTCCTGAACTGTCCTTGCTTGCAGAGAATGCAAAACCTATTCCACTTGATGATCAATTAATAGTTGGCTTACGTCGAAGTGAAGGTATTAATTTAGAACTTTTGGCACAAAACTATGGGTGGAATAGTAAGCAGTCCTCTACCTATTTGCCATTGCTTGAAAAACGGTGGCAGAAGGCAATCGAAAGGGGTTGGTTGAGAAGGAGTGGAAAAAGATATCAATTAACTGAGCCAGAAGGTATGACATTTAGTAATCAGGTATTGGTAGAGATTGTTATTTGGTGGGATTCTTTGCCTGCTTCTGTTGTTCATTTACCCATTTTTGCAGAGCATTAATACATAGTTCTCTTCCTGAAATTAATGAAGGACTAAAAGGAGGCTGTTTTTCGCTTAGTCCTAATAGATCAGCAGTTACTCTTACTTGACCATCGCAGTCTGTTCCTGCACCAATTCCTATTAAAGGGACTTTTAATTCAGACCTAAGACGGCTAGCAAGCTCTCCAGGTACATGTTCAAGGACTATTGCAAAGCAACCTGATTGTTCAAGCTCTAAAGCTTGTCTAAAGATCTTGTCTTGGCTTAATTGATCTTCAGCTTGCCGGCGATATCCGAGTTGATGCACTGCTTGAGGGGTTAGCCCTAAATGCCCCATTACAGGAATTCCAGTACGGACAAGTCTTTGAATAACTTTGAGGACTTCTGATTCAGCCCCTTCGAGTTTTACTGCTGATGCGCAGGAGTTTTTTAGAAGACTGCCTGCTGCCGCAACAGCTTCATCTTCCCCACAGTGATAACTCAGAAAAGGGAGATCGCAAACAACCAAGGGTTGGTTACTCAATGGCCGAGCAAATCCTCTGCCAACGGCTTGAGCATGGTGCAACATCTGCTCCAATGTGACAGGCAAGGTCGTTGCATGTCCAAGCACAACCATTGCTAACGAATCACCTACTAGAACAACATCAGCCCCAGCCGCTTCAACCATGGAGGATGTGATGCTGTCCCATGCAGTTAAAACAGTTATTGATCGTCCGGTTTGTTTAAACCGAATCAATTCCGCTGGGAGCATCTTTTTTTTAAGGCCCTAGGTTTTCCATTGCTAGAATTTAGTTGACTCGGACCCATGCGGCTCTGACGCCTAAATCTGGTCAGGACCGGAAGGTAGCAGCCACAAGGGATGCTCTAAGCAGGCGTGGAATCCGGGTCACCAAATAATTAATTAAGACTCTAATTCTCAGCGTTCTTTCGAAGTTGTCTTCTGCGAAGGAATTCAGGGATGCTTGCTCCAGCTTCTTTAGTTTCAGATTTTCCATATATTGATTGAGCAGAGATTTTGTTAGATCGTTGATAGGGCTGTTTGCTCTCGAAGCCAGTAGCAATAACAGTTACATGAATTTCGCCCTCAAGTTTTTCGTCTATGACTGCTCCAACAATGATGTTTGCATCTTGGTCTACAACATCGTAAATAACTTCTGAAGCTGCAGTCATATCTTCAAGGGTCATATCTTTGCCTCCGCTGACATTGATCACACATCCTTTGGCTCCATCTATGCGTGCCGCTTCAAGCAGGGGACTATTAATAGCTGATTGAGCCGCTTCTATTGCTCTAGATCTTCCTGAACCTATTCCTATCCCTAGTAATGCTGTTCCCGCTTCTGTCATGACTGAACGAACGTCTGCAAAGTCGACGTTCACTAGCCCAGGGCAGGTAATGATGTCGCTTATGCCCTTGACTCCCATACGGAGGACATCATCAGCACTACGAAATGCCTCTTGAAGTGGTGCACTAGAAGTCACATCTTTCAGACGGTCATTTGGAATCACTATCAAGGTGTCAACATTTTCAGCTAGTCGAGCTATGCCTTCATCAGCTTGGCGCATGCGACGTCGACCTTCGAACCCAAATGGTTTAGTAACGATTCCAATGGTTAGTGCCCCACTTTCTTTTGCTACTTCTGCTACCACAGGAGCTGCACCTGTTCCAGTTCCACCTCCCATTCCTGCAGCAATAAAAACCAAGTCGGCGCCTTGAAGTGCTTGTTGTAGTTCTGCTCTTGACTCTTCAGCGGCCTTTTCCCCAATAGTTGGGTTGCCGCCTGCTCCTAATCCTCTGGTTAGGGTCTGACCAAGTTGAACTTTGTTTTTGGAGGCAGATTGGATAAGGGCTTGGGCGTCAGTATTAAGGACTCGATAGGCCACCCCCTCTAGATCGCTGAGGATCATTCTGTTGACGGCATTGCTTCCACCACCACCAACACCAATCACCTCTATTCGGGCCTGCTGGCTTGGATGGATCCCCTCGGCTTTGATTAGTCCTGACTTGCTTGCGTCAGCTTTTATCAAGCCGGATCTGTTTCCACCACCAAATCGGGCTAGACCGCTCTCCATTTTCAGGTTTTGGAATTGAGGTTTGGTGCATTATGTCCCTGTTAGAGGATTCTGTAGATAATTTCATAAGCTTCCTTGTATTTAGAGTCACTAAAAAACTGAGGTAAAAGGTTCTTTCAGTGGAGCTTTCTTCCCTGAAACCCTTTCAGCAAAAGGGCTTCTAAACTAAAACCTCAAAGCATTCAGCAAAAATAAGGAAAAGATTGAAATTAATAGGAGTAGTAATTTTTCAGCAGGGCTGAAAGTTTCGTCATCGTTTGGAGATTTTCTTACAGGTGCTCTTTCTCGAATAGGGCTAGGAGGGTATGGGTTGACTTTATGTATCTCAAAAGTGGGTCGACCCGCTGTTTCCCATTCGAATCGCTTTTGGGGATCATTCAGCACCTCATAGGCTTTGTTGATCCATTTCAGACGTTCCTCTGCGTTTCGATCATTCCCATTTACGTCGGGATGCCACCTCATAGCCTCTCTACGAAAGGCCTTTTTGATTTCCTCATCATTGCTACTGGGATTAAGTCCTAATAAGGACCAGTAAGTAAACGTGCCTAAAGAGGAGGTCATCAGATGTCTTTGACTTATGTAGACCATCGATATCTAGAAATTGGCCATTTAGCCAGATCATTAGGACAAATTGTTTGTCTTTTTTCATTTATTGCTAAAGGTATTCCACTTATGCTTTGGTTTTTAAAGGGCTTAAAATAAGCTTTTGGATATGATGATTTCTTGGCTTTAAGTCTTTTATTTTGGGGTCAGGGTATTTGTAGTTCGGGTTTCAATGGATCACGCAGATCGATGCTTGAATCGTTCTTGTTGCGAAGCCTTTTGGGCAATGTCCTTTTTAATTCTGTGAAGGCCTGAAGTTGTTTAATCAGTTGACTCTTATCACTTCCAAGTTGAATCAATTTGAATTCCTTTGTTTTAAGGCTAAGTTCACCAGTTGGCGAGAGAATTATTTTTTCAAGATCATTCCCAATTTTCCTCCTTTCACGGAGTATTATTGATATTCTTTTTTGATCATTTTTTGTCCATCCCTCAACTATTATTTGAGTTGTGGGTGGGTCGCCAAGCTTGGCAATTTTCATTGACATCCATTGACCATCTTTGTCAAGAACCCCATTCTCATAGGGGCCTTGAGAGCTCTTTCTTGTTGCATATGCAATTGATTTTCTTTCTTGTAATTCAATTTCGAGTCTAGGTGGAATTAGCTGTTTACGTATAGAAACTGCTTTGACTGGCAGCATTATAAGTAGAGTTCGTTCTAGCTCTTTTGGGTTGATTAAAAGTAGGGGTTGAGGGAAGGTACTGCCAGATGCATTTATGATTGATTGTGGGTCAAGTTTTGAATTGCCTTTAATACGTAAATGCTTCACATTTATTTGACTCCATCCGTTTGCAAGTAGTATTGAGCCAAGTACAAAAGATATACTACTAAATATGATTGCTCTCCATAACTCTACAAGTTGATCATTGCGACGTTGATGTCTGAAGTTTCTTCGCCTTTCCTCCCTAGGATTAAGAGCTGATTTTTGTTTTTTAATAGCTGTTTACCTCATAAGTCGCATCGTGCTTTGGACATGAGTTGGTCCATCCATTCGCGGGCTCTTTCAGCATCAGCAAAAGGAACATCCATTTCCTTGCCGTCACCGATTAGTCGTAGTCGGCAGCGCCCTTGGGACTCTTCCGTTAACGGAGCTTCTCCAGAAGTTAATGCCATTAGCTCTACTAGTTCTAGTTTTGTGACTTCAAAGCTTCCTTGCTCCTGGAAGCTTCCTGCTTCAAAGCTGCTCCAACTTAATTGGCCTCCTTTAAGTTTCGCAGCCCCAGAACTGTCTAACTTGGAAAGTTCTGCTCCCTCTGCCCAAGTAAGAAAGAGATTTTGCCTACGTCGTTCAAGCCAGCCAAGGGCTGTAAGCATTAAAAATGCAAGCAGGAGTGGAAACCAGAGCAGACCGTGAATCATTTTCAGCGGAAATAATTAGAGTCCAGAGGGAATGGGAAGGTTTTGTTCATTCTCGCGCTGCTTCAACAAGCTGGCAGACAAGTTCCTCGAGAGTTACACCTGAGGCTCTCCAAAGCATTGGATACATACTTTGATGTGTAAAGCCCGGAAGGGTATTAACTTCATTGATCCAAATTTTTTGAATACATTCTTCATAGAAAAAATCAACCCTTGCCATTCCAGATACAGAAAGTGCTTGACAAGCTCTCTTGGTTTGCTTATGGATTTCATCTTCAAGGCTTTTAGGGATAGCTGCAGGAATAATCGTCGTAGTACGTCCTTCTGAGTATTTTGTTTCATAGTCGTACCAATCTGAATCAAAACGTACTTCCCCAACAACCGATAGCTTTAGATCCTCATGACCTAGAGCAGCACATTCAAGCTCTCTCGCAATAAGTCCCTTTTCTATAACTATTCTTTGGTCAAATTTTGCTGCTTTAGTGAGGCCATTTAAAACTTCTTGTTTATTAAATGCTTTTGTTATTCCTACAGAAGAACCTAAATTTGCAGGCTTCACAAAGCAAGGGTAGGAAAGTCTCTCCTCTAGTTTTTTGATAAGCTCTTCGATATAGTTTTCGTCTGAAAGTTGACTTGCTTTTACCCCAAGATATGGGACTTGAGGGATCTCTGCGGCTTTAAAAGCAGCTTTCATAGCCAGTTTGTCCATTGCTAAGGCAGAGCCAAGTACGCCAGAACCTACGAAAGGCTTTTTCATTAGTTTGAAGAGACCTTGCATAGTTCCATCCTCTCCATTGGGACCATGCATAACTGGATACCAAACATCTATTCGAGAGGTGTTATGTGGGAGCCCTTGGAATCCCGAAATATTTTTTTTGGAAGCAAGTTTTGCTTGGAGAGTATAAGAATCATCTCCTAATACTTGATACGCAATGGCTGTTTCATGCCAAGAACCTTGCCTGTCGACGTAAATGGGAATTACCTCGAAACGACTTTTGTTGGCACCTGTTCTTAGTGCCTTTACAACTGTTTTTGCTGATTGGATTGAGACGGTATGCTCACCAGAAGCACCACCAAAAACCACCCCTACACATGTGCGGGAGGAAGGCATAGATTTAATCGGTAAGAGCTGACGAAAAAATCATCAAATTAATTAGTACTTTTTTGAGACATCATGTCAAGGGGTTTCCGGTTAGAGAAAATGAGCGAACATCGCTAATTTTTACTTGAACCAGGTCTCCTGGCGAAAAGATTTTGCCGCTTTGTCCTTGCCTATCAAAGAAAGTTAGGCGATTTGTTCTCGTCCTTCCCATTAATTGAGATGGATTTTTAGAATTCGCCCCTTCTGCGAGGACCTCTTCGATTCGTCCTTGATAACGACAATTTCTTCGTCTAGCTGTTTTTTCTACAATCTTATTGATTTCCTTGAGACGTTCAACTTTTTGGGATTCTGAGATTTGATTAGGCCATGTAGCGGCTGGTGTATTAGGCCTAGGAGAGTAGGCAGCAGTATTAACTTGGTCAAAACCAATTTCTTCAATTAAGTCTAGGGTTCTTTCGAATTGATCAATACTTTCACCTGGGAAAGCAACTATTACATCGGTACTTATTGCAGCATCAGGCATTCTTTCTCTTATCTGGGAAATTATTCGACGATATCTCTCTACGGTGTACCCTCTAGACATTGATTTTAGTAAATCATTATCTCCACTTTGTACGGGGATGTGAAAGTGTTCGCAAATCTTCGGTAACTCTGAGCAGGCTTTGATTAACCTTTCTGTGAAGTAGCGTGGGTGGCTTGTGGCGAATCTAATTCTCTCAATACCTTTGACATTGTGAATAAAATACAATAGATCTGTAAGTGTATTTTCACGTCTTCCGCTTGAACTAATTCCAGGTAAATCACGACCATATGCGTCAATATTTTGCCCAAGTAATGTGACCTCACGAAATCCTTGGTTTGATAGTTCTTTTATTTCTTTAAGAACAGATTGTTTAGTCCTTGATTGTTCCTTACCTCTAACAGAAGGGACTACACAGTAAGTACATCTTTCATTACAGCCATAGATTACATTTACCCATCCACAAATTTTGCTATCCCTTCTCGCTGTGGTTAGATCCTCCATTATGTGGTGTTCATCAGTAGCAACAACTTGTTGTCCATTGTCTACTTGAATAAGCAAGGTCTCTAGCCTGTTTGCATGCTGAGGTCCCATAACTAAGTCTAATTCTGGGACTCGCCTTAGCAAGGCTTCTCCTTCTTGTTGTGCAACGCAACCAGCAACAATGAGCTTGAGATTAGGATTACTTTGTTTCCTTAGAACTTGTCGCCCTAAATAGCTATAAACTTTTTGCTCGGCATTATCACGAATAGTACAAGTGTTATAAAGCACTACATCGGCTTCAAGTTCATTGGAGGCTTGGTTGTATCCCATACTTTCAAGAATGCCTGCCATTCTTTCAGAGTCAGCCTTATTCATTTGACAACCAAAGGTGGTTATCCAATAGCTACTTTGACTCCGTTCTGGGCTGTAAGGACTTTTGGGCAGATTTTTTGTAGATGAGGTCACCAAGGGGACTTTTAAAGGGGTGGAACTGGAGGATTGATATGTCTCCATAATCTATTGATCTGTGAATTTTTGTGGTTTTCGGATTTTTTTACATAGGTATGGTTTTTAGGAAGAAGGACTAATCCTTCCTGGCCAAGGACTCTCCATATAATTAAAGGTTGAATGTGATGTTGATTCGTTCATCTTCGTTAGTTATTGGCTCGGGTGAAAACTCTTGCCTCACCATGATATTTCCTTGTTGAGCCGGTGTCTTTCAGTGTTTTTGCCAGGACACTGAATTAGTTGAGGGCGAGCGAGGGGATTCGAACCCCCGAATAGCGGCGCCACAAGCCGCTGCCTTAACCACTTGGCGACGCCCGCCGCGTCTCTATGAATTTACCAATTAACCAAGAAGAACTGCTTTGATTCAACTGTTGTTTTGTGTGGTTAATTCACATAGGAGTGATTTAAATGGCAGGTGCGTGATCATTGTTTCCCTTTTGAGGTGCTGTTCTGGTCATAAAATCTGTTGGGTTTGGGCAGGTTGTTCGTGAGCCCTAAAGGAAAAGGATCTATAGAAGCTCTTGTCCCAAGAGGGCTGCTTTTACTGAACTCGGACGAACTAATTGATGCTCCTGTGAATGTTGAGGGGCTTTCAGCTATTCGAGTCAAGTGGAGATCAGGCATCATTTCAGCTATTGAGATAATTGCTCCAGATGGTTTGTCTCCCAAAAAACTTCTTTTACCAAGACTCTTTGAGCCCCACGCTCATTTAGATAAGGCTTTTACCTGGAAGCAGTTCGCAAATCTAAGAGGAACATATCAGTGTGCTTTGTCTGCAAATATGCAAGAGCACGAGATTCGCTCTAAAGCCTTAGTTAGACAAAGGGCAGAAAAGGCAATGGCTTTAGCCCTGCGCAATGGGGTAAAGGCTATAAGAAGTCATGTTGATGTCTTGGATGGAAGGCAAGATGAATCCTGGGAGTCTTTAGTTGATCTCCAATGTGATTGGAGAGGATTGATAGAGCTACAGCTCGTTGCCCTAAGCCGTCTGGACTTTTGGAGTGGTTCTCCAGGGAGGGTTTTTGCAAAAAAGGTTGCTCAAGCTGGCGGGTTGCTGGGTGGCGTGATTGTGCCTCCTTTTGAAAAGAAAATAGTTAAAGACTCATTGCAAAAACTCTTATCACTGGCTGAAGAACTTGGCTGTGGTATTGATCTGCATGTCGATGAGGCTGCCTCACATCCAGCAGCTGGACTTCAGCAATTGCTAAGTGCTTTGGAAGAAATGAAAATATCAGTCCCAATTACATGTAGTCATTTGAGCAGTATGGCCTTGATGTCTACTGGGGAGTTGAATCGTCTTGCTGAACGAATGGCTCATCACAAGATAAAAGTAGTTGCCCTTCCATTAACTAATTCATGGTTATTAGGTAGAACCTCAACCTCGAGAGCAACTCCTCTTGTTCGCCCAGTGGCACCTGTTTGCCAATTGCAGAATGCAGGGGTAACAGTCGCTGTCGGTGGGGATAATGTTCAGGATTCCTGGTTTCCTGCTGGTAATTTTGATCCCATTGCACTTATGGGCTTTTCATTAGCCATGGTTCATTTGGCTCCTTGGCAGCGCTTGGGACTGGCCCCTTTTACAAGTGCAGCGGCAGAGGTTATGGGAATTGATTGGAATGGGGGGGTCCAGATTGGTAATGCTGCTGATTTTCTGTTGGTTGATGCAGCAAGTTGGTCTGAGGCCATGGCTGCACCTCCTACAAGGAAAGTAATGATTAATGGAAATTGGATAGATTAAAAGGCTTATTAAACAAACACTTCAGATCATTGCTGATAAATGAGTAGTTCTATGTCACCCCAAAAGTTGATTTCAGAATTGATTTCGATAGAAGGTCTCGATGTCATAAGTGAACCTTCTGAAGTGAAGAGGTTCTCTAGAGATGCTTATGACTATTCTCCTATTTTGAAAAAGAAGCTGGACGGTTGTATAGCTGATTTTGTCGTGCGACCTGGCTCTGTAAATGCAGTGGAAGCTGTCGCAAGAGTATGCACTAGCAATGGTATTCCTTTAACTCTTAGGGGTGCGGGAACGGGAAATTATGGGCAATGTGTACCCCTTCAAGGAGGAGTGGTAATGCTTATGGGAGGTCTACGTAATGTTCGAACTTTTGACAAAGTCTCTGGGGTTGTAACAGTGGAAACCGGTTGTTTAATGCGTGAACTGGACGAAAAACTTTCAGTATTTGGACGTCAGTTAAGACTTTGTCCTAGCACATGGAGAAGTGCAACGATTGGAGGTTTTGTGGCTGGTGGCTCAGGTGGTATTGGGTCTGTTAGATGGGGATTCCTAAGAGATCCTGGTCACCTGCAGGCACTTGAAGTTGTCACGATGGAGAAAAAACCCCAGCGACTTCAGTTAGATGCTTCTTCTTCTGAGGCTTTGAATCATGCGTACGGAACAAATGGAATTATTACTGCGCTGAGCTTGGCTACTGCTCCTTTAGTTTCGTGGCAAGAGGTGATTGTTGATTGCAAAGAGTGGTCTCAGGCTGTCGAACTTTTGTTGGAGTGCTCTCGCTCTGCCGTGGAGTTGAACCTTTGTAGTTTGGTCGAGAGCAGCATCGTTGATCAGCTTCCTAAATGGTGTGGTAATTCTCTGTCTCAACATCGTCTTTTTTTACTTGTTGCTCCAGATGGGGTTAATACTATTGAGCGCCTCGCAGCAAGAGCAGGTGGAATTTTTAATTGGATAGGTGAAGAGAATGTGCGAAGTGGTAATGGATTACGTGAATTGACATGGAACCACACCACTTTGCATTTACGGAGCGGAGACCCCAAATGGACTTACTTGCAGATGCTTTTGCCTCAGCCAGAATTACCTGCTATGTGTGCGCTAAAAGAACGCTGGGGGGGGGACTTGTTATGGCATTTGGAATCTGTTCGCCAACAAGGAGTTCAGCGCTTAGCTGCTTTACCAATAGTGAGATGGCAAGGCCAAAAGTTGTTGGAAGAAATGATTGCTGATTGCATAAATAATGGTGCTTTTTTGTTTAATCCTCACGTTATTACTGTTGAGGAAGGTGGACTTGGTGTAACTGATCAGGATCAGGTTGAGGCTAAGAAGCGTTATGACCCTCGTGGACTTCTCAATCCTGGGAAATTAAAGGGTTGGGTTTAGAAAGTTCCTAACACTCAAGACTGTCATAAGTAGCTATTCCTGTGGTTGGATTAACTCCTTCAGCTTCAAGACAAAGTTTTCTTTGGTCATCACTATCAAGAACTGCATAACTAAAGTCAGCCCCTTCTATATCAGCACCTGCAAAGCTGCTACCCATTGCGACCATATTTGTGAGGACTGCATTCCTTAAGTTGGTTCCTTTGAAATTAGCTCTATCGGCCAAAGTGTCTGATAGATCAACTCCTTCCAGATTTGCGCCAAGGAAATCAACTCTCGTTAATGTTGTGCCATGAAGGTTTGCATTACTAAAGTTTGCATCCCGTGCAATTGCACCTGCGAATGAGGACCTTGAGAAATCCTGCCCATGAAAGTCCCTGCCAGTGACATTGGTTAAGACGTAATTCGGTTGATTGGACATTTCTTTTTCGCCGAAACGACCTTCTTGTTGAAGAGCGCGCTCCTGGGCAAGACTTTCAAGAGCACTATCAAGGGCATAAGCAGGCGTTGAGACTAGAAAGCACAGAATTAGGCCAAAGAGCATTAACAGGCTTTGAAGCTTCCGTGAAGATATACGCATGATTTGAGAAGGCAATTACTGACTACTTTGCTTGATTATCCCTGTTGCGAGAAGATTACCCAGAAGATATAGAGAACCTGCTATCAAGGGAGGAGGACTTGGCCAATGGCCCATAGAGAAGATTTTGCACAATGCGTCTTCAGCTGATTTGGCTGAAATGAGTTGATTTTTGAGATCCTGACAGGCTTCTGAGAGTTGTCTTTGTTGCCAGTGACTGTGACCAGGTATTGGAACTATCCAAGCCTTATCACCGGGCTTTAGAAGGTAACGAAGAATTTCTGGCCCCTGTTTGTGTGATTGGATTCCCAGAATCCAGCAAGTACTTGTGTCTTGTTCTGTCAAAGCAGCTCTTTCTATTGAGAGTTGCTTAGCTGCGTGAGGATTGTGTGCTCCATCAATCACTACAGGTAGTCCCCTCCAAGTTGCGAATTGCATTCTCCCTGGCCAACTAGCTTGACTGAGTCCAGTTTTAATTTCTTCTTTACTGATGTTCCAGCCAATTAAGGAAATTGCTTCAATAACAGCCTTTGCAACAGCAGCATTTTGCCTTTGAATCTCTCCTCTTAAACCTAACTTCCATTCCTTTGGAACTTTAGATACCCATTTTAAAGTGGCCTTTTTTATTTCAGTTTCTTTCTGGATTATTTCAGCCACCTGAGGATGTTGTGGGCCACTAATTACTATTGCGTCATTAGGTATTGCAGCTGTTTTTTCTTTTGAAATTTCCTGCAAACTATTGCCTAAGTGTTGGCAATGATCTAACCCAATTGAGGCAATGGCAATTATTTTCCTATTTGGATGGATTGAGGTTGCATCTAATCTTCCCCCAAGTCCTGCTTCTAATACTAATAAATCGACATTTCTAGTTGAAAAGTAATCAAATGCAGTTGCAGTAACATATTCAAAAGGAGTTAGTTTGTGTTTCTCGGCAATTTGTTTGATCTTGGTAAGGAATGTGCGTAGATCTGTAGGGCTAATCAACTCCTTGTCTACTTGTATTCGCTCGCACCAACTAATTAAATGTGGAGAGGTGTATACACCTGTATGGATGTTGGCAATTTTAAAAATGCTTTGCAGAAAACTTGCTATTGAACCTTTCCCGTTCGTGCCTATTATTTGTATAGCAGGAATATCTTGGGAGGGTCCCCCCAAATCTTTGAGAGCTCTTTTTATTCTTTCCAGTCCAAGATGCATGCCGAACTGTTCAAGTTCTGGTATTAAGTCATTGAAGCTTTGTGATGACAGAGTATTTATTTGCTTCAAGTGAATAAGAGTTTTAATGTTGATTCAAGCCTTGATAAGAGTTCGTTTACTTCATTCTTCTTGATTATTAGTGGCGGAATTATTCTGATTACATTTGCCCCTGCTGGAACTACTAAAAGTTTTTGTTGAAGAGCTGTTTCTGCAATTAGCTTTGAGCTTATTTTAGTATCTTGATTAAGGACTAGGCCTTGGATTAGGCCAAGCCCCCTAACCTCTTTTAATTCTTTAGGAAATTTACTAATGAGCTCTATGAGACCTTCAGATAATTGATGGCCTCGTTGTTGAACATTTGAAAGAAGGTTTCTCTTGACAATTTCTTTGCAAACAGTTAACCCAGCTTTGCAGGCAAAAGGATTTCCTCCAAAAGTACTTGCATGGTCACCAGGTTTAAATATGTTTGCATGGTTTTTAACTAATAAGGCCCCTATAGCATGGCCTCCTCCCAAACCTTTTGCAACAGTAAAGGCATCTGGTTCTATACCTAGCTGTTCATATCCCCATAGGGTTCCTGTTCGTCCCATTCCAGTTTGAACTTCGTCGAAGATCAGTAATATCTTTTCTTTTGTACAGAGGTTTCTAAGACTTTTAAAGAAATTTAATTCCCCTGGATATACCCCTCCCTCTCCTTGAAGGGGTTCTATCAAAACTGCTGAAACAGTTTCTCTAGAGGATTTAATTTCGAGTAGCAGTGCTTCAAAGGCATCTGAATTGTTATAGGGAAAATATTTAAAGCCTTTAACTATTGGTTCAAAACCTTTGTGATAATTAGGTTGCCCAGTTGCACTAACTGCAGCAAGAGTCCTTCCATGAAAACTTCCCTTCGCTGAAAGAATAATGGATTCATTAAGATTTAACTTGGTATTTCCATATTTGCGAGCGAGTTTGATTGCCGCCTCATTGGCCTCTGCGCCGCTATTACAGAAGAACACACTATCGGCACAACTATTTGCAACCAGCCAATTTGCAAGTTCTTCCTGCTCTTGAATTTTATAGAGATTAGAAATGTGTTGAATCTTATTTAATTGCTTAGACAGTGAATCTCTTAGAACCTTGTCACTATGCCCAAGACTGCAAGTGGCAATGCCTGCAACAGCATCTAAGTAACGTTTCCCTGAGTCATCCCAAACCCAACACCCTTTTCCTCTTACAAGAGTTACAGGGAAGCGTTGGTAAGTACCCATTATTGAAGTGGGAGCGGTGGGACTTGAACCCACATGCCCTAAGGCGCTCGATTTTGAGTCGAGTCCGTCTACCAATTCCGGCACGCTCCCATGGAAACAGTTTATGTGAGTCTGGTCTTAATTTTGATGTCTGAGGATATTTGCCCCTGCAAGATTTAGCTTCTTTTCAAAGTTTTCATAGCCTCTATCAAGATGCTTGAGGCCTTCTAATTGACTGGTGCCTTTTGCTGCAAGGCCTGCAAGAACCATTGCAGCAGCTGCTCTTAAGTCCGTTCCGAAAATCGGCGCAGCGCTTAATTGAGGTACTCCTTCTATGACAGCTGTATTGCCTTGGAGGCGTATGCATGCACCCATTCGTTCGAGTTCCGCAACATGTTGCATGCGGTTTTCATAGATTTTTTCTGTGACGACACTGGTCCCTTGAGCAGTTGCTAGCAGTGCCATGAATGGGGCTTGTAAGTCTGTAGGGAAGCCTGGAAATGGTTGCGTAGTTATATCAACACCTTTTATATCCCCTGGGAAAATGGTTATTGAATTATTCTCATATCTAAGTTCACAGCCGCAATCCCTAAGTTTCTGTAGAACTGCGTTGAGGTGCTCAGGAACAATTGGCTTCACTGTAATTATTGAGCGTGTTATTGCTGCTGCGAGAAGAAAGGTGGCAGCTTCTATACGGTCTGGAATAACGCTGTAATTGCAGCCATAAAGTTTTTCAACGCCCTCCACGGTTATTGTCGGCCCCCCTGCACCAACGACTTTGGCTCCCATCTCATTGAGCAGGTTTGCTAAATCCTGAACTTCAGGTTCTTGGGCTGCATTTTCTATTGTGCTTGTGCCATGAGCCAGGACTGAGGCCATTATTAGAGTTTCTGTTGCACCAACGCTGGGACAATCCAGTACTACAGATGCACCTTTTAATTTCCTTGAAAGCCCTGGCACTGAGGCTGATACCACTCCATGCTCAACACTTACAACTGCTCCAAGAGCTTTGAGCCCCTTGATATGTTCCGCTACAGGCCTTGCCCCGATTCTGCAACCACCAGGTAGAGGTATTTTTGCTTTTCCAAGTCTTCCTAAAAGAGGGCCTATGCAGAAAAAACTTGCCCTCAGTCCATGGACGAGATCATAGGGAGGTTCAACATGTTGAATTTGATTGGCATTCAATTGAAGTGAACTTTGGGATCTACTTAGCTTTACCCCCATAAATTGGAGGATTGCACTCATCCCATCAATATCAGTTAGCTCAGGAACATTGTTCAGGATTAAAGACTCATCAGTTAATAGCGCAGCTGCCATCAAAACAAGCGCTGAATTTTTTGCTCCACTTACTTTTATTTCTCCAGACAAGGAGGACTCTCCTCTGATTTGAAGATGCGGCTTTTTAATCTCTTGAGAGACTCTGGCCGCGAAGGGCATGTCGTGTTCACTACTTCTTTCGGCCCATATTGACAAGAGAATTTGATTGCGTCCAGCCGTCCAGAGCATGAACTGGTGGATTATTTGTATGGTGTCAAAAACCTAGTTGTTGATGCTTTAGGGTCAGACCGTCGGTTTCACGGCATGTTCAGGCGGATGTGGCGGAATCGGTAGACGCGCTAGTTTCAGGTACTAGTGACAGCAATGTCATGGGAGTTCAAGTCTCCCCATCCGCACTATTTTGAGTAGGTCTGGTTTTTTCTGTTTGAAATGATTTTGTTGAAGATTTCTAATGCTTCCGAACTTGTGGCTTCAAAAGTTGGGAAGTTTGTAGAACTTCTTACGCCAGATCAAATTGATCAGACTGCTGTAGAAGAGCAGCTTATGAAAGAGCTTATTAAAAACCTCGAAGGCGAAGGGGTAAAAGGACAAATCTCTATAGTTAATGGAATGGAAGTAGAAGGACAAAAGTTGCTTCTTGGTGAAGGGTTAAGGGTTAGAAAACAACAGGATTTTTGAGGTACTAACTATTAATATTATTCCCACTACTGTTATTAAAAGCCGAAGGAATCCCCTCGTTAAGCGATTGAGGTCAATTGCCACACGAGAAGGGAGAAAAGAACATTCGATGCTGTTATTAGAAGGTACACATTTGTTAGAAGAAGCTCTAAAAGTAGGTTCTCTGCCTAAAGAACTTGTTGCAACAAGATTGTGGATGGATGCAAATCAATCAATCCTGCGAGAGATAAATTCAGAAACTCAAATATATGAGGTCACTCCTTCAGTGTTGGCTGCCTCAGTAACTACAGTTAGCCCTGATGGAGTTGCTTCTTTAATACCTATCTCAGCACTTCCTTTGCCTAGGCCTCATAGCAATTTTGTTTTAGCTTTAGATCGTCTGCAAGATCCTGGGAACTTAGGAACTTTGTTGAGAACTGCTTTAGCTGCGGAAATTCAAGCTGTTTGGCTGGCTGGCGGTGCTGACCCCATGTCTCAAAAGGCTATTAGGGCTTCTTCAGGGGCTTTGCTTCGAATGCCAATTTGTCGTTTTGGTGATGATGATGCAAGCAAGGGTGTCTTAAAGCTTGAACATCAACTCAGGCTTTGTGCAAAAGCAGGCCAGCAAATTGTTGGAAGTTTTGTTCCAGGTTTTTCAGATATTTTTCCGGTTTTACCTTATTGGGAACTTGATTGGAATAAGCCAACCATTTTGTTGTTGGGTAATGAAGGATCAGGTATACATCCACTTCTTAAGAGCTGTTGTACGCATGGAGTTACCCTCCCTCATAGCTCAAATGTTGAGTCACTCAATGTGGCAGCTGCAGCAGTTCCGATGCTTCTTGAGCGACGAAGGGCCAAAATGACCAAGACAATGCAAAAGCTCGAGTGAAGGAAGCCAGTTTCGACTTTGATCTCATAGTTATCGGCGCAGGTTATGGGGGCTTTGATGCCGCAAAGCATGCTGCTGAGAAAGGCCTAAAGGTGGCCATTGTTGAGTCGCGAGAAATGGGAGGCACATGCGTGAATCGAGGTTGTGTGCCTTCTAAGGCTTTGTTGGCTGCAAGTGGAAAGGTTCGTGAACTGGCAGATTCTGCTCATCTTTCTGGTTTTGGAATTCATGCGTCTCCGGTACGTTTTGAAAGGAGAAAAATTGCTGAACATGCGAATAATTTGGTTAAAACTATTCGCACTAACCTCACTAAGAGTCTTGAAAGAGTTGGTGTAACTATCCTTCTTGGCTCTGGCCGCTTAGAGGGGCCTCAGAGAGTCGGTGTTAGAGATAAGAATGGAGTTGATAGGGTTTTAAGTTCTCGAAACATTATTCTTGCTACAGGCTCTGACCCTTTTGTACCTCCGGGAATTGAGACTGATGGCCGTACTGTTTTTACTAGTGATGAAGCGGTAAATCTTGAATGGTTGCCTAGATGGATAGCAATAATCGGTAGCGGCTATATAGGTTTGGAATTTGCGGATGTTTATACGGCGCTTGGTTGCGAAGTGACAATGATCGAAGCTCTTGAGCGGGTGATGCCAACTTTTGATGTTGATCTCACCAAATTGGCTAAAAGACAACTAATTGATGGTCGGGATATTGATGCTCGTGCAGGGGTTTTGGCAAACAAAATTGTACCTGGATGCCCTGTGAAAATTGATCTTGCAGACACGAAGACTAAAGAACCATTAGAACAGCTTGAGGTCGATGCAGTATTGGTTGCCACAGGGCGAGTCCCTTCAAGTGAAGAACTCAACCTTAGTTGTTTAGGTATAGAAACTAATCGAGGATTTGTACCAGTAGATGATCATATGCGTGTATTAGTAGATGGAAAACCTATCCCCAATTTATGGGCTGTGGGAGATTTAACTGGAAAAATGATGCTTGCTCATACTGCAGCGGCGCAAGGAACTATAGCGGTTGACAATATACTTGGTAATTCAAGATTAATTGACTATAGAAGTATTCCTGCGGCTACTTTTACACATCCAGAAATTAGTTCGGTAGGACTTTCTGAATTAGAGGCGAGGAAACTATCTGATGAATCTGGCTTTGAATTAGGAAGCGTGCGAAGTTATTTTAAAGCTAACTCAAAAGCATTGGCGGAAAATGAAGGTGATGGTCTTATGAAGTTGCTATTTAGGAAAGACACAGGAGAGGTATTAGGCGCACATATTTTTGGTCTGCATGCTGCAGACCTTATTCAAGAGGTCTCTAATGCAATAGCAAGGCGCCAGAGTGTTAAAGAATTGTCTTGTGAAGTTCATACCCACCCTACTCTTAGTGAAGTTGTTGAAGTTGCTTACAAACAAGCTGTTCATCAGCTTAATAAGTTAGATTCTAATTAACCTAAAATCCAGTAATTCATACAAATTTAAAATGGAAATACGTCGTAGGCCTCCCAATCCAAGTGTAAAAGTTGCCAGCCTGGAATATTCCATTCCTCATGAAGATAGTCAGCCGCGCAATATTCTTGAGAAGATTGTTTGGGAAAAAGATAGAGAAGTTGAAAATTTAAGAAAACGTGTTCCTTTGGAAAAATTGCAAAAAAAGATATTTGAACTTCCTCCTACAAAGGATTTCCTTAAGGCACTTAGAAGTGCACCAATTTTGCCTGCGGTTATAGCTGAGGTTAAGAAAGCTAGTCCAAGTAAAGGAGTTATACGAGAGGACTTTGACCCAGTGTCTATTGCCTTGGCTTACGCTAAGGGAGGAGCAAGTTGTATATCGGTATTAACTGACAAGCATTTTTTTCAGGGTGGATTTGATTATCTTGTAGACATAAGAAAACAGGTTGATCTGCCTATCCTTTGCAAGGATTTTATCCTTTCACCATATCAACTTTATCAATCGAGAGCTGCTGGTGCGGATGCAGTTTTATTAATAGCATCAATTCTTTCTGATCAGGATCTTACTTATTTAAATAAGGTGGCAAAATCATTGACTTTAAATGTGTTGGTGGAAGTACACAATGAGGAAGAACTTCAGCGCATACTTGCACTTGGGAATTTCCCGTTAGTAGGAATCAATAATCGTGATCTAACTACTTTTGAAACCGACCTGGCTACAACCGAGTCACTTGGGAAGCGATTTAAAGATGAATTAAGTCAAGAAGGCTGTTTGCTGGTAAGTGAATCTGGCTTGTTTACCCGGGGTGATTTGGATAGGGTTCATTCTGCAGGTGCAGCGGCTGTATTGGTTGGAGAGTCGTTGATGAAGCAAATGGACGTCTATGTTGCTTTGCAAAAGCTAATACGGGGTTGAGAACATTTAAGGTTTTTGTAATCAGCTACGATTCATAATTGCTAATACTTAGAGGCTTCTTTCAAACTGATGCAATTAGACAAAATTAGTTTGTTCATTGTTTTTCTATGTTAATCAGCGTCCTTACAGGCTTTGCTGCAGGTGCACTTCATGTTGTAGGGGGTGCCGATCATCTTGTGGCCATGGCGCCAAGCTCTTTAAAGAGCCCAGCCAAAGCATTGAAAGGTGGTATGGCTTGGGGCCTTGGACATTCAACAGGCGTATTGCTTTTGTCAGGACTAGCAATACTTTTTAAGGACATTGCTCAGATTGAAAAACTTTCTACCTTTGCAGAATTTACTGTTGGCTTATTGCTGCTTGTTATAGGTGCTTTAGCTATTAGAAGCTCTTTAGGATTTTATATACATAGTCATAAGCATATGCATGATGAGAATACCTCCCATAAGCATCTACACATGCATTTCAGAGGTGATAAAGGACACCTAAGTCATAGTCATGCTGCTACCAGCCTTGGTGTCCTCCATGGTTTAGCAGGTGCCAGCCATTTGCTTGCAGTTATACCAGCATTGGCTCTTCCTGCGTTCGGGGCAGTGCTATATATGACTGCGTTTTTGTTTGGTTCAGTTGCAGCAATGGGAGCTTTTGTTTTAGTGATTTCTAATGCAACTGTGTATGCTGGAAGAAGGAGATTTCCAGTCATTATTGGACTTACTGGTGGGCTATCAGTTGTAACAGGATTCTTTTGGCTTCAAAAAACTTCTGCTTTAATTTTTTAAATGAACCAAATGGTCCTATTTGAGCTGTTTGAACTTTAAAGACTTGTTCGACAATACCTCTCAGGCAAAAATTGTTGACCAACCCAAATTGTCTGCTATCGATACTTCCCACTTCGTTATCACCTCTCAGATCAAATCCATGTTGTGTTAATCGGTAGATACGTTTAATCATTAATACTTCTGGTTTAAGCGGGTGGCTTACAACAACTAAACAACCTTCTTTTAGAGATAAATCTTGTTCATTTGTTGGACGGAAGATAACGATATCCTTAGGAGCAAGTGTTGGCAGCATTGAATAGCCTTCAACACGACAATGTCTAAGGCTCCCACTTAGTATCTTTGCAAGAAACAACCAGTTTGGATCAGGCTGGTTAAAGCCTTTTTTTAAATTAACTTGCAGTGTCCCAGGCGTCAGAACGACCTTTTGATTGCCAAAACATGTTGTGGATTTTCTCCACAGAGCTCATTAGCTCTTGGGCTTTTTCTTGATCAATGTTGACCTTGCAAGCACTACATAATTTTGCAGCTTTCCAGAAGGTGTCATGAAGGTCTGGGAAGGTGGCTAAATGCTCTGGTTTGAAGTAATCAGTCCAAAGAATTAGTAGTTCCTTTTTGGTTTCTTGGGCTTGTTCCTCTTTTACAGCGACATAGCGGGAGAATGTGTTGTTGTATTCCGCCCAAGCTTTTGGATCACTGCTTGTAGGCGGTGCCATGGCAATGAGCTTTTTAGTCATTGACAAAACTGCTTCTGCTGCAACTCGTGCTGAGGCAGGGTCATAGACACCACAAGGACCATCACAATGGGCCTCAGCTGTTTGAGCAGGAAGGAAATTGAGAATTGTTGAAAGTGCCGAGCGGAACATCTCGTTAATCATGTGCCTGTTTACAGCCTACTTGGGGACATTACTAAGTAGGGAAATTCATCTTCAATTCACAAGGGATGAGGCTCACTTGATACTCAGAAGTTCAACTTCAAAAATGAGGGTCGCGTTTGGTGGAATTACTTGTCCTGCCCCTCTAGAGCCATATCCGAGCTCAGGTGGTATTACTAATTTTCTTTTCCCGCCTACTTTCATTCCCGCGACACCTTCATCCCATCCTTTTATTACTCTTCCAGCTCCTAGAGGGAAAGTAAAAGGGCCTCGGCCATAACTACTGTCAAATTCATTGCCATTCTCAAGGGTCCCTCGATAGTGCACCGATACAGTTTGTCCAGCTGATGCCTCATCACCTGTGCCAAGTGAGATTTCTGTGATCATTAATCCACTTGAGGTCATTTGAGGAGTCTCTGATTCAATAGGTGTTCCTAGATCTGTACTTCCAAGGGTGTCCTTTGAGGAAGCCATTGCAAAAAGAACTGGATTGGGATCGTCAGGGTCAAGCTCAAAAACGTTTGTTGAAACAGCAGCTTGCTCAACCTTTTGAAGGTTAGTTTGAGTCAGAGGCTCTTCATTGCTAGCGGCTATAGCCGAGGGAGCAACGATCTGGCTTGCTAGTGCAACGATTAAACAGCAGACAAAAACAGTAAAACTTATCAGGATGTCTTTCATCGTTTTGGTTTTTAGGTTTTCCTATGAGAAAGGTTACTTCGCTAATTATAAATTTGAAAACCGATGGATTTTTAGTGTGACCTTTGTATGACTTGTTCTCAATACCTTGAGGTGCTTTACATGTCATCAGCTTCGTCTAATCCTGATTAATTTCAGGCATTCTCCTTATTAATTCTTCTCTTGCGAATAGGAGTTGATGTTTCACTATCCTTTATAGGGGAAATTGGTTAGACAAATTTCACTGTTTTCATTGAGGTCTCGACTTCTGCGGTTTCCTTTAAACCCAAAGCGCATCGAGTATTTCTTAATCCTTTTGCGAGGATTACTTGGGGGGGTGTTGGCTGGATATGGCCTTAGTAATGCCGGTGTGGTGATGATGACTCCATCTTTGGTGTTGCTTTGGTCAATTTGCCGCTATCCATTAGCAGCTTCTATATGGGGTGGTTTTGCAGTCCTTATTAGTCATTCTTGGCTGCTTGCTTTGCATCCCCTTACTTGGGTGGGTATAAATGCTGCCTTGAGCCTTCCTTTTACATTAATCATTTGGACAGCTTGTGCATTCTTGGGAGGGATTCTTGTTGGTTTTTGGGCTTGGTTTGGCAAATTGATTTTTGGTTTTGTGCATAAGGATGGAACTTTGCGAATTCAGTTTTCTTATGCACTGGTTATGGCCTGTCTTTGGGGGCTGGCTGAGGTATCACTTGCTCGTTTGCCTTTGTTTTGGATTGGTTTGGGTTCAAGCCTTTTGCCGTTAGATAGACCTCTGGCAGGGCTGGCCCAACTTTTTGGTGCAGGGGGATTGGCAACAATTCAATTGTTAATTAGTTGGTGGATTTGGAAAATATTTATCGCTATGCGTAGTGGTAGAAAGCTTTTTAAGCCTTTATTGATTGGTTTTAGCTTGGTAGCTTTACTACATTTATTTGGTTGGAGTTTGTTAGCAGGACATAAATCATCTGGATCAATTCTTGTTAGTACATGGCAACCTGCAATCCCTACACGCAAGAAGTTCACAATGGAACAATTGCGTCTTTTGCCAAATGCATTGCAGACTGCTTTAGAAGATTCAGCTGATTTGGGGGCAGATTTATTTGTTGCTCCAGAGGGGACTTTGCCTTATGGCAAAGTCCTTCCTTTACCAGCACCATTGCCAAGCTTTATTGGTGGGTTCCGTTCAGTGAAAGGTCAGCAAAGAAGTTCATTATTGGTTTTTGAAAAAGGTGAACAAATAGCCTCTTCGGCAATTGATAAATATCGTTTAGTACCTTTAGGCGAGTGGGTGCCTTCTTGGCCAGGACTAAATAAGATTGGCCTCTCAGCAGTAGGAGGGTTGACTCCTGGCGCACCCTCTAGACTATTGGATTGGAAGGGACCTCCAGTTGGTGTTGGTATTTGTTATGAATTGAGTAATGGTGTTTCATTCTCAAATGCTGTTTCTAAAGGAGCTAATTGGCTCCTAGTAGTTGCCAATTTGGATCCCTACCCTGTTTCTTTACATGCACAGTTCAATTCACTATCTCAAATTCGTAGTATTGAAACTGCTCGTGATCTTTTAGTTGTGGCAAATAATGGCCCATCAACTCTGGTTTCACCCAATGGGGAGCAAGTACAACTAGTTGATCCATTTAAGGAAGGTAATGGCCTAGCAAAAGTCCACCTATATGACTCTAATACTTTCTATTCTAAATGGGGTGAGTTGCCCCTCTATATGTTTTTAGTGCTTGGGTCTTTTGGTATTTTTTTCAAAGGTTAGACTATTAAATTTTTATTCTTTAGATGCTTTCGATTAAGCCTCCACCGAGGAGTAAATCCCCCCTGTAAAAAACTGCTGCTTGCCCTGGTGTAATTGAAAACTGGTACTCTTTAAAAGTCAAAATGCATCTATATGGTCGATGATCATCAATATCACGTTGCTCGGCTTCAATTGGTGTTAATAAACCTTCTACTGGTTGACTTCGATAGCGGACCTGCACTTCCACTTCTAATGGCTCGCAAGGAGGTTGAATTGACACCCAGTTAATCTTTCCAACAATACATTCTGATTGCCCGGCTTCTGCTCTGGGTGCAACTTCAACTTGATTGTTCTCTGCGTCTATTCGAGTTACGTGAAGTGGCTCATGCCATGCGACTCCTATCCCTCTTCGTTGGCCAATGGTGAAATGTTGTATTCCATCGTGTTCTCCTATTACAGTTCCGTTTTTGAGAATAATTTCCCCTTTTTTTGATGGCAGATAATTGTCAAGAAAATCTTTCATTGAGCCATAATGTTCAACTAGGCATAGGTCTTGACTTTCAGGCTTTTGTGCTGTGCGAAGGCCATGCCTAGCAGCCTCTTTTCTGGTGTCTTCTTTGGATAATTCTCCAAGAGGAAAGATTACTTTCGCAAGTATTTCTTGTGGTAGATCATATAAGAAGTAGCTTTGATCTTTGTTTTTATCAGCTCCACGAAGAAGTTGGTGTCTTGATTTATCTTCTGGGATTCCTTTAATCTGCAAATATTGTTCATCAGGGTGTCGAACTCTTGCATAATGCCCAGTTGCTAAAAAAGGAATCTTTCGTTGTTCTTCAGCCCAATTAAGCATTGGACCAAACTTGACTGAACGATTGCACCTTGAGCATGGAAGAGGTGTTATTCCTTCTTTATAACCTTTAACTAATGTGTTGACTATTTGTTCTTCAAAAATAGATTTTGAATCAACTATATGGTGAACTATTCCTAGTTGATCGCATATACCTGCTGCATCTACCAGTCCTTCGGAGCAACATGACCCTTTACCACTCATTAACCAAAGTGTTAAACCTTCTACTTCCCATCCAGCTTCAACCATAAGAGCTGCTGTTAAAGAGCTATCAACTCCACCTGAGAGGCCTACAGCAATTTTGTGTTCGCCTTTAAAGCGCTCTAGAGCTTCGAGTGTTTTTGCCCCGGTTTGAGTGACCGGTAATGAGCAGGAAGGCATGGCAAATCGTGGGTGAAATTGATTATTTACAGGCAATAAGGCAATTCTTTATCCATAGTTAGGTAACAAGCGTAATAGTTGTGAGCTGGCCTGCATTTGATGCCGAACACCTGATGGTTACTTCTAGCCAAATAATGGGTTTGGAACATGAGCTTTTTGAGAGCGGGCTGCCTGTGGCTTCTCTGATGGAAAAAGTTGGATTAGGCATGGCCTCTTGGTTCTTAGAAAAGCCTGACTTGCTTTCTAATGGTGTGCTTGTTCTTGTAGGCCCTGGTCACAATGGTGGTGATGGACTTGTTGTAGCAAGGGAATTGCATTTGGCTGGGTACCAGGTTCAACTCTGGTGCCCTTTTCCAATTAAAAAGGATTTAACTGCAAGTCATCTTTCTAATTTGCATTGGCTAGGGGTGGAACAAATTCAAGTTACACCTAAAGCTCAAGAAAATTGTTTGTGGATTGAGGCTCTATTTGGTGTTGGTCAAAGTAGACCATTGCCAGAGTTGATTTCTAGTTTGTTTGCTGCTCGGAATTCTTATCAATTAGGAAAGATGGTCTCTTTAGATGTTCCTGCTGGAATTTCTTCTGATACGGGGAATAAACTTGGGACAAATGTCGCTAAGGCATATACCACATTAACTGTTGGGTTGATCAAACAAGGTTTGGTTCAGGATCAGGCCCTACCTTATGTTGGACATTTGGTTCGTATAGATGTTGGTTTAAAGCAGAATTTTCTCCAAAAGAAACTTACTAAGGAAACTCCAAAATTGCTTTCCAGTTTTGATTTGGATAAGGTTTTATTGCCTAGTCCACCTGTAAATGCCTCTAAATACAAGCGAGGTAGATCTCTTGTAATTGCAGGTAGTGATCAATATCCAGGAGCTGCTCTGATTGCATTAAAGGGTGCTCTTGCAAGTGGAGTTGGTAGTTTAAAGGCGATTCTTCCCAAACAAATAACTAAACAAATCTGGAGCACAATTCCTGAGGTTGTTTTCCTGGACCCTATTCCTAAAATAAAAGATGATGGAGTTTCTTTGCAGGGTCTTGTAGAGAACCAAAATCTGGACAGGTTTGATGGCCTTTTATTAGGCCCAGGATTAAGAGTGGAAGAAAAATCATGGATTTATTTGAAGGAAATCTTTGAGGCTTTTCAAGGATTATTAGTTTTAGATGCTGATGCTTTAAATGCAATAGCTTTTTGTCCCGAGGGTTCGAAGTTATTTCGACATCGAAACGGACCAATATGGATCACACCTCATTTGGCTGAGTTTCAGCGTTTGTTCCCCGAGATACCTCTCTTTAATCCTGTTGAGGCTGCTTTGAAGGCCGCAGACTTGCTTCAAGGAACTGTTTTGCTCAAAGGCGCAAACAGTATTGTCGCTGACAGTTCTGATGGTGTTTGGCAATTACTCGATACAGCTCCCTGGACTGCAAGGGCTGGGCTTGGTGATCTTTTGGCTGGTTATGCAGTTGGTATTGGTTCTATTGGAGTCGCTGCTAGGGGCTTTGCAAAAGCTCAGGACCTAGCGATGTGTGCATTAATTCATTCCCAGGCTGCTAGGCAGTCTTGCGATGGTGGTGCTGCAAGTTCTATCTGTCGATCTTTAGAAGAATTCACCCTTGGCATCCAATCGGGGAAATGTTCCCAAGATCACAAGGATTTGTACTTATTTAGCAGTGCAAAGGGGTAAATGTGTAGATTTCCTTGCATAAATCCGAAACCTTTTTGAAAACAAGAGGGTTTTACCAAATACCTGTAGGAAAGTCCCTTCTATTGAGTTGGGGAAAGTTGAAAATGGTTGCAACAGCGACTAGGGGAACCGAGTCCCAAAGACGAAGGGGTAGTGATCCAATTAGTTGGTATCTCTCAACTATTGGAAGAATTCCTTTGCTTACCCCCGCCGAGGAAATTGAGCTGGGCAATCAGGTTCAGACAATGATGAACCTCACAGAAGATGGGTTGGTAGCAGGAGAAACCAAGAAGTTCACTTCACATGAACGACGAATGATTCGAATAGGTCGACGGGCGAAGGAACGGATGATGAAAGCAAATCTTCGTCTTGTAGTGAGCGTTGCCAAGAAGTATCAAGGTAAAGGGTTAGAACTTTTAGATTTGATCCAAGAAGGCTCTTTGGGCTTAGAGAGAGCTGTTGAAAAATTTGACCCCACCCGTGGATACAAGTTTTCTACTTATGCCTTTTGGTGGATACGTCAAAGCATGACTAGGGCAATTGCTTGTCAGTCAAGGACTATTCGTTTACCCGTTCATTTGAGTGAAAGGCTTACAACCATTCGCAAGGTAAGCCTTGATCTTGCGCACAAATTAGGTGCTATGCCTAGTCGGTTTGAAATTGCTGAGGCATTAGATATGCCTCTAGAGGAGCTTGATTCTCTTCTGCGTCAGGCGTTGACCACAAGCAGCCTTGATGCCCCTGTAAATGGAGAAGAAGGACGAAGCTTCTTGGGCGATTTAATTGCTGATGCTTCTTTAGAAGAACCTTTGGATAAAGTTGAGCAACGAATTCACCACGAACAACTCGGTCGATGGCTTAGTCATTTAAGTGAACAAGAACAACATGTTTTAAGGCTTCGCTTTGGATTAGAGGGAAATGAAAGACACACCCTTGCAGAGATAGGTAGATTGACTGAAGTCTCGAGAGAGAGAGTTCGACAAGTAGAGCTAAAAGCTCTTCGTAAGCTCAGAAACCTAACGAGAAAACTTCCAGGGGGTTTTTAGTATTTTAGCTGCTTATATTATAGATTTAATTATTAACCTAATTTAGGTTTAGCAATCTAATCTTCAGCCCATATATATCTTGTTAGTTCGTTGGGGCTTGGCTCAGGGGCATTTAATGCAAACTCAACTGCGTCTAGTACTTCAGCATCGATTTCTTTCTCAATTCCCCTTAGTTCTTTATCTTCCACTAGATCTTGATCAGTGAGATCTTTTTCAAGTTTTTTTAGTGGATCTCTTTTAGCCCAGAAGGATTTTTCCTCTTCTAGCCTCAACTCGTCAGGATCTGCTAGTGAGTGGCCTCTGTAGCGATATGTAAGACATTCCAGGACTGTTGGGCCCTTGCCTTCACGTGCTCTTTTTATTGCTCTTTGCGCTGCTCCTCGTACTGCAAGTACGTCCATTCCATCGACTTCTTCTCCAGCCATGCCAAAGGCTCCGGCTTTCCTCCATATCTCTGGGTCACTTGTCGCTCGGTCATGAGCCATTCCGATTGCCCACTTATTGTTTTCCACGACAAAAATGATTGGCAATTTCCAAAGTTGGGCCATGTTTAGACATTCAAAGAATTGACCGTTATTACAGGTTCCATCACCAAAGAAGGCAGCAGTTACAGAATCACTTTTTTCATCTCCAAGAGCGTCACGTTTGTATCTACTAGTGAAGGCCGCTCCAAGTGCTACTGGGATCCCTTCACCGATAAAGGCATATCCACCTAAAAGGTGATGTTCTTTTGAAAAAAGATGCATAGAGCCGCCCCTGCCCTTACTGCAACCAGTTTCCTTGCCGAAAAGTTCACTCATTACTTCTTTGGCTGGCACCCCAGCACTAAGAGCGTGTACGTGATCGCGATAAGTACTACAGAACCAGTCATGTTTAAGTTTCATTGCTCCAATAACACCTGTACTAACTGCTTCTTGGCCGTTGTATAAATGAACAAATCCGAACATCTTCCCTCGGTAATACATTTCAGCGCATTTGTCCTCAAAGCGCCTGCCTAAGGTCATGTCCCTGAAGAGCTCCAGCCCGGTTTTGCGGTCTATTACCGCTGGTTGAGATGAGACCAAATTTGAGAGCCTTTCAGCGTGTTCTTCCGCTGGAAATGCCCTTTGGGCGGGCTCTTTGGCTGTGGTTGTAGTTTCTTTGCTCATGAGATATGCGCTCTATCCATTTACGACTGTAAGGTCCTGTGGATTAAGAATAGGCAAAACCCCTTCCAATGCCTAGAGTTTTATGCCAATGGCTTAGCAGTTAGTGGAATTGCCGATTGATCATTTCCGCTTGTTAGGAGTAAGTCCATCCGTTGACGCTGGAGAAGTCTTAAGGGCTTTGCAGTTGCGGTTGGACAAAGCTCCTGAGCAAGGGTTTACTCACGAGACTCTTTCTCAAAGAGCGGAGCTGCTGAGACTTTCTGCAGATTTGTTGAGTGATTCGTCCTTACGTAAGGAATATGAAACTGCTCTCTTGAAGGGTGCTGTTGGGCTGGAAGTCCCTTCCAGGAAAGAAATTGCTGGTTTGATTTTGCTATGGGAGGCAGATGCGTCCTTTGAGGCGTTTCAGCTCGCATCTAAGCGTCTTAAGCCTCCTCAGGCGCCTGCTTTGGGCAGTAGTAGAGAGGCGGATTTGATTCTTGTTTCAGCACTGGCTTGCAAGGAAGCGGCAAAACAAGAGAAAGAAGAGAGGCGCTATCAATCCGCTGGGATGCTTTTGAAGGAAGGTATTCAATTGCTTCAGAGGATGGGAAAGCTCCCCGAAGAGAGAAAGAATCTTGAAGATGACCTTGAGCAATTGCTTCCTTATCGAATTCTGGATCTTTTAAGTAGAGATCTAGGTGACCAGTCTTCTCATCAAGAAGGAATAAGGCTTTTAGATGATTTCGTATCACAAAGAGGGGGATTAGAAGGGCGAAGACAAAAATCTCTTAGGAGTGGACTGGACCAATCTGAATTTGAGGTCTTTTTTCAACAGATTCGAAAGTTTTTAACTGTTCAAGAACAGGCAGATCTGTTTATTGCCTGGCATAAAGAAGGTTCTGATGAGGCAGGCTTTTTAGCCGTTTTAGCTCTTACTGCATCTGGATTCTCTAGAAGGAAGCCAGAGCGGCTAAATGAAGCAAGACAGTTTCTCAAAAGAATTAATTTTAAGGGGCTTGATTCTTTCCCCTTGCTTGGCTGTCTTGACCTTTTGCTTGCTGATGTAGAACTTGCGAAAGAAAAATTTAGACAAAGTCCTGATGAAAAGCTATGTACTTGGTTGGATAACTATCCTGGTGATGACCTTGCGGCATTGTGTGATTATTGTCGCGATTGGCTAAAGAAAGATGTCTTGCCAGGTTTCCGAGATGTTGACTCAGAAGAAGTTGATCTTGAATCTTGGTTCGCTGATAGAGATGTTCAGAATTTTGTAGAGCAACTAGAAAGAAAAGGTGCATTAGGTCTTGCTAAAGCAGGCTTCTCGTTCCTTTCTTCCTTGTCTTCTGAGCAGTCAACTAAAGATTTATTGTTGAGTGATGACAGTGAACAGTTGGTTGAAGTTGATGATGAAGAAATAAAAGAAGACCTTTTCAACAATATCAATGATGATGCCAGCGCTTTTGCAATAAATAGACCCTTTGAGTATTTACATTCTTCTGTTTTGAGATTCAAGGATTTATTGACACCCTTTAAGCCTTTGAAATCTCCTTTTGGTTTGATATTGGTTGGCACTTCTCTAGGTTTTTTAGCAATAACTATATTTTTTGCTCCAAATATTTATCAATTAGTTTTGCGTAGAAACAATTCAGACTTAACTCAAGAACTTACTAAAGAGGAGTTAGGAGAGACGAAGGATGACCTTGAAAATATTGACTTTAAACAAGATAAAGAATCCCTTGAGGAAAAGGAGGTTATGAAGGTAAAACCTTTAACGTCTGATCGACCAGACAGAGCTGAGATCCTTGAATTATTGGAGGTTTGGTTATCAAGTAAATCAACTTTTCTTTCTGGATCTATGTCTGAAAATTTAGAAATAGTTGCTAGGAAGCATTTGGTCGAGGCACTGGCTAAAGAGCGTTCTAAAGATGCTGCTCTCCGGCAGCGACAGGAGATTGAAGCCAACATAACTTCAATTAATATTGTTAGTAGAAAACCTCGTCGAATTGAGGTTCAGGCAAAGGTCAATTACAATGATGTGCGATTAGATCGTTCAGGTAACACTCTCGCACAAACTTCGATTAAAGACCTTGCAGTAACTTATATTTTGGGAAGAGATGCTGATGTGTGGCGTCTACATGCTTTCAAGAATTAAAATGAGACAAGTTTTTTAATTCGCCTGAAAAAGACGCAGATAGTTTTTATGATTATTAAATGAGGTTTCTATTGCTCTTTTCCCATGTTTGATGAGCTTTCAGCCCGTTTTGAGGATGCAGTCAAAGGGCTTAGGGGCCAAGCAAAGATTAGTGAGAGCAATGTAGAAATTGCTTTAAAGCAGGTGCGCAGAGCTCTTTTAGAAGCCGATGTGAGTTTACCTGTTGTTAAAGATTTTGTTGAAGAAGTACGAGAAAAAACACTTGGGGAGGAGGTGGTTCGGGGAATTAGTCCTGATCAGAAGTTTATTCAATTAGTACATCAACAGCTAGTTGAAGTAATGGGTGGAGCTAATGCTCCATTGGAAATGACAGCAAATCCACCCACTGTTGTTTTGATGGCAGGGCTTCAAGGTGCAGGGAAGACAACTGCTACTGCCAAGTTAGGACTGCATTTAAAAGATCAAGGGAAGAGAGTGTTATTGGTTGCAGCTGATGTCTACCGACCGGCAGCTATTGATCAGTTGGAAACACTTGGTTCTGAGATTGGGTTAGACGTTTTTAGTTTGGGAGTAGACGCTAAGCCAGAGGAGATAGCGGCAGCAGGACTCTTTAAAGCCAGAGACGAGAGGATGGATGTAGTTCTTGTTGATACGGCTGGTCGTCTTCAGATAGATGCCGAGATGATGGAAGAAATGGTTCGAATTAGATCGGCAGTTGACCCTGAAGAAGTTTTGCTAGTGGTTGATTCAATGATTGGTCAGGAGGCCGCTGAATTAACTAGAGCTTTTCATAAAAAGGTAGGAATTACAGGAGCAGTTTTAACCAAACTCGATGGAGATTCAAGGGGGGGAGCAGCGCTTTCTATTCGAAAAATTAGTGGCAAGCCAATCAAGTTTGTAGGTACTGGTGAAAAGGTCGAAGCTTTGCAGCCTTTTCATCCCGAAAGGATGGCAAGTCGAATTTTAGGCATGGGCGATGTCCTTACTCTTGTTGAGAAGGCACAAAAAGAAGTTGAAATAGCTGATGTAGAAAAGATGCAAAAGAAGTTGCAGGAAGCAACGTTTGATTTTTCAGATTTTTTAAAACAGATGAGATTGATTAAGCGGATGGGGTCTTTAGGAGGCTTGATGAAGATGATCCCTGGAATGAACAAGATTGATGATGGAATGCTTAAACAAGGGGAAGAACAATTTAAAAGAATCGAGGCAATGATTGGTTCAATGACTCCTATAGAGCGAACTCAGCCTGAGCTTCTCGCCGCTCATCCCTCTCGTCGTCGGAGAGTTGCTTTGGGAAGTGGATACGCTGCTTCAGACGTAGAAAAGGTTTTGGCTGATTTCCAGAAAATGCGCGGCTTTATGAAGCAGATGTCGAGTGGTGGTATGGGGGGCTTGCCAGGGATGGGAGGTTTACCTGGAATGGGAGACCTAGGTGGATCTATCCCAGGGATGGGAGGTGGTTTGCCTGCTCATGGCAGAACCGGTCGAGGAGGAGCGGCCGCCCCTAGAAGGCAGCGTCCAGTCAAGAAAAAGAAGGGTTTTGGAGACCTTTGAGCCTCAGCAGGTTAAAATTGATATTTGGCGTTTATTGCTTCGCCAAAAACTCAACGTCCTAATTAATTCATTTTCAAAATGATCAAGCTCCGCCTAAAGCGGTTTGGGAAGAAGCGAGAAGCTAGTTTTCGTTTGGTTGCTTGTAACAGCACTTCTCGCAGAGATGGACGTCCATTGCAGGAATTGGGGTTTTATAACCCTCGTACAAAGGAGACAAGGTTAGATACCGAGGCTCTGAGATCCCGGCTAAGTCAAGGTGCACAGCCTACAGATGCTGTTAGATCTTTGCTTGAGAAGGGCGGCTTGCTAGAAAAAAGCGTTCGTCCCGCTGAGATAGTGGGCAAGGCAAAACAGGCTGAGGCTCGCAAACAGGCCTCTAAAAAAGATTCTGAGAAAAAGGCTCAAGCAAAAGCAAAAGAGTCAGATTCAAATTCTGAAGCCTCAGAACAAGTTTCTGAAGCTTCAGAAGCCTGAGTATTTCTATGAGCGGAGCACCTCCCTCTGGTCGCTTCGTTCTTGACTTGTCTGATTCAAATGCGGCACTTGCTTTAGCAGGTGCCGGGAATGAAAACTTGCATCGACTTGAAGCACTTACCGGTGCTTCCTTGGTTATTAGAGGCCTTCAATTAATTATTGGAGGGCCGCCAGCTGAGTTGGAGCGTGCAGCAGCGGTTGTTGAATTAATTAGACCTATTTGGCAACAGGGCCAGGCACTGTCTCCTGTTGATTTACAAGCCGCGATCTTGGCCTTAGAAACTGGTAGGGAGAATGACCATGCGGAATTAGGTCATCAGGTTTTGGCTCGAAGTCAAAGAGGCCACCTGCTTAGGCCTAGAACTCTGCGTCAAAAAGCTTATGTAAGTGCGATGGAAAAACATGATTTGACATTTGCCCTTGGTCCAGCTGGTACAGGCAAAACTTTTCTTGCTGCAGTTTTGGCCGTTCGCATGCTCTCTGCTCGAAAAGTTGAGCGTTTAATACTCACTCGCCCAGCAGTGGAGGCAGGGGAGAGGCTAGGGTTCCTTCCTGGTGATTTGCAGCAAAAAGTTGACCCTTACTTAAGACCTTTATATGACTCATTACATACACTTTTAGGACCAGAAAAGACCTCCACATTATTAGAGAAAGGCTTGATTGAAGTTGCGCCGCTGGCTTATATGCGGGGTAGGACCTTAGAAGATTCCTTCGTGATTCTTGACGAAGCACAGAATACGACTTCTGCCCAAATGAAAATGGTACTTACTAGACTAGGGCTACGCTCTCGGATGGTTGTTACTGGAGATGTAACTCAAGTTGACTTACCCCATGGTCAATTAAGTGGCCTGGTAGAGGCAGCTGAACGGCTTAAAAATGTTGAGGGAGTTTCGGTTTGTCGCCTTACTTCAGCAGATGTTGTACGTCATCCTCTTGTGCAACGTGTTATTGATGCTTATGAATAACATCATTCTTGATAGGGAGATCCGAACTAACAATTAAGTCAAAATCGTTTTTTTACTGGCAAAGTGAACTTGTTAAATGACCTGGTGAGCTATGCCAGCAAGCAGCAATTTTCAAGCCGCAATCCGAGAGGCGCAGTCCAGTGCCCTTGTTGGACCAAATGTAGTTAACAAAGCATTGCCATACGTAGGTGGCGGCATGGTCCTTACCGCTGGGGGTGTTTTTGGTGGTTTGTCTTTGATGAATACCAACCCAGGTTTGTTCATGCCTCTTTTCTGGGTGGCACTTATAGGAAATTTCATTTTGTTCTTCGTGGCACAGAACGTCGCGATGAAAGCAGATAACGCAACTGCGTTGCCATTGTTGAGTGCTTATAGCTTGATAACGGGCTATACCTTGAGTGGATTGGTTTTTCTCGCAATACGAGATATAGGGATTGGTTCTGTTGGTACAGCTGCTTTGGCAACGGGGATCACATTCGCAATAGCTTCAGTAGTTGGGCGCAGGATGAGTGATTCTGTTGGTCAGGCCCTTTCAGGTGTAGTGGGATTGGGGTTGATAGGTTTAATAGTTGCAATGGTTGTCCAAATAATTGGAGGCATATTTGCTCCAGGAATGTTTGGAGGTAGCACGTTTGAATTAATGATTGCTGGTTTTGGAACGGTTCTCTTTGTCGGGATGTCATTTGTTGATTTCTATACAATGCCTCGTACTTATAGAGATGATCAATACCTGGCAGGTGCTCTAGGGATGTACCTTACATATATCAATCTATTTATATTTATCCTTAGACTTATGATCGCTCTTCAGGGTGGTGGTCGACGAGATTAATAAAATTTAATTCTTTGAATTTATAAAAAATACAAATTAATTATTCACTATTCAATACTAGGAGATGTTTTTTTAAACCTCTCTTAGTATTGTTTTTTTTCTGCAACAGAAAGGATGCTTTTAGATATAGCCAGTATTTGACCTTTGTCATAATTCCATCTCTTTAAGAAGTTAACATCCTCTCCATTCCCACTAGTTGCATCTAAAAGTATCTCAAGTCTCTTTTTTACGATTCTTGGCTCGAGGGAGCGTAATAGTTCTATGCATCTATTGGTAATTCTTTGAGAATTAGCTTTCTGTTTTATGTCGCCTACTCTTTCATGATGTATGGACATAGCTGTGCTCATCGCAAGATTCTTAACTGCTAGATCAACTATCATTTCTCCCGCTATTCGCAACTGTAGAATTAATGGCTCTGGTAGACGATCGATAACAGTGAGGTCAGTCGCAAGAGTAATGACAAAGAAACCCCTAGCCCCATCTCTAGTTTCTATTAGTTCCGACACTCTATCTGCTAAAACTTCATCACTTAGTTCTCCTTTCTCCCAGGATTTGCACCAAAGCATGGCAGCATTCATGGCTTGTTCGAAGCTTGGTGTTTTTTTGTTCTTGGTTTCCATTTATTCTTCCCCTGAGGTTATGCAGGGAATCTGTTAGATGTCATGACTTTAAAAGAGTTTCCTGCTAGGAGTTTTCGCTCTGGGTTTGTTGCATTTGTTGGTAGACCAAATGTAGGGAAGTCGACTTTGGTTAACCAGCTAGTAGGTCAGAAGGTTGCAATCACTTCCCCAGTAGCGCAAACAACACGTAATCGGCTTAGAGCAATACTCACTACTCCAGATGCTCAACTTGTGATCTTAGATACCCCTGGCATTCATAAGCCACACCATTTGCTAGGTGAAAGACTTGTTCAGAGCGCAAGGTCTTCTATAGGAGAAGTTGATGTTGTTCTTTTAATGTTTGAGGGGTTTAAGCTGCCTGGGAAAGGTGATGAGTTCATAGTTAGGTTGCTTCAAAATCAGAAAGTTCCTGTTGTAGTTGCACTTAATAAATGGGACCTAGCATCTAGAGCAAATCAAGACAATATCGAAGACTCATATCAAAAACTTTTATCAAACTCTGATTGGCCAATATATCGTTGTAGTGCGACGACTGGTGATGGTTGTGATTCTTTAATTGCTGAATTGGTTAATTACTTACCTTTAGGCCCTCAACTTTATCCCTCAGAGATGGTTTGTGACCAGCCTGAGAGGGTATTGCTAGCGGACTTAATACGGGAGCAGGTGCTTTTGCACACACGAGAAGAAATACCTCATAGTGTTGCTGTAAGAATTGAGAGAATTGAAGAGATGTCTCCTGGGAAAGAAGCCTCTTCTAAAGCACCTTCCACGGCTATTCTGGCAACGGTTTTTGTTGAACGTAAAAGTCAAAAAGGAATTCTTATTGGTAAAGGTGGAGCAATGCTGAAGACCATTGGTCATGGAGCCAGACTGCAAATGCAAAAGTTGATTGATGGGCCTGTTTATTTAGAACTTTTTGTAAAGGTTGTAATTGATTGGAGAAGTAAACCTTCTCGGTTGAATGAGTTGGGTTATGAGGGGAATTGATTGAGACTTAATATCGATGTTCCAATCGGGTGCTTTTCATTTTAATGTGCTTATGATTTTCCTTTTTTAATAATGTGAGCTGCATCACTTAAGAGTAAAACTTTTTCAGCATTCTCTTTCCTTTGAATTAACTCAGTTAAAAATGACAACTCCTTATCGGATTGATATTTTGAGCTTGGCTCCTGAAATTTTCTTTTCTCTACATGAGCTAGGCGTAATTGGTAGAGCCTTTTCTAATGGTATTGCTGAATTACATGTTCATAATCCTCGTGACTTTGCAACTGATAGGTATCACAAGGTTGATGATGAACCCTATGGGGGTGGGGCTGGGATGGTAATAAAACCAGAGCCGGTTTTTGCCGCTTTTGAGTCGATTCCAGTAGGAGAACGAAGAAGAGTTTTGATGATGACACCACAAGGTAGCTCTTTGAGTCAAAGTGATTTGCTCCGCTGGTCGACAAATTATGATCAATTAATTCTGCTTTGTGGTCACTATGAGGGCTTCGACGAAAGGATAAGAACCCTTGTAGATGAAGAGATTTCTGTCGGTGATTTTGTTCTTAGTGGTGGAGAAATTCCTGCAATGGTATTAATAAATGGGGTCGTGAGACTATTGCCAGGAACAGTTGGCAAGCCTGAATCTTTACTTAATGAAAGTCATTCAGAATATCTCTTGGAGCATCCTCATTACACAAGACCTGCAAATTTCCGAGGTCTAGAGGTACCTTCAGTTCTTAAAAGTGGAAATCATGGCGCCATTGATCAATGGCGTCAGGTGCAACGTGAGTTGCGTACTCAAAAGCGGCGTCCTGATCTTTATTTGAAATGGATTAAGTGGAAGTTCTCGAAAAACTCTAGAGAGGATGCATCGAAAACCATCTCTATAGACCATTGTGTCACTAATGAATACGACACTTACCCAGATTGGTAATTAGTCTAGGCCTATAAATAGTCAGGTTTAATTTTATGAACTTTAAAGATTGATACTGCAGTTATTTATAAGTAACGATTTTGTAAAACTGTTATTTTAATCAGTTTTTTAGCCCAGGACTGACAATAGATTTTTCTCCAGCATATTTTATTTTTTCCTATTTATCCGAATGCTCAATTCGAACTAAACTTAGAATGCTCAAAACGACTCAAATCACATTTCGACTTCTTTGCATAATATCGTTATTGAATCACAGATGCGCCACAGTTTGATTTTCTCTCGAAAACCATTGCCATGACAGATCCTAGATCACAATTCCGCATAGGTAATGGCTACGATATACATTGCCTAAAGCCAGGCAGGAAGTTGATCTTAGGAGGAGTCGAACTTATCCATCCAGATGGCCTTGGTCTTGATGGTCATAGTGATGCTGATGTGTTAGTGCATGCAGTTATGGATGCCTTTTTAGGGGCGCTTGCTTTAGGTGATATAGGGAAGCACTTTCCGCCTTCTGATTCAAAATGGAGCGGTGCTAACAGTTTATTTTTGCTTGAGAATGTAGTTCGACTTGTATCAGATCGTGGTTGGAAGGTTGTGAATGTTGATTCAGTTGTTGTTCTTGAACGTCCTAAGCTCAGGCCTCATATAGACCTGATGAGAAAAAATTTATCTAAAACAATTGGTTTAGATCTTGAATCAGTAGCAATTAAAGCTACTACTAATGAGCTGCTTGGCCCTGAAGGACGAGAAGAAGGGATAAGTAGTCATGCTGTTGCATTGCTTGAGCGTTTATGAACTTGCATTTTCTTAAGAAGATGCTCCAAAGAATATTTGGATTGAGCGTTGCTTCTTTTGTATTTTGTACAATTTTATTTTTTACTCCTTTTTTAGAAAGTCAATTGATGGCCCAAAATCAATCTCTTGAAAGCTCTACAGAAATAGTTGAGGTGATTCGCCTTTCAGTTCCTAAGACCTCAAGGGAGGCGTGGCTTAGGGCTGAAATGGGTAGTTGGGAGCAATGGCTTGTTAAGAAGAATGGCTTTTTAGGAAGACAGATGTTTTGGGATCCGAATAGTGAAGAATCAACCTTATTAATTACTTGGTCTAGTAGAGAGGCATGGAAAGATATTCCCCAATATGAGGTTGAGTTGGTTCAAGAAAACTTTGAAGGGCTTGCTAGGAGTTATACAAGACAGTTAGAGGGGAATCCTTTCCCAGTGGTTTTTGAAGGAGAGATGCTCCCTCAGTGACTGATGCTTATGCGCGATTGGATTTTCGGAGAAGAGAACGTATTGGGATGGTTGAGGCTGTTTGGGGAGAGCACAAAAGTGTTGAACAGATTGCAGCAATTTTGAAAATGTTTCAATCGCGGAATCAGATGGCTTTGGTTACAAGAGTCTCTTCTCAAAAAGCCGAAATAGTTCTTGAATCAATACAAGAGGCTACCTATCACGTTGAAGCCAATTGCTTAACGGTTGGTGACCCCTTGCCTAAAGAAAGTTCATTAGGACGAGTTGTCGTTGTTAGTGGGGGTACTAGTGATTTGCAAGTAGCTAAAGAATCACAATTGGCATTGGAATGCCATGGCATTGAGACCGACTTGCTTCTTGATGTTGGTGTAGCAGGGCTTCATAGGCTTCTTGAGAACCTTAATTACTTGAAAGAGGCAAAGGTATTAATTGTTTGTGCTGGAATGGAAGGAGCATTACCTACTGTTATTTCGGGGCTTTTACCGCAACCAATAGTTGGGGTGCCTATTTCAGTGGGTTATGGAATGAGCTCTAAGGGGAAAGCTGCTCTCGCTGGGATGCTTTCAAGTTGTTCTCCTGGTTTAGTGGTAGTCAATATTGACAATGGATATGGAGCTGCAATGGCTGCTCTTAGGATCATTAAAATTCAAAAACATTGATCGAGTCTTATTGACTCTATTGAATCTCCTCAATATGAGAGTCATTTGTTAGCGCGCATATTTGGTTTTTGCTGGGCTTCAGTTCTAGGAGTTGCTCAACCCATAGACGCATTGGCTTGGCTAAACGTCCTTCCTGGTAGCGCAATATTGCTTCCATGAGAACTGGAGTATTGACCCAATGAAGTGGTCGTATTGCCATTCATATTTTTTCAGTTGAACTGAAGGTGAGTGATATGAGCTCTCGACGCAAGAGGGAAAAGGATTAATCAGTCTGAATCTTCGTATTTTGTTCCAAGCCTTGAGAGCTCATTTGTGTGATTAGTTGATTCGACATCGAGCAATCGGCTGACTAGTTCGGACAAGTCATGATGTGCAAGTTCGCCATTGCTTTCCCATTTCATGGGACGGGACTCGGGTTGGGATGAGGCGGACACTGCTTGGTAAAAAAATTAAGTCCCAATAAGATAATTGTGTTGAAGCCCTCATTTCGCTCGTATTGCACAATTTTCTCGAAAGAAATTATAAAGAATTTCGTCTTGGCTGGTTTTTCAAGGCTATGGACTAGAGATGTTGCAGGTTTGGGTACGAGGTCAATAGATCGTCAGACGTGAGCACTTCTCCAGCTCCCTCAGGTTGCCAAATCACTTCCAACGCCATTAGATCATCGGAGGGAATTGATCCAAGGGTTCTTAGACTTTCTGTTAGATGATTGCTTTCAGCAGAAGTGTTGAGGTTGATTCGACCTTTTGATGCGGCCAGGATCGTTATAACTATGTACTCGTTGGAAGGATCCGCTTCGCCAGCCAGAGAGGAAGGACTTTTTTCAGAAAGTTGTTGACCTGAATAATTCGAAGTCAACTCTGCACTAAGTTTACTTCTTTCATTCATTGATAAACGATTAAAGGTTAACTCTGCTGAGTTGAAAGGTATCATCCCTGTCTCAAGATTTGAGTAGACCCAAAGTTCTGGTTTTCTAAGAAGGGAAAGAGTGGTCTCTTGTAGTACATGTCTTAACCCTTCCGAGTTACTTGTATTTGCTGATTGAGCAATTCTTCTTAAGTCTTCTTGTAGATATTTTGCACTTGCTAACAGTCCTATTTGAACTTGAAGCATAGTTATAGGACCTTGTGCTTGAGGTGAATATTCCTGAGGAGTGCCAACAATTGAATCCCGATTACCTCTTACTGCATTTACTAGAACACCAGCAATTGTCATAAGGATTAGAAATCCAAATAACCCTCCTCCCCCAAAGCCAAACATTGGAATTAGGAAAGGAAAACCCATGCCGCCCCCTCCGTAACCGCCTCTATATCCATATCCCCCTCCTCTATATCTATAGCCTCCGCCATATCCACCGGTACGCGGAATAGATGGTGCTCGAAAGCTGCCTCCACCGATCCTGCCGCCTCCAGCTGCCTCGGCAGATTGGGGCTGCAGCAAAAGAAGACCTGTCATCACCAACGGAAGGATGAGGATGCTGAAACAGCGTTTCAGCAGCTTTTGGCTTGAATTAAGCGTGGGTTTGGCCAAAGGTTTATTGGCAATAGACATTGACTCTAGGAACCTCCTCCAACAATCGTCACAATTTCAATGACATCACCATCATTGACAGATTGTTCCTTCCAAAGATCATTGCTAACTATTGAGCCATTTAATTCGACTACAACTAGATCAGGATGAGTCACTAGTAGTCTGATAATGCTGGAAAGGCTTGTTGGTCCCAGTCCTATCTTTAGCTCTTTAATTTCTCCATTGACTTTAAGTTTCATTCCATAGCCTCAAAAAGTTCTTCTGCAGCTTCTCTTGGATTAGGAGAATTCATTATTGCTCCAACCACTGCTATACGTTGAGCCCCTGCAGTAAGAATAGATTTAATGTTTGAACCATTAACTCCCCCTATAGCAAACCAAGGAAGGGTTGTGGCCTTTGATGCTTCTTCTACGTAAATAAGTCCTACAACTTTTTCATTTGGTTTAGTTGATGTTTTGTGTACTGGCCCAACACCAAGATAATCACAGCCTTCTTGTTCGGCTTGGTTAATGTCTTGAAGAGAGTGTGTGCTTCTACCTATTAATTTGTTGCTTCCAATTAGTTGTCTGGCGATTTCAACCGGAAAGTCTTTTTGCCCTAAATGAACTCCATCGGCATCTAGTGCAAGAGCCAGATCAATCCTGTCATTAATTATAAAGAGGGCTTTATATTTTTTGCATAAATCAGCCAGTTCTTTAGCTTCAGAGAACATTTGAAGATCACTAATATTTTTTGATCTGTATTGGACCATGCCTACGCCAACTGACAGAGCATCATCGACAGTTTGCGTTAGATTTGAATTTGGCGATGTAATAAGGCATATCTGACATTCGGAAAGTTTCTTGTGTCTTGTTCCACCATTTGTCGCTTCCAAAACATTAAGTTCTAGTTCATATAAGCCATAACGAATCAAAGCAGCAACTGAGGCGAGTTCTGGATCTGGACTTCTGCCAAATTCCTCTATGACTCTTAGAGCTTCTTGGGCTCTTGCACAATTGGCAGCTACAACATCCCAGGTCGTTTTTCTATTGCTTTGGGCTTGATGACTTAGCCCTAGACCTTGATCTTGGGATGTTGACCTTGCCTGTTTGTACGTTTCTTTATGGTGAATCCCTAGTTTCTGTCTCCAGTCCTTGATTGTGATTACAAGATCTTTACGGTTTAGGCCAAAACGACACCAATCTTCTACTACGCGTAGGCCTTCTCTAGCTCTATCAAGATTGGCATCTATGAGCTGAGCAACACTTGGATCTGGTATTGGTGTGTTTTGCATTCACTTTCGTGTCAATCTTGGTAAAACCTCATAGTTTTAAACCCAATGGAGAAGGGAGGATTTACGAGCAGCATGAACGTCCTCATTTGGGGGGTGGTTTTATTGGGAGGTATTGGTGTCTTCATTACTTGGGGGTTGGCGAATGCTTATCCGAAAAGTTTTGGATAAGAGAATTAAACTTTAGTGGATTGAAGAATTAATTCCGCCATCTTTGCATCATTGGAAATTTGCTTGCTTAGTGCATTTAATCCTTCAAAACGTTTTTGGCTTCTAAGTCTTTTTATTGGCTGCACAATCAGTCCTTTCCCTCTTAGATCAAGCTGCTGATTTAGTAGGTGTACTTCAACACATGAAGGGGAATTTGGATCAACTGTTGGTTGCGGTCCCAAATTCATTACTGCTGGTAAAGGGGTTTTGCTTTCATTTAGAAATGCCCATGCCGCATATACGCCTATACCTGGAAGGAATTTTCTGCCGTCAACTTGAAGGTTTGCGGTAGGCCAACCAATTTTGCGACCAATCCCTTTCCCTTCAACTACTTGTCCACGAAATTTGAATGGACGACCCATAAATTTTTTTGCTGACTCCAGGTCTCCTTCATTAAGTGCATTCCTAATGCGACTACTGCTAATCCTTCCCTGAGAGTCCTCAATAATTGGAAGAATCACAATATCTATATTTGCATGTGAAGCTAGTTCTTTAAGTCTCTGAGCATCACCCTGGCGATTCTTCCCAAAACGAAAGTTTGCTCCCACGGCAATTTTCTTTGCTTTGAGTGTTTGGACAAGTATTTGATCAACAAACTCTTCTGGAGATAATGCAGCCAACGAATGGTCAAAAGGCACAAGTACAAGCTGTTCCACTCCTAGAGGCCCTAGGAGTTCAGTTTTTTCAGATGGGAGATCTAGCCTTAGTCGTTGCTCCCCGTAAAGGACTTCTCTGGGATGAGGCCAGAAACTTACTACTGTTGGTATACCCTTGCCGTCTTTAACAATCTCATTGATTACACGCCGGTGTCCAGCATGTAGGCCATCGAAACTGCCGAGAGCTAAAGCTGTCGGTACACGAGCCTGCTTAGGTGGGCAGAGTGGAATCAAGGTGATCGTGCAAATTGAGCTTTTCAGTGGCAAGTTTGAACGACTAACGCATTACTAAGAATGGCTGACCGTCTCGACTTTCAACTTCTTTCTTTGGGACTTCGCCGAGTTGGCTGGATACGCTTTTGGATTCAGTTGACTCTTGCAATAGTTTCGGCTGGCGTACTGATTTTTTACAACATTGGCGGAAGTTTGGCACGAAACTCTCAAAAGGCAATGGGGTTAGGACCTGGATTGTCGATAACTACACTTGCATTCTTTGTGCTTCTTTATAGCCTCTGGCAAGGTTGGTTGATAGTGAAGGTTGGTAGAGCGCTTGACAGTGCCGCTAGGCCAACTAGAGGAGAGACTGGCCGACTCTTGAAACGAGGGGTAATCGTTGATCTTCTTGGATCGATTTTTGCCTTAATTGGCTATCAAGCATTGGCAGGAAGTCTTATGGTTCAAGCTTCTGTTCAAGTGCCGGGATTTTTTGGGGCCCCTATGGGTAGCTCAGGTTCCCTTGCATCTTTACCAATAACTTCAATTGAAATGCTGTCTGTTTTGAGTAATACGCAGGTTTTGTCAGCACATTTAATTGGTTTAGTACTTTCGCTTTGGCTCCTTCAAAGAATTTATCGGACAAGTTGATTAATTAAATCTAAATCAGGTAATTGGTTAATGCCCCCTCTCCAAAATAAGTCTGGTTGAATTGGTGTTAAAGATGGACCATTTCTCTCAATTTGTGCTACATCACTAGGCCAATTGGTTGGACCATCGCCAGCTGAATCAAGATCTTTTACTGCTTCCCCGGCCAGCCAAAAGTATGTATTTCCGCGTGGATCTTTTCTTTTGCTGAATTGTTCTTCATAGTGTCGAACAGAAAGTCTTGTCCAGCAAGTGTCACTCATTTTGGAACTATCACATGGAGGGATGTTTAGATTTAAAAGTAGATTCTTTGGCCACTTTCTTAAAACTGCAAGTTCTGAAATGTTTAAGGCCATTTCGGCTGCATAGTCAAATTCCCGCCAGTTGAAACTAGCAATGCTTACAGCTAAAGAAGGTATGCCTTCTAATGTTCCCTCAAGGGCAGCAGCGACTGTGCCAGAGCAGAAAATATCAGTTCCTAAGTTTGGACCATGGTTTATACCCGATATCACTAGATCAGGTTTTTCATCAAGAAGTTCGTATAAAGCAAGTTTTACGCAGTCTGCTGGCGTCCCGCTGCATCCCCATGCAATTACTCCATTACTAAATAGTTCATCAGCACGTTCGGCTCTTATGGGAGATTGAAGCGTTAGTCCATGCCCTGTTGCAGATCTTTCTTGGTCAGGACAAACTACTGTGACGTGGTGGCCACGATTCGCAGCAGCAGAGGCAAGAGTTCGTATGCCCTCAGCGAAAACCCCGTCGTCGTTACTTATGAGTATTCGCAAAGGATTCATGCTTCAAGACTGAATTGATTGGAACTTAGACCTGATAGATGCCTAAAGTCTCTAATAAATATTCATTTCCTTTGAACGCCATAACTACTGTTGCTCAACTCAACGATCAACTCGACTTACTTGAGTCAGAAGCAATGAAGCAGATTGCTGTTTCGAAAGACCCTGAAAGCTTAGAAAGTCTCAGAGTAGGCTTTTTTGGAAAGAAGGGACGCTTATCAGGCATCCTCGGGTCCATGGGAAAGCTTCCTGGGAATGAGAGGCCTCTGATTGGCCAGCGGGCAAACTTGTTAAAAACTGAGCTGCAAAAATTGATAACAAAAAAATTAGAGGAGTTGACTACTGCTGAATTAAATAACCAACTTGCTCGAGAAGCTATTGATGTAACAGCCCCATCTTCAGGAGTCCCTTTTGGACACCGTCATCCATTAATTACTACAACCGAGAATATTGTTGATTTGTTTTGCGGATTGGGCTATTCAGTTGCTGAAGGGCCAGAGATTGAGACTGATCATTACAACTTCGCAGCCTTAAATATTCCTGAAGCTCATCCTGCGAGGGATATGCAGGACACCTTCTACTTAGGAGGAAATTTGCTTTTGCGGACTCATACTTCCCCTGTACAAATTAGATATTTGGAGAACAATCCTCCTCCTGTAAGGATTGTCGCTCCGGGGAGGGTCTATAGGCGGGATGCTGTAGATGCTACGCATTCTCCAGTTTTTCACCAGGTTGAGGTACTTGCTATTGATGAAGGACTGAATTTCAGTCATCTCAGAGGCACTGTTCTTGCTTTCTTAAAAGCATTTTTTGGTGAGCTTCCAGTAAGGTTTCGCGCGAGTTATTTCCCATTCACAGAACCCTCTGCTGAGGTTGATGTCCAATGGCGAGGAAGGTGGTTGGAAGTAATGGGATGTGGGATGGTTGATCCAGCGGTTTTGGAAGGATTAGGACTTGACCCTGAACGGTGGAGTGGTTTTGCTGCTGGATTAGGTGTTGAAAGATTTTGTATGGTTCGACATGGAGTTGACGATATCCGAAGGCTTTACACAAGTGATCTCCGCTTTCTAGAACAGTTTTAGGGGATATCAGTGAGGGTTATTACAGATGTTTTAATTCAGGGTGGGAACTAAGGAAGAAATCAACAAAAATTCAATTAAAATATTTGGGTTGTTTTGCAATGCGATCGGTGCCCTGTGTCGGACTGATCGTTAATGATGGGAAGGAGCTAGCAGTCAAGACTGCTGAAATTATTCAAACCAGACTTGAGAAGGCTGGACATCAAATAATTAGAGCTAGTAGCTCTGGTGGCATGGTTGGTTTCGCCAACCCAGACCAGCACATGAGAATGCTTGGTTACAACGCCTCTGTCCCCGAAGGTTTTGATACTTCGATGTCCTTAGCAATTGTCCTTGGAGGTGATGGCACTGTGCTTTCAGCTGCAAGGCAGACTGCTCCAGTAAATGTCCCAATTTTGACAATAAATACTGGTCACCTTGGATTTCTTGCTGAGGCTTATCTGGCAGACCTAGAAAGAGTTCTTGAACAGGTAATTGCTAAGGAATGGACCACTGAAAAGAGATCTACTTTAGTTGTCACAGTTTTGAGGGGAGATCAACGAAGATGGGAGGCCCTTTGCCTTAACGAGATGGCTCTTCACCGAGAGCCTTTAACTAGCATGTGCCACTTTGAAATTGCAATTGGTCGTCATGCTCCTGTGGACATATCTGCTGATGGAGTAATTCTTTCTACGCCAACTGGTTCTACGGCATATGCCCTTAGTGCTGGTGGGCCTGTTATTACCCCTGACTGCCCTGTCCTTCAATTGGCACCAATAGCTCCCCACTCACTCGCTTCAAGAGCTCTTGTTTTTAGTGATGAGGAGCCAGTTACGATTTTTCCAGCGACCCCGGAAAGATTAATGATGGTCGTTGATGGGAGTGCCGGTTGTTATGTCTGGCCTGAAGATCGTGTGTTAATACGTCGTAGTGATCACCCTGTGAGATTTGTAAGGCTTCGTGATCATGAATTCTTTCAAGTTCTTCGTAACAAATTAGGGTGGGGATTGCCTCATGTCGCAAAACCTGAGCGTTAAAAGGGATACTTTACCGCTCTGTAATCTTGCTATTTACTAAATATCTTATGCTTGCCTTTGATTATTATAATTGGATTAATAGGAGACAATCTTGTCCCGTGATTAATTGGTAATCCCCGCCAAGTCTGATGTTGAGAAATGCTTACTTCTTTAAAGTTTTTTTCAAGGAAAGGCTTTATCTCAGAAAGTGCTTCAATGTTTGCGAGTGGAATAATGATAATGCCATCTGGAGCGATTTTTTTAGAAATTGCTTCTAAAAGATCAAGACGTCTCTTGTCAGAACCTCCAATCAACACCCTATTAGGGTATTTCAGGGATCTAGGTAAGTTTGGCCCTGTTATTAAATCAACGGCTTCTACTTCCAGAACCGCAGCTGGTTTAACTTTAAGACGTGCGGCATTTGTAAGAATTACATCTGCACCTCCTGCTCTTTTTTCAACGGCCATGAGTTGAAGTTGAGGCCTTAAGCGAAGAGCTTCTAGCCCTACGCTCCCTACACCGGCTCCAATATCCCATAGCACTCCTTTCTCAGGCAGCTCAAGCTCCGCTAAGAGTTGAACACGCATTTCTCTTTTGGTCATTAGCCCAGGGCGGTCCTTGTGTTGAAAAAACAACCCGTCTTTTAAGCCAAATAGAGGAAGTTGTGAATCTATGATTTCATCAAGATTTTCTTTCTTAATTAAAATTGTTAGATGAAGAGGATCTATCCCTTTTGGGATCTTGTCACTTGTGTTTAAAAGTCGAACTCTTTCATCTGGATGGCCTAATTGTTCAAAAAGCCAAAACTCATAACAACTTGCTAATCCTGACGCATTTAGCAACTCCCTAACTTGTTCTGCTCCACCTGCCTGTGGATCGGGCAGTACAACAAGTTTAGAGGGATGTTTTTGCAGTGATCTTATAAGAGGAGTTGCATCACGCCCATGAATACTGATCCATGAACAATCTTGCCAAGAACGTCCAATTCGAGCAAAGGCTAGTTGCATTGAACTTGGCCCAGGATGAAAAACAATATGTTTTTGTTTGAATGACTCGCTTAAACGCCTACCAATGCCGAACCATAGGGGGTCTCCGCTTGCTAGTACTATCTTTTTACCTTTTGTTTGTTTAAGCCACTTAACTAACTTTTCAGGCTGGTCAGTGTTTGTGGTTTGTGGAATATTTTTTTTAGGTGCTTTTTTAGCCCACCATTCTGGAAGAGTTTGAAGGATCCTTTTAGAAGCTGCAATCGCTTCTGCAGATACTACTAGCTCTTCCAATTCAGGGGGTAGATGCCAAAGCCCTGAGGCATCGGTGCCAATGACATTGATTTTCCCTCGGTCTTTAGATTTGGACATTTATTGGTTCCACGTTTAAAGAGAGCTTTTGTTTTGTTCAATAGGTACTAGTTTGCCTTCAGTCAAAGTGAATCAAATTAAAGAGAACGATTTCGCAAGAGGAAATCGGCGTAGGAGGTTGCATGAGCTTGTTGTTGCATTGATAAAACAGCAAGATGGCTTTGATTTGTTGGATGCTGAGGCTCCTCAGCTAGAAGGCCCAATAAATTCACTAGAAGCGAAAGACCCTGCTCGTTGGCTTGATAGAAACAGACGAGTTCTAAGTAGATATCAAGCTGTGGTGCGTTCAGCAGTAACCTTGGATGCGCTTCTGGATGAAGAGAATTAGCTCGTAGCTCTTAATAAGGTCATTCTGAGAACTTCTATAAGATTAAGGCTATTGATGGACTTGACTGAAGTTTGATGGCCGTTTTTGTTTAATGGACAGAGACGCATTACTAATGGACTTCTGCATCTTCCGTTTTTGAAAGCTTTGTTTATGACCTTCCCAGGCAAATTCTCTATTAAGAGCCCGCTCGTTTCAGCCACTATTAATACTTTCCTACTAAGCATTTTTGCCGTAAGTTTGCTTCTTTTTTTAACTCCCTTGATGACGCATGCACAGGTCTTAAAGCCAGATGCAGAAAGTAGTGCAGGATTTGTAAGAAGTCTTGAAACCCTTCGTGATCTTGATTACAAAAGTTGGCAGGTCGTTGCCTATAAAGAGGATCTTGAGTCTAAGAAGGCAGTACTTCGAATAATCGGGTATCCAGGCCAGTTGCGTCTAGATCATCCAACCGATTTAAAAGTATATTCAGGGAGAAGAGAATGGATTTTAAGAGACGTCACTCTTTTGAATCCAATTTTGGCAAATGATGCTCGTGATGCAGCCGCAGAGTTTGAGTTGTCGAGTTTGCTTTCTGAGTTAACAAATAATCGACCTTTGCGCTTGGAATTGCCTGGAGCTTTTACAGAAATGCCAGTACCTCCATATTTGGTAAAAGAGTGGCGATCTGTTTTTGATTCCGAAAACACTTTATGAAGTCAAGAGACTTGTTAGTTGAAAGTTGGATCCCGTGGATGCGACGTGCTTTGCAATTGGCCGAATTAGGTGATGGACAAACAAGCCCTAATCCTCTTGTAGGAGCTGTAGTTCTTGATTCAAAAGGAAATATTGTTGGTGAGGGCTATCACGCATGCGCAGGTGCTGCGCATGCTGAAGTAAATGCTCTTGAGCAGGCAGGCTCTAGGGCCAATGGTGGAAGTTTGATTGTTACTCTTGAACCTTGTTGCCATCAAGGGAAAACACCGCCTTGTACCGAAGCCATTTTGAAATCAGGTGTTTCTTCTGTTGTTGTTGCACTTGAAGATCCTGATCCTCGGGTTTCTGGTAAAGGGTTGTCTTTGCTTGAGGCCTCTGGCTTAAAGGTCGTAAAGGGAGTTCTTTCCGCTGAAGCTTCTTTCCAAAACAGGGCTTTTTTGCATCGAGTATCTACAGGTAGGCCTTGGGGGATCTTGAAATGGGCTATGAGCCTTGATGGACGTATTGCATTGCCAAATGGTTCTAGTAAATGGATAACAGGAGGAGATGCTCGTGGATGGGTACATCATCTACGTGCCAAGTGTGATGCCGTCATTACTGGTGGTGGTACCTTGCGGAATGATGATCCATTGTTGACTAGTCGCGGCAAACGAAACCCTGAGCCATTAAGGGTGGTATTGACTCAGAGCTTGAATCTGCCCAGAAAGGCCAATTTATGGAATACCTCTTTTGCTAAGACGGTTCTGGCTTATTCCGAAAAAGAATTGGGGAATGGAAAAACTCTTCCCGATGGACCAGAGGCTCTATTGCTTCCTGAAGCAGAACCTTCTTGTTTACTTGAAGCGTTGGCTCGGAGGGGTTGCAATAAAGTGCTTTGGGAATGTGGACCTTCTTTAGCTACTGCCGCAATCAAGCAAGAATGTGTGCAGGAATTGGTAGTAGTTGTTGGTCCTAAATTATTAGGTGGGGAGTTGGCTAAAACACCTCTTGGGGACTTTTCTTTTTCCAACATGAAACAGGTTTTTTCATTAGATTTACCTTCTGCTCAAAAATATGGCAATGACTGGCTTTTTGAGACTCTTTTCGTTCATCAATAGAAGAATTAATTGAATATAAAGCATGGAAACTAAATATGTTAAGAGTTGCTTTGTATAAGGCCCTAAACCTTGTCATGCGTTGAGTCTATCTAATTTTTTTAAGTTTATGCATTTAAAGTCAAGGGCCCTTGAGGATGAGAGGAGGATTATTGAGTTCTTAGTGAAAACGTTCGGTTCTTACACCAGTTGATTTGAACGATTTTAGATTGGTAGAACTAGCTTGGTACTCCAGAAATTTATTTAGTTATGGCCATACGTCAAGATGAAAACAAACCTAATCGAGGTTTTGGGATCATTAACTTGATTCTGATTGGTTTTGGCTTGTTGCTTTTGATAAGCAGCTTTTTCCCAAACCAGGGGATGCAAGTCCCTAGGGTCCCTTACTCTCTTTTCATTAATCAGGTTAATGATGGTGAGGTTAAGAGGGCGTATATCACTCAGGAGCAAATTAGATATGAAATAGCAAGTCCTCAAGAGGGTGCTCCTTCAGTTTTGGCAACCACACCAATATTTGATATGGATTTGCCTCAGAGGTTGGAAACTAAGGGAGTTGAATTTGCAGCCGCACCTCCTAAGAAGCCAAACATATTTACAACAATTTTGAGTTGGGTAGTGCCCCCCCTAATATTTATTTTAGTCCTGCAATTTTTTGCAAGAAGGAGTATGGGAGGTGGCGGAGCTCAAGGAGCCCTTAGTTTTACTAAAAGTAAAGCCAAGGTTTATGTCCCTGATGAAGAATCCCGAATTACTTTTGATGATGTTGCTGGTGTTGATGAAGCAAAGGATGAGTTGACTGAAATTGTTGATTTCTTAAAAACTCCTGAGCGTTATACAGAAATAGGAGCACGAATTCCTAAGGGTGTTTTGCTTGTAGGGCCTCCAGGAACCGGAAAGACACTTCTTTCAAAAGCAGTTGCAGGAGAGGCAAGTGTACCTTTCTTTATTATTTCTGGTTCGGAATTTGTTGAGCTATTTGTAGGAGCGGGTGCAGCCAGGGTTAGGGATTTGTTTGAACAAGCTAAGAAGAAAGCACCATGCATAATTTTTATTGATGAACTTGATGCAATAGGTAAGAGTCGTTCTGGATCCATGGGTGTAGTTGGAGGGAATGACGAAAGAGAGCAGACTTTGAATCAGTTACTTACAGAGATGGATGGATTTGCTTCAACGGATAAACCTGTCATTGTTCTTGCTGCTACTAACCAGCCTGAAGTATTAGACGCAGCACTCTTGCGCCCTGGAAGATTTGATAGGCAGGTATTAGTTGATAGACCTGACCTTTCAGGAAGGAAGACAATATTAGAAATCTACGTAAAGAAAGTTAAGCTTGCGGAAGGAGTTGATCTTGATCGGATTGCACAAGCAACAAGTGGATTTGCTGGCGCTGACTTGGCAAATATGGTTAATGAGGCTGCTTTATTAGCTGCACGTGGAAAACGAAACAAAGTTGAGCAGAAAGACTTGAATGAAGCAATAGAAAGAGTAGTTGCTGGGCTTGAGAAAAAGAGCAGAGTTCTTCAAGAAGACGAAAAGAGAGTAGTTGCTTATCACGAGGTTGGCCATGCGATTGTTGGTCATCTGATGCCTGGAGGAAGTAAGGTCGCAAAGATTTCAATAGTTCCTAGGGGGATGAGTGCCTTAGGCTATACATTGCAATTACCTACTGAGGAGAGATTTTTAAATTCAAAGCAGGATCTTGAAGGTCAGATTGCAACTTTGTTGGGGGGTAGATCCGCAGAAGAAATTGTCTTTGGGAAAATAACTACTGGGGCATCTAATGATTTGCAAAGAGCGACTGATCTCGCTGAGCAGATGGTTGGAACATATGGAATGAGTGATATTTTGGGGCCTCTTGCTTATGACAAACAGGGAGGGGGAAATTTCTTGGGTGGTAACAATAATCCTCGCAGAGTTGTAAGTGATGCCACTGCTCAAGCTATAGACAAGGAAGTTCGTAGTTTGGTTGATAGAGGACATGATAATGCGTTAAACATTCTTAGGCATAATCTTCCTCTTTTAGAAAATATTGCACAGATGATTTTGGAGAAGGAAGTTATAGAAGGAGATGAGCTTAAGAATATGCTGGAATCAAGTTCTTTGCCTAAAACTTTAAGTAAGGTTTGATGGCGAAGTATCTTTCTTAGGTCAAGGTTCTTTGAAGATGCTCCCATGGTTTCTCCTTCCCATGGCGTTGCTTCTGTTCTCTCTGAAGTAAAAGGTCAGGACTTTTTGTCTGTATCTGACTTCACAGCAGACCAGATAGCCGCTTTGCTTCACCTAGCCACACAATTGAAAAGCGGAGACAGGCGAATAGACTTGGGCAATCGTGTCTTAGGTCTTATTTTCACAAAAGCCTCTACACGTACTCGAGTCAGCTTTCAGGTTGCAATGGCTCGACTTGGCGGCCAAACTGTTGATCTTAATCCTCAAGTTACTCAGCTAGGTCGAGGAGAGCCATTAGAGGACACAGCCAGAGTATTGAGTAGGTTTTGTGATGTCTTAGCGATCAGAACATTTGCTCAGCAGGAGCTAATAGATTATGCAAAATGGGCTTCGATACCAGTAATAAATGCACTCACAGACCTAGAGCACCCTTGCCAAGCCCTTGCAGATTTTCTTACCCTTAAGGAATCATTTGGCGATCTAAATGGCTTAACTCTCACTTATATAGGTGATGGTAATAATGTTGCCCATTCTTTGATGATTTGTGGGGCCTTGCTAGGTGTAAATATAAGAATTGCTTGTCCAAGAGGGTTTGAGCCTATTCCTGAAGTTGTGAGTCATGCTCGCTCGATTGCAATTAAGGGTTCTTCAATTCATCTAATGAACGATCCAAAAGAGGCTATGAAAGATGCAAATGCGGTTTATACAGATGTTTGGGCTTCTATGGGGCAGGAAAAAGAGAAGACTAGAAGGGAGAAGGCTTTTCAGGGCTTTTGTCTAAATCCCGAGTTGGTTGCAGAGGCTTCATCCAATTGCATAGTTATGCACTGTTTGCCTGCTCACCGAGGAGAAGAAATAACCTCAGAAGTCTTTGAAGGCAAAGCGAGCAGGATTTTTGATCAAGCCGAAAACCGATTGCATGTCCAACAAGCACTTCTTGCGGGGGTTTTGGGAGGTCTATAAGACTTGCCAAAATCAAGTTATATAGGTACACCTGTATTGAAGAACATATGAATTGTCGGTGCTCCCTTCCTCCGCTGACTCACTAACTCCAGCTCAGCAAGAGCTCTATGACTGGTTGGTTGATTACATTGGCACTCATCATCACAGCCCTTCAATTCGGCAGATGATGCAAGCAATGGGTCTTCGCTCTCCTGCTCCTATTCAAAGTAGATTGAGACACTTACAGCAAAAGGGTTGGATTACCTGGCAGGAGGGTCAAGCAAGAACATTACAATTGATTGGAGGGTTGGTGTCTGGAATTCCAGTACTTGGTGCAGTAGCGGCTGGTGGATTGGTAGAAACTTTTGATGACATTCAAGAGCATCTTGACTTGTCCCCTGTTTTAGAGAAAAGAGGGGTATTTGCTTTAACAGTGAATGGTGACTCCATGGTTGATTCTCATATTGCCCATGGCGATGTTGTTTTAATGGAACCAGTTCATGAGCCTTCTTTGATAAGAGATGGCACAGTTGTAAGTGCAATGGTTCGTGGAAGTGGAACTACTCTTAAGCATTTTCACCGTAGAGAAGGCTTAGTAATACTTGAAGCAGCTAATCCAGCTTATGAACCTATTGAGCTTGACGCGGAGCAAGTAGAGGTACAAGGCAAACTGCTGGCGGTTTGGCGGCAGCTATGAAACGCTCTTCCATGTAAGCTCAGAGGCGTTGATGGCAGCCAAGGGGCACCATTGACCAGACAAAAGGGGCCATAGCTCAGCTGGTAGAGCACCTGCATGGCATGCAGGGGGTCAGCGGTTCGAGTCCGCTTGGCTCCACTTATTAGAAGCAAATCATCAGATAAATCCAAATTTTATTTTTTAAATATGAGCTTAGGTTTATTTGCTTAATGAAAAACTTTGCTTTTCTATGATTCATAAAGCACGACAAATAATTGAAGAACGCTGGCAAACAAGTTTGGCGCTATTATTTCTTTATTTTTATAGAAAGAGCCTTTTGTCTAGAGGGTAAAGACTCCTTTGACTTAGTTCTGGAACTCTAGTTGCCCCCATCTTTTGTCATGCGATGTAGGAGCAACTGATTTGCTGCATATCATCTCAGGATGAAATGTAATAAAAGAAGTGCATTGCTTTCTGTTTAAGGATCCATATACGTATCCATAATGATGATATATAGAAGCTCCACTAGAGAGTAAGAACTCGAAAGAATTTCTGAATCCAGTTATTTCACTATTGTCGAGTAAAATAATTATAGGCATATCCTTATTATATGCTATGAATCTACTCCAGTCTTGGAAATGCTGGACTCTATTGATTCCATCTATGCTAACTAGCAAACTACCTCTACCTCTCCATAGTTTTTCGATAGCAAACTCAGGAATTAGTTGAGTATTGGTTGGTTTGATTAAGTTTAGTTTTCTACCAAGATGTGAAGCTTGGAATGCCATGATTTCAGACCAATTTTTACCTTGTATTAAATCAGGGTCGTCTTCAAATGAATAACATTCTATGGTTTCTCTCTCGTAGAAAAAAGTCGAAATTCCAGACCCATATTCAACTGCAACATATTCTTTAAGGTTTAGATCAAGCAATATTTCTTGAGCTGAAAGTGTTATCCATGGAGCAAGAATTTCAGGGTTATTTGTATTGTAATACAAATGTGGGCTTGATTGGTGGTATAGAGAATCTAGATGTCTGCAATTTTCTCTAGTAATAAATCCTTCTTTAAGTAGTTTAAAATATCCACCATGAAGAATAATAATACTTATTAAACTGTCTAGCGAAAAACCAAGTTCAATTCCTGTTTTTATTATATCCCTGACATTGCATTGAACACAAATTCTTGCGAATTTTATTTGGAGTGTGTCATCTATGATTAAGCCTGGATTTGGATTGTCAGCATTCTTTTGAGTAAATTCTTTCCATGTTTCAAAAGCATCCAGAATCTCAGTGTTCATAGGCAAGAAAATTCAAATGTATTTTAGTTTATGATTGGATTAAAAAAAAGATCTCCTTATTAAATTGTTCTCAGCTTACCTCCTAGCGATAAATCAATAGTAAATTAAACCAGAAAGGCTACATTTAATTTATAATTAATCTTTAATTTAGGTTGTCATTACTCTAAAGTATAGTAACTATATTGCTATACTTAATCAGTATTTCAGTTGAATATGTCCCAAAAGGATTTCACTTCACGACCCCCTGTGAAGAATCTTAAGGGGAAGCAGCTACTTGATTATATAGAGTCGAATAAAAGAGACTCTAATATTGATGGAGATATGCTTTGCATTGGGGCTGGTTATGCGACTTATGCTGAGGATGGTACATATTCATGTGATTTGCAAAGATTTAGTTCGGAAGTAATTAAAGCAAAGCAAATGCTTCACTATGACTCTGACCAAAGCAACGCTAGGCAACTAATATTAGATACTTATCATGAGAATGAACTTAGAGATATAGCTCTAGAGGGGTGTATCTCAGGTAAGGCATATGCACACACACAATTGTTAGACATCGAAAATTTCTTTGATGAGCATAGTTGTGAAATAATTCAAGTTCTAGAAAATCATTTTGGGGATGGTTACTTGGAGAGTAGTAAACAACGAACTGGTGGAGAATATTCTCATTGGAGACATCGTGCAGTTTGGCGATTTATTGAGATTATAGCGAGGGAGGTTTTAGAAAAAAATAATAACCAGTAAATATTCATTAGCATACTTGCTTTATTTACATATAAGCTCTATTTGATTTTGTTCAGCTCATTGTCAACACATTTTAAATATAGATTTGCTAGCTCATCTACTTTCTGAGCAAATGAGAGTTTTTCTTCATTAATTGGCATTTGTTCATCTAGAAGATCCAAAGAATCAATATATTTAGTACAAGGATCTTCTGATATTGAATCGAATTTGAGCTTTTTGATTAGGTCTTTAGAAGGTGCCTCTGGGATTCTCTCATGATCAACTGTCTTCTTTTCTTTAACTGGCAATTCTAGAGATTGTTTTTCTTTTGATTCCTTCTGGACCAAATCACTTTCTATCTCTTTTGGTTTATTTATATCTTCAGATAGTTCTAATGAATCGTTTTCATCTAAAGGCTTATTCATTTCTTTTTTTATCTTTATAAGAAGTAATGTAGTGGCTGCCATCCCTGTAGAAATAAGAAAAATACATGATATACGAATAAGATTTTTTGTCGTTTTGTCCATTGATTTTTCTACGTGCCTAGTGAAATTCAAATAGATCTAGAACAATTAACTATCAATTAAGATATCCATCATATTGATGATGAAACCCTGTGTTTGATAGTTATAAACTGCTCTATTAAGTTCGGGACTTATTAAACAACTTAGAATTTTATTGTGATTGTCTGCGTGGACCCCATCTTAACCGTTCCCTGTATGCTTGGTCTGTCCAATAATCATCGATGTAGAAGGAAAATACGGAGACTCCAACAGCGGCTGTAAATAAAGCACCCGCTATTAAAAGTGCAAGACCAAGTTGAGGGTGCAGGATGATTTGTTCAATGGCATAGCTTGGATCTTTCATTTGGATTAAAACCTCTTAAACTAATTTTTAGCAATTTCTAGCTATTTTGCCCTTTATTTAAAGATTTGATTCTGAAACTACCGATCATTAGGTCTTAAGGGTTTAGAAGACTTAAGAGTTTAGGGACGAAATTTAGAGGTTTACAATTTGCTTTGCTCTTATGCTTTGGTTTTTTTTTGATAGTAACGGTCAACGCCAAACCATTTCCAGGAGGCTTTTGCTGATTTGGGAGCAAATACAAATGCGGCAATAGAAAGGGGTAAAAGAATCCAAGCCAAGCCAGTTTCTATGGCAACTAAACCTGTCCAGAGGATTAAACCTATTTGCAATAGACCAAAGAGAGTAAATACTGTTCCTCTGGGATATCTAAGGCTCTTATAGACCAATACGGTGGTCATACCTAGGGTAAATGCTGAGGGGATTGCTTTGGATATCGTCACTACCCAGTGTTCGATTAGGAATTGAAAAGAAGCCATGAGGCCTATAAGTACTAATGCAGTAAATATTATTGAAAGTTTTCGGTTCATGACTTCAGTACTTTGTACTATACATACATCTACTTTGATCAAAATTCAAGTTTAATTTACATATTAAATAAAGTATCGGGTAGCTGTATGAACTCAGCTCTTATTTAATAGAAGGTGTTTCCGTTGCCTAATTTTCAATTAGACTAAATTTACTTAGCTTTATTCTTTTCGAATAGTTTTACGCTTTCCTGCTCTATTAGCGACCAATGAAAGGCCACCAATTATTGCAAGATTCTTAGTAAATGCATTCCTTTCACTTAAAGTGCTTAGGTCACTATGAAATAAAAGTGTCGTTGGAACAAGAAAAATCAACAACAGTATTGCTCCAAGTCTAAGTGGACGACCAATAATTAAAAATAAAGATCCAGAAATCATTAGAATTATCGCACAAGAGAGTAAGAAATGAGAGGCAGGTATTCCATTGCTAGCAATCCAATTTGCTGTACTTTGGAAGTTTATAATTTTGCTTGGCAAGGCATTTATAAAGACTGATGCTATAAGAAATCTTGAACAAACTTCTATCCACCTTGAACGTACTAGGGCCATAATTCCTTCTATAGCAGGCTTACACTCTTTTTAGCTTCATATGCTCTTCATTGCATTATTATTTTCGGTTTGCGACTACAAATTTATAGATTTGACTTAACCAATTTATTAGGGCACTCATTTTGTATCATCACTGTCTAGTCCAAGAGCGGCAACGACAAAACTATTTTTGGAAACCTTTGGGAATAGCCATATACCAATAAATAGTGATACAACCGCAGTTATAACGAATGTTGCTAATTGACCAATGGAGCCGGCGACGTAGATCTCTCTGTTTAGTAGGGGCAAGTCAATAACGGAGCCTATGCTTCCCCAAATTACAACCCATGCTGAAACATAGATAATGCCGAACCAGTCTTTTTTTGTCATTCCACCAAACTCATGGCAAGTCCTTCAACATCCTTCTAGCTAAATATCTACCTTTATTGGGGACATAGGTAAGGAATTGATAGATTATTTTCTGTTGTAAGACAACCCTTTTAATAATTGCTATATGAGCTTGGGAACCTGATCAGTCATTAAAGGCCATTGAATAACTCCGGATGTACCGCAAAGTTGTGAAATTGAGCAGTTCCCTCTTCTGGACAGAGTCTAGTTCCATCAATATTCCAGGTAATGCTGCAAACCAGGTCTCCATCCCATTGGACACCATCTTGACTGGTATTTAGTGACCAACTCCTTACTTGTGAAAAGTGTTCAGGCATATGCATACCAATTTTTCTGCAGGCGTCACAAAGAATCGATAAGGCAGGTGGTTTGTTAGTTAGGCCTAATTCTCTATTTAGAATAGGTTGAGTAAATGTACCAATGAAACGAATGTAATCGATAAGTTCTTGTTGGATAGTGCTTAGGTCTGCTAGTCCTAAGGCGCCTTCAAATAGCTCTAGATTTGCTACAGGCCTTCGGGAGATCTTTTTCATTGATCTGTTCTTACCAATGGCTATAGTTTAAGGGTATTAGGCCAAGTAATCCATTGAATGCATTGGTTGAAACCTTATGGGAAAACCGATTCTGTCACTTTTTAATTTTTAAAATGATGAATAGAGCAATATCTTTGTCCCCAGTAAAGAAGTAGCAAAGTCAATTTAGTACAGTTATTCTTAATAATAACTTGGCTTTATTTTTTTCAAAAAGATCTACGCTTTTTAGCCAATACCAAAAATACTTTTTGTCACTGGAACACCTGAAAAATATAATTCTGTAATAACTAGCATTAAGAAACCGACCATCGCAACTCTCCCGTTGACTAGTTCGGCATTTTTATTAAACCCAAATACCTCTTCAACCTCTAAACCTTCATTGTTAATCCATTTTGGATTGTGTTGATCTGGAGTTGATTGTTCATTGGAGATATTTTCTTTGTTTACTTGCGACTCAAGGTTTTTTAGATCATTCTCATTTGGATTTGAGCTGGATACTGGCAGTTCACGTTCTTGATTCATTCTTGTGTTGGTAAGAATTTGTTAGGTCTTACAAAATAGTAAAAATCCTAGGTAGAGCTTAGCTTTTAGCCCAAGTAGACAATTCGCTTTGTGAGAGATTCAAGTTTATTTTAGTCAGGATTACCACAATCATTCCACTCACTTGAAGTCAGTCCAATATTCTTATCGTCTGTAGGCTATTGCCTATTTCGAGTCATCATAGGTGGTTTTTATGGGAAATGTTGAACTGCATTATTTGGCAGCCGCGTTTGGCTTTATAGACTTACTCCTGCTGTTCTCATATTTCGCTTGGGAGGCTTTGATTGACCTGGTGAATAGCTTGGGATTAGCTTGGTGGTCAAAGGTTGAAACTAATACTCCTAAAGTTACTTACATGTTTGGTCCTTTTTTAACTAGAAAAGGTCTTGAGAGTAGTTTGCCGACATTCTTAAATGACCTTTCAAATGAATTTGATATCCCAGCATCTATAACCCATAAAGAACTAAGGGCTTGCGTTATTGAGCCTCTCACTAGTGAAAAATCCCTCTTAAGCTATCCATCTTTAGAAGATGAAGAGTTAGAAGAGAGTCAAGGACCTATTGCTGAAAGCTCTTCTGGGGAAACTAAAGCAAAGATTTTCCTTTAAAGCTATTTAAATACTCAATCAATTAACTGTTAAGTCTTTTTGCTTTCATATTAATTTTGTTTTGACGTTTGCGAGATTTTTTGATCATTCGGCTTGAGCTTCTAGTATGTTGAACCTCAATTTGGTTCCATCTGAAGCCTATTAGTGAAATGGCAAAAACTATGCCGAGTAACCATAGGTAATTATGCATTGCTCTTGAATTGCTAAAGTCATCTTAGGAGCTTTTAGCTTTTTGCCTACAGATAGCCTTGCTTAGGCTTCAGAGTCAGTCCCAAATTGCAACGCATATGCCATCACCTATTGAAATTGCCTGGATCATTCCAGTATTCCCTTTTGTTGGAGCTTCTTTACTTGGAATTCTACTAATTAGTTTTAGTAGAACGATGTCTAGGCTGAGTAAGCCTGTTTCTTTTATCATATTAACCTGTATAGGGACTTCAGCATCGATAAGCTACTTGCTTCTTTCACAAGAACTTTCTGAAGAAGCCATTAGAGAATTCCTTTTCCCTTGGGGACAAACTATTTTTGGTCAGAATAACTATCTAAATCTCTCTATTGACCTTCTTTCAGCAAAAGTTTTATCTTTCTTGTCCACGTTGACATTTGTATCTATGATCTTTTTGCATAAGATGATGCAGTATAAAAATGGTTATGTGAAATTCTTTATTTTAGCTGGTTTGCTTTCTTCAGTTATCCTATTCCTGCCAATTAGTTCCTATGTTCGGGGAGGCGTATAAGGCCTATCTAAATTAGCAAGTGACTTTGCAAATCCACATTAACCCCTTTTTTAATTGATTTATTACCAGTATGGATCTTCAGCAAAGTCGACTTTGATTTTGCCTGACTTCGTATTCTCAACGTTATTAATACATGCCCTAACAACTTTTCCATTTACTTCTATTTCGCATGCACCACAACTACCACTCAAGCATCCAGTAGGGATTTCAACGCCAACGGACTTTGCGACTGCAAGCCAACTTGTGCCTGGGTAAACATAGGACTTCTCTCCATTTGGCCACTCAATACAAATTTGAGTCTCAATCATTTTTCTAGTAGAGGTTCGATATTAACTTCTTCTGCAAAGATATCAGCCAACTTATTTATTAAGCCATCTCTTTGTTCTGAATGATCCTTGGTTTTGTGTGGGAGCTCTTCTATTCCCTTTTGCTTTCTGATTTGGTTAAGCCAGAGCCTTCTCCATGTTCCATTATCTAGAATCCCATGGAGATATGTTCCTGCTATTGATGAATAGTACTTACTTGTTTTAACCCATCCTAGTGATGGATCTTCTGTTATTGTATCAGTCCCATGATTTATTTCGCTAATTAAACGACTTTCCCCATGGTGAAGTTCAAAGCCTTTGACTAATGTACAGGCTGGCCAGGAAGCTCTAATATGTCTTTGTTGGAGTGACTTATTCTTTTCAAAAACTGTTTTGATTGGGAGCAGTTCAAGGCCAATATGTTTTCCTGACTCTACTCCTTTAGGTGAATTTTCTAACTTTAATGGGTCATGAAGTTCGTGGCCTAACATTTGCATCCCTCCGCAAATCCCTAGAACAATTCCTCCGTTATTGGCGAAAGATTTTATTTGATTTGCTAATCCGCTTTCATGAAGCACTTGAAGATCTTTTATTGTTTGTTTGCTTCCAGGTATTATCAGCGCATCAGGGTTGCCTAAAATTGATCCTGGTTCGATCAAGTGAAGATCAACGCTAGGCTCATTCTTTAATGGATCTAAATCTGAAAAGTTGCTTATTGAAGGTAGTTTAATTACTGCAATTTCTATTTCGGAGCTGCTTTTTCTACGCCCAATTTCTATTAAATCGAGAGAGTCTTCTGGCGGGAAAAAATCATTTAGCCATGGCATTACACCTATAACTGGAATTCCAGTTTGATTTTCTAGCCATTTCTTGCCCTCTTCAAAAAGTTCTTTGCGGCCTCTAAAACGATTGATTAATATTCCTTTTATCAGGGATTTCTCAATTGGTCTTAATAAAGAAAGAGTCCCAACTATTTGAGCAAAAACACCACCTCTCTCTATATCTGCTACCAGGAGACAATTCGCTCTAAGGAATTGGGCGATTCTTAAGTTTGTTAGGTCTCTATATTGCAAATTAATTTCTACTGGACTTCCTGCGCCTTCTATTACAAGTCTTCCAGTTTGTTCAGTGCTTTTTAGTTTGGTTAGTCCCTTGCGTATTGCGAGCCACCCAGGACGGAACCATTCATCGTAGTAGGTTTCGGCTTTTGCAATCCCCACGCTTTCGCCAAGGTGGATCACTTCACTCGTGCAATTACCTTTGGGCTTTAGGAGTACAGGGTTCATAGCGCATATTGGAGTTTGGCCTGCTGCCCATGCCTGAACGGCTTGTGAATATGCCATTTCTCCGCCATCTTCATCTACCCAGGCGTTGTTACTCATGTTTTGGCCTTTAAAGGGCAAAGGGGTATCGCCTAGGTTGAGAAGCATGCGGCAAATAGCAATGGTCGTAAGAGATTTACCTGCACCGCTTGAGGTCCCAAAGACCATGATTGGTTTTTGGACTGAAGAGGATCTCATCGAATTGGCCAACTGCGATAAATGGTGTGGATTGCTTTTTCCAAAATTCCAGGATGTTCGTCTGGAAGATCTGGTTTTTCCTCAAGCATCTTTCTGGCCAATGGAGTTAGGCGAACTTTGGAAGTAAGGCCTTGTCCATCGACCTCACGGCGAAGGACCCCCAATGTAATTAGCCATCGGAATGCACCTTCAACGTCATTCGTGCTTCTGTACCATTTGGCCTCTTGCTTGGCGTATTTGCTGCCTTGAGTAATTACCCCCTCTGCATTGAGCCCTAGGAGTCTTATGTCTTTATAGAATTTTTTGTTGAATTTAAGGCACCTCAAAGCTTTTGAGGCTCTCTTTCGGCTGATAAGGTCGATTTCTTCAATCTTGATCGCCAATGTAGATGTTGCAAGGTGAAGGATTAATGGCAGCCTACGGGTGTTGCTGATAAGTGCAATTCCTTTTGCTTATTCTTGCCTCCGCTTCCAATGCCAGACAAAGGCTTTTGAATCAAGTCCAAATCCCTCATCAAGTTGTTGTTAGTGGGTTAAATGAAGAGAGCATTGGCCATTCAAATCCACAAATTTTGGTTCAACTTCTAGCTGAAGCAAAGGCTGAAGCGGTTTTTCAAAAAATCTCCTCAGATAACCATTTTAGCGATTTGAGTGCTGAGAAAATTACGGCTGTTTTGGGCTGTGATTCATTGTTTGAGTTTGAGGGAGAGGTATTTGGTAAGCCTTCTAATGAAAAAGAGGCAATAAGCCGTTGGCATCGAATGCAATCAAATTTTGGGATTTTACATACAGGTCATGCTTTAGCTGTATCTTCGTTAGATAGCAATTGCTTAGGACATAATTCTCAGAAGAGACTTATAAAAGAAACAATAAGTACGAAGGTTTTTTTCGCGAAAATGACTACCCAGGAAATCGAATATTATGTTTCTAGTGGTGAGCCAATGAATTGTGCTGGAGGCTTTGCAATTGAGGGGGCTGGAGGCGTTTTTATTGCATCTATAGAAGGATGTTTTAGTAATGTTATAGGGTTAAGTCTCCCTTGGTTAAGGAGATCTTTGTCAATGATTGGAGACCTGACTTGAAAAGAACTTTCCAATAAAAAAGGCCTCACAATTTTTATGTGAGGCCTTTTTTATTGTTTTCAAAGTAACCAATATTTGATTGATTACTTTTAGTTAGTCGAGATCAGGCATTTCAAGGGCTGGTTCGGTCTTGCGATCAATCCCTTTTTCAAAGCCTGCAGCAGCTGCTCTTGCTCGACCTGCATGCCATAGATGGCCTACAAAAGTAAACCAACCAAGGAAGAAGTGAGCTGAGGCTAGCCACTGACGCAGATTCACAAAGTTAACTGCATTGGGCTCAGTAATGATGCCGCCAACGGAGTTAATTGATGCGTTAGGTGCGTGTGTCATGTATTCAGCCGCACGGCGAACCTGCCATGGCTGAATATCGTTTTGAAGCTTATCTAGGCTTAAGCCATTAGGTCCTCTGAGGGGTTCCAACCATGGTCCACGGAAATCCCAGAAACGCATTGTTTCACCACCAAAGATGATTTCACCAGTTGGTGAACGCATCAAATACTTACCAAGGCCAGTTGGACCCATGGCAGATCCGATGTTTGCACCAATTCTTTGGTCTCTTACAAGGAAGGTGAAACTCTGAGCTTGAGAAGCTTCAGCGTTAGTAGGTCCGTAGAACTCAGATGGGTAAGCAGTGTTGTTGAACCAGATGAAGGTTGATGCAACAAAGCTTGCAACACATAGACCACCTAATGCATAGCTAAGAAGGCCCTCGCCATTCCAAATAAATGCTCGTCGAGCCCATCCGAAAGGCTTGGTCTGCATGTGGAAATGTCCGCCAAGAAGCTGAATGATCCCTAGCCAAACATGACCACCAACAATGTCTTCCATTGAGTTGACCCCTACTATCCAGCCACCACCACCCCAAGGAGTATTGGCTAGCCAATAGTGAAGTCTTATTGGATTAAGCGTTGGGTTGGAAATCAACCTAACTGCCCCACCACCAGGTGCCCAAGTGTCGTAGGCACCGCCAAGGAAAATCCAATTCAATGAGAATAGGATTGAACCCAAGCCAAGAACACAAAGGTGACGACCAAGAATTGTGGTCATCTGATCTTTGTCTCTCCAATCTGTAGAGAAGAATGGGAAAGCTTCCTCAAGCTTCTCAGGACCGGCCAAGGAGTGATAAATGCCTCCAAATCCAAGTATTGCTGAGGCAACAAGGTGAACAACACCTGCTTGGAAGAATGGAAGGATATCGGTGACCTCACCTCCAACGCCTATTCCGTAACCAAAAGTGGCTACATGAGGCATAAGGATGAGACCTTGCTCCCACATGGGCTTGTCAAAGGTGAAGTGACTCACCTCATAGAGCAACATTGCCCCTGCCCAAAAGACCATTAGACCGGCGTGAGCAATATGTGCCCCTAAAAGCCGCCCAGACAGGTTTATTAGGCGTGCATTGCCTACATACCAGGCGTAGCCAGTTGAATCAATACTTTGATTCGGAGCCTTTAAAAGGTTATTAAAGGGCGTTTCCACGGGGCAGTACCTCCTCAGGGAATACAAAGTTTTCGTGTGGCTGGTCTGCGGATGCCATCCATGCGCGCATGCCTTCGTTCAATAGAACATTCTTTGTATAGAAGGTTTCGAACTCAGGATCTTCAGCTGCGCGAATCTCTTGGCTAACAAAGTCGTAAGCACGAAGGTTTACGGCCAGACCAACTATTCCGATGGATGGTGCCCACATTCCCATTACAGGAACGAAAAGCATGAAGAAGTGAAGCCAACGCTTGTTTGAAAAAGCGATTCCGAAGATCTGACTCCAGAAGCGGTTGGCTGTGACCATTGAGTAGGTCTCTTCTTCTTGGGTCGGGTCAAAAGCTCTAAAAGTAGTGCTTTGCTTTTTCCCGTCTGAATAAACACTGCTGTCTTCATAGAGAGTGTTCTGTACTGTTGCGCCATGAATTGCGCAAAGTAGAGCTCCTCCAAGAATTCCTGCTACCCCCATCATGTGGAATGGGTTGAGTGTCCAATTATGGAACCCTTGAATAAACAGGATGAAGCGGAAAATTGCTGCTACTCCAAAAGAAGGAGCGAAGAACCAGCTGTGCTGACCTAATGGATAAATTAGGAAGCAAGCCATAAATACCGCTATAGGAGCCGAAAAGGCCAGAGCGTTGTATGGACGAATGTTGATCAATCGAGCGATTTCAAACTGACGGAGCATGAAACCGATCAGGGAGAAAATGCCGTGCAAGGCAACAAAATTCCAAAGTCCGCCTAGTTGACACCAGCGAACGAAATCGCCCTGAGCCTCTGGGCCCCAAAGCAACAACAAGCTGTGACCCATGGCATCGCCAGGGGTACTAACAGCAGCGGTAAGGAAGTTGCATCCTTCTAAATAGGAACTGGCAACACCATGGGTGTACCAGGAGGTAACGAAGGTTGTTCCGACGAACCATCCCCCAAGTGCCAAGTAAGCAGTTGGGAAAAGGAGAATGCCGGACCAGCCAACAAAAACGAAGCGGTCGCGCTTGAGCCAGTCATCGAGGACGTCAAACCATCCTTGCTGTGGCGCGCTTCCTACAGCGATCGTCATGGGTGAAAACGGTGCGGGAGTCGCAGGCTGTTGGATACCGGGTGACATTAACAATTTCTGAGCAGAATTTGGGGGGAAATTGCTCTCATCTGAAACCCCTTGTATTGGTAGACCGATTCAGAAGGTTGTTTATTTTGGTCAGAATTGGCTTTTCCAGGGCAAAATGGACTCCCCTTTTAGCCTGATATGTCCGTTGATATGCAGAACATCTCTTCTAACGAAAATTCTTCTAAAGAGCTTTTACAGCAGTCAGTTACAGGATCAAGGCGTCTCTCGAATTTGTTAGTTGGCCTGGTTGTGACCATTGGTGGGATTGGCTTTTCGCTCGCATCTCTTTCAAGTTATTTCGGTGAAGGCTTTCTTCCAATTGGACACCCTGAAGAATTGATTTTTGTTCCACAAGGTCTTGTGATGGGGGTTTATGGGATTCTTGCAAGCCTTTTGGCAATCTATATATGGGCTCTTTACTCAATAGATTTCGGAGGTGGTATCAATCGTTTTGATAAGGCAAAAGGGGTGGTGCTTATTTCTCGTAGAGGGTATTTAAAGGATTTCAACATTGAAATCCCATTAAATGATGTAAAGGCAGTTCGCCTGGAATTACGAGATGGCGTGAATCCTCGTAGAAGAATTTCATTACGAGTCAATGGTCGAGCAGATTTGCCCTTAACGCGGGTAGGGGACCCGATACCTATTAGTCAGTTAGAACAAGAAGGCGCTGAGTTGGCTCGCTTTTTAGGAGTCAATCTTGAGGGTATCTAAATGTTTGGATTTAGTAGAGCTCATTTTCAGAAGTGTTTTTTGACTACGGCTTTATGTTTGATTCTCTTTGTATCTGGTTGTACAAATTCATCAAAGGGGGAGATTTCTCTTGGCTGCTCTGATGTTTTGAGCCCATGTCTGAATGGTATTGCAAGAGTTGAAATGATTACAAATAGAGGAAGCTTCCTTTTGGAATTGGATGGCGAATCTGCTCCTGTTACAGCAGGCAATTTTCTTGACCTTGTTAATAGAGGGGTTTACGACGGGACAATTTTTCACAGGGTAATAAGGGAGCCTGTTCCTTTTGTGGTTCAGGGTGGAGACCCGACAACTAAGAACTCAGATACTCCAGAAGCTAATTATGGAACTGGAAATTTTTTTGATGAGGCTCTTGGTAAACCTCGTTTCATCCCACTTGAGTTGAAATTGAGAACCCGGAAAGATCCTTTATATGGAAGTTTGGTAAATGAACCAAATGATTTAGCTCAGCTTGAGTTGACTCATCAACGAGGCGCATTAGCTATGGCTAGGTCACAAGCTGTGAATTCCGCAAGTGCCCAGTTTTATATATCTTTGCGCAATTTGCCAGAACTTGATGGTCGATATTCTGTTTTTGGGCGGGTTGTTAAGGGTATGGAGGTTGTTGATAAGATCGCTCAGGGAGACAGCATTATTAAAGCTTCTTATTTACAATCTAATTAGTACGAAAGGAGATTTTTAAATTATGCGGGAACTCTTCCACCGCTGGTTGAAACTTTTAGTAATTCAGTATTAACTCCAGAGGCTCTTTCTAATGCAACTTTTCCTGTACGAGCTATTTCGATAATTCCATAAGGTTTGAGCAGCTTTTCTAGCGCAACTAATTTTCCTGGATCTCCTACGACCTCAAGTGTTAAAGCTTCATCAGCTACGTCGACTACCTTTGCTCTAAAAACTTGAACCAGATCAAGAATTGAGCTTCTCTTATTGGCTGGAGCAGATACCTTTAGCAACATCAATTCTCTCTCAACAGCTGGCCTACAGCTCAGGTCTAAAACTTGCAGGACATTTAGTAATTTTTCCAACTGCTTTGTCATTTGTTGAAGTGTTTGGTCATCACCTTCAACAACCATGGTTAGGCGCGACTGCCCTTGTGCCTCTGCAGGCCCAACTGCCAAGCTATCAATATTGAAGCCTCTACGGGCAAACAGCCCAGCAATTCTGCTTAAAGCTCCTGACTCGTCTTCTACTAGAACTGAGAGAGTGTGCTTCATGCCAGTCGTGGATCACCAATTAAGTTGCTTTTCAGCCAGTTCAAAACTGTTTTATTGAACTCATCGGGCAACTCGTCGTGAGGACAGTGTCCGCAAGAATCTATAACCAATAATTTAAGCCAGGGATGCATCCCAACAATTGTATGTCCAATAAATAAAGGGACAAGTCGGTCTTCCTTGCCCCATATAAGAAGTATTGGAGGTCGTATTACTGCCTGGGCAATCTTTTGTAAAAGAAGTGGTGCTGTATGTTCTCTCCTTCGAAGGGTCATCCCTATACACATTGACCTCAATGCTCTTGGTGCTGTTGGCCTTCGGGCTGGTTGAGTTATAAGGCGATGGAGCTCTTTATCTCCTTGAATGGATTTGCTGTAAGCCATTTGCAAACCTGTCTTGATTAAGAAAGTCTTGGAAATAAAAAAAACAATTAACTCCAGAGGTATTAAGTGAAAGAAAACTGTTATAAATTTCTTTTTTATTTTTTGGCATAAAGGTGATGCCGTTTGCTTTGCTAATGGCGTCATTATTGCGGGGTCAGGTAAAGGTGCTGCGATAACAGCAGCGACAAGATCAGGGCGAAATGCCACAGTTGTTATAGCGGCAAGACTCCCAAGGGAGTTGCCTATAAGAACTGATGGGCCGCTACTTTTTGGTTTAACAATTTCCTCAAGGAAAGCCACAATTTGTTTCGCCCAAAAATAATTATCCAGGGGATTTCTTGGATCTGGTTTTGGTTGACTTGAGGAACCGAAACCAATTAAATCAAGTCCAAAGACCCTATATCCATCTTTTGCAAAAACTTTGGCATTATGTCGCCAATGGTTGCTGCTAGCCCCAAAGCCATGTACCAAAACTATTGGGCGTGAATTTGGCTCTCCGAGAACTCTCCAGTGACATTGAAACCCTTTCCAGTCCCAAATATGGGATTCTCCCCAATCACTAAAATCCATTTTGAGACCCTCGTTTTTTAATAATGAGCAGATATGTCCTCTCAAGACAAGTCGGAAAATTCCACTAACCAGTATCGCTAAAGGCTCCCCCCCACCTATTGGTTTTTTTGGATGACAGTTCCTTTTTTGGATCAACTTGATTGTTCATGAATATTGGCTTTTTGGTCAGGTGGTAGATAGTTTGCCCCTTGAGGGCTTTAAATAGGTGAGAAGAGTTTTACCATTTGCAATGGCCTCCGAGATTTTTGGTATAGCAGCCATTTTTTGGGTGTTGATCCCCATAGGACTTGCTGGAGGAGCTCTTTTACTGAAGTTTCAAGGTGACTAGTCCACGCAATATTTGTTTTGCCCATTTAGGCTCCTGTTTCTAAATGAAGTTACCTATGCAGGTTCTGGTGGTTGGTGGCACCGGTACTCTCGGAAGGCAGATTGCCAAACGTGCTATTGATGCTGGCCATCAAGTTAGATGCGTTGTTCGAGCTCCACGCAAGGCTGCATTCTTGCAGGAATGGGGCTGTGAGTTGACTCAAGGTGATTTGCTTGATGTAGAGAGCTTGGAATATGCCTTGGATGGTGTGGATGCTGTTATTGATGCAGCAACTGGGAGGCCAGATGACCCAAACAGTGTTTACAAGACAGATTGGGACGGGAAACTCAATTTATATAGAGCTTGTGATCGATTAGGTGTCAAGCGTGTGATTTTTCTTTCTCTTTTAGCAGCTGAAAACTTTAGGAATGTTCCATTGATGGACATTAAGTACTGCACAGAGAACCTCTTAAAAGAATCTTCCTTGGATTACACAATCCTCCAAGGTGCTGCATTTATGCAGGGTGTTATTGGCCAATTCGCTATTCCTGTACTTGATAGTCAGCCTGTTTGGATAAGTGGTAATCCAAGTTCAATTGCTTATATGAATACACAAGACATGGCAAAATTTGCTGTAGCAGCATTAACTCGTTCAGAAACCTTACGGGAAAGCTTTCCAGTGGTTGGGCCTAAGGCATGGAGACCTGAGGAACTGGTCAAGTTGTGTGAGGGAATTACTGATAAGACAGCAAAGGTTTTGAGAGTATCTCCTTTTCTAATTTCAGTAGCAAAGCAACTAGTTTCATTTTTTCAACCTACTCTTAATGTTGCTGAACGCCTTTCTTTTGCAGAGGTCACCGGAGGGGGTGGGTGCTTAGATGCACCTATGGAGGAAACATATAAAGCTTTTAACCTTGATCCAACCGAAACAACAGGTTTGGAGAGTTATATCAGAGAGTATTACGACATGATTTTGAAACGCCTTCGTGAAATGGAAGCTGATCTAGATAAGGATGCAAAGAAAAAGCTGCCTTTTTGAAATTCAGAAAAGCAGCCCCCTGGCAAGTCTGTAGTTTCTTTGTACTATGGACTTGGAATTTCATTTGTTTCCTGTTTCATGTCTGTATTTCAGGTAAAGAACCTTCAGCGCAGGCTGGATAACTTAGCTAGTGAGGCTACTGAAGAGCTCGATCGAACTTGTGGTAATCAATTGTGGAGGAATGTTGGTTTTGATGCTTTTGATGGCCTTGAAGATGCTGAACGACGTGCACGGGCAAATTACTACTATGGACAATGGCAAACGGTAAGAGAACTTCAAGAATCTATTGGCTGATGAAGGACTACTTCCGAAAAAAACTATAGATACTTTCGATGGAAAATTTCTTTGATTTTTTTTGTTGATCGCACTAAGAGCTTTTTAAGCACCTATAAGCCTAAAATGACCTATATAAACAAATGACTGGATCAAAGGCATGATTGAGACATCCGGTGTTATTGAGAAGGAACAAGGCAATGGATTCTATTTGGTAACTCTTGAGCAACCTGCAGGTCACCAGTGCCTATGTCGAGCAGCAGGCAAATTGACTAAGTTCAGGATTAAGCTTTTGGCTGGCGATAAGGTACTTGTTGAGATAAGTCCGTATGATTTAACTCGAGGAAGAATTACTTATCGAGAAAGAAATGTAGGAGCTCCTGGGGGCCGGCCTGGGGGCAACCGCCCAGGAGGACCAAGGCGTAAATAATTTATTTATTTATTTATTTCTAGGGTTGATTCGATTACTTGCTTGAATTCACTTCTTTGCTTGAAACCAAGCCATTGAGCTTTGAGAACTTTTGATTGAAATAGATGAACTGTAGGTGTTCCATTAATACCAGCCTGCTTAGCAATCTCTGGATCTGCCTCAATATCAATTTCAACTCCTTGTACTTTCCCTTCAAGTTCTTCCAGAACTCTTTTTAGTTGTGGTTTAAGTACGTGACAGGGACCGCAGTGAGGGGAAGTATATATGACTAATAGAGGTTTATTGTCTGCATGATATAGCTTTCTAAGGGCAAAATTGCCTTTTTGCCAAAGGGCATTTTCGTCGTAATTTTCTTTTGTCGTGGTTGATATTGGTGTGGATTTATCTATCGATGGAGGTTCAATTGGATCTCTTTGAATCGGTTTGGAAAGATTTTTTTTGCTTAGCCAACGCTCAGCAGCCAAGGCAGCTTTGCACCCACTTCCAGCAGCTGTAATCCCTTGTCTCCATTCTGCATCTGCTATATCACCTGCGGCAAAGACTCCTTCGACTGAGGTCTCTGGACGGCCTGGGTTGGTTTTTAGATAGCCATTGGATGTGCAATCAAGCTGATTAAGTACTAGCTCGGTATTTGGAGTATGCCCGATAGCATAAAATAAACCTTTTACTTCTATGTTTTTTTCTTGATTTGTTTTTATAGATATGACTTTTATCCCCTTGAGCCATTCATCACCATAGACATCTAATATTTTAGTTTCCCAGTGAATTTTTATTTGTTTATTACTGGCAACTCGATCAGCCATTGCGGCACTCGCCTTGAGTTGATTGGAACGGACTAATAGATGAACGTGACTACCATATTTTGTGAGATGGATAGCTTCTTCGCATGCTGAGTCTCCCCCTCCTACAACAGCTAGTTGCTCTTGACGGAATTGAGGGGTGGCTCCATCACATATTGCACATGCACTAATTCCTTTACTCCAAAAAAGATTTTCTTGAGGAAGGCCTAAGCGGTTAGCTTTGGCACCCGTGGCCAAGATCAGAGCGTGAGTAGTTATTGTCTTTTCAAGAGTAATGAGCCTGAAAGGTTTCTCTATTAGGTTTATTTCATCTACGTCTGCCTCTAAAAGCTGTGTTCCCCACCTGATTGCCTGAGCTTTCATTAGGTCCATTAGTTCTGGGCCCATTACCCCATCGGGGAAGCCAGGAAAATTTTCCACGTGTGTGGTTGTCATTAATTGGCCGCCAGGGATACCTCCTCTTTTGAAGCCAGTTATAAGCAAGGGTTGTAGGTTTGATCTTGCTGCATAAATTGCTGCGGTATATCCAGCTGGTCCTGATCCAACTATGACTATATTTTCAATAGGCAATGCTCTAGGTGTAATAATTTCGCCCATGTTTTAAGGCGCATTTTCAGCTTCCAAGAATAGGCCCTTATGGATTTAAGAAGTTAATCCAAAAGTACTCAGAAAAGATAAAAAGTACTTTGCCAAGAAAACAGGAAAAAATGTTTCCAGGCTTAATCTTTTCTTTATATTTCCAGCATCTCGTCGATGTCTTTTGAGGTTTGCTCTAAAGAAGTTAATAAATCAGTAGGTACTTTGAGAAAACTACCTTCTAGGTGCTTTGGATTTTCGCCTAGGCAAGCTATCCATTCCTGGAATTCCTGCATAACTGCATAGCTGTCTTCGTAGCGTTCAAGGCAGTCGAGTACTGCAATTCTGGAGGATGCCCAACAGCTGGCTACATTCAGCCTTCGTTGAAGAGATGCGTCCATGATTTGTCCCCAATGCACACCAGATTGCATGTTTATTGGCCCAAAAAATGTTTTCTGTAGTTAAAACAGCATTTTCTCTACAAAAAGAATCATTTTTTCAAGAAAGCCGGTAGTTCAGGTGTGTGCATCCTGATAACCTTTCCTGCTCCATCGTTAATGGCTTCTAGAGGTAGGCTCGGCCTATGAGAACTTTCTCCGAAGTTTTCTAGATCACTGGTTGAAATCGTGCTCGATTTTATTTGGTATGGCTGAGATTTGGCCCAATCCTGTGCGTGATTAATTAGCACAGGGTCAGCTGGGGCGAAAACATATGAGGGATCACGCGGAATGGGCTCATCTGCTGCTCTTTGGGAGTCCATCCTTACCGCTCGTGTAATCCCTTGTAAGAAGCGACTCCTTGTGATAACTGTTGTCAGATAGGCCACCACGCGTATTCGTGGGGAGTCAAAACCTTCTGAACACATATCGACGCTGACTAGCCACTTGGCTTGACTCATTTGAAAATCAGCTAATCGTTCATTCGCATCACTATCTTGGGAGTGAACAAGTTCCACGCTTTCCCCGTCTTCCTTTAAAGCACAGCTAATTGCCTTGGCATGTTGAATATCTCTAGAAATCACTAAGCCAGCAGCGTTCGGGTGGTGTTCTCTTATTTTTTGTAGTTGAAGCTTTGCCTTGATAAGAAGTTGCATTGCAATGCTGCTGGAGTCAGAGAGGCGGATGCAACGGCGAAGATTTCGAGCTCGCCAACTTTCTCTGTTTTCAGATGAGATAAGGGATAGCTCTCGATCTGGTTGGCCTGGTTTGCTGTGTTCAACCCACCCATCTTGAAATCTGAATTCAATTGGACGCACATCTCCATTTGCGATGAGTTCACGGGGCTCTATGCAGAGGTCTGGATTGATTTGTTCAAATACACCTGAATTGGTTCTAACTCGTATTTTTCTGGCAGCACAAAATGCAAGGTTGTCAGACCTAAAAGGCGTTCCAGTGAGTCCTAATCTCAATTTGCTTTGCAAAGTTAGCTCTAAAAATGTTGTTCCCCATGCTTGTTTTTCTGGTTCTTCTGGGTTCACTCCTAAATGATGTGCTTCGTCAGCAATAGCAAGAAATCCTCCTTCTATAAGGCCAGAAAATGCCTCTATTAGCTCATCTTTTTTAGAGGCAGCCCCTTGGTAAGTCGTGAGTATTCCGTCAAAACTTGTTAAGTCTGAGGAGAATTCATCGAAATCTATAAGCTTTAATCCAAGTTTCAAAGCGGTTTTGCGCCATTGAGTACAGATTGAGTTCCTATGGCAAAAGACAACAAAGTTAGAGAGATGGCCTTCCTCCTTCATTTTTTTAAAACTCATCAATGCGCCAAGAGTCTTTCCTGCACCTGGTCCTGCATGAATTAATACATCCTTTTCCTTGTCAGAGACATTTGTAATACGACGCCTCAAAAGTTGCGTCAGTTGTCTTTGCCATAGACGAGGAAGAATACTTAGTTTGTCTGAACTCCTTTGAAGCTCAAAAGATAGAGTCGTAATAAAACAGAAAATATAAATATCCCTTTTTAACAATCGCTGCTTTAGGCGCAAGTAAAAACTCTAAAAACTTTATTAGTTATTGAATTGTTTTCTGGTCAGCTTAAGTAGGTGCAAGAATTGTTCTTGTTTGCCTTTGCATTGTTACATGTTGGGTTTATGAGTTCAACACATCGCCTCAGTATGGTTCATCAGTAACCTTTGAACTTCGTCAAGCCCCTCTGAGGCAGCATTATGTGCAAGCTCTTTGCTTGAGTTAGTGCCTTCTAAAAGTTCCTTTGTAATTTTGCTAATCAGCTCTTCTTTTTGATTTTGTAAAATTATTAGTAAATTATCTTCAACAAGTTTTCGTACGGCAGTTGCTCGAAGATTGTCTTCAGTAGCTTCAGCAAATGTTCCTTGAACTAGTTCTTGTATGAATAACCTGTGAACCTCGCTGCTTCGAAGAAAACTCTCAGTGGCATTGATAATTCCCTCGACTAGTGTTTCGTCTGGCTCGGATTGCTCCTTGTCAAGTTTGAATTCCCAATTCAGATGACGCCTTTGCCAGCCAGATGAATGAAGGCTTGGCATAACCGTTTGAGAAAAGGTATCTACCGACATTTCATAGATGCGTTCTGCAAGTCGCTCACACCATTCTTTGCCATGCACTTGCAGGTTTCTTTTCATTGTGGCTCTGTCCACAGCATGACCGCCATGGTGGCTATGGCATACGCCATCAGGACATTCGATTGCAGTAAGGCCCATTTAGAGGAGTTGAACTGTCTTACTGAGTAATAGCTAATACATGAGCTTTTAAAAGCCTTCTTCAGAAAAGTTCCCGATCATGGACCATTCACATCTAATCTCCCTTGGGTCTAAAGGCTTTTCGTTTTGCCCAGACTTTTAATCCCAAAAGAAACTGCTCCTGGTGAGACCCGAGTCTCTGCAACCCCAGAGACAGTCAAGAAGTTCGTTGCTATGGGCTGCAATGTGGCTATGGAAATGAACGCTGGCCTAGATGCTGGTTTTGTCGATTCGACATATGCAGCAGTTGGTTGTCAGCTTGTTGCTCCTCAGGATCAGGCCGCCTGGAAAGAAGCAGATGCAGTCCTTTGTGTCCAAACCCCCACAGAAGACTCTTTGTCTCTTTTGAAGCCAGGTGCATTGCTTGTAGGGCTACTGGCTCCTTATTCAAATGTTGCATTGTCTTCTGTAGTCCAATCTCATGAGCTGTCAGCGATTGCTCTTGAACTTTTACCTCGAATTAGTAGAGCTCAAGCTGCAGATGCACTTTCTTCTCAGGCCAATATCGCTGGCTATAAAGCAGTGTTACTTGCGGCAGCACAGCTTGATCGCTATTTCCCGATGCTTATGACTGCTGCAGGTACCGTTCAGCCTGCCAAGGTTGTTGTATTAGGTGCTGGAGTCGCAGGTTTGCAAGCAGTTGCTACTGCAAGACGCCTTGGAGCAGTCGTTTATGTAAGTGATATTCGCCCTGCAGTGAAGGAACAGGTTGAGTCCTTAGGAGCAAGGTTCATTGATCCTCCTCAACTTGAAGAAAAGCCAGCTGAATCTGGTGGTTATGCGAATGAGGCTTCTCAGACTTTTCTAGCTGCTCAGCGTCAGCAACTTTCTGATCAGCTAGCAGAAGCAGATGTGGCGATCTGTACGGCACAAGTCCCAGGCAAAAGAGCTCCTCGCCTTATTAGTGAGGATATGCTCGATCGCATGAGGCCTGGATCAGTGGTAATTGACCTTGCTGTTTCTCAGGGAGGCAATTCGGCTTGTACAGACCCTGCTAAAACAGTTGATAGAAAGGGTGTGAAGCTTATAGGAGCTTCAGAATTGCCATGTTCCGTTGCAAATCATGCGAGCTCGTTATATGCACGTAATCTTCTAGCGCTTCTTAAGCCTTTGATAAAAGACGGCCAGCTCTTCCTTAATCTTGACGATGAATTGATTGCTGGTTGTTTGATAAGTAAAGAAGGCAAGATTCTGTCGCCTGATGTCCTTAATCCCGGTGGAGCAATCTGATGGATTTTGTTAGTGAGGCCCTTTGGGTGCTTTTGTTAGGGAGTCTTCTTGGCTTGGAGCTTATTGGGAAGGTTCCACCAACGCTTCATACACCCTTGATGAGTGGGGCTAATGCCATATCAGGCATAACCATGCTTGCTGCTCTCACCTTGATTATTAACGCAGGCGAAAAAACTCCTTTGCTTTTGATTGGTTCAGTAGCACTTGGCTTCGCTTTGTTCAATGTGATTGGTGGATTCTTGGTAACAGATCGAATGCTTGCAATGTTTAGCCGTAAATCAAACCGAAGTAAGGAAAACCGCTAATGAATTCTGTTCAACTTCTTAAATACCTGATTGATCTGGTAGCAGTTCTTTTGCTTGCTTTGGGCATTAAAGGTCTTTCTAAGGTTCGCTCAGCAAGAGAGGCCAATAGGGTTGCTGCCTTAGCAATGTCACTTGCAGTGGTAGGAGTATTAGTTAGCTCTTTTGGTGAATTAAAAGCTTCCCCTCAAGCTTTTATTTGGATTTTGTCTGGAATCCTTATTGGAGGGCTCTTAGGCATGGTTACTGCGCAAAGAGTACCTATGACAGCAATGCCAGAAACAGTGGCTTTGTTTAATGGCTGTGGAGGGATGTCATCGCTATTGGTTGCGATGGGAGTTGCTTTATTCCCTAATGAGGAACTTGCAAATGGTCTTATTGAAAATATCTCAATAGTTGTTTCTGTTTTTGTTGGGGCCATTACTTTTAGTGGATCAATAGTCGCAATGGCTAAGTTGCAGGGCTGGCTGTCTACCCCAGCTTGGATGCAAAGCAAGATCAGACATGTCGTAAATATTGCTTTTGCAGCTCTTGCCTTAGTAGCAGCTTTTCATTTCTTTCAAATTGGAGACTTTAAGGGGCTTTGGCTATTAGTAATTGGCTCAACACTTCTTGGTATTGGCGTGACTCTTCCAATTGGTGGCGCTGATATGCCAGTTGTGATTTCTCTGCTTAATAGTTATTCAGGTGTTGCAGCGGCTGCAGCAGGTTTTGTTGTTAGAAGCCAGTTGTTAATTGTTGCAGGTGCAATGGTGGGTGCAGCGGGATTAATTCTTACCCAGGTGATGTGTAATGGTATGAATAGATCTCTTTTATCTGTCCTTTTTGGAGGTGCCCTTGGGGCAACCAATTCTAGTGGAGAAAGTCCAGGTGAATACACCAATATTACTAGTTGCAGTGTTGAAGAATGTGCGCTGACTTTAGAGGCTGCCGAAAGAGTTGTTGTTGTTCCAGGTTATGGCTTAGCGGTTGCCCAAGCTCAGCACACTTTGAGAGAAGTTACTCGTGTTTTGGAGTCAAGTGGTATTCAAGTTGATTACGCAATTCACCCAGTAGCAGGAAGAATGCCTGGTCACATGAATGTTCTTCTTGCTGAGGCTGACGTGCCTTATGAACAGTTAAAAGAGATGGATGTTATAAATCCAGAATTCCCTGCTACTGATGTAGTTCTTGTTCTTGGAGCCAATGATGTTGTAAACCCTCAGGCTAAAAATGATTCGAGTTCTCCTCTTTACGGCATGCCTGTTCTTGATGTTCAAGAGGCAAGAACTGTTTTTGTTGTTAAGCGAGGCATGAGTGCTGGATATTCTGGGATTAAGAATGACCTTTTTGAACTGGTAAATACTTCGATGGTTTTTGGTGATGCTAAGAAGGTATTGGGAGACCTTTTGGTAGAACTTAAGGAGTTAGGTGTTGGTAGAAAGGGATAAAAGAGTGTCCTCGCTTCTTGAAAGATTGGAAATGCCAATTTTTAAGGAGCGCTGGCCATGGATAGGTGGGGATTTGCAAACTCTTAGAGATACCTTTGGCAACGAACATTTGCCTGAGGATAAGGGAGATCCATTAGAAATTCCCATACCTGAATTACCTAGTGCTGCTGCTGGACCTGGCTATTTATTGGCCTTTTTTGATAAGCCTATCGAGATAGAAAATATGAGGGGCATTGTCCTTTTGCTTCATGGCTTAGGAGGCTCTAGTAGTCGATTAGGTTTACGAAGAATGGGAGTGAAACTTAATGAAGCAGGTTTTGGTGTTCTAAGACTTAACTTGAGGGGTGCTGACCCAGGCAGACATCTGGCAGGGGGTACATATTCAGCTAGTTGTAATAGTGATCTTCGAGAAGTCTTTATTACGGCCAGGAGGTTATGTCGTGAATTTTCTGGTAAGGGAGGCAAATTAAAAAAAGATATGCCATTGCTCGGAGCAGGAATTTCTCTAGGTGGCACTATTTTATTAAATGCATGTTTGGTATCAGATAACTTAGAAGATTCTGATAAGCCCTTATTGGATGCATTAGTTTGTACTAGCAGTCCGCTTGATTTGTGCTCTTGTAGTGCATCAATTCAAAGACCTAGGAATATGGTTTATCAGAGTTGGCTTTTGAAAAGACTAATAAGACAAACTCTAGAGGATCCATTTGGCTTAAATCTTACGGAAAAAGATCTCTTGAATAATGGTTTAGATGGTTCTGGTCCTATAAGAACTATTCGTGATTTTGATGCGGCTATAACAGCTCCAAGATGGGGTTATAAGAGCGTTGATGAGTATTACATTAAGGCTTCTCCTTTAGCTTCAATTCTCAATCAAGGCAGAAAATTACCGCGAACTTTAATGATGCAGTCTTCTGATGATCCTTGGGTTCCAGTTTCGGGATTATTGGAATTAGAAAATAGCATCCAATCTCTTAAAGATGGGAAAATAGACCTAGTGATTACTTCACGTGGAGGACACAATGGTTTTCATGGTATTGGAGGTTGCTGGGGTGATTTATTGGTGGAAAGATGGTTCGCAGAATTAGGGTTCTAGCTTTTGTTTTTTAGGCTAATTTGATAGGGGTTCTTCTGATTATCCATTCATTAATTGGTATCCCATCTATTATGTGTTGATTGATAATCTTTTCGATTCTTTCTGGTGTAACTCCTCCGTACCAAATCCCATCTGGCCAGACAAGTAATATTGGTCCACCGCTACAAATTCTAAGGCAATCTACTTTGCTTCTTAATACAATCCCTTCGGTATTATGCAGTTCTTCAAGTTTTAGTTCTTTTAATAATCTTTTCAGCGCCTCCCAACTATCTGCACCTGCTGCTGACTTGCAACATGCTTGCTTGGTAGGCGTAGCACACAATAATAAATGGTGACTTACCTTGATTTTATTCATTTTTAGGCATTAAACTGATAATTTAGTAGATTTATTTATTTCTTCTTGAACAACCTTTCGTGCCCATTTGTCAATACTTAGAACTTCTTCTAAGTTTGGCTCTTGGTTGAGATCTTTCTTGTGTCTTTCACAGGCTTTTTCTATAAGCATTGGAATATCTAGAAAGTGTATTTTTTCATCAAGGAACTGTGCAACTGCCTCTTCGTTAGCTGCATTTAGAACAGCTGGCATTGTCCCGCCTGCAAGACCAGCTTCATAGGCAAGTGTCATACAAGGGTATTTTCTTGTATCTGGAGAATTAAATGTTAGTTGACTTATTTCTGTAAGGTCTAACCGCCTCCAGGGTGTTTCTAAACGCTTAGGCCAGCTCATGCAATACAAGATTGGTAGTTTCATGTCTGGCCAGCCAAGCTGTGCCAAAACCGAGGAATCTGATAGCTCTATCATTGAGTGGATAATGCTTTGAGGGTGTATAACAATTTCGATTTGGTTGTATTCGATCCCAAAAAGATAGTGAGCCTCAATTACTTCTAGTCCTTTATTCATTAGGGTTGCAGAATCTACAGTTATTTTTTTGCCCATGCTCCAATTTGGATGACTGGTTGCATCTTTGACAGTTGCTTTTTTTAGATCACTGGTAGACCAATCTCGAAAAGCACCACCTGAAGCAGTTAGTTGGATATGGCGTAATCCAGGAGTTGCTAACCCTGTTGACAACCTTGCATTTTCTGGCCAGGGAGTGCCTTGCAGGCATTGAAAAATTGCGGAGTGTTCTGAGTCGGCTGGTAATAGACGACTCCCGCTTTTCTTTAATTCGGGTAAGACAACTGGCCCAGCGGCGATGAGTGTTTCTTTATTTGCAAGAGCAAGATCCTTTCCTGCTCTAACTGCAGCAAGTGTAGGAAGTAGGCCAGCGCAGCCAACTATTCCTGTTACTACAAGCTCTGCTTTATCCCATGATGCAACTGTATTAAGGCCATCTTGGCCTCCCAATAGTTTTGGCAAAGAACTAGATAGCTCTTTTGAGTCAAGGTCTTTAAGACGTTCTTCGAGTTCGGGCAACAGAGAATTGTCGGCTAGAGCTACAACTTCAGGTTTATGTTTTTGGATTTGCTTCACTAGTAGAGGCAAATTGCGCCCAGCTGAAATTGCTACAACCCTGAATTTTTCTGGGAATTCCTCAGCAATCTCAAGGGTTTGTGTGCCAATTGAACCGGTCGAGCCCAGGACGCTTATGGCTTTCACACTGTTCCAGCAGTTAAATACAGTCTCCCATTACATGGTCTAAGGCTTCATGCTTAGGCCAACCTTGAAAGAAACATCATCTAATGACAGTGACTAAAGAACGTTGGGGTTCAGGACTTGGCTTTGTTCTTGCAGCAGCAGGAAGTGCAGTTGGTTTGGGCAATTTATGGGGTTTTGCCTATCGCGCATCTCAAGGAGGTGGAGGCGCATTTGTTCTGCTGTATTTGGTAATAGTTTTTTTGGTCTGCCTTCCATTGTTGGTGGCGGAGATGGCCCTTGGAAGGAGTACCAGAAAGTCCCCTTTGCGTGCTCCTGCTGAAATTGCAGGTAAATCCTGGGGGCTTTTGGGATGGCTTTTCCTTGTCGTTTCTGTAGGAATTCTTTCTTATTATGTTGTTTTAATGGGTTATACAGGAACTACTCTTTTAAATGCATTACTTGGTCAACTTCCAGTTGATAAGTCCGCAGCAACTGATTATTTCCCATCGATAAGTACTGGTAGTGTTTCACTTATAGGTCAACTTCTAAGTATTGCTTTAACTGGAATTGTTGTTGCAGCTGGAGTGCGTGGAGGAATAGAGAGGCTTACGCGCTTAGGAGTACCACTTCTTTTCTTTATGTTGATATGCCTAGCAATTTGGGCAGTATTTCAGCCCAATGCTCATGAGGGCTACGCATTTTTGTTTGGATGGGATGCAAAACAACTTCTTGACCCTTCTACTATTGCTAATGCATTTAAGCAAGCGTTCTTTTCGGTTGGAACTGGAATTGGAGCGATATTGGCATATTCAGCTTATTTGAGTCGCAAGAGTTCAATTCCTGGTGAAGCCTTAGCTGTCGTAACAATGGATACTGCTGTTGGATTGCTTGCTGGTTGTGTCACGTTCCCTTTAGTTGCAATTTTGGGGCTTGGTGATTTAGTCGGTGCTGGAACAGTTGGGACTCTTTTTTCTACATTGCCGCATGGCTTAGCACTACCTTCTTTAGGGATTGCAGGCAAAATCGTGAGTGTTACATTCTTCTCTTTGGTTTATATAGCCGCTATCACCTCTTCAATATCTTTACTTGAAGTTCCTGTGAGTTCCTTGATAGATAATTTGGGTTGGAATAGAAACAAGGCAGTTTTGTGTTCAGTTGCCCTAGTAGCTCTTTTGGGCATACCCTCTGCAATAAATGTCAATTTTCTTGTAAAAGTAGATTCAGTTATGAATACACTTTTAATTGCTTCTGGGTTGATTCTTTCAGTGTTAATGGGATGGGTTGTGCCAAAAAGATTACGTGCCGATTTAACAGAAGTGTCTATAGGTAATTCTCAAGTGGCTGGCTTGCTTTGGACCCTAAGGTGGATATCTGTACCAACTATTTCACTTGGTTTTTGTGTAGTTGCGGAGGAAACATTTAGGAATATTTTCATGCAATAGATGCCTGTTTTTATATTGACTTATAGGCAAAGTCTTTTTGAATCAGTACAGAGCTTACTGCTTTTATTTTTTAATCCACTCGGTTATTCCTCCTGATTTGTCAATTAACTCAATGCCTAAGCGCCTTAGGTCTTCACGGATACTGTCTGCCTTAGAATAATCTTTGTTTGACTTGGCTTTTTTCCTATCTTCTATTGCTTGCAATATACTTTCTTCGTTTACTTGTTGGGGCTTAGAGTTAATAATCTTTTCTGGCTTAAACCCTAAAACCTTGGCAAGCTCAATTAGAGATACCCATTTTTGGTAGAAGACTCTTTTCTCGCCTTCACTTAATTGATTAGCTTCACCATGCTCAAGTCGATTGGCTAATGTTCGTAGAGGCCTTGCAAGCTCAAAAATTACCGAGAGGCCTCCTGAGGTATTGAGGTCGTCATTCATTGCTAGCCTAAACATTTTATCTTCTTCTGCTAGATCTATTTTTGAATTCAAATTATTATTTGTTTTGAGATAATCATTAGTCCATCCTAGTTCTTCCCCATGGTTAATATTTAGTGATAAGGCTTTGTTTAAACCTTCCCAACCCTTGGATGCCGCATTTAATGCTTCATGGGTAAAGTCTAGTGGCTTTCTATAATGCGCCTGTAAAACAAAAAGCCTAAGAGTCATTGGTGATATACCCTGGTTCAGAAGCGCTCTTATTGTTGTAAAGTTATTAAGTGACTTGCTCATTTTTTGGCCACCTACGTTGACCATTCCATTGTGCAACCAGAAATTTGCTAGTTGCTTGCCAGTGAGAGATTCAGACTGGGCTATCTCATTTTCATGATGAGGAAAAATTAAATCGGCTCCACCAAGATGTATATCGATAGTTTCTCCAAGCTCTTCTTTTACCATTGCAGAACACTCTATGTGCCAGCCAGGTCTTCCTTGACCCCATGGCGATGGAAAACTTGGCTCTTCGGGTTTGGCAGATTTCCATAGAGCGAAGTCGAAAGGGTGCTGTTTTTTAGCTTCTTCTGACTCTTTTATTCGGCCATCAGCATTTTGTTGTTGTTGTGATAAATCTCGACCACTTAATTTCCCGTAGTTAGTGTGTTTCATTACAGAGAAATACACGTCTCCATCTATAGAGTAAGCAACACCTTTGGATTGAAGTTCTTTGATTAAATTGCGAATTGGATCGAGGCATTTGGTTGCTTTAGGCATTCGATCGGGTTTAATAATTCCTAGAGAATCCATATCTTTATGGAATTCTTGAATATTTCTTTCACTTACTATTTGCATTGTACTTCCTTCTTCCTTAGCTTTTTTTAAAATTTTGTCGTCAATATCGGTGAAATTTTGTACAAACGTTACTTCGTATCCAATCCAAGTGAGATATCTGCGGAGTACATCCCAAACGATGTAACTTCTTGCGTGACCTAAATGACAGAGGTCATATACGGTTACTCCACAACAATAAATGCTGACTTTCCCAGGCTTAATGGGGTGAAAGTCTTCGATACGTCCATTTAGAGTGTTAGTGAGCCTTAGTTGCACGATCAGGCTATTAGGTGTTTTGAGAGTAGATGCATGCTATTTGGCATCCATCCAATTGTTTCCAATACCAGTTTCTACTAATAAGGGTACAGAGAGTTCAACTGCTTCTTGCATTGTCTTAACTACTAAGGCTTTGACTTCTTCAATAGATTCAGGCTGCACTTCAAGAACAAGCTCATCGTGTACTTGTAAAAGCAGATGTGCTGGAAGTTCACTATTTTTTAGTTGTTTATTTAGCTTAACCATTGCGATTTTAATTATGTCAGCACTTGAGCCCTGAATCGGGGCATTTGCTGCTGCTCTTAGTTGCTGAGCTTCCATCCCTGCTCTGCGAGCTACTTCTAAATCTATTTCTAATGGGTCTATACCTTTTAGACGACCAAGCCCATTTTTGTCGAAATTAAATTTCCTTCGCCTACCTAATAATGTTTCTACATAGCCTCTACTAAGCGCAAGTTTTTCTTGGAGTTCAAGAAAGGAGAACACCATTTGATACCTATCCTTGAATTTGTTGAGGAATTCTTTGGCCTGTTTAATGGTTAGACCAGTTGAACGTGCAAAGCGTTGCGCTCCCATACCATAGATAACTCCAAAATTAATTGTTTTCCCTAGACGTCGTTCTTCTGCAGTAATCGAGTCTTTTTCAAGCAGAACTTTGGCGGTAAGAGCATGCACATCATCACCATTCTGATAGGCCTCTTTTAGAGCCTTTTCGTTAGAAAGATGTGCGAGTATTCTAAGCTCTATTTGGGAATAATCAGCACTAATGAGCTGCCAGCCCTGTTGAGGTAAGAAAGCTTTTCTTATTCTTCTACTAAATTCTGTTCTAACTGGAATATTCTGCAGGTTTGGATTGCTACTACTCAGTCTCCCTGTTGCTGTTACTGCTTGATTAAAATCGGTATGAACTCTACCAGTTTCTTTCTCAACTAAGGCAGGCAGTGCATCTACATATGTAGTGAGCAGTTTACTAATTGTTCTGTGTTCTATTAATAGAGTAATTATTGGATGATCATTCTCTAGTCGTTCAAGAACAGTCGCATCGGTACTCCAACCTGTTTTAGTTCTTCTTGATTTCTTCCTGTCTAACTTTAGTTGTTCAAATAGTACCTCTCCAAGCTGCTTTGGTGATGAAAGGTTAAAATTTACTCCTGCGAGTTTATAGACTCTTGTTTCTATATCTTTTAATTTACTGATAAGTTCCTTTGAAAGATCTTCTAAGTAACTGAGGTCTATGCGAATTCCAGTAGTTTCCATATCAGCTAAAACTTGTTCTAATGGTTGCTCAACTTCTTGGAGTAAGCTAACTAGACTTGGACCCATCTCTTCTAAATAATTCTTTAGTATGGTGGTGAGCTTCCTGGTGACATATACGTCCATTCCGCAATATAAACTAGCCTCATTAATTGTTACGTTAGCAAATGTCATTCCTTTGCTAACAATATCTGAAAATGATTTGGGTGCAAAGTTAAACTCTCTTTTTGCCATTATTTCCAAACTATGCTTTGCCGATGAATCTATTAGATAGTCAGCAAGCAAGGTATCAAATACAACCCCATTTAGAATGAATCCATGTTGAAGCAGTATTAGACGGTCGTATTTGGCATTTTGTAATACCTTTGGATGTTTAAAACTTGAAAGCCAAGGGGAAATTGCGTTTAAAACTTGCTCTAATGGAAGTTGTATTTGTTTTTCTGTGGTTGATGCAGATATTTCTTCAATGTGTCCAATTGGGATATAAGCAAGGTCTTCAAGCCCTGTTCCCCAGCAAAAACCTATGCCTATTAACTGTGCTTTAAATGGGTTTAAGCTAGTGGTTTCAGTATCTAATGAAACTGGGTTAAGCGGGTCAGTAAATGTGAGAAGGGTATCGACTAATTTCTTCAATGCTAGAGTTGTATCGATAACAATTGGCTTTAATTCAGGAATTTTATTTTCATTAGGCAGACCTTCAAGTGTTTTTTCTTTTAGAACTTCCGTATAGCTAGAAGCTTTTTTAAGTGTTTTGCTTTCGATTGAAACTTTATCTTTTTTAAGTTCCTTGGCCGAAAATGTATCAACAAACTTAGGTAACAAGTTGACAAGACTATTTAATTCCAGTTTTTCCAATGTATTCTTTAGCTGAACTGAATCAACTTGCTGTAGCTTAAGAATTGGTTTTTTTGGGATAGGTACATTTAAAAGAATTTCAGCTAGAAAACGAGATAAGTATGCATTTTCTCTATCACTGTTTAACTTGGTTTTTAGGGCACCTTTTAGAATACTCTTCGTGGCCTTTTCTCCTTTAGCTTCGACTGCCTCTAGAGCCCTGTAAACTCCATCTAAGTCACCGTTTTCATTTAGAAGGTTTATAGCTGTCTTTGGACCTACCCCTTTGACTCCAGGAATATTGTCTGAACTATCTCCTGTAAGTGCTTTAAAGTCGATGACTTTTTTGGGTTCCACTCCCAGTTTATTCAGTACTCCTTCCTCATTAATTAGTTTAGGACCTTTGTTTTTGGAATACGGCCCTCCTCCCATATATAGAACTGCTATCTCTTTCTTGTCATCTACCAGCTGGAATAAATCTCTATCACCTGAGAGAATTCTTACTCGCCAACCATCTTTAGAAGCTTCATTTGCAAGAGTACCAAGAACATCATCTGCTTCATAGCCAGGGGCTAAACAAATTGAGAGATTTAATTCCTCTTTTAGAATTTTTTGCAGTTGCTCGAGATCTTGGAAGAAAATATCTGGTGCAACATCCCTATTAGCTTTGTAGTTTAGATCTGCTTTGTGCCTAAAGGTTGGTTCAGCAGTATCGAATGCAATAGTAATACCTTGGGGTTTAAGACTTATGCAATTATCCAATAGAGATTTTAGAAAGCCATAGGTAACACTAGTTGGGATTCCCTCTTTCGTAGAAAGCCCTCCTTCTCCTCCTTTGCTGAAGGCATAGAAGCTACGAAATGCCAAGGAATGACCATCAACTAAAAGTAAAATGGGCTTTTCCGTGGCAGTTGACATTTTAAAATAGTGCAACGTTTCCTTAGGGCTATTAGTTTTGTTTTTGTTTAGCCCATGGAGGTAAGTTGATAAAAATTGGTGTTCCAGGCTCTATACCTTTAATTATGGCTGTTTTGCTTCCACTTGTAGTACCAAGCTCGACTATTTGGAATTTTGGGTTTGAGTCTTTACCTACTAAAAGCACTCCAGGCTTACCATTTTTAGTAACTATTGCCACAGTAGGAACTAAGGTGCTGACTTTAGTTTCACCAGCATTAAAATTGACATCAGCAGTCATTCCAATTCGAAGTCTTGATGTTTCTTTTAATAGCTTTAGAGTTACATCAAAGGACGTGACATTGTCAGTTTTACCTGCTCTGGGTGAAATTTCTGAAACCTGTGCCTTGAATTGCTTGTCTGGGAAGGCGTCTACACGAACAGATGCGTCTTGTCCAATGCGAATTCTTCCAATATCGCTTTCAGGAACCTTGGCGGAGACTTCAAGCCCTTCGGACAATTCAAGAATAGAAGTACTTGTGGCACCAGCATTGGAGGAGGCACGAGTTGTAGGAGTAACAAAAGAACCAGGCTCTGCATATCGAGCGGTGATTAATCCATTGAAAGGTGCTCTTACTAAAAGTTCACTACCCTCAACTTGTCTTTGTTGAAAGCGAGCTCTGCTTTTAAGGAATAGATTCTTATATTCATCATTTTCTTCAGCACTAATAGCCCCTTCATTAAATAGTTCTTTTCTTCTTTCAAAGGCCGTTTTTTTAGTTTCATATTCCGCTTTTAACTCCGCTAAGCGATATACGTAGTCACCGCTATTCATTTTTGCAAGCACTTCCCCCTTCTTAACAAAGTCTCCTTCATCGACATATAGCTGGTCTAGCAGGCCCTGTTTATCAGGACTGACATTCACAGTGCGCTCTGCTTGTAATTCGCCGCTCGCTGTAATAAGAGCAGGCAGCTTGCCACTTTCTGCTGAGACGGTGTATTCAGTCACATCACGTACCTTGACCTTCCATGGGGCGAGCTTCAGGGCGGTTATGCCTCCTACAGCTGTCAAAATAAAAAAAACAGCTCCAAGCCCCAACCAGTTTTTGCGTTGCAAAGTGCTTTTACTCACTTTTTAAGTTGGGCAGTCAAATATGGGAATCTATAGATGTTAGTTGGTGATTGGCTCTAGCTAGGAGAATACTTAGGATTTGGAAGTTTTTTGGGTTTATGACCTAGGGGGCATTAAGTTGGTTTGGCTTATCTAGTCAGCAGGTATCAGCGAGATTTCAGCACATGCTTAAAGCAGGAATTGTTGGATTACCAAATGTTGGCAAGTCAACATTGTTTAATGCTCTTGTTGCCAATGCCCAAGCCCAGGCAGCCAATTTCCCCTTCTGCACGATTGAGCCCAACGTTGGATGCGTCTCAGTTCCTGATGAGCGCTTGCAATTGCTTTCTGAGTTAAGTAAGAGCAAGGAACTAATACCAACAAGAATCGAATTTGTTGATATTGCAGGTCTTGTTCAAGGAGCTAGTAAAGGAGAAGGCTTAGGAAATAAATTTCTGGCCAATATCCGTGAAGTAGATGCAATCGTTCATGTTGTGCGTTGCTTTGAAGATCAAGATGTCATTCATGTTTCTGGCTCTGTAGATCCTGCTAGGGATGCAGAGGTAATTAACCTTGAGTTAGGTCTTGCCGATCTCACACAATTAGAAAAGCGACGTGAACGGTTAAAGAAACAGATACGTAATAACAAGGAAGCACAGTTAGAAGATAAGATTCTTTCCAAAATCCAGTTGGAACTCGAAAAAGGTGGGGCTGCTAGGAATATTAAATTAAATCCTGACGAGGAACGAATTGTTAAACCACTCGGTTTTCTTACCTCTAAAGCAATTATTTATGCAGCCAACCTAAATGAAGATGACCTAGCAACTGGCAATAAATATTCTGATCAGGTTGCCCGCTTTGCAGAGCATGAGGGCGCTGAAGTTGTACATATATCTGCTCAGGTTGAGTCTGAACTTGTTGAGCTTAGTGACTTGGAAAGATTAGATTATTTATCAGGCCTAGGAGTTTCTGAGGGAGGATTAACCTGCCTTATAAAGGCAACATATCATTTATTGGGATTGAGAACCTATTTTACTACTGGAGAAAAGGAAACTCGTGCATGGACTATAAAATCAGGGATGACTGCCCCTCAAGCTGCTGGAGTAATACATACTGACTTTGAAAGAGGCTTTATAAGGGCACAGACAATTGGTTGTGAGAAGTTGCTAGAAGCTGGTTCATTAGTAGAAGCAAGAACTATGGGATTGCTTCGCAGTGAAGGTAAAGAATATATTGTTAATGAGGGAGATGTGATGGAGTTCCTATTCAATGTGTAGAACTTCTATTCGAAGGTTTTAATGGTGCTATCTCATGATTAGGTACTATACTTTTCAATTTCTTATATAGTCTATCGTGAAATATATTATCACTAGAAGTGACGGAAAAGAAGATGATATCACGATTCAATCATTTGATAATTATGACGATGCCTATGATTTACTCGAGGAGATTTATGCTGACATATGTTGTTCCGATGCTGATTATGCAGATCGTCCTTACTATGAAATCTCCGAGGTTCGTTAAAAGCTAAGCGATCATAGAATTTTTGAAGAAGGCTTTTGTTTTACTACTGGGAAGTTATTATTGTTTGATTTGTTCGGAATTTTATTTGCAAGTGTAATTAGGTAGTTGTCAAGCTCCTCTCGCGATACTTCAAGACTTTTCCCACATCCATCATATATATCTTTAGAAATTGATAAAGCCAAATATTCTTTTGGCGTTGCCATTATTTCCGAAAAGATTGGTGAGAACATTAAACCTTTAACTGCTTTTTTTGCAGTTAATTCTCCAGCCTCTTCAGGTGTTAAGCCATTATCTATAGAACCGCAGAAATTCTCAGAAAATGATTTACTTGCATCTGATACCAATGGTGAAAGGGAGTTATTCTCAGTTGCCCTGGCCTCAGAGATTAACAGGTTTGGAGAAAGAAATAATATCGCGGCAATAAAAAGAGAAAGAAAAGTCCCATGACAATATTTATTTTTTTTCATTTGATTTTATAAATAATGTTTCTTGAGCTTAGCAGAAAGATTGCATTGGTTTTACAAAGCATGTAATTTTCAATTTATGTTTAAAGAGGGACTATATATTTTTCATCTTTAAGCTGCACTTGAAGAATCCTTTGTGTAATTTTTTTATAGTGCTTAGCTAAAAATTACCTTTAGCAAGCTAGGCTAGAATAATTAATTTACCGCAATTATTTTTTTAATGACCCAATTAATATGAGTTTTTGTAAATGCAGTCAGTATACATTACTAAAAGAACATATCTACTGATTTAAATTACCATGAGAAGACTATAGCTCTATAAAAGCAAAAAATAGGCTATCTTTTTATTTCATGACTCTTGGGTTGGGGGAAATGTATTTTGTGTATCCCAAGTAGGCTATTAGAGATGTTAGGGCTATTGGAAATAGAAATACTACTAATTGGGATACAATATAGAGAGAGATGGCAGCTATACCAATCTGTTTGATTAAAATTTTGTTTTCACTATTCAGGTTTTCCCAGAAGCTAACAATTGGCATGAGTTTAAAGAGCTTTAGCTAATTATTGGGTATTTGGAGGGGATTGCAAGCTATTGTCAGGTTTCTTCTACTAGTCACTGATAAAAAGCGCTATCATTAGACCTGGCTGACTTTTGGTATGAGCTTTCTTTTCCTATTACTAAAACCTATACTTCTAATAATGTTGAAAAGGTTTTTTAAGCAGCAAATGAAGATGTTCCTTGTTCAGATGTTAGAAGAGTATGTTAAGACAACTGATAATGACATTGATGATGCAATTGTGGCAAAAGTTACAAAGGCAATGAGGCTAAAACCAGCTTAATGTTTACTTTTATTATAGTAAGTATCTCTCCTTCATCGATAAACAATTCGTACTTCTAATGCTCTAAATTTATGAATATTGAAAAGTTCCTATTAATCGATCTAATAATCTTCTTCACCATATATGCTTTGCGACAAGGAATTAGAAAATTTGCTGATAGGGATCAGTTAGATGAACCTTTAGATCACGATAAAAATTCTAGTAATCAACCAATTCCTATGCCTGATTTAAAGCAGCTTTTAGAAAAAGAGAACTATGTTAGAAAGAATGGTAGTGGAATAATGCTACAGAAGCTTATAGGAACCTGGACTTTTGAAACCGTTTGGAAGAATAAAGAGAATAAGCAAGATAACCTTACAAGTTCATTCCTAAGGATTTTTTCCGCTAACCTTAAGATAGACGTTTTAGACAAAGATAGTTTAGATGAGAATGTCCCCAATAAAGATTGCACTCTATGCATTACTAACTCAATTCAGTTCGGAATTCTTGGCATCAAGTTTTTTGGCTTTGGATACTTACAAGGTTCTCAGCCTATTTTATATTTTTTCTTTGAGCGAATAGAACTACTAGTGGCTGAAAAACCTTTCCTTACTCGCTCTCTCAAAGGCCCATCAAAAAATAACTGGCCCTTCTTTGCTCTTATTGGTATAGGCCCTGATTGTTCATGGCTATCGGCTAGGGGTAGAGGAGGAGGCTTGGCTCTTTGGAAAAATCTTAATTAACACCTTTTGTTTAAAAAACTCTTTTTTATTTAACTTTCGACTTGAGTTTATACTTTTCAATTGATTTTTTTTTGCAGATCGTTTTTGAGGAACCTATCGACTTGCCTGACTTGAATTCGTTTATAAAGCAATTACAAGAATACTCTCTTAGGCCAATCGGTAATACTTGCCTGGCTGTAAAAATTCTTGTGTTTAAGCTCGCATAACATAGCTTTTTCAGTAGGCCCATTGCTTCAACAACTGGAATATTAGTGATAGAAGTAATTAGAACTACTAAATAAAGATACTTAAGTTTCATACCTTACGATTTTTCTATTCATTAATTATATACTAACTCTATTAAGCTCCTTTTATTAGCCAATAAATCATCACTTTCTCCTGGTTGATAAGGATACTCTAATAATGTTATAGGAAAAATTAAATGTAGTGGTTATAGATTTCCTTAGTAAACTTGAGGCAATTAATAATCCAATAAATACTATTCAGCAAATGTTAAAATTTTGATTCTCTGATGGTATCTTTTTATAGAAGGCCGAAATATATTCTCTATCTCTGGCATGCAATTTATGAGTAGAACAATAATACAAGACCCTGTTCAGTTTGATGAAATTCTCTATCTTCTCTGCTGAGGTCAATTGATACCTCAACACCCTCCTTAACTGCTTCATCAAAAGGTGGTTTGCCCAATTGACTACCAGGTCTACATAATGCAGCTATACCAATAGGAGTCGCTAGCCATATGAAACTCTTCGTTTCACCTATAGGTGGTTGCCCAAGAGACTCTTCTAGAAGAGGAAGGATGTTAGTCAATGTTCTTTGCAATCCAACAGAATCTATACACTCAAGACATTAAATGTGAATTTGATCTTCTATTGCTGACCAGTTTTCTGATTTCCCCCTTTTTTGCTTAGCTTCTAATAGTCAGCAAGGAACTTTAAAGAGATGAATCTATTTTTTTCCGTTGCTTTGGCCTTAAGTCCATTAGAGGTAACTGTCATTGTTATTTCTGGAATGTCATTCCTTGTTATGTTTGGTATAGCTTCTGCTAAGGGAGGCTTTCAGGATCTTGTAAAGACCACGTTGGCAAATGACGAATCCAGAAGAAACCGCGATAAAAAATGAACTCGTCTAGAAAATTCTTTCCATCCTTTGAACTCCTCTACTTTCTAACCCTTGAGAGGTAAGGAGATTGTGCTTTTGCACAACTCTAATTTGAGTAATTTTAGATTTGGATGCTTTTCCCCTTCTGAGGCGTCCACCCCTTTGGCAGTTTTTCCCCTTGTTGCTCCGCTTCAAGTGCTTTCTTGAAGAATTGAACATACTCATTAATTATTTCTTTGTCTTCAAAAAGCTTTGTTTTTGCCGCTTTTCGACTTTCTTTCCTAATTGATGCCCTCAATGCAGGATTATTAGCTAATTCTAAACATAGTTTTATGTACTCTCTAGGGTTATTTGCTATAGGAGCATTTTTTATCTCCATCTGTTTATAGCATGCGTAAGCTATTCGCCCTCGTAGAAAATTTGTCGGCATTGTTACCCATGGAGTACCAAAAACCATTGATTCATAAAATGTATTTCCACCACCAAAATAAAAAGGGTCAAGAAGAATATCAACATCATTTAAAAGTTGTAAGTAGCTATTTTGATCCATTCTGGCTAGGAATAGAGATCTTTCTATTAATTTCGAATCTAAATTTTTCCAGCGTTCTTTAAGCCTATTTGTTTGATTTATATTTGCACCTTCTATCAGCACTAATAAGGTATCTTCTTCTCTATTTAGTATTTCAAGCAAGATTAAATCGTAATCGGGGTGAATTTTAAATAGTGATTGTGGGATGCCAAGAAGAATTTTTTGCTTTTTTAATGGAATCAAATCTTTTATGGAAATTTCTAGAGGCTTCAAGGGTGCCTTGTAAATGCAAGGTATGCGTGAAAATCTAATCAAGGTTTCACTGTAATTATATTGGGCTGAATCATTGTCTAGGTAATTTGAGGAAATGAAATAGTCAATTGTATTCAATCCTGTTGTACTTGGATGCCCCCAGCTAACCACTTGTATTCTTGCCAGTCTAAATAGTGCTAATTTATAAGTGTAAGGACTCATCCCTATATCTGGGTAATATAAAAAATCTAGATTTAAATTATTAATTATTAAAGAAGCTTGCTCATGTGAACATGGAAGCGCCAGCGATTTTGTTGCTAATGCTTCTATTTCCGCTCTTATTGGATCATTCTTAGTGGCTGGAGGTGTGATAACAAACACCTCAAAGCCTTGTTGTACTAAGCCTTCAACTAAGCCTTTGTTTAATTTCCCGATTGTATGATTTCTAAGGAATTCAGAACAAATTCCTATTTTAATAGGCCCTTTGCCTTTGATGCTTTTCTTCTGAATAGACTTGTATTGTGCTTTGGCTAGTTTTTTCTGTAGTACGAGGCCTAAGCTCTCTAGTATCTTCTTGTCGTCATCGCAATTGTGATAGGCAAGCCAAAACATCTCTGTAAATATGTCAAGACTGTTATTTTTAGGATTTACTTCTAGCTTAAGAAGCTTATCTATTTTTGAGTAGTACTTTCTTCTCTCGGATCTTATTTCATCTTTTGATTTTGGAATATCGATTAGTTGTAAACTTGCTAGTAGATACTTGTTTAGATCTTCAGGATCTCCTAAGACTGCTTCTTTAAATGCCTTATTTGCTTCATCTAATTTTCCTTGTTCTCTTGATATGATTCCTAGTTTCATATGCCCATCTTTCAAATTAGCATCTAGTTCTAAAGCCTTTCTAATATTTTTCTCCGCATCCATAAGTTTTGATTGTGATTGCAAAATTCCCGCCATATTTGCGTATAGAACTGGCTGTGTTTCGTCTAATTTAATTGCTTCTCTTGTAAAATCATATGCACCTTTAAGATCTCCTTTCTCTTTCATAATGCTACCCATGTTAGATAGAGCAGTTATATTCTTTGGGTTGATTCCAATAGCTTTTTTACATGCAGATTCGGCTTCATCTAATCTGCCAAGGTCTTTTAATAACCCACCTAGATTTGCATAAGCATCAGATTCTAGAGGAAATAAATCAATGCATTTTAGATATAAACCCTCTGCTTTTTTTGTAAGCCCAGTTTGGTGGCAAATGACCCCATAATTAATAAATGCTCTGTAGTCCGGTTTTTCAACTTCAATAATTAACTTGTATAAGTTGGATGCTTCTTCAAGATTGCCTAGAGAATGTTCCCTCAAGGCTTTAGTTATTAGCGGTTGCTCTGATATCTCCATGGAACTTATTGATGGCTGACCTTGTTAAAGCTCAAAAGCCAATCGTATTGCTCACTCGATCCATTCTGGACTATTTGATTTTAAAAACAGCTTATGGTTTCAGGATACTTATGCGGAGGGAGATCTCTCCAATCACACTGCTTAACACTGTCATATGTTATTTCGTCAATTTTATGCTGGGGTTTTATGTATTTCTACAAGCTGGTCTCTGAAAATTAATTTCTCCAAAAAGCAGTCAGGCATTGCTCTGCAGGCGAATTGGAAATCCCTATAAATGTCGATTTCAAGCCTCAAACAAAGAGCAAAGGTCAAAGCCCTTGTGCCGCAGACCTTTACGGATGCTGAACCGCCTTGCCGATCCAGCTCTAGATGAGTGTAGTGTTCGAGGCGTATTACCGCTTTGAACTCTTTAAATTATGCAGACCTATGGAAACCCGGATGTTACCTACGGGTGGTGGGCTGGTAATTCTGTGGTTACCAACCGCTCAGGCAGGTTCATCGCAGCACATGCTGCTCACACAGGTTTAATAGCTTTCTGGGCTGGATCCTTCACGTTATGGGAACTTGCTCGTTATGACGCATCGGTTCCTATGGGGCATCAGCCACTCATAGTCCTTCCTCATTTAGCAACTCTTGGCATTGGATTTGATGAGGCTGGTGTTTGGACTGGTGCTGGTGTCATAACTATTGGAATTCTCCATCTTGTTTTTTCGATGGTTTATGGGGCTGGTGGCCTTCTTCATGCAGTTCTTTTCAATGAAGACATGCAGTCTTCAGAGGTGGCGCAAGCCAGAAAGTTCAAGCTGGAATGGGACAACCCAGAAAATCAAACATTCATTCTTGGACACCATTTGATTTTCTTGGGGGTCGCGAATATTCAGTTTGTTGAATGGGCAAGAATCCATGGGATATATGACGCTGCTGCTGGTGCAGTTAGACAAGTTGAGTACAACTTGAATTTGAATGCAATTTGGAATCATCAATTTGACTTTCTCTCGATAAATAATCTTGAGGATGTCATGGGCGGACATGCTTTCTTGGCATTCTTGATGATTAGTGGTGGAGCACTTCACATTGCTCAAAAGACTGGTGAATACACCAAGTACAAAGGTGCAGGACTTCTTTCTGCCGAAGCCGTTCTTTCTTGGTCGCTTGCAGGAATAGGCTGGATGGCAATTGTCGCTGCCTTCTGGTGTGCTACTAACACCACCGTTTATCCAACGGAATTTTTTGGTGAACCTTTAGCTCAGAAATTTGCCATCTCTCCATATTGGATTGACACGGTTAATCTTCCTGATGGGCTACACACTTCTCGAGCTTGGCTTACTAATGTCCATTACTATCTTGGATTCTTTTATATTCAGGGTCACCTATGGCATGCACTAAGGGCAATGGGCTTTGACTTCAAGACTGTTACTAATCGCCTTGCTGCAAATAACTGAGCACCTGCTTAATAGGTGTTGAGGAAATAGGTTAATTATTTTTAAATAGATACCAAGCCCCATCAGAGTTGATGGGGCTTTTTTACTTTTAACTTTTATTGCTGCTTAACCAATTTTCAAGAAAGAATTGGAGTTTTGAGAGCTAAGACAAACAAAAGAGGATTTGTACGATCAAATACCTCACAAATTTCTTCAGGCTTAATTCGGCATATCTTTACGGATGCTGAACAGCAGTGCCTTGTTAGTCGCAATTGAGTGTAGTGTTCGAGGCGTATTACCGCTTGGATCTCTTTAAATTATGCAGACCTATGGAAATCCAAACCCTACCTACGGGTGGTGGGTTGGTAATTCTGTGGTGACCAACCGCTCAAGCCGTTTCATTGGCTCGCATGTTGCACATACAGGATTGATTTGCTTCACCGCTGGAGCGAGCACCCTTTGGGATTTAGCTCGCTATGACCCTTCAGTACCTATGGGTCATCAAGGCTTGGTAAGTATTCCTCATTTGGCATCTATTGGGATTGGTTTTGACGAGTCAGGAGTTTGGACTGGGGCTGGTGTTTTCTTCATAGCTGCCTTCCATCTCATCTGTTCAATGGTTTATGGAGGTGCTGGTCTCCTCCATTCTGCTGTTTTCAGTGAAGATACTCAAAATAGTTCTGGCCTGTTTGCACCTGATCGTCCGGAACATCGCCAGGCGAAAAGATTCAAGCTTGAGTGGGATAATCCTGACAACCAGACCTTTATTCTCGGCCATCACCTGATATTTCTAGGTGTTGCAAATATCTGGTTTGTTGAATGGGCAAGGGTTCATGGAATTTATGACCCTGCAATAGACGCTATTCGTCAGGTTGAGTACAACTTAAATTTGGCCCACATATGGAATCATCAGTTTGACTTCCTAACCATTAATAATCTTGAGGATGTCATGGGCGGTCATGCCTTTTTGGCTTTTGCTCAGATCCTCGGCGGAGCTCATCACATAGCAACCAAGATGGGTTCTGGCTTACTTGGTCCATACACCAAGTTTAAAGGTGCAGGCCTTCTTTCTGCTGAAGCTATCCTTTCTTGGTCTTTAGCCGGTATCGGCTGGATGGCAATTATCGCTGCGTTTTGGTGTGCAACCAACACCACTGTTTATCCCGAAGCTTGGTATGGCGAGCCGTTAGCAATTAAGTTTGGTATTTCACCTTATTGGGTTGATACTGTAGGACCAATTGATGGCGCTCCTCTTGGGCATACAACTCGAGCTTGGCTAACAAATGTCCATTACTACCTTGGCTTCTTCTTTATCCAGGGTCATTTGTGGCACGCTTTACGGGCTATGGGCTTTGACTTCAAGAGAATTCGTGATGCGGTAGTAAATCTCGATAACACAAGACTTACTCTCAATTGATTTTAAGATCAATTTTGATCCCCTAATGAAGTCTCACTAGGGGAACCTTCTTTCAATAAACAAGAAAGCCCTTCCCTTATTTGGGGAGGGCTTTCTTGTTGGACTTTTACGGAATTTTATCTCCATTTTGATGAGCGAATAGTCGTTTGGATTGATTAATACTTCTTTTTCTGGGATGAGAATTTTTTTAGCTGTCCTGAAAACCCTGTTAGGGCAAGGAAAGTGAGGCTCTAATTATTTACTTCATTGAGACACCTATAAGGTGTCTCAATCCCGGAAGGTAAAACCCTTGTGCCGCAGACCTTTACGGATGCTGAACGGCCTTGCCGATCCAGCTCCAGATGAGTGTAGTCTTCTTGGCGTATTACCTCCCTGCCCTCTTAAATTATGCAGACCTATGGAAATCCAAACCCTACCTACGGGTGGTGGGTTGGTAATTCTGTAGTGACCAACCGAGCTGGACGATTTATTAGCTCGCATGTTGGGCATACAGGAATTATTTGTTTTGCTACGGGTGCAAGCTGTCTTTGGGAGCTTGCCCGGTTTGACCCTTCGGTCTCAATGGGCCATCAGAGCTCGATTTATCTTTCCCATTTAGCCACGTTAGGCATTGGCTTTGATGAAGCTGGTGTCTGGACAGGAGCAGGGGTTGCAACTATCGCAATCTTCCATCTGATTTTTTCTGCTGTGTATGGGGGAGCAGCTCTTCTACATGCATTGGTTTTTGACCCAGACCTTCAGAGTGGACCAATCCCTACAACTCCTAAGTTCAAGCTTGAGTGGGACAACCCTGACAACCTGACTTTCATACTTGGACACCATTTAATTTTCTTAGGTGTCGCGAATATTTGGTTTGTTGAATGGGCAAGGGTCCATGGAATTTATGATCCAGCCATCGGCGCAGTCCGTACCGTCTTCCCTGGTTATGGGGACTTCGGAATGCTCTTGAGCCACCAATTTGACTTTTTCACCATTGACAGCCTTGAGGATGTAATGAGTGGCCATGCCTTCTTGGCCTTCTTGCAAATAAGTGGCGGTGCTTGGCACATTGCTACCCGCCAAATTGGTGAATACACCAAGTTCAAAGGTGCAGGCCTTCTTTCTGCTGAAGCGGTCCTTTCTTGGTCATTGGCTGGCTTAGGTTGGATGGGTATTCTTGCTGCATTTTGGGCATCGCAAAATACCACTGTTTATCCAGTTGAGTTCTATGGAGAGACCTTGTCACTTAAATTTGGCATCTCCCCATATTGGGTTGATACTGGTGATATTTCTGATTGCAAATACTTCCTTGGGCATACAACTAGAGCAGCTCTAGTAAATGTTCAGTATTACTTTGGATTCTTCTGCATCCAGGGTCACTTATGGCATGCCTTAAGAGCACAGGGAGTTGATTTCAGGAGGATTCTCGGTAATCTCTCCGGCTTAGCTGCGCCTGCAGCAGATTAAAAAGCTTTAAAGTTAGTTTGAATGTATTCGATTTAACTTTAGAACTTTTAGGGCCTCGTTTTTACGAGGCCCTTTTTATATGTTTTTTTAATGACTCCTATTCCTAGTATCCACTCCTTGGATTTAATTTTTTAGAAACTTTGAATGTTAGAAAAAAAAAAGCAGGGACTTAGCCCTGCTTTTGACTTTGGCTTAATTACCTAAGCGTGGATTGCCTTCTTTAGGCTCTCCTACTTGTAGTTTTCAGGTTTCGCCCAAGGGTCAATCCTTTTGGAGTCGTCTGAATAGTAGAAGAACTGAGATGCTCCGAAGACTACCGCTAGGGCACATATGGCTGGTAGCAGCTCAAACCCTCCTGAAGGCTTGATTAAGCCAAGGTCGGATGGGTGTGGGAGAAGAGTCAGGAGCTCAGAGAAGTGAATCATTGGTAGCACTAGCAGTTTTGATTCGAATTGGGGATATAGATAACCTAACTCCTTAATCCTCTTCAACCCTCTAAGAGGATTTGAAATTAGTTTTAATAAGCCCTTTGCATATGTTTCGTGAAGCTATGAGCTGTTAGTCGCTTTTACTACGCTTCTCTTGGATGGTTGAAAGCTTATTTGATCGATTCTTTCAAGCCATTTGTTCCTTCTTGCCCTAAAGACTGCTGCACAATTAATTTGTTGCCTTTTGGAGACCTACGACCAGCTTGCTTGTAGTTTTCTTTTCTGCTCGAATGAGCTTCTATCCTTTATAGCCTTAGTCCACTGCCCCTTTGTCGGTTAGATCCATTGCAGTGCAAGTGATTTCTGATTGTTCTGCAGTCTTGCCCTACCCATTCAATAGATTGAGCAGCCTTCAAAAATCTGGGTTTTTTTTTTTTTAATCAGAGTACTTTTGCTCTCTATAAATAAAGACCTTTAACTATTCCGTCCATATCAATTCAGTCGCTTGTACTGTTCAGAAGGTTTTTCTCCCTTATCTCCTAAGCAATTATGCAGACCTATGGAAACCCAGACATCACCTATGGATGGTGGGCTGGCAATTCTGGGGTCACCAACCGCTCAGGCAAATTCATTGCAGCTCATGCCGCACATACTGGTCTGATTTGCTTTGCGGCTGGTGGAAGCACCCTATGGGAGCTTGCTCGCTTTGACCCCTCGGTGCCAATGGGGCATCAGAGTTCGATATTTCTCGCTCATTTGGCGTCTATCGGCATTGGCTTCGATGAAGCTGGTGTTTGGACAGGTGCTGGGGTTGCAACAATTGCAATTCTCCATTTGATTTTCTCCATGGTCTATGGAGGGGGTGGGCTTCTTCACTCTCTTCTTTTCCCTGGCGATATGCAGGACTCAGAAGTTGTCCAAGCTAGAAAATTCAAGCTGGAATGGGGTAACCCAGATAACCAGACTTTTATTCTTGGTCACCATCTGATTTTCTTTGGTGTTGCTTGTGCCTGGTTCGTTGAATGGGCAAGAGTGCATGGTATTTATGACCCTGCTATAGGCGCTATCCGTCAGGTTAATTACAACCTTGACCTGACAATGATTTGGCACCGACAGTTTGATTTCCTAGCAATTGACAGCCTTGAGGATGTCATGGGAGGTCACGCATTCTTGGCATTTGCTGAGATTACTGGTGGGGCATTACATGTGGTTGCAGGATCTACTCCTTGGGAAAAGAAAAGGCTTGGTGAATACTCCAAGTTCAAAGGAGCTGAATTGCTTTCAGCAGAAGCCGTTCTCTCCTGGTCTTTGGCCGGTATCGGGTGGATGGCTATTGTTGCTGCTTTCTGGTGTGCAACCAATACCACTGTTTATCCCGAAGCTTGGTATGGAGAGCCTCTTCAGTTGAAGTTCACTGTTTGTCCATATTGGATCGATACAGTTGATCTCCAAGGTGGTGGGGCTTTTTGGGGTCACACAACTAGAGCGGCACTCTCTAATGTCCATTACTACTTAGGTTTCTTCTTCCTACAGGGACATTTCTGGCATGCATTACGGGCACTTGGCTTTGATTTTAGTAAGGTCAGTGCGTCTATTGGTAATGAAAAGAATGCGACTTTCACTATTGACTCTTAAATAGTCGAAGTGACATAAGTTGCAATTAAAAAACCCCACCGTAAGGGTGGGGTTTTTTAATTGCAACTTATGTCTTAGTTAGGCTTCAAATCAATTAAATAATTGATTTTGGATTTTATTCGATTTTTCAGAAGCTTTCATTTAAAAGACATCTGATGAATTGGCTATAATTAATTTAGGGATATTCATTGGCTTTTAATTTATGTCAGGCCCCAAGTCTTTATATGTACTTTCTGCCCCTGTAGGCCAATTGGCAGGCAATGGGCAGTTACGTGAAACAATTACTGAAAGGCGTAATAGAAAGGGTAAGGATGTTGCTTTTTGGTACCTTTCGCCAGACTTGGTAGAGAAATTTAAGCTACCTGGTAATGGAGTTGAAGCAGTAGTTGCAGAGGACCCAAAAGCTATTGACTGGTTAAAACTACGTTTTGGTGGGGAATGCTTTACAGCAGAACTGGACGTTGAAGAATTACATATTCACGCAGGTGCCCTTCCTCCGCCGCCCATTCATAGAGATATAAGCAGTAATTAGTAGGAATTTACTTTTGACCTTTCTTTATTGAAAGATTATCAAATTAGATCCTTTAATTTCTAATATAGCTATCCATTTAATAATGATTCTTTTGTTTAATCCCTTGTCCTCTGTTTTGGCTCATTGATATGAAACCTCTTCACAAAGTAACTATCCATCATCGAAAAGTGGGACGAACTATTACTTTTGATGTGCCTGAGGGAGATTATATCCTTAGATGCTTTGAATCCCATGGCGAAGAACTTCCATTTTCCTGTAGGAATGGTTGCTGTACAACGTGTGCTGTACGAATTTTATCTGGGTCTATGGATCAGTCCACTGGTATAGGTTTGTCTCAGGAAATGGTCGCACAAGGTTATGGATTGCTTTGTATAGCTCGTGCTACTGGGCCATTAGAACTTGAAACTCAAGATGAAGATGAAGTGTATGAAAAACAATTTGGGAAGTATTTAGGTCAAGTAAACGCTCAACCAGGAAGCCCCTTTGACCTATAGATTGATATTTTTTAGTTAGTGAAACTTATCTTTTAATCCATTCGTTTCTAATTAGTTTCTTGTCTGGATTTTTTTAAGAATATCTAACTGAATTTGTTTTCTCCATAGGAAGAGCAAATTGTCTAAGCATTAATGAGACAAACTTGCTAAAGGCCAAAGGCTTTGCTAATCCTGAACTTTTTCTCCAGTTTTTAAAGGCATTTAATATTTGAACTCGCATTTCTAAAAACTTCCCGTCCTCGAATTTGTACACCCAAGGAAATGCATTTTTAGAGGTATTATTTGTTTGAATGATTACCTCTTCATCGAAAAGAACAGGGTCAATACCTAACATTTTGTAGAAGTCGCCTCGCTCACAAACAGTGAGTGTGTGAGTAAGGAAAACCGTCCATAAGAAGAACCTGCTAAGTATTTTTCCGCGGAAGCCTTTGGTCATTCCAGGCCAGCAACGCATCATCAGATTTATGCAATCTCCGTGACGGTTTTCGTCTTGGCACCAAGGCTCGAAGAAATCAAAAAGAGGGGCACATGCCTTTTCAGGATGATCTTTTAGGTGCCTGTTGATAAGGATGTAACGCCAATATCCAATTTTTTCTGAGAGATATAAGGAGTACAAGACCCAACTTAATGGGAAAAATGTTGCAGCTCTTTTATTCCCTAAGTTAGGAAGGTCAACATTTATGCCTTCTGCTTTGAGGGCTCTTCCAAGGAATCCTGCATGACGGGCTTCATCCCTAGATAGAAACTGGAAAAATTGCCCGAGCTCCTGTCTACCAGCTTTTTTGAAGCGATTAGAGATTTCTTTAAAAAGTAAAAACCCCGAGAATTCGGAGACAACAGAACGAACTAGATAACTTTCGTAAATAGCTTTGTCTTCAGGGGAAAGTTCATTGAGCCGATCAAGTGAAGCTTTACGGTCAAAGTGCTTGAGGTTGTAATCAGCCTCCATTTCCTTGAACATCGCCTCAAAGTCCTTTCTGGCAATCTCAAGATCTGTCTTAGCGGCCTTGTCGAACTCTGTTGTGTAAAACCGTGGTGTTAAGAGGTTTTCATCAAGATGGGGTGGAAGTTCATTCCTTCCACCACCTCTCATGGCAGGAGCAGTAGTAGCTGTCATTCCCTTTCTCTAAACCGGAGTAGCATTTTAAGCCTTTAAGTCCATGAATTAAGCTGATTTGCCTCAGCACTTAATAGAGTTGGCATAAAGCTTCTGTTTGTAAAGGGTTTGGGTTGTAGGCCTCTTAATATAAATGTGGATCAATTTAAACAGCTTAAGCTTGAAAAGCATGCCCTATAAAGGGTTTACGGACATCTGCCTTCATTCTCCCTGCCGTGAGAGGTATGTGACTGGTTAAAAGTATGCTTGGTTTAGGAGTCTTGGTTTAAAAAGGCTGCTGTAGCAAAGCACTTGAGTTGGAAGTGATTACAACCCTAACTATTAGGGACCCTTTTGTACTTAATGGTCATTATAATTATTTTAGAAATATCTTCTGTATGATAATTGTGAGAACAATTCCTTTAAAGAATACGAGCCACAAAAGTCCATAGTCGCTAAGACCTAATTTTTTCTGATACCAGGAAATTAATTTTTTGTGAGCTTGAATAATTCTCATGGTCATATCACTTTGAAAACTCTTAGATTATAGACTTTTAGGGTTTTCGTGATATTGGTTGAATAAGTAGGCTTTAATGATGAAGGTTTACTGCTAATTTTTTTAGATTAAAGGTACATTCTCGTGTTGGTTGATGAGATTTTGTATATAAGCCCAGACTTGTCCATGTACAAAATTTCGCCATTTAGGCGCGAACTGCCAAACTTATTTAATCTTGCTCGATGAATGTCAGCCTTCTCGCGCAGCTCATGTTCGTTATTCCAGGTTTCCATCTTTATATCATGATCGGGATCTAACATCAAAAAGTTTGAATAGCTCTCTTTTGCCTTAGATCTAAATTGGTTTTCCTTGCGCAATCTATTGATTGAGTTTGGTTTCCTTGTTGAAAAAATCATCCTTTTTATTGCATAGGCAAAGAACAATAATAATGAGAGGCTAGAAATTAGTTTGAAAGCCATGCAAAATATGTTTGTAAGCATCTTTTATGTATAAGCACATTGCTATTAGTCGAAATAAATAGCTTCATGCTTTCTTTTGATTAAATCACATGCTTGTATTTATTTGTTTAATGATGTTGTTGGGGCTGAAAGGGCGTGTAGAAGTCTGTTCCATGATTTAGGCCATTTCCAGCGAACTATTAGTCCTATATAGAATAGGTATGCTATTCCTTCAATAGGATGCTTGATGTTGGTTAAAATAGCGTTGAGAGCTTCCACAGATACGCTTTTAGAGTCAAAAGACCTGATTTGGATTCTATTGGGTGAAATTTTAAGTAGGTTAAGTTTGTTGCAATTCTCATTTGACGTTTTAAGTCCATCCTGCTCTTCGCTTTTAAGTTTGATTTAAGAGTTTATTGATTGGGTCCGTATGGACCCTTGTGCTCAACACAATTAGCTCCACAATGAGCTCCAAGATTGATAGCTGATTCGAGATTCCAGCCAGCAGACAAGCCAGCTGTTACTCCTGCGGCAAAACTGTCTCCGCATCCGTATGTGTCTATAACAGCTCCTTTAATTTTCGCTGCTTTGTATCTACCTCCTGGTATTACTTCTCCACCTTGTTCACCTTCTGTGGCGATCCGTAGTTTTGGAGGTTTGACAAGTACATTATTGGAGATATTTTCATCAGGGTCTAACTTGCTTCCAATTAATACATCTAGTTGAATTTCGGACTTGTTAAGTGTAGGAATCCTTATTCTTGGGGTCCCAGCTAGTAAATTAGCTTCTCTACTATGTTTTAGGCCTAGTGCATCTGTTGCGGTCACAAAAGCGCCTTGGCAAACTTTTAAAATCTCCCATGGCAGATCATCTGCACCATTAGGTTGAAGCCTTTCACCAATAACAGTAATAGCTCTGTCTCCTTGGGAGTCGACCATACTTATTCCTTTTCTTGTAGGGGAATCTTTCCATACGGCATGAACATTTACGCCAAGTTCTGTTAGCCTTTGGTAGCTTCTTTCTCCAATAAGATCTTTTCCTAGAGCTGTAAATAAATCTACTGGTTGTCCAATCAATTTTGCTAGCTTTACTGCTGCTACTGCACCGCCACCAGCGGGCTCCTCAAAACTTTCTATAGCATGGCAAATAATTCCAGGTTTTGGTAGTTGGTTTGGGTATATGAATGAAACCCATTCTACGTGACCAATAACAGCAACCCTCATTGAAGGAAGTTTGGGGAGGTCCTTTTTTTTTATAGAGCGCATTGTTAACTTCCTTTTGATTTAGGTGAAATTTTTTCTACCAACTTGCGTTATTTGAAAACCTTGGGATTGAGGATGATGGCTTTGTCTTGAGAGATTTAGTTTTTACTCATAAAAGAACCGACCCCTTATAGGAGTCGGTTACAAAGAAATTAGAAGGTTAGGAAGCTTCTGAGTTGGAACCTGGGGCCAAGTGTTCAGGTGTTAGGCAACTCTCCTTAAAGGGCACCTAAACGATGCTGAGGAGGTCGACTGGCTTGACGAACCTGCTGAATGTCTCGCCAGACGAAAGCCCACATATGGGTGAAGACTGTTGGAGCAGGGACCTGAATCAGCTGCTTCTAAAAATCCTCAGGTGGCGTGTCGTCCATGGACGCCTCCGTATTCGATGTTGTAAGCATCCTGCTGATTCAGCTTGAATGCAATCAGCCTTTACACCCATTGCCTTAAATGCTGATTTCGCCGATATTTGGAGTGGAGTGCTTATTGGGAGTTGGGTAATAGGTTGTATTTGTCGATCCCAGGGCTGACAAAGTTTTCTTAGTCTCCTAGGCAACCCTTTTGGGCTTTTCAGTAAAAAATTAGCTATGAACATTAATCTTTCCAGGCAGGTTTTATGTTTTATCTATTTAATGCTTGCAATATCAGGAGCCGTGTTGCCAACTCTTGCTAATATTCAATTTATCAGTGAGTATGGTCCTACCTTTGACATAAAATTATTTATTGATCTAGCGAATTCTAATCCAGCGGCTCAGTCACTTTCTAGAGATCTAATTATATCTGCCTCCTCTATCACGATTTGGTTTTTTGTTGAAAGTAGACGTTTGCAGATGAAGAACCTGTGGCTAGTTGTGCTAAGTTCTTTTGTAATAGCCTTTGCATTTGCGGCACCTTTCTTTCTTTTTCTAAGAGAAAGGCGACTGATCGAGATGTCTTCAGAGTCTGAAAAATAGTCGTAATATTCTATTTTAATAGGTTTGTTTAGTCTTTCTTGTTTGTAGTCTCTAGTGGTATAGCTAAGCAGCATGCGATAGCAGTGATTGTCCAGAGTAGGACACCATTGCCCTGAGAATCTAAGAGTCTTCCTCCTGCTATTGGAGCAATTATTGCGCTAATAGCGAAGCACTGAGAGAACAACGCCATTCCTATACCTCTTTTATTAGCAGGGGTTTGCTGAATAATGGATTCTGTTGCTGTAGGTAGGAATGCCGCTAGGCCTAAAGCAATTGGTATTTGTGCTAATAAAACTATTAACCATCCATTGCTACTAAAGCCAGAAAAGCCAATTAATAATGAGCCACAAGCAAGCAATGAAAGACTAAGCTTTAGGCCAAACCCAGTAGTTCGTCTTGAAAGCCATTCACCTAGCGGCCATTGAAAGATTACTAAGAGGAAAAGTTGAATTGCAATAATACCTCCTGTCCATCTATTATCTAATGCCAATCTATCAAGACTACCATTTCTTAGATCTATGGGGAGAGCACTTTGAAGCAAGGAAAAGATAAGAGTTGAAATTAAACTAATGACTAGGATAGGAATTAATGGTTTTATCCACTTTGTGTGATCTTCTCTTGGTTCATAACTCGCCAATGAGTTTTCTCTTAAAGTCATTAATTTGTCAGCTTTTCTTCCTATTAAGGACCGGTTCTTTCTCATTAAAAGTAACAACAAAAACATGCAGAATGTGTCGAAGATATATATTGCTCGAAGTATGTTCAGCCAAGCGAAGGTGGTTCCCATTAGTGCTCCTAGGCTTATGCCAAGAGCATCAGCGCTACGGACTAGTGCGAACCCTTTGTTAGATGGGTATGTTTTACAGCTTATTGGTACCGCCACCTCTATTGCTGGCCAATAAAGTCCAGCAGCTGTTCCCAAGAGCAATTGTCCTAGGAGGTAACTGTTAAAGCTGTATCCCCTTAAAAGAGTTATGTCGGCCAAGATTGCTACGCTTGCTGCCCAAATCACTGGAGAGAGGCAGTCCTCCGTCTTATCAACAAGTTTCCCTGACAGTATTCTTGCAATTGATCCAGTAATAGCTGCAGCAGCAAATCCTGTGCCAATCTCAGTTGCAGAAAAAGCTAATTGCTTAAAGACCAGTGCTGTGAAATAAATCACACCACCTGTTCCTAGAGAGGCCAAGAGTCTTGTACTGGCAATAAACCTCAGACTTGAGGGAAACTGGTTCCACCAACGCATAGGACGAGGAGTTGTTCTTAAAACGATCAATTGGTAAGAGGGTTTTGAATGGACTTTTAGTAAGCCTGGTATTTGGCTTGTCTGGGATATTGCCTATTGCTGGCGCAGAGAGATTAGATGTTGAATTTGAGGAAATGGCTATTCCTATTTCAATTAAAGATCTTGCGGCATGGAGTCGTTCTGCCCCTCAGCGAAGCTCTGAGTTGGAAACATGGTTAAACCTATTGGACTCCGAAAGTAAACAGGGCTTGAGAAATTTGCTTAAAGCTCCCCTCCTTAAGAGACAAAGTATGGGGCGGCAGATGTTGCGAAGTTGGGCGGGAAGGCAGTTATTGGATGAGGTTAGTGATTTGATACGTTTGGATGAAGACACTAGTGGAAACAAGGTATTTCACACACTCGAGTCTTTGTTCGAGAGCCAGCCTCAGGTGTCGACGCTCGACCTTTTGGAGGCTCTACCTGCAGAAAGCATTCGCCTTGACTTAGATGCACTTTTAAATTTAGCAAATAGATGGCGTGTTCAGTTGCAAAGACAGCAGAATCTTGTTTTTTCTGTTCAAAAAATTAAAACCTCTAAGTTAAGTATTAGGTCCCCAAAACTTTCTTTAGAAAAAGTCGATCTTGTTCCTGAACAGCAGTTTCTTGAAGTTGAACATCGTAATCAGCCACTTCCACTAGAGGTATGGCGTCCACAAATAGGTATGCCATTAAAAAATAGTTGGGTTGTATTTATGCCTGGACTGGGGGGAAGTAAGGGCCATTTTCAGTGGTTAGCCCGTAAGCTTGCTATTCAAGGATGGCCTGTTGTTGTTTTTGAGCATCCAGGAAGTGATGGGAAAGCTGTCAAAGGTTTGTTAGAAGGTCGTCGGTTGCCTCCAGGTGCTGAGGTCATTCCAGAAAGGCTTGAAGATCTGAGGTCGGTTTTAGCTGCCAAAGAAGAAGGCAGATTAAAGATTTCTGCCAAACGTTTGGTTCTCATGGGGCATTCCTTAGGGGCGTTGACGGCGTTTTTAGCCTCGGGTGCTGTGCCAGAGCCAGGGTTAGAGAAGAGATGCGAAAAAGCATTAGATGATCTCTCTTTGACAAATCTTTCGCAACTTCTGCAGTGCCAAATGATTGATGTGCCAGTTCAGCCTCAAAAGCCAATAAAAGAACTTCAGGCGATTGTTGCTTTAAATAGTTTTGGAAGTTTGCTTTGGCCAAATGAAGGCGGTGCCTTAGTACCTGTTCCTGTTTTTTTAGCAGGAGGGACACTTGATTTAATAACCCCACCAATTACAGAACAATTAGGACTTTTATTGTCTACAACTTCCAATCATGCTTCTAGTAGATCGTTATTAATAATTGGCGCGAGTCATTTTTCGCCAGTGAGGGTTGAAGGTCAACTAGATGGGGAGAAGGGTAGGGACCTTTTTCAACTAGGTGAGGAGTTGGTGGGAGTTCAACCGTTGCGGGTGCAACAAATTTTGGCTTCAACTATTAGTGATTTTTTAGAAGATGTTGAAAGTAAGCAAGCTTTTCTAAGTTCATTGCGTACTGAGGATGGCGATTTGCGAATCCTTCTATTGGATAGATCTTCTGTCAACCGACTTCTTGAGGCTCAGTATTGAACTCTGGGGTCTATAACGGCTATCACCAAGTCAATTAGTACACTAATCAGTACTACTAAAGAAGCTATAACTACAACGATACCCTGAACAACTGGGTAATCTCTTTGACTGATAGCTTCTTGTAGTTTGAGGGCTATACCTGGCCATGAAAATGTAACTTCAATAAGAAGTGCTCCCCCAATAAGAGAGGCAATAGTTATCCCTGCAATTGTTAATACAGGCAATAAAGCATTTGGAAGTGCATGCTTAGTAATTATTTTCTTCTCACTAATTCCCCTGCTTCGGGCTGCTTCTATATAATCAGCTTTAAGTGCTTTCCCTAGATTCAGTCTTAATGATCTACTGAAGATCCCACTTAATAAAATGCCTAGTGTCAGTGCTGGTAAAAACAAATGGCGCAAAGTTCCCTGTAATGCCAGCCAATCCCCAGCAAGAAAGCTGTCAAGAATTAGAAAGCCACTCCCTTGAGGTGTTATTAGGCTTGGTGGAAATCTTCCTCCAACAGGAAGCCATCCCAAATGGACTGCGAACAACAATTGCATCATCATTGCTGCCCAGAATGGCGGTAAAGCATAGGTACTTATTCCAAAGACTCGGCCTAGGAGATCAATTTTGCTTTCGCGTTTGGCAGCTCCACTAAAACCAACAACTATGCCTATGCAAATTGCTATTAGTAGAGCAATTGTTCCTAGTTCAATAGTGGCTGGAAGTGCTCCGGCAATAATCTCTTTAACTGGTTCTTGGTTTGTTAGTGATTCTCCAAGTTTTCCTTTAAGTAGTCCTCCTATGAAGTTTAGGTATTGCTCCCAAAGTGGTTTGTCTAGTCCAAGTCTTGTTCGAAGAGCAAATCTTGCGGCTTCGTTTGCTCTGTTACCTAATATTGCATCAACTGGATCACCAGGTGCGACTCTTAACATAAGAAAAACTAAGGTTGAAATCAACCAGAGCATCAAGGGGGTGAGCGCTATTCGAGTAGCACAATATTTAAATAAGGCTCGTTCTTTTGCCATTAATCGATAACTTTTAGCTTATGCATTTGTAGGTTCCCTGCACCATCAAATTTAGGTGTATTAAAACCTACTTGCGCCCAGGCTTTAGGCGTTACTAGCCAAACAGGAAGATAAGCTGAGCCTTTCGCCGCGATCTGTTCAATATTATTTAGTGCTTTTATTCGAGCTACTCCAGTGAGTGAATCAGTTCTTCGTATTTCTTGTTCCAACCCTGGATGAGTCCAAAAGCTACCGCTAATAGAAGCCTCACCTTTTTCACATACAAATTCTTTAGCACTATTACAACTTAGTAAGGGTGTTAAATAGGCTTCTGGGTCAGGATAGGCTCCCCTCCAGTCCAAAACAACTGCTTCAAAATTTCCTTCTCCGAGCTGTCTGTAAACTGAGGTTGATTCGATTCCTTCAATAGAAAGATTTATACAATTTGGGAGATCCTTCTCTAGTTGGGATCGCCAAGTTATGGCTAAAAGCTTGTCAGCAGGAATATTTGACCTAAAAGTTAGTTTTAAATCTAGGCTCTTTTTGTTGCAATAACCTGCTTTCGCCAGTAAAAATTTTGCTTTTTCCGGGTCATATGTTGGCCAAGCTTCTGATTTAAACTTCTGTAGGCTTGGAGGTATTAATGACCTTAATGGTTCTCTTAGCCCATAGCTCACACGTTTGCTTATTAGTTGCCTGTTAAGACTATAGGAAAGAGCTTTTCGTATTAGCTGGTTATTAAGTGGCGCTTTATTGCTAAGTAGTGTTATATAGCCTATTTCTAATTGACGACCCTTCCCTTCAACAAGTTTTCCTTGATCAGATAATTTGTGTAAGGCAAGTCGTTGATCTTCATCAATAGAGTTCGAAAGTAGTACATCAACTTCCCCTGTTAATAATGCGCCATAAAGTGCAGTGGAATTGCTAAGGTTAATAAAGTTTATGCCGTTATTGCTAGGAGCATCCCCCCAGTAGTGAGGGAAAGGCTCAATTCGCTTCTGTTGGGAGTTGAAACTTTTAAGTTGATAAGGGCCTGTGCCTATAAAGTTCTTATTTAGAAATTTATCTTTATGCTTTTGATATGCTGCTGGTGAAACTGGAGTAAGATTAGTTGAGGTTAAAAGCCCAATCAGTGACGAAGAGGGCCTGGTTAACCTTAGGCGAATAGTGTGGTTATTTATAATTTCAATCTTGTCAATTTTTCCTGCAACTATATAGTTTAAGGTGCCTATCTCTATAAATCTCCTTAGGCTAAAGGCCATGGCTGCGGAGTTAAACTCTGTTCCATCGTGAAAGACTATATTTTTTCGTAGAGGAATAGTAATTGTTAGACCGTTATCAGTAACTTTGGGTGGCCCTGAGGCTAACCTAGGTTCAAGTTTTCCTTTAGAAGAAAGTCTATAAAGTGGGTCTCCTAAGGCCGATAAAAGTTGTAATGCGTCAAAGGTACTTGCCTGAGCTGGGTCTAAGGATTTTATCTTTCCTGCACTAGCAATCGTTAAAAGGGAGTTTTGTCTGGGTGGTTGACATGAAACAAGACATGTTGTGAATACCAACCAAGTTATTGCTATGGAGCAGTTTCGACTAGCTCGTGTGAAATGTTTAGGTAGGAAAATGGGAATCTTGGGAATTGGTTCAAGTATTACTTATTGATTTTGCTTTGAGTGGTCTGGTAGAGAAATAACTTCTCCAACTGATACTTCAAAGACTGGGGAGCCATTTGGCAAAAGCGGCCATTGTCTTACCCAGCATTTTTTATGTTCGGGGTCGATGCCAATAACTTGAAAAAGCTCTTCTTTGGTCGTCAGTTGGACACAATCACCCTGATTGAGCTCTTGTGGGTGAAGTAAACCTTCTCTAGATAGAAGGTTTGGGCGAGAGCTAAGAGTATTGGGCATGAATTTGTGCCATTAGAAGTCAGCTGAGAAAGATGCTTTTAGGCGTCTCTTACTAATGTGGCTGAAAAAGGACATGATTGCCACAACTTTCTAATGTTTTAGATGCAACCCATGTAAGAGGCAAGCCCCTTAATTTCAGGAAGCTGTTTAATAGCCTTCAGTGACTCCTCTAGTTCTCCTTGCCTTACTTTATGAGTAATTACAACTATCTCTGCGTCTTCATTTGAGCTGTCGAATTGAACAATTGATTGAATTGAGACTCCTCTATCTCCAAAATGAGTACCTATGCGGCCAATAACGCCTGGAGTGTCCTCTGCCTTAAAGCGAACATAATTTCTTTTGCGAATGTCAACTGGGTCAACCAAGTGGCATTCACGCCAGCTATGAGCCGCTAACAGTGGATCCAACTTGGTTTCTAAATTTCCAAGTTGATAGATGCCAGCAATATTTAAGATATCTGCTACTACAGCTGATGCTGTTGGTCCAGAACCAGCACCTGGCCCATAAAACATAACTTCTCCTATTGGTTCTCCTTCTATGAGGATCGCATTGTTAACCCCGTTTACTCCAGCCAGTGGATGGTTGAATGGTACAAGAGTTGGTTGGACCCAAACAGCTAGTGGTAAAGAGTTAGATTCAATCAAGTTGTCATTTAGTCGTTCTGCTATCCCAAGTAACTTGACTCGATATCCAAGTTGAGTGGCATAGTCAACGTCTCGACTTTTAAGATTGCTAATGCCCTGAGTTTGAATTAGTTCGCGATTTATAGCTCCACCAAAAGCTAATCCACTAAGGATTGATATTTTATCAGCTGCATCCATTCCCTCAACATCAGCAGCGGGATCTGCCTCTGCGTATCCTAAATCTTGTGCGACTTTTAATACATTTTCGTAAGCGACTCCTTCTTGTTCCATCCTGGTCAAGATGTAATTAGTAGTTCCGTTAATGATTCCACTTACCTTTGTAATTTTATTCCCTCCAAGCGACTGTTTTAAAGGCTCGATAATTGGGATTCCTCCTCCCACTGCAGCTTCTATCAAGACATAAACACCAGCTGCTTCTGCAGCAGCAGCAATCTCTTGACCATGCCTAGCAATAACGGCTTTATTTGCAGTTACAACTGATTTACCCGCTGCAATAGAACGCATGATTAGTGTTCGTGCAGGCTCAATTCCACCCATCACTTCAACTACTAATTGGACATTTGGATCGTCCACTACTGATTGAGCATCTGCGGTTAGCAATCTTGAAGGGAGTTCAATCTTGCGTGGTCGATTTAGATCTCTTACAGCAACCTTGGCTATATGAACGTTAGAAACCAATGGGTTGCGTCCCTTTGGCTCAAGAAGGATTCTTGCGACTCCAGTACCAACTGTCCCTAGACCTAAGAGACCAATCCCGATTTTCATGACCATTGAAAGTGTCCAATAAACTTGTGTTCTTCTAGGAGCCTATAAATCTCTTTAAGATCCTTCAATTGATAGTCTTTGTGCTTGGGCTTTCATTGTAAGCAAGATGTTCATAAATCCATTAGCTCTTGAAGGGGTGAGACTGCTATTAAGACCTGTGGCAGAAATGAACCCAGGATCTATTGCAATGACTTGTTCGGGAGTTAGGTCATTTAGACCTTGAATTAATAAAGCAAGTAAGCCTTTTGTTATTAGGGCATCTGAATCGCCTTGCCATTTTAAGCGCCCATCCATTAATTCTCCATGTACGTAGACTTTAGATATACACCCTTTGACTTTAACGTCCTCTTTTTGAAGCTCTTTATCCATGGGTGGCAGCTTTTTGGCTAGCCATAGAACATATTCATAACGTTTTTTCTTGTCACTGGTACTTTGTAGACGCTCAACAATCTTGTTGAGAACCTCACTGCCGAAATTTGATTGTGATGATTGAGATGGCACAGTAATAAATTAGGCTTCAGTCTGGGTAGATCGAAGTTGTAGCTAAAAGAAGCATACTGGCTTGTCTGAGGTCCTCTAACACATTCCTGGTTTGCTAGTTAGTCAATGTTAATTGAAAGCAGGCGTTTGAGTTTTTCATTGGATGGAATTTGAGATTTAGTTATACCTAGTTCACTTATCCAGCCGTCAAAAGGTATATCCCAGTTATCTTTTGGTAGAAGGTTGGAAGATACACATATTTGCGGAAGAATTACAAGTGCGGGTATATTTTGCCAAATTGCTTGACTTCTCAACCTGTCAAAAAAGCCACCCCCATAGCCAAGCCTTATTCCTTTTTTGTCAATAGACAAAGCTGGTACAAGCAATAGATCAATGGCTGTAGGTGTTAAAGGAGTTTCATTAACTGGAGCAGGGATTCCAACGTAGTCTTTTTCAAGAGAATTGTTTTCCCAGGGATAATAGATCAGCTTGCCTTCTTCTGTTACTGCTGGAAGGGCAATTGGAATTTCTACCAGGCTTTTTATACTCCGAATGTCTACTTCGCCTTTTAATGGCCAGTAGACGCCAATATGACCATTAATAGATCCACTTGTAACTAAATGCTGTAGAAAATTGAATACTTGCTTCCTAATACTTGGCTCTACAGACTGCAAATGTACATCTCGTAATTTAATAAATTGCTCACGTTTTTTTGTTTTGCTATCCTTTGACGTCATTTTCAAAGTTGAAACCACGCTGTTAAGGCAGTCGCTAGGGCGTCAGAAGCATCGTCTGGTTTTGGGGCCGAGTCTAATTTTAGCTCTCGCATTACTGACTCAAGCACCTCATCTTTATCTGCTCGACCTGAGCCAGTTAAAGCTAGTTTGATTTGCATGGGTGCAAATTCGACTATTGGTATTGAAAACCTTGAAAGGGTCATTAATATTACTCCGCGAGCCTGTACAACGTTGATAGTTGTACTTGAACGGTAAAAGAAGAATTTTTCAACAGCTGATAGTTGTGGCTTCCATGTACGAATGATTTTCCTTAGGTCATTGGCAATTTCTACCATTCTATCGCCTTCTGCTTCACTTTTTTCCGTGACAATTACTCCACAATCAAGAAGGGTAAGTTCTTGCTCAGTTGCTTTTATTAACCCATATCCAACTCTGGCTAGCCCAGGGTCAATTCCTAGTATTATCAATTTCTAATTAATTTTGAACTGCTAACTGGAAATCAGTTAGATCTTCATTTTCGTTTCTTTCAAAAACCTTACAGAAGACTTTTACTACACGATCTCCAGAGTCGACTTGTTCAAGTGGATCTTTTCGTAATCGATGTCTAAGTGAGCAGGAAACTACTCTGGCAACATCCTCTTCTGCAACCTCTTTGCGACCTTCAAAGGCAGCAAGCGCTCTAGCTGCTCGATTGGTAACAATGTCTCCTCTGAGACCATCTACATCTAATTCACCACATACTGCTGAAATCTTTAAACGCAAATCATCATCAATTATTACTTCCTTTAAGAGGTTTTGTGCTTCTACGACCTTTTTCTGCAAAGCATCTTGTTTCGCTTCGGCTGAGGTGGAAAAGCTTTCTGGGTCATTATCAAAGGCTGTTCTTTGATCAACTACCTGTACACGCAGATCAGCTTCCCTAACGGTACGAACTTCAACGCTCATTCCAAATCGATCAAGAAGTTGAGGCCTTAGCTCTCCTTCCTCAGGGTTTCCAGATCCTATGAGGACAAATCTTGCAGGATGTCTTACTGATATACCTTCTCTCTCAACTGTGTTCCAGCCAGAGGCTGCTGAATCAAGTAATACGTCAACCAAGTGATCATCTAAAAGGTTGACCTCATCTACGTAAAGCAACCCTCTATTTGCTTTAGCAAGGAGACCTGGTTCGAAGGCTCTTACTCCCTCGCTCAGTGCTTTCTCTATATCGATAGTTCCACAAAGCCGATCTTCTGTAGCTCCAAGAGGCAGGTCGATCATTGGGACTTGTTTTTGCTCTGTAGTAAGTCCTTCCCCTTGTTCAAAACTTTGTCTGACTTCACTGCTTTGAAGGTCTGGATCGTTTGGCGAACTGTTGTAGGGATCTCCTGCAATGACATCTATTGCAGGCAGTAGGTCAGCTAAGGCCCTGATAGTGGTGGACTTACCAGTCCCTCGATCACCCATGATCATTACACCCCCAATCCTTGGGTCTATGACGTTGAGCAATAGTGCCAACTTCATTTCTTCTTGCCCGATTACGGCTGTAAAGGGGAAGACCCTCCGCTTCCTGTTTGAACTCACGAGACCATTTCTATTGTTCTGGATTGTTTCATAGCAAGGTCATGATGCAGCGCATTAATGCCGTTTTGTGTCTAAGAGCCGATTCTCTCTCACTATGTTCCGTGGAGGATTTTTGCTGATGTAATAGGGGGTTTTGACGATACTGCTTTAGATTGTCTTTTGAGATTTGCTGCTTTAATTATTTGAAAATTGGTTCTCTGGGTTGAGTGCAGGGGCCATCGCTGCTGCCATTTGCCTAATTAGCCTTGTAGAGCGTGGATCATTAAATGGACCTTTGACGATAAAGCCTGCAACAGCTCGTGTGTTATCTGGCATTTCTATTAAGCCTGCATCCGCATATGAAATGCCGATGTCACCAGTTTTGTTTAGAACCCTATATCCCTTGATTTGAAGGGTGTAATCAGGGTTGTCTGTTTTTGCGTTTAATCCTTTTAGCAATCCACCTGGTAAAAGGCGATTAGTTCTTGATGTACTCATAACTTCTCTAAATAAATCTCTAGTGCGAGGCGTTAGTAAACTTCCTGTTTCTACTAATGCTATCGCGCGAGTTAAATCTTTCGTGCTGGTAGTGTTTGTACCCTTTAAGTCGGGCAACCAATTATTTAATTGTGTTGAAGTTAATCCTAAAGCTTTGAAACGTCTATTAAGAATTTCTTTCCCGCCAATCCTTTTGATTAGTAAATTTGTTGCTGTGTTATCACTTATACGGATCATTTCAGTCGCAATTCTGTGTATTGGGAAACTTGTACCTATTGGATTTAAGGCCATCCAACCTGCTTCACCGGCTAATACTTCCTCTGTAAGCTTGAGCTCTTCATTCCATTGTATTTGTTTAGAATCAACCATCTCGAGTGTTGCTATCAGTATTGGTATTTTTATTGAACTAGCAGCAGGAAGAACTTGGTCAGGTGTTAATTCAGCATATTTGCCATTGTCTAGTATTAATAGGTACCCACTCGCTATTAAGTCTTGCGTCTTGTTAGCAAGTGAAGCCCACTTATTGCTAAGGGAAGCAATTTCGTCCTTTGCTATAAATCTCCCAAGATTTTTTTTACTAACAGTCCTATTGAAGGTTCCAAGATGTTTGGCCCTTTTGGTGATTTCTATAAAAGAAAAGATATTTCTTTTAGGTGATTGGCCTTTTAGCTCCTCAGGCGCAAGTACTTTCATTGTCGTGCCTGCTATTACGCCTAAGCCAACTCCAACGATGCTTAGACGTAGAAGATGCCCGAAGGCACTGAGAAAACTAGATGAGTTTCTTGAAGAGCGACTACTAGACAAGGAAGCTTGGATGTCAAGTGGACTTTCCTGAGATTAAGAGCGATTTGACTTCATAGCCCAGCGAACTTGTCTCAAAATCCCCCTCAAAAGCGCAATTTCATTTGATCGTGCATCTGCTCTATGAAGTAAAGCTCGAATCTTGGCCATGCGAGATGTGGAAGTATGGCGAAAAATAAACCCAATCTCTAGCAAAAGGTTTTCGGTATCTTTTAGGAAATCTTCCATTTGTTTTGATAAAGCTGGCTCTTGTTCAGATTTGATTTGATTCTTTGGTGAGCCTCTTTTTTCGTGACTATGAAGTTGATAGAGAACTACAGCAACGGCATGAGAAAGGTTTAATGACGGACAATCAGGCTCTGTATGAATAGAAATAACTCTCTGTGCCATAAGAAGCTCTTTATTTGAAAGACCTCTGTCCTCTCTCCCAAAAACAAGGGCAGTAGGAACTATCTCTGAACCATCGCTTAACCATTGAATAACTGACTCTGGAGTATCAAGTGGAATATCCCCATGATCAAGACGGCCACAGGTGGCGACAACATGACGACAATCAGCGACTGCTTCTGAAAGAGAGGAAAATATTGGGGCGTTTTTCAGTAGCGCTAAGCCTCTTAAAGCCATCTTCTGGGCTTGCGGATCCAAAGGATCACATTTGGGTGTCACTAGCCTCAGTTCGGTTATTCCGAAGTTTGCGCAAAGCCTTGCAACACTTCCTACATTTATTGGCCCTGCTGGCTCAACTAGAACAACTTTTGTATTTGTCGAATTCGGGTTCAAATTTAGCTTAATGAATGCATGTATTCGAGTAGATCTGCCATTGATTGCGGGTCAAGTTTGTATTTTGGCATCGGTGGTGTCTTCCCACTTATAACTTGATGAATTAACTCGGCATCGTTCCTTTTGGAACTGACACCTTGCAGATTTGGGCCAACTAGTCCTTGTGCGCTGATTCCATGGCAACCAACACAGTTCATACGAAATAGTTGACTTCCTTTTTCTGTATCTCCCTGAAGATTAAGAGTGTCTCTGATGTATGGATCTTTTTGATTAATCTTAAATACCCAAAACCCTGTTATCACAATGGCTATAGCGAGTACCCAGATCAGGAGGGCTTTTGGTGGGAGCTTGGTTTTGTCCGCTTCGTCTGCAGAGCTTGATGTCGGTACTGTCACGGATTTTTCGTGCTCATGAAACAATTGTGCTAAATCAGTTCTGTTAGCGCGAGTCCATCAATGATCGAACCTCTTCTTTGTGGAATTGTTTTGGGGCTCATCCCTGTAACTCTTCTTGGGCTTTTCGTTGATGCTTGGAATCAGTATCGCCGTACTACTACTCTCGGTGAGGGGTGAGAGCTGTCAAGGCTGTCTGCCCATAAACTCGACGAAATTTTGTTTTCCACTGTTTTGGTGGGTTAAAGGCTTGATTTGCTGCATGTTCACAAATCACTAAGGTATCTTCGCTTAAGAAGTTGCAGCTATGCAGTGCCTTTAGTACAGGTAAATATAAATTTGATTCATATGGGGGATCAAAGTAAACAACATCGAATTCAATATTTACTCGATTAGTCGGAAATTGTTTGATATTTTCTCCAGAGTTTGATTTCAGCCATTTGAGCACATCAGATCTAATTACCTTGATATAGTTTTGATGAGACAGGCCTGAACGGGTTTTTGCAAGATTTTCTTTACATATTTGTGCTGACTTATAGTCACTTTCAATAGCAATTACTTCCTTAGCACCTCTTTCCAAGGCTTCGCAGCCAATTACACCACTACCACTACAGAGATCTAACCATTTGCTGTTAGCCAACCTTTCTCTTAGAAGATTCATCACTGCCTCTCTTACTCGAGCAACAGTTGGCCTTGTCCCTATCCCATGAGGACTCTTCAACTTTCTGCCACTTAGTAGCCTTAATTGCCCAGTCAATTTGGAGGCTTTGCACCGTTCTCTAACCACTGGAGCCACTTGTGCAACATGCGTTGACCAGCTTTGGCAGATTTCTCAGGGTGAAATTGACAAGCGCCTATTCTGCTTTTCCAGACAATTGAAGTAACTTCTTTTTTGCCAAATTTTGCTGTAGCAGCAAGAACCTCCTTTTGGCTTGGTATAGCTGAATAGGAGTGAACAAAGTACATCCAGCAGTTTTGTTCGTGTTTATCTAATAGAGGAGATTTATTGACTTGATTTAGAGGACTCCAACCCATATGAGGGATCCTCTCTCCCAGTTCATTTGGAAGTTTTTGAACGTGTCCTTTTAGTATGCCTAGTCCTGGAGAAACCCCTTCATCACTTGATTCAAAGAGCAGTTGAAGACCAAGACATATGCCCAGAAGAGGTTTGTCTTCTTTAGCCCATGACCTGATGCTTGGAATTAGACCTGTTTGATTTAAATGATGAACTGCTGGGTCAAATGATCCAACACCAGGCAAGACAAGAGCATCGCAAAATTTAAGATCAGCTTGGCTGTTAACCAATTTGAGTTCTCTTTTCAATCTCTTGAAGGCAAGCCTTACCGAATGCAGGTTGCCCATCCCGTAATCGATTAGACCAATCTGAGTCATCCCAAAGGATAGTTAGTGGGTTTAGGGGAATTGCCACTAAAACCCCCTGGGAAAGCCCGTGGCCCCCTTGAGGAGCTTTAGAGGAGGGTCTAGAGGTATTTGGAGATGGTTCCAGAAAGAGTTGCTTTTGGAACAGCTCCAACAACGGTATCGACTTTTTGGCCTCCTTTGAAGACCATGAGAGTGGGAATACTTCTGATGCCGTATTGACTGGCAACGTTGGGATTTTCGTCAGTATTGAGTTTGAAGACTTTGATTTTGCCTTCAAATTCCTTGGAAATCTCCTCCACGATTGGAGCCACCATGCGGCATGGGCCACACCAGGGGGCCCAGAAGTCCACAAGCACTGGCAAATCGCTTTGAAGGACTTCTTGTTCAAACGAAGAATCAGTAACGGCAATAGCGCCTGACATACTTAAATGAAGTCCATCTCGAGCAAATTTAGCAACCGATTTTGTTTAATTCAGGGTTTAGTGCTTTTAGCTGTAGGAACTGTGACGGTCTCGTAAGGGAAAATACAAAAAGCCCGAGCTCGTCGGGCAGGTGGTGTGAGGAGTGTGTGGGCCGAAGCCCTCACAATTCCGATACTAACTCTGGGATACAAACTATCTAGGAAAATCTAGAGAACACCAATTACTTCCCCATCCCCAACTGCTGAGCCTTTTGATAAACCTTGCCTTCTGTTAAAAGTGCGGGGGCTACAACTACTTCAACTTGTTGCATTTCTTTGATTGTTCTGGCGCCCAATGTACCCATCGAGGTCTTGAGCGCTCCCAGGAGATTATGAGTCCCATCGTCAAGAATGGCTGGGCCTCTAATTATTCTTTCAAGGCTTCCTGTTGTTCCAACATTAATTCTGGTACCTCTTGGTAGGACTGGGCTTGGAGTTGCCATGCCCCAATGAAAGCCTCTACCTGGAGCTTCTTTAGCTCTAGCAATTGGGGAGCCAATCATGACGGCATCGGCACCGCATGCAATGCACTTGCAGATGTCACCTCCGGTGACAATGCCACCATCAGCAATGATTGGTACGTATCGCCCAGTTTCACTCTCATAGTCGTTTCTTGCAGCAGCGCAGTCTGCCACTGCAGTGGCTTGTGGTATCCCTACTCCTAGTACTCCCCTTGAAGTGCATGCTGCACCTGGCCCTATTCCAACCATTACTCCGGAAGCTCCAGCACGCATTAACTGAAGTGCTACGTCATAAGTGACACAATTTCCCATTACAACTGGAATTCCAAGAGTTTTGCAAAGGCTCTCAAGGTTGAGACTCTCTCGGCCTTCAGGACCAATGTGTTCAGTGGATACAACTGTGCCTTGTACAAAAAACAAATCTGCGCCAGCTTCTGCGATTGTTTTCCCAAAACGGATTGCTGCGAGAGGAGTACCGCTTACAGCTGCAATCCCTTTTTTTGTTTTGATTTCTCCGATCCTTTGGCGTATTAGATCTTCGGTTATTGGTTGGCTGTATAGCTTTTGCATTAATGGGACAAAATCTTCTTTACCAACTGAGGAGATTTGATCAAGAACAGGAGAGGTGTCCTCATAACGGGTTTGGATTCCCTCAATGTTTAAAACACCCAATGCGCCAAGCTCGCTAAGTGAGGCAGCCATCTGAACGTCAACAACCCCATCCATTGCGCTAGCAATGATTGGGATCTCTCGGTTTATACCACCAAGATTCCAGCTTGTGTCGGTAATTTCGGGATCCACCGTGCGACCGCCAGGAACAAGGGCGATTTCATCGATGCCATAGGCCCGGCGAACGGTTTTGGAGCGTCCGAGCTGAATGTTCACAGCTTATGAATACAGTTTTGCCAAATTACCAACCTGGGTGGCCGAAGTGGGAGTTTGAAAATACTGATAATCTCTAATCTTTGCTCTCAGTCTGGCCAAGAAAGCTTTCCCAGCGGGAAAGAATTGCTTCTACTAACTCTTTTCTGTCTTGATTACGGGCCAGTCTTGTTGTAGAGAAATAGATTAACCAAATTATTCCAGTTAATTCAAAAAGCCTTGGGGCTAGAGGGAACTTGGCTATTACGTTAAGAATATTGCCATAAATTAGAAGCAAAAGAATAAGGATTGTTATTCCAATTGAAATTAGTAGTGGCTTAACTAAATTCCTTAAGAGGGCTTGGAAATCTTTTTTTTGCAACCAATTTTTAATATTTCCTGAAAGTAAGTCCCATTCACCCCCTTCTTCCTCTTTAGAACTTGCTTCTTTAATGATGCTGAAGCTTTTTAAGGGGCCCGAAGAGGATTTCGGTTTTGTCTGAGATTCCTGACTATTAATGTTAGGAATCTCAGACTTATCGTTTGGATCAATCGACATTGGCTTTGGTGCAGTAAATGAATCGGTTGAATCACTATCTAGAGGAACAGATTGATTTTGGTTGGGAACCGCCTTTCTTTGCGAGCTTATTGCTGGAGAATCAGCGCTAGCTCTAGAGGATTCTGCTGATTTTGATGTTCTGGATTTCTCCTCGTTTTTTGATTCCTCAGCAGAGCTCATTGCTCATTCCTTAGTGTTTGTAGGACTTTAAGAGCAGATTGCTTTTGAAACCATATGCATGTATCAAGAGCTCATAGTGCAAATCATTGATGATTTTGCTCAACTCTCCAGTTGCCGAGATAATCTAAAGAATCAAATCCAGCTCTTATATGGCTGATCCATTGGGGCCCGAAAGTGGCGCTCCCGGCGAGTCCGACGATCGGATCATCCAGACTGACCTGAGGAATGAGATGTCGCGCTCCTATTTGGAGTACGCGATGAGCGTCATAGTTGGGCGTGCTTTGCCCGATGCTCGTGATGGCTTGAAGCCAGTTCATAGACGCATTCTTTATGCAATGTATGAACTAGGTCTTACTAGTGATAGGCCCTATAGAAAGTGTGCTCGTGTTGTTGGCGAGGTGCTTGGCAAATACCACCCTCACGGAGATACAGCGGTCTATGACGCCTTGGTGAGGATGGCTCAGGACTTCTCAATGCAGATGCCTTTAATTGATGGGCATGGAAATTTCGGGTCGGTTGATAATGATCCTCCTGCTGCAATGCGTTATACCGAATCTAGGTTGCAAGCATTAACTACTGACAGCCTCCTTGAGGACATTGAGGCAGAAACTGTAGATTTTGCGGATAATTTTGACGGTTCGCAGCAAGAACCCACAGTATTACCAGCGCGGATCCCTCAGTTACTCCTTAATGGGTCTTCAGGTATTGCGGTTGGAATGGCAACTAATATTCCACCGCATAACCTTGGTGAATTAATTGATGGGCTTTTAGCGTTAATTGCTAACCCTGATATAAGTGATCAGGAGTTGATGGAGATTATTCCAGGGCCAGATTTTCCCACAGGTGGCCAAATACTAGGTAGAAGTGGAATTAGAGAGACATATTTAGGAGGAAGAGGTTCAATAACAATGCGTGGTGTAGCAAATATCGAGACAATTGAGGCCTCTGGTCGTCCCGATAGAGATGCTGTAATTGTTACTCAGTTGCCATATCAAACAAATAAAGCCGCTCTGATAGAACGCATTGCTGAAATGGTAAATGATAAAAAACTTGAAGGTATATCAGATATACGGGATGAAAGTGACCGAGATGGAATGCGCATTGTTGTGGAGTTACGCCGTGATGCGTATCCACAGGTTGTATTAAATAATTTGTTTAAACTCACCCCTCTTCAGAGTAACTTCAGTGCAAATTTACTTGCACTAGTTAATAGTGAACCAGTGCTGCTAAATCTTAGCAAAATGTTGAAGGTGTTTCTCGAATTTCGAGTTGAGACAATTGAGAGGCGCACTCGTTATATGTTAAGGAAGGCAGAAGAGCGTGATCATATACTTTTGGGACTTTTATTGGCCTTAAACCAATTAGACCCAATTATTGCTTTGATTCGTGCTGCTTCTGATACAGCGACAGCAAAGAAGCAGCTTCAAGCAGATCATGGACTAACAGAAGTTCAATCTGAAGCCATTTTGCAAATGCAATTACGCCGCCTAACTGCTTTGGAGGCAGACAAGATAAGACTTGAACATGAGGATCTTGTTGAAAAGATTGCTGACTATAAGGATATCCTTGATCGAAAGGAAAGAGTTTTTACAATTATAACTGAGGAGCTTTCAAAGCTAAGGGAACGTTATTACTTTCCTAGAAGAACTGAGATCCTTGATTTAGGAGGAGGGCTAGAAGATATTGATTTGATAGCAAATGAGAGATCTGTTGTGTTGCTAACACAAACAGGTTATTTAAAGAGAATGCCTGTCAATGAGTTTGAAGCAACTAGTCGAGGTACACGTGGTAAGGCTGGCACTAGAACTCAAGGAGAGGAAGCAGTAAAATTATTTATTAGCTGCAATGATCACGATACCTTAGTTTTGTTTAGTGATAGAGGAGTTTCATATGCTCTTCCTGCCTATAGAGTCCCTCAGTGCAGCCGCTCTGCTAAGGGGACACCCGTAGTACAACTTCTTCCAATTCCAAGAGAAGAGGCTATTACATCTTTGCTTTCAGTAGTTTCTTTTGAAGAAGATGCACATCTTTTAATGTTAACTCAAGCTGGCTTTATAAAGCGAACTCGTTTATCAGCCTTTGGCAAAATCAGAGCCAATGGTTTAATTGCAATTTGTCTTGAAGAAGGAGATTCACTTAAGTGGGTACGTCTTGCTGTTTCTGGTGACAGTGTCCTCATTGGGTCAAGGAAAGGCATGACAATTCATTTTCGATTAAATGATAATGAGTTAAGACCATTAGGCAGAACAGCTCGTGGCGTTCGTGCAATGAATTTGAGGTCAGAAGATTCTTTGGTGAGTATGGATGTTTTGCCAGCAGAGTTGGCTGATCAGGTTGATCAAAGTGTTGAGGCCGAGCTGGAAAATGAAACAGATTCCGTTGGTGAGGGGCCTTGGGTCCTAGTTGCTTCTGCGACGGGTCTTGGTAAAAGGGTCCCCGTGACTCAATTTCGTTTGCAGAAAAGAGCAGGTATGGGTTTACGTGCAATAAAATTTAGACGCGAGGGAGATGAGCTGGTTGGTTTAAGAGTGCTTGGTCAGGGAGAAGAACTTCTTTTGGTAAGTGAAAAAGGAGTAATTGTTCGCACGAGCGCTGACAAAATTCCGCAACAGTCAAGGGCTGCCACAGGTGTTCGCCTTCAGCGGTTAGATTCCGGCGACAGTCTTTCCGAGGTTGTTTTGGTTCCTCCAGAGCCTGAGAACCAACAAAACGACTTAGATGGCACTTCCCCCGAAGATAAAGATGGTAATGCTCAAGTTCCTCCTACCCCATAGCTGACTTTGACCAAATGCGCTGACGTGTTGGTTATGGGAGCCGGTCCAGCGGCTTTGTGCATTGTCGCTGAGTTGGTTGAACAGGGCTTGCAAGTAACAGCTCTTGCCTCTCATTTGCCTGATAAGGAATGGCCAAATACCTATGGGATATGGGCAGAGGAACTTGAGACGCTCGGAATTGCGTCTCTTTTAGGACATCGCTGGGACAAGACTGTTAGTTATTTTGGCGATGGCATTGGCGCTGAGGGATCAGTACCGACTGAACATCAATTTGACTATGGACTTTTTGATCAGGCTGCTTTTCAGAAGGAACTACTGAGGCGATGTGGTGATTTGAAGTGGAGTGTTGAAACAGCACTCAAAATTAGTGTTCTTGGATCACAAACAGAGGTTCTATGTTGTTCGGGGAATACGTATAGGGCTCGATTAGTAATAGATGCAAGTGGTCACAGGAGCCGCTTTGTTCGGCGCCCTGATCATGGTCCTGTAGCTGAACAGGCAGCCTATGGAGTTGTTGGTCGATTTAGTTCTCCACCAGTTGAATCAAGCCAATTTGTTCTTATGGATTTTCGCCCTGATCATTTGACTTTAAAGGAAAGAGAGGAACCTCCTTCTTTCCTTTATGCAATGGATTTTGGTGAAGGGGTTTTCTTTGTAGAGGAGACTTCACTCGCTTGTTCACCACCACTTTCTTCCAAGATTCTTAGAGAAAGACTTCATAAACGCCTTGAGCACCGTGGAGTAGAAATAAAAGAGATACTTCATGAAGAGAATTGTTTATTTCCAATGAACCTTCCTCTTCCAGATAGATCTCAGTCTGTTTTGGCTTTTGGTGGTGCAGCAAGCATGGTGCATCCAGCATCTGGGTATATGGTTGGTGCTTTGTTGCGCAGAGCTCCAACATTGGCCAAACAGTTGGCGTTGGAGTTGGCTGCAGATCCTCCTCTTGACTCGCAGGCATTGGCTCAGAAGGGATGGAATGTCTTGTGGACTTCTGAATTAATACAACGCCATCGTCTTTATCAATTTGGGCTTAGGAGATTAATGAGTTTTGATGAGGCAAGACTTCGTAGCTTCTTTGCAACTTTCTTTTGCTTGCCTAGAGAAGATTGGTCTGGTTTCCTCGCAAATACTCTCCCCCTTTCTCGTTTAATAGCAGTAATGCTTAGGTTGTTTTGGATGTCTCCATGGCAAGTAAGGGTAGGAATGTTATTTGGTGTTTCTGATTAATTGAATCCTCCTAGACCTTAAGAGGAGACCAATCTTTAATTTGTATCATTGGAAATATATTATCTTCTTTTTCTAGTTGCCCTAAATATTCTTCTGAGAATGTTTTATGCCCCTCTATAATTTCAATTAACCTCCAGAACCTTTCAAGATGACGATGAATACGTTCTTTTGCGAGTGATGTGGTAGTACCTGCTCTTAAAATAAAACTCCAGTCGGAGGATTGAGCTAGTAAAAGTTCTCTTGCAGCTTGCTTAAATAGACGTGATTTAGATTTTTCGTGACCTAGATTTTCTATATTTCTTTGCATTGCTAGCCCAGCTTTGCTCCATTCAGTTACAACCCAAGCATTGCTTTCGTTTAGCCAATAATCATGATAGCCACCCTGCCCCCAACTTGAAGGAGAGGGATCACAAACTTGGAGGTTTGGTGTATTACTAAGTAAGTCTCTGAGTCTTGTAAAAGTTACTTGGTGCTCCTCTGACTGTGAAAATAATTCAGATAAAAAAGCTGGCCCTTCATACCACCAATGCCCAAAGAGTTCAGCGTCAAATGGGGCTACTACAGATGGGATAATGCCTGTTGTACTGGCTAAGCTTTCAAGTTGAAGTTTCCTCCCCTTTAGATAATGTTTTGCATGCTTTCTGACAAGTTTATTGGCCAACTCTGGTTCGTAGGGCTTTTTATTTTGTAGAGCTGTCCTTGGATCAGTTACACGATGAAGTTTTAGTCCAAGGGGCCTAGGTTCATTAAGACCTAAGCCTTCTAAATCTTTTATAGGAAGGTCCCATCCGAGGTCTCGATGGAATTCTCTATAGTATGGATTACCTGGATAGCCATCCTTAGCTGACCAAACTGGAAGTGTTGAGTCGCTATCTCTACCAAAGAAAGCAACTCTATTTTTGGTGCAAATTGGTGCATAGATTCCGTATTTAGGTCGAGGGTTCCCATGGAGGATTCCATGGGCATCAAGAACTGCATATTTAAGTCCAGCTTCAAGGATTAATACGTCAAGGCCTTCGTAATAGGCACACTCAGGAAGCCATATCCCTATTGGGGGCACCCCAATTAGACGTTCATGTTCTCGAACAGCGGTGTTTAATTGGCCTCGAATAGCTTCAGGGTTCTCTCTTAAGAGGGGGAGATATCCATGGGTGGCTGCACATGTAAGAAGGTCTAATACTCCTAAATTTTGCAGGTTTGCAAAGCGATGGATTAGGTCGTCTTGGCCTTTTTGCCAATGATCTAATTGGAGTTCTATTCTCTTAGTTAAGTGTTCGGCGGCATTTTTGTGTTCATTGGGTGCACTTTTTAGTAATTCGAGGCGAATAGAAAGCCATTTTGGGAAACGTCTCTTTAGATCTTTGTCATTGAGAAGCGATAGGAGCGTAGGGGAGAGCCCGATTGTGACTTTAGGGTTTTGTTTTGGGTCACGTTCAGCTGCTTCCAGTATTTCTAATAGGGGGAGATAGCACTCCATAAGAGCCTGGTAGAACCAGTCCTCTTCTAAAGAACTATGTTCTGCTGACCGCACATAGGGAAGGTGGGCATGCAGTACAAGGGCGAGTTCGCCTTTGGTCAACTTATAAGTGCCGGTTGATCAAATTTATACCCCCTTTCGTTATATCAAACTCTTCATTCCCGTTTCTTGTTCAGGTGTATCCAATTGTCAAAGCCCTTCGAGGTGTTTTGGATTGGGGTGCCCTAGCAAAGATCGTTTAAAAAAATCGTAGATATAGCCCACCTAGGACAAATCAGCTTTGTATGGAAAACTCTTTGGCAGAGAATGGACTTGGTCAATCAAGGGTTTCAAGGGTTGAAATTTTTGTTAAGTGTTGAATGTTGAATTAGTATTTAAAATTAGTAGTTATTTCTGCTTCCTTTGTGGCTTGAGTGGATATGTCTAAAGATCCTGGTCGAGTTTTGATTTTTGATACCACCCTTAGAGATGGTGAGCAGTCTCCAGGTGCGAGTCTAAATCTTGAGGAAAAGTTGGCGATTGCTCAGCAATTAGCCAGGCTAGGGGTCGATGTTATTGAAGCGGGTTTCCCCTTCGCTTCCCAAGGCGATTTTGCTGCTGTCAAACGAATAGCTGAACAAGTAGGAGCAACTGAGGGGCCAATTATTTGTGGTTTAGCTAGAGCATCACATAATGATATTAAGGCTTGCGCTGAGGCAATTGCTCCTGCTCAAAGAAAAAGAATTCATACATTTATTGCTACGAGTGATATTCACTTAGAGCACAAACTTAGAAAATCTAGAGATGATGTTTTAGCTATAGTTCCTGAGATGGTTAGTTATGCACGCTCTTTAGTTGAGGACGTGGAATTTTCATGTGAAGATGCGGGTAGAAGTGATCATGAATTCCTTTATGAGGTCATTGAATCAGCTATTTCTGCAGGAGCAACTACAATTAATATCCCAGATACTGTTGGTTATGCGACTCCATCGGAGTTTGGATCATTGATTAAAGGAATTAATGAAAATGTTCCCAACATAAATGAGGCAATTATTTCTGTTCATGGGCATAATGATTTAGGTTTGGCAGTCGCTAATTTTCTTGAAGCTGTAAAGAATGGAGCAAGACAACTAGAATGCACTGTTAATGGTATTGGAGAAAGAGCAGGTAATGCATCATTAGAGGAATTAGTAATGGCTCTTCATGTCAGGCGTCAATACTTTAATCCATTCTTTTCTCGTCCTTCAGGAAGTCCTACTCCTCTTACGGCTGTTAGAACAGAAGAAATAACAAAGACATCAAGATTAGTCTCAAATCTTACCGGGATGGTTGTTCAGCCAAATAAAGCAATTGTTGGTGCAAATGCTTTTGCTCATGAGTCAGGAATTCATCAGGATGGTGTTTTAAAGAATCCTTTGACATACGAGATTGTTGATGCACGCACTGTTGGATTAAGTGACAACAGAATATCATTAGGTAAGTTGAGTGGTCGAAGCGCTGTAAGAGCAAGACTTGAGGAGCTTGGTTATGATTTAAACAGGGAAGACCTTAACGAAGCATTTACAAGATTTAAGGAGCTAGCTGATCGAAAAAGAGATATAACTGACCGTGACCTTGAGGCAATAGTTAGTGAACAGGTCCAACAGCCGGAAGCGCGTTTTCAATTGCGCTTAGTTCAAGTAACTTGTGGAAATAGTCTCAAGCCAACAGCAACAGTAACTCTTGCTGATCAGGATGGTCATGAGGAGACTTCAGTGGCATTAGGCACAGGACCAGTAGATGCGGTTTGCCAAGCTCTTAATTCACTTGCTGAAGAACCGAATGAGTTGGTCGAATTTGCTGTTAAGTCAGTTACTGAAGGAATTGATGCAATGGGTGAGGTGACTATTCGACTGAGAAGAGAAGGCAAGCTCTATTCAGGACACTCCGCAGATACAGATGTCGTAGTAGCTGCTGCACAAGCTTTTGTAAATGCGCTTAATCGTTTGGTTGCAGGAAAGGCAAGTCAGCAACTGCATCCTCAAAGAGATGTTGTCTTAACTGAAAATCGACCAACTCTGTGATTTTGATTTGAATTCCTAATGTGTTCTGGAAACTTTTAACCTGACTTGGTTTTTTAGGTAGGAATGCTCAGATAATTTTTTTTATTTTTTGCCTTTCACTACTTCCCAAAGAACATATATTGGGATTTCGAGAATTGGATATTTATGGGGCTAAATCGAAAGCTCTATAGGTTGGTTGGACTTGATGGGACTCCGCATCCTGTTCTTGATGCCCCTTATGAATCTATAGAGGCGGCCATAAATGCCGCCGATAACTGGTGTGTCGGCCAAGGTCTGAATTGTTCAATTAGAAATAAAGGTATTGGCATTGAAGTCAACACTGCTTGTGGATCTTGGCGAACAGTGGAATATCCCATTAATTGTTTAAACCCTTAGTAGCAACCCCGATCAATGAAAAAAGAACCTGAGCTTAAAGGTCTGTGGGTAAGTGTCGATTTGTGTGTTGTACCTCTTGGAGTAGGAGTATCACTTGCTCCATTCATTGGGACATGTCAGAAGGTTATAGAAGGCAAGGGCCTTGACTATGAGTTAGGTCCTAATGGAACCGCTATAGAAGGTTATTGGGAAGAAGTCTTCGATTGCATTAAGGACTGTCATCTTGCTTTGCATGACCTTGAAGTCCCTCGTATTTATACCACCCTAAAGATAAATACAAGAAATGACAGAAGGCAATCTTTTCATGAAAAGGTACCCAAAGTTAAAACATATCTTTAGTAAGCTGATAATTAAATGTTGTTTTCGTTGGTTAATTTGATTATCAGCTTTTTAGGGCCTATAAAAAAGAAACTTTTAATTTAGTATTCGCTACCTTAGATAAATGTTTGCGTAACTTGGTAGGAGATTCATTCAAAAGATGGGAGCAAAGGTAAGAGGGTATTGGTTGATGACTTGGATTGGCTTGCTCGCCAATGTGGCTGTTTTGCCATTTATAGGCCTTGTGGCTTTTTCTGGCCCTCCATGGCAGGCAGTCAACTTGAGTCTCGCATTTAGCCTTGCATGGCCAGCTGCAATAGTTGGAATAGTTGCCTCGGCCGGCCTTTTGGCTGAAAGGATATGGGGAGTAATCTTGGCGATGGTTTCGCTAGCTATGGTGATCTCGGGGACTTTGCCCTACGGAATTGTTCGTTTAGTGGTTCTAGGTAAGTCTTTTAGTCCTCAGGGCGACCCTTATTACTTAGGAGTTCTATGTCTTGTTATTTCTGCACTAAATATTCTGGCATTGATTTATTGGTGTCGTCCGATTCATAGAAAGGGGCTTAGACTTTGACTCTCAACGAAAACTTTAGGTTTAGACGTCGTATTGTTTTTTTTGGAGTAATTCCATATTAAAATTTAATATTTATTAACTTTAATCTTGGTATCTACTTCTTAGTGGAATCGGGTAAGGTATCCGTCTATGCCTCATTCTTCTCCAAACACGTACAAAGGCTCGTGTAACTAACTCAACTTCAGATCTGCTTAGGCTGCTGGCCTTTAATTGACCATCAAGTTGGCGGGATTCAATAATTCTGCGAACGGTTTGAGAAGCTTCTAAGTCCGACTTTTCGGGACCTAGGCATCTTAGAGCTGCTTCACATCCGTCTGCGAGCATTAAAATTGCAGTCTCTCTTGATCTTGGGATAGGCCCTTTGTAACGGAAATCTCTTTCTTGAACCTCGGGATTGATTTGTCTGGCTTGGTGAAGGAAATATCCCATTTTCAATGTTCCCTGATGCTCTGGAATGAAGTCCGAAATGGGTTTTGGAAGCCTATTCTTTCTGGCAAGTTTGAGGCCTTCATCAACATGAGCTTGTAAAACTGCAGCACTTGAATGTGGATCATTTAAGTCTTCATGAGGGTTTGTTCCATCAGTCTGATTTTCTATGAACCATTGCGGTGCATGTAGTTTCCCAACATCATGATATAAAGCCCCTGTTCTTATTAGGTCGACATCTGCTCCTATTGTTCTTGCTCCTTCTTCTGCTAGTCCACAAATCATTAAGGTGTGCTCAAAAGTGCCAGGTGCCTCCGAAGAAAGCTTCCTAAGAAGAGGACGTTCTTGATCGGCAAGCTCCAGTAACCTTGCTTTTGTGATTAGGCCAAAAGCACTCTCTAGAATTGGAATAAGAAGAATAGTTAGTAAAAGAACTCCGCCAAGTGCCAATGCTTCATTAATACGTGGTTCTTGAACTTGGCCTCCAAGTAAGACCCATTCACACAGTAATGACCCGAATGGAAGTAAAACAGCCATTTGGAGAAGTTGTGCTCGGCTTCTGATTCTTCCTCCTAGCAACGCAACCACAGCAGAAGCAGCGAAGGCCACAATCATTCTTCTTTCGCCTATAGCTTCTATAGGTGCTTGCCATAGAATATTAGATATAGCGATCCAAGCGAAAGCTGATGTTGAACCGAATGCCTGAGATAGAAGTAAAGTGGGTGGAATTATTATTAATACTGGACTAATTGAAGCACCTGACCATGATTTTGTTATTATTTGCGCTATTAATAGCAGAAATATAGAAAGCAATGCATGTCTTGCTTGTAGAGATGGTTTCTCTCTTCTCATGATTAACATTAGTACTCCACAACTTGCAATGGCTTCAAAGAAATCTCTTGAGAAGGTAAAGATGCTTTGTCTCTGGCTTACCAGCTCTAACTCTCTTAGCTTGGCAAAATCTAGAGGGGTTATCTTTCTTCCTTTCTTGGTTATGATATCGTCTTTTTTTACATGAATTCTAGGAGTATTTTTCTGGGATATTTTTTGCTTTCTAAGAACTTTACTGCCTTGCTGGTCTACATTTAGGTTGCTTTTACCACTAAAGTTCGTTGTAAGTAGCTTGCTTCCTAATGTCGTCCCAGGGAGATCAGGCCGATTTGGCTGGCTAAGTTGAATTGATGTAGCTTCTAGAAGCTGATTATTAGTCATATGTGCAAGCCCTTGGCTTAACATACGATTAGCTGCAACATTTATAAGGCTTGTCCATTCCTTAAATTGAGCAGTAGTTAGCCTCTCAAGCCATAGCTTTTCTTCTTCACTTATCTCTAGGCTAGAAAAGGAGTTGATTTCTTTTCGTTTATACGACTTTTCTAAATCTTTTAGTTTATTTTTTAGCGATTCTTTCATCTTTCTAGACTCTTGTTTGTTTATTACTTGCATGAAAGTTATCTTTTCTTCTTTTAAAATCTCTTCTTCTATGGCTTTTGTATTTATAACACTTACGTCTTTGGTCGCAATTAAGTCGAATGGGGCATATGTCCCAATGGCTAAATCAGGTTTCCAAGCTGTTACTAAGCTGACAACAATACAAATTGTGATCAAGCCTATTTTGCTTGGCTGCGACCAGTCGAGTACTTCTCTCCTCGGAGACTCGTTACGAAGCCAAATACGCCAGAGTTTTTTTGGATTGAGGATATTTTTCAAAGCAGTTCGCAAATGGGGCTCACGCTAATGCTCTTCTCGAGGCATGCTGGAAGTAGCGAAAAAGTTTGCTCATGCCCCTAAGGCTTGATGGAAAGAAACTAGCCGAGAAAATCGAGAAAAGGCTTTATTCCAGAATTTCAGTTGGTCTTGAACATGTTAGAAGGCCTCCTGGTTTGGCCGTGCTGAGAATTGGAGATGACCCTGCCAGTGCTGTTTATGTTTCGAACAAGGCGAAGGCCTGTAAGCGAATTGGCATTAGTAGCTTTGTTAGTCATCTTCCGCCGGATTCATCTCAAGAAGATTTAGTGAAAAAGATCCATCAATTAAATGCTGATGAGAGGGTTGATGGGATTTTGCTGCAGTTACCTTTGCCTAAAGGTATTCAAGAAAGTGCTTTGTTGGCAGAAATTGATCCTGAAAAGGATGCTGATGGCCTTCATGCGCTCAACTTGGGGAAATTACTTAAAGGTGAACCAGGCCCACGTTCTTGTACCCCTGCAGGTGTAATGGCTTTACTTGCTCACAATCAAATACCTTTGGCTGGTCAAAGAGCAGTAGTAGTAGGCAGAAGCATCTTGGTTGGCCAGCCTATGGCTCTAATGCTGCAGGCTGCAAATGCGACCGTGACAGTTGCTCATTCCAAAACTAGGGATTTGGTTAAATTGACCAAACAAGCTGATTTATTGATAGTTGCCGCAGGACAACCTTTGTTGATTGGTTCTGAGTATGTGAAATCTGGTGCAACAGTTGTGGATGTTGGGATTCATCGTCTTGCTGGAGAATCAACTACTGGGGGCAAAAACAAGGCAAGTCTCTGTGGAGATGTTCGATTTGAAGAGGTATCCAAAGTTGCTAGTGCTATTACTCCTGTTCCTGGTGGAGTAGGACCTATGACAGTTACTATGTTGCTTGTTAACACCGTTATGAGGTGGCAAGACCATTGCGGTTTGTCCTTCTCATTGAGCGATTTAGTTCCTTAAGTCTTTTAGCCTGAGAGAATCCCGCCAAACAGGAAATTTTCATGGTGGCAGTGGTCAGCAGTTCATTCGACTTCTCCGCCTACTTGGCAAAAGCCAAGGCTCGCGTTGAAAGTGCATTAGATCAATCTCTTGGACCTGAAAGGCCAGAGCAGCTCAGAGAGTCAATGCGATATTCGTTGCTTGCTGGAGGAAAGAGGCTTAGGCCAATTCTTTGTTTAGCTGCATGTGAACTTGCCGGAGGGGACCCTGAAAAGGCCATCTCTACAGCTGTTGCTGTAGAGATGATTCACACAATGTCCTTGATTCATGATGATTTGCCGGCCATGGACAATGATGATTTGCGAAGGGGGCGCCCAACAAATCACAAGGTTTATGGGGATGCTCTTGCGATACTTGCTGGGGATGCTCTGCTCACTAGAGCTTTTGAGATGGTTTCTCTTCGCACTCAAGGAGTTCCCGCTGAAAGGCTTTTAAAGGTTGTAGGAGAATTATCCTTGGTCGCAGGAGCTCCAGGTTTGGTTGGAGGGCAAGTAGTAGATATTGAGAGTGAAGGAAAAGAGGTTGATCTTGAAACTTTGGAATTTATTCATTTGCATAAAACAGGTGCTCTTTTAAAGGCATGTGTTATTAGCGGGGCTCTTATAGGTGGAGCTGATGAAGAACTGCTTAAAGCCTTGAGGACTTATGCAAAAGGTATAGGCCTAGCATTTCAAATAATTGATGACATCCTTGATGTAACTGCTAGTAGTGAGGTCTTAGGCAAAACAGCCGGCAAGGATCTTCTTGCCGATAAAACGACTTATCCGAAACTCCTTGGGCTTGAAGAATCTCGCCGAAGAGCTGATGAACTTGTTTCTAAGGCCAAGGATGTTCTTAAGCCATGGGAGCAATCTGCCTCTCCTTTATTGGCTCTCGCTGACTACATTACAAATCGAGATAGATGACCTTAAACGACAGTTCAATTTTGGAAATCTTGGACAATGGAGTTTTAGCCTGGGCTCTAGCCGCATGTGGTATTGCACAATTATTGAAGTTAGTTTTTGAAATAGTTAAATATCAACGTTGGCGGCCACAGGTTTTATTGGAGACTGGTGGAATGCCTTCGAGTCACTCAGCACTTGTTACAGGAACTGCTGCAGGTGTGGGATTAGAACTTGGTTTTAGTCATCCTGCTTTTGCTATTGCCTCTACAGTTGCTTTTGTTGTTATGTATGACGCAAGCGGGATCAGGCGAGCTGCTGGCGTGACTGCAGCGCGGGTAAATTTAATATCTTCAGAAATAAATAAAGAGTTTGCTGAAAGTCAACTTAAAGAAAATCTTGGCCACTCCCGTTTAGAAGTTTTTGTAGGGAGTTTGGTAGGTCCAGCAGTGGTTTTCCCTGGAATGCTTTTCATAGGAACACCACTTGATCTTCTCAGGTCGATAGGCTTGTCTTAAGAGTGAAGGTTAAATCAATTAATTCTGTTCCGTTAGAACTGACCTTTGATCAGCAGCAGGCGCTAGTTTTATTTAGTAAATGGCTTGAAGACACTAATAGCAGTATCCCTTTTGTACTTAGTGGATTTGCAGGAAGTGGGAAGACCTTTCTTTCAACAAGGTTTCTTCAAATGGTTGAAGATTCTGGACTTTGTTGGACCGTAGCAGCTCCAACTCATAAAGCAGTTGGCGTTTTGCGGCAATCTCTTGTGTCTGAAAATCTTTGGCCAACTTGGCATCCTTCAACGATCCATAGACTCCTTCGCCTAAAGCTTAAACGCAAGGGTGATTTGGAAGTTTGTGAAAAGACTGATTTAACACCTAATTCTCTGGAGAACCTGCAATTAGTTCTTGTTGATGAAGCTTCCATGATTGATAGCACCTTGTTAGAGATAGCTCTTGAGTGTGCACAACCATTTTCCACGAGACTTGTTTTTGTGGGAGATCCGGCGCAGTTGCCTCCTGTTGACGAAGATGCAAGCCCAATCTTTTCAATGCGAAGGGCAATTACTTTTGAGTTAAAAAAAGTAGTTCGACATGCAGGACCCGTATTGAAATTGGCAAGCGCTGTCCGAGATGGAAGTTTTGCATGCACATCACCACCAAGCGAGGTTGTTGTTAATAATTTAGATGGTGTTGTTGGCTCTTTGGAAAAGAACAACTGGTTGAAAAAAGCCCAAGAAGCTTTAAGTCTTTCAGCGAAAAATGATAACCCAGATGAAGCAAGAATTCTTTGCTACACCAATCGCTGTTTAGAAGGATTAGTGCCAATTGCACGTAGAGCAATTCATGGGGAGATGGCAGATCAATTACCTGTTTTGCCAGGAGAAGTGTTAATTACTCGAAAAGCAGTTATGGCTGGTGCCTCACGTGAAGAAGGAGAGGTTGGTGAAGCACCAGACATGGTTCTTGGATCTAATCGTGAGATGGTTGTTTTAGATGTAACCCCAGAGAAATTTAACTTAGCGGAAATCGGACTTGCTCTTCATGATAATTGGACTCCACCATGTATTGATACTTTGCAATTGGAAGTCCGTTCTGGTGAGCTGGAATTGTCACTTCGCCTTTTACCTTCGATAGGCACTGAGGGGAGGGCAATTCTTGATGCGACTCTTAATAGGTTGAAAAATCAGGCTAAAGAAGTAGGGAAAAGTGAAGGCAGAGTATTTTGGCGTCAATTCTTTCAAGTTAGGGATGCTTTCGCCTCATTAGGACCTGCAGCTGTTTTAACAGTTCATAGAAGTCAAGGGAGTAGTTTTGATAATGTATTTGTTGCTTCAGATGTTTTCTGGCCAAAAGATCTTACCTTAAGAAAGCAGCTTTTATATGTGGCAGTAAGTAGAGCCAGGAAATCTGTTTGGCTATGGGGTACTTATCAAGATTCAGCTAGAAATAATTCATGGGAAGAGCAGCTTTTATAAATATGGTTCTTTAGACACTCTTCTCTAAAGAACTTCGCCATCTAATAGGAATTTTAGGACAACTTGCCCAATGTAGGTGTATCCAACTTGCATGGAGATTTTTGTTTGACCAACCTTCTTTTCGTCTAGGTACTTTCCAGCCTTGAACCTCCCAGGCGGGCGCTAAAATCTTTGTTTCTGGGAGTAATAATTGCTTGGAGCTATTTTTATCTTTAGAGGCTTTATTAGTTAGTTCCCAACGATGGTATTCATGACCAATTAGACAATCTCCTGATCTTGTAATAAGGCCGTTGGTGCTTACATAGATATTTCTATAGCCTACTTTTAGCCTTCCTTTTTTTGCTTTAAACGGGAGTAGATTTGCCATTGGATGGTCAATTCCATTTTGGTCAGTAATGCTTTCTCCAAGCAGCAACATTCCTCCACATTCAGCATAAATTGGTATTTTGCCAAATGATTTCTTTAAATGGGATAAGCTATTTAAAGATTGACTTATTCTGGCAGCATGTTCTTCAGGAAAACCTCCAGGAATTAGTATTCCATGGACACCTTTAGGAATCAACTCATCGGCCAAGATTTTCCATGGAATAGATTCTATTCCTAGGGCTTCAAGGCATTCTCTTGTTTCTGGATAACGGAAGTGAAATGCCTCATCTTGTGCAACAGCTATTGATAGTGGCCTTAAAGGTGTTATTTGATTCTCATTTATAAATAGTTCTGGAATTGGATTCTTATAAGGTTTAGGCGACTGAAGTAATCTTTTGAATTCAGTCATGTTCAAATATGATTCTGCGAATATTGCCCAGGACTGTATTTTTGATTTAAAATCTTGCTCTTCATGGGCTGGTGATAAACCAAGGTTTCCACTGGGAATTCGTAAGCTTTGGTCTTCTGGTAAACAACCTAATACTTTTACTTGAATGGGTCTAAGTACTTCTTCTAGTAATTGTTTGTGCCTTTGACTATTGATTTTATTTAGGATTACTCCCGCAAATTCTAATTTTGGATCATGTTCAAAGAAACCCTTTACCAGTGCAGCTATTGATGCGGCTTGCCCACGCGAATCTATTACTAGTACAATTGGTAAATTTAATGATTTAGCTAGATCTGCGGTGCTTGCTTTTTGAGTTGAGCCAATGCCATCAAATAAACCCATCACGCCTTCAATGAGGGTAAGCTCAGCAGCCCCTCCAAATGCACGAAAACTTTTTCTCACCCATTCAGGACCACTTAGTTGAAGGTCTAAATTTCTACAGGGTCTCCCAGAGGTGGCAGTTAATTGTTGAGGGTCTAGATAATCAGGACCTACTTTAAAAGTCTGAATATTTATACCTTTAGTTTTGGCCCATGCAGATAAGGCAAGGCTAACCATAGTTTTACCGCTACCACTTGATGGTGCCGCTATTACGCACGCCATGAAATCGTTAATTTAGAAAATCATTTATTAGCTAAAGCCAAGTTAATTAACTCAGCTCCAATAGGTGCGGCACTCGAAAGCAGGGGACTTGTGGATCCTCTACTAGTTCTTAGTAGTCTAGCTACATCAGCCTCTACAGCTGTGATCGGGATCGGCACAACTTCTTCAAGAAGTTCCATATTTGCCATGCCGCCAGACTCAAGTCTCATGCATTCTCCAGACTGGGATGCAAGTATTACGCACATCTTTTTGCTTGGATTTAGATTTGGATTACAGATCATTCTTATGCCAACAACTTGTCCAGGATGAATACTTGGTTTACCTATGGGCAATGGAATTATTTTTATAGTCACTGGGTTTCCATCAGGACGTGTGAACTCAGCTGAGATTATTTCTATGCCTACTTCTCTTTGACAATTTTTCAGTTGCCAATTAAGTCGATCAGCCATCCAGGCTGCAAATAAGACGCCTTGCACATAGTTATCACCTTCAATATCAATATCAATCTGAACAATATTATTTAGGGCATTTCGTTTATCTGGTGGATCAAAAACCATTGCCAAAGTTTCTCTCCAAGTTCTTAAGCGCAACCAATTCAGATCATTTATGGCTTGGCCTTCTTCAATCCGTTGTTTTAGGAATCGCATACAATTCAAAGGATTTCCTAATGCAGTATCAATAATTATTCTTCTATGCGGTAGGGCTAGATCTTTCAGAAGATCAGGTGATTCATCCAAACTGCCATTCCACCAAACCCATGATGGCAAGTCATCAGGCAAAAGTGGTTGCAGAATCCCCAATCCTTTTTTTAGCGAGGTTTGATGTCCTCGCAGAACTACAACATCGCCACATGCTGTTTTGGTATTTGTTTCTTCTGGTAGAGGGCAATAAGCAGCTACAAGACTTTTTAAACCCTCACTTTTTTGAAGGGTTGGGGCAAGCGTAATTAGGCGCCTGGGCTCTAGAGCGCTGATTGCTGAATCAATATGCTGACCACGCAGGTCTTCAGGCTTGTTTATATCTTCAAGACTTTCTAGCTCTGCATTGACTTTTATGTCTAGAGCTGCGGTGCTATGAGGCAACTCTCTTTCCAAAATCACTTTGCGGGACGCCTCTATGAGGTCTTGGCGATTTGTACCAATTATTGGCCCTGGGATGAGGCCCGTTCTTACAAGATGTTGTTCTAGCCATGCGGGTTGCCAAATGAGCAAGCAGAAAGTATTTGCACCATTATTTTCAAGGTGATCTTTTGACCAAAGTTGATCTAAATATTTGGGAATCTCATCAGGTGGAAGTTCAAGAGGGGATTGGAGGGTTAGTTGGGGAGACATTTTTTAAAATGATAGAAGTTTTTTGAACGATGCCGTTTCAAGGTCTTCTCCAAAGAAGCTCATCTTTTGCGAGTAAATCATCGGCTGCCGTTGGCCCCCATGTTCGAGATTCATATCTATGGATGGGTAATTGCCATGGACTGTTCTCAATTAGTTGAAGAATTGGGGTGTAAAGCCTCCAAGCGGCTTCCACTTCATCGCTACGTGTGAAAAGGGTAGGGTCTCCGAGCATTGCATCTGCTAGAAGGCGTACATAACCTTCGTCAGAAGGCTCGCCGAAAGAGTCTTCATAGGAAAACTCCATTTCCACAGGCCTGCTTCTCATGCCAGATCCGGGGGATTTGACTTCAAAATGAAATTCTGCCCCTTCATTTGGCTGAATCCTAAGAATTAGTTGATTCGAAGTAGGACTTCCCCCCGCTGAATCAAACAAGTGAACTGGAGCATCTCTGAAAGTTAGAACAATTTCACTAAGTCGTTTCGCGAGACGTTTTCCTGTCCTTATGTAAAAAGGTACTCCTTGCCATCTCCAGTTATTTATGAAAAGTTTCATGGCTACATATGTTTCTGTTGTGCTATTTGGGTCAACACCAGATTCTTCTCTATATCCAGTTAGGGGATGTTTTTGATTACCACCAGGTCCATATTGTCCACGAATACAGCATTTCCATGGTTCATATTCATTTGCAAGTTGTGCAGCTTGTAGAACTTTTGACTTTTCATTTCTTATTGCCTCTGGATCAAAATGCCCAGGGGGTTCCATTGCCGTAATCGCAAGCATTTGTGTGAGATGGTTTTGGACCATGTCTCGTAAGGCACCAGAAGTTTCGTAGTAACCTGCACGGTCTTCAACTCCTACTGTTTCTGCTGCGGTGATTTGAATACTCGAGATATAGTTTCGATTCCAAATTGGTTCAAAGATTGTGTTTGCAAATCTCATTACAAGAATATTTTGTACTGTTTCCTTCCCTAGATAGTGATCAATTCGAAAGACCTGACTTTCTTGAGCACAATTTTGTACTAATCGATTTAATGATTGAGCGCTTGAATAATCTCTTCCAAAGGGCTTTTCAATTACTATTCTGCTCCGTTTTGGATCGTTGAGTAGTCCTGCCGCGGAAAGGGCCCTGCAGCCGCTCCCATAAAAGTTTGGAGAGACTGAAAGGTAATAGGTTCTATTCCCATGTGTCGCTCGGATTCGATCAATCTCATCAAGCCGAATTTTTAGCTTTTCAATGGTTTCAGGCTTTTGTAGATCAACTGGTTCATAAAAAATGCTCTGAATGAATTGGTCAAATGCAATTGGATCCTTATCAGCAATTGGACCGAGAGCAGCCTTCATTCGAGCCCGAAACTCTTTGTCGGTCCACGGTCGCCTTGCACATCCAAGTAATGCAAACTCGCTTGGCAGCCTTCTTTGGTTGAAAAGTTCGAAAAGTGCAGGAACTAACTTCCTTTGAGTTAAATCGCCACTTGCCCCAAATATCACTAGGCATTGGGGAGGAATGACTCTTTCTTGACGAAGACCAATCCTTAAAGGGTTGGTGATCGGCATGCTCATTGGAACTTACCTCTGCCGATGGTTTCTTTCACCAACAAATTCAAGAGGCTTAGGAGAATCTCGCCATCTTTTGTTGTCGGATCACCAAAAAGATTATTTTTTAAAGTTTGTGAGCCTCTCCTTTCACAGGATGGTGTGCTTTTCAGGTCAACTTGAAAAAACAAGAAGGGATTTATTCCTAATTCCTCTTAAAGCAGCTCTAGTACGTCTCTACATGCCATCTGCCAGCCTTTTTGAGTGTTGGTCTTAGTTCGGACCATTTGATCCCTTTGGCAGCAGCAGCAGTAGTCATAGCCTCGTCGATCCCTGGTTCCATTCCCTTCAATCCGCAGAGATAAATGTGTGTTTTTGGATTCTCAATCATTCCAAAGATTTCATCAGCATGCTCCAGAACTCTGTCTTGGATGTACATCCGTCCGCCTTTTGAGTTCTTCTGCTCCCTACTTATTGCCTTTGTATAACGGAAGTTGTTAGGGAAGTTGGTTTTGTACCACTCGAAATCAGAGTCATAGAGAAGGTTGGCAGTTTTTGGGGCGCCCATGAATAACCAGGCATTGCCCTGAAAGTTCCAGCCATTTTTTTCTCGTTCTTTGGGCTCAAACATTCTTCGAAGGTATGCCCTCATAGGAGCTATACCAGTTCCTGTCGCAAGCATGATGATGTTTGCTTCCTCATCTTCCGGAAGAAGCATTTCCTTCCCAACAGGACCGGTGATTTTGACTTTTGAACCTGGCTTTATGTCACAAAGGTAGGTTGAACAAACACCATCGATAGTTGTTCCATCTTTCTCGTATTGCAGCTGACGAACACATAGTGAAACTGTATTTCCTGCATAGTTGTCGCCATGACGAGTGCTTGCAATTGAATAAAGACGAATTTTGTGGGGCTTCCCTTTTGCGTCTTCTCCAGCAGGAATTATTCCAATACTCTGACCTTCTATGTATTCGAGTTGAGGATTTCCTCCTGCCAGGTCAAAGGTGATGTGGTTAACCCTTCCAATAGCACCTTCTTTCAGGAGACTGTAATTCTCGAGAACGGTCCCTAAGAATGGTGCCTTGGGTTTGTAGGTATTAACGGGTACTGCTGCGTGAGTTGATTTGCTTGTAGGAGCTTTAGGGGTTGAGCCAGAAGCTGTGACTTTTGCAGCGCTTGTAGACGGACGAGCATTAGTTGTTGAGCCTGAACCAGACCTTTTGGCTACGTAACTCTGAAAGAGCCAAAAAACCCCAATAATGATTGGTACATGTAGTAGCCCGCCAATTACTACTGTTGCTTGCGAGTAAGCCATCAAGAACTCAAAACCGAAGCCGAGATTACCAATCCATTGGCGAAATTCGTTATTAATTTGATGCGCATAGGTCACGTTTAGTGATTGGCACAGCTAAATCACTGGGATTCCGAACAAATTTTCTTGCAATTCTTTAGATATTGGTATTCTTCATGGCCAAATAGAGGGCCAAAGAACTTGGTTTCGATTCCAGGACCATCTGGCAAAGCAATATCAGGCTTCCACGAATCAAACAGGTTCATTGGCCAGACCATTGAGCAAACAATGGAAAGGTTGCCACATGGGACTCGTCGTCTAGCAGCACAGTTATCAACTCAAACCCATAGCGACTTCATTTGGTCGGCACTTACTGACTATGATCATTTAAGTGATTTTATTCCCAATCTTTCTACTAGTATTTTGATTAGTAAAGTCGATAATTGTGTTCACCTAAAACAGGTTGGTTGCCAACAATTAATGGGGTTAAAATTCTCAGCCAAGGTTCAGATTGAATTAATTGAGTATTACCAAGAACGTACATTAAATTTTCGTCTGCTTAAGGGAGACTTTAGAAGGTTTGAAGGTGCTTGGAGAATAAAAGAAACTAATGAAGGGAAGGGAAGTCGACTTTTTTATGAATTGACTGTGCAAGGGTGCATAGGGATGCCTGTAACTCTAATTGAGCAAAGACTTAGAGAAGATCTGAAGACGAATCTCCTTGCAGTTGAGGCAGAGGCTGCAAGGAGAAGTTTGATAAAGCCTTAGGTTTATTAGCCTTGGGGAAATCCCTAAATAAGCCCAAAGGAAAATATTTCCTGCTTAATAACAAGCTAATTTTTAGCCTCATTCAAGGGTTTTATATGGCTTTTGTTTGAAAAATACTAATACCCCCAAGGGGATTCGAACCCCTGTCGCCTCCGTGAAAGGGAGGTGTCCTAGGCCTCTAGACGATGGGGGCGAGGCCGTGATCAGATCCAATGATGATAATAATCACATTCGAAAACTACGGTTCAGCCTCTCCCTCCGTCAAGGAGTCTCCAGCTCTTTGACCTTCTTGGCCTTGCCAAACTGGAACTGTGAAGTGGAAACAGGCCCCCTCTTGAGGCTCTGATACAACCCATATTCGGCCTCCATGTACCTCTACGATCCGTCTGCATACAGATAGCCCAACCCCAAACCCAGAGGCGTTCTTAGAGGTTTGTGGAAGCCTTACTTGGTCTAAAAAGATCCTGTGTTGTTCGTTTATAGGAATTCCTGGACCACTGTCAGATACGCTCACTTGAACCCAATTGTTTGTTCGGTGCAAGATTGTTAAGGAAATTTTTCCACCTTCATTTGTGAACTTGAGAGCGTTTTCGATAAGGTTTAGCAAAACTTGCCTCATCCTTCTCTGGTCAGCAAAAACATCGGGCAGATCGGAAGGAATATCAGTGTTTATGATTATTCCCCTTTTGAGCCATAGCTTCTCTAGTTCAAGTATTGATTCGGCAGCAACATTTGCTAGATCAAGACGTTGTGGATTGAAAAGAGCCTCCCAGCGAGTACTGCCTACCTCTAAAAGGTCCTTAGATAGCAACTCAATTTCCTCTAATCGTCGTTGGATGACGTCTTGAAATTGTTTCAGGTCAATTTGTCCAAGCTGTTGGCTTTGTACTGCTAAAACTGCTGCTGATAAGGGGGTCCTTAGTTCGTGAGCGACCATTCTCAATAATCTTTCTTGTGTTCCTATTCGATCTATTAAGGTTTCATTCTCTTGGCGAAGAACTAGTAGCTCATCTTCTAGTCGCAACTCTTTTGGTGTTCGAGTGCCATCAAGTTCCGTAGGTTTAAGGCTTAAGGCAAGCCCTTTCACGAAGCCATCCTGTTTCCAGCGTGGGAGCCAGTCCCTTAGTTGTTTGAAAATGCTGCTACCAGCAAAGACTTGTTTAGGAGCTGGTGAAAGTTTTATTAATGCTGGAATAGCTATGAGCCGATGAAATTCAAGTAACTCAGGTTGCTCGCCAGGGTCAGAGATCTCTAGAGTTACATCAAATCCACAATCTTGCCCTTCGAGGAACTTTATAAGTTCCCTCAAGTCACCTCTAGAGAGGTGTTGGCGACCTGCCACTAGCAACAGTTTCAGCTGTTGACGCTTCTTGTTGGCTTCGACCACATCCACCGTGGTGTGTGCCTCATCTTTAGAGTCACACATTATTGGTTTTTGCGATTTACTGAAAGACCAAGTGAGAACTTGTGGAACACTCTGTTGCTAACTGACCCATTTTTAGTGTTTAAAGGACAGTTGTCCCTCAGCTCTTTTGAAGGCCTTAATCCCAAATAGTTTCTTGCTTACATGACAAAAGCTAATTCAACTAGACTTTCAGAATACAAGCCTTATTTATTCAAAATACCATCTATTGAAATTTGGCTGGATATACAAGAGACTTTTGTTCGGGTTTTAAGCTGCCTTGATGTAGAGCCAAGTACATTAGATGAGACTCCTTTGGTCTTGAAGGGGGTTGGATTAGAACTTGAAAGTATAAGTATAAATAACGAAGAATTGCCTAGTGATAGATATGAGATGGGTGTTGAGCAACTAATCATTAAACATCGTAGTATTGCTCCTTTCCAACTAAAGATTGTCTCGAAGATTGATCCTTTTTCTAATACTACATTGGAGGGCATGTATCTAAGTGGGAATATTATTACCACACAATGTGAGGCTGAGGGATTTAGACGAATTATCTTTCATCCAGACCGTCCTGATGTTCTTAGTAAATATAAAGTTTGTATAGAGGCTGATCGAAATAGATTCCCTGTTTTGTTATCTAATGGGAATCAGGTAGCTCCTATGAAGATATTGGAAGGTGGGCAACGTCATCAGGCTATTTGGGTTGACCCCTTCCCAAAACCATCCTATCTATTTGCTGTAGTAGCAGGAGATTTGGAAAAAGTAGAAGATGCTTATTTTACAGCTTCAGGTAGGAGGGTAGCTCTTAATATATATGTTGAATATGGAGATGCTTTATTTACTAGGCATGCACTTGACTCTTTAAAGAGGGCAATGAGTTGGGACGAAAAAGTTTTTGGATTAGAATATGACTTAGACGAATATAATATTGTTGCTGTTAGGCATTTTAATATGGGTGCGATGGAGAATAAGAGCCTAAATATTTTCAATTCAAAGTTAATCTTAGCAGATGGAGAAATTGCTACCGACGAAGAACTCGAAAAGATAGAGGCTGTTATTGCCCATGAATATTTTCATAATTGGACTGGTAATCGAGTTACTTGTAGAGATTGGTTTCAGCTTTCTTTAAAAGAAGGATTAACTGTTTTTAGAGATCAATTCTTTACATCTGATCTCCATTCAGAGGCTGTTAAGAGACTGCAAGATGTATCTTTGCTCAGAAACATTCAGTTTAGAGAAGATTCCGGCCCAACCTCTCACCCTGTAAAGCCTAATAGTTACCAATCAATAGATAATTTTTATACAACAACGATTTATGAAAAAGGTGCTGAGTTGATTCGGATGATGTATATCTTGCTCGGCCATGATGGCTTTATGAAAGGAATGAAGATTTATTTTGAGAGATTTGATGGAATGGCAGTTACAACTGAGGATTTCGTAAGGTCTATGAAAGATTCAGCTTCTAATCAAGAAATAGATTTTGAAAAGTTTAATCATTGGTATTATCAACCAGGAACACCAAAAGTAAGAGTAGAAAGTGAATTGGATTCAACCTCTCATAGATTAAAAATAACTTTTCATCAAGATTTGGATTTTCCGCCTTCCTCAAATGTTAGAGAACCCCTATTAATCCCAGTTGTTTATGCATTAATAGGTAATGATGGAAGAATTGGTGAAGAAAGGACTTTTATTCTAGAAAGTTGTGAAGACGAGTTATTTGTTGACAATATACCTTCTGATTCTTCGATTCCTAGGGTATCTCTTTTCAGAGGATTTTCGGCGCCGGTAAAGTGGGAAACAAATATGACAACATCAGATTATTTTCATCTTTTAAAGTTTGATGATGACCCTTTCTCAAGGTGGAATGCAGGCCAAAAGTTAAAGTCTATGGCTATCCTATCTAGAGCTAATTCTGAGATAAATCAATCCCTTGAATGGGAGCTTTTTGAAGCCTTTAATTCGTTGATCTGCTCCTTTAATGAAAAGGACTTTTTACTCTTGTCAACTCTGTTAGCATTGCCTGGTTTGGCCGAGCTAGAGGGAGATCAGGATCAAGTGGATCCTTTAAAAATATTTTATGCAAGAAATTCATTCAAAATGTTATTAGCTAAGCATCTTCATGCAGAACTAAAGAATCTAATAGAAAAGAGCTATCCTAATCTTTTTGATCCATGGCCTAATGGAAATGGACAGAGAAAAATTACTGCTTTGGCTTGGAATTGGTTGGCAAGCATTGGAGACCCAGATGTTCTTAGTGATGCCTTAACAGCTGTAAATGGACCTTCGATGACTTTATCAAAAGCTGCACTTAGTGCACTACAACAGGTAGAGAGCTATGAAAGGGAATTAGCTTTTCAAGCTTTTTACGATAGATGGAACAAAATGCCAGTAATTTTGGACACATGGTTTTCCTTTGAAGCTTCAACTCCTTGGAAAGAGGGTTTGCAGAGAGTAAATCAATTACTTTTACACCCTAGGTTTGACCCTACTGCACCAAATTCGGTACGAGCTGTACTTGGTGGGTTGGCTGCTAATCCAGTTTTGTTTCATGCTTTAGATGGAAGTGGGTATATATTTATGGCAGAAGAAATTGCAAAAATAGACGCTATAAACCCTATTACAGCATCTCGAATTACAAAAATATTTAGTCGTTGGAGAAATTATACTTCTTCTCAGCAAAAGGGTATGTTGAGTGCTATTGAAAGACTCTCGCAAAATAATTTGTCGGCTAATACAAATGAAGTTTTGGAACTAATTAGAGCTTGATACACCTTTTAATTATAGATACTTATACTTCAAGATTTGATTTCATCAACTAAAACCAATAGGGAACATGGAAAAATAATTTGAAGTTCTATTAATAAGTAGCTACCTAAACATTGAGCTAATTGAACTTTCTTCATGTATTCGCCAAATAGCCTCGCCTAACATATTCGCAACCGAAAGGACCTTTAATTGTGAAAACTGCCTTTCTTTTTCAATTGGAACACTATTAGTAACTACAACCTGCTCAAAAAGTCCTTTTTCCGAAAGTCTTTTGCATGCTGGCGGTGAGAAAACAGCATGGGAGGCACAAGCAATTACACGTTGGGCTCCTTGTTCTCTAAGTAATTCTGCACCTGCACAAATTGTTCCTCCTGTATCGATCATGTCGTCAATAAGAATTGCTGTCTTATCCTTTACATCCCCAATTACAGTAAGACTTTCAGCAATGTTATGAGCTGAACGACGCTTATCAATTATTGCAAGAGGTGCTCCACGCATTTGTTTTGCAAAAGCTCTTGCTCTAGCAACCCCTCCGACGTCAGGTGAAACTACTACTATTTCGCCTAGTTCTTTTGTTGATAGGTAGTCAACGAGGACTGGTGAACCATAAATGTGGTCACAGGGGATATCAAAGTAACCTTGAATTTGTGCAGAGTGCAAGTCCATTGCTAAAACCCTATCAACTCCTGACTTAACGAGAAGGTTGGCTGTCAACTTTGCAGTAATGGATTCTCTGCCTGCAGTTTTTCGATCTGCCCTTGCGTAGCCGTAATAAGGGATAACAGCAGTGACCTGTCTGGCTGACGCTCTTTTGCAAGCGTCAACCATGATCATCAATTCCATTAGGTTGTCATTCACTGGAGCACAAGTTGGTTGGACAAGGAAAACATCACACCCACGAATTGATTGTTGAATTTGAACGTAGAGCTCTCCATCTGCAAACTGCTTACAGACAAGTGGCCCATCAGTTACACCTAGGTATGCCGCTATTTCCCTTGCCAGGGCAGGATTAGACGTCCCACTGAAAAGCCTTAGACGACTCGTGTCATGCTTAATGCTCTCTTGTTCTCCACGGGCTGCAGTTAAGAAGCTAGTCACGTTGCCCGCTAGCAAAATCGCTGTGTTCCGATGCTAATCCTGTGTAGGCACTTGACCAAATTTTATTTTGAAAAATCAGTTAAATGATTAACTCCTCTACATTCCTGATCGGAACGAGTGACCTTTCAGATCATTCATTGAGACTAGGTTCTCGTGCTTTGGCAGATGCATTGGGCATTACTTTGATCCAGCATTTTTCCTATGAAGAACCTCTAAAGGTTCTAAGGAATCTGGGTGAAGAAAAGGTGCTTGTGTGTCTTAGCGGTGATGTGGCCATGTCAATGGTTGGAGGTGGCAGTTGGCTAGAAACCTTGGGTTCCTGGCGGATCCCAACAGTTTTAATGGTCGAACCTTTGTCTTCAGGGCATATATCTGGCTCAGCTGCCGCTTATGCATCTCTAAGTGCTTCTTTAGGGGTCCCCCTTCTTGGGCTTGTGCAGCTAGGTGAACCGTGGGAGGAGGAAATCAGGCGTTTGGATGGACTCCCTTGGTCTGGATATATACCAGGATCTGCATTGAATGATGTTGAGGTTTCGTTAGATTTGAATCGGATAACTGATAAGAATCTTTTAGAGGTTGTGGCATGCTTACGGAATAGAGTTGGAGCTATTCTTTGAGTTTGGCAAACTTTTTTGCGAGTTTGTTAAACTATAAATATTAGCTGATATCTTTAGATCTGGAGTTTGATTGTTAAACTTTAGGGTGAGAGCTTGCTGAACTTACTCGGTTTATCAATCGCCAATATTGCCGATGTGAGACTAGACAACTCTTTCCTGGAAATATTTGTTGAGATACTTGAATGAATTTCACTTAGAAATGTTGATAAGCGTTTTTGAAGCTTTAGCTCATTTAAATTCTTGGTAAATTCATTAAGTCTCAATTCTAGCTCTATATCTCTTAAACTTGTGGTTCTACTCCTCTCTGTACTTTGCGTAAAGTCTTCCAATTCTCTGTTTGAATTCTGTGACTGTTTTGGGAGAAGACCTATGTATTTTTCTTTGCTAACTTGCGAGGGTGGATTTGATTTAATTTGAAGACTATCTAGTTGACTATCTAACTTAATTAAAGAACTATCTGTTATTAATGCATATCTAACTGCGGAATCCTTTGGTAGTTTTATCCTTTTTTTTAACATTTCATAGGTTACTGCCAACCCTCCATGCCTATAAGCATTTGCAAATGAACTTAGTCCTTCTAGAGCGGGCAGGCTAACTGGGAGCTCTAGCGGGACAGCAATAACATCAAGTGGTTTTCCTTTTTCTATCTTTGCAAGAAGATAATTAGATATCTCTGATTCTTCTAAAGGACTCCAATCTCTTGTTTCCTGAGGGTTTCCTTTAATTCTAATAAATATAACAACCACAGGTTTCTTTGGTAAGGGATTGAATTTAGTTTGATACTCATCGGAAGAATTTCTTGAGGCAACTTGATCAGGCTCTGGCCAGGCAATACCCATTGCCAAATTTGTAAGCCATACGCCAGTTAGTGCTACTCCAATACGCTGTAATGTTCGACCCGGATAACGGCCTAGCAAGCCTGAAGATTTAGCTCTTGGTGTTCTAAGTGACATATAGAGAGTGGTAGGGAGCAGGCTGGGGTTTTGAACGCTATCTAATACAACAGATTTTTCATAAGGATGTTAATGCTTTGCGTAGAGATGAGCGGTTGTTTTAAGGAAGAGCATTATGAAATATTTTGATCTGAATGGGGAAAGTGGTTCAATTTGGTTTGTATTATCAGCATTAAGCCATAATTTATTTGTATATTAGTTCATTTCCATTAATTTTAGTGATCACCGTTATTATTTAAGTGGAACTTGTCCAAATGTTTCTGTAAACCCCATATGAACGAGTGGGATTTGTCTTTTTATTATTTGTCTTGATGTCTACATTGGATCAAAAACCTGTTCGTACTTTAGGCGTTTTGCTTCATCCCACAGCATTGCCTTCTAGTCCAGGTTGCGGAAGTTTGGGCAGCCCTTCAAGGGAATGGTTGAAGCTACTTGCAAACAACCAGATTGGAGTTTGGCAGGTTTTGCCTTTATCTCCCCCAGATAAAACTGGCTCTCCATATAGCTCTCCATCAAGTTTTGCTCTAAATCCTATGTTGTTGGATGCTCGCGATTTGGTTGATCAAGGCTTCCTCCCAGAAAACGCGTTAGATGATTTTTTTGTTGGATCAGTAGAAAGTAGCTCTGTTGATTTCCGATATGCAGAATCCCGAGCAGAGAAATTGGGACATTTATTGAGGAGATTTTGGCCAGATCAGAGTAAGGAAAGACATCTAGAATTTAATGATTGGAGTCGAGATCAATTCTGGCTAGAGGACCATAGTTGTTTTATGGAACTCCGTCGTCAATATGACGGACTTCCTTGGTGGGAATGGCCAGTTCAGTTCGCGCAACGTCATAGGAAATACTTAACCCGATGGAGAATGCAAAATGAGCATAATTTATTGGAACATTCTCTTTTGCAATGGCATCTTGACCGTCAACTGATATCAATTAAAAAGCTCGCTCGGGAATTGGGAGTGGTTTTGTTTGGTGACTTACCTTTTTATGTTGCAAGAGATAGTGCGGACGTTTGGAGTAACCGTGGTCTATTTTCGATACTTAAAGATGGGGAACTAAAGGTTCAGAGTGGTGTGCCGCCTGATTATTTTTCAAGTACGGGTCAATTGTGGGGTACACCTATTTACAGGTGGCACATTCACCATCTAAATCGTTTTCGATGGTGGAGACGTCGATTTGCTCGACAATTAAAACAAGTAGATTTATTGCGCATAGATCATTTTAGAGCCCTTGTTGAGTATTGGGAAGTATCTGGATCAAGTCTTACAGCAGAAAATGGATCATGGAAGAAATCACCAGGCAAGTCTCTACTTGAATTATTACAAAAAGATTGTATGGGCCCACTACCTCTGGTGGCAGAAGATCTAGGAGTTATCACTCCCGAGGTTGAGGCCTTAAGGGATAAATTTCAATTGCCTGGAATGAAAATCCTTCAATTTGCATTTAATGGTGATTTGGAGAATCCCTATTTACCTGAAAATATTAAAGGTAATCGCTGGGTAATTTATACAGGAACACATGATAATCAAACAACAATATCTTGGTGGAATGAATCAGATGAACAAACCAAAGATAGAGTTCGCTCAAGATTTGGAGGCTCTGTCGATGCCCCAGGCTGGCAATTGCTTGAACTTGCATTATCTAGTGAGGCCTGTTTAACAGTTGCGCCTTTGCAGGATTTGCTTCATTTAGACGATGATTCTCGTTTTAACACTCCAGGAACAGTCGGTAATAATTGGAAATGGAGGTTAAGGTCTTTTGATTCAGAAATCTGTGGAGCTCTTAAAGGTTATGGAGAAAGAGGTGTTTTTTGGAAAAGGTCTTTTGAATCTTCCTTTGGTTTAGTTAGGCCCTCAGAAAACCTATAAAGGCCTGGAGTACCTGGTTCGTGAAGATAGTTTTCTCCTTCCCAAATAATACTGTCGCTTTTACCAGGAGGCGGTTCAATTAGGAGCATTATCGGTGGTCTTAACTCCAACCTTATTTCACCTTTCAGTTTTTCTAGCTTGGCTTGATCTCCTCCAGCACTTAGAAGCCTTATATTGGCTTTCTGATTGAGTTTAATTTCTAACCAACCTTTTTTTCTTTGTATTCTAAGTTGGTCAAGTGCTACTTCAAACCAATCATCTGGTTTTCTTGCCTTGCTTCCCTCTATTGGCCTATACCCATCTAAATTATCAATTAGCCTACTAGAGGCGTCAAAATTAAGTTTAACCTTTATTGGTTCTAGAGTTTTGCTATTAAGTGATGAAAGAAGTCTTTGTTGATGGTTGATCGCAAATAAACTTGATAACATTATGAATATGTAGACTATACTGCCTTGCCATGTTGTTAGGACTTCTATATTCTCCAGTGAGAATTTATTTATATTTTTAGCATTATTATTTGATTGTTTTTTAACTCCTCCCTTTAGAGCACCTCTTAATTCTCCACGGGCAAGCCCGAGCTCATTTTCAAGTAAATAAAGCATTGAAGAAAGATAAGCTGGCTCTGGAAGTTTTCTTTGCCAACCCATTTCAATTGCTTCCAACACAGCTGTAGTAATTCGAGTTCGTTTAGCTAGGCCTGAAAGACTTATGCCCAGTTCTTCTCTACGAGTACGCAACTTTTTACCAGCTTCTAATAACTTACTATCGGACTTGCTCCCATTATTTGACTCTTGATAGCTTGAAAAGCTTGATTTTAACCAACTTAAGTTTAGTTTCATGGATTTATTCCGCCTTAGTACTTTTATTATTCTGAATCAACTTGGACCATTCTTTCTTCTTTAATTCTCTCCAGTCGCCTTCCGAAATATCTTCTATTGAAATATTCGAAATAGCTATTCGCTGAAGATCTACCACTGGGTGATGCAATAGTTCTGCTATTCTGCGAATTTGCCTGTTTCTTCCTTCTTTCATGATAACTTTTAAAAGGCTTTGATTTCTGTAGGTCTTAAGTAGAATTACTTTTGCCTTTAAAGTCTTTTTGCCATCTAGGTCTATCCCTTCTCGCCACCTTTTTAAGGAATCTTCAGAAGGTAGTCCTTGAACCCAGACCATATATGTTTTTGGGTGTGAATAACTTGGATGAGTAAGTTGTAATGTTAAATCACCTATATTTGTAAGTAATAAAGCTCCCCGACTATTGAAATCAAGTCTCCCCACTGGATGTAAACCTTGCGAAACTTTTTTTGGTAATAGGTTTAAGACAGTTCTTCTACCTTGTGGGTCGTGACAGGAGGTAATTATTCCCGATGGTTTGTTTAATAGAACAACTCTTGGTTTCATGTTAATAGTTACTCGTACACCATCCATTGTTATCTCATCAATATCTGGATCTGCTTTGTCGCCTATCTGGGCAATCTGACCATTTACTTTGATTCTAGACTCTAGTATAAAAATCTCCGCACTTCGCCTTGAGCAAAGCCTTGATGCTGATATTAACTTCTGCAGCCTTTGCTCTCCCATGGTCCTAGTGAACTTTACTTATCATCTCCTTAGATCTAAAGCAGAATCCAAAGAGCAGAATTTAAAGATGATTGAATTAGATTATGACTCCTGTCAATGGATTGGAAGCCATCGATTGAATCCCTAGAGATATTTATCAATTTCCCTTATGGTTCCTGATTGGACTTGTTTCATTAGATCTGTTATTAACGCCCACATTATAATACCGCTTGAAAAGCTTATCAGGAATGAGGAGATAAGTGATTTTTCAGGAGAAAAGTTTAGAATTTCTAAAATTCCTCCAAAAAAGAATGTGATACCAATAAATGCACCTGTCCAGCTTATGTTCGTTGATAATGAGCTTAATGGTAATGGAGGAGTGCCATCGTTTTCCCAAGCAATTAATCTTGATTGCATATTCCTTGCAAAAAATATGCCGCATATGATAGTGAGTATGGCACCTAGGCCTATCATCAGCCATGGATAGTTGCTTGGACTAGCCATGTAGTTAAGCTCTATAGCTTTGTCACTTTGAATCTGGTCGAGAGGATATTCTCCTATATCTCTAAGACTAGCAATAAATAATTTGATCATGGATTGGTTCTCTTGATTGTGAGGGAGCTGAGCATTGCCATTCCTAAGGTTATTGTTTAGGGCTAAGCAGCGAGTGGATTAAAACGTTGTGCTAATCCTCCTGCTATATTTCTTGCATTGAATGTTCTGCCAAGAAGTTTAACAAGAGACTTTAAATCTGAAGTGTTTAGTCTTTCGTCTTTTATTAATGTCATAAGAAGTTTTTTCCTCAATTCATCCCCTTGGTCGCTTAGTAAAAGCTTTGTTCCAGCTTTTACGATAGGAATAAGGCTAGACACTGTAGAAGTTTCAGTATCTGATAGAACTCTTATTAGGCTTTCTAGTCTTTCTATTTGTAAATTACTGTCTTTATCAAATATTACCTCCAGTAGAACCCCAATCATTTCTTTTGTCTCTCCAGTTAGTAGCCTTTTTGCAACATATGGATATGCAACTCTTATTATTTTGAACTTTGGGTCGAGTCTTAAAGCCAAGCCTTCTTGGCTAACAACTGCTCTAATGATTAAGGCAAATCTGGCAGGAACTCTAAATGGGTAATCAAACATTAATTCAGAAAACTTGTCAGTAATTGACTTAAAGTTGAATGATTCTACAGATTCGCCTAATGATCCTCCTAAGACCTCTTCGAGGACGGGGGCAATTGGTTCAAGTTCTTGTTCTGGAGTTAGGAATCCCAAGCTTTGAAAGTCTTTTGCAAGTGAATAGAAGTCTTTATTTATCAAATGAACTACGGCACTTGTGAGAGTAATTCTATCTTTATTGCTTATCGAATCCATCATTCCAAAATCAACATATGCTAAATGTCCTAGCTCACCAGTGGTGCCATTTAACGCAAACATATTGCCCGGATGAGGATCAGCATGGAAATAGCCAAATTCAAGTAGTTGTTGTATGCCACTTGTAACCCCAGTTCGAATGATTTTGCTTGGGTTTAATCCTTTATCTAATAGTTCGTCTCTTTCCTGGAGTTTGGTCCCATTTATCCAGCTTGTAGTAATAACTTTTTTAGAGGAGAGTAGGCGTTCGACTTTTGGAACAATTACAGCAGGATTGGTAGCAAATAAGTCTGCAAATCTTTCTGCATTATCTGCTTCCTTTCTATAATCAATTTCCTCAAATAGACTTCGACCAAATTCATCGATTATCTCGCCTAGGCCAACTCCAAGGTTTAGCGGAAGTACTGGACTTACCATAATGCAAAGTGCCTTGATGATTACTAGGTCCCTTTGCAATATCCATTCAAGTCCTGGACGTTGTACTTTTACGGCAACCCAATATTCTCCATGTAATTTGGCCTTATAGACTTGCCCTAAACTTGCTGCAGCAATTGGTTCCTCGGGAAAAGATTCAAATAAAATATTGGGATTCGATCCTAGCTCTGTTTCAATCGTGTCAATAGCAATTGAATGGCTAAATGGTGGAAGGCTGTCTTGAAGTTTAGTTAATTCATCTAACCAAGCTCTTTTAACTAGGTCAGGGCGTGTAGAAAGTGCTTGCCCTATTTTTATAAAGCATGGACCCAGATCTGTAAGTGTTTTAAGTATCTTTGTTCCAATGAACTTTTGTACAGACTCTTCTTCCCTGGATCCTTGAAAGATAATTAAAATTATTAAAGAAGCGAATGAAGTTATGACCTTTATTACCCGCGGAATCAAGACCCATGGTTTAAGTAGTAGTAACAGCAGGCTTTGATTTGGTTGGTAGTTCATTAGAACGGTTGTGTTTTTTTTTACAGATTTGACCCGAGATGGTTCCCACATCAAACTTCTTGTTGGCCAGACTCTAGAAACCCCATTGCAATTTCATGGGCATTATCTCGAATTTGATCGACAACAATAGAGGCAGGATGCTTTGTCTTCCTGCCCACGGACATGGAGTTGCTATCCCTAATTCGTTTAAAAGGCTTTTGCGTCTAAAGGCAGGGATCTGGGATGTCCCGGAATTACCTGGCTTTGGGGGACCTCTTATCGCTGAAGGTGTCGTCCAGCAGAGTCAAAGCTTTGCCGCCGATGCTATGGGGGCTAAACGTTGTTGGTATGGGGTTAATGGTGCTACCGGGCTTTTGCAATCTGCACTTTTAGGAGTCGCTCGACCTGGAGAAGCTGTATTAATTCCTCGCAATGCTCATAAGAGCCTAATTCAGGCATGCGTTATTGGTGGTTTGACTCCTGTTATCTATGAGGTCCCTTTTCTCGTAGATCGGGGGCACAATGCTCCTCCTGATGAGATGTGGTTACAGGAAGTAATTGATTCATTGCCAATGGAAGGTTTAGCAATTGCTGCAGCAGTTTTGCTACACCCTACCTATCACGGTTATGCGTTGGATATAAAACCATTAGTTGATCAACTACATGAGGTTGGATTGCCGGTATTGGTTGATGAAGCACATGGGACTCATTTGGCGGCTGAAGTTGGAGAGGGATTGCCTCCCTCTGCTTTGAAGTCCGGAGCAGACCTTATCGTTAATTCCTTGCATAAATCTGGGCTAGGTCTTTCTCAAACAGCAGTTCTATGGTTAAAGGGAGACCTTGTTGATGTAACTCGTTTGGAACAAAGTATTGAATTATTTCAAACAAGTAGTCCAAGCTCTTTGCTACTTGCATCTTGTGAAAGTGCTTTAGATGAATGGAACACCCCAAACGGTTTAGAAAGACTTAAAAGTGCTGTTCAACAAGCCCGTGAAATATCTAGGAAACTTTTGAATCATGGATTGCCACTGCTTGAAACACAAGACCCTTTACGATTAATACTTCATACAGCATCTGTTGGCATTAATGGTTTTGAAGCTGATAAATGGTTTTTAGATAGAGGCCTTATTGCTGAACTTCCGGAACCTGGATGTATTACTTTTTGTCTTGGATTCTCCCCTCAAAAAGGTGTTTCTGACCTTATAAATAAACATTGGCAGGATTTACTAGCCTTTAAAAAAGATACAACACCTTTTCATGATTTTGTGCCTCCACCTTCCAAAAGAGTTGTTGTTCCAGCAGTAAAGCCGTTAAGAGCTTTTAAAGGGCCTACTCGAATCGTTGCGTTATCTGAGGCTGTCGGTGAGGTGGTTGCAGAGTTGATCTGTCCTTATCCACCAGGTATACCTTTGGTGATTCCTGGTGAGAAAATTGACCAGGCTATGGGGGATTGGTTGGTTAAACAAAAAAAAATGTGGGTAGGTAACGTCCCAGATCAACTGGCAGTTCTTATATAGGTGGACTAAAACAAATGTAACCTTTGTTTTGAATAGTCGTATTGTGCTCAGACAAAGCACTAATCCTGTATACCCACTTCTTAGTGGGACTTGGTTTTAGTCTCGATGGCTTTTGGATTACCTCCCAAACGATTTAGTAGCGGCATTGCCGCAGGTGCATTTGGTTTGTTGTTTGTTTCCCTTGGAGGCTGGTGGTTTGCTATTGCAGTTGGGGTGATAGTTCACCTTGCTCTTTTGGAATTCTTCAGAATGGCCCAATACACAGGTATTAGGCCCGCTACAAAAACTACACTTGTCGCTTGTCAGTTTCTTCTTTTAAGTACTCAGTTGGGATTTGACGGGGGGCTTGCTGCAGATTTGTCTGCGGCTGTATTGCCATTATCAGGGGCGGCTATTTGTTGCTGGTTATTGCTGCAACCTGTCACTGGTTCAATAGCAGATATAGCTGCTTCAATTTTTGGTTTATTTTACTTGGGCTTTCTTCCAAGTCATTGGTTAAGGCTACGAAACTTGAATAATGAGTTAAATTTAGTACCTAATTTAGATTCATTCTCAAGTTCTTTGCATGGAACATTAACCACAGGCATGGTAATAACCTTTGCAGCATGCTTGATGATAATAGCTAGTGATATTGGTTCTTATAGTTTAGGTAGAAGTTTTGGACGTAAACCTTTGTCTCCAATATCGCCTCGCAAAACAGTAGAGGGTGCAATAGGTGGTCTTTTTTGTGCAATGGCTGTAGGTGCACTTTTTGGAGAAATCTTTGGGTGGGAATTTGGGCTTCTTATGGGCGGTCTTTTAGGTGCATTGGTAGCCCTTTTTGCTTTGGTGGGAGATTTAACAGAGTCCATGATGAAAAGGAATGCGGGCTTAAAAGACTCAGGAGATGCTTTGCCTGGTCATGGAGGTGTACTTGATAGGATTGACAGTTATTTGTTTACACCCGCAGTCGTTTTTTATGTCGTAACTCTTATAATACCTCTCGTAAATAAATGAAATTAGATGCTAACAATAGCTTGACCCTTTATAAGGAGCATTTCATTGTCTAGTCGCGCACTTTGAATCATTATATTCGGATCCATTGGTATCTTAAATTCAATACTTGGGGAATCCTTACTTGTTATGAGAATAGTTCCTTCGCTTGCTTCAAGTGTAAAGCTTTTGGCTGATAAATTACCTATTTGAGGATCATAGGCGTTTAGGATTAAGTTTTGGTTGTCAATTTCTAGTCCCTTCAAAATTACATTCCCTAAAAGCCTTTGTGCCAGATCCTTAGATAGTGATTCCCAGTTCTTAGATAAAAGTATTTTGTTGATGTCTGCTACGGAGAATGATACTTCTAAACTGATTTTTGGAATTCTGTTTAACAAAAATACCTTACTTTCCCTAAGCTTCTTTGTTTTTATACTTATATCTTTCGCTTCTATTGCTACCTTATGCATGGGAATATTCTTAAAGCTTAATTTTGTAGAAAGCAATTTAACCTTAGGAAGATTTCCTTGAAGCAATTTAATCAAAGAGCCATATAAAGTTATATCTATACTTTCAACACTATCGCATTGGGCTTTCAGCCATAACTTCAAGCTTTCAGAGATAATCTTTAAGAATGGTCCCTGGCTTTCGGATAATTCCTTTGGCATTAATAATGATTGGGATCATTTAACCAACGGTCAGCTACAATATTTGGCTGATCTAAGTGAGGTAAATGACCACAGTCGTTTACCTCTTCTACACAATTGCCTAGTAATTGAAATACTTCTTTCTTTTGTTGTTGTGTAAGAATCCGATCATTTGCTCCCCAAATAATCTTAATAGGTTGTTTGGGGATTGGTTCACCTAAGTTGGCTAACCCTCCACTTCTTGCAAATTCTGCAAGTGACTCTGCCCAATTAGGGACGCTTAGATGTAATGAAGCAATTTGTTCTTCTTGCTTTCCAACACTTCGATTTGGATCTGCAAATGCTTGCCTGCACAATCTTTTTCGTACACAAGGTTGTCCTAGAAACCAGACACCTATTTTATTTAGGGGTTGTGGAATAGGCTTAGGGCTGCCTGTTAATCCTGCGGGTGACAAAAGCATTAGACGATTTATCCTTTCTGGAAAACGTCTCGCCACTTCCATTGCCAAGGCTCCACCCATGGAGGCACCTATTACCCCCACAGTGGAATCGGATGGTATTTGAGAAAGGATCTTGCCAATATGAATGACCAAGGACTCGGTTTCATATTTTGCTTTTATTGGTCTAGGACAGAACCCAAATCCAAATAAGTCTGGAATTATTAATTGATAGTATTTCTTTAGCAATGGTGCTAAACGACGAAACTCTAGAAAGCTGCTATCAAATCCATGTAATAGGAGTAATGGTTGCCCTTCCCCTGATACTGTTACTGGGAAGGTAAGTGACTGAGAGCTTGTAGGGGTATTGTTGTGACAATCTTCTTGAACATAACTTAGAAGTTCTTCAAGGCCGTTTAATTCCCACCACTGCATATCTTTGGCTAAATTGCGTGCTAAAGGATCTAAAAGTTTAGGGATTAGTTGATTGAAAAGTTCAATTGGTGCTAAAGCCTCTGGATTATCATTTTGGTTTTCACTAGCTGCTTTCATTATTTTATCTTTGTAGGGAATCAATCTTTTTAGGTGAAATTTCTTTTTCCGCTTTAATTATTTCTTCCAGTAGTAATTCTGGTGTAATTTTAAAAGGCAGGTTGTGAATATCAGATCCATCTTTGCAGGCAAAATTACACAGCTCCTTAAGTCCTTTTAGACTATTATTCTTTAGTCCTAGATCTTTAAGAGAGATTGGCAGGTTGAGTTCCTCAAGAAATCTATATAGTTGTTTTCTGGCTTGACCTGCAAGCTTGTTTCCAGTAATTTTTTCTTCTAGACGTAATTGAATAAGGATTCCATAGCCCACTTTTTCCCCATGAAGAGAAATGTGTTCACTTTGAAGTTGTGTCAAACCATTATGGATTGCATGAGCAGCTGCAGTTCTACATCTAGGCCCTCCTATTCCGCCTATTAGCCCTGCAGTGAGAGCACATCCTTCAGCGACTATGACCCATTCATTACTATTTGGATTGTCTAGTGCTGTCTTCCCATTTAAGAACAATTGATCTCTTAATACCCTTGCCATTTGTACGGCTTGTTGGACAAGCCCATTATCACTTTCTCCGACGCTGAGAGATGCTTCATACCATTTTGCAAGAGCGTCGGCAATTCCACTGGCAAGTGTTTTTTTCGGAGCTTGTCGTACAAGCTGATGGTCAAAAATAATCAACTCAGGACATCTTTTTAGTGATTCATCTCTAATAAAAGCCCCAGTGGGAGAATAAATATTTGCTAATGCAGTCCACCCTGCACAAGTGGATGCACTAAGTGGAACTGTCACCGAAGGGATATCCATTCTGTTTGCTAAAAGTTTGCCTGCGTCAAGAACTTTTCCACCTCCGGCAGCGATAATGCCATCACAATGATTTTTCTCTGCAACATTTCTGATATAAGTTAAATCTTCCTCGCAACAGTCATATTTTAGATTTTCACAGATTGGCTCTACACCTATCTCAACAAGGCCGTTGAATAAGGTTGATCTAGTACTCATTGTTTGATTTCCTCTTCCTAATAACAATGGTCTTTTAGATATGCCAGGAATTAATAAACGAGCTGAGGTCCACACGTGACTTCCATTGACTAGATTGGTTGGGGATATAGTTCTATTAATCACAAGATAATTGCTCATTTTAATTGAGTTTTATTTATTGCAGTTGACGTTTAGACTCCTGCACTCGCAAGTTCGGGAGTATTTGTGCTTGTAGAAAGATGCTTTACGACGACCTTCTTTTCATCATCTATATCAACAATTGCATTGTCACCATCTTTTATTCGCCCTGATAATACTTCTTCTGCAAGGCTGTCTTCCAGTAAACGCATAACAGCCCTCCTCAGGGGTCTTGCTCCATAGGCAGGGTTGTAGCCTTCCTCTACTAGTCGTTCCTTGAACTTATCAGATACTTGAAGGTTGATACCTTTTTCTTTTATCCGAGAGAAAACCTCTTCCAACATGATTTCAGCTATTGATTTGACTTCTTCTCTAGTTAGTTGTCGGAAAACAATAATCTCGTCTAATCTGTTTAGGAATTCTGGCCTGAAATATTGCTTTAATTCTTCATTTACAAGAGACCTGATTCGATTGTATTGGCTATCTTCAGCATTCTCTCCAGAAAATTCAAAGCCAAGTCCTCCACCTCCTTTTTCTATTACTTTTGATCCAATATTTGATGTCATTATTATGAGTGTATTTTTAAAATCAACTGTTCTTCCTTTTGAGTCAGTTAATCTTCCATCTTCAAGTAATTGTAGAAGTAGGTTGAAAACATCTGGATGTGCCTTTTCAATTTCATCAAAAAGCACAACAGTATAAGGCCTTCTTCTCACAGCCTCCGTAAGTTGACCTCCTTCATTGAAACCTACATACCCTGGAGGAGACCCTATTAACTTGCTAACTGTGTGCCTTTCCATAAACTCAGACATATCTAGTCTAATCATTGCTTCCTCACTACCAAAGAAATAAGTCGCAAGTGCTTTGGTTAGCTCTGTTTTGCCCACTCCTGTTGGACCAGAAAATATGAAGCTAGCAATCGGTCTGTTTGGATTTTTGAGTCCAACTCTGGCTCTTCTGATTGCTTTTGAAACGGCTTTAACTGCTTCATCTTGACCAATAAGTCTCTGGTGAAGAGTGTCCTCCATATTGAGTAATTTGATCGATTCGCTTTCAGTTAGTTTTTGGACTGGTACACCTGTCCAAGATGCGACAATATGCGCTATATCTTCTTCATCAACTACTGGTGATGAGTTTGTTCCAGTGATAACTGATTTTGCTTGTTCTTTAATAGCTTCAGAGTTTGAATTGTTTTCTTTTTCAGCTTTTTCTTCCTTTTCCAAATTCTTATTTTCTTCTGGACGACTTGTTTGAAGAACAGTTCTTATTTTTTCCCTAAGTTCAACTTCCTTCTCTCGTAATTCCCCTGCTTTTGTAAAGTCTTGATTACGTACAGCTTCTTCTTTCTCTTTTTGCACTTTGCGTAACTCTTTGTCTACCTCTTTGGCCGCAGGAGGTAACTTTGAATTCAGAAGACGAACCCTACTTCCCGCTTCATCTATTAAATCTATTGCTTTATCTGGTAAGAATCTATCTGAAATATATCGGTCCCCAAGGTTTGCAGCAGCTTCTAGTGCTTCATCGGTAATCCTTAGTCTGTGATGCTGTTCATATCTTTCTCTCAATCCCCTAAGTATTTCAATGGTATCTGCGATTGATGGTTCTCCTACCATTACAGGTTGGAATCTTCTTTCAAGCGCAGCATCCCTCTCTATATGTTTTCTATATTCATCAAGTGTTGTGGCACCTATGCACTGAAGCTCCCCTCTGGCAAGAGCAGGTTTGAGAATATTTGCAGCATCTATTGCTCCTTCTGCAGCACCTGCACCTATAAGAGTATGCACTTCATCTATTACTAGAATTACATTACCGGCTGTTTTTATCTCTTCCATTATTTTTTTTAAGCGCTCTTCAAACTCACCTCTATATTTTGTACCTGCAACCAGAAGCCCAATATCTAAAGTAAGCACTCGTTTCTCTTCAAGAATATCGGGAATATCTCCTTGATGGATCCTTTGAGCTAGTCCTTCGGCGATAGCTGTCTTGCCTACACCAGGCTCTCCTATGAGTACAGGGTTGTTTTTTGTACGTCTTCCGAGAATCTGAATTACTCGATCAATTTCATTTTGCCTTCCAACAACAGGATCTAATTTCGACTCGCTAGCCAAAAGTGTGAGGTTTGTGCCGAATTCATCAAGGGTGGCAGTTTTCATAGACCCTTTTCCACCGCCGCCGCCGCCTGCAGCTACTTCAGCAGTTTCACCAAGCATTCGTATGACTTGAGTTCTTACTTTGGCAAGGTCAACACCAAGATTTTCTAGAACTCTTGCTGCTACTCCTTCACCTTCTCGTATAAGGCCTAATAACAGATGCTCGGTACCGATGTAGTTGTGGCCTAGCTGACGAGCTTCTTCTAATGAAAGTTCTAATACTCTTTTTGCACGTGGTGTAAATGGGATTTCAACTGCTACGAAGCCAGATCCACGTCCAATGATCTTCTCGACTTCAACCCGAGCATCCTTGAGGTTGACACCCATCGACTTGAGAACTTTTGCGGCAACCCCAGTCCCCTCACCTATAAGCCCAAGGAGAATTTGCTCGGTGCCTACAAAATTATGCCCTAGGCGACGAGCCTCCTCTTGGGCAAGCATGATCACCTTGATTGCCTTTTCTGTAAACCGCTCGAACATGGTCTATGCCACGTGCACCTCTACTAACCTATCAGGATTAGTAGGCGAATGTGGAGTCTTTCATCTTTCCACCTGATCCCTTTATTGTCAGGAACTAAGGGCCTTCCTAATTAACAATAAATTCCTTTATTTCAGCAAACTGTTTCTTCTCTGAGGACGGTAATCCGAACCACTACAAAGTTCCTAAGGACTATTTGGCTCTGTGGGCATTTTTTTTGTTTGCATGAGGGCATCTTTTCCATTTTTGTAGAAACCCCGGCGGAGACCAACTATTTCAAAGCCACACTTTCGGTAGAGAGCTTTTGCAGATTCGTTATCTATAGCTACCTCTAATGTCGCCGAACGAATTCCCAATTCATAGGCTCTGCAAAGGAGTTCTGAGAGCACTAATTGACCAAAGCCCTTCCTTCGATATTTGGGATGCACTTCAATCAATGTTAGTTGAACTTCGTTTAGCACAAGCCAACCAGATGCAATAGCAATCAGTTTGGAGTATTGAATAATCCCAATGCAAAGACGTTGAGGATCGATAAGCTCCTTTTCCCAATGACTTTTACTCCAAAAGCCTTGCAAGACGAGCTTGTCAAGAGCTATGCACGAATCTAAGTGGGAGATATTGAGTTCGATAACGTGATGTAAGTCACTGTCGGGTGGGAAAATAGTTTGATTCATTACAGTAGCCTTCTAAGAAGGTTTGCTGATCCTCAAAGTTTTCCACCTAATCTTTTATTTTCATGAAAAGCAAAACCCCTTATGAGTCTAATTCTGATCATTTGAGTCCTAATCGTAATATTGCACCTATTACAACAGAGATTAATGATGAGGGTGCCTTAGTTATAGGAGGTTGTGATCTGCCTACCCTTGCCTCTCGTTACGGCACTCCTCTTTATATACTCGACGAATTAACTCTTAGAGCAACTTGTAGAGGTTATATAAAGGCATTGAAGAACCACTATAAAGGGAGTTCTTTACCTTTATACGCGTCTAAGGCTAATAGCTCATTGGTTCTTTCAAAACTTGTTTCTTCAGAGGGATTTGGTTTAGATGTAGTCTCTGAAGGGGAATTAATTACAGCTTTAGAAAGTGGAGTGAAAGGCGAAGATATTTTTTTACATGGAAATAATAAGTCTATCGAAGAGCTCTCGCTTGCATACGATAATGATGTAACTGTTGTCGTGGACAATAATCATGATCTTGATTGCTTAGAGGAAATAGTTTCGTCTAAGCCTGCGAGATTGATGTTGAGACTTACACCTGGTATTGAATGTCATACTCATGAATATATAAAGACTGGTCATCTGGATAGTAAGTTTGGATTTGACCCTGATCAATTTGAAGAGGTTCTTCTAAGACTTAAGAATGCTCCATGGGCTCGTCTAACAGGGCTTCATGCTCATATTGGCTCTCAGATTTTCGAACTTCAGCCTCATAGAGACTTGGCTGTAGTTTTAGCTGATGCATTAAAGCTTGCCAGAGACTTTGGGCACCCTGTAGATGACCTTAATGTTGGAGGTGGCCTTGGTATTAGATATATAAAGGAAGATGATCCACCTTCAATTGATGAATGGGTTGCTGTTATCTCTCGATCACTTGAGGAAGCATGTATGGAGAGAAAACTTGAATTGCCCCGTCTAATTTGTGAGCCAGGAAGATCTCTTGTAGCAACTGCAGGCGTAACACTGTATAGGTTGGGATCTCGAAAAGTTATTCCTGGTATTCGTACTTACCTTTCTGTTGACGGTGGGATGAGTGATAACCCCAGACCGATTACTTATCAATCTCTTTATACCGCTTGCTTAGCAGAAGCACCATTAGCTTCTGGAGTTGAAACGGTTACGATTGCTGGGAAGCATTGTGAGTCTGGAGATGTTGTGATCAAGAGACTTGAGTTGCCTCCTTCTAAAAGTGGAGATGTTTTGGTGGTTTTTTCAACGGGTGCATATAACTCTTCAATGAGTTCTAATTACAACAGGATTCCTCGGCCAGCAACTGTCATGGTTCAAAATGGACAATCGGATTTAGTCCAACGCAGAGAGGTTCCAGAGGACTTAATTAGGCTTGATGTTTTACCTTCGCGCTTCGGAGCTGTAAAGTAAGTCAGGCCGGGGCTTGCGAGTGAATTTGAGGGAGCTCTTAGATCCTCGCCTTTTAATTGACGTTTTACTGGCATCGGGCCTTGGTGTTCTTCTTTTTTCAAGGGTCAAGGAACAACGAACACTTTGGCTTCTAAGGGGATATTTATTTCTTGTTTCACTTGCTTGGTTTGTTCAGAAATCTCAAAGCCTGCCTCTGACCTCAAAGCTCATAGATGCTCTTGTTCTTGCCTGTTCATTGTCTTTGGCAATTCTATGGCAGGGGGAGTTAAGACGACTGATGGAATTGTTAGGTACTGGTCGCTTAGCTGTTCTTTTTGGTAAGCCTCAAAATGAATTTATTGCCTCGGAAAGCACTGTTTCTCAGTTGACTGAGGCCGCAGGACGCCTTTCTCAAAGTCGAAGAGGAGCATTGGTAGTTGTTGATATGGGTAGTGATTTGCGTCCTGAGGACTTTCTTTATCCGGGTGTTGATATTGATGCTCAGTTAAGCAGTGAGTTGTTGCTCAATCTTTTTGCATCAGATACACCACTTCATGATGGAGCAGTTCTGGTCAAAGGTAATCGCATTATTTCAGCAGGAGTGATTTTGCCTTTGTCTAGGCAAGGCATCAGTCGATATGGCACTAGGCATTTGGCAGCTCTAGGAATAACCGAAAGGTTTGATAGGTGTATTTGTGTTGTTGTTTCTGAGGAGACGGGGACCTTGTCTTTAGCCAATCAGGGAAAACTTGAACGGCCTATTACTAGTAGTAGGTTGTTGGATCTTTTGAAAGAGTTGATTGAGACCACATCAGGATCTTCGTCTAACAAGAATTCTCCAAATCTCCAGCTAAATTCAACTAGTTCTCTAGAGTCTGCTACACCTCCTCCTAAAGGTGGTATCAGTAGTACAAACCAAGAATCATTTAAGTGACCAGCCGTTTGGCCAGTAGTGCAGAGCATTCATCAGTCTGTGCGTCCATTAATGGATTGGATCCTAAAAGGATGCCTGAGCATATTGCTGTCATCATGGATGGTAATGGTCGGTGGGCCAAGGCACGTGGCTTGCCAAGAATGATGGGACATCGTGCAGGTGTTGAAGCTCTAAAAAATACTTTGAGACTTTGCAGTGATTTGCGAATAGGAGCATTAACTGCATATGCCTTTTCTACTGAAAATTGGTCAAGACCAATTGATGAAGTTAATTTCCTAATGACTCTCTTTCAAAGTGTCTTACAAAAGGAATTGGAGTCTCTTGAGAGAGAGCAAGTAAAAATTAAATTTCTAGGAGATTTAGATGCACTCCCAACTAGTTTGCAAGATTTAATTGCCGAGGCAGAGCAACGAACGGTTTTAAACGGTGGAATACATTTCAATGTCTGCACGAACTATGGAGGAAGACGGGAGTTGGTTTTGGCTGCTCAAAGACTTGCTGAACTATCTGCTAAAGGGATTCTTGATCCGTCCCATATTGATGAGGGGTCCTTTGCCGCTGAATTATTAACAGCTGGTGAAGCTGATCCTGATTTACTTATTCGGACTAGTGGTGAACGTCGTATTAGTAACTTTTTGCTTTGGCAATTAGCTTATGCCGAGATTTATGTAACTGATGTTTTATGGCCGGACTTTGATGCGGAGGCTTTAAAAATAGCCTTAGTTGATTTCCAGTCACGTTGCCGTCGTTTCGGTGGTTTGACTCCTATTTCGGCTGATCAGCTGATGCCTTGAATAGAGACTTTTGGATTTTATGAATTTGCTCGATCTCAAGCCTAAAGACCATCAAGTACTTCTTCGTCACGATTGGACAAAGGAGGAGATTCAATGCCTTTTGGAAAAACCTTTGGTTGACTTGCTATGGGAGGCACAACTAGTTCATCGGAATGCGAACCCGGGCTATAAGGTTCAGCTTGCTTCTCTTTTGAGCGTTAAGACAGGGGGGTGTGAAGAGGATTGTGCATATTGTCCTCAGTCGATTTACAACAGCAGTGACGTAACGGGTCAACCAGAACTTGATGTTGAGTCTGTCTTAGAAAGAGCTAAAGCTGCCAAGGCTGCCGGCGCTGATCGATTTTGTATGGGATGGGCTTGGAGAGAAATTCGTGATGGAGCTCCTTTTCAAGCAATGCTGGAGATGGTTAGAGGTGTTCGAGATATTGGTTTAGAGGCTTGTGTAACTGCTGGAATGCTGACTGATACTCAAGCATCTTTGCTTGCAGAGGCAGGGTTAACCTCTTATAACCACAACCTTGACACAAGTCCTGAGCATTATGGGGAGATCATTTCTACAAGGACTTATGAGGAAAGATTGGAAACACTGAATCGAGTTCGATTGGCTGGAATCAGCCTTTGTTGTGGGGGAATAATAGGTATGGGCGAATCTCTTGGAGATCGAGCCTCCTTATTAAAGGTTTTGGCCAATTTGGACCCTCACCCTGAGAGTGTTCCAATTAATTCATTGGTAGCTGTAGAAGGTACTCCTTTGGAGGGACAAAGATCAGTGGACCCATTGGAGATGGTTCGTATGGTTGCAACTGCCAGAATTCTTATGCCAAAGAGTCGTGTGAGATTAAGTGCTGGAAGAGAACAGCTTGGAAGAGAAGCTCAAATTTTATGTCTTCAGGCAGGTGCTGATTCAATTTTTTATGGAGACACTTTATTGACTACAAGCAACCCTGATGTTCAAGCTGATCGAGAACTCTTAGCCCAAGCTGGTGTTCAGGCAAATTGGGAGATGTTGGAATAATGATGGAATTAGGTGAGGGTTTTTCTTCGCAGGATAAATATAAAATTGCAGCTTTCTATTGCTTTATTCCTTTTACAGAGGAACTGATTTTATCTTTGATTGATGATTTAAGATCTGTTGCTGATGATTATAATCTCAAGGGCACCGTCCTTATTGCCTTTGAAGGCTTTAATGGAACTATCTGTGGGTCTAATGATGGCGTCTCTGCATTTCTTGGCATTCTCAATACTCTTCTTTCTGCAGACTCATTAGAAGTAAAGATTAGTTGGTCTAATAAACAAGCTTTTCGTCGTTTTAGGCTTCGGCGAAAAGCTGAAATAGTAACAATGGGAGTTAAGGAAGTTAACCCTCTTAAAACAGTAGGCAAATATGTCAAGCCAAGCGATTGGAATGATTTTGTTGATGATCCAAGTACGATTGTTATAGATACAAGAAACGAATATGAAATTTCTATAGGTAGTTTTGAAGGGGCTATCAATCCTCACACGCAACGATTTAGGGACTTTCCTGCTTGGGCTGATAGCTACCTGGCCCCTTTAATTGAAAAAGTTAAGCCTGCTCGTATTGGAATGTTTTGCACAGGTGGGATTCGATGTGAGAAGGCAACGTCATATCTCAATAGAAAGGGTTTCCAGGATGTTTACCACCTAGAAGGTGGAATACTCCGTTATTTAGAAGAAATCCCGAAACATCAAAGTAGATGGAGTGGTGAGTGTTATGTTTTTGATCAGAGAGTTGCTCTTGACCATTATTTGCGTCAAGGAACCCATAGCCTTTGCCATGCCTGTGGCTTGCCACTTAACCCTGAGGATCTAAAGAAACCTAGTTATGTGCCAGGGGTTCAGTGTTATCAATGTCTTGATAAATTTAGTGATAAAGATAGGATTAGATTTGCAGAAAGACAACGTCAGATGGAGAAATAGATAGTGCCTTTGGAAAAACTTTCAGAGAATGAAATAATAGAATTAAACCAACTTGAGAAATTAGCCTCAGACTCTGGATTCTTATTACGAATAAAAGTTAGAAAGCCTCTTGGAATTTGGGCAGTTAAGGTTGTTATTGCAGAGAAAACTGTTCTTGGTAAAATACAAATATGGGGTGAAATGAAGGCCTGGGCTTACCGTGGATATAATGGCCTTCAGTTAGATACCATGAGGGTTCATCCAGATGCACCATATGGAATAGGAGACTTTATTTGGTGTGCAACTATGGCATGGGCTTTAGAGGAAACTCCATGTAGGAAGGCACGACTACTTGCTATTTGTGACTCGGAAAAGAAACATTATGCTTTGACCAGGTATTTCCGAAGAAGGGGTTTCATTAGCGTGAAGGAAGTGGGAAGTTCTTTATTAGATTTACCTATTAGGATGGTCTGGGGTGGCTCAGGTAACTTAATGGTTGGTAGATGTAGTGAGGTCTTTAATTATAGCTATTTGCGTTTACTTGCTATTCCAAAATAAATCTTAGGTTTCTTCTGCATGGTAACTACTTCTAACCAGTGGACCACTGTTTACTTTCTTAAAGCCTAATTCTTTGGCAGCCTCCCCAAGCTTGTCGAAATCGTCAGGGTGCCAGTAATTAGCGACCGGTATATGTTCTAACGAGGGCCTTAAATATTGTCCAATAGTTATCCTTTGACAATCTACAGATCTTAAGTCTTTAAGCGTTTGAATTATCTCAGTATATGTTTCACCAAGGCCAACCATTAAACCTGATTTTGTAGGTATATTTGGGTCTAGTTCTCTTGCGGCCTTTAGAAGGCTTAGTGAACGTTGGTAAGTAGCGCCTCTTCGAACCTCTCCTTGAAGGCGCTTTACTGTTTCAAGGTTGTGGTTGAAGCATATGGGTTTTTCAGAAAGGACGGCAGACAACCTATCTCTTTGTGCTTGTTTGGCTTCGGTTGGATTTTTAAAACCTCCCCAGAAGTCAGGAGTTAGAACTTCTATCCCTGTTAAGGGATTTAAAGAGCGTATTGCTTTAATGGTATTAATAAATAAGCTGGCTCCATGATCATAAAGATCATCTCTTGCCACTGACGTTATGACAACATAACGAAGTCCTAATTGTGCAATAGCTTCAGCAACCCTTTCTGGTTCATTCGGATTAATTTCTTCTGGGCTTTTGCCTTTATCTACTTGGCAGAAGGCACAGCTTCTAGTGCAAATAGACCCTCCCAACAAGAATGTAGCTGTTCCTGAGGCATAACATTCTCCTCTATTAGGGCATCGACCTTCTTCGCAAATTGTATGCAACTGAGAACTTTTTACTAATTTTTGTACTCTCTCGATTTCCGAAGCTCTGCCTAATTTTGGTTTTATCCATTCTGGTAAATGTTCTTTGGGCAAAACTTTTTTGTAGTGTGTCCGATTAATTTTTGTTGTCATCAGAATTTCTCCTATTTAATTAATTGTCTACCTTCTAGGGCTCTTGATAGCGTTACTTCGTCTGCATATTCAAGCTCGCTACCCATAGGTAGACCATATGCTATGCGAGTTACTTTGGTAAATGGGGTTAACAATCTTCCTAAATAAAGGCTGGTCGTGTCTCCTTCAACACTTGGTGTGAGGGCTAGTATTACTTCTTCAATATGGTCTTGGTGTACACGATTTACTAAGCTGGAAATCTCTAAGCCTTCTGGTCCAACACCATCCATAGGGGAAATTAGCCCACCTAAAACGTGATATTGCCCCTTATATTCTCGTGTGCGCTCAAGAGCTAATAGATCTCTTGAATCAGCAACTGCACAAATAATTTGTTTGTTTCGTGATTCATTTTGGCAGATTTCGCAAAGGCTTTCTGCGCTTAGGTGGAAGCATTTTTGGCATTGACCCACTTGAGTCCTGGCATTTATTAAGGCATCAGCAAACGTTTTTGTTCTTTCTTCAGGCTGTCTGAGAAGGTATAAGGCAAGCCTTTGAGCTGTTCTGGGCCCAATACCAGGGAGTTGTTCAAATTGGTCTATAAGCCTTGAAAGTGGTCTTGTAAAGCCTTTCAGGAGTCCAATGCATCTAATAGGAATCTAAGGAAGTAGACATCAATACGAGACAGTAATTACAAATCTCCTGCAGAATGGAAATAGGTAAATGGCTGATTGCATGATTGGATTTTTTCGGTCCACTCCTCGCTTGCTCTTGGTAGGCGCTCTGGTTCTTCTTTTAACGGCATGTAGCAGTGCAGCTGCAGGTCTGAACTCTTTTCAGAGTCCAGACGGTCGTTATGCATTTTTGTACCCCACTGGTTGGAGCAGAGTCTCAGTTAATGGAGGGCCTCAAGTCGTTTTTCATGACCTGATCAATAGTGATGAAACTTTGAGTTTGGTTGTTTCTAAAGTTGATTCTGATATTGAACTTGAAGGGCTTGGGAGCCCTAGTGATGTGGGAAAAAGGTTGTTAAGCAATGTAGTAGCACCTGATGGCACAGGAAGAACCGTTTCTTTATTAGAGGCTGATGAGCGTGAGACATCAGGGCATACCTTTTATGATCTTGAATATGTAGTTCATCTAGGCGAGAGGGATAGACATGAGCTTGCAACTGTGGTTTTAGATCGTGGCTATTTGTACACCCTTGCAACTAGTACGAATGAATCAAGGTGGCCAAAGGTTAAGGGTCTTTTTAAGAAGGTAATTACCTCTTTTACTTTTCAGATTTAATACAAATATTTAGTCATTAGATTTTTTACTTGCCAATCCGGCTTGGACTCGCCATAGATCAAAATATGCATTCTTTTCTTTTAAGAGTAAATCATGACTACCTTGCTCAAGTAGTTTCCCATTTTCAAGCACTATGATGTGGTCTGCATGTCTAACGGTGCTAAGGCGATGTGCAATTACAATTGTTGTTCTATTAGCGGTTATTTTTGCAATCGAACGTTGAATAGCTGCTTCGGTTTCATTGTCAACCGAAGCAGTTGCTTCATCTAGAATAAGTATTGGAGAGTCTTTTAGAATTGCTCTGGCTAGAGCAATTCTCTGTCTTTGTCCACCAGAGAGACGTTGACCCCTCTCTCCAACTAATGTGTGGTATTTTTTCGGAAGAATGTTTATAAATTCACTGGCCTCTGCGAGCTCAGCAGCTTTTTTGATATCAGTTAATGATGCGTTATTGTTTCCATAGGCAATATTCTCTGCAATAGTGCCATGGAAGAGAAACACTTCTTGACTGACTAAAGCGATTGACCTGCGAAGGTCCGTCAAATTAATTGTATCTATTGGTATTCCATCAACAAGTATCTTGCCTGAACTTATTGGATAGAGTCTTAGTAATAACTTGACTAGTGTGCTTTTCCCACAACCTGTAGAGCCAACTACCCCTAAGGTCTGTCCTTTAGGTATGCAAAGATTAAAGTTTTCAAATAGTATTTCTCTATCGATATATTTAAAGCTAACATTTTGAAATTCGATAGACCCATCTACATTTTCTTGATTTAATCTTCTCTTACCACTATAAATTCTTATTGGCCTGTCTATGAGGCTTAAAACTCTGTTGGCTGAAGCCATAGATCGTTGATATTCGTCAAGAGTGTTTCCTAGTGTTGTCAGAGGCCAAAGTAATCGCTGGGTTATAAACACTAAAAAACTATATGTTCCAATGGCCATTTCTCCTTTCCAGGTTTGCAATCCGCCAATTACTAGAATCGCAAGAAAAGCAAAAAGAATCGCAAAGCGAATGAGCGGTATAAAAGCTGCTGATAACCTTATTGCTTGTTTGTTGCTAGTTTTATAGTCCTCACTTTCTTTGCTTAGGCGTTGTAATTCCCAGGATTCAGTTGTGAAACTCTTAATCGTTAACATCCCGCCAAGGTTATTACTAATCAGTGCAGCAAGATCTCCAGCTTTTTCTCGTACCTCTTTATAGCGAGGAGCAAGTAATTTTTGAAAATTGATTGAACCCCATAGGATTATAGGTATTGGTATAAAAGCAAGAAAAGCAACTTTGGGAGCGAGAGCTGCCATTGCTCCTCCTACTAGAAATACAGTGACAATTAGTTGGAGAATTTGATTCGCGCCATGATCTAGGAACCTTTCGAGCTGGTTTATATCATCATTTAATATTGTTAATAGGCGTCCTGTACTGTCAGATTCGAAAAATTCCATCTCTAGCTTCTGTATATGCTCATAAGCTCTTAAACGAAGATTGTGTTGAGTTGATTGTGCTAAATTACGCCATAAGAGACCATATAAATATTCAAATAATGATTCTGCACTCCATATAAAAAATGATACTAAGGCAAGTAAAGTAAGCTGGGTCGGAACAGTGGAAAAACCTAGTCCAGCCAACCAGGAATTATTTTCTCTTGCTACTACATCTACGGCTAGGCCAATTAAGACTGGAGGTGCCAAGTCGAAGAACTTATTTAGAGTTGAGCAGCTAATCGCTGCAATGATTAATCTTTTTTGAGACTTAAGGCTTCTTATAAGTCTTCTGAGTGAGCTCTGTTTTGCTCCCCTGGGTTTGGGAATTTGATTTGACATACTCTTCAGCTCAGATTTGATTGTTTTATTTAGTGATTTGTTGAAAATCTTGACCTGATTTTGGTTTTCAGTGGTTTGCCTAGACTTCTGTAGGTAGAACGTGACTATCCCTTGAGGAGATTTGATGACACGTTCTAGGGCATTTAATCGCTTTCATAGGTTCACTGCGAAGAGGCGCAGGAAGGCTTTGCGAGCTGCGTTACCTATTCAAGAGACTGAATATGGCAAGGCAGCAAGTTCGATTGATAATAGTGAGAAGCTTCGTCGGCGAGCTTGGGAAAGAGCCCTTGTTTTAGATTTTTCTGAGCCCTTAGAGATAGGGTGAAAAATAAAAAGGCCATCCTTTTAGGGATGGCCTTGGAATAATTAATTCCTGAGGAGATTTCACCATCGACCGCCGCCGCCGCCGCCGCCGCCACCCTGGTATCCCCCACGATTACCACCAGAGCGTTCCCGTGGGGTTGCTTTGTTAACCCTTATCATCCGCCCCATCCATTCAACATCCTGAAGATCATCGATTGCCTTTTGTTCATCAGCCTCATTAGTCATTTCTACAAAGGCAAAACCTCGCTTTCTGCCTGTTTCCCTATCTAGAGGGAGGCTGCATTGTTTGACTTCTCCGTACTGACTGAAGAGATCGAGAAGATCTTCTTGTTCTGCTTGGAAAGACAAGTTTCCTATGTAAATGGTCATTCCTATGGGACTGATGGGATTTGATCAGTGAAGCCTGGGTCCGAAAAGGAAAGTCCTGGATGCTGGAGCTGCAAAGCTGAAGCTTGGGGACCGAGCCGTTTGGGCCGGTTAGCTGAAGCTGATATAACACCAAACTACAGGGTGGGCGGTTGGTGAGTCATGAAAACTTTCAGGAATGAGAGTATTCAAGCTGCTTCAAAGAGACAATTTTAATTAAGCGAAACCTTCCGAACTCTTTGTTGGCAATACTTCCAGAGCTTTTTTAGGGTTTTTATGATTCTGATTTCCTTCCTTAAGGTTGAGGCATCAATATTAAAATTAGATCATAGGTACAAGATTTTCTTAAAAAAATTGCTTTGAAAGGGAATTAGTGCTTTGGTTAATCTCTTTATGAAAAAATATCTAGCGCTATCCTTGCCTATTCTCATGAGAATCTCTTTGGATGCGTAACTCACGGTTCATAACTTTTAAACGTTTAAGGCAATCAAAAATATCTTCTGGCATTCCTTTCGGCAGGTCTACCAAGCTGAAGGTATCAAAGATTTGAATCCTTCCAATCATTCGCCCGTGGAGCCCTGATTCATTTGCTATAGCCCCTACAAGGTTGCCTGGTTTAACACGATCACGATGACCCACCTCCACTCTGAACCGTTCCATATTCTCATCGGGGCCCCTTAACGTCCGTTCGTTCCTTCGCCCAAGACTCCCTTCCTTTCTTCTCAATCGTTGGGTTGATTCTTTTAACCAGCGTTCATCTGACTGAACTAACAGAGGCTCTGAACCAATAGCTAGGTTTAAAGCTGCTAAGGATAGATCTTCATAACTTAACTCTAATTCTTCTGATGTTTGTTTAAGAAGCTGCTTGAGCAAGGCTGTTTCTTCTTTCTGCTCTCTACCTTCAGTTGCCCAGGTGTGAAGACGTTTCTGGAGTCTCTCAAGTCGGTTTTTGTTTATAGCTGCGTTGTCTGGGATCTCCATTGGCTCGATAGAAGTTCCCACAGCTCTTTCGAGTGTTCCTATAAAACGTTTTTCTCTATAGTTTACGAATAAAATCGCCTCACCACTTCTGCCTGCTCTTCCAGTACGACCAATACGGTGAATATAGGCTTCACTATCAAAGGGGATATCGTAGTTAATAACCAGACCGATACGATCAACGTCTAATCCTCGGGCTGCAACATCTGTCGCAACTAATACATTGACCGTTCCCTTCCTTAATCGTTCTACCGTTCTTTCGCGTTGATTTTGTGGGACATCTCCGTTTAGAACGGCAACATCATGTCCTGCTGCCTCTAGGGATTCTGCAACAGTTATTGTGATTAGTTTTGTGCGCGCAAATATGATTACCCCTTCACCAGTTACTGCTTCTAGAACTCTATTTAAAATTTCTAGCTTATAGCTATTTTGAAGTGTTATATATCTCTGTCTTATAAGCCTTGGCTCATTGGTTTTGGCTTTGATTGTGATCTCTGCTGGATCATTTAGGTATTTTTTGGATAGCCTGCGAATTTCATTCGGCATTGTTGCCGAAAAAAGAACCATCTGCCTATCTTCCGGCAGCTGTTCCAAAATCCACTCGACATCGTCGATGAAACCCATTCGCAACATTTCATCTGCTTCATCTAGGACGAGTGTCTTTAATTCAGATGTATTCAATGTTCCTTGCCGCATATGATCCATAACTCTTCCAGGTGTTCCTACAACTACATTGACTCCTCTTTTTAAGGTGTTTATTTGATTGCGGAAATCAGCTCCTCCATAGACAGCGAGTACTTTTAGATGCGGATGGCCGGCTGCGTATGCCTTGAATGAGTCTGCAACTTGCATCGCTAGCTCCCGAGTAGGAGCTAAAACTAAAATTTGAGGAAACTTCCCACTTTCTTGTAGCCGTTCAAGAAGAGGCAAGGCGAAAGCAGCTGTCTTGCCAGTTCCTGTTTGTGCTTGGCCAACCAAGTCTCTTCCGAGCATCAACTCAGGAAATGCTGCTGCCTGAATAGGAGAAGGCTCTTTATACCCTTTTTTTTCTAGTGTCTTTAATAATTGTGGACTGAATCCAAAACCTTCGAACCCTGATGAGTTGGATTCAACGGAATCATCTTCTGTAGCTTCTCCAGGAATTGAATCTGTGTTTTGCCCGTCAACCTTTTCGATGCTTTTGCTTTTGCTTGGCTGCGGTTGCGTTTTACCTTGATCGCTGGGGGTAGATTCAAAACTCTCAACTACTGAGCACGAGACTTCCTCGTGTGTTGTTGTATTAGTCATTTCTAGAAGGAATGAGCCTGATTGATCCTTCAAATCAGGCTGGCAACTTCCTATCGGCAAATGGCCGTTCTCTAGTTGCTTTGCCTTTACTTCAAAGGTTGAAACCCAATCTTATCATCCTGCAAGTCCTAATCATTATTCAAATTAATATGGATTGTTCTAAGACTGATTTTGTTTGTAAGCTCTAGCAGGGTAAGTTTTCATTTCTTTGATAGGACTGTTTAATAAATAATTATTTTAATCAAATTGGATATTTATATTAATGGGTCTTTTATATATGATTTTGGACTAATATTTATTCATTCTACTTGAACTTATCCAAAGAGATTGTATCAGGAAGGAAAAGGTCTACCTTTTGTGTAGCCCTAGTTATTGCAGTATATAATAATTTTTCTTGGTAATTAGGAACTTTCTTTGTGTTATAGGCCGAATCATTATTAATAAGATATTCTGGTAAAAGTATTATTACTTGTGAAGCCTCACTTCCTTGTGACTTGTGAATCGTAATTGAAAGAGAGGGTTCGACGGATTTTAATCTTGCTGGATGAAAAAGCTTTATGAAGGAGTCGCCTTCATTGTTTATTACTTTGAATAGAAGACGTTTTCCCATACCTGTTTTTATTATAACTCCTATATCACCATTAGCAAGATCTAACTCGGGTTGATTCTCTCCACAAATTACAGGAGTACCTACTGGCCATTGGGCTGGTCCTTCATTCCATGTTGGACCTAGAATAGATTGGTGGATTTCATTTACTCCCCATAGCCCCTTTCTTTTTGGAGACAAGATCATTAGTTGATTCAATGTGTTAATAAGTAACTCTGCATTAACATTGGAATGGGATTTATATTCGTGGATATCTGGTTGAAAATCTAAATTCAAGGCTAAATCTGAAAGTTTCTTGCAGTGACTTTTAAGGTGTTTGGTTATTAGAGAAGGAATATAACCTGGCTTGGCAGTATGTAATTCTATATTTTCAGACTTAGTCGTTCTGCATAGTTCTCTAGTAAAATCCTTCAAACCCTTTTCTATGAGAACTTTGCTGCATTTTGCTATGGCACCTCTATTTCTATGAACCTCTTTAAGGTGTATAACGCAAGTAGGAAAGTTTTGCCTTAGCTCACTTTCTAAAAGCTCATCCCATATCGAACCACCTGATACTGGGGGTAATTGATTTGGATCACCTACTAAAACTAATCTGGCTTTAATCGGCAAAGCGGCTAGCAAGGCTTGAAGAAGAGAGATATCCACCATTGACATCTCGTCAACTACTAGAAGGTCGATAGGCAGCTGGTCAAGATTATTTTTTCCAAAACTATTTTTTTTAGCTTCTAACAATCTGTGCAAAGTATTACATTTAAGACCAAATAAGTTTTCTTGCATTTCAATTGGTAATTCATTAATCCCTTTTTGCAGCGCATCTTGTAACCGTCTAGCTGCCTTGCCTGTTGGAGCAGCAAGAGCAACTCTAAGTTGTTTTTTAGAGAAGAATGCTCTTTCTAGCATTCCGACAATAGTAGTAGTTTTACCAGTTCCAGGGCCTCCACTCAGTAGGATTAATTTTTCATTGGAGATTGCAAGAATAGCTTTTCTCTGTTCTCGGTTAAGTCTTGAATTTTCTGCGGGACAGTTTTCTAATGAGATATTATCTAAAGTAGATTCTTTTAATTCCACTTTCGCTTTAAGACAATTAATAATATTGCTAATTTCTATATGCCACCTATGCCATCTTAACGTTTGATTTGTTATGACCATAGGTGGATTATTTCCATTAAGCCAACCACTCTTTCTAAGTGCCTCTATATGTGCTTCTGGCCAACCAGTAGCTTTTGGTTCAATTAAGGGTATTTCCCCGTTAAAACTTATACCAAGCTCACCTCTAGAAACTGCATTCATAAGAGCATTTACTAAGTCTTCAAGATGTTCAGAATGATGCTTTGGAGGTATTTTCCTTATTAAAACCTTATACACTTCACCTTTTAAATTATCGGATAAGCTCTCTCCTTCATTATTTTTCATTTGTCGTGTCCATTTATTACTTCATCTATTCTTAATATCCTTTCAGTTGGGCAAGGTTCGACTATAAGTCCTGGTAATTTATTCTTAAGGTTATTTTCATCTATTTCGGATCTCTTAGGTAATCCTCTTAGAAAAACGTAGACATACCCTCCTAGATGTTTTTTGGGTATGTAGCTAGGCAGTCTCCATTTAAGAAAACGATGTAGGGCAACAAGGTATAGATGGGCTTGTAAGGGATAATGGTGATAAATCATTTGTCTTTCCATAGATTCGTTATCATAAAAAAATGGACCACAATTTGCATCCTTTTCTTCTGTTGAACTTTCGCCTATCCAGTTACTTTTCCAGTCAACAACCCACCAACGTCCGTTTTGGACATCTTCTTCGTCACAAAAAACTAAGTCAATGGCTCCTACTAAGAAACCTTTGCTATTAATATTTAATTTTTTAATTTCATCTATATAGCTATTACCAAACCTTGAGGAGCTGTTTAACTTAAAGGCATTTGCTATATCCTCTGAATTAATCGATTTCCCCTTCTGCCTAATTGGAAGATCAAATTTCAGTTCATGAATCCGTCTTCTCTCATTAAGCTCGTTAAATTTTAAATTTTGTAGAGCCCCACCTATTGGCAGTGAAAGTAATCTATCTAATGTTTCCTTAATTGCTTTTACATGACATAAATCTATTCCTGTATTCCTGAGTTCTTTTTCAATGATCTGATTGGCATCTTGTTTATTAATTGAGATAGTGAAATTTATCTGTTCAAGTATTTTATGCAAACATTCTCCTGCTGAGCTACCTCGAGGGAATTCATCAAGTGGACCTTGTTTTGACCAGTTTATATTTGTAAAATCTTCCTTTATTGGTAATGATTTTAGTGGTAACTCATTATTTGAATCATTTAATTGGTTTTGTTGATCAATATCCCTCCCTTCTTCTGCTTCTCTAGGGTTAATATCTTTTATTGTATTTTCATTGCCTTTGCTAGATATCCAGGACGAATAACTACTACGACCCCATGATGTGTCTAATTTGTCTGGTACTGGACCTATATTAAGTTCACCTATTGGGTTTGCTTGCTCCCATGGTTTTTCATCTTTATCTATATGGCTTGAGTCAATACTGACTGATATGTTTAATCCCCTGAGATGCTCCTCCATCATCTTTAATGAAATATTTTCGAAAGGTTCTTTTATTACCTTGCCCCCGAATAAGAAGTTCATTAGTGGATTAGTTTCCTGTTTATTAGCTTTTGCCCACAACACTAAAACCTGGTCAGAAGCTCGAGTTAGTGCTACATAAGCAAGTCTTTCTGCTTCTTGGAGTGAGGATGCTTTTGCATCTTGAGCAACTTGCTCTCCCATCCCCCAGTGAGTGTTTAGGGCAATTTGCCAGGAATTGTTTTTTTTATGTTTCCATAGTGGTCCCTCAGGGGTTGGAGGTGCTTGCCATAAGTATGGACAAATAACTATTGGGTATTCCAGGCCTTTACTTCTATGAATTGTCAACACACTCACAGCACTTTCAACAACATCGCTATGTGGTCGTCTGCTTTCGGGTATGACTTCAAGAGCTTGCAGTCTTTGAAACCTTAACCACTGTGAGGCACTTTCCGCATCTAAGTCTTGAGTATGAATTTCAGTTTGAGTTAGTTGTGCACATTGATGCAAGTCACTAAGAAGGCGACCGCGCTGTGATAAATCGGCCATTTGTTCGCCTTCTAGGAGTTCACCTAAACATCCAAAAAGTCCTATAGAAGAAAGATTCTTGGACCAATATCTACACTTAAGTGCTAATTGATCAAGTTCTCCATTTATTTCGGCCTCAATAAGTTTAGTCGGACTCCATTGTAGTAATGAAGAACAGGCTAAAAGCCTTAGAGAGAAAGAGTCACCTGGCCGTGCAAGGCAATCTAATAGTCTTTGTAAGAGTTGTGAGGCTTCACTTGTTAAAACATCTCCTCTGCTAATTAGTTGTGTGGGAATTCCTGATATGTCTAGGCCGTTCTGGATACTTGCAGCCTGGTCATGACGGCTTACAAGTATACATATGTCCTTCGGCTGAATTAATTGATTATTAGTTCTAAGAAGTTTAAGGACTAAGTGGGCGACAACTAATGGGATTCTTTGTTCTACTGTAGTCTTAGATTCCTCTACTAAATTTACATCATCCTTGGATTTATCCATTGGATTACTTATAATTACCTGTAATGGGTGTTTGTTCTTATCTAGTGAATAAGCCTTTCTTTTTGACGATGACTTTAATGATGGTACAGGCAAACCAGAGCGTATTAATCCTGCTTCCATAAATTGATTTAAACCAATCATTAGCTCATTAGTTGTTCTATAGTTGTTTCTTAATTCATCAACTTGTTCGACAAAGTCCCTTGCTTCAAGGTATGTATCAAGATCTCCACCTCGGAAACCATAAATTGCCTGCTTTGGATCTCCTACCATCAAAAGAAGGTGCTTTTGACTTGTGCCAAAAGTGTGTTTAAGGATTCTCCATTGCACAGGGTCTGTATCCTGGAATTCGTCCACTAATACAACTTCATAATAATTTCTTATTTGCTTTACTAAAGGCATTTGCCAATTATTTAGCACCTCATTTTCTTCGTTCTCACCTTTCTTAGGGTCTAGTGATGATAGTAAATCACTATAACTAAGAGTTCCGCTTTCATTTCTTCTATTTTTAAGCTCTATTATTCCCCAAAGTAGGGCATGGTTCCATACAAGTTCCGCTGGGCCATCTAATAAGTTTGCTATAGCAACTTGTAGTTCTTGTTTAGGAAGTTTTGGTGTATTGCTGTAAAATTTTCTCCAGCTTTTCCAGAAGATAGAAGGGTGATAATAGTTGCTTAGAATATCTTGATCTCGAATTCTTCCGTATAATGGTATAGAAACATCTTTATTAATTTCTATATTTGGAGTGTTTAAATCGATCCAATCTTGAATAGCCCCATATCTATCCTTAGTAGGGTTCGGACTAAATGGTTTAGTATCTTTAACTCCTATTGAACGTAGCCCTTCGGCGAAATGTCGAAGGTCTAGATCAAGTTGATAACCTTCTTCAAGCCACAAGGATTTAAATTTTATCCATTTATCTTTTAGATAGTCCTTGAATTGTTTATGTAGTGTTTGGTCCTTGTCAAGGTTTTTAGATTCGCTATCTAAAGTAATGCTTGGATCACTATCAATTCTTATTAGTTGCTTTATTAGATTTTCAATATTAAGCCCTGCTTGAATCAGTCCTTTGACATCCTCAGCTTCTAGCGACAAGACTTGTTCCTTCCAGTATTCGTGCACAACTTCAGTTACTAGTTGTTTGTCTTCTCCTTCAAGTCGAGGTTCAATTGCCGTACCTGCTTCTATTGCTTCACGCCTTAAGGCCCGACGACAGAATCCATGAATTGTTGTTATGTCAGCTCGGTCAAGGCCTTCTTGTGCTTTTATCAGCAGCTCCTCCCATTTGTTATTACCTGGATTTATTATTTGATGCTTTTTAAGCCAACAAGAGAGGACTTCATCAGCGATGCTGATCTGTTTTTCATTTTTCAGTTTTCTTATAGCCTCGATTGCCTCTTCTATGCGGCATGAAACTCTTGATCGTAGTTCTTCTGCTGCTGCATCCGTAAAAGTTACTACTAAAATCTGGTCAATTGCATGTTGGCCTTCTGTAATCAAACGAAGAATTAAATGAGCCAGTGCAAATGTTTTTCCAGTTCCTGCACTAGCTTCAATTAGTCGAACACCAGGTGTAAGAGGATATTCGTTAGGCTTAAACAAATTTACTGGATTGTTAAAAGTTTTATCCATGAATCAGTGGTTGTTTTTGTTTGGCGAGGCTAAGGATTAATGACGCCAGTCCAAAAAAGGAACTAGTGGAATTATTGCGGGTGTATCTTTTTTGTAATCTTCATAATGACCATGTAGTTTACTTAGCTTCTCTTCCTCTCTTTTTGCTTTGCCTTTAAGCACTATGCAGAGAAGACAAAAAAGTACTAGATGGATAGGACTTCCAGTTCCTAGAGAAACACCTATTGAGCTTATTAATATCGACTGATATAAAGGATGCCGACACAGCCTATATGCTCTGTTGGTAACAAGCTTGGCATTTTGTTTTGGATCTGGGAGTGGTGAGAGGCTTTCACCTAGGCTTGATAAGGCTCTTATAGCTAATAAGATGCCAAGAAAAAAAATTATTGATCCTACAAGGCTTAAATAAATGGGCCAATTTCTTATCGGAATGTGTTGATGCATTAAAAGTGGGATTAGATGTGCTCCAATTAGCAATAATTGACAAATTAACCACCATTCACCCTGCTTGTTGTAAATTAATCCACTCCAGCTAAAACCCCAGCCAGAGAGTGCATTCTTGAGTTCGTTATGGTTCACTTTTAGATTACAAGAATTTGCCCTTCCTACTAAATTTAACTATTACTTTGGAGCAAGCCAATCAATAAAAGACTATCTTTACTAATTTTTAAATAAAAGTGATGTACCTGATACATGTTTTATTTTAGTGTTCAGTAAGATCGATATTTATCTAAGCAATGCTTTTGACAAAGGTTCGTAAAGAGAGCAATATGCCTCATTGAAATATTGATTACTTAAGATTTCTGAAGCATCGTAGTTGGTTCCGAAGCAAAGTTCCATTTCTGGCTTGGCCTTTTCACCCTTTAGCTTAAAGTTGCCTTCCCATGTTTGACGAAAGAGCTTTTCACCTTTCTCTGTTGAATCTATTTTACCTCTGCAAAGTGCCCATCCACTTTCAGGCGGTATTGGCCAACAAGTTGTTGTTCCTTGATATGTTAGAGATTTCAAGCTTTCAATCTGCTTTGCAGCTTCATTAGAGTCTACCGGTTTCCAAGTGGCAGATCTTGTATAATCATTAGATTTGTTTTTAGATAAACTTCTTGATAATAAGATTGTAGTTTTTGTATGTTCTTCATTTCTGCAAAGATAGAGATGATTTAACCATCCTTGCATTATCCCCTTCGCATTATATTTCCCTAGTTGAACTATTATCATGTGATCTCCTGCAAAAATGAATTTCCTCATATCATTTTCGACTAGAAGCTCCTTAACATTAAATGAACCTATCTCTTTAATTGATTTGAATAAGCCATACCAACGTTCATTTAATCTTTCCGACTCTAGTTTCGCAGCAGATTTTGGCGGTAGTATTCCCCGGCCTTGATAGAGGTACTCCCAGTCATTATTAAATTCATTGATTTCTATTGACTCATCAATCGATGATTGGTTCTTTGTCAGTTGGTCTAACTTCTCTCTTAATAGACTTTGTCTTTGTAATTCATTTAATTCTAGAGCCTCTAAGTCTTCTACCCTGTCCACCCATTCTCTGGGTCTTAATTGCATCGTATCTAGCCAAATTCGTTGTGGAGCTATTAGCCAATTTTTTAATTGTTCATATGAAATCTTTTGATTACTTTTGATTCTAAAATTTGAGTCCCATTTTAAAGGTATCGCAATTGCAATTGGTTTTGTGCTAATTCCTTTATCAATCAACTTTCGTGCTTCCAGATTTCTTCGATCACAACTAATTGGAAAACACCCATTTTGAGAAAGAAAATTCTTTCGACTTAGTGGATTAGGGTCAGGCCGCTTGTATATATTTTCAAAAGATTCTGGCTCAAGTTCATTCTCCAACTTTTTCAGCCATTGTTGAATTGGTGTCGATAAGGGTTTGACCTCACCTGTTTTTTCATTTCTACTATTCCAGGTTATAAGTAGGTGTTGTCTGGCTGAAATGAGTGCTTCTAAGAGAATATAGCGATCTTGGTCATTACTCCTTGGATCCCCTAATTCCCATTTTTGATTTAATAAGTCAAAGCCAGGTCGCTCTCTGTACCTTGGGAATAACCCTGCATCTAGTCCCATTAAAACGATAACTCTATGAGGGATTGCTCTCATTGGCTCTAACTCACTAATAGTTAAAGCACCACTTCTGTGACCAAACCTTCCTGTCTGTAAGGAGATTTCTCTACTTAAAATATCTGCTACTGTTGATGCTCCAATCTTTAACTTACAATTTGTTGATACTTCTCTCCAGTTTTCAATTTCAGTAAGAAGACATTGTTTCTCCCAAGCCCAGGAATCCGAATCATCAAATAAGTCTTCAATAAGATTTTGTAGAACTTCGATCCATTCATTGGCGTACCTGTTGATTCTTAGTAGCTCGATAGTCTTGGTAATGTTTGATATGAGATTCCACCATTTGGCTAGTTGATTAATTGTGACCCCTTCTGAGAATGGAGCTGTTTCATCAGCTGATGCTCCTAGGGTTGGTGGTAGTACTAAGCCAAGAAGCCATCTATCTAAACACCATTTAAGACTATGTGTTTCATCTCCCTTCCTCTCTTTTCTATCGAGTCCCCAGCGAAAACCTGTTTTTTGTAGACAGTTGTTTAATTCGTTTACATCTATCCTCGTTAGTCTATATTTTTCTAATATTGACGGATTGCTTATAAGTGATTTTAGCGATGTGGCAGTAAGTCGTCCTTCAGCTAATTCAAGTATCTCTATGAATCCTTTGATGACTCCAGGAGACTCTTGTTGACTACGGTCAGTAATGCGCCATGGAATTTTTATACCCGTTGCTGATGTGTCATTAAATACTGAGGATATTAGTGGTGCATAATTATTGATCTTAGGTGTCATTATTAATACATCTTTAGGCTGTAATGTTGCGTCTCCTGCAAACCATTGCAGGATTTGATCCCTTATTAATTGAATTTGTCTAATATCTCCTGGGCAAGACATGAATAACAAGGAACTATCCTTGGAATTAGTTTTAATTTCTTGGACTTCATTTTCGATGACTAATTGCTGCTGTTGTTGCTCTAATAACGTTGGCAGCCTTCCTTTTTCTGTTGCCATACTAATAGGAGCGGCGAATAGATCCTTCTCTTCATAAGCCCCTAGCTGGTTTTCTCCACTACCTTCTAATAACTGTTGAAACTCTGATGCCATCCGTCCGAATTTCTTTTCGAGACCTTCTGGACGCAAGTCGTTAATAACTCCTAGTTTTTGACTGAATTCCCGGCTTCCAATTGGATGTCTTTGCCACAGGTTGGGGCAAGGTGTGAGTAGATATATCTCGACATTTGTGTAGCCAGAAATTGCTTGAATAAGTTCTATTTGAATCGGAGCAAGGCTGCTAATCCCAAATAGTCGTATATTCTTTGGAAGCTTTGCGTGTGGAACTTTGCCTTCTTTAAGTTTTTGAATTGCCTTTTTGACTTTTACTCCGAATGGATCAGTTTCTATTTTCTCTTCAAGCATTTGATAGAGAACCGGCTGCCAAAGGAAACTCGATGTAAGATTTCTTGGTTTTGGATTTTTATTATGTCTAGACCAGTTCATTAATAGTTCAGGACGATATAGAACATAGTCATCAAAAAGATTTGCAATACTATTTGCTAATTGCCATTTAGATCTATTCAATAAACCCTCTTTATAAGTCTGTTGCTTAGACCATTCGCGAAGGGATCTACCTTGATCAGTTTCTAGTAGGTTTGGTAGAAGATCTATAACTTCCCAAACCAATCGGTTGCCTTTCCACGGGTCTTCAATATCTAGATCTTCATTAAGGATTATTTTGACTAGTTGTTTTAAATATGTACCTGGAAAGGGAAATCTTACTAATGCATTTATCCCATTTGTAATTGAGATCTGTTCCCCTAACCAACGACTTGTAGGCCAAGTATTCACGACTATTTCTACTTTCTCAAAAATCCCAGGAGGTTCTAGACGTAGTTTTTCAGAAAGTAATTGAGCCAACCATTCTGCTCGGTTGCTGCGATAAACCTTTAACAAGGTTCTTTTGAATGATTGTTTCGATGATTCCTGATGTAGTTGCTCCCTTTACCACTTATTAAGGCTTTCATTTCTTGCACTGCTTCTTTAAGGCCGACGGCTAAGGACCTTGCAATAATTGTGTGGCCAATATTTAATTCCTGTATACCTCTGATTTCTGCTATTGCGGAAACATTTTGGTATGTAAGACCATGCCCTGCGTTTACTCCTAAACCTAATGATTGAGATATTGCCGTTGCTTCTTTTATCAAGGAGAGTTGTTTGACTCTTTCTTTGGTGGAAGCTTCTGCATAACAACCTGTATGCAACTCAACAAAATCAGCTCCAGTATCTGCTGAAGCTTGAATTTGATCATAACTAGGATCTACAAATAAACTTACTGGTATTGATTCATCTTGCAACTTAGAAATCACTTCCTTGATATAAATTTGGTTTACAATAATATCTAATCCCCCTTCGGTTGTTATTTCTTCTCTTCTTTCTGGCACTAGAGTTACCATATCAGGGCAAACATTAAGAGCAATATTCACCATTTCGTCTGTAGGGGCCATCTCTAGGTTTAATTGCGTTCGAATTGTTTTCCTAAGTAGTCGCACATCACGGTCTTGTATATGTCGTCGATCTTCTCTGAGGTGAACAGTGATGCTGTCAGCCCCTCCAAGTTCGGCAATAAACGCCAAATTGACAGGATCAGGCTCAACGGTACGCCTTGCTTGGCGCACACTCGCGATATGGTCGATATTTACCCCGAGTTTTGCCATAAGGTTTTGTCTCTGATCTGGATTCTATTGAGAACTTTCGCTTGGTAAGTGTTTTTTTGTACTTGGCCGCTAACTCAACTGCCCTTTCAAGTGGAGTGAAGCCTATATATCGACGTTAAGTTTGTTGGATTGGATCGCTTTTAAAATGTGTCCCGGGATTTAAAGACCCGAGAAACAAATTTATGTCTTGGGGTGGATCCCTTTTGGAGCCCACTTGCCATGGTGACTACGCAGGATTTGGTTTTGCGTAATTTCTTTAGGCAAAGACTTGTTCTAGGAAAGGAACATTTGCCATCTGCAGGGCCTGTTCTGCTTGCTCCAACTCATCGAGCTAGATGGGATGGACTTATGTTGCCAATGGCTGCTGGAAGAAGGGTCACAGGAAGGGACTGTAGGTTCATGGTCACTAGAACTGAGATGAAAGGTATTCAAGGTTGGTTCCTTCATAGGCTTGGATGCTTCCCTGTAGATCAGGCTCGGCCTTCCTTAGCCACATTGAGATATGCCATTGATTTAATGGTTGATGGTCAGCAACTTGTGGTTTTCCCTGAAGGCAAAATTAATCGAACTGGTAAGGCTATTCGGCTTAAACAGGGGCTTGCTCGTTTAGCACAGTTGGCTCATGGAAAGGGTGTTGATGTTCAAGTAGTGCCAGTTGGGATTGGATATAGCGAAGCAGTTCCTAAGCCTTTTGGACGTGCCGCAATTTGTTTCGAAGAGCCATTAATGGTTTCTAGCACCGGTAGAAATGCTGCAAACAACTTTAATGACAAGTTGGCTTTGAGTATGCATGCAGCTGAACAAGCTGCCCTTAGCGCAGTTGGTCGACTTTCTAATTCACTCTAAAGTTGTTTTGTAAATACAAATCAAATCGATGCGTTGTCGCCTACCGATGACGGCCTTGGCACTTTTGGCAGGCTTGGCTCTTTTCTCAGGTTGTTCACCAGAGGAGAAATCTTCGACAACTGCTACGAGGGTCTTGGCAGAGGAAGTCAATGGCTTCAATGTTTCTGCAGTTAATAGTCTCCTTAAGAAAGGTGATGCTGCATCTGCAAGAGGAGATTTGGAAGAAGCTCGTCGGTATTACGACAAATCTAGAAATGCTTCCAAGCAATTGCTTTCGTTTTACAGAGACATCAGTGGATCTTTTCGTGGTTTAGATGCGCGGATCCCTCGAGAAATGGATCAGAAAGGACGAGAAGCCATGAGATTGTTAGCAAATACAAACCTTCGCCTCGCTGCACTTTTCCGTCGAATGGATCAGCCGGAAATTGCTGTACCTGTACTAGTGGAGGTTGTCCGATTAATGACTCCTGTTAAGCCAGAGGGGCAAAAGGCATATCAGAGGCTTTTGGAATTAGGTTTTGTAGAGACTCCATATTCCGCGGCTAATTGAGTATCCTTTGATTAAAATTGCTTTATAGCAATGACTAGGTTTTCCATCTTTTTTTAGTCACTCATGGTTCAAGCAAACGAAGTAAGCACAGCTATCCGGCGTGTTTTACCAGATGCAAAAGTTTCAGTTGAAGATCTAAATGGAGGAGGTGACCACTTACAGGTAAATGTTATTTCTGAGTCATTTGCTGGACTTTCTCTTGTACGTCAACATCAATTAGTTTATAGCGCTTTGCGTGATGAGTTGGCCAGTGAGGCAATTCATGCTTTAGCTTTAAACACCTCAACCCCTAATTAAACCAATTGCTATTTTAATTATGGACTCAAACACCAAGAAGCGAATTGAGAGCCTTATTCAGGCTAGTCCAATTGTGGTTTTTATGAAGGGAACAAAGATAATGCCTCAATGTGGATTCTCTAATAATGTTGTTCAGATTTTAAATTCGCTAGGGATTACTTTTGAAACATTTGATGTTCTTGCTGATATGGAAATTCGTGAAGGAATAAAGGAATATTCAAATTGGCCAACGATTCCTCAGGTCTATGTTAAAGGAGAGTTTATCGGTGGATCAGATATACTTATAGAAATGTACAATTCAGGAGAGCTTCGAGAGAAATTGGAAATAGCACTTGCTTCTTAGATTTAAAAGTTCATTTAATCCATCTCTTGATTAAGTTTATAACCCAATTTCTTTTTTTATAAACAGGCTGCTTAAGTCCCCATCAGGTCCTATAAAACTAGATGGATCCAATATCCATCTTTCCATAAGCCTTTCGAGCTTTAGAAGTTCTTTTTGATCTAACTGCCCACAACATCGAAGGGCATGTAAATAACCATCTGCATAGAGTCTTAATTCTGATGGGTTGTGATATCGGCTAGTAAGCTCTTGGCAAGAATCGCAAAGAGATTGGAAGTGTCGAATAGTTTGAGGGCTTTCAAGTGATGTCATGGTCTCCCCGTAAGCCGACTTCTTTCACCAGTCTGGCATTGAATTGTCTTAGCGTACCCGGGGTTCTGTTCTAGAAAGTGACCTCTATTCCTCAAGACGTTCTTTCGTCAGCCCATAATTCGGTGCCATCTTCTGGTTCTTCTACTATGCAAGCTTCTACTCAGAATCTTGCAAAGGTCCTCGTAGTAGAGCCACATCCGACACTTAGGACCGTTTTAGTTCAACGGTTGAGACAGGATGGGCATCTAACTGCTGCAGTCGATTCAGCAGCAGCAGCAATAGATCTTTGTAGAGAACAAACCCCAGATCTGCTAGTTAGTTCAGAACTGCTTGAAAAGAGCTCTGCTCTTCGTCTGGCCCAACATTTGGGGTGCCCTGTGATAGTCCTTACTGCCCGTGCTGGTGTTGAGCCAGTGGTTGGGCTTTTTGATGAGGGTGCTGATGATGTGTTGCGAAAACCTTTCGGATTAGAGGAATTGGCCGCACGTTGTAGAACTCTTTTAAAGAGAGGGCGCAGTGGTTTGCAAGAGAGAGTTGCAGTTGGTCCCTTGGAGGTACATCTCCTTCTTAGACAGGTGACCCTAAGAGAGAAACCAGTTGAATTGAGCCCGAGGGAATTTGCTCTCCTTTGTGCCCTTTTGATGCCACCAGGCATGGTTCGTAGTCGTCAAGAACTTCTCCGGATGGCATGGCCCCCATTTAGCGGGGGACCTCGTTCTGTTGACACTCAAGTACTAACTCTCAGGAGGAAGCTTGAGCAGGCTGGACTTGGAGAAGGTGGAGGTATTACAACTGTTCGGCAGCAAGGTTATAGGTTTAGCCTGGACACATTGCCTGAATAGAAAAATCTCTCCTTAAAAATAAGTTTTCTGTTATCGATAGGTTTAGCTAGGGAGCTCCCAAGGATTAATCCCAAGGTCAGCACCAATTAGATGGGCACAAGCAAATCCACTGAACGCAACTGCGTTAAGTCCCTGCCCAGGGAAGCATGAGTCACCAACGCAAAAGAGATTTTGAATACCAGTTGAGTTAAAAGGCATAGGGAGCAATCCCGGGAGGGGTAAAGAGGGTATTGGACCATAACTGCCCTGAAAACGGCCTAAGAAACGCCTATGAGTCCGAGGGGTTCCTATTTCTTTATGACAGATAGAGCTTTTTAGACCTGGGAAGATGTTTTCAATTTTTTTTATAAGACGATCAGCGTCTCTTGTCTTTTTATCGGAATACTCTTTAGGACTTAGATTCTCCCAATCTTTTATTGAAGAAGGGGTAAAAGCATGTACTATTCCTTTTCCTTCAGGAGCTAGGCCTGAGTCTAGGATTGTCGGAATTGATATAAAAGTAACTCCTTGTTCTGCATTCATTTTATCCCAACTGTCCAATATTAAATGATGACAGTGGGATCCTTTGGGAATGATTGAATTTTCAACTCCTAAATGAAGTGAAAGGAACGATGGTGAAGGCTTATACCTTCGCCTCCATTTGTGCTCGGATGATGGCGTATCTTTTATATCTACAAGAGCATGTTTAGCCCCTTCCCCTCCAAATGTGTCCCAACGTGTGGCATTTGAAATTACTTTCTTTGAATAAATTTTTTCACCGTTCGCAAGTTCAATCCCGATTGCACATTTACCTTTTAAAAGAATATTTTTGACTCTTGATTTATATCTAATTTGTCCACCATGATTTTCTAGGCCAGTAACTAGTTTTTGGGCAATTACTCCTACACCTCCTTTGGGATAATTTATTCCACCAGCATGTCTATCTGAGAAAACCATGCCTGCATTAATCATTGGTGTTTCATTAGCAGGCATTACAGACCAACAAAAACACTCAATATCAATGAACTTAAGGAGCTCTGGATCTTTTATATATTGTCTAGCGACTTTACCAGCATTTACTGGCAGCCATCTGGCCAATCCGAGACAAGCTAAGGGAGATTTGAAGAAAACCTTTGCTAGATATAAAGGCTCTTCTATTGAAAGTAATGGCATTGAATCTAAGCAGTTGAAAACTTGCCAGCAAACTCCGTAAAACTTTTTAATCCCAGAAGATTCATGAGGGAAACGTCTTATCAATGATTCAATAAAACTGTTGTAATCACGATCAACAACAATCTCCAAATTGTTAGGTAGGTGGTATGCGAGTTGGGCTGAGTCAGGAAATGTCTCACAATTTTCATTGACATCAGCTAGAGCTCTAGTGAGAAGGTTGGTATATCCCTTTTCCCCAAAACCGAAAATCATTGATGCGCCAACATCAAAGGTATATCCCTTCCTTTGAAATGCTCCTCCGCTTCCTCCAGGGATTGTGTATTTCTCCAGAACAAGTACCTTTGCCCCTTTTGAGGCAAGTTGAGAAGCTGTAACCAGTCCGCCTATTCCAGATCCAATTACAATTGCATCCCATGTGTTTGAATCTGCCTGTTGATTCTTGATTGCATTCATGTTGAACGATTCTAGTTAAGATTTAGAAGATTGTTTGAGCTCTATACTTTATAGGTGATTGTTAACAGGGTTGAACCCGGATTGTTTTAATAGTCTGCATCTTGAATTTATTCTTTCTGAGTTATTGGTCTCATTACTAAGATGATAGGTTTTGGGATATTTTTTCAAGGTCTTTGAGCGCTCGATCTCTGTAAGCTTCGTAGCGGGTTTTTTTATCTTTGATTTGCTTACTGAGGGCAGGTAATAGGCCAAAGTTGGCTGGCATTGGCTGGAACTCCCCTGACCTTTTGGAGGTGGTGTTCATACCACTAATGAAATGGGTTAATGCACCGATCATTGTTGTTGGGGGGAGGTCAATTGGATTTTCGCCTTTTGCAAGTCTGGCCGCATTTGTCCCAGCTAGCCATCCACCAGCGACTGCTGCTGCATATCCTTCCGTTCCAGTAATTTGTCCAGCACTAAGAAGGTAGGGCCTTCTTTTGAATTGCAAGGTGGGTTTTAATAATTGTGGAGACTCCAAAAAGGTATTGCGATGCATTACTCCTAGACGTACAAACTCTGCGTTCTGAAGCCCTGGAATCATTCTAAAGATTCGTTTTTGCTCGCTCCACTTCAGATTTGTTTGAAACCCAACAAGATTCCAAAGCCTTCCTGAGATATCTTCTTTTCGTAATTGAACAACTGCATAAGCACGTTTTTCCTTACGAACATTTCGGTCATTTAAATCGCCCCACCTTGGGTCCCAAAGACCTATGGGTTTTAAGGGGCCAAATCTCATAGTATCTTCTCCACGCCTTGCCAACTCTTCTATTGGTAAACAGCCTTCGAAGAAGTTTGCATTTTTTTTGTCAAAGTCTTTTAATTCAGCTTGATCAGAATTTAGAAGTGCATTTCGAAATGCTTGATATTGCAACTTATTTAACGGACAATTTAAGTAATCTGGTGTCCCCTTGTCATAACGACTACCAGAGAAGGCCTTCGAGAAATCTATACTTTCGCCTTCTATGATTGGACTTGCTGCATCAAAAAAATGACATTCCTCAAGACCTGTAAATTTCCGAAGATCATTAGCAAGTAATTCACTTGTTAAAGGTCCTGTTGCCAGAACTGTGATCTGTTGGGGATTTGGCAACTCCTTTTGCTCTTTCCTTTCAACAGAAATTAATGGGTGGGAACTAACTATTTCTGTCAACTTAGAACTAAAGTTCGATCTGTCTACAGCTAAAGCCCCACCTGCAGGAACGGAATGAATCCCTGCTGTTTTGATTACGAGTGAATCAAGTTCACGTAATTCTTGTTTTAAAAGCCCTGAAGCCCTATCGCTATTAATGGCTCCAAAGCTATTACTGCATACAAGCTCAGCGAATTCATTTGTGTGGTGTGCAGGGGTTCTATGGTTTGGCCTCATCTCAATCAGAGTTACCTTTACCCCCGCCATTGCAATTTGCCAAGCGGCCTCAGTACCGGCTAGGCCGGCACCAATTACGACTACTGATTTTGAAGGATTCAAGGTTTCAGGGTGTCACCTGAATGCACTTTTCTAAGAGGTCAAACTCTTAGAAAGGCTTGTTGTCGTCTCCGAATTGCCTTGACCATTGCTCTCTGGCAGGCTGTTGAATATTGAAGACGACCCAGGCCAAAGCAGCAACGATTGGCAGAGCTACAAAGACGATCATGGTCAGGGACGTGAATTTCACCGCGGATTTTACGCTTTAATCGGGTCTAAATGTGACTCTGGTTTCTAGGTGTTCTAATTGTCACTATTTAGATGAGGTTCAATTTGCCCCAAGATTCAGGCTGGACGGGGATGCAAGCGGCAACACACATCGATACGCGGGGACACTCAGCGTGATAATTTCCATCGGTGCTTTAAGGGCACTCATTTGAAGGGTCGCTAGCTCAGCGGTAGAGCATCCGGCTTTTAACCGGCTGGTCCTGAGTTCGAATCTCAGGCGACCCATTTAAAACTAGAGGCAAACTTCTTAACCTTTAATTTCTTTGAGGTTTGTTCTTTTGACCCCATCTAAAAAGATTTATTTATTAAGCTGTCTTTAAAGGCCCTTTGAATTTTTTAGATGTTTTTTGGATTGTCGAAGAAGCAGCTTCTTGGGTGGGGCTTATTGGCTACAGGATTTAAGGTCGCTTTTGGCTTGTGGTTGATTGATAGGCTTGGGATCCAGTTCCCTTGGCCCTTAGCCTAAATTAACTTTGTTGAAATAAAACTAATCAGGTGAATAACCTAAATTTGAAATGGTATTCTTGACTTCTTTTTAATTTAGACCTATCCAGGAAGATATAAATGCTGGAATAGGTAACTTTGCGGTGATATAGCTTAAAAGCTCTACGTCAAATTTATGAACTGAAGGGATTGTTTTGTCCAAGATAAAAATCGCGAGATATGGAATGTTCATTGCGATTTGCCAACGCCATTTGTATGTAATTATCCCCCAAACCTTTTTGGCGAACTTCTTTTGAGATTGGTTTAAGCTTTCCCACTTTTCATCAAGAAGCTGTTTTAGTTGTTCTTTTATAGAAGGTTTTGACGAACTACTAGCTGAATCCATAGCCATGGCTTACGTGGGGGCCTTTATAGCGCATTACGCATTACAACTGAATATTTTTGGTGAGGCTTAGTCTTCTGGCCCAGCAGATGGCTGTATGAATTGGTCTTTTGGTAGATCACAGGTTGTTAGGTAATACTCACTATCGCTTGTTGGGTTATTTCGCGGTTTCATTTGCGTAGTTTCCGAGAAAGCATGATGTTGCAAATTTTGCGTCGTGCTAGACCAATCCCTCAGCGAGATGTCTCTTCGCATTCAAGGTCTGACAAGCAGTACAAGGCCATTTTGAGGGCTGCTAATAGTAGGCAGCTTTGGTCAACTTCAGGACATTTTTACCCTGACTGTTCAGCTACTCCAAATAATGTGTCCAACAGCTTTGCTTCAGACTTTTGGTAGCCTGTCTTTAGATTCAGGCAGGGCTTTCTAGTATCTTCTTATACTTAGCATGATAAATGAGCAGAATGGAGTTTCTGCATCAAGCAAAAGACTCGCAGCAATTGTTCTGGCTTCATTTAATACCCTATTAGTTCTTTTATTGGTTTTATTTTTAATAACAATTCAGTAAAATGATTTGATAACTTTTAAAAAGTTTCCTCTTGGCTAAGATTTTAAGTGGCAAGAGCCTTCAGCCAAACTCCAAGACTTTTTTATCCATGATTGGCTATGTTTACCTTGTCCGTAATGGGAATCTGTTTAATTTGGGATGGACTACGAATCTTGAGAAGCGACTAAACGAGTTGAACCCTGACGAAATTGTTGCGACATTGCAAACTGCGCAACCCGAGAAATTTGCAGCAAGATTGCAGAGCCAATATTCCGAAGTACGCTTACCTTTGTCTGAATACTTTAGGTTAAACAATTTCCAACTATCCGACTGTAAAGCCACCCTTCTAAAGGAAGGTGCAAATTCTATTAGCCCTGTGGCAAAAAGGTTTAAAGCCTTCATTTTATTTTTATTGGCCTGGGTAATTTTGTCTTGTATTGTTATACTCTTTTTAGTAGATCCTCTTTTGGACAGGTTCATGTAGTAATTAATATGTCTCTAACTAAAGATTCAACAATTGACTTCGTTTCTCATCGGCCTTCTAGGCGTCCTTCAGGCCCGGTTAAAATTTTTTAGACAATAGCTGCTTTTCATGAGGCCTTTAGGCCTTATTAGCTACTTTGCTAGTCGAGCTGTTAAGGTCTGGATTAGGTATTTAACTTGAGTAACTCTTTGAGCCTATGAGTAATTTTTATGCTTTTTTATTAGGAGCTACTCTTTTTATTTTATTCTTTTCGCCTTATTTGCGACGTCGTTTGGTTCAGCCAAGTAAAACTGTGATGAAAAGCAATATAAATAGTTGGATGCAATTGAGCCGTAATGAAAGACTTTCCCTAGAACAAAAGGAAATGGATCTTTCATTGAAAAGACGCGAGGCTTTGTTAGATCAGATCCGTTCTGAGTACAAGGCAATCAGAAGGGAGTCTCCAAAAGTAAAGGGAGACAAGTGAGCTTGTTTTCTATAGCGACGAAAAATTTCAACCTGCAAAGCATGTATTCCAATTCATGTGAGCTATGGCTCTGAATTATTGCTTTCGAAGGTAACGCAGGTTATCTAGATCGCATTAATCAAGTCTCATCGGCTTAAGCTCCTGGCGTTCAACGAGGTTCGTAATGAGCAACGCCCAATTAGTAGTGATAAGCCTCACGGCTCTAATTGTGGGACTGACCTTTACCCCTCTTGGTGCAACACCAGCAGCTATAGAGGCCTGCAGAACCAATCCAGATCAGAAAATCATTAAGTGGGGTGGGGTTTTGATTACTGTTTTGGTGGCTACTTGTAGTGTTCTTTACCTTGAGGTTTTAAGAGTTATTGCTGCTTATAGCTAATTCCCCCTAGGTTTTCTTTCAGGGCAATGCTAGTCGCTAGGTATCCAGCCTCTCTTTATAGAAGGTTTGTCCCTCTCCGAATACCTAAATAGTGCTCTTCAGTCAAGAAGCAGTGAGTTCATATGTAACGAACCTGCTGCCGAATAGCCCATTCTCTTGCTAGGCCGTAGAAAGGCGAAGCAACTACTTGTGGAAACAACCATTTATTTGATTGTGTTTGTAATTTGGTACTTGGTGAGTCCCTCAGACCAAAAGGATCAAGGACCTAAAACTGATTACTAGTAAATTATTAGGCTTTTAGAGCAAACGCTACTAATTTCTATCGTTAGGAGCTTCCCAGAAACAAGGGGTTTTCAATTAACTCTCTTTTAGATAGATAAGACTAGAACGACAATTCTTTAGTGCATTAATAACCTTTTTTATACTCGATAGTTCGGGCAGTCTTGTATTTAGCATCTCTTCAGGAATTATTAATTGGTTTTTTATATCTAGGCGAATTCTGCCACTAAACCATGTCGAGTTGTTTGGTAAAAATGCTCTGCAGAGTACTTTATTAGTTGTTGAATTAACTCGTCGCTCTATGACCCAATCCTCTACTTGATCCAGGGGAGTAAATTCATTGACTCCAGAGTAGGCTTTTGTAGGAAATAAAAGACAGTAAATTAGGATTGCGTACCAATGGGACTTTACAAAATTAATCTTGAGCATAATTGTGTTTCAAAAAAGATCTCATAAAAGATTCACTACCCAAGCTTAGCTTGCTAGAGGTTTGATCATTTCCATCTAATCCTTTTTGGATGAGTGTTTTCGATTCTTTTTAAAGTAAGAATAAGAGCCCCTATCAGGAAAGGACCTAATAAAGCTACAACTTTTATGAAGCTTAAGATCTCAGGTGAAAGAACTGATAAAAGTATCGTATGAAAATACATTTATTTCTTGTCGATTTTATTTATATTTTCAAGATCATATGTGGGTGTTTCCTTGACAGGCTCTCCCTCTATCCACTTAGAAAATAGCATTAATATTCGTCCAAAAACTGGTACCCAGAACTTTAAGTATAGTTGCTCTATAGGGTTTTTCATGTTGGGTTTGGGTATTTAGGTTTTTAAAGTAGAATAGTTAATAGAAAAACCAAGTTAGTTGTTCTACATTAATGAGACTAGCAATTTTTTCAACACTTCTTTTGGCCGTATCCTTGGTTTTGTTGTTTTTTCTAACTACCTATAGATCAGCCTTTGAGGCTGACCAGGCTTGTCATTTTGCTCAAATAAAGGATTATGGCTCCAATTCTGAGTATGGCTGTGATCATGACATTGAGACAAGTCAATGGCTTTTGTATCTTAAGGGTTCAAATGATGGCCCTGCAAAGGTAGTTAAGCGCTTCAGGTATTAATGCTAATGGGATCTTTTGATTGGCTTTAGAAGAAATTTCTAATTATTAGTGATACTCCCATTAGGAAAGAAATGGATTCAAAAGCTTTTTTAACAATAGAATTACCTTTGGTTATACCTATATGGGCTCCGCAATATCCACCTATAAGAGAACCACTAATTAGAGAGGGAAGCCAGTTTAATTTGATATCACTATTCATACCCAAAACAATAGCGCCTGTACCATTCCAAAACAGACCTACCAGAATCAATGTATAGGCAATAGCTTTTGTATACGACAGGCCAAACCAATAAACCAACCAGATAGTTACGAATAGGCCAGTACCTGACGAAAGTGATCCATTTAGAAGGCCAATAAGAAATAGAACTAATCCTCCTTTTATTAGTTCTTTAATATTTGGTTTGTATCTCGAATCTATTGTCCCTAAATTCTTTTTTTTAAACGAGAAAAGAGCCAGCCATATAGTCAATAAACCAAGTAAATATGTGGCAAGTTTCTCTGGAACAGAAACGACAAGTTGCGAACCAAAATATACTCCTGGAAGTCCACAGAACAGAATTATACTAGTTAGTCTTGTGTCCAGCGCTCCCTCTCTCATATGTCGCAAGCCAGCCCCAACACCTAAAGCCACACTGGCTAACTTATGAGTGCCTAATGCAATAGTGAATGGCAATCCTAGTAGGATAAGTGCTGGCAGCTGAATTAATCCTGCTCCTCCACCAGCAAAAGCAGAGAACATATTTGCAATAAATGAAATTAACCAGAGGATGAGTTGAAATAATATGTCTTCTTGGGTCATTTTGTGATTACTCTTTCAAGACTATTTGGACTAATTGCTGGAGACTAAGTCTTACACTAGGTCAATCTGAATGTAGTTCGACTGATTCATTTGTTTGCTTTTCCTTCAGCCTTATTCATATGGTTCTTTATGAATCTGTTCACTACTGCTACTTTAATTTCCTTTGGCCAACTTTTCAGGCTATCTATTAGCCCACTTTCATCAGTACATTCTACTATGAAGTCTACTAAAATATTTTCCTTGCTATTGAATATGTCTAAAGTAAAAGCATCGAAGTATTCGGCCTTCTCTTCGTCTGACATTTCGTAGTGAATACTAGTTTGTTCCATCTTTGATAGAGTCTAATAATGAAGAAGTTGATCTCTCGTGATCATACGGCTGCAAATGTCTTGGTATTCCTTCTTCTGCTCGAAGTGCTCATACTTGATTTTGTCTCGCATTGCAGGATCATCTGAATTCCCTTTCCCATTCAATAACTTCAATCGCATTAGGAGTAAATGCTTAGAGCTTTGATGCCCCTTGTATCGCCTATTGATTCAATGAATGCTTGCGATTGGAAAAATACTAGTATTTATTGACAGCCTTTCGGCAAGGCTTTTTACTTTACAGACGACTAGCCGTGGAAGAAGAAAGTATCACTGACCAGGCGATTTTCGTTGCCTTAATAGGTTTTATCCTTTTTGTTGAATCCCTAGTTGTTTTAATTTCTTCTTTCTTTAAGGGCTTTAGGAAAAAAGAAGTCCTTACAAAAAGTACAAACCTTGGCTTTGATTTTAATATTATTGAGGTTGGATTTACCCAACCTGATATTCAGCGATCCACTGCGGAAGAATAGGCATTCATACCTAATAAAAACTTTTTTGTTGCGTTGTGTGAGCGCCTTTTAGATCTTTCTATATACAAACTTTGTTTGTATATTACTTGCCGAACATGCCCCTCCGTAGCTAGCGATGTATTGACCCCCCAGCTAGGAGGTAATTATGTCTAAGAAGCAGCTTGAAGCCTTTTTTGCAAAGGCTAAGACTGATAAGAGGCTTCAAGGCCAGATAAGTGATTGCGGACCTAACAACAGCTGCATAGTTGCTGTTGGTAAGAGTTATGGCCACAAGTTTTCACCTGCCACAGTCAGTCATTGGCAGAGAGACCATAGTTAGCTCTGCAGATATGAAATTTTTTATATAAGGATAAAAATATCGGCACTGATATTCACTAAGTCAGGATGTCATTGCCGATTAAACTATTTGCCTTTAGAAAAAAAGCGGCTTCTTTATATGCTTTGTAGCTTCTTTGAAGTAGGTTTATTTAGCTAATACCTCGATGTCCGTAGCTTAGAAGGAGTTTCCTATGACTGATAAACAGGAGTCAAGCTCTTCGACTTTGGACTTGTTAAGGTCTCTTTCCTCTTTATTGTTATCCCTTAGCAGTGCGGCGAGCCTTTTGGTAATAGCTATTTCAATCTTGCCGTTATCTCAGTGGGCAAAACATCAAAATGAGTGTGTAGAAAGTCAAAAAGGGAATGTTGGTGTTGCCTATGAGGTTAGTTACTGTAATGGCAGGGTCCCTGGCCCTTGAGTCCTGTTGATTTTAGAGTTATTTTTATTACATACAGATTTTTCGTTTTCTCTGTATTGAGTTACTGATTAAATATTTTATACTTCTGACTCTTTTGGCAAACTGTCAAAAATGAACTTGAGGATAAGAATAGTGATCCCCAGGATGAAGGTAATTATATTAAATAGAATTACTGGCAGCGAGTGTATTCCCCATCCATATATTTCCCATAAAACTATGCCCGTTACAAACAAGATAAACATAACGTACGAGATATCTTTTGCTGACTTAGATGTCCAAACTTTTATTAATTGAGGTACGAACGCAATTGTGGTAAGACTTCCAGCTACTAGCCCAAGTATGTCTATAGATTCAAGATTCTCCATGAGCTTGATTTTTGTAATTCATAAATATTCTATTGCAGTTACTATTCAGAAGCCTGTAAGTATACCGAATATAAAGAGTAGGGCTATGACAAGCCCGCCACCAATGTAAAGGAGGTTTCCAGAAAATTTATCTTGCTGGTAACGAGGGATCCCATCACCGACTGTTACAAGTGCACCCCCACTTTTGTACCAAATCCAATCTCGTATTGGCGGTGTTTTCATTAATTCGTCTCTCGTTAGAGCTAACCCCAACTTTTGTGAGGCTTCGAGAAGTACTGCAACCATTGCTTCCACATCTTCGGCATTTGACAAGGCCTCATTGGTCTTTTCGGCCCCATCTAGAGCTTCAACCAATAACTTGACCCTTTCATTGACCGTTAGGTTTTTGGGGTTCATGTCAATATGCGGTTTGCTTATTTTAGGTATTATCTCAGAGATTACAAATCAAGATGAAATAGAAGTGATTTCAATGAGACTTCTAATTGTTTCAAGCCATTTGATGTAGATATGTAAAAGGAAAGTAAACGAACTGGAACAGTATTTTCAGCTGCTATAAATATTTTTTTGTTAGTTGATAGGTTGATCTTAGAATTAGTCTCTACCATGAACGCTTCTAAAATTGCCTGTGAAACTAAATTGAGGTTGGTTGGACCCTAAATTCTGAATTAATTTACTAGTGGCATATTTGCCAAGTCTATTGAGACTAGGAGCCTTTGCTGTTGCTACTGGCATTGGATTCAAGAAATTCTAGAACTAGCTTAGGCAGAGATGTACTTCTGGTCATCTCCTTGTATGTAAAGAATTCATGCCCTTGACATTTTCATCTTGGAAATCGGTTGTGCAAAATCGAGTACCTCTTTTTGTCTAAAGATTCTTATTTCATCATCTTTTGGATCTTTCAGAGTCGCATGCTAAAGCTGGAAATAAGTTCTGAAAGAATTAGGTGTTAGCCATTTAGTGCATCCAGTTTGTTTTTGGATCTCTTCTATCAGCGATCCCTTGGCATGACAGGCGTCTCCTGTTCTAAGGAGCTTTTTGTCTATGCTTTACCATAAACATTCTTAATCCGGATTGATCGACAACCATCTTTCTTATTGTCGAGCTCTCTCTGATAGCAGTTAAATTAACTAGTTAATAGGAGGTCAATCGTGTTTCATTGGTTGGGGGATGCCTTTTTGGCAGTTGGCTTTGTTGTTTTCTTTTTCGTATTGGCAATGCCTGTTAAGGATGATGATGAGAAGGAAGAGGCTGATTTATAGGGCTTGAGACTTGAAAATTGAATATCTATAAATTGTTGTATTTAGGTGAATATATATGTACATAAATTGAGCAGCTAAGTAATTAAAGGATTTAGTTTATGGGAGATAACTCCTTGCAACAGCTGTTTTTAGACCTTTCTTGCAGCGAATAAAGAGCAGCTCGCACCATTAAAAATTTTTCTCCACAACACTATTTGTTAATTATGTCCTCAAGCAGTCCCATTCATGGCTAGGGATGTCTAGCCCAAAAAATTAATTAAATATTTAGCTCTATAGAGAGCTTACAGGGAAACCAAACACAGATTGGCTTCCTTGCTTTCAAGCACTAATATTAAAAAACGGGGCGTGGCGCAGTTTGGTAGCGCGGGTGCTTTGGGAGCACTAGGTCGCAGGTTCGAATCCTGTCGCCCCGACTGGCTTTTGACGGATCTCAATTGAGAAAGGGGCGCTGTAGGGGGCGCTAGCTTATTGCAATAGCTTGTCCCTACAGCCTTTTGGTGCGTTGTAAGCGCCCCCAAGTGGAACTATGAGAATCAAATGGACTAACTAAGTCATAGGGCCAACTTTCTGTCAAAAAAAAGCACCCACCAAATCGATGGGTGCTTCAAATTTGATTTAAAGGAATTATTAGAACTGGAAAGTTGTTTTAACTAAGCCACCGGTAACGTCATCAGCACCATCTTTCTGAATTGTGAAAAGAGCAGGTGTAACGGTGACATTGTCACTAACAGCCATTGAGTAATAAACCTCATAAGCCAGAGGATCGTCATAGCCAGAGTCATCTCTATGGCCTTCGGCAGTGCCGATTGCTACTCCAAGATCATTACCTTCAGCACCGAAATCGCTCCACACAACTCCAATAGACCATGTGGTCTCATCTTCGATGTTGTTGGTGTCATCTTCCTTTTCAGGAGTTTTCCATCCCATGCCTGCGCTGAATGCAAGGCTGTTTTCTAGTCGATAGACGCCGCTAATTCCATAGGCGTCATAGTCATTGGTATTTGCAGTGTTTGTTGCGTTCCCTCCATCAGAAGTGGTGTAAATAGCAGCAACTGTGAAGTTATCTCCATTCCAAGAAAGCTGAGCACTTAAATCATCAGAACCTTGTTCTGTTAAAACACCTTGAGATGCATCATCTGCTTCATCAGAAACAAAGAGAAGTGATGCGCTCAATTGATTTTGTGAGTAGGTGATACCTGCTCCAGCACCCATTGCTTTGCTATATGCAGCATTAGCTCCTGCATGGGTCAAGACATTCAAAATGGAATCACTTGGATATGCACTGGGCCATACGCCAAGTAGATCATCTTGACGAAGCTTTGTACCAAATGTTGCGTTGAAGTTATCGCCTACTGGGAATTTGTAGTAAGCACGGTGGAGATTTAACCCATCACTACTGTTGAAAGCCGTCTCCAAGCGTGCACTGCCCATCATTCCAAATGGATCCATGTTGTTGAAGTTGCCAGTTCGAATAACCGTTTTCAACAAATCCTTACCAGTAAAGCTTGTATGAGCCATTAGCTTGGTGTCGTAATTAAAAGTGACTGCTTCCTTACCGCTGACTCCATCAACACCACCAACTACAAAACTAGTTTTTCCCATAATCATGGTTCTTGGAACATGTTCTCCATGTCCCATAGCTGAGTGATCCATACCACCTGCATCTGCTACTAGTTCTGAGGAACGACCTTTGATTACAGAAAGATCAGATCCGAACTCAGTGATTAGGCGACTCTCTTCTTGGTTAACCTGGGCAACTTCGCCGAGGCAGGTGTTAAGAAGGTCAGCTGCTTCATAGCGAGTCATGCTGCCTTGAGGATTGGCTGCTAAACATCCATGGCGTTCAGCGAGTTGAGTTAAGGCCTGATGCGCCCAATCATTTGGATGAACATCAGAGAATTCTGAGATGCTCTTGACTTCTGAACTAGAAGCTGAGTAGACGGAAATACCATTGACATTTAACTCAGCGGCATTGGCAGCCATAGGAGCTAAAAGGCCCAACGCAGCTGGAGCTACCAGTAATTTCTGAAAAAGTTTCATTTGTTCCTCACACGAAAAGTGCAGAAATGCACTTGGGCATTATTAGCAATATTTGCAAATTAATCACCTTAGAGTGTGATATTTGCCACATATTGGATCTCAAACTTTAGAAAAGACAGATAACTAGTAAAAACTTGCTCATTCCTTAACTCAGATTAGGACAATCAATATCAGCACCTAAGAGCAAGAATCTTCCATAGAAAGATCTGGTTAGGAGGTGTTCATGGATCGAGTTTTGAACAAACTAGTTTTCCCAAAGGACTAGGTCGCAGGGGGGCGCTCTAGGGGGCGCTAGCAAGTTGAAAGCCCTTTAAATACGTTCTAAGTTCTTGCAATATTGAGTCTCAAATCGATTTGCATCGCTTCTAAAAACCCTTTAACAGCAATCGTTCTGAGCAAGTCTCATCTTTTGAGTCAATGTCCTTTGGGAGCACTAGGTCGCAGGTTCGAATCCTGTCGCTCCGACTGGAATAATGCTGTAATTGCAATGGTTTTGGCTATTATCTAGTCAGCCCAATATTTTGTTGGCCCTTTTGAGCCAACAAATGCCCAAATCCATTGGTATGGCAGAAGTGCCTGGAGCACTAGGTTTTGGAGCAACTAACCGACCTATAAATGCGGTTCATCCTTCCCTTGGAATCCTTGCTGAAGTATTGACTTCAACCTTCAGATCTATTGAAGGTAGAGGTGTTCTAAGCAAGTTCTTACCTGAGTTGGTAGTGGAGTTTGGCTGTGCTTTAGCAATCACGCAAAGGGAGCTAATGCTTTAGTTGCTTAGTCCAAAGCGTTTCTGTACTGCTTTGACAGCTTTCTTATCTAACTCGATCAGGTTCATAACTAGAACTCAGGGAACTCAGCTCTGCTTCCAAATAACCAAGGTATGACTTTCAGCACTATCCACATGTAGAGAGCACCTTCGAGAATTCCAAACAAATACAAGGTGTAACTAGACAACTTCAATTGTTCTTGACCACGCTCTATCAGGTTTCTATGCCAGTCAATAATTTTCTTCATTTCATTACCTTAGGGTTTTCAGTTAAGACGTTCTTATAAACCCAGTAGCAAGCGTATCCCGTAATAGCTATAGGAAGTAAGAAGCCTACGAGTTGAAAGACAACATATAAAGCAATGGCAGCTACACCGATCTGCTTGATAAGCAGCCTGTTGTCATCAGTTAGGTCTTGCCAATAGCCAGTGATCTTTTCAATCATGTTGTTTAAGAAGCGAGTGGTTCGTCGTCATGAAATGAATCCCTGTATTCCTGAATTGTCTTTGGTTAAAGGCGTAGAAGTTGATGGAACCCTCAGTCATTAGGGGGAAAACATTGGTTAATCCTCCACATCTCTAATGCTGACATGGTTGGCAAGGGCTAGAAAGGGAACATGAACCACCTCACTGCCACCTACATCGATTTCATTCAGACCATTGGTGTCTTGGTGATCTTTGGTGTTGCTGCCTATGCGGTCAAACAGATGCTGCTTAAAGATGAGCAGCGGATAGAGAGAGTCGATGTGAGGGTTGAGGAATGAGCATGCTCAACACCTACCTATTAATTGATGGCAGCTTGATGCTCGTTGGCTTACCACTGCTCCTGATTTGGAAAGGCAGAAAAGAAGCCAAGTCATGACCAAGCCTGAACGCAACTTTGATGACGACTCTTATGACGAGGTAGAAGAACGCCTCAGGGAGCAAAATCCAGACGAAGAAGATCGTGCTTACTTCCCTGTTGAGGAGTCAAAACCTCCGAATTATTGAGAGGCTGCCGCAAAGGCACTAGAAAGTACTTTAGGGAAGGTATTCCCTAATATCTATTAGTAATAAAAGCCATAAAGATCTTTGAACTCTGAATACGCCACGCCATTCAAAATACAAGAATTAAAAGCGATGACCTTAAATTCATTAGGGTAATCAGCGTTTTTCTTTTCGTATTCTTCAAGATCAATCCCCCACTCCTGTTGAAAGTATATCCTTGCATTTTTAAGCTCTTCTTGTGTTTCAGGCATTAATTCAAACGCCTCTTGATAGAGGTCAAAGAAATTGATCTTGTCTTCAGTTTCTTTGCAAACTGAGGCAAGCTTCCAATAGTTTTGAAGTTTTCTTTTTTGAGTGGGTTTTGCCATGGAGCCATTCCCCTTTACTCAAACTTAGGACGACTTCTCTTGGTAGTAGGCCGTGAGCTTTTTGATGTGCTCAGGGCTAAGGCAACTAATCCTTGATGTCGCTGGTATTTCTAGAAGCGTGCAAACTGCAAGTAAGTCATCCGTGCCAACTTTGAGCTTCTCGGCAAGCTCCAAAACTCTGATCGTCATATCACTTTCAGGCAGTGACCTTATCGAAAGCCCTCGACCCATTCCGGTTGTTTTGTTCTAGAAGGCATCAGGATTATCTCGTTTGTGTTGCCTTGCTTTTGTATGGCAGCTTTCAGGGGACCAGCGGTTTCTTATTGCTTCCATAAAGTCGTAAATAAACTCATCGGGACAATCAAGTTCCTCTTGTAATTCGTTCAGTTCATCAATGAAGAACTCAGAAACACGAGAAATAGGCCCAGTATTTTGTTCCTCTGTTGGCTTCCACTTCTCACTCATTTGGATGGTTTCTTTAGACCGAACATTTCTGCCATCTTGCCAGTTAAAGCAAAGTATCCAATAGCCGCAACAAACAATCCAAAAGCAATCAGATTGGGAACAATCCCTCCAATAATCTGTGCCTCCCCAAAACCTAGAAAGGTAATCACAACAAATACTCTCGCCCAGGTATCAGCAAAAATCATTGTTATCCAATCCCTGGGATATCAAAAGGAAGCTTGTCTCCTACCGCTACTAAGACTTTCTGAACGGCTGGAATACGTAATAGGGCTAAAGGAAGAACAATGTTCAACACGATCCAAGCTCCTCCAATGATTGGAGCCCATTTGCCAAACTTTTTTAGAAAGCCTTTTTGTTCTTTCACCTCTGCCATTGATTTCAAAAGAGTTAGATCATTGATTCTTTCTAGCTGTGTTTGATGCTTTTAGCTCTAAGGGATACGGCTATATACCCAGGGTGGCGAGGTGATATTCCTGTTCTATATGAAGAGGCCCTCGGAAATCTGAGACAAGAACAATCAAGCCTCCGGACGACCTACAAAGAAGTCCGAAGAGGGACCCATTCAACACTTAGGAAGGTTTGACTCTTCTTCGCTTCTTTTCACTGATGGATTCCGATAACAACATCGATCAATAATGGGAGCTATACCTTCTTCTAATTCTTGTAGAAGCTCAGCTTTAAATACTTCTCTATTCTCAAGCGTTGGTGGTTCGTACCCTGATTCTTGAACATCTAATAAAAGAGCCAAGATGGTTCTATGGAAAAGGGGGTGACGTAAAGACATTTACTTGCCCATTGCTCTTCTTAGTTTTGTTGCTTCATCCATCCCTTCCATGATCGTGAAGGTTGCATTCTCTGTAGCGGCTTTGCGGATTTTGCTTAGCTCTTGATACTCCGCTGATTCATAAGCCTCAACAGCTATACGCATGGAAGGGAACTCACAAATAACAGCTAAGTTTGCACCTTCTGTTTGTTCTTTCCCAAGCGGCTCAGTATCTTTTGCGAAGACTTTGCCCCCAACTTCTTTTAGCCAAGGCCCTACCTTTTCTACGTATTCAGCAAAGAGTTCTTGATTAATAACTGTTGAGGTTGAGATCCAATAGCCTTTTGCACCTTTTTTGTCCATAAGAATAAGTTAGTCGAAAGCGTAGGGCATGTGCCCTCCATCGACATCAAAGCATTTCTTTGCCTAATTAACATCACTGAAACGTCCCGTAAGGACGAGGTGATTACGGCTGCTTGCGAGTTGGTCGATCAGCAAGACGCAGTAATCAAAGACCTCCAGGGCAAACAGAAAACTCTTTTTGTATTGCTCAGCATCATCACGACCATTCACCTCATCGCACCTTGAAAACTGAATAACTAAGCAGCTTTTTCCCTTGCGTTTCTCTTGGCATATAGGTCTGCTGTCCCATCTGGAATGAACCGGGCATAGCTCTCTAAATGAACCTCAAGGGTGTGACCCATAGCCGCGGCGATATTGGAAACAGGGAATCCAGCAGCATGAGAAGCCTTGGCGTATCTATGCCTGAAGGTATATGGCACCAATACTTCGCCTACATGCTCGGCTTCTTTTTTAAGTGCTTTCCATACAGGTCGTCTTCTTAGATGAGTTCTTAACGCTTCACCCCCATCACCTTCATCACCTAAAGGGGGAAGAGATTCATCAGCTTCAATCCTTACTTGCAGATTCCAATCAACAAGATTGCCGTCCATATCTTTCAAAAACAAAGAATGGAGTCTTCGAGGCTCAGTTTTATCTCCCCTCTTTCCACCTTTTGATTTCTGATATTTACACCAGAGTTCTTTGCCATTTGGTCCTTCTTTGATGGCTAGGTGGCGAAGTTCTTCTGGTCTTAGTCCATAGACCGAGCAAAGTTGAAAAGCGAATCGCCACTTCTCATCAGGCTCAAATTCAATAAGCCGAAGGATTTGCAAATCAGTTAAGGCATAACCGATCCTTTTAGGTTTTCTTGTTTCCGGGATATGAGCTGGCGGAGCATAAGCAGCGATCAACTTTCCACGCAGGACACCCCACTGAAGAAAGTTCTTGAGACTGCGACGAGCAATCTGTCTTGATCTGCTTCCTTGTTCCCATTGCTCAAGCGCTTTCATCATCAGCTCTTCACCGTCCTTTGGTTTGCCTTTTGTCCTTTGCATTAAGACGGCTGCTCGATTCAAAACAGGGACATAACTTTTCTGCCAAGTTTTTTCACTGGCATTAGGAACAAAAGGTTTGAAGTCCTTGATTAATTCATTCCATGCAATTTCATGTTTTGAACTAGATACTTCCGTTACTTCACAACATTGGGCAAGAGTTAGTTTTCCTTTCCCTTGGACATATCGCTTATAGATTTCCAGGATTCTTGGTAGAGCCTGCGAGCCGCCTTTTTTAGTCCATGCGAAAGGTAAAACTTTTGATTGCTTGCCGTTGTCTCTTATTTCTAATCGAATTTGTCCGCGACTTTGAGAGATGAACCATTGGTCGGTAGAGGCCAAAGATTCCTTGAGAAGTTCCCTAACTGCTATCACCCAACTGTCTTTCTCAACTTGCTTAGGCATCGACCGGGTGCTTGGGATTCACTAGGTCATACTGTGGGAAAGGCGTGGGAAAACGTCAACCTTTAGCGGCTTTTTCCGAACTACGACGAACAAAGAATCTAGCTGTTATAAAGGTTTAGGACTGAGATCCCCTGATTTAACTAAGTTTGACCGGTTGCTTTTGGAGCACTAGGTTGCAGGTTCGAATCCTGTCGCCCCGACTAGTAATTGCAATGCTTTTCGAGGAAGCTCGAAAGGTCTCAACTGAGAAAGGGTAGCTCTAGGGGTAGCTAAGAGATTTCAATAGCCCTATTCGCAAGGGTTACTGCTGCTCTAGCTCCCCCCTCATAAGCACTCGTGCCACCTCACAGATCCTCAAAGTAATTGAGATGACTCAAAACCTAGTAGTGGCAATACCTGTTCGAGTGCTACCAAAGCAACTTAATCAAACCTCCTCTGCTGAAACCACTTCTGCATCAACTACATCTTGCATTTCACTAAAGTCATTGTTTTTTTTGTCTATCCAATTGTTGATTCCACTTACAAGAGGTTGAGAACCTCGAAAGATAAAAACAGCAGTGGGAAGAACACTAATAATTCCAACCACTGGGCTCCTAAAAAGTAATCGACCAGCTTTCACATTAAAAAGGATGATCAATATGGAAGGGATCAATACGGCCAGGATTGTTTTAAGGGCTTCCAACCAACCGACTCGATAGATCCACCAAATTGAAACGATACCGGCAACGTATAAGACGAGATAGGTCATAAATCAATCATAGGTAAATAATCAACGGCGACCAATTCAGAAATTAGTTACCCGAATAATGATCTTTGGAGGTCTTGTTCTTGATTGATGCTTTTTTGATGTATAGGCCTTGCATACTGCTCTGAATAAGCAAAGTTCTTGCAGCATTCATTCGGTTCTGGAATCTCGTGCTGGTTCATCAGCGCAACCATTGCATCGACCTCACCTTCGATTCGATCGCTATTCCAGTTGTAAGGAATTTGGTACTCGTGAAAGTTCATCATCTTTTCGAAGGATTCATCGTCTCGTTTGGCATTACAGACAAGGTGGTGAGCCGTCGGATGGACCGGAAAACCAATGCCTTAAAGCAAGTAGGCATAGAAATGCATGACGAATCACACTCACTTGTTTACTTACCGTTTTTTTATTATTCACATCCTGTTCTGAACCTTGACAACATAAGGTTTTGGTTGATCTTTATAGAGGATTGATTTTCTCATGAGAACCTCTGCAATTGTTGGACTAGCTGCTGCTGCTGTTGGAGTTTTGATTGGTAGTCAACTTCCACGGGAGGTCGTTTCTGCTCCGGTTTCTATAACTACTTTCAAAATTAAAGTTCCATTTGACCAATGGGCTGCAGGCTTTGATAGCAAAGAAGCTGATCAGATGCATAAAGCCAATGCGATTAAGCCCTTATTCAGAGGTGTCAATATCGATGATCCAACTAAGGTTGTTGTAATTCATCAATCAAGACCAGGGTTCGTTGAGAAGATCCTTTTTGAAAACAAAAAAATGATTGAGGCAGGTGGTCACATTATGAAAACTACCCGAACAACGAATTGGTCATCCCAGTAAAGGCTTTAGTTCTAATTAGCAACTAAGTCATCATCACTAGTGAGTCGGATAGAGGTTTAGAAACAGTGATGTCTCTAAATCGAGCAGTTAAGGGCTAGGTAAAGCCTGAGCCTTCGGACGACTCACGATGAAAGCTCCAGGAAGGACCCTAATTAAATCTTGGGAAACCTTTGGGGTAGGTCGCGTCATGCACCCTGATATCACGGTTGGTTGGGGTTTACTTTTGAAGAAGCTGAATGCTTAGTTAGGAGATAAGACTTAAATGGTTCATACCATGCACTAATGGACCAAAGACTCTTTTTCCCGGCAACTGAACGAAACAGAGGCGCCATAGGAGAGGTCCTTTCTAAAATTCTTCCTTCAAATGGATTTGTTCTAGAAATAGCTAGCGGTAGCGGAGAGCATGGAGTGACATTTCAAGAACGCTTTCCCAATATTCATTGGCAAACAAGTGATCCGGATCCCTCCTATAGAAAAAGTATTAGCGCTTGGATTAAGCATCAAGGATTAATGGCCAAGATGCCTCAACCATTAGACCTGGATGCTCAAAAAAGACCTTGGCCTCTAACTAAAGAATTTCGATCGTCTCTTAAAGCCATCGTCTGTATCAACATGATTCACATATCTCCATGGGGTTGTTCACAGGCGTTGTTTGAAGAATCTGGGAAACTCCTAGAGAAGGATCAATGGTTGATGTTATACGGACCTTTCAAAAGGAATGGTGAACACACTAGTGAAAGCAATGCGCGATTTGACCAGTCACTAAAGGTACAAAACCCAACTTGGGGTGTTCGGGATTTAGATGGGGTCAGTGAAGTAGGAATAAAGAACGGATTTGAAAACCCTGATATTTTTGAAATGCCTGCCAATAACCTGTCTGTCATTTTTCAGAGGCGATAGACACAGTAGAGCTGGTTATGGGTCCTTTGTAGAGCTTTGTTCAAGAGGGGTATTCGATGCTCGTAAATTCTCTAGCGATAGAATTTTTAGCTAAAGATAACTAATTAATGCGTAAGACATTTGCAACAATTAGTAGAACGGCAAGAATTTTAGGATTTAAAAGTAGATCAACTCTTTATTCATGGATCGATAAGGGTTGCCTAGATGACTTTTATATCAAGATGCAAAAGGTCGTAGGTATTTAAAACAAGAAGGTTTGAGTGAATCTATGGTCGCCAATACCGTGCTAACTGCTAGAGGCAATGCCCTTAGTTAAGTGTTAACTGTCCACACTTGTTAAGAGTCGAGCCTAGTAAGACTTCGAGCCTTCCTCTTCAATACCGGTTACATAGACAAGAGATCGGACTGGGTCTTTAAAAAATACGGATTCACAAGGACGAAAAGCGATGGCTATAACTGAACTCCGGACTAAAAGCAAATGCTCCAAGCTTGCTGCAAATTCTGCATCTGATACCAAAGCTGTGACCTCAAACTTAATGCCACTATCGATCCCCGAGCATTCCACCCACAAAAAAAGCCCCCATGCAGAAAAGAGGCTCTTGTATTAAGACCGTTTGATCCCCATCACCCGGCCGTTGAATGGAACCTACACACTGTCAAGCGATTTGTCATCGGTAGATACACGCTATTTATGGGGTTTCTTAATATCTTTGATAAGAAAAAACCCTACAAATGGGGGTTGATTTTGAGCTGAATCAGCCTTAGAAATAAGGTCCCCATCACCCAGGTCCGTAGCGTTTCGCTAGGACCTTTTTTATTGGCTGCAGAACTTGCCACATATCTCGCAGATAAGGACAAGGTTTCAGTTACCACTGCTAGGAGATGGGCGGTAGAACCTTGAGAATTGAATCACTAGGTATTAATAGTCTTCTTGTAGATGAAAAAAGCTAAGGCTAGTGACAGCAGGGAATCTAAAGCTACGAAAACATTTGCGGCTGGGCTCCCTGGTTCAAACCCTCCAGCCCAAAGGGTAAAACCTGCATGGCCTAATAGCCATAGAATGGACAACCCAATTTGAATAATTGAAGATGCAGTCACCTATTTGCTGAGCAAATTAAAAATGACTGAAACCACCAAACTCACAAGAATGCAACTCACGATTGGAAAGTAAAAGGTTGAGTTCTCACTCCTCAAAACAATGTCGCCTGGTAGTTGACCTAAACCCAAATTCTTCAGATAAGGATAAAGAACTCCGATAGCAGCAATACCAAGCCCAAAAGTAATTAGCAGTTTTTGCATTCCCTAATTATGCAGCGTTTAAACCAACGTTTCTATTTGCAGAATGACTTCCTACTGCATGTGGATGTTTTGCTCTTGCTTATCTCCTGATGGCTCAGTGAAGCTGAGATAAATAAACAGAAGTGTGAGCGGACAGAAAACGATAGGAGCGATAGGCCAGAAGTAGCGCATTATTCCTCCCTGGGTATTCCCAAATTTCTGTTCTCCTTGTCCTTATTGATCTCCTCCTTGACCTTGTTGTAGTAAGTGATCTCTTCAGGATCATTTGAACCAAGTCCATATCCCATCGTTGCTGCGAGGTAAATCTTGTGTTGTCTATGCGGGCTAAGAGTCATTACTCACTTGTTTGAGTACTACTAGGTTGCTTTCCGTAGATCAACTTAAGAGTAAGGATTGTCACGTTAAGGATGAAGGTAATTATGTTTGCGATAAGAACAGGGAGAGCATTTGTTTGTATTGCATAGACGATCCAAAATAAGAGACCAGTGATGAACATCAAGAGCATCACGACCGACACATCCTCAGCCTTTTTAGTTCTCCATGTCTTTATGACCTGAGGTAAGAAAGCAATGGTCGTTAATGCAGCTGCTATAAAGCCGAAGGTGTCAGGCTTTATTAGTGGATCAATTCCCATTTAGAAATCAAAAGCTCTGACTCTTTTTGACTACAAAACCTTTCTTAGTAATAAGGGCCTCTTCTACAACATCAATCCCTTTGACGATTGAAATTTCGCCTTTAAGGCCAAAGGAAGCAAGATCTGAGCCCATTTGTTTGATAACTTCCGCCTCCACCAGATTCTCGTCAACCTTTTCAGGAGTTACCTTCGCAAAAAGCTTATGGGTTTTAGAAGCCACTACTTCTGTCGAATTGGTGATCTTTACGAGGATCATTGAAAACAAAACACTGTGAATAATCTACGCAGCTTTTGGGCAGCGTTTCTTTTCGCCTAAAGGTCTGTCATGCCAGCAAGTCAACGCTTAAGACCAGCAATGCGGATCAAGTTGGCAATGGCTAGAAAGGAAGCATGAACCACCTCACTGCCACCTAGATGGATTTTATTCAGACCATTGGCGTCTTGGTGATCTTTGGTGTTGCGCCTATGCGGTTAAACAGATGCTGCCTTCTTTAGAGAAAGTACAAATCAAAGTAGAAGACTTAAGTGGATACTCTTGACCCGCTAAGCCAAGTTGCTGGAGCTAATGCTCCTTCCTCGCTGCTTCTGATCATGGGATGTATTGGAGCGTTTTTTTCTGGTGCGTTGATTACCTCCCTAATGAGAGGGAGGAAAGAGCAGGGTTGGTTTCAAGGAAAGGATAAAGACGACCAATGACTAATCGCGAATGAAACTTTCATGACGACTTATATGAGGAGGTAGAAGAACGCCTCAGGGAGCAAGATTCAGCAGAAAGGTCTTATTTATCAGGCTTTTTTTTGTAATAGGTCGTCAGCTTTTTGATGTGATCAGGGCTAAGGCAACTAATCCTTGAAGTCGCTGGTATTTTTAGAAGCGTGCAAACTGCAAGTAAGTCATCCGTGCCAACTTGGAGCTTCTCGGCAAGCTCCAAAACTCTGATCGTCATATCACTCCATCCCCGAGCATTCCACCCACAAAAAAAGCCCCCATGCAGAAAAGAGGCTCTTGTATTAAGACCGTTTGATCCCCATCACCCGGCCGTTGAATGGAACCTACACACTGTCAAGCGATTTGTCATCGGTAGATACACGCTATTTATGGGGTTTCTTAATATCTTTGATAAGAAAAAACCCTACAAATGGGGGTTGATTTTGAGCTGAATCAGCCTTAGAAATAAGGTCCCCATCACCCAGGTCCGTAGCGTTTCGCTAGGACCTTTTTTATTGGCTGCAGAACTTGCCACATATCTCGCAGATAAGGACAAGGTTTCAGTTATCACTGCTAGGAGGTGGTCTACCGCATCTTGAAAACTGAACTATTCCTGTCGCCTTGCCTGGTTTTTTAGTGATTGGATTTTTCAGAAGGGATCTCTCGAACTTTAAAAATGGCGTTTTGATGGTCTTTAGAGCCTTTTCGGAGACCCGAAGCTTGTCTTCATACTCGCTGAAAATTCTTCAGTAAAGGAGGCGGGTATTCATATAGAGATTGCTAATAACAACTTTTCAAAACCTCAAATACCATCTCCTGAAACACGACTGTCAAAACTGTATTGGCCTTATTTTTAAAATTAGTTAGAAATTTGTTTTGATTTTGGTGGTTTCGCTTATCTTTAATTTGTTCAGCAAGTCGGAGCCTATAGCTTATGCTCGTAAATATTAAAGAACATGTAATATGATTTTGAACAGAAGGCATGATCCACAACTAATGCGAATGTTGTGACAATAATTAAAATCAAATTTAATGATTGCACTCTTTCGGCATCGGAAAAAGTAAATGCACCCCTAATGGTTTGTTCTCATGAAAGAAGTGGTACTCACTTCTTGATGAATTCAATTAATAATTCTTCTGAATATACTTGTAACCCTTTCCTTGATTTCGACTACCACAATTTAGGTAATGCTATTAATTTCTTTGATTCCAGTCAAATTGCAGATTTCTTAGTAAAAATTAAATCCTTTAAGGAAGGTGGTAAGCCGTTTTATATGAATAGCATAATAAAATCACACTTCCCAATAGAATTTGTTAAAGAAGCAGTAGATCAAGGAATGAAAATTGCTTATATCTATAGGGACCCTTACGAGGTAATCTTATCCTATTGGCGGTTTGTTTGTTCATTAGACTGGTTTGAGGCGCCATCCACTGCTTCTCCATTAGAACTAGCGAAACATATTCCCGAGGGCAGATCTCAAAGATATCAACTTAAAACTCACGCTAATTATTTTGAGCGCTGGGCTTATCATGTATCATCTGCTTTAATAATGGCAGAGAATAACCCCAATATTTGGATTATTTTCTACGAAGACTTATTAGAAAGACATTCACTTACTATGAAACAACTTTATTCATCATTATCACTTGAATGCTTTAATGAAATAACATTACCCAAAAAGTCTCAAACTTCATATATTAAAGGTAATGACATCCCAGTTACTCTACATCAAGAATTAGAATTAAGGAAATTTTGCAGTTTAGAGCTGGAAAAATATCCTAATTTAGCTTCACTGCTAAGCGCTAGAAAGAGGGAAAAGTAGAAAGTTAAATGCTAAATAAATCCCAGGTGTAAAAAAGTAGGTCTTTATTTGTATCTGGACCACCAAAACCAAAGGACTAGATTTGATGGAAATTAAGACTTTTTAAGAGAGGGTTTTACTAATCAATAGCTTTACTTCGATCACGTGATAGTAATCTCCATTCTTCTTATTAAGTAGTAATTCCTAGTTGGATTCCTCTCTGCTTTTCCTTGGAAACCACCTCGGCTTGAAGGCTGAAAGTAACATTCTGATCAGGTCTGAAGCGATCTACCAGAGTTTGAAGTTCTTCTTTCATCTCGGCTTCAGAGCTGGGTTCGAGTGACTCTTGAACCAAGGCTTCCTTCCAGGCTCGATCAATCAGTTTCTCTAGGGCTGCAGCTTTAATTCGTGCCACACCGATTTGCTGAAGAATGACTGGCTTAGGGACCTTGCCCGGACGGAACCCTGGAAGTTGGATGGAACGACCTAAACGCGATAAAGCTTCGTCATAACTGGACTTACAACGTGCTGCTGGGACTTCGATTTCCACTGATATGCGATTTTCAGGAAGCTCCGTGACTTTGATTTTGAGTTCGGTTTTTTTCATTGGTAGTTTCTGAATCCTTTTCTAGTCCTCCCCAGCAGCAGTTCAATAATGGGGAGGTTTTGACTCCTCAAGAGGGAAGTAAGCAAGATCTTCTTGGCCTGGAGCATGATCTCTGAAGCTTTCTTCTACTTCGTCATATGAGTCGTCATCAAAGTTCCTTTTGTGTTCAGTCATTACTTGTTTTCCTTTTTGCCTTTCCATATCAGTAGCAGTGGCAAACCCAAAAGCATCAAGATGCCATCAACCAATAGATAGATATTAATCATGTTCATTGTTCAACTCTCAGATTGACTGGCTATTACTGCTGCTCAGCTTCAAGCAGCATTTGTTTAGGAGCATAGGCGCAACACCAAAGATCACCAAGACGCCAATGGTCTGAATAAAATCCATCTAGGTGGCAGTGAGGTGGTTCATGCTTTGTTTTAGCCTTTCCTAAAAATCAAAGCATGATTAAGAGAAGTTCTAGACTTCTAAGAGAACGATGCATAACACCTTCTTTCTTCTTGGGAATGCTGGGCGGGTAAACCTTCTTTATGGGGTTGCTGTTGTTGGGTTCCTTGTGGGTTCTTGGTTCCTTGGTCGTGCCATCACTGTGATGACCAAAGGTCAAAACCCTCTGGTATGGAAGGGACTTAGAAAGAAAGATGAAAACTAATGCAGCGCTTACTACTTTTATTTCTCCAAGCTCCTCAACGAGGTATAGCAGTAGGCCAGTTTTATGAGTAACCGATCGATGAAGATTTCATCTATCCAGATTGGCAATGAACCTTGCTGACAATTACGCCCGATTATTTGTTGTGATGAGTGTCTTAGGTCTTGATGCAGCGAATACTAGTTTTGCCAAGGCTGAAATTGTTGGAGGCATACTTCCAAACCTGATTGGCTTTGGTTTGTTTTTTGCGGCTATTGGCTATCTTTTGTTCACTGGCCCTTTATTTGGCAAAGGTAAAAAGGATGGATAATTGGCCAACTGTTGAAGCCGCTAATCGAGCGGTTGGTATTGTCGGGTTTCTTTTATTTGCTGCAAGTACTGCCTACTTGGTTTGGCAGTTCAAAAGGTTTTTTGGAAAGCCATAAAGATCGGTGGCTCTTAATCCCAATAGACAACACGAGATTTACCTCGTATCAAAGATAGGCTATAGCTCTGGTTCTAATGATTCTCAAGAGATCGCTGACTTCAACAAGGTCCAAGAGGAAATAAATAAGAACAGAATTGTGGGAATACCTAGACAGGGTTAATGCGCTACTTCTGCCCGTATTGCTCACCTCATTATCAGATTCATGAAGAACGTTCTGATGGCGTCATGGTTTGTGGTTATTGCGGAGACCCTTTAGTGAAAGAGCCTACTATAAAGTTAACTCAGATATTTTCATTCATAGCAGCAATTGCCTTCATTTCTCCTTTGCTAATTACGGCTTTTTCTTTTATCCAAGACTGGAAGAGACCTCAACCCCAAAGAAGCATACAAGTCGTAAAAGCTCTAATAGGAACGGAGTTATGACTGGCTTTTGTCAGTAGACCGTGAAGAGATGCCTCTTGACATCGAAAATCCTAGAAATATATTTAATGCTTTATCGACTTGTGAGTTCTTTTGATGGTCAAATTTGACAGTTCAACTCCTTTCATCCTTATTGCTCGTATTCAAATTAAGCCTGATAAAGTTTCAGAATATTTAGAACTTGCAACTAACACTGATGCTGCTGTTCAAGCTTCTGAGCCAGGCATGTTGCATCACACCTTTGATCAAGATCCAGAAAACCCTCTTTGTTTTACATGGTCAGAGGTCTACAAAGATGATGAAGCTTTCCTTTCCCATCTGGCGAATCCACCAGTTGGAGCATATTTGCAAGGACATGCGCAATTAGGAGACGGATTTACCGTTGAGGTTTATGGAACAGTTGGAGATAAGTGTAAGACTGCTTTAGAGGAAACAGGCCTTCCTGTCAAAATATTTGAGAGCAAGTGTGGATATAGCAGGCTATAAAGATTAAACGGGGGCCATGAATATTTGGTTTTGAACCCAATTCTTTTATGTGATATATCTGCTATTAGGTTTATTAGAATATCTTGCTATCAATCCTATAATGATCAATGAATAAGATTAAAAATTAGTATAGAAACCCAATAGAGTTTGGGCAAGAAAACATAAGTTGTCTAGCTGCACTTTTTATTTCTTTGGAATCCTTGAGAAGAAGATGCCCTCTTCAAGTGTATATTACTGAAACTATGACTTGGTTATTGGGTATTAGACGAGCCTTCCCTGAGCCCTAATCATGCGACATTCTTAGCACTTGCATTTTTTTGCTTATCAACGAGGTATTGCACTGAAGAAGTTCTACTAGGATTCCTTCAGTGATGATTTGATCTACCTAGATTGCTGATGAGCAGAGTCAAATTAAATCCAGATCTAGATGAGGTTGGGAATACCTTCAAAATCTTTGTCATCTCTTTGACGGTTGTTCTTAATGCATCAGTATTTATGTGGTTCTTTTTCTTCTCAGGTCTAACTAATTAGTTATGGGTGATTCACTTCAGAAAGCTTTCTTGGGTATTATTGCTTTGGGCCTGTCTTGCATCGCTATAGAGCTGGTACCTGTTGCGAGGCATGCTGCTTACTGGAACCGTTGCCTAGATAGCACACTCGGTTGGATCAATGAAGCTTCTGATTTACATGGCTGGGGTGACAAAGCCAAACAGGCTCTTGCGGTTGGTGTATGTAATGGTGCTGTCTATGAACCTAAATTGAAAACTGATAAAACTCGTTCAAAACCTTGACCAATCACGAAACTCCGAGAGGAAAGAAAAGAACGCTTTAAGGTGATGTCTAGTGCCAATAGGAAAGCCTTGATAGACAAAACATGAAAGCTCAAGGATGAGAGGAAGGCAGCGGAGTAAAAGGCGCAATTTGTAGTGAAGCGGAACTCTGAGATTTGATCCAAATCACCAGTGGTTTTTGAGAATTCCACACAAAAAAAAGGCTGGGCAAATACTTGCCCAGCCTTTCCTAACAATCTGCGGAAGCTTTACTTTGCTGCTACTGCTACAGCTTTTGTAGTTTTTCTTGCGCTTTTAGCTGGTCTTCCAACCGCTTTAGTAGGGGTTGCTTTAGTCATGCGCTTTGCAATAGCTTTTTTGGAAGCGGGCTTTTTAACCGTTGTCTTTTTAAGAGCTAATTTTGGGGATTTAGCTGCTTTTTTGGTCGTTGTCCCTTTACGAGTTCGGTGAGACAAGATGAGGGCCCACTCTTCTGCAGAGATGCTTGGCGGTTTGTTGCCATGTTCTTCAGAGACCTTTGCAGCTTTTTCAATATCCTTGATTAGGTTTTTCCAAGAAGCTGCATAACGCTTGTCAGACTGGGATTTCGCCCCACTTTCGACTAAAGACTCAACAACACCTTCAGCCGTAATCTTCTTACGCCTTCGGTTGAAGACTTCTTTCTGAAGCTGAGCGATCATGGCATCTGCCTTGGCGCTCACTTTTATGGTTAGGCTAGACATTTAATGGCTATTTACTAAATAGGCAATTTATATATCTAGCACATAACTGTTCCCTATCCCTAATCTAACGAGCTATATCAGCTCGTTTTCCACGACTTTGACTCCGTACTGACCTGCAATACCAATCAAGTCTTCTATCTCAAGGTCTAGGAAATAGCCTTTGATGCACTTATAGGCATTGAAGCTTGCGTAGTCGTCCTTTCGTTTGTGCATAGCTCTAGTTATTTGTTGAGCTAGTTCTTCTTTAGTCATGATCATTCCTGGCTAAACGTCAACGTCAGAGCCCCATTGAGGACTGACTTTTCTCCAGCCCTCTTGTTGGAGCTTCATCCACTCTTCTTCGGCTTCATGTAAAGCAACATAGCTACGACTTTTTAAAAGAGTATGCTCATTTGGTAGTGGTCTTCCTGAATCAATAAACACTTTTGGGTAACGCAACCAGCTTTTTTCATCTCGATGAAAACGCTTGGTGTTTTTCGTTTTTGGATCTTGCAACCAACCTTGTTTTTGCATGTTTCTTTTCGCTTAGGAAATGGTGTTGCTACAGCTCTCCAGCCTTCAGCACGCCAGAGCGCATATGGAGATGCAGATGGGGCCATGCTCTTACTCCTCTTTCAGTAGCAGTACTTATGTACTAGCAGGGGTGTGGTGCAGTTGTCAACTATTTGATCAAGCAATTCAATAGAAAAAACAGCTGATTGTCATGGAAAATTTTTTTACTAGAGCACAGGGTAAAAGAATCCAAGCTACAGCTATGGGACATCCTCCTGAAATAGCTAAGCCCTACGTCTTTGCTGGAATGTTGATTTGGAAGGCGATGCAACTCTCAGTTGAGTTAAAGGATGTAGATAAGGCTAAAGAGCAGGTAGTTGACTGGTATTGCAATGCATCTTCTGAAGAAGTGGAAAATGAGATTCAAAGCACATTGAAAGATGGCATCACCATCGAAATGATTAAGGAGACTCTTGAACAAGAGATGCCTTGAAGATGCTTATAGATCTCAGGGATTGGGTTCGTTTATAGAATGCTGAAGCTTCTTAAGCGAATCCCAGCCCTGTTGTCTTGGTTTGATTGCTGGCGGTAAGAAAGTGTGTTTTATCACTACCAACGTCATAAATGGTGTAATTCAGCCCTGCCCCAATGCCTATCACTTTTCGCTTGGGAACTGTCTGTTGATATTGACGTTTACCGCTCAGGTCCTTTACTTGCGAGTCGATCCCTCCTCCAGTTAGTTCAAGATGAAACTGTTGAGTGCTACGCGCTGTGAAAAGTCTGTTCACGCTAAGGCGGGTTAGTCGATCAAGAAGGATAAGTGGAGAGGTCTTAGGAGTCAGGTTGTCTCCTACGTTTGAAGAGCTTCCATGGATGAGTGCGCAGTCAAGTTCAATAAAGCCAAATTGAAGTGATGCGAGCCAGTTCATGTGAGAAGGATCAACAGTATTCAGTAATGCAGCAACTGCGTCTTCTCCTTGGCTGTCCCGCAGATCGTCGGCTTTTCGATCACCACGAAACCCCCGCTCTGCAAGCAGTTGCTCTTCCCACCAGCCATAGATGCAAGCTGGCTTTAAGTCTCCGCGTTGAGGATTTTGAAGGCGGTTTAATAGGACGTCACAGTTCCGCTCGGGTCCGATCAGATCTCCAAGGACAAATAATGACTTAACACCGCTAGTTTTCTTTAAATCGCGCTGAATCTGCTCGTAGACCTCCAGATCTCCGCGTAGACCACTTATTAGTGCCCATCTTTCAATCATCGTTCACAGACGTGACTAGCATCTTCAGCCTGTTCTGCGAATTCAAAGCCATGACTTAGGCGCCATGCGAACACTTTCGGTAGCCCTACTTCAATAATCGCTTGACACGTTCGCTCGACCTCATAGGCCACCTCTTTGATCTCAACTTCATCATTAGCATCGTCGTGAATTACATAGGTCGCATTTGTGCTCCCATGACGTGGTTCGCCAACTGATCCAGCATTGACGATTCTGCGCATCGGCAAGGCAAGTTCCTTTTCCTCAGCTTTATCGTTACTGCCGTTTTGTAAACGCACACGGATTGATCCATCCATTAATTCACGTACATAAGGCTGGTGGGTATGTCCGCAAAACAGAGTATCTGCTCCCGCTGTTTCTACACGCTCGAGCGCTGCAAATGCATCCATATCTGGTAGTAGGTACTCATGCTGGCTGTTGGGACTGCCATGCACGAATAGAAGTTGATTTCGACGTAAGGATGTTGGGAGGCCAGCTAAAAAGAGTTTGTTTTCATTTGTTAGCTGATCGGCTGTCCATTGGTGGGCCAGGTGCCCACGCCTTTCTGCTAGCTGTGAAGGGTAACTGCACTCACAGGCATTAAGACCATCGATGATATCTTCGTCCCAGCACCCCTGGCAGGTAGCGATGCCACGCTGTTGCACTAGCTCAACTACTTCATTGGGGTGGGGACCATAACCTACTAAGTCACCAAGACAGGTAATGGTGTTAATGCCCTGTCGGTCAATGTCATTCAGCACAGCTTCCGTTGCAGGGAGATTGGCGTGTAAACAGGAGATAATTGCATGTTTCATGGCGATTAATGTGAGTAAGTAGCTTCTTGTTGTCGATCTCTCAGAGACATTTGATGCATGTCGAGCACGGCATCGCTGAGTAGGCAGAGGTCGATTGTTGATTGAATTCGTTTGCAATCAAGTGCTTTGCCTTGCACCACAAGTTCAGAAAAGTTTTCAGGTCTACCATCTGGAGGCGCAATTGCTTTTAGAGGAATGAATTGTGAACCTTCTTGAGTCACGATCCAATTGCAAAAGATAGATCGCCCATCTGGCAAATTCATTAAGGCTTTAGCTCGATATACGTCGCCATAGGCTCCATTTACTAACTCGAACCAAAAGGTATTGAGAGAGGCTGGGTCCCAGACACTGTTTTGTAGGCCGAGGCTCCAGGATTCCAATTTGGTTAACTCTAATGTGTCCTTATTAGGTAATTCAGGATCTCGGCCAAAGTGGAGATACCGATCAGGGCGAAGTTGCAATGTTTCTAGCTGATTCTTTGCACGAGGATCGATAGAAGACATCCCCACTTCTTTAGGAGTGTGGAACTGTGGAAGTTCAATCAATATCAGGATGTCTTCTTGTTCTGCGATGGAAGTTTGTTTGCCTGATAGAGCTCGCATCTCAGGGGATTGATCTTTGAGAAACGTCAAATCAATCTCCGAGTTAGGTACCTGCTCTAAGTTGTTATCGGAGTAGCCAGTGAGTCTCAAATATCCACAAGCACCTTGGTAGTTGTTCATCATGTTGAGTATCCAGGTCGTTTTACCGCATCCTGGCGGGCCTGAGATTAGCCATGTCTGACCCATATCTTGGACAATGAAAGCCACAGGGAGAGACTACCAGCAAATGAAAACGATAATCATTTTGTTTAGGATCTGAAGATTCGTTTTAGCGCGCAACTTTAAAATTTAAAAATTCGCTAGCCATTGCTCTAGCTCTTTTGTATAAGAAAAAAGCCATGGTTAGTGTCACTATTGAATCAACAGCTACGAACACGTTTGCAGTTGGACTACCTGGTTCAAATCCTCCTGCCCAAAAAGTAAAACCCGCATGACCTAGTAGCCATAGAAGAGTCAACCCAATTCCAGTAATAGAAGATCCAGTCACCTATTTGCTGAGCAATTAAACGTGATCGAAAATACTAAGCTCACAACAATTCAATTTACGATTGGAAAGTAAAAAGTTGAGTTTTCACTCTTCAACATTAGCCCTCTGGGAGTTGTTCTAATCCCAAACTCTTTAGATAGACATAGAGGACTCCGATCTCAGCAATATCAAGTCCAAGGGTAATTAGTATTTTTTGCATTTTTGAATTATCCCGCCTTTAGGCCAACTTTCTCTATTTGCAGATTGACTTCTTCTTGAAAACGCATGCTTTACCATTGCATATCTCCGGCTCAATCTCTGTTAGGCAAGGAACCCGATGATCGGCTGACAGAAAACGACACGACCGATAGGCCAGAAGAAACGCATCAACCATCCAACCTATCTGCGTAATCTCTCAAAACTTCAGCAATTTTGTGGGGTGGTATTTCTTGCTGATATTCCCTACATAGATCAAAAAGCCTGTCAGTGAAGTCTTTCATGGGACTGGGGCTCTTCTCTTCTGTCATTGATCACTCCCTTGCATCGGTGATGTTGGCACGGTTTGTTAGAGCTAAAAAGGGAAGGATAACCAACTCACTTGATATGACAGCTCAACGATCTGGTCTAACTGCTTGCATGAGTCCTTTGAATTGCGTTTTTGTTCAGAAAGACTTTAATGACGTGGATAAAGCCTTTAGTGAACTTAAGAAAATTGCTGGCAACATTCCTAGAACAACAGTCCTAGAGGACAGCAATAATTATTGGAAAGGTGTTTGTCGAAGTTTAATTTTCAGATTTCCAGATGACCTTGAGATATTAAAAGTCAATCAAGAGATTATCCAAATCAAGTCTGCTTCCAGAATTGGTGCGAGTGATCTTGGGGTTAATCGAGGCAGAATTAACTATTTATTGAAGCAATTAGAAAAGAACACCCTTTGAAGGTTTCTATGGGAAGGAATGTTTCTTGAGGATTGTATCTTTATGTACAAGGTGTGCACTAGTAAAAAGACATTAATTCGAAATTTGTAAGTAGAATTGATCTCAACCTCTGAAAAATACTCCAATAAATAAAGGTAGTTAAAATACTTGGGCACTAACCTAATTGGTCTTAAATAATACTATTTCAAAAAGTTTGTTTCTATTTTAGGCTGGTATCTTCTGCATAATCAGCTAAGAGATGAAAACAAACTAAACGTCTCTTGCTAGTGAAAGCAGGCAATTGACAGCTTAAACGAGATAAAGCATCTTCATAACTGGATTGAAACATTCAGCCGGAATTGCTATTTCGAATCGTATGCGGTTATCAGGTGGCTCGGTGATGTTGAATTTGTGCTCAGCTTTTGTTATTTGTTTCTTCATTTTAATTCCCCTTAGTGAGGGAGTCCTAGTCAGGCCTCCCAGTCAACACCATCATCCTCTTCATCGTATTCATAGTTTAATAGAGAATCTAGATATTGTTCTTTATTAGGAATAGGCTCTTTCTTTTTCGTTTTCATCGTTTCTTCACTAGTTGGCAGTTCTGCCGGCTCATTTTTGTTTTTCATTTATTCCAAGGACATTGATTTGAGTATCGCTCCTAGACTCTCGCGATACCTTTATCAGTCATTAAATAGTTGTTATTACGTTACTCTATATTTCTAGGGTATTGCTTCTGCCTTTCCATATCTTTAATAGGCAGGGTTTTGTGATCTCAAGATGAACAACTGTAGTGAGATATACCTCCGGCGTTAAAGAATTCCTTGGGTTTTAGGCGGTCGTACTTGCTCTCCATTTCCGAAGCTTGTTTTTCGTAGGGATTGCTGAAAAGAGCCTGAAGCTCCTTGATGAGACTGTAATCACCTTGCTCAGCTTTCTTATAGGCAGGTGCAATCAGCCACTCTCGCCATGTGTATTTGGGGTTGATGCTTTTCATTGTGGCGGATCTCTTTTTGAGGTCACCAGCGCTCTTACTGTGATTCCGCCAGTGTCTCAACCACCTCTCCCATTTCGAATGAATCTGTTCTGAGCAGGGAAAGTAGAAACTTTCTTTTAAGAATGAGATGTCCTCTGGAATATTTGAGAGCTTCCGAAAAAAAATCGTGTAATCCACTCTGGATTCAACCATAAGCTCTAGCAGTTCTTCCACTAGAGTTGAGTCAAAACTGGTTAGGCCAAGCTTCTTTGCCCACATAGCTTCCATTTCAATAGCCATTGCTTCTGCGAAGCCTTCTCGGGTTTGATCTAGCTTTTTTAATGCCTCGATGTTGTCGGCAAGTAGAGGGCGTATGGCTGCCCAGAACATGTCATAGTTGGCTTCGGCAGCAACGGTTTGGTTGAAGAATGAGAAATGATCTCCACCTCCTGTCCAGGGCTGAAATCGGGGTACGAATAGTTCGCAGAATCCGAAGGGACCGTAATCGAGAGTGAAACCACCCGCGGCACAGTTGTCACTGTTGAAATTTCCTTGGCAGTAGCCAACACGCATCCAGTTGGCAACAAGTGATGTGAGCCGTCCGCGAAATAAATTGGCCAGCCCGACTACTTGATCGGAGAAAGAAAGACTTGAACCCGCTAAATCTGGATAGTTTCGATCGACTAGGTGTTGCACAATCATTCGTAGCTCTTCCAATGCATCTTGATGTTCATTACTGCGTGCACGACGGGCAAATAGCTCAAGTTGACCGACACGTATAAATGAAGGTGCTACACGTGTTGTGATTGCTACAGGATTGTCGACCAGAATGTCAGGGTCTATCCATCTAGACCCTTCGCTATACCAGGGCCTGCCAACAGTCTCGGATCGCGATACATACAACGTTAGGGAGCGAGAAGTGGGAACTCCCAGGGCCTGCATGTATTCCTGTACTAGAAACTCTCGAACACTGGAACGTAGGACTGCTCGTCCATCGGCACCACGGCAGTATGGCGTGGTGCCACCTCCTTTCAGCTGCATTTCCCAGCGTTTGCCGTTGAAGAGACCTTCGAAGACTGAAATTGCCCGACCATCCCCATACCCATTGCCGGTTCCAAAAGGACATTGCTGTATGTATTCAGTGCCATAGATGGATAGGGCATAGCCGGTTGCCCAACCAACGGGACGCATGGGATTACTGGCGACCGTCATGTCGCCTGAAAACAACTGGCTGAATTGATGATCTCGAGTAAGCTCATGGCTGAGGCCGAGTTCGTTGAATAGGGTTCTGCTATGTGTGATGTATTCCGGTTCTGGAATGGGAGTAGGAGTCACAGGTACGTAATGACCTGAGAAAACTTGCCGAGCGCGGTGATCGAGACCGTTGTCAGTCGCTTGGGGATCCGCTTTGAGTGAATCTAGGAGCGAATAGTCCGCAAGTTGTGTGAACTCAGTGAAGGTTTTCGTACTTGGTGATTTCAATGCATTCGAGGGAGCAGGAGTTAGGCCGGTTGTCACTTGTCTCTAAAATTTTTGGATTGGCCAGGCATGACCCTTTGGCTTAGATCATTATCGACCAACGAGAAATGTTTTCGAAATAACGGTTTAATTGCGACAACTAGGTGATTGGAGGTTTTGGCTTGAAAAAGGGCTAACTAGTGCTTTTGGATTGCTTAGTTGACATAGCAACCCTTCCGGGCTAGAACACATGTACTACTAGCAGTTCAATGGCTTTGTCCGCTTCCCCCTATTCAGTTTTCACTGCTGAGGATTGGATGATGCCACCTGCTCCTATTGGACTAGGTCAATGCGTAAGGGTCAGACCGCCAAAGCGTTACCCCCCCTCAAAATCAACGAAGAAGAGGAGTGGGACTACCTCGAATATGGAACCCTCAAGGAATCACGTACAGCTTGCGTTTGCATAACTTGCCAGCATTTTTCCTATTGCTGCGATAAGCATTGCCGAACACTTTTAACTTGCGGCCTTCAACAACGTTTGATTCCCCATGGTGAGCATTTGTCTTCCAGATGCGCCTTTTGGCAACGAAGAAGTGAGAAAGAGATTGGTTGGTGTCCTGAATGGGCTTAATTCCCCCATGGAGTGGAGAAAGAACCCTCTTAAGTACTAGCTATAAGAAACATGTTATTGGGCTGAATAGGAGATTAATAGAATTCAGGCAACACCCCTAGAATCACTTTTGATAGACTTTAAATACCTCTTCCGTTGACCACTATCGTGAGTTGAGACATACCAACCAGCGGCTAATCGGGCATCTATTTCTTCAAAATCTGGTTGAGATTCCAGACGGAGGACTTTTTTGGGGTGTTTATCCATAGGATAGTTTTACCATACTTACTGATTTTGTTCGTCTCATATAATACATTCATGACCTTAATGAGTAGGCCTAGTAGCTTTCTTCTGCTTCGAGCATGTCCTTTTCAGGATTAATAGGACCTACAGTTTTTGAGTTTGTTTTCCAATTCGTAAAGGACGCTAAACCTTTTAGAGTGATCTCCTAAGCATAAATCCCCTTTTGCTTGGGACTGCCCTGATTCAAATTTCCTGGAAGAACAGTAGATGCTGAATTAGCTGCTAACTTTCAGTAGGCAATCTGAATAAAGTATTTCAGGTTGCGATTAATTTTTTCGGTAATAAGTATCTGCCATTTCATGAAGCATGTGAGCCACGTTTTCATTGCTGGCTTTGGTTTCTTCTTTGAGCTTTTCGCATGCTCCTTTAATTTGCATCCATACTGAATCCATAACAGCATGTTCCTCATTAGAGGGATTCCATTTTGTGGCGTCACTCATTTTCGATTCCTTAGCTCTTCAACAACAGCGTCCCATTTCTTACCCGCTAATTTTTCCTGACGACTCCAAGTCGTTTTGGTTTTGAGTTGAACACACCAGATTTGTCTAGTTGCGAAAACCATTGGGATGACAACAATAAGATATTGAAGCCATAGGGGAATCCAAGCTGTGCTTGGGAGTGAAATTCCTCCGACCATGATCATTCCTGAAAGGAACCCACCAACAAATAGCCAAAGAACGCAAAAAACAACGTTTAAGGCAAACCAAGTAAGTTTGTTTTGAGTTAGCTGCATTTCGAAAGTGTGGTTCGGATGTCTCCCAAGCGGCAACCCTTTGTTCCTTTGATACTGCCTGGAGAGTTGTCTTGACTATAAAGTGTTTGTAGAATTAATAGATTTAGAGGTTTTTAAATACTGTATGAGGTCAAACTCAGAATTTAATAGTTTTTATAAGGGTTTTAAAAGGCTCTCATTTGATTATGCGTCCAACACCCTATAACGCCTATATCTAAATAAAGGCATTTCACAGAAAGAGTGAAAAGGATGAAAAGCAATTTTTGCTCATGACTCTTGTTAAAGGGAATTTTAAAGATTTTTTGAAGGGATTGATTAACGCATTAATCTAAAGTGAATGATAATAAGGCAAAATTTTAGATGGCCTGTAACTTGATCATTTCAAAGTCTGCTGCGGCTGAATTGATAAGACAATCTGCATTTGGAGGCACTCCAGGTGAAATGCATATTGATTTGTTGCCCGATGGTTTTGATGAAGGCTGGTTATATGTTCGTTTGAGATGTGGTAAACAAGATGGTATTCCTGTTGCAAGAGCAGATGGAGTCACTTTATTTGCTCCTTCAGATCAAGTTAGTTTGTTAATTGGCCTAAGTCTAGATTACTACGGTGATTTGAGTGGAGGAGGCTTTTTGATTAGTACCCCAGAAGGGGCAGAAAAAAGTCCTTGTGGTTCGGGTTTTAAAATTTTACGTAATGAACAATTGTAGTAATGAAGCCCTTTTAAATCTTTAGCCTTATTGCTAATGCTTGTAATTATATGGACAATAAGAGGCTTAAGATGTTTTTAGATAATATCCATGAAATTATAATTCTATTCGCATTTGGCCTTGAGAAGAGGACTTGCCCTTTATAGTTTAAAATATTGATTTGATAATGCTTATTATAACATCAATTTCTTTTTCATTGTTAGGACTACATTCTTTTAATTATGGCTTTAGAGTGGATAATTTAAGTTTTGGAAATTTTACTAAGGATCTACATTTCAGATCTCAACTCTTGTTAATCCTAAGCTGGAGAATGAATTCTTAGTACTCTTTATCTTTGTTGTCGGTTGGTTCTAAGGATCGTATGAAGTCCCTAGTATTTATTTAGGAATTTGAATAGAGTTTAGTTCTAAAGGTGAGTTCGGCATGCATTCAGTTGGGTAGGAGATTACATTTTTCGCATTAATGCCCACTGCTAGTGCCATTAATGCGAAACCTAGGAACCATTTGTTTTTGTTATTAGAAAAGAAGCTGAGCATGGTTAATCCTCTTCGATTTCAGTGATTCTGATCCTTAATCCTAGATAAAGAAGAATTCCTCCGATTACTGGAGTCCATAGTTGCCAATGTCCGAGATTATCCATATACCTGATTATATAAAGCTTATTGCTTTCTAGCTAGATCGATTAATGAATTGCCTAAAACTGTATAGGAGCTTCCCGGTTTGTTTTAGATGATTCCTTCAAGAAGTAAAGCCACATTGAATTTTCTCTGTAAATAATTGCTAATAGAGGTAAAGCATGGGACCTTACTTTACTCTCTTGTATCATTAGTTAATTGAACATGCTAGAGAACTTGACTTGCTTCTCTGTTGTGATCACTTACATGTTATTTGGACAACCTGAAATGATTGGTGGCATAATTCCAAATCTGATTGCTTTTACTTTGTTTCTTGTCTTTATAGTTTATTTTGCTTTAACTGGAAAAATGAAAGCCTCAGTTCAATAACTATTTGGTTCTGGTAAGAGGAAATAAGACCGATATGGAAAGACTATTTGATCTTGAAAGTACTTACTTAGTCTTTTTTGGAGGATTTGTTTTTTTCAACTTTCTCATTAGAAGTTTCCTGATTGGGTCCTTTTTGGGAATGTGGGCAATCACCCCAGCCCCAGGCGAGAACTGGTTCAATACCTAGGGAGAGAGCAATTATTAATGGAAAAACCTTTTTCATGTTGATTACAGTTGAGACAAATTATCTTAAATGGTTTTTTGATTAAGGCAGAGTTTTTTGACTAGTCATGAACTAAATAACCATTCCACACGAGTTCATCAAAGACCGTTGCTCCTCTTGACTTTTCTCCTACCGCTACAGGGATTAACTCGTCGAGGATTGCTGCGAAGCAAGTTATCCAAAAGCTATCTTGGCGGACATTAGCTGCCCTACAGATGTGAGGAGGGGCTATCTCAATGCAACCTTGGGTACGGGAAACTTTGATACTTGCCAGCTGTGAGTCAAGCTCTAGGTCCAAGAGTCGAGCTTCTTGTTGGGTAATGGCTGTTCCCGCAGCATGACACTCCAATAGCAATTGGTAGTTCATGATGAAGGCGTGAGCGTGTTTGACATCTCTTTCTGGACTGTTGATAGTCAAATAGGTAATAGTTACCAGAGATCTTTTAAACGAGTGTTATCCAAAAAAAAAGACCCTTGCGTAACGCAGTGGGCCTGGGTGATGGGGAACTTGTTTTCTAGGAGAAATTCAGACTAAAATCAACCCCCCCACAAGTAGTGTTTTTTCTTTTCAAACTTATAGCCCGCCCCACAAATAGGGTGTATCTACCGGTGACAAATTCCTTGACAACTATTAGTCATCTATTGGCCGGTTGATGGGAATCAGATTTGGCCTTTCATTCCAAGTCAGATCTCCGTCCTGAAATGGAGGCCTGAATTATGCAATAGAAGTGAATTTTGAATAGATTTAAATGGCAAGGATTTATTAAATGACAAAGTTTTTATCATCTCTGCTTTTGATTTCAGTAATTGGATGTTCAACTGAATCCAATAAGGTTAAGACTCGGGTTATTTTTGAAACCAAAGCAGAAGCTGAACAAGCTGCTAAAGACCTTGATTGCAAAGGGGCACACAAGATGGGAGACAAGTGGATGCCTTGCAAGAGTCACAAGGCCCATGAAAAATCCAACAAACAACTAGGGCATAAGCATCAGCACAACCACTAAGCCCTCCTTTATTCAAAACGATGAATAGTTCTGACCAACAGCAATCAGACGCCCCTGCTCATTGCGGTAGTAAACCCAAAAAGATTGCCATTGGAATAGCTCCTCTTGGTGTCATATCCATAGGAATTGTCCCGATGGGTATCGTCACAATTGGAATAGTTCCAATGGGAGTTGTCTCTTTGGGGGTTGTCGCTATGGGAGTTGTTAACGCATCCATAGTTGGAATGGGGATCTTTTCTGCGGGTATAACAACTATGGGACTTAAAGTATGGAGTCCGGAGGGACCAGTTCTTAGTAGATCTGTTGACATGCCGAATGAATCTTCGGGAAGTAATATTTATGCTTATCCCACAAGGTCAAGAGCAGAAGCTGAAGCTAAAAGATTAGGCTGCTTAGGAGTACATAAAATGGGAAAATATTGGATGCCATGTGCAAACCATGGGACTCATCAATAACTTAAAGAAAATCATTATATTGAATCTTTTTAATTGTTTGAAGAGAATTAAATTTTAATAATTCGAGTTAGAATTATATGCATTATTAATGCATATAATTAAAAATTATAATTCATAAAGAAATTAACTATAGATATTGGCAATTATTGGGCCTGCCTGTTCGTCTGTGAATACTGGAGTTGTGCTCCATTCCATAAACTCTCCCCAATCTGCTGCATGTTCATACAAGGCTGTTGGATCATTAGTCTCAACAAGTATCCAACCCTCTAAAGAGCCTGGACCATGATACCGGCCTAACATCTTCGCTCTTGGATATGGAGCCTGCGTGGAAAGAAATTTCCTCGCGGCCTTTTCATGGTAGCCAGTTTTAAATTTCCAGTGTTGGATGTAGAGCATGACATGAGAGTGTTCACAATACATTTACTTATACCAGAATAATTATTAGGTTTCACTAGTTTTGCGGATGCTAGGATATTTAGTTTGTTTTAGTTAACGGATAGTTTAAATCTTTCAAGTTTATGTTTCGAGGAGACTGGTTTCACAAGCTAACTTTTCTTGCAGAAGTATGATCTCTTGAAAAAAATATAGATTTTGCTGCTAAAAATGGTTCTTCAGCTTGTAGTCCGTTTCACAAAACTGATCGATGGGAGAAGCTAGGCGACGTAAAGAGCAGGGATTGGCTCCAAAGACCACAAAAACAGAACCAACAAAAAAATCTCTAAATTTGTTGGTTAAATATCCACGCTTGCCCTTATATATTGGTCTAATCTTTGGTGTCTATTTGATTATTGATTGGATTAGGTTAAATAGTGCTGGGTCATGATCCTCGCCAGAACTGATTTAGAATAAATCATATATGTATACTTTATGTATTATCATAAACCTTTAGAATAGTGTTCTAGAAGTAATCTTTGTCTAATTAGAACAATTGCCATAGGCAGCTTTTAATGCTCTGGTTAATCTTAACTGCTCAACTCGTGTATTATTTCTAGGTGATTGTGTCTCGCCGAGCATTTCTTAGAAGATTTGATCATTTATCTGAATGCTTGTTACGACCATACTGCTTTGTCTTTTCCTTTAAGGCAATATCTAGATAAGCAAGCTTTATGACCTTCGTTAAAAAATGAGTGAACTTAGGAAACCTTGATTTAATCCTTGTTGTCTTAGCCTTTCTAGGCCTTCAGGTTTGGTGGATTGGTATGACTATAAGGAATGGCCAAAATGAAAAACCTCTAAGATCTAGTGAAGATTCACTTAAAGAGCAAAAACAGCAATTAGAAAATCTCTATAGAAAAGAATAAAAAATTCACTTAATCTTTAATTAGGGGAAAGCGAATTCAACAGGGATTTCCTTCCTAACCAGTTAAGTGATTATATTAATGAGGGTTTATGCTTCGCCTAAGATGTTTTTAAACCTTCCTTTTTTTGCTCCACATATTGGGCAAATCCAAGTTTCAGGTAGTTCTTCAAATTTAGTACCTGGTGCAATTCCTTGTGAAGGATCACCCTTTGCAGGTTCATATGAATAGATGCAATCTTTACATTGTCATCTCATTGTTTGTTCAGTCGATGCCATGGCATGCCTCCTCTTTGAATTAGTACCTTAAACCTATATATTAACAGTTGTTTTCTTATTGTGCCCTTAGTATAAAACTGTGCGTCGGTATAGATTTTGAATTAAACATTATGACTAGCCTTTCTTGACTACCTAAATTCGAAGAATGATGGAACTTTATGTTTTTATAGCTAATTCAGCTAGGAGTCTGACAGGTTAGGAGGAATTGAGAAGGGCTTGATAAATCAAGAAGAAAAATTGAGTTTTTAATAACTCTAACAACTAATTTTCGATAATTGACTGCTGCCACTAAGACCTTTTAAAGAAAGTAATTGTTCATCAGAATTATTTAAGTTCTAGTCTTAATTAGAGGCTTTAACTAGTAACCCATCTATAGGAGTAGGGCTGGGTAATTGTTTTAATGTGAAATTTTGATCTGGCATAGCTGTAAGTCTCAACTTTCGAAATAAACCGACCACCATTAAACGTATCTCTAGTTCAGCCAAAGACTTTCCTAGGCAGACACGCTCGCCACCACCAAAAGGCATGAATTGAAGTTGAGATCCATCTTCAAGATGCCTTTGAGGTCTAAAGCTTTCAAAATCTCCAATCCCATCTTGATTGGATGGCGCTAGAACAATTTGGATCACTCGATTTTCAGGTATCGCAATCCCATCAACTATTAAAAGTTGCTTAGTACGGCGGAAAATACCACCTACTGGGGGTGTGATACGCATTACCTCATTAACGGTTGCATCTAGCTTTGGAGCACTGTTTGGGGCATAAGAGTTGATTGCTTGACCTGTTAATGGTGGCCAACAGAGATGATCGATTTCTTCCCTTAACCAATTTTCGATTATGGGATTAAGAAGCAACTCCCGCATTAGACAGCTCAGGGCAGAGGCTGTGGTTTCGTAACCAGCAAATAGGAGAAGTAGAAGTTGTTCTACGAGGTCATTCTTCGTTAAAGGAACTCCCGATTCATCAAAGCTTCCTGAGAGGACCTTTAAGCCTCCTAATTCGTTAATAGGTTGTGTAAGAACTTTTTGAAGTCTTTTTAGAAGACGTGTACGTGCTTTAAGAGCTTTTGCGTAAGGACTGCCAGGTATCGCTATAGGTATTGAAAAAAGTGCTTTAATCCAGATTTCGAAGTCCAAAAACAGATCATCACGATCAGTACCTTTTATTCCAAGAACGGTAGAAGCAATTACAGAGAAGGCGAAATGTCTCATCTTTTCTGCCAACGCTATAGGCCTTTGGGCCGCTTTGATTTCCTGGGCTAAAGCCTCGACCATAGAGATGATCTCTGAGCTATATCGCTCCAATGCAGATGTTGAGAACAATTGAGCCACTATCTTTCTACGTGCTTTATGAGAGGGGCCTGAACGGTTAGCTAAAGAATGACTCCCCAATAAGTTGCGTACACTTTCCGGCCACCATCCTTCAACTGCTTCTGATTGCGATAGCAAGTCAGAAATAGCTTTTGAACCCTGAATGAAAACCATGGGTTGTCCAAGCATTGAAGTTTGAAAAACATTCCCATAACGTTCAAAGCGTTGTTTTGCAAAAGTGGGGTTACGAAAAAAATCGATAGCTTCAAGTGCTCCCGATATTGCCCCCGTACTTGGTAGCGGTCGTATTTCTGATTTACTCATAAAAACTTTGCTTTAAAGACAGTAAAAAAATATCATTTTGTGAAGTGTTTTGTCTTGGTGTAATGAATATGACTTCAAATATAAGACCTGACTACTTAAGGTACTAATCATATGACATATAATGTTTATGTGCGGAAGTTTTGAGTTGATAGAAGAGTTTTATAAACTCCCAAAACTTTTAAGGAATGACTTTCCAAAAGGGCTTGAACTAAAATATGAGATGCAATCTTGTATTAGGCCAGGTGACCCAGTAATAGTTCTAAAAAACGAAGGCAAGGCTAAAACTTCACTAATGCTCTGGGGATTTATTTCGCAGTGGAGTAAAAATCCATTAGATGCATCTAGATTAAGGCCCTTCAATGCTAGAGCTGAAACTGTTGGTGATAAACGATTATTTCGGGGAAGCTGGAAACACAATAGATGTCTAATACCTGCTACCGCTTTTTTTGAAAAAGGTTATCGATTCAGGAAAAAGAATTCTCAGACTTTTTGGCTTGCGGGAATTTGGAATAGATGGATGAGTCCTGAAGGTAGTGAACTTGAATCATGTTGTGTGTTAACTACTCAGCCAAATGAGTTAGTCAGGCCCATTCATAACAGAATGCCAGTAGTTATTCCTGACGGATTTGAAGAAGAATGGATAGAATCAGTTAAAGATCTAACTGGGCTGAAAGCACTTCACCCTTTTTTAAAGGGATGGAACCATTACGATTGGATGGCAGAACCCATTCTTAAAACCCCAACCTCTCAATTGAGCTTATTCTAATGATGACTACCATAGCTATTTTTTTGCTGAGTTTGACCTTGGCTTTGATTTCTTTTGTAAGCTCTGTAAATGCTTTATTACCATCAGTTAGAGAAAATATGGATAATCAAAAGATAGAGAATGATAAAGACAGGGATCAATCTAGTATTGATTATCTACTTGGACCTAAAGATAAGTTCCCTTTTTTACCAGACAATCATCGTGATAGTGGAACCGGCAAATTTAATTCTTTTTAGTTGCTAGCTTAAACAGATCAAGTTAACAAAATAGGAATTTCAGTTGCCGAGAATAATCTTCTATTTAATTCAGGGTCAGCACAATTTGTTGACAAAGGCAAAAGCTGCGCTAGTACTAGCGTACTTGCTCGTCGATGGTGTATCAGGTTTCGGGTCGGATCTTAAACGGATGGTTAGTAAGTCCAGATGGAAGTTTGTGCTATCAATTTTATTTGAATCCTAAATCCCTCCTAGAGGGTTTTCCATTTGTTTTTATAAATGAGTGGACAATGAGGCCTGATGGGATCCCTTTTCAGTTGAAGCGTAGAAGCAAGCTTCCCTTGGATGACGCGCTTGAGCTTTGTTGCCAAATGTTATTGGAAGGTTGGTCCAAACTAGTTACTCGATTTAGGAGTTACGCTTAATTCAATCGAAGTTAATCCGGTTTTAATAGCATGAAATACTAATGGCCTCATTTAAGTTTTGCAGGCGACTGGCTGGTTAAAAATATGCTTAGCGAACTATAGTTTTCATTATTTGACACCTCAATATTTATCTTACTGTTTTACGTCAGGAAGAACATTTAGGTATCGTCTAAAATTGCATACTAGATATTTCTTAAGGTTTAAATGTAAAATCACTAACGTATCGTAGGGGGTATTTATAAATGCTTTATTTGGAGAGTTCTAATAGTTTTTGCTTTGAGAGGCTGGTGAATGCTCCTAAATGAATCATTATCTTTAGTTCTTAAGGTTTCACTTTTTAATTGAAATTAGGCTGCTTTTTGGTCCTCTAAGGCCTGAAACTTTGCTGACATTGTTGAATTATTTCGTATAAGCCTTTTAATAGTCACTTCTTGGGCCTTGTCATTTGCGAGCCGTAAATTTCTATCTGCTCCAAGTAAAGCATCCTTTGTTTTTTGTAAATGGTTGATTGACTTATCTATTTCTTGTATAGCCCCATCAAAACGTCTTGAGGCGAGTTCATAATTTTTTCCAAAGGCGGATTTGAATGTTTCCAGGTTGTTCTCAAAATTGGTAATGTCTATATTTTGTGCCTTAATTAGTTCGAGTTCTGACTTATACTTAAGTGATTTCAATGAGGCATTACGTAGAAGAGTTATTATTGGAATGAAGCATTGGGGACGGACTACGTACATCTTTTTATATCTATGAGATAAATCAACTATTCCAGAGTTATATAATTCACTGTCTGGCTCTAACAATGAGACTAATATAGCATATTCACAGCCTTTTTCTATCCTATCCTTATTAAGTTCTTTTAAAAAATCCTCATTCTTTTTCCTCGAAGATGTAGTATCTGACTGGTTTTTCATTTCAAACATAATTGATACCAGTTCGCTACCTGAATTATCAAATTCACGGAATATATAGTCTCCTTTACTACCGGATCTAACATCATTATCTTTGTCAAAGTAGGCTGATGGGAAAGCGGTTGCTCTTATTCGGTTAAACTCAGTTTCACAATGTTGTTCTAGTGATTCTCCTATCATTTTGGTAGAGAGGCGTATTTTTAAATCCTTAAGCCTTTCAATAGCGTCATCTCTATCCTGAATTTGTGTTAGGTATTTCTCCTTTAGTGACTTTTCTGCCAGTTGTCGTTCCAAATCCGCCTTTTCACTAGAGGATTTCAATTGATTGTATTCAGATTGCAATTTGGTTATGGCTTTTGAAACAGCAAGTTCCCTATCAACTTCTTTATTCTCCTTGAGCATTCTTAATTCATAAGAAAGTAAATTGAGTTCTTTTTCTGAGGTTGCTTTAGATTGTTTAACCGCCAGGTCTTTCTCCAATGCAGCTGTAGATAGGTTAGACTCTAATTCGATGATTTTTCTTTCATAAGCTTGTATACGTTTTTCTTGTTCAATCCTTAGGTTTTGTTGGACAAGCTGTATAGATTTATGCTTATCTTTTTCAGCTAATTTTAGTCTTTTGGTTAGCTCCTCTTCAAATGCATCATCCTTTACTTGTTTCAAGATATTCCCGTAATCACTTTCGTGTAGTTTGAATACCTTTCCACATTCTGGACAGTTGATTTTGTTCATTTTTCTGCTTTTTAAATGCTGACAGTAATCAGTCCCTTTTTATCTTGTTTAGCTTTGATAGGCAAGAGAAATTTATGGTCGAAAAACAATATGTAGTACTCAATCTAACTGACTAGAGCTTTGTTACTAATGAAAGGTTGCAGTTTCTATCGTTCTTATATTCCCCAGCAAGAAGTAGTACTTCAAATTCCTATTGATTCAGAAGGCCGTCTGGCTTGAAAAAGCCTTATAATGAACCCTAGATCAGTAATTTCTCTTTAAAGGTGTATAGATGACGTTGAGCCCTCTTTTTATCTACGATGGAGAATGTCCTTTCTGTAATCATTTCGCTCATTTACTTGAACTCAAAAGCAATATTCCTGGAATTAAAATTCAAAACGCAAGAACAAATACTGATCACATACCCAATGGTTATGACATTGACACTCAAGGAGCTATTTTGTTAGTTGATGATGAAATCATGTATGGGTCACAGGCAATTAATTGGGTATGCACCAAACTAAATAACCCTTCAGATGGCCTATTAAAACTGCTTTCGCAAGTATTTTCCTCTAAGTCTCGTGCCATCAATTTATTCCCTCTTCTATTAATCTCAAGAAGAATACTTCTCTTTTTGAAGGGAGTACCAGCAAAAATATCTACGTAAATATTGGTCAATTTCTTTGTTTCCTTTATTGAGCTGTAGTAAGTTTTTTTATTTCACGGCATTTACTCTGCGAGAGAATTACATGTAAGATAAAGCAATTCAATTAACTCATTCACTTTATAATTATTTATCTAAACTTCTTAAAGGTAAATTCTTCAAATTGATTACACACCATATTCCTTGGTTAGAAGCAGATAGCTGCTGATCACTCTAATTAGTTTGCGGCAGATCTTCTACGCACGATTCTTCTCCCATCCGGTAATTCTTGAACCTCGGGGCTTTCCTTTTTAGTTGATTGCTTCTTGTCCTCTGAAGAGTCTCCTTCAGTACCTGTTTCTTCTAGCTCTTCTTGATCAAGGCAGGTCCCTACAACCATTGCCGCTTCAATTGGGTTTGGAAGGTCTCCAATGGTTATTAGAGCTTTGAGCACAAGCTGCATGCGGGAGTCTTTTGGCAGGCCAGGGCGCAGCTTTTTAACTGATTGCCAAAGTTCTTTCGTTACTTCCTTGAGTAGAGCCTTGTCGGTTACCAAAATAATTCTTCTGGGTATTGTTCTATGACTTTATTAGATAGGAAATGGTCGGTGTTGCTTATTAAGGGGGTTTCCTCTACAAAATTGGGTTTTTGGGTTTGGTTATGCGAGCCTTAATGGCTATATCTCAGACTCAACTCCCCATTGTTCATGGTCCTTTTCCCTTCTTAGAGCAAGAAGCTTGCCCTATCCAAATTTCCTTTTCCTATACCCATGTACCTGCTTTTTTCTAGAGGTCCAGGTAACTAGAAACGGTTTTTCCTGTATCAATAAGGGCTTTTGGAGATTTTGCGAAGCATTTTTGTCAAGGTCAATACTTCCTGGATCTAATAATTTGGCGTCCTTAGCAAGCAATTTTTGCTTTTCAGGCCTTCAATTATTGGACTTTACTCTTGCTCGGTGGTTCAAATGCATAACTTACACCTTGCTTGGTTGGTGGAAATCGCAATACCCTAATGAAGACTCGCTTTGAAAAATTGGATGATCCTGTTGGCCACCCTTTGGCTCTTCTGATCGAGAGGGGGGCATATCTCTTCATAGGTATATTTTTTGTTGCTGCTATCTTGAGGTCTCTTATTGACAAAAAAAATGCCAGTAGATGACCGATTTCTGCTGAATTACTATTCAATATTTTAACTACTAACCCCAATACTAATTATCATAATGAAGATAGTCTGCCTACTGCTCTTTATCTTTCTACTTCGTACACCAATGGTTATTGCTTACCCAGCAGCTCAACTGAATCAATGTTTTAATGGTGCAAAGATGTCGCCTTTGCTTGTAGGTGTTCCTGGAATGGAAATTGAAAAATGGTGTGATTGTGTCTTAAACCTAACTATGGATGATCATAAAAAACCCAGTGATGCAGCAGCCTATTGTGGCAGAAGATATTTTAAATAAAATTGACTTAGACTACGTTTAGCCTGATTTAAGAAGATGAATGAATTTGAATTTTCGGAACAAGAATTTAATGAAATTAGAGAGATCTGGAGAGATATTAATTCTCAATGTGAAATAATCCAAAGAAGGACTGGTTGCCCAAATAGTGAAATTATAAAGATGATTGACTCTGCTAAAAGTTTATGGGAAAATAAGCATTAAATTGATACTTAACTTCCTCTTCTTTTTCTGATTCATATTACATATAAGGATCTTTCAAAATAGCTATACCTTTTTTACCAGAGATTTATGCAAAAAAAACACTCGACTTATCCACGGTTTGAGCTTTTATGCATCATAATTATATAAACGCTATGAATCCAGTGGACGAGAGAAAATACACAGACGAAGAGCTCTCGGAAATTTGCGAGGATGCTTTCGTTAGCGTAAAAGAAGCCTGCAAAAGACTTCAGGAGAGAACCCAGTGCCCAAATAAAGTTGTCGTTGAGATGCTGAATAACGTTGCTGAATTCTATTTGGCATTAGATTCTGAGTAGCAAATATCTAAGGTTCACTGTGGTAGTTGCTGATTTTTCTTTTTTTAGCTATTAATTTAATTGAAGTCCCTAGCCCTGTTGTAGTCTAGAGGAAGTATTTGGTAGTTTGATCATGAGTTCAGAAGAAGGTGGTGGAATGGTTCCAGGCTTAGTGGCAATAGCTCTTTCTGCTGTATTTGCTGCTGGAGTGGGAATGTTGGTGATTCAATTCTTGCCCCATTGATTCCTGTGAAACGCAGGCTCGACTAAATAAAGTTTAAGCAATGTTTTGTTCTATAGAAGAAACTTTATCCTCTATTTATGAGGACTCTTGTTTAACTATTCGCAAGAATAACTACTATTATTACAAATAGCTTATAAAGATAGTAAAGTTTGTCAATGCAAGAATGTTAATTTGTTCCAATATAAATGTAGCCCCAAATTATTATCTTTATGTTCTGAGCCCATTGAAGAAAGGGGTTATTTCCTTGACGATGCGACTAAAAAGTGTGTTACCCCATCACTCAGGGAAGAAACGTTAGCTAGGTTTTTTGGAATAGGTGAAGCTCCTAGAACCTAAGTGCTCACTTGCTCCACAAGAAGATTTTGTTAGGCAAGTGTATTCTCGAGTAGTGAGAGTTGATAGAGCTTTTTATTTCTTAAAAGGCTTCGAAGTTGTATGTTTTTTAAAGATCTGGTGAAGCAATACAAATACAGCAACCTCCTATTTGGGAATAATTCTTCAGAATTTGATGTTGACCACATCCTATATAAGCAAAAGAAATGACTCTCCTGAAGAGAACTCAAAATTCCCTTATCAGCGGTAAGATCAATGTAATTATAATTAGGTTTGCAGTTCTTCATATGCTCATCTGATTATTCTCGGAAATCTAACTTGGAGGATCTTTCTCAAAAATGTTGGATAGTCTCTTGCAAATGACTTGGTATAACCCGATCTTTATGATTGTGGTGATAGGAGCTATATGGTTTATTCCAGGAATAATCGTTAGAAGGATCGCTGAAAAACGTTATGAGGATGCACGTGCCAAGTCTCAAGCAGAGAAAATTTCCAGGCTTTATCCGAAGGACAAACAAATATAGATATAGCTAATATTTTATTAGTTATACTCTCCAGGGACATCATTCTTTTTGACTGTAACCTTTCCAACTTTTTTACCAGAAAATCTTAGAAGTTCATCGCCTGAGAATTCGAAGCCATGCTTTTGGGCAATTAATGCCACATCGTCAGCAGTTGAGGAAGCAAGTACTCTTGATTTTAATTCCGAATCGCCTTGCATTTTTTGTAAAAAGGCCTTTAGTTGATCAGTAGACATGACATTGAAGAAAAGAAATGGATTTTTCAACTTGATTAGATCTCTAAGGACTTTCCCTTTGAAACTAGGTATACATAAAGAACTCTAATCAATAATTGAGGCTGTTAGTAAAAATCCATTGAGCTTAAACACAATAAACCTTATTAACCTAGATGATTCGTAAAGTAAATAAGAATGGATAATTGTCGAGAGTGCTGATTCAGCTAAGCACATTTGTTATTGTAAAGTCCTTAGGCATGCAGGGAATAAATTTTATACTTTCTTGAAACTATGTAGAAAGACAGACAAAATATATAACATATAAGCTAAATAAAATTGGGTAGAGTTAACTAGTTACATTACTACTTAGGGAAATAGGTAATATTATCTGAGAGAAAGTATTGTCGTATGAGTTGTTTTAACCTGTTTTTTAATTGTTGTATTAACTTCTAGATATCAACTTAAGTATATTTATACTATTAATTACCACCTCCATTGCAACTCCAGACCTTAGCGGGAATACCTTGGGTATTTTTTCCATCTATTCGGAAAGTTCTCTCTATACATTCATTTTGAGTTCTGGTCCATTTAGCAATAGGGACTAGTGAGGTGAAAATGCCCACAAGACTCAATGTACTTATTACAGCAAGTACAGGATAAGCATGTGCTCGAATCGCTTCTCTTGGGTTCATTCCTTCTGAAACTAAATTAGTCTCTAGAAAGATACATCTCTACAAATCAAGTCGCCATGTTTTTTCGGATTTAAAGATATAAGTTTTTCTTTGGCAGCTAGATAAATGAGTCTTATTGACGTGGGTTTATCTAATAAGCTGACTTTGAGGCATATGCAGCGATAATTTGAATAGTAAAAGACCCTCTCATAAATTTATGAGAGGGTCTTTGGATGGAGCCCCTGCTATGAGGCTAATAACTCAGTAGAGTTCTGTCTTAGGAAAGAACTGTCGCTGCAGCAGAAGCTACTGCAATAATGAGTCCACCCCATTTGATTACTTTCTGGTCCGAATTGAATGTTGTGCCGACAAGGATTGCTGCGAGGTTGATAACGGTCAGTTGGTCTGTGTTCATGATGAACCTTTATGGCTCTAAAACATTAGTACGATTGACCAGAGCAGGCTAGCTTTTCTTATCTAGTTGTGAGGTTGATACGGTATAGGAGATAGAGAAGATTAGCTCTAACATCTACCGGCGGCTTAATTCCATTGATACGACAAGGCTTTGCGGGAGTTGATTGGTTTATGTCGAATCAACTTGTTTGCGACTTAAGCGTGATGAGTGCACCAAAGAGCACAGGTCGTGGTTACTACTGCTACTACAAGACCTCCCCATTTGATAGCTTTTTGGGGGGCATTAAAGGTAGTACCTACGACTATCGCCGCCAGGTTGACAACAATTAACTGGTCTGAAGACGGATTAGGTAGGGTCATAACGGTTTTGCGATTTTTTTTACTTTAAGCCCTTATTGATCTGGAATTAATCGGTGCGTATAATTTGAAAACTTTTCACAAAACCTAATAATTTCCTTTTGTTATTCATTTCTACGAACTCACGCCGACCTCGTTTCAGTTCTTTTTGAATATTTGTTTTAAATCTAAAGTTACTTGGCTTGACTTTTTCACGAAACCAGTTATTAGATTGGAAATATTAAGGATGAACAGTTGATTGATGAGACTTCTCTTTGTAACGAGGTACTAGATCTTTGGTCGAAGAAAGGAGACATTGTGAATTATTCAGGAAATCCTTATGCTCTTATTGACTACTTGTACTATTGCAACTTTTATTGGCTTGGGAATTGCTCTTTTTGCTAGGCAGCAAGCATCCAAGCAACATAGAAATAGGGCCCTTCTCAAGGACCTCTTGGCAGAATTTGGCCTTGATGTTCCGGAAGAGCTTAAAGGTGCGATTGTTAAATCTGTTAGGAGTAGGTAGTCGATCGCTCTTTGTATATAGTCCCTGATATGTTCCTTGTATTATTTTAAGAAACATCAGGCAAAGCCCTTTGTTTATCTTGCCTTAATTTTTCTCTAGGGTTTCTATAGTCTTCTTATTCGTTTACCCCCCTTGCCTTTATTTCCCACGAACTAGCCGCTAAGTCCAGTGTCTTCATAATTTTAATACCAGCTTCTATGAGTTGTCGAAAAAAGACCCTTGCGTGGATTCCTTGGCCCCTGTGATGGCGATCTTATTGCCTAGGTTGTTCTGTGGATAAAAGACAAGCCCCCATAAATAGAGCTGTTTTGATTTTGAGTTGCGCCTAGGGTCTATATATAGTGTTTACTACTCATGACGTTTTGGCTAAAGAAGACTATTGTCGTTCAAACGACCGGGTGATGGGGATCAGTCGGTGGTTTTAAAGAAAAACCTTGTTGTTTCTCCTTATCCCACTAATGAACCTAGGTAGCCTTTTCCTTGAGTCTGTTTCTACTGGCGTTATTACACCGGATGAGATGTCTTGGGTTGTAACTCATCAATCTGAGTTTTCAAGGCTTGAGGAAGCCACTGCTCTAAAGCTTGGCAGGCTGCTGGACAGAGGCCTGATTCAATTGGGATGTCGCTTATAGCTTGATTAAATATTTATGTTTTATTTATCAATATTTAAGGCATTTATTTTGAGCCATTCGATATGAAATAAACATATTTATTTATTGTGAGCACCTAATTAATTAAATGTTTGAAGATTTGATGTACTGCTAATAGTGCTAAGCATGTCCATGCCGCCCGTCCATGGATTATTTCAACTTGACTGAGCTTTTGGAAAGACATACTCATCTCCCTGGCAGTAGTTGATACACCTGTTTAACTTTATAAACATGGTGTAATAACCGACTGTTCCCCATCACCCGGTTATTGCAATAAATTTACTGAACAAGAGGATAATTGCCATGAGTACTAAGCACTAAAAATATGTGCTTCTAGGCGTGGTATTAACTCTAGTTATAAAATTTTGTTGTCAGATAAATTTTACAAGGCAGTGGTATATATTACTAAACATGACCTTATGTTTTATAGATTGATAATTGTTCGTATGTATGTTCTTTTTGTAGTTGTTTGTCTAATGAGGTTAGGCAAATTTCTATTGCATGTAATTCCCTTTCAAGTCGTTCTCTTCTATAGGTTAAAAGTCCTTGACGCCTTTTTATTTCCAATCTTCGTCTTTTATTGAAGTCCTGATTTGGTGCAGTCTTTTTATAAGCATCTGATGAATCAATCTTTGAGTTGGTAGTGGTGGTTTGCATAGCAATCTTCCGGAAAAAAACTATGGCGTACTTTGAAGAAAAAGTTTGTTTTTACTTTTCTGAACTTGATTAGCAAAAGTCCGCTTTTAGCTTTTTAGCAAGGATTTACTTAGAGAGCATCTGTGTTTACTCTTAGGTGTTTTCTGGGAAGTATATATAACTAGCGTTTGATCTGTAAGTGTTGCAGGGGTGTGCTAGTCGTTATTTACTTGAATTGAAATTGTTCTTGTTTTACATTTAACTTGAATTGCTTTGATTGATTTCAAAGACCCTTCTGAAAGTCCGCTAGTGATATCTATGTTTTTTGTGAGTTGAACATTTAGTTTGCATGCTTCTTTGATATTACCGCGTTGGATTGCTTCTTCTATTCGGCCCAACTCCGAATTGATCTCTGTTAGAGACTTTCTACTTTCAGTAGTTGGGGCATTAGTATTTGAACAAGCTGAACAGCAAATTAGAATTGCTAACGCAATTTTCTTAGAAAATTTCATGATCTAAATTTAAGGTTACTATTCTTAGATAGTCCCCTTAGGATGCTTGTGCAACAGTGATTAAGACCAATCTTTATTAATCATTAGGAAATAGCTTCAAACTATTTAGCTAATTTTCAGCAAACAAAACTCGCGCATAGATGGATTAAACGCTAAAAAGAAGCATGACTCAGACACCCCCTTCCAATACGACTTCTAAAAGAAAGCGTCTTGCGCGGGAGCTCAAGGAAGCTCTTTCAGGCGTGAGAGCTTTGTTTGTAGCGACTGTATCTCTTGCAATTACAGTTTCAGATTCTCTAAGACGCTCAAAAGAGCAAATACCTAAACCTGTCTCCCCAGCAGAAACTCAGTTCACAAAACCTAAGCCCTCACAAAAAGAAGTGAGCCCAAAACCTATTGAATCCTTATCTGAGAAAATGAAAGAACAAAAAAACGAAGAAAAATTACATTCAGATACTATGGCAAAGGGTAAAAATTATTTTTATCCTTTTCTGGCAACAGTTAGTACCTTTTCACTTGTTTTTGGGGTATCAAAGTTGGCCCCAATCTCTGAATGGGCAGAAACTCAGAATCAATGTATTGAGAAACTTTCACGACAAATGAATTCGGATTCTCAGATACTTCCTGATTATGTTAAGGCTTGTAATGGAGGCCACGACTAGCTTTAAGGCTATCAAAATTGTTTAGAACTCTGTTAATAATATATAGATTAGTCTAAGTAATAAAATTGCAACAAGAGCACCAATTACTTGCAATACTGATTTTGTATCTGTAAAACTTTTCGGGATAATGGGTTTTCTTGCAAGTTGATTCTCTCGGTTCAGGTCAATTTGCATAAATGATGAAGGTTCATTGAGTGGGGTAAAGCCTGATTTACTTGTTAAATCTGTTTCAACAAGGGGCTCAGAGACAGGTAGAGGAGGAGTGTCTATAGGTTCGGAATCAACAAGGGGCTCAGAGACAGGTAGAGGAGGAGTGTCTATAGGTTCGGAATCAACAAGGGGCTCAGAGACAGGTAGAGGAGGAGTGTCTATAGGTTCGGAATCAACAAGGGGCTCAGAGACAGGTAGAGGAGGAGTGTCTATAGGTTCGGAATCAACAAGGGGCTCAGAGACAGGTAGAGGAGGAGTGTCTATAGGTTCGGAATCAACAAGGGGCTCAGAGACAGGTAGAGGAGGAGTGTCTATAGGTTCGGAATCAACAAGGGGCTCAGAGTCTGGCTTAGGGCTATCTAGAACTTCTGAAATGGATTGAGACTGGGAATTAGTGCTGCTTTCTTCTTGAATTTCTATGCCTTCCGGATTGTTGCTTGATGAATTCTCTTGGGTAGAAGGAGACCAGGGATCCTTTGAACTTGGAATTTCGTCTGAATTGATTTCTTTCATGCTGTTATTGCCTGAAAGGCTGAAAAGGAATTTTGGTGGAGAATCTCAATTTATAGCTTGTGAAATTCTCTGAGATATCTCCAGTATCTATTTAGAAGGGGCCAGAAAGGAATTTATCTTATAAAAATTTTAAGAGATGAAAGCCATAAGAGTGATTAGCTTTACTAAGATAATAAAATGTGTAATATACTCTTTTGTTAACTTAATAAAAACCTTCTGTCAAGACATATAGAGATAATCCTCGATTCTGATTCGCAATCGCTTTTCTTTTTTAGGAACCCTTGAGCTTTTTTTGAAATAAGTCCCAGTTAGGTGTGCGATTCATTCAGATTTATCCTTGTCATTCGGCCTCTGGGCGCTCCCCTTGGAAAGAAAAGCCAAAGCTGCGCCAAACAACCAAGACCCAAGAAGTATTCCTATTACAACTAATGCAATTGTGAGAGGACCCGGGCCACCATATTCGCTTGGACCATATTGGAGTAGGGGATCCATTGTGTTGATACTCGTTTAATTGGCTATAAAACAACATTAGATATATCAAATGGAAAGACACCACTTTTGCAATTAAATCTTTGTGTACTTTGGGTGTCTCATACTTTCGAGCTACCAATAATCTTTAAAAGAGCTTCAGGCAAGGGTTTAAAGGGTTCTAACCAATAATACTTAAGCATTTCTTTACTTGGCCCTCTATTCCTATTCTCATGACTTTTTGCTATCAAATAGAAGATGGCAATTAGTTCAATGACCCTAAAGCATCTAATTATTCCTTTTTTGGGCATTGCCCTTTCACCCTATACCCTTTTGTATTTGTGGGAGGAAGCGAAAAAGAAGAAAAGTTTTAATAATTACTTCATCCAGACATCTTAGTCACTATAAACTTTTCAAGTAGTTCGTGTAGTTAAATATGTGTATCAGTAATGTTAGAAGATAGATATTAATTTTTTACAATTTACTACCTTAAGAGTTTTCTCTTTTTATTTCTGAGTAATAGTTCTTATCGCCTTTTATTTCTAGATGCGTTTAGCTGAGAAAACAGTTTATTCAACAATGTTAAAGACCCTCTTTTTAGGAATGCTCCAATCATCTTGCTCTGTTCCGTTTGGAAAAGATATTGGATTGGCTCCCATAGTTTTTGCGCAGTCTCCTCCACCAAGTGAAGGTCCTGAAACGTCTACTGAGTATTCCTGGGCAAGGGATTATGACCGTTAGGGGCAAGTACAACCACTATTTCGATTCCCATTGATTTGAGGCCTAATACCAACGAGGGGCTCTGCGAATGGTTAAGAGCACCACAAAATGCCTGTAGAACTTGTTTTGAAGCCTGTCTTTGCAGCTTTGACCAGTTTGGAATGCCTTCGTTGCCAACGAATCTTATTAACGTCAGTATCGAAATAGCCAATGTGTCAGCCGTGGTTGGTCCTTGTGCGTTATAAGTACATCGCTTTAACCTCCACCCGTAAGCAATGATTCCCTCAACAGACTTCTTCGCAACGATAGCGATAGGAGGTTTCCAGCCTCTAGCAGCCGCTTTCGGAGCAATCGCTCTGATTCAAGTTTCCCAATTTATTTTCTACGGTCTTAATGACCCATCAGATAAATAAAGGTCTAAAAACCGACTTTATGTTTTTCTTGAAGGCAGGGCCTATGCCCTGCCTTTTTTGTCTTTTGCGTTTCTTTTGAATATTTCCATTCTTGTCTGGTTCAACGAATGTTGATTTCACAGAAAAACTAAATTTACTTTGTAATTATCTTTTTTAGCTTAAATTCTTATATTGCACTGCTAACATTGGACTTTTTGCTGTTTTTACCAAAATAATAAACCTAAAATTTCTTCCTTTAAATATTTCCATATGGATGCCATCCCCTTCTCAGTTAGCGGTTTATATTTTCAATAATTCTTTTTCATCGCATAATAAACATATCTGTACTTAATCCATGCAAAAACGAACTCTGGCCTCATTATTGATTTCTCTTTTAGCTTCTCTATCATTCCCTTCCCAAGTGAAGGCAGATTATTGGCTTGTGATTGGTAGTTATAGACAAGGCCCAGGTGGTAAGGCTTCGGTAAGTGGGATCACAAGTCCATCTGTCTATGCAATTCCAATGAAAACCTTGGCACAGTGTAAGGCTGCTGGGCTTGAGATCACTAAGGAGATTTATAAGCCAGTTTGGAATTTCGATAATCGATGGATTTGCGTATCAGGTAGGTGAATAAATTAAAACAGCATTTTGATATTGCAATTTCCAATGAGGCATTTGATATAACTACAGTAACAAAGTAATTTTGGTGAAAATCTATTCTTTGCCTTGTTTGACGTTACTTCTAGACTTTATGACAACTCGACCTCTATAGACTTTATTATCGCTATATAAAGACTTTCAAAGGTGGATTGATCTAAGGCTTTTTGCTTTACTTGTAATACCCAATCGATCAGTGATGGTAATTCTCTATTCCCTTTTGGTAGTCGGCTTTCTCTTCGTTTGGTGGTTGAGCAGTCAATCGCATAAAAAAACACAATTGGTTGCCAAAGAGTCCAATCTCTCTAGTAAGTCCACTACAAACCCTATTCATCCACCTAAGGGAAAGGATGATGCGCCAACTTCATTTGTAGAAGCTCAATTGGTTACTGTAATTATTGATAATGGAGAAATAATCGAGGAGGTGTACCAACGGCCAAACGGACAAAGGTTTTCTAAGAAGGGGAAAAGGAAGTTTTGATCGCCCGCCTGTCATCTCTTCTCTTTCAAATCAGCTAACTTGGTCTTCACTCTCCAATTCGCAGGTCAAATCGCATTCAGTGAGCTCCCTATCAGTTAATTGGTCAAGGATTCTTGCCATATCTATTGCTGATAGCTCTCCATTTGAACTCCACTTTAAAGTTGTCTTCCTCTGAACAGGGATTAAGTTCATACCCTTTGCCTTGGAATTATCTGAAGCCATCCAAAGCCTCCTGAATTATGTATCGGTAGATACATTTAATCCTATAAAGCTCTTTCCTAACCTAATTTTTCCCGAAAATTCACTTTTCCTAATTTTTTAGCGAGGAATTGTTGGCTCAGCTAACAATTTCAGTTACACCTAAAGAAGCGAGTTTCGTTATATCTTCGTCTATCACAGACTTTTGTCTGAGTGCTTTGTTCACTTAGCTCATATCGGAAAGGCATTTGAGGACAATTTCAATGAAATCAGACAAAAGACCAGTCTTTTTTGAAATGCACTCCGCTTATTCATGGCTTATAACCAAATTCAGGACGTTATTAACTTCAGGGCTTCTTATTTTTAGTGCACCATTTTTGATTACTTCTGCTTACTCCTTGCCTACCGTTGAAGGTTTTAATCCAAAAGAAATAGGAATGGTTAGATCCTGTCAGGGTGGCGCGTATAAGCCTAGAAGTTATGAGTGGAATGGACTACCTTATGTCGCTTGGTATTATCCATTATATGAGAAAAATAGAACAGTAGTTATGAAGCTTGACGGAAGATTGAGGAAACTTAAATATAGTAATTATGTCTCTGGTAGTGAAGGTGAATCAAACGGAATTTATGGTTTAATTTATGGTGAATATAACATTGACATCCTTTGGGAGGATACAGTTATCAGCAAGAATATAAGTGGTGGCAAAGGGTCAATAAAATTTACTTTAGAAAAAACAGAACAGTCTTTTGGTATACCCATCTTCGTTTTACAAGGCTGTTAAGTTGTTGCTTCTAGTAATTTATAGTCCAGGATCCTAATTTCTCAACTTTGAACTGATTTTTGGTAATAATTGAACAAGTAAAGAAAAATCCAACTCTTTTAAAAAAAAGGCTTCTGGATTGGTTAAAATTTAAGTAAATCACATCACATTTACTCTTTTGAGGAAATCCAGCACTCACCTCCGCAATGTTTTATTAGCTCCTATAGCTTTAGCCCTTTTAGGACTAGGGTCCTGTTCAAAGACCTCTTCGAAACCTGGACCTGCAACCGATTCTGATATTCGTTTGTATAGAAGTATAGGAACTTCCTATCTTTGCAATGCAAGAGTCGCGAAGGTTGACTTTGATAAAGCATTAGGCATTGCAGCGAGAACCTATGCACAGTTGCTAAAAGAACGCCATGGGTCCATTGTTAAATCGGCAGGTTCTCAAAAATTACCAGATAAGAGGCTTTTTAGAGGAGCAGCAGATCAAGTCCTTGCTGGATCAATTCTTTTTTGCCCGAAGCTAGTCCCTGAAGATGTTAAAACAAGAGTTAATGAGACCTTAAGCCAACAAAAGAATAATACGAATACGAAATAAGTAATGAATGAATTCTGGTTTACACTATGATTTAAATACTAAATCAATTTACCAGGTTCATTCATTCGTTCATTCATTCATTCTAATGGCTTCATGACATTAACAATTTTGTTGGTTTCATTTGGAGAACTTGAGATTTCTAATCTCACCGTCTTCTTCCTTATAGGTCTTACTCTCTTTATATTTATGTCAGTGGGGTTAAGTTCATTAAAACTCTTCGAAAGTTCACAGGATTTGTTTGAGGATGACGGAAACAGCGATACATAAAAATCTTGTAATTGATAGGTCTTAAAGATCAACATTTTTCAGAAATAATTAATTATACCTAGACTCTATATTGATATAAGTAACTCAAAATAGTAAATAAGAGTTGAATATCAATTAATTCAGCCTCTTTTCAATAGAGTTTTTTTTGTTAGGATAACTTTAGATCATTTTGTGTAAGCCTTCAACAATTTTGAAAGTGATTCTTTTCCTTTCTCTGCTTTTCTCCTCATGCTTTGAGGTTAAAGCTGAAATTCCTTTTCGGGATAACTCTTTATGTGCTGTTAAGAAAGGTAAGGCTTATAACTGTATTCCGTCGTACAAGCTTCTACCACCATTAATTACTCCAATGAAAATAGAGTTGCCTAGATCGACCACTCCAATACGATTAGAAGTTGTTCCTTTTAAGAATTTGCGTTCTAACACTAAAGCATTTAGAAGATATAGTAGAAGTCAACCTCAACTAAGAGCCTATAAAGGCAGGAAGAGTTTTGAGTCTTCCGATTATATTCCTGAGTATTAACACTTTTAATATAGAATGAAGAAAGGATTTGCTACCTATGACCAATAAATCCTAAATGAGTATTAGTGGCTAGGGCATTAGTACCTCTCAATGCGTTATCACTAGGTGAATGGCTTTCGAAAATGAACTTGTTTAACTCCGATTGGGTCACAGCGCAGGAGGCAAGCGAGAAATTAGGTTTTAGTGAAAAATCCCTTCGCTGTTGGTGTGAATGTGGTTACCTTAAGAATGGTACGCACTGGCATCGAAATGAAGAGAAGGATGATGCGCTGTTTTTCTACCAAGTAGAGCTTTGCAAGCAGGAAATGTCTAGTTGGTGGGGTAGAGATGCTTTTGTTGGCCCTTAAGGATCCTTATTTCAAATTAAATAAATGACTCAGGCTCCTAGGTAATCTCCCATTCTTTTAATTAAAGAGCTGTAAGAAATACAAACATTACACTAATTATTTTGGAACCTTCCCCAGTTTATATACATAATATTGTTTCCATTTTTAGCTCTACTTTACTTCTGGTAACTACTGAACAAGTTATTCACTTTTGAGAGAAAAGCATAATGTGTCTTTACTACAGTATGATCTTCTCTTTATTTATAATAGTTATACTTCAGAAGATTTTAAAGTTTTTATCCATAAACAATATAATTGATTAAGTCACAAATATAATAGGAATACCTTAATGATAACTAGACTTATAGATATCAATATATTAATGGTATTTAAATTTCTGTTTAGATATGGGAAGGATTATTGCTTTATTATCATAAAAGTTATCCTTTATTTATGTAAGTCTCAATAAGGTTGTTTTGTAGTCTATGGGTCTACAAAATTAGTAAAGTACATCAGATGAGTAGTTTATAGATATGTCGAATCTGCCTCAGTTGATTAGATCAGCTGGGAGATTAGGTATCAATCGCTTGAAATAGGTTATTAGAAACCATAAAGCCAATAGGTTGCCCAACATTGCGAAGGCAAAACGTAGTCTGAGGTCCTTGACGAGTGGGAGGATTGATTCCCACAAGTCCAGCATTGGTCCACCTGCCATTTCCATTCCATTCGATTGCTCTTCAAAACTAAGTCATTAAGGGCCCTTATGTGATCTTTTGTCAGTATTGGAGCTGGAATTAGAACATAAGCTGAAATATTACCTTTGCATATTTACCCATCTCTGGTCTTCCAGGCATCTTCTCAAAAGCTCTTATCGCACATGATTTTGTTTTTGGCTTTTAAAACTCCCCAAAACAAGTGAAATAGACTTTAGTACCAGTACCTATCCAAGGCATTAGAGGTCAATTTAATCTTCACTCTTAAAGTCCAAAGCTAAGCTTAAGAATGGTGAATTGAGCTGCTAGGCATGAATTTACCGATTCGTCCTGGCACCTCAATTAGATAAAATATACATAGTAGGGTAATTACGTTGACCATCTATTAAATTGCTTTCGCCCAAAACTGGTACATTGCACGAAAGATATCGGGATTTTCTTCTTCATATCGATACCAGTTATTTAGGTTTGTTTGTGTAGTGTCTTCAGGGAATTCTAAACTGTACCTTTGTTTTATCTCTTGTGGCAAAACAAAACCAAGAAATTCCAGATTCAACTCTGCCAGCATTTCTTTTATTTCATGCATTGTATAAACTTTTTCTTGTACGTGAAAACATAGATCTCTAAGCATAGAAGTTGTATAAAAGTCATTCCATTGAGGAAGAGTTTCTAAGTCTTGTGTTTCAGCCTGAATAACCTTACTCCTAAAATATTTAATTCCCTCCTTAGTTGCGTTAATTTTTTCTTTATTGATAAGGGTTTGAGCAATACTAATATACCTTCTCGCTAATTTGCTATATAAACCAAGTTTAATAAAACCATCGTTTTTAATGGACTTTCTTAGTGAAGCTAATCCCTGAATGGGATGCTTCATGTGGTGTAATACGCCGGTACATTCAATCACATCAAATTTCATATTTAGCTTGTCCAAGTCAAGTATGTCCAATTGAAATAGTCTTTCCTGTTCTAATTTGTATTCATTTAGTTTCCTTTGAGCGTAAGCTAAGCTTGAAGAACTTAAATCAATTGCTGTTATCCTTGAATTAGAATACGAATGTGCATCTATTAGTTGTTGACCTGTACCACACCCAGCAATAAGTACATCAGAGCATTCTTTTTTATAGTTTATCTCTATTCTGTTAGGGCTTATTTCATTATTAATTGCTTCCTCTATCGGGATTTTAGTTTCGGCTAAAGTTGTGTATCTCCATCTTGGATAAGGATTTTCTTCATATTGCTCTTTAACTGATATTGAAACGTCATTATTTATTTCTCCCGGGTTTTCTATCTTTAGCTTAATTAATTCTTCCTTTTGAGGTTCAAATAATTGCATTTCTGTTAATTCACTGAAGGCTGCAATCTTCGTTTTGTGTATTTTTACTGAATTACTAGCTCGCAATTCAATAATCGGTTTGTAACAAGCTAATATGGCTATTAAAAGTTCGTCGATATTATCTTGCTCTAATAATTCTTCTTTTTCACTTACTATTTTTAATTCCTCTTGTGTTACTTCAAAGACGTATTCATTTAAAAAGCATTGTTGTGCTAAGGATGCCACAAATGTAATCCAATTCTCTTTATTCGTTAGGTTTTTAGGTATTTCAGTAGTTAGCAGTTGTTTCCTTAAATTCGTTAACGAACTTTCCCACCTTAAATCATTTATTGTTACCAAGCCTAGACATCTTATAAACTGCTTGTCTACTACGATTGTTTCATAAAAATCATTCGCGTATATCGATTTTTCACTAATGATATTTTTCTCTAGACTGTCTATGGAAATCAGCCTCTTTAATGCCTTGAATAAATTATTGTGGCTGATGTCTGTTCTTTTAGTAAGGATATTGATTAAGAATCTTAATTGACTATCCTTGAATAAGGATAAATCACATTGCCCAATTAAATCGATTAATATTAGATAACTAGACTGTATCTCTGGACTAACATCTATTTCCTCTTTTAAATGTATTATTGCCTCTTCGTATTTACCTACTTGCCTTAGGATTGTAGCCAGGTTTAGGTGAACATCTTTTAGTCTTGGATTTAATTCCATTGCTTTTCTAGTCATTTTTTCTGCTTCAGGCAGGTCCCCTCCTTCTTGGCACAAAACACCTTTATTGAGGTATGCATCTGCAAAGTCTGGCTTAAGGTCTATTGCTTTCTCGGTGTTTAATATGGCAGCTTTAAGATCTCCTTGTTCTTTTTTAATCAAACCTAAGTTTAGGTAACCGTCCCCTAGTTTAGGGTCTAGTTCTATTGCTTTATCTGCACTATCTTCTGCAGCTGTAAGATCACCTTTGCTTTTTAGAATTAAAGAAAGATTTGAATGGGCATTACTTACCTTAGGGTTAAGTTTAATTGCTTTTCTTGTTAAATCTTCAGCCCTATCTAATTCTCCCATGCTGTATAGAAGATATCCTAGATTAGACAAAGCAAAGACATGTTTAGGGTCTAGAACTATTGTCTTTTCATACATCTTTAAGGCTTCGTCAGGTTTTCCTATTTCCTGTAATATCAAAGCATAGTTTGAAAGCACATCTGCATCATTAATACCTGTTTTTATAAAGGCTTGATATCCTTTTATTGCTTGTTCGATATCTCCTTCTAAGTGACTTTTTATTGAAGCAGCCTTCAATTGCTCCGGTGGCATCCGCAATCTCTTTTTAGAGATATGGCCCTTTTGTTTCCCCTTTTTTCCAAAACCTTTCAATTTTCTTCGCTAACTAGTTTCATATACATTCTATACCGCTTAACTCTCGACTCTGTTTGCTTAGTACAACGCATGTATTTAATTGATTAATAAATCTAGCCTTTATTTAATGCGTATCTTAATAACAATAACAATGCTAGATTAATGATGAGTAATCCAGAGAGCTTTATTAATGGGTTCGCCATACCTTTTGGAGCTGTTATTTCAACTCCTAAGAAATTAAGTATTGTCTTTTTATCTAGATCATTATTTTTTGGGTCTGTTTTTTCTAAATCTACATCTTGATTTTGGTTAGGATTTGGTTCTTCCATGCTTTTGAATTCAAGTTTATCTATCTAGTGATGATATCTTTAAAGTTATAGCTTAAGATTTTATAGCTTTAATATTGTTATACATTGTTCTTATCATTAAATAGGCTTGCCTGTGATAAGGGCATGTACGGCAGGTATTGTTCTGTCCAGAATAACTACAATGATTACAAGTACATTTAATCCCACTACTCCTGCACCGATAGCAAGGGTTTGCCCTCTGGTGGTGTAGTCCCATTTGGGCGTGTTATCAGCTTTCTGTTCAGGAGTTGACTGCATTTCTTTTTGGGCATTGTCCATAAATTTCCGATTTGAATTCCAAACATACACATTAGAGTCTTTCTACTGGTTTTTGAAGTGACTTAAAACTTTTTTTCTTTTAACTAGCCTTTTAATAAAAATGCAAGACCTATGCCGTTAAGAATCAAAGGTCTAATTAACGGTTTGCTTCTAGAAAACTAGTTTCTTCGCTTGAGAAATCAACCTTTGAAGCTTTCGAGATCCCCCCAATCTCTTAGATGCTATGAAAATTCTGCAATGTTCTGCTATTTCCGAGCTCTATAGCCCCATTCTTCTCACTAGGTATTTAGCGCAAGAATTTACATATTGTAAAAGTCTTGGCATCGTCCTCAGATCGACCATGGATAAGAGTAATCTCATACGGCCTTGCCCCCTTGAACTACTAATCATGCAGACCTACGGAAACCCAGACGTCACCTATGGGTGGTGGGCTGGTAATTCAGGGGTGACAAACCGCTCAGGCAAATTTATTGCAGCTCATGCCGCGCATACCGGTCTGATTGCATTCTGGGCAGGTGCTTTCACCCTGTTTGAGCTAGCGCGTTACGACCCCTCAGTACCAATGGGGCATCAGCCGTTAATCGCTCTTCCACACCTTGCAGCTCTTGGTATCGGATTCGATGATGCTGGAGTCTGGGTTGGAGGTAGTGCTGTTGTTTCAGTTGCTGTTGTTCACCTGGTTGCTTCCATGGTCTATGGAGCAGGCGGACTTCTGCATTCACTTCTTTTTACCGGTGATATGCAGGACTCTGAGGTTTCTCAGGCCAGAAAGTTCAAGCTTGAGTGGGACAACCCTGATAATCAGACTTTCATTCTTGGCCATCACTTAATACTCTTTGGTATTGCGAATATCTGGTTCGTTGAATGGGCAAGAGTCCATGGAATTTACGACCCAGCTGTAGGCGCAGTTCACCCTGTTGAGTACAACCTGAACTTGGCTCATATCTGGAACCATCAATTCGATTTCTTAAATATCGACAATCTTGAGGATGTAATGGGTGGTCATGCCTTCTTGGCATTTGCTCAAATCCTTGGTGGTGCGCATCACATTGCGACCAAGATGGGTTCTGGATTATTGGGTTCTTACACCAAATTCAAGGGATCAGGATTACTTTCTGCTGAAGCAATCCTTTCTTGGTCACTTGCTGGTATTGGCTGGATGGCAATCGTTGCAGCTTTCTGGTGTGCAACAAACACAACTGTTTATCCAACTGAATTCTTCGGTGAGCCTTTGGCACTCAAGTTTGGTATTTCACCTTTCTGGGTAGATACAGTTGACCTTCCAGATGGCCTGCATACTTCTCGTGCATGGCTTACAAATGTCCATTATTACTTTGGATTCTTCTACATCCAAGGTCATCTATGGCATGCATTGCGCGCTATGGGCTTCGACTTCAAGCGTGTAACAAATGCGATTGGTAATCTGGACAACGCAACAGTTACTCTTAACGATTGATATGGTTTAAATCTAGAACTCAATTTTGTTTATTGACTTTTAGGTTTGGCTATTACTCAACTTACAAAGCCTCGTCCTATGGCGAGGCTTTTTCTTTTGATTTTCTAATATCAGGTTTCAAGTGTTTTTGCCTCTCTTAACCTATTTTTTGTTATTGCCTCATTTGGATAAGCTAAATAGCGAGCCTTTAAAAAAATCTACCTTATATAGTGTTTTCTAGGCAGACCTGTCTCTAGATGTGGTAGTTGCTATTATTGGCGAAAGTTCGCTTTATTGGTATGTAGCTAATAAATTATGAATGGGTCAAAGCAGCAAGTTAAATCTAGTGAATTTGTTATGGATATTGATTCAAAGTCGAGTCCTAATTTGGATATGAAAATGAAACTAGGACTTTTGGAATTAGTCCTTCACGCTTTTGCTCTATTAATGCTTGTTTAGACAGATTTTTCTTGTATCTTTGGACGAAGCAAAAGCAATACGATACGTAATTCAGTGATTCCTAGAAGGTTTCACATGGGAAAGCCTTTAATGAGTTTTTTCGTTTTATTATCAATACTTAGAGCTTTACACTCGATTTACTTTTAACTCTGACGGCATGCAGCTTTTTTCAGTGGTTGAAAATAAATTTGTTTTTTTAAGTACTGAACTTTTACCAGGATTCTGGCTAGCGATCACTTTGCTTTGCCTTTTGATTTTCCTTTTGAGTCTAGGTAGGCGACTAGAGCCTGCCTTGAAATTAGAAAGGGTTGGCATTCCGATAGCACTCTTATTAGGTACTTTGGCTCTTTTCCTAGGACCATATGGGCCAGTCTCTTTGTTCCCTCAAAAGGTCACTGATATTTGGGTGAAATTACCAACACCCTTATTGACTTTGGTTTTCGCAACCTTGATGTTGGGCAGACCTTTGCCAAGAGGTAAGGGTTTGTGGAAACCTGTTGCATCACAAGCAGCCTTAGGTTTTTTTCTTGGATTCGGTCAATATCTTGTGGGTGGTTTGGCTGTCATTTTCCTACTAATACCTTGGCTTGGGGTAGACCCATTAATGGGCTGTCTTATTGAGGTTGGTTTTGAGGGTGGGCATGGAGCCGCAGCCGTGATGGGCAAAAGTTTCATCAAATTAGGGTTTTCGGGAGGTCCAGATCTTGGATTTGCCATGGCTACAGTAGGTTTACTTTCGTCCACCATCATTGGGAGCGCTTTGGTTGTCATTGGTCGTTCTTTAGGGTGGATTGGCGTTCAGACCATTCAAGGAACTGGTATAACTGGAGCAAGAGAAGAACAGATAGATTTCTTTGGTCAAATTAAAGAACTTGCGATTAATCTTTTTTTTGTTGGACTAGCTGTTGGTATTGGAGTATTTGCCCTTTATATACTAAGACTCATGTCTCCATATTTTGGAGGTATTTACTCAGAGGTTATTGAAGTTTTCCCTGTTTTCCCCTTAGCTCTTTTGGCATCTTTGATTATTCGTTTCTTACTTGAACTACTAAATAAAACAGACCTAGTTTCTCAGCTACTACAACGGGAAATAGGAACTTTATCAACTGACTTGTTAATAGTTACGGCTATGGCAAGCTTGAATTTGCCTCTCATTAAAAATGATTGGGTACCTATTCTAATTCTTTCTATTGTTGGGCTTAGTTGGAATTTGTTTGGCTCACTCGTTTACTCTAAGTATATTTTTACTCAGGAATCCTTCGAGAGGGCTTTGGCCGAATTTGGCAATGCTACTGGTGTAGCTGCAAGTGGAATTCTACTTCTTAGACTTGCAGACCCTCGTAATACCACCAATACATTGCAAGTCTTTTCAATTAAACAACTATTTCTACAACCACTTTTATCAGGAGGAGTAATTACTTTGTTCGCACCAATTGCAATTAATAGGTTTGGTTTAGTCAGTTGGACTGAGGTTTCTGGACTTTTTGCTTTCTTTTTTATAGCCTTATCATTTTTCTTTAGCAGAATGTCGCCCAGAGAGATATAATTTATTTGCGGACTGATTTGTCTGCCTACCATTACTAATTCCCTTTCAACTTATGACGCAACACCTAAAAAGGGAAATACCGCAACAGGAACTCCGAGAAAAGTGGTTTAAAAGTCACCTTTTAGACAGGGAAGTTGAACTAGGCGAGTTGTACGATATGCCTGAAGAGGAGTTGGATTTGATAATGGCAGAAACAGCAGAGATTCGTAGTGACTCAAGTAATAGGGAACGTAACCTAGGCAAGTTTTGTACGGCAGGCTACTTCCTAGAGCTGAGTAGGATTATAGATAAGAGAAGGCTTGACAGCACTAATAAGTTATAAGGATGTGAGAAAACTAAGTCTCACAATATATATTCGTCTACAGACATAATTAGTTCTTATCTATACTCCTTTCTTTAAAACAGAGAGATCCATATCTCCAAACCCCTTATCAATAAGATCCTCTTCAATAGACTTAACTGCTTTTGTTATTGGAAGTTCGAGCCCAAATTCCCTTGCAGCTTCTATTGCTATCGATAAATCTTTATGGTGAAGTTTTAATTTAAAACCAAGCGGGTAATCGTCATTAATCATATTAGTTGATCTATTCCTTAAAGCCCATGAATCTGCAGCTCCATGTTTTAAAATATCTACAATTGAGTTGATTGGAAGAGATAGTTTTTCACCTAATGCGATTGCCTCACCTAATGCCGCATATGAACCTGCAACGAGTACTTGGTTTACAGCCTTTGCTTTCTGGCCTGTCCCAATAGGACCCAAATGTTCTACTATCTTGCCAATTGATTTGAGAACTGGCATTGCATATTCCACATGATTCCTATCTCCTCCCAGCAATATTGTTAAGTTTCCATTTTTAGCTGCCTCTGTACCTCCAGTAACAGGTGCGTCGATATAGCCAATTCTTTTTTCTGCGAGTATGTTGTAAAATTGTATACATCTCTTAGGGGAAATAGTTGATAGGTCAACTACTAGGCTATTTCTTGCTAAACCTTCAATAGCCCCACTTTCCCCAAACAATACGTCTTCTACAGAAGAGTCGTTACTTACACAAATTATTAATATCTCACATCTTTCGGCTACAATTCTTGGGGTTTCGCAAATATTTTCTTTTTTAAATGCTTTGTTTATATAACCACGTTTTGTTCTATTATATATATTTAAAGAATATCCTGATTTTAATAAGTTTAGAGCAACAGGAAAACCTATGGAACCTATCCCTATAATTGAAACTTGTGGTAATGATCTTAGAGCTGACATACTTCACTATACTGATGTCCAATATCTTACTCCGGTGGGAATTTTCTTGGAATATTTCCTGTACTCCAAAAGTTGTATTTACTCATTACTACGTTGAATAGTTCATGGTTAAGAAAGTAATTTAACCATTTTCTTAGCTTACTTAACTTAGGATCATTGGTGAAGTCATCTCCAGCTGCTATTTTGTATTGCCTTACAAAAGGCCATATTGCTATATCTGCAAAACTCATTGAATTTCCAACTAACCATAAGTTTTCCCCTCTTGATTCATATGATAGACGATCATTGAAATTTATTAATATGTTTCTAGCTGCATTTTGTTCTGATTTACGATCAGCATCTTTATACCTAGAAGTGTATTTATACCTGTCAAGGTGATATTTAAATTCGTTATCATTTTGGAGAATTAAGTTAATTACTTCTCGGCTAAAACTAAGGTTAATTTTTCTGTCGTTAGGACTATTTAAAGCCCATAACATTATTTCTAGGCTTTCTTCAATTACAAATCCATTTGAACAGATTAATACGGGAACTGTCCCTTTTGAGGAAACAGTTAATAATTCATTTGGTTTATCTTTAAGAGATACTTCTCTCAACTCCACTGGTATTTCTGCGAGCAGCAGGCTCCATCTCGCCCTGATCGCGTATGGACATCTTCTAAAGCTATAAAGTATATGAGTATTCATTAGTCTTTTAGTTCTATTCTTTTCCCTGGTTCAGGATTTATAACCTTTGTTTTATCAGAATACTTCTCGACTATCTCATCAAAGCTACCCAGTTGAGTGTAGAGTTTGCTCACTAGTCCTTTGAATTCTATTTCTCCACCAGTTGTACTAGCAAGTAAATATTTGGGTTTTAGCTGAGTAATTATCTGATCTACAGCTTTTCTTCCTGTGACGAAAGGTATAAACTTTGTTATTCCGAGATCTACTACGGGAGTTATTGCTGCTGTTATGTGTGGAAAGTAAATTGTAGGGTCCAGATATCCATGAGGTTCAATATATATTGATGATTTATTATTTGACTTAACTATATATCCATTTTCAACTTGAGGTACATAAGCTCCTCTTGTAGCCATTATTTCAATTTCAGTGATGACTAATGATTCTCCTGGTGATAAACAACTGCTGTCTTTAAATCCAAGTTCCTCAGTTACTTTAACTGCTGAAGGGCTTCCTATGACCTTTATGTCTTTGGGAAGTAATTTTAATGTCTGCTTATGAGCATGGTCTGGGAGTCCTTGCGTCAATAGAACAATGTCAACATCGTTTGGTATTTCCCATGTTTTTAGAAGGTTTCCTTCAATGAACCATGAACCTGGAGCAAATTTAAGGGGGCCTCTAAGCCATGGGTCAATAAGAATCTTTTTCCCTTCGATTTCTATATACCAGCTGTTACCACCGTAATATGTAGCGAAAAGTCCCATTCTCTTACCTATAAGAATCAGTATATTTATCATCCTACTATTATTTGATGCAAATCCCTTCTTGCATGTTGTTATCTACCTTATTAATTCTGCATTGAAATTTTTACCCGAATCTTTGATTAGAATCGCGAGGTTTAGTCGTTGCCTTAGGCCTTTTTTTCTGGTAAACAAGCAGCGACTGAAATTGCAAGCGGTGGAGGACAACATCCGGTAGCTTTTAAACAGCAATTTCCTTATCTTAGTGGCAAGAAAGTGACAGATCCCTGTGAAGTTTGGACAGTATTTGTCTTGGATTTTTATTGAAGGATTTAGCCAAATAATGCAACTAACTTTATGTATTGATTTAATTGATACTCCTTGCCAATTCCACTTGATTTCGTTAAAAAGAATTCAGCTATTATTCGTATTAACTTATACATTATTCCTCATGGCCATACATACTTGCTTTATCCAGCGAAACTACAAAAACTTAACGAAGAAAAACCTATGTTGATCTATGTACTCTTTTTCCTTAATGGAAATATGAAGGGAAAAGTAATTATCTACTAGATAAGGATCTACGTTCGCAAAACAACGATTTCGATCTTAGAGAGCTTGAGGAATCTCAACACTCGCAGCCAGGTATGGTTTTAGTAAATTAGTAACTACGGATATGCCTTCAACTAATTTTCTATTAGGCTTCACAAAAACCTAACAACTCCTAGATAAATAGTACATTTAATATCTTCTTGATTTGCCATTAATAAAAATGGTTATTTAGGTCATTTAGTTGTTTGTACAAATTTACAAACATTACCCCGTTAAATACTTGCATAATTGGTTCTGATGGAGCATAACTAACCAAGTGAATACCCATTTTCTTTCTGTTTCAATGTCTCAACTCCATTACTTTTCTAACTTTATAGATTCAGTTCAATTTTTCGTGCCCATTCAAGAGAATATTTCTAAATTCTATTCGACTACTTCGCAACTAATTGGGATCGTATTAATTCTCTGGTGCATTAATCTATTGATTGGTCTTATTCAACGCACATATTCTACTGGGAAAGCCTTAGGTAGATTTTACCATTCTTATTTACATAAATATATCAGATCAATGTCATTTACTTTAATTAATTTTATTTTTAAGTCCAGAAATGAAAGTAAGCAAACACAAGTTGGATGACCGTAGGATTTAATCTTTTAATAGTGAACGTACTTGTTCTCTAGCCATTGGCTTATCGAGTTTATTTAACATAATTACTGCTTCGGCAAGCATTTAACTCCTTTTCTTTGTTATCCATAAGAGTACCCATCCAACTGGCCGCCTCAACAGGGGCTACAGTCCTATCTCTAAGAAAATCGCATATTAACCGGTAAAGAGGACCTACGTCAGTCTTCAAGCTGACCATTCTTTCTAAGTCCAATAGTTGCTCTGGAGTACGACATGCCCTTAGTTGGTCTGCAATTGCAACATGTATGCAATCAACAAAACTATCCATCTCTTGATGTTCGTGGCTCATTGTTTTGCCTCCTTATTGATTGGATTAGTTGGAAGGGTTTTAAACTCGCTTGTAGGCGAGTGAAATGTGTGTTGGTTGTTTATTTGGGTAGGAAGTACTTTCTAATTATTCATAGCACTTTCTATAGGAACAAAGCTATGTTTTTTTAAAATAAATGAATAGCTAATATCTGGTACCCTAGAACAAAGGCAGGCACCATATATAGCGTCTGCTTTTATTCTAGGGTGCTTTTGTGTGTGATTATGGTTTTTTGACAAGGTAAAGGGTGTTTGAGAATCCTTTTAGTTTGACAACGGACCAAAAAATTATTTCTCTAGGCAGCAGTTCAACTTAAGTTCGAATGGGATTGAGCTGTTTGGTAATTCCAAAAGTGATGCACTCAGTTTTGCAATATCTTCCGGTTGTGTCATTTCTTTTTTACTAATGGCAACTACAGCTTTTGCCATATCTGTGTTAACCCAACCTGGACATATAGCTGTAATTCTAATTCCTTTTTCCCAACCCTCATTGCGAATGGTTTCACATAGACCCATTAGAGCAAATTTGCTTGCGGTATATCCAGCTAACGTTCCTTTTGATCTTTTCCCACTCATAGATACCAGGACTTGAATTCTACTTTCTTTATGCCTTTCTAGTTCGCTCCAAGCTTTCCTCGTTAAGTTCCATGGACCAAGAACATTTATTTGCCATAATTCATCGATGTCTTTTAATTCAATGTCTCGGTAAATTAGTCTCGTTTTTCGGAATATTCCAGCACAATGGATTATTGAATCGAATCCACCAAAAGCGCTCTTTGTCTCATTTACCCAATCCTCAGCTGTTTTAATATCAACAGCCTCATATTTGCATGTTATCAATTGCTTGTTTGAATAATTCTTAGAGTCCAGACTCGTATCTTTTAATTGGCTTGGATTTCTTACACCCAAACTTACTCTGTGTCCTTTCAATAGCATCTTCTCTGCTATAGACTTTCCAATACCTCTTGATGCACCACTAATCATTATCGTTCGCATCAGTTTTTTGGGTAAGCTATGTGAAATCTAACTAATTCTAGTAGGATTGCTATTTATTTAAATCAAATTTAATTTATAAAATAAGTCTTTAATTCTATTTACATTAATTCTTTATTTTAGGCTTCATGAATTCCCACAGCAGCTTAATTTCTCTCCCTTGCATACCCATTAGACCTATACGCACGCTCCAAGGTGCTTTGACAAACATCTTCCACATAGCACTTACAAGCTCTTTTATAGTTAAAGTGTTAGTAAGAAATCCATACCATTGTGAGCTAGGCAAGTCAAAAAAACCTTTAAAGAATTCTCTTAGTTGAGGTTCACTAAACCTCATCAACTTTTCTAACCCGAATTTATATAAGGCTTGTTTCCGAATTAAATCTTCTGGCCATAGCTCTGCCCAACCACATTGTGCTATTTGGGCAGGAGAAGCTTCTGAATCTCTAATCTTTTTAGCAATAGCCTTTGCTAATCCAGGGGCCCTTCTAAGCATTCCTCCAACCATATATCCTGAAGCTGGGTGAACCATTCCAGCTGCTCCGCCAAAGCCAAGAACAGGTTGTTTTAGATCTGGTATAGGTAGATTCATTGGAAGGAATAGACCCAACTCTTCATGTTCTAATTTGGTAATTCTTATATCTTTGTTAGCTAATCTAAGCTCTAACCTTGTCCTCAGAGTTTCTATGGATACTGGAGGCGCAAGACCTAAGGAAGTTTCCTCTAGGAAGAAACTTCCTTCTCCCATATCCATTGCATATAAAAATGTTGGTGGTTCAGATTTTTCTTTTTCACTTAGATGGTCGCAACGATAGTCCATTAGAATAAATTGATTTTCTGCTATTGGAGGCTTATTGAACTTCGCCACTATTCCATAGCAAGTTTGAACAGCAACAGGTCCACTTTCGCTGCTTTTTAGAAAAACCGGATCGTAGCCTGTTGCATCAACTACTAGTCTGGCTGTTATTGTTTTGCCTTCTTCAGTAGTTACTCTGCTCTCCGTCTCATTTATATCAAGTTTTTGAGCAAGTCCTTTGTGCCATTGTACTTTTGCTAATTCACATTGACTTAACCAATGATGTTGAAGCTTATTTTTGTCAAAAAGACCATAGTCACGATTATGAGGTGTCGGGATATTTGATTTTGAACTTGGGTTGTCAGCGCCTTCACCAAAGAAACTAACTGTATTTTTCCATCTGTGTTCAAGAAGATGAGCTAAGCCCAGGTCATCTACTTCTTCACCCCAAATTCCATATGTGTATGGCCATGGCTCGTGAGGGTCCGAGTTGGCCAACACTTCGACTTTGAGATTTTCACTGCTAAGTGCCGCTGCAATAGCAAGAGCTCCTGGCCCTGCCCCAAGGACCAAGGCATCGGCAGATGCCTTTATCATCGACACCTCATGTAATGAAGCCTCATAACATTTGGATCAATTGCACCATAAGGCTCAGGAGAAATGCTTGGAAAACTGGTGGGAGTGTCGAAGATCACTATCCTTACCTCCACATATCAACTGGTGTTGTTAATCCGGTTACAGTCATTCACCTTACAGATAAAATCCCCTCTTAGACCAAGATGTTAAGGATCCTCCTGGCTCAGCCAAGTCTAGTTTCTGTTGATTGTCTTTTGTCCGGTTAGGTACTTGGTATTTTACTAAGCGGAATTCGTTTATCACATTTCTCTCATATCAACGTTTGTTTTTAAGCCATTAGCTATAGCTCTATAAAGTCATGAACCTTCTTTTATGTTAATTTGACAAAATGGTTGGAGGTTGTCATTGAATATTCTATTAACCGGAGCAAGTTCAGGTATTGGCTACCAATGTGCGAAGAAGCTTGTAAGTGAAGGACACAAATTGATTCTACCGTGTCGAGATAATGCTACGTCTGAACGAACGAAAAAAAAATTAATCTCAGATGTAGGTTTTAGGGAAGATAACCACCTTACCCCTATTTTTTCGGATACAGACCTTTCTGATTTGAATCAAATTAATGATTTTACGGATGAATTGTTAAAAAGTAAGATTAAAATTGATGTACTAATTCTTAATGCTGGGCTTCAGTACGTCGGAGATAAAAATCCAAGATTTTCCAAACAAGGGTTTGAGTTGACATTTGCTGTTAATCATCTTAGCCATCAGTTAATTACACAAAGGCTCTTACCTTTGTTACTTTCTTCTAGCTCTCCTAGGGTTATAGTCACTTCCTCTGAAGTTCATAATCCTCTGTCTCCTGGTGGTCGTATAGGCACACCTGCCAGCTTAGGGAAGATATGTGAATTGGAAAATCAAATTAAATCTAACCTGATTTATGGTTTATCAGATTTTAATGCAGACAAGGCATACAAAAATAGTAAGTTATGCAATATCCTTTTTGCAAAAGAGTTGTATAGGAGAATAGCAGTAATACGGGAAGACTTCGCAGTAATAGCTTGGGCACCAGGATTAGTAATACCCAAGTCAAGTCAGGGCTTCTTTCGATATAGCCGCCAATATAATCAGATAGGTCAAAGAATATTTGCTTTTATTGCTCGAGATCTTTTAAAAATTTCTGAGACTACAGAACATGCAGGACATATACTGCAGGAATTAGCCACCAGTTCTGTTTACTTCAGAAGTGGTTTCTCCTTCTACAGTAATCAATTAATACGTCCAGGAGTTTTAAAGTTTTCCGCTTCTTCTGTCAGTGAAGAAGCGGAAAAGGTTGATTTAGCAAGATCTCTGTGGATAGCTTCTGAGTACATACTATCTAAATTCAACAAAAAGTAATTTAGAATAACCATTTTCTAGCTTTTAAAAAAAGATACTATAACTAGCGAATCTTATAATGCAATCAGAATTGAACGAAAATTATTCTAATTTGTTATTCTTGCCTTCAAAGGAAAACTTTATTTTAAATAATGAAATATACCGCCTAAGTAAAAACCTGATAGATTAAAACTCGTGTTTGTTCCTTTTAGATGAAAACCCACGGCAAATAATCCTTTACCTGGGAGACCTGCAAGAATTCGATCATATGCTATTATGAAAAAAAAAGGTTATTTTGAACAAAGACAAACAACATGAAAAATTGGTTAAGCTTGCAATGAAGGCTGAGCTCTGCACTTCTCGAGAAGAAGCTAAAAAACTAATACGCAAAGCAGATAAGACTCACAAGAAACTTTCTAAATAGAAATAATTGTATTAACCTACTTCTTTCTATATAAGATATTTTATACAATTTTACTCAGCTCTATTTATATTTATTGTACTTGTTGGGAAAGCAAATTGAATTTGTTCATACTCAAATATACGCATGATTTCTAGGTTTATTTGCTCTTGAGCATTCATTGCTAGAAGGTAATCATTAGTTGGTATGCAATATACAAGCTCAAAATCCAAACTAAAACTACCGAATTCGACAAAATGACATCTGTCAAATAAAGCACCTTCTGTCTTTTCTACAATTGTTTTTATCAGAGATGGAATTCTTGTCATATTTTCTTGTGATGTTTCATAAACAACTCCCAGTCTGTGCACAATTCTTCTTTTCTTCATCTGAGCATAATTAGATATTGTTCCATTCATAAGAGAACTATTGCTCATGACGATTACTTCTCCATTAAGACTCCTAAGACGAGTTGACCTAACACCAACTCTCTCAACTGTTGCCCAGACATCTCCAATGTTTATAAACTCTCCATTTTGAAAGGGCTTGTCTAGTAATATTGTTATGTATTCAAAGAACTCAAGAACAGGTTCTCTTAGTGCTAACCCTGCACCAATTCCACCCGCACTAAGTAATGCCCAGATCGCTGCCATTTGAACGCCCATATTCTGCAGGTAAAATACTGAGCCAATACTCCAGACCACAGCGCGGATCATGGGAGTTAAAGCACGCAACATATTGCTAATTGATGTATCGTCGATTTTTAATGTCATGCGTTGTATTAGCCTAAATAAAATTTTATTGATTAAGCGAATTAAAATAACTAATACAATCAATTTTATTAAACCATATACGAATACATCAATAGACTCAGATATTGGAAAAACTTCCCAGGCAATAATAAAAGTAGCCAGATAACATAGTGGTTTAATAGCTCCAATAATTATCCAGGCAACATAATCGTCTGTTTCACTTTTTGTCTTAGATGCAAGCCTCAATAAAGTAAACCTGGTTATTCTTTTGAGTATTAATGTGAAAAGAAAGCCAGCTAGAAGAATTAATATAAACTGAGTCACCGCATTATAGATATTCTCTACTGACGTCTCAGTAAACGCCTCTGAAGGGATTTGGATCCAGCTTGGCATTGATTTCAAGAATGTTATCTTTATCCACTTTGCCGCCTATAAGCGAATTAAGCCAGAAATAACTCCATTTATTTCTTTACCCTTATATCAGTTTCACCTGGGTTTGGATAGAAATATTCACTCCTAGTTCTTTAATTATAGTTTTACGATTTAGTTTTTAGTCATTTGATTAATTTCACTATTTCTTTAAAGCAAGGGTGTTTAGAATCTTTTATAAACTCGTATATAACTGATTCTGTCGTGCTTATGATTCCACCGGCATGTTCCATTCTGTTAATAGCAACGCTTTTGTCTTGATTATTTCTACTAGATATAGAATCAATCGGGATATAAACTCTATAACCCCTATTGGTTAAATCTATAACTGTTTGCTGCACACAAATGTGGGCCTCTATTCCACAAACTATTATATTGTTAATTCCAAGCTCTTCAATCTTTGTCATTAAACCTTCCGCACCAATAGCACTAAAGGTAGTCTTCGCAAAAGGTTCTCTGGCAATAAGCTTCTTTATAGTTTCTATTGTTCTGCCCAACCCTTTTGGATATTGTTCGGTCAGCAATATATCAATGTCTGTATGATTCGCAAACTTTATAAGTCTTATAATGCTTGTTAAAACTTTTTGTTTTTCAGGTATCACATTTAATAGTTTTTCTTGTACATCAACTACCAACAACAATATTCCTTCATCACCGTCTATAGTAGAAAAATCTTTCATAATAAACCTAGGCTAAAATTAGCTGGAGCATTCATTGTTTAAAACTTAGCTTTACTCTACAGCCAATAAAACAAAATTTCAGAATTTTGACTCTTGTAAAAGCACTACCGATCACTCTCATTAGTGGCTACTATTGAGAAAGATCTGCTGGAGTTGGCTTGACTTCCTCCTCCCCACGCTCTATCTCTGAACCACCACTTCAGGTAGGCTTGCACAAGGATGGTAGGCGGATGACTCCTCAGAGGCGTCGAGTCCTAGAGCTATTTCAAAATATTGGATCTGGTTCACATTTGAGTGCAGAGGATGTCCATCAATATCTCGTCAATGCAAAATTAAAGGTTTCACTGGCAACCATATATCGAACTCTGCGTTTACTGGTCGATATGGGGTTTTTACATGAGCTTGAACTAACTGAAGGAGGTCATAGATTTGAGCTTGCCAGTCATGATCACCCTGATCATCATCATTTAGTTTGTGTAAGGTGTGGTAGAACTGAAGAATTTGAAAGTGAACAGGTTTTATTAGAGGGAAGAATAGCTGCTGAGAGGATTGGTTTTCATTTAGTGGAATCCACCTTAAATGTGAGAGCTATTTGTCCTAAATGTCAGACAAGTAAAAGTTAATTTGTTATTTTCTCATTTTCCCTACAGGAGAGAGCCTGAGCAGCTTGATCCACTTCCAGCAGTACATCCATAGCAATGACTTCCAAAAGCTATTTGATTTCCCTCAAAATCGGTTTTGTGGTGAAGGAGTTCGTCTATGTTTCTAGGCCCTGTTTTAACTCCTATTCCTAGTTGTTGGTTGAAGTCGCAGTCATAAAGCTTACCTTGCCAATCTACACTAATTATGTTTCTACACATAAGATGCTCTAGATTGTTGGGATTATACTTTCTTATTAATAGATTCATATATTCATTATAATTCCCATTACGTTTTAGTTCATTCGAAAACCTTTGTATAGGCATGTTTGTAATTGTTATCAAGTTTGAAAATTCAATTCGATAGCTGTTTCTTAGTTGATTTCTATATTGTTCCTCCAGTTCCTTTTGTTCAGGGGGTAAAGACATGCCCACTGGATTATATACTAGGTTTAACGTAAGGCCAGTATCCCTCTTCCCATAGCCAAGTCCATTTAGTATATTTAGCGCTCTAATGCTTTTTTCAAAAACACCTTCCCCTCTCTGTTTGTCTACATTCTCTTGAGAATAACAAGGTAAGGAAGCTACTATCGTTATCTTGTTATTAGCTAAGAAGTTTGCCAGCTCTTTTTGCTCATTCTCAAAGAGTATGGTGAGATTACATCTATCAATAACCTCTACTTCTTTACTTCTTGCTTGCTCAGCAAGCGATTTGAAATGTGGATGTAATTCTGGTGCTCCTCCAGTAATGTCTAAAACCTTGATTCTATATAGGTCCAGTACATCAAGTAACTTAGGAATTAATTCGCCAGACATCATTTCTTCTCTTTCTGGACTAGCGTTAACGTGGCAATGTGTACATCTTTGGTTACAGCGATATCCAAGGTTAACCTGAAGAACTTCTGGGGCTACGCGAGCAGGACCTACAAACTTTGGAAACATTGTAAATTGATTAGGAATTAATAAAATCTTCTTATATTCTTGCTAAGAACAATTCTTATGAGAAGCCATTAAAATTTTTTGTAATAGAAAAAACTTACTACTAAGAGTTTAATGCTTTCATTGCACACAACAACTATTGGATGATAAGTTGATTCGAAAGTGTGTTGAACCAGGTGATATATTCTGTTGGCCCATCGGTAAAAATATAATCAAACTTCAATTCATCTTCAATGTCGCTGATCCCGTCGAGATTACCATTCTTTAGACTTGGTCTATTAACCTCTCCGTCACTACTATCTACTACTAAAACTAAATTGTCCTGCTCATATTTCTTGCCTAATCTCATTATTAATGTAAGGAAACCTCTGTCACTTCCTCCTCTAAGCCATTTTTTTTGTTCAGTACACCAATTAGAGGTAATCGTATCCCCTACACCTACTAGTAATGGCATCTTACTCTTTGGAATCTTAGATACACATAGATCTAGTAGTTCTTCTAACGTTGATGGTGCATCTCTAACATTAAAACTATCTCCAAAAGGGTACTCATTATATTTGTTGTATAGATATTCATTTATTAGTACTAACAAACCAGCTTCCTTTTTGGCACCTCTTATCATGAATTGTATATCGGTTGTACCTATGTCATCGTGAGTAGCAAGTTTAGGGATTTCTTTCTGATCCTTCTGTCCTAGGTTGGGTGCAATATGTAGAAAGAAACTATCTGTTAAGCCACTCTCCTCAGCCGATGAAATGACTTTCTGCATTATTGAATGAATACTATGCTGAAGCCTGACTTTGTCTTTTACTTCTAATGCTATGTCATTAAATAATGCATTCAAATTTATTGTGGGAGAAAGTTCGGTGTCGAGAATCGAATTTGTAGCAAGCTTATTCAATTTCTCATTCGGTGTCTCTGGAAATATGTTTACTAACTCTTCTATTAATAGGCTATAAAGGATATTAGGTACTTGAGATAGAAAGAAAACTTCCTCTTTTGATACTCCTGGATGGCTCACCTTTCCTTGTTTAGTTTGAAATTGGATTCCACCAGCAGCCAGACCTGGTAGATAAAGGGCTTGATCAGATGTATTTTGATTCTTCTGTAAGGCCTTTTCTACTAAGCGGTTAACACCTCTTGAACCCTCATGTTCTCCATTAGTTAAAACTCTAAAATGAGAACCTAGTTTTGCTGCTGAATATATATAGGACGAATCCAGGACTCTATTAAGAGGATCATGTACTAACGGTATACATACGCCGTCCAGATCTTGGACTATTAGCCATTTTCCCTTATTAGATAATAGTGACCTTAGATGGGTCTTAATGTGCTTATTCATAATATGTCCAATTTATAAGGTATCTTTGTTTAAAATGCATTTTGCAAGATTCGATATTTTGGCTTAGCATTAGAACTCTATCCATTTGAAGGTGTGAAATTCGTTTAATTTCTTTTTTTCTTTCATGATGAATTTTAAAACCTGGAGGTCGAATGAAAAATGATTTTTTTACCAATGCATCTGACGAGAACTCCATCCGGAGGAGGATTCTAGAACTTTCAACAGGCAAGGTAGGTTTTTATAGCGTTGGCCTTTATCCTGCTTCATTGGCATACAACTGTGCAATGCAAACTGATGGTAGCAGTTTGTTGTTAGCTCCTAGACCAGGCAGGAGCCTCATGGGAGCATTTGATCGATCGACCATTGAGGGCATGGATCAAAAACATGTGTCCTCAATTAAAAGTATGTCTACTCATCTGGAGAACAACGTAGAAGTTAATAACAATCTCTGTGATCTTATCCTAAGATGCGAACTTGTAATCCTAAGTGCCAACAGTAACCATATTGAAGAGGACCTTGCTCTTGCTTGCAAATTACGATCTCAGTTACATAGGCCCAATGTGGTATTTGGTTGTTTGTCAGGTTCCTTTTCCAACAACCAATCCACAGATTCATCTTACATCCTTTGCGAAATCGAACCTGAATTAGCTTTCTTCTCTGGTTTTCATCGTCATGGATCCCTCCGTAATCCTTTAGATAGCTTTACCGCAAATTTCTGTCACCCAAATGCCCTAACGGCTCTTTTTGGAGCAAAGTTACTCGACAAACTTTCTCCAAACATTCAAGTCTCGTCTGGAGTTCACAATGTTGAAGGTCAATATCTCAAAGCTGCTAAAAATATGTCTTCCATCTTTGCAGGATTTGGATATGAATACCACCGAAGTAATCCTGGAGTATTGCCAACATTATTAACATTGCTTCTTGAACAATGTTTAGACCAGGCAGCCAGTGTTTCTATGTCAAGAACAGATAGATATGCATTGTATAATTTACAACCATTTCCTCTTACAGAGTTAGGTTACGGTGTTCAGAAGATTGAGGCGGCATTGGTTAGAGACGGTCAAATGGAGAAAGTAAGAGACCACACTTTTTCCCAACTTACAGCAATGGTAGCTGATGTACGAGGCAGTATGATGTTACCTATTTCAGCTGTTCCTACTAGAAATTTTCAGGCTGGTCAAATACTTGCTAAGGAGATGTACAGTCATAAAAGGTGTCCTAAAGATATTGATGAATTCAATTTGTGGTGCCGTAATCACAATCTTAATATAAGAGCTCTAGAAGGTTTAAAATCTCTTCAGTTTTGGCCAAAGGTGAGAAAGAACTATTCTATACCCCTGCATGATTCTTCTATGGTTAACCTTTTGTATGCTTCGATTTATGGCAATAGAGATTTAAAAACTTTAGTATATAAAGTTTTTACAGAAAGTAGAGAATTAACAAACTATTGTCAGGAATCTGTTCGACCTACACACAGCCGTGCGTATTCAGAAGCAATTAATAATCCTGATGACACCTCATCAATGAAAATATTAGTTGACGCAGTAAAAAGAACTCAGGCGAAGGGGTTTGAAAAATATCTTAATTACAAATCATCTTATCCTAGGGAAAGCAGCGATGAGATATATCTTCTTGCTATGCAAAAAATTGAAGATATGTTTGCTAACTCGTAAAGCATAGGTAATATATGAATGTATCTTAACTTGAGGGGTCTTCTAGATCAGTCCACATCAATTTCATTAGATCAATTTTTTGAAACCCATTTCTTCTATCACAGATCACAATTATTTAGAGTTAGAGCAAGTAGCTTCCTATTTTTTTAAGAAGCAGGACATTTATTCTATTGAACCTATTGGTAACGGAAATATAAATGAAACTTACCTTGTTAAGCTAAATACGAGTACCCTTAAAAGCTATTATATTCTTCAGAAACTTAGCAAGAAGGCCTTTGAAGATATAAGTCGACTCAATAACAATTTGTCTATTATCTCATCTCATATAAGCAGGTCCACCATTTTCACAAATAACTCGTTACCAAGTCCTCAATTGCATTGCCCAAAATTACTTTCCAGTCGAATTTCAGGTAATAATCTGATTTCTTTTAAAGGTGAAAAATGGAGGGTATTAACCTATATCGAATCTTCCTCCAATTACGAAGTAATACCAGAGCACATTAGTCCTTATGAATTTGGAGTTGGTTTGGTTAAATTCCATCTTTTATTAAGTGATTTGCCTTTACAAAATTTAGAATATGTAATTAATGACTTTCATGTCGCTCATAAATCTCTAGAAACTTATGACTCCCTTCCTCTAAATAAAAAACTATCCGAAATATCAAAAGAGAATGTAAAACGTGTTTTAGCTCTTAATCGACTAGTACAGGAAGAAAGGAGCAAGGCAATTATCGTCGATCAATGCATAAAAAGGAAAAAGTTAAATTTGCTTCCTGTTCATGGAGATCCAAAAATCAATAACTTTTTGTTTGATGTAGACTCTAATAAGATTATTGCAATGATAGACCTGGATACAGTACAGCCAGGCTACCTAATACATGACATTGGTGATTGTGTTCGATCTATAGCGAATAAATCCGGAGAGGAGTCGTCATCTTTGGATAAAGTTTTTATTGATCTCGAGATTTTAGATTCTTTTTTAAACGGATACTTTTCTATAGACAATCCGTTTTTTACGCCTAATGACTTCTCTTACCTTGCTCACTCAATTAGATCCTTGCCTTTTGAACTGGGCCTTCGTTTCCTAAATGATTACCTGTATGACAATACGTATTTTAAAACTTTATATAAGGATCAAAATCTAGCTAGAGCCGAGGTACAATTCAAATTATTTTTGAGTGTTGACTCTAATTTTACTTGCATAGAGAAAATCATACAATCATATCGGGGGAGCATGTAATGTCCAGGTATTCTAAAATGATTAACCAAATAATTCCTCTTATACCCTTCGTAAAGGAGGAACTTTTACATTGCTCTGTGATTGCTTCTTATTTTTGGAAGGAAGGTTGCTTTATAGAACTCAGTTATCTTGTCAGTCTAGATGATTGGGAACAATCCATTTTATTAGATTCTGATAATTACGAATCTACCAGCTTTGAAATATTTTTTTCAATTCCAGAATCCACCGCTTATTGGCAGCATTCATTTAATTATAATGGATCTTATTCTTTGCATTACTTTTCAGATTATAGAAAAGGCAAACAAAAGCTAGCGAATATCAAGTCACAACTGGTTGACTTTTCTATGGCAAAAGACCATTTTAGACTTACTATCTCAATTGATCCTAAGGGCTGGTTGCCAGACTCTTCTCCATTAGAAATTAGTATTGCAACTATTTTGGATATAAAAGACAAAGGGTTATCATATTGGTCTAATCATCACAATGAAAATAAGGTTGACTTCCACTCAAGAGCTAATTTCTTCACCCCTTAAATTGACTTTTTCAAATATATAATATCTATATTTATTTCGGCTACTTTTCCTGAGCCAACTCTTCTAATCACTTCTTTAAGTAAAGACAGTAGTTCATCCATATCTCTAAATTATATAACTGGGTATTTCACTATCAGGTTGTTGAAGGAGATCTCTGGTTTCCAGTCGTTTATAGCAGTTCGAGAAAAATACCCATATCCGTATATATACAGCAGTTCCCAGAATGCCTACTGCCGTTTAACCTTCCTAGAAATAATACGAACAATTCACGTGGCAAAGGAAACAACTCATAGAGCCGAGGAGCTTAAGGCTCTCGGCTGGTCAACAGATGAAGTTAACCGTTATGCAGAGCTTTGGGATTACCGTCAGCGTTGGGGAGCCATCAATCTCGAAAGAGAAGATCGGCAATTCCTAAGAAAAGCAGAGTCGGTTTTACCTGAAATTGTTAAACAGAAACATTCAGTTCGAAAATCAATTCAAGAAAAGTCCTATTACCGCTGGCTACGCTTTTATTTAGACTCTATGGACGAGGCTGAATCCAAATTCGACCTTTTAGAAGGAGAGAGAGGTGTTTGGGCGATCCTTTTAGAAGAAGAGTTAAGGCTTCTTGACTATTACAAGCCAGTTCTAGGTCTTCCTGACACCTTAAAAGCAAAAGGTCTTTTATCCGTAAGAGAGTCTTTGGCTAAATCTGCTGAAGGACTCGGTGCCGAGTCCTCTAAGGAATATTCATATGATTTTGAATCACCAATTGAGCTCTTGAAATCTAAGGAAGCCACTACTTGGAAACCTTTAAGAGAATCACTTGGATCTCAGCCGAATCCTTATCTTGTTTTGTCAGCCAGAGCAATCATAGGTTTTCGCTCTAAGGTGCGTTCCAAGCTGACCCCTTTGATCAGAGAAATTCTTCCGTCTCTAAAAGATACTGAACTAAGTGAACCTTTGGACGATTGGCAACCTGAATGAGTTTCTTTAGCTAGAAAAGGAGAAGAAACAGATTAGTCTTGAATCCATTGACAACACAACGCTTCGAAACACTGCAACTGCATGCAGGTCAAGCTCCTGACCCAACTACCAACTCAAGAGCTGTACCTATTTACCAAACTAGTTCGTATTTGTTTAATGATGCAGAGCACGGAGCAAACTTATTTGGCTTGAAGGAATTCGGGAACATATATACCCGCCTAATGAATCCAACAACCGATGTCTTTGAAAAAAGAGTTGCGGCTTTAGAGGGAGGTGTGGCGGCATTGGCAACTGCTTCTGGGCAGTCAGCTCAGTTCATTGCAATCACAAACTTTATGTCCGCAGGAGACAATTTCGTCTCGACCTCATACTTATATGGTGGGACATACAATCAGTTCAAGGTTCAGTTTCCACGACTAGGGATAAATGTAAAGTTTGCAGAAGGGGATGATGTCAAAAGCTTTGCTTCGCAAATTGATGAAGATACAAAGTGCATTTACATTGAATCAATGGGTAATCCTAGATTTAATATTCCTGATTTCTTATCTCTTTCTTCACTGGCAAAGGACAATGGAATTCCATTGATAGTAGATAACACACTTGGAGCAGCTGGAGCTCTGATAAGACCAATTGAGTTTGGTGCAGATGTTGTTGTACAAAGTGCCACAAAGTGGATAGGGGGACACGGAACTACTCTTGGAGGTGTAATTGTTGATGCAGGTAAATTTGATTGGGGCAATAGTAAGTTTCCATTAATGAGTAAACCAAGTGAGGCTTATCATGGTTTAGTTCATTGGGATGCCTTTGGTTTTGAAAGTGATGTTTGTAAAATGTTAGGCCTACCCAATAATCGTAATATTGCATTTGCTCTAAGAGCTCGTATTGAAGCCTTAAGGGACTGGGGGCCAGCACTCAGTCCTTTCAATTCCTTTTTGCTATTACAGGGGTTAGAAACCCTAAGTCTACGAATAGAAAGACACGCATCCAACGCTCATCAACTTGCTACTTGGCTATCAGATCATCCCAAAGTCTCAAGTGTAAATTATCCTGGATTAACGACTGATCCTTATCACGAAAGAGCTAAGAAATATATGACTGATAGAGGTCTAGGTTGTATGTTAATGTTTTCACTGAAGGGGGGGTTTGAAGATGCTGTAAACTTTATTGATTCACTAGAATTGGCCAGTCATCTAGCCAATGTAGGAGATGCAAAAACCTTAGTAATTCATCCAGCTTCTACAACACATCAACAGTTGTCAGAGGTTGAACAGGAATCTGCTGGAGTTACTCCAACTATGATCAGAGTTTCTGTTGGATTAGAACATATTGAAGATATAAAAGCTGACTTCAGTTCTGCTCTTTCAAAAATAAGGTAAATCCTTAAACTTATATATGGCTCTAATTCTTCCACGTAGCTATCACAAAATTGCGGCCCTTGAGCGAAACAGGATCTCTTGGATCGAGCCTTCCCTTGCTGAAAGGCAGGATATAAGACCATTAAGGATAGGCATTCTTAATATAATGCCACTGGGTAAACAATATGAATTTAACCTTTTACATCCATTAGGGCTCTCTCCATTACAGATTGAGCCCATATGGATCCGTTTAAAAAGTCATAAATATAAGACATGGGACTTGAAGCATCTAGATGCTTTATATGTTGGGTGGGACGAAGCTATGTCACCCACTCCACTTGATGGATTAATAGTGACAGGAGCTCCTGTTGAACACCTTCCCTTTGAAGAGGTTAATTATTGGACTGAATTTGTAGAACTGATTGAAGAAGCAAAAATCCATTGTGCAAGTACTCTCGGCCTATGTTGGGCTGGCTTTGCCTTAGCCTATTTAGCAGGTGTTGATAAATATTCCTTTAAGCAAAAGCTTTTCGGAGTCTACCCAATGAGAAGTCTTGTTCCTGGACATGCATTAATGGGAACTCAGGACGATAAATTCTATTGCCCACAAAGTCGATATGCAGGTTTATCTGACTCTGCAATGGAAGCTGCTCAAAGAAAAGATAAACTTAGACTTTTGGCTTATGGAGAGAAGGTTGGATATACGATCTTTGAATCCTCTGATCAACGTCAATTAATGCATTTAGGACATCCCGAATATAATGCAGGTAGACTATTAGCTGAAATGGAACGCGATAAGGCTAGAGGAGATGTGCCACCACCAGAAAATTTTGATTCTGATAATCCACAAACTTCATGGCGTTCACATCGAAACCTTCTCTTTCAACAATGGTTATGGTTCTGTTATCAGAGAGTTAGCTTTTTAAATAATGAAAATGCAATATAAGGTACAAGCCTTATATCCGTTTGATTAATCTCTGCTTTTTCATCTCATCAATAATTTTATTTTTTAAATCATCGAGGTTGCAATCCTCTCCAACACTAATACTATATTTCATTTCTTCTTTGTTTAGTTCTTCGATATACGATTTCTGATTTAGCCGGATTTCGTAAGATGCATCGGAAGGGTCTTCTCCCATTTGTTGTCTTGATAGGATCCTTCTCTTTGCTTCACTGTCATTACAGTGACATTGTAATATTATGATGCTTGAATTTAGTTGCTTAGCTATTTCAATTAGATACGATCTTTCTCTTCTTCGTAGGAAGCACGCATCTAAAATTGTGGTTAAGCCGCTGCTCAATGACCTATAGGCGATTAAAGGAATCCATTTGTTAAATAGCCAGTCCGTATAATTTTTGTCGTAGAGCGATAGTCTTTTATTTATGAAAATATTTTTTTCTTTGATGGATATTTTAGGGTATTGACCTGTCAATCCAAGCTTAATCATCTTGTGTATCCTCTTCCTCTCCAAATCTGAGCGAATCCTTATAGAAGGAATGCTTTTGAGAAGAAAATTACTGATAAATGTTTTCCCACTTCCACTTAATCCATGCATTAATATCAATGTGGACTGGGATTCAGATTCCATTTTAACCGCATAATCTAAATACATTTTCACCTTAGATTCATACTCCTTTATACAGTTCTTATCAGATTTAGTTAAATGCTTACGGTCTTGTATTTGTTTACTTCTTATTGCATGAACCTTTGCTAACACGGTTGATCTGTATGCGCTATACCATCTAAAGAGATCCATACCTGAATAATCACCAATTTCTTCCAACCAACTATTTAAAAGTGTTGTCGCTAGTATCTGTTTTTGGTTTATAAACAAATCTACGAATAAAAACGATACTTCACTTAATGGGTCAATATATCTAAGGTCATCGTTAAACTCCAAAGCGTCAAATATACAAAGTTTAGAGTTTTGATTCAAATAGATATTTCTCAGATGAATGTCCCCATGACAGGCCCTTATAGCCTTTGATTGTTCTCTTTCTTTAAACCTATTACTAAGTCGGTCTATCTCTCGTTTCACCCAGATTCTATGATCTATCATGCGATTTTTACCTGCATATATTATATTTAAATCATTAAGGACATTAATATTATCTAATACAGCTTGTTGAGTATACGGAAACCGCCTTGTCTTATTGCTATTTAATTTAGCTAACTTGTGAATTCTAGCAAGATTCTTGCCAAGCCTGATAGTTTCTTTTGTTATATTAAATTTAGAATGTATAATTTTATCTAGACTTTTTATAGTGTCAAATTGGTTCATTTTCACGGCTAATTCAAGCGTTCCGGGTTTCACTAACTCGTCACCAGAAATGTCCTTGTCCTCAATTCTCGGATTCTGCATAGTCCCGATTATTCTATTTACACCTATGTACAAATCTGTATTAAATTTTTGGTTGATTCTATATTCTCTTTGGCATAGTAATCTTCTATTGTTTATGTTAGATGTGTCTAAGAATGATAACTTTAGCTGTTTTTTAATTTTATATGCATAATAACCAGTTAGGACAATCCAGGAGATGTGAGTTTCGATGAGCTCGAAATTTTTTGTTCTATGATCGTAGGCGTTTGGATCAAGTAGTTTCTTAACTAATAGTTCTTGATTATATACACTTGTAATATTCATTAAACTGTTTCGAATTTGACTTTATTTCATTCTACTTTACTTATATCTACGTATTTTTCTACCCATAAATTCTTTTGCAGATAAAATCAAGGTAAATGGGTCATCCGACATTTCACGACCTTGGTCACACATTAAACATTGGTTGTCACCAAGACTGGCTAAGTATTGGCAGTCAACAATTTCCGATAAACTATATTGGCAAGTGAACGAAGTATTTGTCTATGGAAAAACTTATAAAACCCCCCGCATGAGTGCTTTTCTAGGTAGTAATAATGTTACTTATAGATATAGTGGATTACAGCATGTAGGTTCAGGATGGCCAGTTTGGTTAATCCCATTACTAAATAAGGTTAATAAAGTTTCTGGAGAGGATTTTAATGGCTGCCTCCTAAACTTATATCGTGATGGTTTGGATAGCATGGGGTGGCACTCCGACAACGAACCGGAACTTGATCAGAAAGCATCAATAGCTTCAGTCTCTTTAGGTATAGGGAGGGATTTGTTGCTGAGGAGTAATGATACTAAGACCTCTGAGCGATTATTTCTTGGTAATGGAGACTTGGTTATCTTCCATCCTGACTGCCAAAAATATTGGAAGCATTCTCTCCCTAAACGAAGAAGAGTTAAGGAAGAAAGAATTAACCTTACATTTAGAAGGTATTTATAAGGAAACCTTTTAACGTATTTATAATCTATATCTTTAGGCCGGTATTCTTGTGGGATATGAATTAATGATATATAGAGAATTAATTAATCTGATGCAGATTCTGCTTCTGCCTTTGCTTTAGCTGCCGCTTCCGCATCAGCCTTAGCCTTCGCATCAGCCTTAGCTTTAGCCTTAGCGGCTGCATCAGCTTTGGCTTTTGCTTCGGCAGCAGCCTTGGCTTCGGCCTCAACCTTTGCTTTAGCTTCAGCAGCTTCTCTTGCAGCCTTCTCTGCCTCGTACCCTTTTGCAGTGGTGCCATCAAAGAACTTGAAAAGCCCGATGACAATTGGAACGTGAGCAAGTCCACCAGCGACGATTGTGAATTCGTTGTAAGCCATCTGCTAATAAGTTTATTGTTTTTCTAGTCTACAACGATTCTTCTAGTGGCTTAAATACTAGCAAGTTTTGTCTTGTTCTTTCTTACAAATTGATATGAAAGCAGTAATTATTGCTAATTTGAGCGCTCCAAAGCCTTTTACCTTAATGTGATTATCCTTTTTTTTGATTCATTCTTTACATAGAAGACTACATTACTTGGTTTAAGAATCGCCTGCTTCGTTCCTCGCTTGCGTTATTAAAGAAACTCTGTGGTGACGAGGTCTCCACAACTTTTCCTTCGTCCATAAAAACCACTCGATCGGCTACATCCTTTGCGAATCCAATCTCATGTGTAACTACAACCATCGTCATACCTTGCTTTGCGAGAACTCTCATTGCATCTAATACCTCCTTTACACGCTCGGGATCTAACGCGCTTGTAGGTTCATCAAAAAGCATTAGATCTGGTTCAAGAGCAAGGGCCCTTGCTATTGCTGCTCTTTGTTGTTGTCCTCCACTTAATTGACTTGGGTATTTTTCTGCCTGTTCAGTTATACCCATTAGTTCTAGTAATTTTATTGCGTTTGAATTTGCCTCAACATGAGTTTGCCCTTTAACCTTTATCGGGGCTAAAGTTATGTTTTGTTGAACAGTAAGGTGAGGAAACAAATTAAATTGCTGGAACACCATACCGACTCGTTTTCTTATCTCTCTAATATTTCTCTCTTCATTATTTGGCCCTATAGGGATACCGAGCACTTCTAGTCTTCCCCTGTCTATACCTTCAAGCCCATTAAAGGTTCTTATGAGAGTACTTTTTCCAGAACCTGAGGGACCCATTACTACAAGTACTTCTCCTTTATAAACGTCAAGTGAAACATTATCAAGAGCATGAAAGGTACCTCCAAAGCTTTTACTTAGATTTTCGGCCTTAATTGCAGTACTCATTTTTATACAGGATCAATGGGAGAATTGCTTTTCTAGATGTCTTGCCAGTAGGGATAACACTAGGCCAGCCATCCAATACACAATAGCTAAGAACACATATACCTCTAAGTAATTTCCTATATAATCAGGATTAGCCAAGAGGCTTCTACTGACCCCTAGAAGTTCTACAAGGCCTAATATTGCCATCAGGCTAGTGTTTTGTAAAAGTCCTATTGCTTGGTTAGTCAGTGCAGGTATGGCTATTATTAGGGCTTGAGGAAGTATTATCCAACTAAGAGTTTGTCGTTTTGTTAAACCTAGTGCGATTGAGGCCTCCTCTTGAGTTTTTGGAATAGCTTGTAATGCCCCCCTTATATCCTCAGCTATATAAGCGGATGCGAAGAATGCAAATGCAATAATAGCTCGTAAAACTCTATTTATATCTAAATCAATTGGCAGGAATAATGGTATCAATAGTTGCCCAAAGAATAAAACTGTTATTAATGGAAATGATCTCATAGTATCTATATATATTCTAGACAGATTATTTATGAAATATCCCTTACTCTGCCGCCCTAAAGCAAGACAAATTCCCAGCGGCAAAGAGATAGCACAGCTACATAATGTAAGTACCAGAGTTAGAGTAAGGCCTCCCCATGCTGAAGTTGCTACAGGGGTTAGAAAAATTCCGCCACTTATAATGAAGAGGCCTATAGGTAAGAACAATAACCAAGCAATTGTTAAGGCCTTTGATGTCTTTTCTGTCCTTTTTGAATTTAAGGTAAATAGAGTTAGTACTAGTATGGCTATAATCCATAAAAGCGGTCTATACCTCTCTGAAGCTGGATAGCTTCCAAAAGCAAATAAATCTATGTTTTCGTAGACTACTGACCAGTCAGCTCTATTTGAGATCCAACCTATTGTCCTATTAAATATATATATGCCCATTGATATAATACAAGTAGAGATAAGGATGTCTACCGGACTAGAAAGAAGATTCTTTTTGATTGACTTTAGAATATTCATGTAAAAAGTTATTCTTAGGGTTTACTTGGTGTTTATCTTAATGCAGAGATTGTTGACAAAATTCATGGCTCTTGTTATCAGTAAATTGATGATAAGGAAAGTACATAATAACATTGCGAATCCCTCAATGGCCCTACCTGTTTGAGTGATAGTTGTATCACTTACAGCATATATATCAGCATAGCCCACTGCAATTGCCAGTGTACTATTCTTGGCAAGATTTAGATATTGACTTGTTAGTCCTGGTATTATTGCTGGTAAGGCTTGAGGTATTATAATTTTTCGCAAGCCTATACTTTGGCTCAATCCAAGGCTTTTAAATGCCTCCCATTGTCCCTTGTCTACAGAGTTGAGACCGCCCCTTACAACCTCAGCAATATATGCACCTGTAAAAATGCTTAGACCAATTAGTATAGAAGAAAATTCTGCACTAACTGTTACTCCAAATAATGATAAACCTTGATTAGAGAGCTTTAATCCACCAGCTAGGATTTCAATAGGTGTTTCTGATAAACCTAATATTGCAACAAAGTACCAGAATAATAGCTGGATAAGTAGTGGTATTTGCCTGATTAGTAGCACATAAAGATTCGAAACATGCCTAAGCAGCAGGTTGCCGCTTAGTCTTGCTACGCCAGCAAATATACCTATAATTGTTGAAATACAGAGACCAGCAAATATGACTTTTAGACTATTGACTAGGCCGTTAATTAGGGCCCATAAATATGTGTCAGAGGCTTCGTATGGCAAGGATGATTCGGAAAGAGCAAAACCTGCTGTGGTTCCTAACCAGTTGAAGCTAATACCCATATCAGTAACTATTAAATTAACAATTAAATTATTTATTAATATACCTAAAAGGGAAAATAAGAATATCCCAAAAACAAATTGAATAAGAATGGAATTTGAAAGCTTCATTTATTTTAATGGCGGAGCAAATAACAAGCCACCATTCGTATAGAGGTTGTTTCTTGACCTAGGTATACTTACATTACTCATTGGCCCAAGATTCCTATCATAAATCTCTCCATAATTACCTGTGCTGCTGATGATTTTAACTACAAAGTTATCAGATAGTCCTAGCTTCGATCCAAGCTTTCCGTCAATGCCCAGTAGTCTTCTGAGTGAGCTTAGACTTTTATCTGACTCTGCCTGAATTAGCTTATCTTGAATATTATTTTTGTTAATACCATATTCCTCTGCAGCCAATAGTGCATAAATGACCCATCTGATTGCATCACTTAACTTTTCATCGCCTCCTAAAGATGCAGGTGCTAATGGCTCTTTACTAATCATGTCGGATAAAATTATATGCTTACCTCTTTCTTTTGATGGGAAGCCTGCTTTTGCGGCTGCTAATTGTGATCGATCGGATGTCATTGCTTTACAACGTTTCTGTAGGTACCCTTGAGTGACCTGGCTTGCATCCTGATATTTAATTGGTTTATATTTTATTCCCTTTTCTTGGAAAGTGTCATTAAGATTTTGCTCAGTCGTCGTACCTGAACCTACACAAATGAAACTATTCCTTAGCTGGCCTATTGTTCTTATTCCTGAGGATTTTCTTACCATTAGGCCCTGGCCATCGTGAAAAACAATAGGTGCAAATGTAACTCCATTACCACCTTTTGAATCTCTACTAAGGTTTATAGTTGTATTCCTAGAGAGTAAGTCGACTTCACCTGTTCTTAGTGCAGTGAATCTTTCTGGTGCTGTTAACGGACGAAAATTAACTAGGGCACTATTTCCTAGAAATGCTGCTGCCATAGCCTTACATATATCAACATCAAAGCCTTTGTATGATCCGTCTTTATGTAAATAACTAAATCCGCTTATTTTGCCGCTAATTCCACAATTTAATTCGCCACGCCTTTGAATAATATCTAGGCGTGATGTTCTACCAGCTTCTAAAGTCGCACAACCCGTACCTGTGAAAAGAAGGCCTACAAGCAAAGAGAATAGTTTTATATTCATTAGTTGTTAAAGACTTATATTATTTTACTACTTTTAGGAATTATGTATTATGGGTTAAATTAAATTTAATAATATTGGAAGTTTTTATACAGCTCTAAGGTTGATCTTAGGCATGAATGGGTTCCTGGCCTCCTAGCCGCTCGAATAGATCCAGGCTTTCTTTGTTGAGCCCTTCGACTTTAACGTCTGAGCCCGCTTTACTTAATTTTCTTATTACCTGATCTAGTGCTGCAACTCCGCTTTGGTCCCAGACATGCGCTTGACTCATGTCAATTGTTATTTTTTGTCCTGGGTCTCCAAATTCAAATCCTTGTAAGAAATATATTTTACTTACAAAAAATAATTGACCTATTACTTCATAGGTTATTTCATTTTGATTGATCTCATGTTTCTGTACTTTTATTACCTTTGCTACTTTTCTGCTGAAAAGTATTCCAGCTAGAGCAACTCCAGCAAGTACTCCTAATGCAAGGTTGTGCGGTGTCGTAAGCATCGTTACGGCAAAGGTCATAAGCATTACGGCTGTGTCACTTCTTGGAATTTTTCTAATATTCCTTAAACCAACTAAATCAGCTGTACTTATTGAAATTGCAATCATTACAGCTACTAAAGCAGCCATTGGAATTTTATATAGCCAGGCTTTTCCAATGAGGATCATTAGTAATAAGCTTAAGCCAGAAAATAAAGTAGAGAGTTTTGTTCTTGCACCATTCTCTATATTCATAACTGATTGACCCACTAATGCACAGCCAGCCATACCTCCAAAGAATGAGGATACTAAATTAGCTATGCCCTGACCCTTGGCTTCTGTGTTCTTATCTGAACTCGTTAATGTAATGTCATCAAGTATATCTTGAGTCAGAAAAGTTTCCATTAATCCCACCAGCGATATTGCCAACGCTGTAGGAAGAATGATGCCCAATGTCTCCATATTGAATGGTACTTTGCCCTGCTCAATGGAACCAAAAGGTAACGACAGGCTTGGAAGCCCCTCAGGAAGTTCGCCCAGGCTTTGTACTGTTGGAATGTTGATATCAAAGGAAACTGTGATAATCGTAAGTATTGCAATGGCTACTAATTGTGATGGAAGAACTCTTGTTAGCTTTGGTAAGCCGTAGATAATTAAAAGGCCCAAACCCACAAGCAACCAGACAATTGGAATTTGGCTGAATGGCAAAATTGACCCACCAGATCCCTCCCCGTGAAGTAAGTCAATTCCAAGTTGAGGTAGTTGCGCCTGAAATATAAGAAGTGCGAGAGCATTTACAAAACCACTAAGTACAGCTTGGGGCACAAATCTCATTTGGTAAGCCAACCTGAGATATCCCCATAGGATTTGAAATACTCCTGTTAAAAGTCCAGCAGCTATTAAATAAGAAAGTCCAACTCCAGGCCCTTGAGCATCACCAGTTACAACTACCCCTGTCATAAGTAGGGCTGTTGAACCAGTAGCGGATGTGATCATCGCATTTCTTCCACCCACAAAAGCGATAGTGATTGAAAGGCAAAACGCTCCAAACAGTCCGACTTTTGGATCTACACCAGCTATTCCAGAGAAGGCAATCGCTTCAGGAATCATTGCGAATGCAACTACCAGACCTGAGAGGATGTCTTTTCTAGGACTTCCAAACCAATCTTGTTTTAGTGATGTTTTCGATCGTTTTGTCATAAAAGCTTTGCTCTCTTCTTTGTTGACCGTATCTCACAGGGGGGCCATTAGGTTGTTTGGGTCGCATTTGTCTTTTAGTTGCTTAAGCCCAGGTAACCAATCTCCAAAGGCACAATCAATTTCTCTTTGGTGCCAAGGGAGATGCGAATGAAGCTGTGCCATATGAATCCATGGGCAAAAAGGCTCTAGAGCTTCCCATGTCTCAAGTACCCATCTGAGACTTGATTTTTTTCCACTAGCGTCTCCGGCATTCCAGCTTCCAGTTATCCATGGCTTCCAGATTGCTTCTCGATGAATGAATGATGTTAAATTATCGCAATTTATCTTTGTGTTTCCACCTAACTGTTGGGATGCAATAGAGCATTCTGGGTGGGGTCTCTTTTCTAAAAGCATTTTAATTTTTTGAGTCAAATCTTCTGAATTAGTTCCCCATCCAGGAGAAAGTAAACTTATTACCTCTGAGTGAACCTTCACTTTCCTTTGTGTTGGTTGCTCCTCCTGAAGTAGGCTATAGAAACTATTTAATCCTGTATAGAAAAAGGCTTGTGCATCATAATTACTAAGCAAATTCTTTCGTATTTCAATTGTTTGTTGGTTCCTACTCTTTGACTGTAATAAAATTACTATATATGCTGTGATTCTATCTTTCCAGAACCATTGCAAGCTAATAGTGTTAGGCCATTTCTCTGCTTCCCTTATTAGATTGGATAGTTGTTTCGTGCTAGGTCTTATTTTAATAACTTGTATTGATGGAATAGATGTCGTTTCTAGTTTTAGAGATGTAATAACTCCCAGGAAAGGAGCAGCTCCACAAAGTCCTTTCCACATGATCTTTTTATTTTTATCTGTATTTGAAGTGGGTTTTGTTAAGCAAAATCTTTTTCCGTTACCCCAGAAACCTTCCAATTTAAGTATTTGATCTATTGCTAACCCTTGGGATCTACTTAGAGGGCTTACACCTCCTGTAATGATATAACCAATTCCAGGTAAACCTGATAAACCTGCAGGAAATGCCCTTCCCTTCTTCGCTAGCTCTATTAAAACACTAATCATGTTATGACTAGAGCCCATTTTTAAATTATTTGTACCCTCTTCTAAGAGAAATTCATTGAAGCCATGACGCATGTCTATTGTCAAACAACCATTAGCAGCACATCTACTTGTAGTGCCTCCACTACATACAAGAAACGGTTCGAGCGACAAATTCGCTTTGCAGAGAAATTCTTGAAGGTTGTCTGGATTTGCTTCAAGAATCCCTGTAACTCGAGCATCGTTTGCTAAAGAGTTTGGTACTTTTAGAGAATGCTGAATAATGGGCCTTTAATTCTCACTCTTTAGCGTACCTAAGGTGGATGGTCTTACACCTTACTTCGACTTGATGGAAAACTAAGTGGTTAACCCGTTGAATCCTGAGCTTTTTGGTAAGAACGCTTTAGATCTGGGCATTCTGGTCTGTGGGCATGGGAGCAGAAATCGTTTGGCTGTAGAGGAATTTGCCCAACTAGTAGATGGTATTCGCAAGGTATTGCCAGGTATACCCGTTGAGTATGGTTACTTAGAGTTTGCTAGACCAACCCTGAAGGAAGGCTTAGATCGTCTTAAGTCCCTTTCAGTTAATAGAGTCCTTGCTATACCCGCAATGCTTTTCGCTGCAGGTCATGCAAAGAATGACATTCCCTCCACTCTTAATAGATATTCAGCCGAAAATGGTCTAACTATTGAATACGGGCGTGAGCTTGGTATATGTAATCACATGATAGGTGCCGCTGGTTTTCGAATCGAGCAGGCCTTATCACCATTAAATTCAATGCCCCTATCAGAAACACTATTAGTAGTAGTTGGTCGTGGTTCTTCAGATCCAGATGCGAATTCAAATGTATCTAAGATAACTAGAATGCTTGTAGAGGGATTTGGCTTTGGCTGGGGTGAAACAGTTTTCTCTGGGGTAACTTTCCCTTTGGTTGAACCTGGCTTACGACACCTTGTTAAACTTGGCTTTAAGAGGATTATTGTCTTTCCATATTTTTTGTTTTCTGGTGTACTAGTTAGCCGGATCCGTGAACATACAAAGAAAGTCTCTGCTGAATTTCCAATGGTTGAATTTGTTTCAGCTTCCTATCTAGGTAATCAACCTTTGGTCGTTAAAACATTTGTGGAAAGAATTATTGACACCTTGGAAGGAAATACCGCTATGAACTGTGCATTATGCAAATACAGATCACAAGTTCTTGGCTTTGAAAATGAAGTTGGACTTGTTCAGAGAAGTCATCATAGTCATGTTGAAGGCTTGGATAAAACCTGCGATCTTTGCGAAAGCGAGTGCACTGGAGCATGTGATTCCTTTTATACCCATGACCATGATCATGGTCACACTCACACCCATGATCATGACCATATTGTTTACCCGCATGCGAACCACCCTTTAGGTCCAGTTAGCAAGCACCAATCTTTAGAGGCGAAAAATAAAGAAAATTAGTTGAAACGCCCAGGCTCATAAGTCTCTTCTAGGTAGAGACTTATGAGACTCCCTAGGTATTAGCAGGACTTATGTGAGTTCAGGTTTCTATTTTCCCCGGCTTTTTCCACAGGATTAATGCCTTTTTCCACTGTGAATATGAAAGGGGGTTTGAATTTCCTTGTTTTTTGTGGTTTTAGGTTTTGGTGGCGAATGATGCTTGACAGGACTGGTGAGTTGGTTTTTGTAGAGGGTAAATTTCCAGAGCGGACTATAAAAGGCTTGCTACGACATGAGTCTTGAGTGATCTCGTGATCAGCTCATTATTGAAAGTGTCCTTTGACGTCTCAGAAAGTTTGTGGCTTCCTGGACTGCAGAAACAAAATGCTTGGAGCACTGAATGGACCGAAATCAATTAGAGCGTTGCGTCAAAGAGAACGTTGCTACACGATTGCAGGACGACTCTTCTTGCCTTTCTAGTTCTTCTAGTTACGTCAGTTTGGAAACTGAGATCCCAGAGGCCCTATATCGAGGCATGAGGCAATTTATTGCTACAAACCCAAATTGGGATCAATACAGAGTTATGAGTTCCGCTTTGGCTAATTTCCTTTTCCAGAATGGTTGCGAAGATAGGGTGGTCAGAGAGTGTTATTTAAATGAACTCTTCACTAGGACTGAGGTTTAATAGCTTCTAGGCATGCTCGTCTAGTGATTGCCATCATTGTCAGGGTTGGGCTTTGCCAGGCTGAAGTTGGCCAACAAGCTCCGTCCACAACAAGCACATTTGGACATCTCCATAATCTATTGAATGAATCAACGACACTAGTCTTCTCGTTTACACCCATAGGAGCGCCTCCTACTTCGTGTATGTAATACCCAGGTGGCGGCGAGCTTGTTTGCAATGCAATTGCGCTATCAACAAAGGGCTCTATAAAAGGCATCTTTACTAGTTCTTTAAGAGGGCTAATTGTTCCACCAGAAGCTTCAACTGAGTCTTCGATTGTTTTGTTCATATGAGTGACCATTTTCTTTTCATTCTCACCCCAAGAACATTCGATATGTGGGGCTTTAATACCCCATCTATCGGTTTTGTGAGAGAGAGTTACTTTGTTATCACTTCTTGGAAGAACCTCCCCATGACCTATTAAGAAACCGATTGAGGAATCTCCTCTCCGCTTTAAACAACCTGGAGGTTCAAACCTCTCTATTCCACCCCACAATCCATATCCTCTAAGAAAATTTTTTCTTAAGCTATGTTCACTATTAGAGCAATTAGGCATAAAAAAGCTACCAGCTCCTGAAAGGATATGCTTCTCTTTATTTTGTGTATCTTTGTCTTTTAAACTTCTGTTGGGTAGAGAGAAAAATCGACAAGTAGAGACATGATCCATTAAGCATTGTCCTAGCTTGCCAGATGGGTCTATAAAGCCATTAGATAAATTTTGTTCTTTGGACTCTAATAGGATCCTTAGTGTTTGAATTGTTGATGCACAAAGCACAACTAGATTGGCATCGAGTTTTTCTCTTTTGCCATTAGTTTGATCAACAAGTATTAGTCCACTGGCTCTTGTACAATCTTTATTAAATATTAAATGATCTACCATTTTATTGGGTAATATTTCTACTTTGCCTGTTGCTAAAGCATTTTTTAAACTACTACCTAAACTGCTTGAATTTGGCCATACATTTTTGTCGGCGGAATCGTGATGTGCAAACCCTCTGGAATGAATGCATTGGTAATTTAGTTGGCTTTGAACCTTTTCAAAAAAGATCTTTTCACTTTCTGTTAAGGGTAATGGATTAAGGAACTCGCCGTCTGGTAAGTAATCTAATCCATCCTTATTTCCATGAACCAGTAGGGACTTTTCAATAAATGAATAATGTGGTGATAGATCATTGTAGGAAATAGGCCATTCGGAACCATACCCATCCTGAATTGGTGCTTTTAGATCATGATCAGAAATTCGCAATGTAATACCTCCCCATGTCAAGCTTCTTCCTCCTACTTGTCGACCTTGAGTCCACATAAAAGGTTTATTAAGTGGATAGGTGTATGGATTAAATTTTTCATTTGTATATAAAAGAGGGTTTGATTTCCAGTAGCCAGGGTGTTGCGCTTGTACTTTTTGTTCACCACTTGCTAGTCCAATTAGTCTCCTAAAGGTATTTGTGGGCTCAGACCCTAAAGCTTTTTCCACCTTTAATTGAGGCCCTGCTTCGATGACTAGGGTCCTTATTCCAGATTGCGCCAATGTCATAGCGGCAATACCTCCAGTAGCTCCTGAGCCGACTACAACTGCTTCAAAGGGATGATTGTTCACAACCTTGCCTATATATACATTTGTCTTCAGCTTCGTCCCAACCAGGATGGAGCACCTCTAAACCAATCGCCTAAATCATCTTTGCCAGGCAGATAGGAATCGTCTTGGTCAATAGCGCCCAGACTTAAATCATCCAACAATTGGTCAATACCAGAATTGTTCTGTGGATATTGTTGTTTCCTTCTGGCCTTATGTAGCCATGAAGCAACAGTTTGGTCCTTATCCGCCAGTCTCTGCAGATAAAGGCGCTCTTCAATTGAAATCACTTGGTCATTTGAAATTCGATTCAGGATTTCCTGTATGCGCTTTTTTGTTGAATTGGTCAACATGCCTTTAACCTTATTACTTTTGTAATAGCTACTAATTTCATCTCTGCTATCAGGTTGCCACAAAGCGTTGCACCAGCAAGAAAGCCATTTCAAGCGCTATCAATTTGATTTAAACCAAAAAGCTTGGCTGTCCATTAATCCATATTGGTATAAATGTCTTACTTTGCGCCATATTTAAAGAGTCAATCATTTATGCTTTGATTGTTGCTTGGTTTTTAGAGGAACGAACTAAAGCCTATGGAAAAACTTAAAGCAGGGCAAACTCCAATCTCTAAAATAATGAACTATCTAAACAGGCATGTCTTTCCCCTACTGATTTGTTACTTATTCCTCGTGCCACTCCCTGCTTTTTCAGCGATGGATTATGCAAAACAAGTACTTATTGAAACAGATTTTTCTAATAGAGACTTAAAGGGTGTCACCTTTAACTTAACAAACCTAAGAAGATCTTCTCTCGCCGGCAGTGACCTCCAAGGTGCAAGCTTGTTCGGAGCGAAACTTCAGGAGGCAGACTTAAGCAATACGAATCTCCGTGACGCTACTTTAGACTCAGCTGTCTTGGAGGGTACAAACTTGACTAACGCTATTTTGGAAGATGCATTTGCATTTAACACACATTTTAAGGATGTAATAATTACAGGAGCAGATTTTACGAATGTTCAGATAAGGTCAGATGAATTGAGGCAACTGTGCGATGCGGCAGAGGGCATCAACCCAATTACCGGAAGAGAAACAAGAGCAACTTTGGAGTGTTAATTGTTGATTTGAAATAGATGATTAAATTACTCTTCTATGTCTGATAATGCTTCTTCCAATCTTAATCTAAAATCCTCTACTCCTTCGCTTCCTTCAAGTCCAATTGGATATCCGCATTTGTTTACAACATTCTTAGCTACTAGTTCTAATAGTATATTTTGGTCAACTTTATCGATTGAGTCCTTCCCAGAAATAGCTATGTCTAACCATAAAGATGGATTATATGTAGCGCTTTTATTTTCTGCTATTGTCATTTTTAGTGCACCATCTTGAGATACCCCAATTCCTATAGCATTGCAAAACTTATTTGAATAACCGTTTGCAACTTTTTCTACCAGTTTGTTGGGTTCTGTTTTCATAAATATCGTCGTTGCAGAGACCTTGCTTGTAAAATTCGAATAAAAAAGAATACTTAGAGTGGTAAATGATGTGATGGCGAACATTATTGACTTATAGAGAAAACGAAATCTTCTTTGGTTTGCTGAATTTTCAATCATTTGCTAGATCAACATGACAACAATCATAAGAAGATATCATTAATTTTATAACTTGTCTAATTAGCGTCTTTTAGAGACAGAACTTAATTGTTAGTGAAGGACCACCACCTAAGGGATAAACCTACATTTAAATTATTTCTTTTATCGTAATTACTCTATGTAATGTGGTTTTTCAAACCTAGTCTCTAAGTGCTTTGAGGTCTTACAGTAATTTGGTATTGGCTTTAATCATTTGCCTAATAGTTTTAAGTAACTATTTTAAATTAATGTATATTTAATTGTCTAAAGGTACTCAGCTGTTTTGTGATGTTTGAGAATCGACTTTGTATGGGATTAGTTCGTTCATTAAAATACCCCCCATTTGGGGGGCGATTTGGTGGCGGGGGCGAGATTTGAACTCGCGACCTTCGGGTTATGAGCCCGACGAGCTACCAGACTGCTCTACCCCGCGATTTGGAATAAGCATACATGTCCAAGCTGCTTTGGCACCACAATTTCTATGATTCAAGGAATTTTAATTCCCCCTGTACTTCAAGCTCTACTCCTGGGTTGATTACAAGAACTTGTTCTTCTAGCTCTTGAAGACCTGTTGGTGTTAGCCATTCCAGCTGTCTTAGTAGATGCAATGCTACTGCTCTCTTGGCTCTTGCTGATCCATCTTCAACCTTAATAGCTAGGCCAATTCCGTCAGAAAGCCTAGATATACATTGAATACCTTCAGCCCCTCCTTTGCTAACAACCTGGCGGTGTGCACGAAGCATTAATTCAGTGTCAAACCTTTTAATACCTGCAATCAATTCAGGATTAGAGACCATTGCGCGCGATATTGCTTCTATTTGAGCTTGCTTAGAACTCCCAAGATGCGCATAAAGCATGGCCATTTGCGATAACTCAAGTCGAAGTGTTGGTGCTCCGCAATCGTCTCTAGCGGCTAACAATTCTTCAGGCGGCAATCCAAGTAGCTCAGCTACTCTCCTAAATACCTCAACTTGCAGTGGGTGATTGCCTTTTAGATAAGTTTCTAAAGGCCAATTCATTTTCTTGCAGGTAGCTAGGAAGCCAGCGTGTTTTCCAGAACAGTTATGTTCTAAAGGACTTTTCCTGCCTACCGGAGTAGGGCATTGCAAAAAGTCCACATCGATGTCGGCATTCCATAAAACCTTGAAGGCCTCTCTCGCATGTAAGGGACTCCCGTTATGTGAGGCACAACAGATAGCAATTGCTTTTTCCCCATAATTAAACTTTTCAGAGGCTCCACTACTTATTAGTGGTAATACTTGAAAAGGTTTAAGGGAGGATCTTATAAAGGTTTCCAGATGGGCATTACCTGCTCTCATAAGGATTCTTCCTTTTTCGTCAGAAACTACCGCATGAACTCTATGGACTGATTCAATAGAGCCACTTCTTTTTAGGACTACTTTTAATGGCGCAATGATATTACGCTTAGAAATGTCTAGACCTGCTTGAATATTCATTGATAAAGCTTTGAGTAAATTCCTAGGTGTAATTAGTGAAAAATATACTTGTTATCAAAGACAGTATAAAGTACGTCATGCTGTACTTAAGTTTGTCAAGAATTGGCTTTATTTCGTATTCTGCAATCATAGAGTCCTTCTCTATCCATGATTGTGGTTTTTCCCAAATTTGACCATCATACCAGCCTGATTCCTCGTAACTAATTGTTTCTTCTCTCAGCCTATTGTATAGGTGTCTCCATCCAAGTAGTTGTCTTAATAGCAGCAGAATAGGCAATAAAAAGCTATAGGAAATAGAGGTTAAGATTAGTGAATTTATATCTCCTTTTAGGTTGTAACTGCCATTTGAAACAATAAAGGACAATGGAAGAATCAAGAGCCAGCTTATTATTAGGTTTTGATTAAGTTGTTTCTTTGCTTCCGTAGGCCATGAGAAGAACCATGACCTTTTTAGCTGAAGATATTCTTCTAGTGGAATTTGATCTTTAGGAACAGGACATGTTGATGAGGGCGCAATCATTTATATGTCTTTATATGTGCTCGAGAAAAACTTACGTTCTCCAGTGCTCCAAAATGACTCAAGGTCATAGTATTTTCTTTCATTAGGTTGAAGAACATGAACAATAAGTTCCCCATAATCTAGTAATGCCCACTTTGCTTCATTGACGCCTTCAGACCTTAAGGGCAATCTTTCGGCCTGAGTTTTTAATTTGTCCTCAACTGATTTTGCTATCGCTCGTACTTGTACATCAGAAAAACCACCTGCAATTACAATCCATTCAGCTAAGCAAGAAACTTCTTCTATTCGTATTAGTTCAATATCAGTTGCTTTGCGGTCATCACAGGCTTCTGCTGCAAGTTCAGCAAGCTGATGACTATCCATATACATTTTCACTTGTTAAGGATTGGCTAGAGCCCTCTTGTTGGGCCATTTCGGCTCGGGCTTTTCCTGCGCTCTTGCGGAGTGCTTCTAACCGGTCTTCATAGAAGCTCCGTTTTTTCTTTTTACGGCTTTGCTCAACAAGTTCCTTTAAAGCACCACCAAGGCTTTTATAGGCGTTTGGAACGCTATAGCCAAAGCGGCAAGCTAAATCTATGGCACGTTCATCTGCTGCGATTGCATCCTGTAATCGTTTTTCTGAGTTGTTTTTAAGGTAAAGCCGATATCCCGCAAAACCGGAAAGTCCTAAAGCCATAAGCAACAGGAGGCCATCCTGTACCCATAATTCTCCAATTGCCCCACCTAATCCAATCGCTAAGGCTGCCATCTCCCAACCGTCCCGAGGAATTGTGTCATTTTGAATTCGACCTACTTCATGCCAGAAAAGTAGGTTTCGGTGATCAATAGCAAGATTGTCCCAGGGGTCAAGATCGACTTGAATTTCGACCTCATCTCTTCCAATCTCTTCAAGGGTAATCAGAGGGGGATCAACGGCTGCGGCTGCCTCCACGAACACCCAGCTTTGATTCTCCGGTGGCAAAAGCCCCTTTAGTCGCTGGAGTTCACTCATAAGCTTGTTCTTTCCTCGTCAACAAAGTTAGCTAGTAATTTGGATCCCAAATTTTAAATAGTTTTGGGTTAAAAGCTCCTGCGTGGGAAGCTAGTTGGATTGGTAACCAGGATAAGCCAAATGCCACGGCGGAAGGATCTACGTCGAATACTTCTCCTTGGGTCTGGACCGATTGTCATCGGACAGGCTTGTGAATTTGACTATTCGGGTACGCAGGCTTGCAAAGCACTGCGAGGTGAGGGATTTGAAGTCGTCTTGGTTAATTCCAATCCAGCCTCCATTATGACTGATCCTGAGATGGCAGATAGAACCTATGTAGAGCCATTAACTTTGGATGTTGTAAGCAAGGTCATTGAAAAAGAACGTCCAGATGCATTATTGCCAACGATGGGTGGGCAAACAGCTTTAAATCTGGCAGTTTCACTTTACGAACAAGGGATTCTTGAGAAATACGGAGTTGAGCTAATAGGAGCTGATATTTCTGCGATTCGAAAAGCTGAAGATAGGAAACTGTTCAAATCTTCAATGGAAAATATAGGAGTGAAAGTTTGCCCTTCAGGGATAGCTTCAAACATACAAGAGGCTCATGAAGTGGGAGAAATAATTTCCAGTTTCCCCAGAATTATTAGGCCAGCATTTACTCTTGGAGGCAGTGGTGGTGGAATTGCTTATAACCCCGAGGAGTTTGATGAGCTTTGCAAGTCAGGTCTAGATGTAAGCCCTGTTTCTCAAATATTAATAGAGAAATCTCTTCTTGGTTGGAAGGAATTCGAGTTAGAAGTTATGAGAGATCAAGTTGATAATGTTGTAATTATTTGTAGTATAGAGAACATAGATCCTATGGGTGTGCATACCGGAGACTCTATAACAGTTGCACCTGCTCAGACACTTACTGACCGTGAATATCAAAGGCTTAGAGATCAGTCTATCGCTATAATTCGTGAAATAGGAGTAGCAACTGGTGGTAGCAATATTCAATTTGCAGTAAATCCCTCTAATGGCGATGTTGTTGTAATTGAAATGAATCCTAGAGTAAGTAGATCCTCTGCATTGGCAAGTAAAGCTACAGGATTTCCTATTGCGAAAATTGCAGCACTTCTAGCTGTTGGTTACAACCTTGATGAAATTACAAATGATATTACTGGTAAAACTCCGGCTTGTTTTGAACCAACTATTGATTATGTTGTAACAAAGATTCCTAGATTTGCTTTTGAGAAATTTAAAGGAAGCTCCTCAACATTAACCACTTCTATGAAGTCTGTAGGGGAAGCAATGGCAATCGGTAGGTGTTTTGAGGAATCTTTTCAAAAGGCTATTAGGTCTTTAGAAACCGGACTTTTGGGCTGGGGTTGTGATGGATCAGACTCTTTAGTAAAAACAAATGATAAAGAATTAGAACGTTTACTTAGGACGCCATCACCTGAAAGAATAATGTATATAAGAACGGCAATGTTGGATGGTAAGTCTGATTTTGAAATTAATTCATTGACAAATATTGATCTTTGGTTCCTGTCTAAATTTAGAAATATAATTAATGCTCAAAAAACTTATCTTGATCATGGAAAATTATCTAGAATAGAGACTGATGATTTTCTAAAATTAAAGAAACTTGGTTTTTCTGACTTTCAAATAGCATGGGCTACAAATAGTGAGGAGTTATTAGTCAGATCTAGAAGAGAGGAACTTAATGTTCTCCCAATCTTTAAAACAGTAGATACATGTGCCGCCGAGTTTAACTCCTCCACACCTTACTACTATTCAACATATGAAAAAACACTGTTTACTATTTCTGTCGGAGGCACTGTTCATGAATGTGAATCTCAGACAGAAGTAAAACCTAGTAACTCAAGAAAATTAATGATTCTTGGCGGAGGCCCTAACCGAATAGGACAAGGTATTGAGTTTGATTATTGTTGTTGTCACGCTTCATTCTCATCTCAGAAATCAGGAATTACCACAATAATGGTCAATAGTAACCCTGAAACTGTTTCAACTGATTATGACACTAGCGATCGACTTTATTTTGAACCTCTCACATTAGAAGATGTCCTAAATATTATTCAAGTTGAAAATCCTCAGGGTATCATTGTTCAGTTTGGAGGTCAGACACCATTGAAGTTAGCGTTGCCTCTCTTGCAATGGCTTGAATCAGAAAATAACCAAAGTATTAATACAAGAATCCTTGGAACATCCCCTAGATCTATTGATAAAGCTGAAGATCGCGAGCAATTTGAAGCCACGTTAAGAGCCTTAGGAATCAGGCAACCCCTTAATGGAATCGCTCGTACTGAAGAAGAAGCAATATCTATAGCTTCAAGAATTAATTATCCAGTTGTCGTTAGGCCTTCATATGTTCTTGGGGGAAGGGCAATGGAAGTAGTCTTTGACGAGACTGAACTCGATACCTATATGAGAGAGGCAGTTAAAGTTCAACCACAACATCCTGTTCTTATTGATCAATACCTAGAAAATGCTATTGAGGTTGATGTTGATGCTTTGTGTGATCGAAAAGGCAATGTTGTAATAGGTGGTTTGATGGAACATATTGAGCCTGCAGGTATTCATTCAGGCGATTCTGCTTGTTGTTTGCCCTCTATTTCTTTGGGGCAACCTGCTCTTAAATTAATCCGCAAATGGAGCAAGGACTTGGCAAAGGAGCTAAAGGTAGAGGGTTTGATTAATTTGCAGTTTGCTGTACAAAAGACGGAGGATGGAGATGAACAAGTTTTTATTATTGAGGCAAATCCCAGGGCTTCTAGAACCGTACCCTTTGTCTCTAAGGCCACAGGTGTGCCTCTTGCAGCAATTGCCACAAGATTGATGAATGGGGAATTACTAAGTGATGTTGGAATTACATCTGAGCCACGACCGCCACTTCAAGCTATTAAGGAGGCTGTTCTTCCATTCCGTCGTTTTCCTGGTGCAGATAGTGTTTTAGGACCTGAAATGCGTTCAACAGGAGAAGTTATGGGGTCTGCGCCAGGATTTGGTATGGCATATGCCAAGTCTGAACTAGCCGCTGGTGAAGCTTTGCCTATCAAAGGAACAGTATTTCTTTCTACACATGATCGTGACAAGCTTGATTTGATACCAGTTGCTAGTAAATTAATTTCCTTAGGTTTTAAGTTGATAGCAACTTCTGGGACAGCAAAAGTCCTTTCTAGTGGTGGTCTTGCAGTCGATTCAGTTTTAAAGGTTCATGAGGGGAGACCGAATATTGAAGACCTCATTCGATCTGGTCAGATCCAATTAGTTATTAATACACCTATTGGACGTCAGGCAGCACATGATGATAAGTACCTCCGACGGGCTGCCTTGGACTATTCAGTCCCAACAGTTACCACACTGGCTGGAGCAAGGGCTGCCGTTGAAGGCATTGCTGCATTGCAAGATCAATCACCTTCAATTGCCGCATTACAGGACATACATTCCTAGTAGATAACTTAGTCTGCATCAACTCTCGCTTACTAACTAGTGGTCTCCCCTGTTTCTAACCCTATACCAGTCCCTGGCACTGATTGCTCTAAAGAATTTAAGGCTGCATATGAAAATCGTTATACCTGGGATCCTGATTTCTCAGGTTATTTGGGTCGTTGCGTCTGGGAGACGGATGCGCGAAGTATAGAAGGCTGTTTCAAATTAAATAGCGATTTAAAAGCTGAGGTTTTTGATATTGATGATGAAAAAGTACACAAATCAATCTCATCACAGCTTTGGGAAGTCGCAATTCATAGAGTAAGAAGAAGCTTCGCAAAAATACACGGTGAAAATACATTTACTGCTGGAGATGTTAACCATATTGGCATGGAAGTGATAGTTGGCGGAAAAAATACAGGCGATAAATATCGAATAAAGGATAACGTGGTTACGATGGTAAATCGACATATTCATGGACAATTGATTACAATTAATACTAAGAGTGTTACTAATACAATGAAAGGCTATTTAAGTAAAGAATATACTAGTCAATATAGTGATCCGATAAAAGGAGAACCTATTCGAGGGTTAAGCAAATTTAAGGATATTTTTGTTCCTCTTTACAATAACGGTCCTTGGGTCCTCACAGAAAGAAGTGTTCAAACAGAATCTTTTGGGAATGAGGCTAACAGTTTTGAATGCTTTAAGTTTCTAGACCTAAAGGCTCAATAAATAGATTCTTGCAACATAGAGAAGCTTATGAGAATATAAATCAGGAAAATTGGAATTAAACTTTGTCACTTCTCAGGCTTGTTGATTACTCAATGAACTTTTCAACTGTCTCATCGGAGGCAATTAATTCCCTCAAGACAATTAACTCCGCTCTTAATTCTATTGCCTGGGGTTGGCCCACAGTAACCCTTATTTCAGCAACTGGATTGGTTTTGATGTTCGGCTTGAGGCTTATGCCTCTTCGTCGCCTTGTCTACGGTTTAAAAATAATCTTTAAAGAGCCTGATCCTTCAAGTCAAGGAGAAATATCTCCCTTTCAGGCTTTGATGACGTCTTTATCTGCAACCATAGGAATAGGTAATATTGTCGGTGTGGCCACAGCAATAGCAATGGGTGGTCCTGGTGCAGTTTTTTGGATGTGGATTATCGCTTTAGTTGGTATTGCAACTAAGTATTCGGAGGCAGTTCTCGCTGTTCACTTTCGTGAGAAGGATTCAATCGGTAAATTTGTCGGTGGTCCTATGTATTATATAAAAAATGGTCTTGGACCAAGTTGGTATTGGCTTGGAGGTCTGTTTGCTCTCTTCGGTATGCTTGCTAGTTTTGGAATTGGAAATGGTGTTCAGTGTTTCGAAGTTTCCAGTGCATTGCAAACATTTAATGTCCCAAAGGAAATAACAGCAGCGATAATTGGAGTACTTGTTTTTATAGTAATTATTGGAGGTATAAGCCGTATAGCAAGAGCAGCTTCCGCAATTGTCCCTTTAATGTCAGTTTTATATATCCTTGCTTGCTTTTCAATAATCCTATTAAATGTAGAAAGGATACCTTCGGCTTTTGCTGCAATATTTACTGATGCCTTTACAGGAAGAGCTGTAGCTGGTGGTGTATTTACAAAAGTACTTTTTGAAGGTTTTAAGCGAGGAATTTTCTCCAATGAGGCAGGCCTTGGTAGTGCTCCCATTGCACATGCATCAGCTAATACTAATGATGCAGTTCGTCAAGGATCAATAGCGATGTTAGGTACTTTTATAGATACCATAATTATATGCACTATGACCGCTCTAGTCATTATTCTAAGTGGCGTTAATGGGCCCAGTGGGGCCACACTTTCTATTGAAGCTTTTAATTCATCTATTGCTGGATCTGGAGCTTTAGTAACTATTGCTTTGGCAGTATTTGCATTCACAACAGTTTTGGGTTGGAGTTACTATGGTGAAAGGTGTACTGAATATCTTTTTGGTATAAAATCAATTTTACCTTTTAGATTAACTTGGGTAGCTGTTGCTGTATTTGGTGCAATTGCTGGTGATCCTAATAGAAATATTGTTTGGGGAATAGCTGATACATTAAATGGTTTAATGGCTTTACCAAACCTAGTAGCACTATTACTTCTATCGGGCACTGTTTTTAGATTAACTAGGTCATATCGATTTGATGAAGCTTAGCCATTGTTATTCCTAGGTTATTGCTCAAGGGGCTTAACATCCTTTAGCTTTTCGTTAAGTTCCCTAGCCATAGTCTGACGACCTATTGCTAATACCCTAAGTGTATCCTCATGCATCTTCAATTGTGTATCTGCTACTTGCATACCTCTGACAAGCTCTTTCAATTCTTTGGGTAAGGAATTGAGGTCATATCGCTTACCTTCAAAGGTAAGGACAGGATCAGGTCTGCTTGTAGATGATTGAGTCATTGGTTTGTCGCAAAAAGCTCACAAAATTGATAATGCTTTGTCCTTGAAATGCCGTTAAAACATTTTAAGGATTTTCAGTATGGGATCTTATCTCGTTAGAACTATTCCTCTGTATTACTTCTTATGAGTTGCCTCTCGCATAAATCTCTGTATCTACCTGCTCTACTCATTAGTTCATCATGGGTGCCTGAATCACACTTGACACCATTTTCAATAACAACAATTTGGTCGGCTTCTTGAACTGTTGACAGTCTATGGGCAATAACTAGCACTGTTCTTTGCGCCATGGCTTGTTGGATTCCTTGCTGTACAGCTTCTTCAGCTTCTGCATCTAAAGCACTCGTTGCCTCGTCAAGGAGAAGAACTGCGGGGTTGCCTAAAACCGCTCTAGCTATTGCTAAGCGTTGTAGTTGACCGCCCGAAAGATTTGTTCCTCGTTCATCGAGGGTTGTCGAGTAGCCTTCAGGCATCGACATGATGAAGTCATGAGCATTAGCTAATTTTGCTGCTTTAATGATTTGGTTTTCAGAAGCATTCCTACCAAAACTGATTGCTTCAGCAATACTTCCAGAAAAGATATTTACTACTTGGGGAACTATAGCTATTTGTTTTCTGATTTCGTTAGACTTTAGGTTTGATATGTCTATACCATCTAGTAATATATAACCTTTTTGAACCCTATTAAATCTCAATAACAAAGAGAAAAGTGTACTTTTGCCTGCCCCCGATGGCCCTACTAAGGCAACTATCTTCCCTGGCTCTACATTCAAAGAGAAGTTAGAAATTGTTGAAGTTTGGTTTTGATATCTAAAGCTAATATCGGCAAAACTAATATGACCTTTTGGCTTTTCTAGACTGATTGCATTCGCTTTATCTTCTAATTCTTTTGGCTGCTGTCCTATCTGAAATAGTCGTTTAAGTGATGCCTGGCCTTGCCTAAGTTCGTTGAAATTTATTGTCAAGTGACTTATAGGGTCGATAAGCATTAGTAATCCTGCTACGTAACTACTGAAGCCTTCTCCACTTAATCCTCCTGCTTGTATCCTAAGTGCTCCATAGCCAAATACTGTAAGGATTCCCAAAGCTTCTATAAATCCAACTACAGGGTGCTGAAGTGCAAGTAATTTCAGCGTTTTGTAGCGAGATTGGCGATGCTTTTCGACCTTTGAATCAAACCTATTTTGCAGCCAATCTTCGGCTGCAAAAGCACGTACTAGTGGCAATCCATGTATGGATTCGCTTAATAATGCAGCTAAATTGCTTACTTCTTGTTGACTATTTTCTGCCGCTATCATTACCCTTGCCCCAAATCGACTAACAAGAGTGGCAACAATTGGAGCCAGTAATATTGTTGCAAGAGATAGTTGCCAATCAAGCCAACACATATAAACAAATACTGCCGTGAGCTGAAGAATACTTGGAGTTGTATCTTGTATTGTCTTGTAAATCACTTCAGCTACCCTGTCGGCATCTTCAGTTAATCGATATGTTATGTCTCCAGTTGATAATTTCTTTAAAGAAAGAAGTTGAGTTTGTTGTAATTCTCGAAATAAATTTGATCTCAGATCTTTGCCAACTTGAAGAGCTGGACCTGCGAGGAATGTGTCTTGCCCGAATTGGGCAATCTTTTGAATTAAAAAGACCGCTAAAGCCTGAGCCATAACCTTTAGAACCCTTTCTAGTTCACCTCCTCCAATTGCTGGTATAAGCTTTCCGGCAAGAGCAGCCAAAATAGGCCAGCAACTTACATAGATGAACATACAGATAAAACCGCATGACAAGCTACGTAAATGTGGCCGAAGGAATGGCAGTAAGCTGCGAAAGTTTGCCTTTGAGTTAGTAAACATCGCGTAACAATACCAATTCAGGCAAAAAGACCATCTACAAAATGAAACTTGATCAGTTCCTCAAATACCAAGGATTCGTCTCTACAGGAGGAGAAGCTAAGCAGCTTATTCAGTCGGGATTGGTTTTTGTGAATAATTCGGTGGAACTGCGGCGTGGTAGAAAGCTTATCGTTGGAGATCTCGTTGTTTCCGGTCTTAATAGGGCCATAGTGAAGGAGACAGGTGGGGCCAAGGGGTCTTAGGTTGGTTTATGAACGGAGGTCTAATGGTGCGTAAAGCGGTCATTGCTGGCAACTGGAAGATGCACATGACATGTGCAGAAGCCAATGAATACATGGCCATTTTTTTGCCGCTGGTAGCGCAAATGGAGAAAGACAGAAGTCTTGTCATAGCTCCTCCTTTTACTGCCATATCTTCCGTTGCTCAGATAACTCAATCAAGTGCAGTTCAGTTGGCAAGTCAAAATGTTCATTGGGAAGACAAAGGAGCATTTACAGCAGAAGTCTCTCCCGTCATGTTGCTTGAGCATGATGTTAGATACGCAATTGTTGGCCACAGTGAGCCCCGAAAATATTTCAGCGAGAGCGATGAACAGATCAATCGAAGAGCTAAGTCAGCACAAACTCATGGGTTAATTCCAATTGTTTGTGTTGGAGAAACAGATATACAACGTGATAGAGGAGAGGCCGAAAGAGTCATAAGACGTCAAGTTGAGCAAGGTTTGGAAGATTTAGACTCTGAGAGTCTAATAGTCGCTTATGAACCCATATGGGCTATTGGAACCGGAAAAACGTGTGAATCTTCAGAAGCTAATAGGATCTGTGGTTTAATCAGAAAATGGATTGGTAAATCTGATGTAATAATTCAGTATGGAGGTTCTGTTAAACCAGAAAATATTGATGAACTTATGGGAATGAACGATATTGATGGTGTTTTGGTTGGAGGAGCATCTCTTGATCCAAGAAACTTTGCAAGAATTGTCAACTATAAAGTCGCCTAAATTACCTTGGCCATCTGGTTGGGGGGAAAAAGTATGTTTAATGGCAATAGTAAATATTACCCCAGATTCCTTTTCTGATGGAGGTCAATACCTTCAGCCTAATAAAGCATTGATACATGCTTCTAAATGTATTTCTGAAGGCGCAGATGTTCTTGATTTGGGTGCACAAAGTACTCGGCCTGGAGCGGAAGAAGTAGGCTCAGAAGAGGAGTTAAGAAGACTATTGCCTGCTTTACGAACAATACGCCATGAACATAAAAATACCCTAATTTCTGTAGATACCTTCCTCTCTAGGGTTGCTTATGCCGCCTTAGAAAATGGAGCGAATTGGATAAACGATGTTTCAGCAGGCAAAATAGATCCTGATATTTTTAGGGTGGTTGCTGATGCTGGTTGTCCTTATGTATTAATGCATAGCCGTGGCAATAGCCGTAATATGAAAACACTCAATACTTACAGAGATGTAATTGATGATGTTGATCGAGAGTTATCTGAAAGAACTGAAGAGGCTCTTAAGGCAGGAATTAAACATGAAAATATAATTTGGGATCCAGGAATAGGCTTCGCCAAAAATACTGAGCAAAACATACAGATTCTGTATGGATTGGAAAGTCTTTGCAATAAGGGATTCCCTTTACTAATTGGACCGTCTAGGAAAAGGTTTATTGCGGAAATACTTGGTAATGAGGATTTAGATTCCAGAGATTTAGGTACTGAAATTGTTGTCTGTAGATGCACGCAGGCTAAAGTCTCTATGGTAAGAGTTCATAACGTAGGTAGAACAGCAAAGACACTTACAATTGCTAATAAATTATGGTAGCAATAAATGATTTTGAATAGGGTTTAAATTTTTAAATTATTTCTATTTAACCTTTATATTTAGTCTTCTTGGTTTACACCCTCAATTCTGTCTTCAACTTCTTGGTAGAGCTCCTTAAGTCTATCAATATTTTCTTCTGAGGTGTCCCAATAACCCCTACCATTCACTTCCAAAAGTGTTCCTACTATTCGTCTAAAGCTGTGAGGGTTTAATTCCATCAATCTTTTTCTCATTTCAGGGTCATTAATAAATGTCTCATTAGATTCTTCATAAACAAAGTTATCTACTTGTCCGCTTGTTGCGCTCCATCCAAGTGTGTAATTTAAGCGATTTGATACCTCTCTTACGCCTTCGTAGCCTGAGTTGAGCATACCTTCGTACCACTTGGGGTTAAGTAGTTTGGTTCGAGAATCTAATCTTATCGTTTCGCTTAGAGATCTGACTTGTGCATTTGCAGTAGTTGTATCAGCGATAAAGCTGTTTGGTGCTTTGCCATCTTCTCGTAATCCTTTGATTAGGTTAGTTGGATCCGAGTCGAAATAATGACTAACGTCGGTTAAAGATATTTCAGCTGAATCAAGGTTTTGGAAGGTTACGTCAGCAGTTTTAATAACGGATTCAAAGATTTCTCTTTTTTGATTCATTTCACCGGGGTTATCTGCATTAAATGCAAAGGTTTTGCGGGACAAGTACATTTCCTGAAGTTCACCTTCTTCTTCCCATGTAGAGTTTTCTACAGCTAGATTTACATTGGAGCTATAACTACCACTTGAGTTTGAGAAAACTCTACAAGCAGCATCTCTTATTGAAGTTCCTTGTTCTTTAGCTTGCTCAGTAGCGTGCTTTCTAACAAAATTTTGATCAAGAGGTTCATCTGCTTCAGCTGCCATCTTTACACCTTGGTCAATTAATGCCATCTGGTTTATAAATAAGTCACGGAATACTCCCGAGCAATTAACAACTACATCGATTCTTGGGCGGCCTAGTTCCTCTAAAGGGATCAGCTCGAGCTTATTTACTCTGCCTACTGAATCAGGTTTAGGTCTTACTCCTATAAACCAAAGGATTTGAGCTAATGATTCACCATAAGTCTTTATATTGTCTGTACCCCATAAAACACAGGCAATTGTTTCCGGCCATGCGCCTTCTTCTCTTCGTTGACGCTCAATAAGTTTATCGACTACACCTTTTGCTGCTGCAACGGCTGCAATAGTTGGAATAGATTGTGGGTCAAGTGCATGTATGTTTTTTCCGCTAGGAAGTACTCCTGGATTTCTTATTGGATCTCCTCCAGGTCCTGGTAAAACATAATCACCTTCTAGGGCTTTAAGGAGGCTTTCCATCTCTTTATCAGCACAAATTTGATCAAGGCAAAAACGTAGGTATTCAAAAAGTTTTTCAAGTGCAACTGAATCAATATCATTAAAGCCAGCTCGCTTACATATTTTCAAATAAGTTGGCTCATTATTAAACCCAAACTGATTTACTAAGTTGTTTATCTTCCCAATTAATCCTGTTTCTAGTGTTACTCTTCCATCTTTTCCTGTTAGCAGGTTTACCATACCCGCAATTGATTTCCTAGATGTTTCTGTAATTGTACGATTTAACTCTACATCTTTTAGTACACCTTCATCATTACCTTTATATATGTCTTCAATCTTTCTTCCTCTCGCTTCTGCTAATAGACCCGGTAAAGATCGAAGCCCATCATCTTCTCTTTCTAATGCAGCAATACTTACAAGAGTTGCAATAGCCTCTTCAGCTGTAGGTGGCTTGCCTATTGTATGTAAACCACAAGGAAGTAACCGGCTTTCAATCTCCATTAGCTGGCTATATACAGAACCTACGACTGCATCCCTATCTTCTAGATCTATTTCTGAGGCATCTTTTTCTGGCAGGTTTACATCTTGGTCGAGATTACACTGCCTTGCTGTTTCTATTATTGCATTTACTATTTGCACTCCTCTACCACCTTCACGCAGTTGTTGATAGGAACCAACCAACTCACCAAGTTCTTTTAGCCCCTTATAAAGACCTGCATTTTCAGCTGGTGGAGTTAGATAACTAATCGTTGATGCATATCCCCGCCTTTTAGCTATTGTTGCCTCAGAAGGATTGTTTGCTGCGTAATAATAAAGATTTGGAAGACCGCCAATTAGAGAATCTGGATAACATGTTTCACTCATTCCCATTTGTTTTCCAGGCATAAACTCTAGTGAGCCATGTGTTCCAAAATGAAGAACAGCATCTGCTTCCCATACCTTTTCTAAGTAGGTGTAATAGGCGGCGAATCCATGATGAGGACTCGCACTTCTTGAATAGAGAAGTCTCATGGGATCACCTTCATAGCCAAATGTTGGCTGGACACCTATAAACACATTCCCAAAATGCCTACCGTAAATAAGTAAGTTTTGGCCATCGCTATTTAGATTTCCAGGAGGCTTCCCCCAGTTCTCTTCTAATCTTTCAGAGTAGGGAGTCAGTTTTTCATATTCTCCAACACTCATTCTGTGGGCGATTGATAGTTCTGGGGCTCCTTCTAATGCTTCCGGGTCGTTTATTAACTCTTCCATTAGGGCTTTCGAGTCTTTGGGTAAATTTTCTACTTTGTACCCTTGTGCTTTTAGTTCTTCAAGGACCCTATGAATTGAACCGAATACATCTAAATAGGCTGCTGTCCCAACATTACCTTTGTCAGGTGGAAAGCTGAAAACAGTAATAGCAAGCTTCTTCTCAGCTCTTGGTTTAATTCTTAGTGAAGACCATCTAATTGCACGTTCTGCAATTGCGTCGACTCTGTCTTGAAGGGTATGTGCCTTACCAGTTGCATCATCACGACCAGATAAAACTATTGGTTCAATGGCTCCATCTAATTCTGGTATTGCAATTTGCAATGCTACCTGGACCGGGTGTAATCCGAGATCGCTCCCTTCCCATTCTTGAGTTGTTTGAAAAACAAGTGGGAGAGCCACCATATAAGGTCTATTCAGTTTTTTTAATGATGCAATTGCTTTTGGATGATCTTGTCTGGCTGGTCCGCCTACTAGGGCAAAGCCTGTGAGGGAGACAACACCATCTACTAGGGGTATATCGTTTTTTGAAGGATCGAAAAAGAAAGAGTTAACAGGTTTGGAGAAGTCAAGTCCACCGCAGAAAACAGGTATAACTCTTGCACCTCTGTATTCGAGCTCTTGTATAACAGCAACATAATGCGCTTCATCGCCCGTCACGATATGGCTTCTTTGTAAAACAAGACCAATTAATGGGCCTCTTCTTGATTTCTCAGAAAGATCAGATCTACTAGATGTCCAATTTAGATATTCTTTTATATCTTCAAACATATTTGGAGCGAGTGGATGCCATATCCCAAGATCTGGAAATACCTCTGGTTCAGCAACTTCAAGAGATGGTCTTTGCTCGCTTTCTGTATCAGTAAAAACATACTTATCTGCAAGCATTAGGAGGAGGTTCTTGAGATTCTCTGAAGTCCCTCCAAGCCAATACTGGAAGCTCAGCATGAAGCTTCGTGCATCTTGAGCTTTGTCAACTGGTAGATATTTAAGTATTGAGGGAAGAGTATTTAAAAGTTTGAGCATTGCGTCTTGAAAGCCAGTACCACCTGCCTCTTTCCGCTTCTTCATAAAATTGGCTATAGCACTACTGCTTTGACCTAGCTGGGACATAGAAAAGGTCCCAAGCTTGTTCAAGCGCATTACTTCTGGCATTGAAGGAAATATGACCGCTGCTTTTAGACGGTCTCTATGGGGTCCTACAACCTCGACCACTTTTTGGGCCAAGTCTTCTATGAATATCAGCGATGCAATAAAAACATCCGCACTTTCAATGTCCTTTTGAAAATCAGCCAGATTTTTCGGATCTCGTAACTCTTCGATTAGGTAGCCGCTTAGCTCCACACCTAGAGAACCATTTTGGGAATTAATTGAATTGGCAGCTTGAGTTAAGGCGTTTTGGTATTGAGGTTCAAGCACAAGGTAGACAGCTTTCATCACGGCTTTGTGGCCATGATTTTCTGCAGGAGAAACTCGGCGATTGGCGGAGCGGACCTGCGTAAACATTGCTTGCTTTAAGTATTTTCGCTAAGCCTACGGGGATGAGGGCTTCCTTTGCGAGTCTCCTTTTCTCGGTGTTACATCCGAAGTCACATAGTTTTTGTACCAAAATCCGTTAAAAATGCCTTTCTCCGCCGCAAAACCAATCCCAGTCTTAGTTTCAGGAGCCTTAGGTCGCATGGGGCGAGAAGTTATAAAAGCCATTTTCACAACAGCAGACTGCAAACTTGTTGCTGCTGTGGATACTTCACCCGGGTCAGAAGGCAAAGATATTGGTTTGGAATTGGGACTCGGGGAGACAGACATTACGGTTACTTCTGATTTAGAGGGTTCTTTATGTCTAATTAGTCAATCAGTCCGGAATGATCAACCACCGAATGGAGCTGTAATTGTCGACTTCACACATCCATCTGCAGTTTTTGAGCACACTAGAACTGCTATCGCATACGGAGTCCATCCTGTAATTGGTACTACAGGGCTATCCCCAAGTCAGATAAATGAATTGGCAATATTTGCTGAAAAGGCTTCTATTGGGTCCGCAGTCATTCCTAATTTTTCTGTCGGAATGGTTTTGTTGCAACAAGCCGCAGCCGCAGCAGCCCGATTTTATGATCATGCTGAATTAACTGAACTACACCACAATCAGAAAGCTGACGCACCGAGTGGAACTTGTATTAAGACAGCAGAGCTAATGGAAGAACTAGGAAAAAACTTCAATAGCACAGATGTTGAAGAACATGAGTCCCTTGCTGGCAGTCGGGGAGGACTTCGGAGTAGCGGCTTACGTCTACATTCCATACGACTCCCCGGTTTGGTTGCTCATCAAGAGGTAATGTTTGGAGCTAATGGAGAAACATATACCCTTAAGCACAACACAATTAATCGCTCTGCATATATGCCAGGAGTATTACTTGCTATTAGGAAAGTGAGGTCATTACCTGGCCTTGTATATGGGTTAGAAAGACTTATATAAAATGGGTTTTATCTAATGTTGTTACCTCTCCGCCCTGGTGAATTAGAAAGACTTATTCCTGCTGTTGCCTCTGGCAATCAATTTTCTTCGGCTTTAGGGGATCCACAAAAAATCCTTCAAAGAGTACTGATTGCAACCATCGGTGGGGTTATAAGCTTTCTTTTTAGTGCTAGTCAGACTGGTAATCAGTTTTCTTCTGTTTGGCTCGTAGTCTGTGTTGTCTTCTTTACTTATTTACTTTGGGGACCAATCTTGGAAGCAGGCCGTATGAATTCTCGATTGAGAAGAATTCCATTTGCGGCTATGTTCGAAGGTGAGATAGGAGATGTCTTTACTCGTGAATTGGTCGAAAATCGTCATGAACAAGCAAACAGTCGTGGCGAATTAGAACTTGTGGAAAATCGTAGATTGTGGATGATTCTCCATATAGAAGATGAAGATGGCTATTTAGGAGAGTTGAGATTCCCAATGGATAAAAAACACAACTCTATTCGCCAAGGTCTTTGTATTCGATGTGTTGTTCTTAGTGAAAATAAGGATTTTCGACGAATTTCAGCTTTAACCGACGCTTGGATACCAGCTCAGAGATTGTGGGTGGGTGAATATCCTTTTTTACTAAGACCTGCATTTGAGGAATTATGCATCTTACGCTTGTCAAAAAGGCGATCTTGATAGAAATAACATTTCATCTATTATTCCAGTCCCTATAAAATTCTTGAAAGGTTTTATCTAATGCACTGCCCCCTAAAAGTATTAATAAAAGGAGGAGGGCCTACAGGTAGCATTTTGGCATTAGCTCTTGCGAAACACGGAGCTCACGTCTGCCTTTTTGATCCGAAAAATAGAACTCAACTTATTAATAAAAGTCGAGCATATGCAATAACCCATTCAACTAGAAGACTTTTTCAGAACATTGATATCTGGAATGATTTGAATAGTCATATAACTTTGTTTGATCAATTATCTATTGAGGATAGAGAAACCTCAACTCGTTTAAATCTCAGACTATCTGATCTGCCGGAAAGAAATAATAAGTATGGGGCAATAGGATGGGTGCTAGACCATAAAAGGTTTATGGAAGTTGTTTTGCCCCGGTTAGATCAAAGTACATCTATAAGTTTAAACCTTGGGTCAGACATTTCCGCTAATTTAAAAGATTATGATTTTGTCTTTGCTGCTGATGGACCTTTTTCACGAACAAGAAAGGATTTAAAAATCAAACCTTTATTTTTTCCGTATAGACAGGGTTGTTTAACAACCAAAGTTTTGATCAGAGGAGTCTCACCAGGGACAGCTTATGAAATTTTTCGTGAGGAGGGACCTTTGGCTCTACTCCCGATGGGTGGTGATTTGTTTCAAGTTATTTGGTCTGGCCCTTTCAATTCATGTCAAGCCAGGTCTAAATTAAATCATTCATCCTTTTTAGACTCTTTGGCAAGAGTTTTACCAAATGGTTTTGAGCCAGATGTTGTTATTGATAATCCTGCTGCGTTTCCTCTAGGCTTTTCAATTTGTCCAAAATTTGATAAGGAAAAATTCCTGTTGCTTGGAGAATCTGCCCATAGATGTCACCCTGTTGGAGGTCAGGGTCTAAATGTTTGCTGGAGAGATGTAATGGAGATTAGTAATTTATTTTTGCAATATAATAGAGGTACTATTGTTAAATCGCATATTCCTTGCCGATATACTAGAAATAGAATCTTAGATGTATTGTCGATTAACATCATTACAGATTTAATTATTAGAATCTTCTCTAACAGGAATCCTTTATTTATGCTTTCAAGGAAGTTGGTCTTTCATGTAATCAAGTGCTCCTCTTATACCAGAAAGCTTATATTAGGCTTAATGACAGAGGGGTTTCCCGGTTTTGTAAGCTATTCTCTGAGAAGTATGAAGCCTAATCGAAGGAATTTATGATTTTTACCAGTCATTCACAATCAAAAGCATCCGAAAAATTAATAGCTTTTCTAACTGACAAACTTGGAATTAGCGATAATGCACTCAAGCTAGGACAAAGACAATCTGAATTAGAACAATCCCCTTTACCAATTGTACTTTGGAGTTTTGGCCTACTTACTCTTAAACAGCTAGAAGACGTATTTGATTGGCAAGACAGTCAGTAGTAGGTCAATAATGATTTTGTCGGTGTGTTCTTGTTTAACCTGTCTCTACCATTCATCGCACATAGTTCTATAATAAAGCCATAACCAATTATTAGTGCCCCTGCTTTTTGCAGTAGCTTAGAAGCTGCCGATGCTGTACCTCCGGTTGCGAGAAGATCATCAACTAGCAAGACTTTTGACTTGGACTTAAATCTGTTTTTTTGAATTTCTATTCTGTCATTGCCATATTCAAGTGCATAAGCCTGACTGATTACATCCCCTGGAAGTTTTCCCGCTTTACGTATGGGAATAAAACCAAGGCCATTGTAACTAGCAACAGCAGAGCCCAGTATGAAGCCTCGTGATTCGATTCCGACGATTAGATCTGGTTGTAGCTCATCACAATATTTACTAAATAGGTTTAAAACCTCTTTCCAGGCATCAGGATCTTGTAGCAATGGACAGATATCAAGAAAATTAATTCCCTTTTTAGGAAAATCTGGTGTCTGCCCAATAAAATCCCTTAAATTCAAGTGTCTGATGCAATTAATGGACTTGTGTGTGGTTCAGCCAATTTGTTGTCAGAGTCATGATGTTTCAAGAACCATAGTCCTGTCATCATCTCATGCATGCCAAATTTAAATAACGGTTCCTTTCCTGCCACTACAAAATGGAAAAAATTAAATTCCTTTCAAAGCGATTCTGAAACTCGCTTGAAACCACTTGCAAGAAGGGGCTTAGAAAGATTGGACCTCCTACTATTGGTAGTTGAATCATTGGACCTAAACGGTGGAGAAGCCATGTTATGGGCTTCTAAGGAGCTTGGTTTGGACTCATATTTTCCAAATCGTGTAGAGCTTTGGAAGAGGCGCTGTCATAATCCCTTAAGGCGTGTGACACAAAGGGGACAACTAAAAGTTTCTGATTCACAAGCGATGATTTCGCTTTTATGTTTTATGGCAGAGCGCTTATATCCAGTAATTCATCAACTTCTTTCTTCAAGGGAGCCAGAGAAGTTAAATCAGCAAAGATGGATTTTACTTGATCAACGACTAAAGGAATTAGTAGCTGAAAGAATGAATTCAAGGCGAGGAGCTGTTCAAAGACTTCTTCAACCTATTGAGCAAACTCAATCAACTCTGAGACAGTTGGTCTTTACACTTGCCCTTAGTGCTGGTTGTGGAGGCCCAAGTCGGTTAAGAGCAAGTCTCTGTGATCCAACACCCTGAGAACTTTCAAATGTTTAAGCTCACTTTTAAATATCAACAATCATCTACGCTTCTTGAAATAGAAGGTGTTCCAGACTTTTCAGTAGGACAAGACGATGGTGTGATTGGGATTCTTTCTTCTTGGAAGCTTATGGTTGTGGGCTCTACTGAAATGGAAGGCAAGCGCGACCATCTACATTCACTGATGAGTGTGGTCTTACCTTATGCACGCTACCGTTTGTCCGGTTTGGCTAAGCCATTTGGGAGGAAAGATGGATTTGTTGTTATAGAGCCTAAGGAAGACAAACACCTTTTAACACTGCGCAGTAGTCAACCTGGTATTGAACCATTGGCTTTTCTCATTGATGATTCAGAACTAGCTGACATTGTCCGTTGTATAGATGAACTCAGGAACGACCCTCGGGTTTCAATTGATTGGCATTTGCCTTCTGATAACCCTCTAAGGAAAAGAGACCTGGCTGAGCGTATTCCATTTGGCCAGAGACTTGCAGCGCCTTTCGTGGGTTGCTTGTCTCTAATAGCAGCAGCCTTTGTAGCTTTTGTTGTGCCTACTCCCACAAGTGAAATTGACCTTCTGAATGAAACTAGTGAAATCAGGCCAGAGATGTCCCAGGTAAACAATTGACTTATATAAACTTTTAGTCAAAATTAGGGAGCTTTTACACATATCCAGATTTTGCCATGGTTTATAAATCTCTTTTTTATATAGTCAATAGTTCATTCCGTAAACAGGAAACCCGTAATAATTCCATTTCAGGAAGTTACTTTAACTATTTAATTAACGGTAAACTCTCCCTGGTCGAGATCTTTATGGGCACCAACAAATATTAGTCTTATGCTTATAAATAAACGATTCCCCAGGCAGAAAGAACGTTCAAGGAAGGTTTTTAGTACAAAAGATAAACAACAAAAGAAATCTATTATTAGGCAATCTCTTGAGGGAATATTAATTTCCCTTTTCGGTCTAGGCGCTCTAATAATATTATATACATTATTAGTAAATTTTGATTGGATCCTTATTACCAATGAGTCTTTTAAAGAACTAGTTGTTGGTCTATATCAATTTATAATCGCTTTTGTTAATCTTCTTTTCGTTATGACCTTGCTTGCATTTGCTGTGTTGTCAACCTTCATTCTCTTTGGAGGCTTATGGAGGCTCGTAAAAGTGATTTCATTAATTTGTAAGAAGATCAATAAGCGATATCAGTATTCTGGTTCCAGAAGATTTAGATAATAGTATAAGACAGATAACTCTATTCATTTAACCTAATATATGTAGATGAAATCAACACTTGACTCTCTAATCGTTTTTATAGCAAGTATTCTTTCTTTATTTTCTGTGTACCACTTTGCCAGAGAAGGATATTCTTTTTGGATGGTTTCACTCTATTCCGTATTTTACGTTTATATTCATATTGGTATCTTTAATAAGAATTTAAGACTTCCCAAAAGCATTAATAAGTCTAAGCTTTTTAAAATTCATTCTTTCATTGTTTTATTTTTGTTTTGGCTCTCTTCTGTTTTTGGCTCCATCTACTTTGTCTCTAGTATCTCCTTTTCGGATAAAAGTTATTTTTTTATGCCAATTTTAATTTTTATGGTATTTGTGTCAGGTTCTCTAATTTCATTGGTTAACGACAAAACAAACTAATTGCTATACCTTAAGATAAAGTTGTTAGACCATTATATTCATCATCATGACAGTAGTTGTTTTAAATGAGAATGATAGATTAAAACTAGACAATAGTCCCGACGAAGATTTCTACTCTCAGCCTCGATACGTGCATCACTTAGACTCCGGGTTTCGTTCCAGACTAACCTCTCTATATTCAGAAGTTTTTGAACCGACTATTGATGTTTTAGATTTGATGAGTAGTTGGGTAAGCCACCTTCCCCAAGAGCATTCTTGTAATGAGGTTATAGGTCATGGCCTTAATAAGGAGGAGTTGGAAGCAAATCAAGACTTGAATCACTTCTGGGTACAGAACTTAAATAGAGACTATGAAATTCCATTAGAATCTAACAGCATTGATATGGTTTTAATAGTAGCTGGGTGGCAATACTTACAGTATCCAGAGCCAATTGCGGAAGAACTTTTACGAATTACTAGGCCAGGTGGCAAGCTAATAATATCATTTAGTAATCGTGCATTTTGGAATAAAGCTCCAAGAATTTGGACGGAATCGAGCGATGAAGAAAGAATTAAGTGTATTAGTAGTATTTTGGAAGCTCAGAGATGGACCGTTGTAAGAACAATAGCGGAAAATACACAGCCTTTAGGCTTAAAGCAGCTTTGGTCTAGTAATGGAGACCCTTTCTTTGCTGTTATAGCTAGAAATAATACCTAAGAATTTTCTGTGATAAAATATATAAGCTGTAGTTTAGTTTGTTATGAAGACTGATCAACTTTTCTTGCTTTTCTATTGAAAAGCGGTTAATTTAAAAAGAAAACAGACCTTATTGAAATGAATGATCTTACGATGATTAAATTTAGCTCCGAGGATTGTGGAACATGTCATAGGATGAGTCACTATGATCAAAAAGTATGCGAAGAACTTGAATTAAATTTTGTAAGTGTTAAACTGCAAGACGCCGAAGTCTATAGAAAATATCGCAAGATATTGCTCTCTAAATATCCAAAAAAGGAAGGAATGGGATGGCCTACCTATTTGTTGGTAAGTAATCCTGACTCAGAGTTTGAAGTTCATGGAGAGTTAAAGGGTGGGATGCAAAAGGGTGAATTTCGTGAGAAATTAAAATCCTTGTTAACTACTACCTAATAACTACATCGCCATTAGTTTTCTACTGTTAGGAGATAGGCTGCATAAGACCTCCACTGCCAGAATCAGAGTCATCGTCGTCATTCCCTGCATCTCGAGCTGAAAGAAGGTAAATTGCCACTGCAACAAGACTTACAAGGGTACCCATATATGCAAAAGGGGCCTGACTTGTTCCAATATCTAGATATTCGCCCAATTTCGAAAACGCAATTCGAAGAAATTTACCTAATTTCTTCGGAAACTGTGGATTCACTGACCATTTAGGTAATCGTCCTCCCTAAATCGATAGAACAGTTTCGTTCTTTTTGGTGGTTAGCTCTTCTTCTTGGAATATACGGTCTTGAATTTCATCAGGTATTTGTTTACTCATAAGTAATAGCCAATCCTTAAGCTGGTCGATCAGTTTCTCTATTGGCAAAACACCAATACCTCTAACAGTGACTTTAGCCGACCGACCTGTAGCAGCTTGGTAAACGAATCTGGTATGTAGATGTTCAGGGATCCCCTTTCGTATTAGGCGAAATCCAGGTTCTTCCATTGGAGTTTCCAGTACCACATTCTGTTTTTCTTGCCTTATTCGTGAAAAACCACATTTTTTCGCCACTAACTTCAATTGCATTATTTCTATAAGAGCTTGTACTGATCCTGGTAAGTTGCCATAACGATCTGTCCATGACGCTGTTAGCTCAACTAGTTCTTTATTGTTTTTGCAATTAGATGCAGAACGATAGGCAGCAATTTTTTCATCGGGTTCTGTTATCCAGTCACCTGGGATAAAGGCAGTGACCGGTAAATCTATTTGAACTTCATCAACTTGAGGTATAGACTGTCCATTAATTTCTGCCATGCACTCTTGCAACATCTCCATATAGAGGTCGAAACCTATAATTTCCATTTGTCCACTTTGTTCAACCCCTAAAAGATTGCCAACGCCTCTTATCTCCATATCTCTCATTGCTAGTTGATATCCACTGCCTAATTGCGTGAATTCTTTTATTGCTCTGAGCCTTTTTCTTGCAGCGTCACTTAGCAAGGAGTCATTTGGATAGAACAACCAAGCATGAGCTTGAACACCACTTCTTCCTACTCTTCCTCTTAATTGGTACAGCTGTGATAAACCAAATTTCTGGGAATCCTCAATCAATATAGTGTTAACTCTTGGAATATCTAGACCACTCTCTATAATAGTAGTACACAACATTACATCGTATTCTCCAGCATTAAATGCAACCATGGCACTCTCTAATTCACCCTCAGGCATTTGACCATGGGCTACTATCAACTTAATTGAAGGCAGCATTTGTTTTAGCCTAATAGCAACATTATCAATACCCTCAATTCTAGGGACGACGTAAAATACTTGACCTCCGCGATCAATTTCTTGCTTTATAGCACTTCTAACTGCGTCGTTATCCATTTCGGCGAGATGAGTTTTGATTGCCCTTCTTAAAGGGGGTGGCGTAGTAATAAGACTCATTTCTCTAACTCCAGATAGGCTCATATAAAGGGTTCTGGGAATGGGAGTTGCAGAAAGAGTAAGAACATCAACTTGTTTTTTCAGGTCTTTGATTTTCTCCTTTTGCTTTACTCCAAAACGCTGTTCTTCATCAATAACTAATAAACCAAGCTTGTCATAGGTTATCTTTTTATTTAGTAGAATATGTGTACCTACAACTAAGTCAATATTGCCATTTTGGAGTTGCTGAATGATATTATTTTTTTCTAATGTGGTTTTAAATCTATTTAATAATGCAACTTTTATTGGATAAGGAGAATACCTTTCCGCGATTGTTCTCCAATGTTGCTGGGCTAATACCGTGGTTGGGGCTAGTACAATTGCTTGCTTTCCAGCTGTAATTGCCTTAAATATTGCCCTAATAGCGACCTCTGTTTTTCCGAATCCAACATCGCCACATATCAACCTATCCATAGGCCTTTCATGCTCCATATCTTTCTTTACATCTGCAACTGCTCTTACTTGATCTGGCGTTGCTTCGTATGGGAATGAGTCTTCTAGTTCGATTTGCCATGGCCCATCTGGTGGATAGGAGAAACCAACCGAATTGGTTCTTTCTGCGTACAACTTCACTAGATCAATTGCCACCTTCTGTATTGATTTCCGTGCCTTCTCTTTTGTTTTATCCCAGACAGTTCCGCCCATTTTGTTTAGTTTAGGTGGGGTATCAGTGTTAGCTCTAAATCGCCCCAGAGTTCCAAGTTGATCTGCAGCAACTCTTAAAGTTCCATCAAGATACTCAACAACAAGATAGTCTCTTGCTTTACCTGAGATCGCCATTTTATCCATTCCTAGGAAACGACCTATTCCATGATTGCGATGAACGACATAGTCTCCCCTTTGCATCTTGTTGGGATCTACGGTTTTACTAGATGCTCTACTTCGTCTCCTTACATAACTCGAAGAAGCTAGAGTATGTTGCCCAAAGAATTCCTTGTCAGTTACTAAAGCTATTTTCCAGGCTGGTAACTTGAAACCTTCTATTTCACTGTTCTTCTTAAGTTTCAGAGCTACGGGGGTTTTTTGCTTAATCAATCTATTAATGGAAGTTTTATCTAAATCATTAGCTACAAATTTAGTTATGCAGTCATGCTCTTCTAGAAGAGCAACAGCCCGGCTCGGTTGAATTGATACAAGCCATGTTAGATAGTTTTCTTGGTTAAGCTTCTTTATATGCTCTGAAATTTTACCAAATTGATTAGGGAAACATTCGATAGGACGACCTGCTAAATCAAATTGATTTAGGGTTTGGAGTTCCTCGAATAATTCAGCTGTGTCAAAGCCAGATAAAGAGTCTACTTGATTAAAACATTTGCTTATTGAAGAGTGGTAACTTGGTATAAGCGTTTTGCAGTCTGTAATATCATCAATATGATCTTTGGTCAAATCTTTATATTGTTGTTCAACGTGTTCTAGCCATTGTTTTGCATGTGCAATGCAATGCTTACGCTCATCAATTACCACAAAGGATTCTGGGTGTATGTAATCAAGAAGGGAGGACGGTTCATTCCATGCTAGACCTAGGTATCTACGGAGACTTAGGTTGCCATTGTTTAGGTTGTTCTTCGACTTCAATTGTTTCGAGATAATCTGCTCTAAATAATCATTTACTTTTAAGATATTTTCTATTAACGGGTTAAAGCTAGTAGGTGTTAAAGTCACACTTTTTATTGGGTCTAGTGATCGTTGGGTCGTAGGATCAAACTCTCTTAGCTTTTCTAATTCTTCGTCAAATAATTCTAGCCTAATCGGTAATTCATTACTTACAGGGTATATATCAACTATGTCTCCTCTTCTACTCCATGTCCCCTCTTGTTCTGTTGTTGGAACTTTCTTGTAGCCCAGGTTTGCTAACTCATTGGACAAAAGTTTAATATCAATATTGTCTCCTTGCTTAATGGACCTACAATTTTGTTCGAATATACTTTTTGGCGGAAGATGTGGTTGAAGAGCTCTTTCTGTTGTTACAATCGCTAAATCTGAGTTGTTTTGATTGTTTAGTAGCTCTCCTAAAACTTGTAATTGTCCCCATATTATTTCAGTAGTAGGTTCAAATTCATCATAAGGTGAACATTCACTTGTTGGATATAGTTGTACTGAGCGCCACGACATTATTTCCAGCAATGAAATCCATCTCCCAGCTTCTTCTAAAGTGGGTACTACAACAAGCAAAGGCCTTTTTTCCCTTCTAGAAAATGCAGTTGTAGTGATTGCTCTAATTGATCTTGAAGCCCCCGAAAGAGTTAGCCTATCTTTACCCTTGACTCGTTTAAGAAGACTTTCTGTTAGTGTGCTTCCTTCTATTTGTTCAATTATTGAGTCCAATACCATAATTGTTAAAAATGCCCTTAAGGTAGAATTTTAGTTATTCAGTAAGGTTAGCCTAAAAATCAAGATATCGCCTCTTGATTTGTTAACACGATATTTTCTCCCTATAACAAGATATTATTTATACAATTCCTAACTCAAATCCTTATTTAATTTTAATTTTAATTTCTCCAACAGTATATTATTAAATTGCATTAGCTTCTCATCAGATAAGTCTTGCCTACTCTTTACTTTCATGGATTCAAGGAGATAGGCTCTACTTTTTGCTATGTCCCAGTTCAGTTCCTTGAGAATACTGTTTGATTCTGTTATTAAATCACCTCTTTTTAAAGGGATATCGGCTGATTCAGGTGACTCATCTTTAACGAACTTCTTAAGTTGATTAAGATAACTAATTAGCTCGCTATATTGGGTAATTAACTGTCTACTACTATAACCCATAGCACGATCTAAATATTTAGATTCATCTATTCTTGACCAGCCTATTCTTTTGATTTCAAGCTCAACTTGAGCTAGCTCTTCAGTCCAGTCTTCTGGGTCTTCACTTGGAATTTGATTATGAATTGCACTTGAACTGGGTATCACTTCTTTTGTCTTAAATGATGCGCCTTTTTTTGATTCTTCCGCTATATGTTTGGGTTTATCTATTTGCTTGGATAATATGTGTGCTTGATTCTCTTTGTCAGATGTGTTGAGTGAACTTTCGGTGCTGACCCTTTCCATTAGTCGCTTTAGGGCTCTTGATTCGGCATCCTCTGCGCCGTTGGCTTCACCTAATGCGCTTCCAATTAGATTTTCCCCATCATTTTCGAATGCAGAAACCTTCACTACACAGCGACTTTGATCAATGTGGCAAAGATCTGACTGGATGCGCATATTGAGTATCAATCTGATTTTTTCTAGTCTTAATGGTAGGACTTTACCAACACCTGATGGTTAATGCTGAAATTCACATGTATAAGCTTTGACTGATGGATTCTGCAGCGTTGGAATCACTAGGCCCACTTCTCGATGGTGTTGATAAGTGGGCTGAGCTTGCACCCTTGTTGCCAGTATTGGTTTCACTAGAGATTGTCTTGTCTGCAGATAATGCTATTGCCTTAGCCGCTATAGCTAGATCACAAGGATCTCTCGAAAGTCAACGTTGGGCTTTAAATATAGGAATTCTTTTGGCTTTAGTCCTCAGGATCATATTGATCCTAACTGCTAATCTTGTGCTTAAGTACCCAATTATTCAACTTGTCGCAGGGTTATATCTCACCTCCATTTTTGTCAGGAAGCTAATATCTACGGAAAATAGTGAAATCTCGAAGGAAAATGATGGCGACGAACCTCGAAACACATCAGTATCCATGCTTAAAACAGTAATACTTTTGGCACTTACAGACTTAGCATTTTCTATAGATAGTGTTGCGGCAGCTGTTGCGATAAGTGATCAACTTCTTCTTGTTATAACTGGCGCAATTATAGGTGTATTAGCTTTGAGGTTCACTTCTGGACTCTTCGTGGGTTGGTTAGAGGAATTTACAAGATTGGAGATGGCGGGATATCTAGCTGTAGGTTTTGTAGGTTTTAAATTGATTGTGCTACTTTTATTTACCGGCATAACTATACCCCAATGGTTGGTTATGACAATTATTATATTATTGTTTGCTTGGGGTTTCTCTAAACGTACTGATTACACTTTACCATGAAGACAAGGAAACTTCTGTATTTAGTTAATTCCAGCTCTGAGGTTCTTATTGACAAGATCTTTTTAGAGAATACTCCTTATCCCGGCTGTTGGATCCAGAACAACGGCAAATCTTACCTTATACTTGAACAAAGACACTTGTACACCTTGTTAAATGGTAAATATACTCTTTCTACTGTTAAGCTTTTAGTAAAGGAACAATCTGTACCAAAAGATGCAACACTCTATGATGATTATTGGGTTATAGGCAATCCAGATTGCAAATATAATGCTAGAAGTCCACTCTTAAGATGCGCTATAAACCCGCAAGGAGATTGTAATGCCTGCGCTCACTTATTACTCCGATAAGGGTTTTGATTGGCTGGAGGGTCACATAGTAAGCGGATATGGGGTCGCTTCTGGTTGTTCTAAAAAAACACCTTATCCGGAAGGTTCTATTAAATTACAAACACCCTATTTTCAGAAAAATGGGTTGGATATCAGCTCTTATTGGCCAGGGACTATAAATGTATCATTTGAACCTACAATAATACATTTGCAAAATCCTAATTATTCATTTAAAAATATCAACTGGACTGATACTGTACCTCCAGAGGACTTTTCATTTTGGAAAACTTTTTTAGAAGTGCAAACATCTTTGGGAGTTACTTTAAAGGAATCCTTTATATATCTGCCCCATCGATCTACTAAAACTATTCACCATCAATCTCCATATGTATTGGAGATTCTCGCTCCCTACATTTCAAGTATAGATACTTCGTTTCCAGTTAGACTAGGAATATCAACTGATTCATACTACGCTTTGTCAAAGCAAGTTATCAGAGCAAAGTTAATAGAAGCATTAAAGTTTAGAATACTATCAGCCGGGAATCTTTTTTTTGAGACTGATAACGATCTTTCTCTTAAAAGAAGAATTGCTAATATCTGTATTGAGGCAAATTATTTATCAGAAGCAGAAATTGATGAGGCCTGTCAAAAGTCATATGAGCTATATGTTGACTAGACATCAGTCTTGCTGTCGAAACTATCTGAGGCCTTCATCTTAAGTTGTTTAGCCGCAACATCACCGCTAACAGGCTTTTTACCTTCAACTTGAGCTTGTTTAATCAGCAGGTCCTCTGTTGATGTAGATACAACTATTGAGTTTCCATTAATTACTTCTTTAAGACTTCCGGGACCAAACATTGAATTCTCTTGATTTGTCATTCTTTTTGATGAAGCTTTGGTCATCGGCTCTGAATCTAATATCTTGATTCTTTTTTGATTAAATGTAGTATAACAATTGGGGTAGAGTCCCATGACTTTTCTATGGATATCTGATGCCGATGATTTCCAGTTTATTACTAGATCACCTTTTGATATACATCTTGCGTATGTAACTTCTTTGCCTATAGAATCTTGTGAAGTTAATGGAAGACTATCGATTTTATTGAATAAAATATAATCTTCAATTATTGAAAGAGCATTTATAAAAAGCCTAGCAGTCGAATTGCTTAACTTCTTTGATAGAATTTCTGAATTGTCTAATGTACCTATCTTTATTTCTTCTTGGAGAAGTAATGGACCTGTATCAAGTGTTTCTTCCATTTGCATAATTCCTACTCCTGTATATGGATCTCCCGAAATTAGACTCCATTGGATTGGGGCAGCACCCCTCCACCTTGGCAGCAAGGAAGCATGTCCATTCCAACATCCAAATCTTGGTTGACTAAGTAAATCTTTTGAAAGTATCTGTCCATAAGCTACTACTATGTACATATCAGCTTTAAGCTTATTAAGTTTATCTTTTGTTTCTGTATCTGATTTTATTTTTGCTGGAGATAAAACATCGATTTCGTGTTGCTTAGCAGTTTTCTTGACAGGAGATGGTTGCAGGTTTCCTCCCCTACCTCGTTTTCTATCTGGTTGAGTAACTACAGCTAAAACTTCATGTTTACTAGAGGCCAAAGCCTCAAGCGTCGGAACTGCAAATTCTGGTGTTCCCCAAAAGACTATTTTCACGCTTCACCAGTAATTGACAGTTCTTCAACCCAAACATGTGGACAAGCTCCGGATGGTGTAATGCTCTGGTTCTTTTCGATTTCGACAATCGTACTAAGAACATTTCTAATATCTCCTGCGATTGTTGCTGCTTCAATTGATATCCGCTCGCCACCCTTAACTAGCCAACCATCAAAAGGAAGGGAAAAAGAACCTTGACTTGCCTTAACACCTGCATGTAGTGCATTAAGGCTTTCAACCAATATAAAAGGATTGTCGTAATTGGTATGGTTTAGTTCTTCTGGCAATGAACTAGATGTAGTGGATCTTTTTATATCTAACCAGTCTGGGCCAACTGAGACCTTAGATCCTATACCCGCATGTCCAGTAGGGTTAACCCCAAATTCTCTAGCAGTAGCTTCGGAATGGAGGAAGTTTTCAATAATTCCTCCATTTACTATACATAGGTCTCTTGTAGGTGTTCCTTCACCATCAAAGCTTGATGCAGCAATATTTCCGATATGAATTGCGTTGTCATTAATAGTAAGTTTAGGTACTGCTATTTTACTGCCGATTGCATCTCTTTTAGTTAGGCTTACTCCATCAAGTATAGATCTCGCATTGAACATGCTGGTAAATGAACCTATTAAGTCCAGGAATGCTTCTGGGGAAAAGCAAATTAAGTATTTACCTGTTTGAATAGGGTAGTAATTAAGATGACTAATTGTTCTTATTGAGGCTTCCTCAACACAACCAAGGATATCTAGGTCTTGGCTTCCGGATGCTACACGTATAGCGCCAGCACTTCGTGGTTTTCTTCCAGCTTCTTCTGCCCTAGCATACAAATAAAGGCTTCCGTATGTTCGAGTCTGTTGTCTACAAGCTCCTTCACTATTTACATAAAGCCTATGTGTACATGCCTCTGCTAAGCCGTTATAGGGTATAGTTTTAATCGCGGGGTGACTATCCAATAAACTAGCTTCTGCATCTTTTAGTTTATGGAATAAATATCCAATCCCTTGTGATTGTTTTAGTGGCCTATCTAGTTTGGGTAAAGGTGCTTTAGAAAGAGGTGAAAAGTCTGGTGGCTCATTCGGATTACCAAAATAGCTAGCTTCTTTTGCTCCACAAAAGGCATTTCTCAATCCGTCTTCAGAAACATCAGAAGTACTGGTAATTCCTACAAGTCCATCATGGTTCCATACCCTCACTGTTAGTGAATACCTTTCAGCAGCTTTCATCTGCTTTGCTTGTCCTTTGTCAACTTGAACAGAACTATCACTACTTTGTGAAGCTCCCAAATCCCACTTTATTATTCCTTCTTTGGCGGCATGAGCTTCAAATAATTGACTAATAATTTCAACATTGAGCCCATCATTTAAAGAATAAGGTTGGGAGTGGTTGGATAACGTCAATTATCGACCTCCTACAGTTATAGAATCCACCTTTATATGTGGTTGGCCAACAGTTACATTGATGTTCCCGCTTATAGATCCACAGAATCCTGCTGCAAGATCTAAATCATTTGCGCACATTGATATCCTGGGCATTATTTCCTTAGCCTCTCCTATTAATGTAGCTCCTTTAACGGGCTTATCAAGCTGGCCATTTTTAATTAGATATCCCTCTTCTACTGAGAAATTAAACTGCCCTGTAGGGCCGACACTACCTCCACCCATAGATTTGCAATAAAGGCCTTCATCTACGGATGCAATCAATTGCTGGGGTGTATAGCTTCCAGCTGCAATGTAGGTATTACGCATCCTACTTGCTGCAGCAAAGCTATGACTTTGTCTTCTTCCGCTGCCGGTTCGTTTGTGTCCCGTCCGCAGTTCACCAGCTCTATCACTAATGAAGTTCTTAAGAATTCCATTCTCTATTAGAACCGTTTTCTGTGACTCCATTCCTTCGTCGTCTATTGATATTGACCCAAAGGCTTCTTTGGTTCTTCCTTCGTCAATTGCAGTTACTGCGGTGTTAGCAATCTTGCAATCTATCATTTCTGAGAATGGAGATGTACCTCTTTCAATCTGTGTAGTTTCTAAAAGATGTCCGCAAGCCTCATGAAAAATAACTCCTCCAAACTTATTGGCTAGAATAGCTGGCATTTGAGAGGCATTTACATATTCTGCATATAACATTTTACCAGCACTTTCACAGACATCTCTTGCACTGCTATCTATATTCCAATTACATAAATCTTGAGGGTTTGAGGAAGACCCATACCTTCTTCCTATAGAAGCTCGATGATCACCATCTGAAACAATAATATTCAGGCCAGATGATTGACTTAGCCTAAAATCCCTAGCAAAAGTTCCATCACTCGATGCTATAAGAACTTGTTGAAAATTACGCGAGTAACTAGCTCTACGAACATTTGCATGTTTACTATATTTTAGAAGCAGATTTGTCCCTAATAGCAATCTATCACTAGCTTCAGAGATTACAGGGCAGCTGGTTAAGTACAATTTCTTTTCTTTAGCGTAATCACTGATATTTTTTAAACCATTGAATTGTAGGTTCGAATTAGTTGTTGGGTCTAACCCCAGCATTTCGAGGGCCTGGCAGAGTGCTCTAGTTAACCCATTCTGGCTAAGGTCGTTAGTACTATAAAAACCATCCTTTAGATCTCTAAAGACTCTTATTCCTGCACCTATTCCATATGAAGGACTGACACTTGTTACGCAATCCTCTTCAGCTAAGACTCCTATATTATCTGTTTGTTCAATAAATATTTCAACGAAATCCGCTCCTGCTGATATTCCTTTGTTTATAAGGTCTTCAAGTTTACTGCGCCATTCTAGATCAATAGATCTAGAATCCTTTTGTGGGCGATCGTTGGCTTTTTTAGATGTTTGCAAATAATTTAAGGCAAGTTTAATTACTTTTAGTATCTTTAGTCGCTACTTTTTACGTAGGGACTAAGAGAAGGATTAACTAAAAGTCATAAGGCTTAGCCGTCTTTTGGCTATAAGGCTCACTAGACCAAATATAGCCTTTTAAGTTCTTTAATTGTGAGATTCATGTTGGATGCACCCAACTTAATGAAACTAATTTAAAGATTTGAAAATCTTTTAGTTGCTGCCTAGCCACTTTTGCCCATTAAGCCTTTGAAGGAGTCTAGAAACTAGAAGGGCCAACGTAATGCGCTTCTCATCTATAAGGAATGATTCCAGAAGACTAGGCTCTGCTCCGGATTCAGCCAAGGCAATTGTTTTTCCTGACTTGATCGAGTCAGCATCAAAACACAGCCAAAACCGCCTACCTGATAGCAAGCATCCTTGAACCATAAAGCATTTACCACCGACTACAGGCCTATCTCCCTCAACAAGCTCAAGCGAGCTCATGCCTATCTGTTCCTTTCTGAGTTGCTCTTTTATTGCTTGGAAGAAATCCTCACGAATAAAGTCCTTAAAAGGCTTTTCCTCCGGCTTGGGCTTAGGTGGTGGAGTCTGTTGGGTTGTATTTGACTGCTTTTCGGAGTTTGAATTGTGATCTGGTTCTGAATTTGCTTGGGATTCGATCACCATAAGAAGCCCTTTTATAAAAATGTACTTACTTTAGACGGTGCTTTTCATTAGACAGATTAAAACAATAGTTGACCTTTTGGGAATATAAGGGCTACCAATGCTCAAAATCCTGATCTTGCCAGTCCAATTTTTCTTCTTCTGACATTTCCATGTTGTTTATTTGAGGGATATCTTCATCGTAATAGTCTACTTTTTCGTGGTAACTATCTTCTGCCTCAATATTGGCATATTCCACGGAAGCAACTCTCTTTTTGTTTTGTATAACTCGATATGGAACAGAAACTGTAGGTGCAGGATCTCTTAAATCTCTCTCTGGTGGAAACTCGGTTATAGGTAAGCTTTCTTCCTTAGAATTTATAGTTTCTTCTAAATCGTCTGAGACCTCATCCTCCTCCGTGAAAAATGGATTATTATTAATGTCTATTCTTTTTCGAACTTTGCGTTTAAGGGCTAATGTTTCATAACTTGATGGTAATGATGATAAGAGGCCCAGAAGTCCACCTGAGGAAGCCCCAATAGCCATCCAAAGACCCATACTTGTGGCTGGTGTCCTCCAAGCTAAAAGCCTAAAAGTTACAGGCTTATTGAGGTTGAGTACACCGACAAAAATAACGGTACAAATTGGAATGACAATTGGGATGATTAATATTTTTTGTAAACGATTCATTAAATTCCTCCTTGCCAACGTTGTATGTTCTTTAGTTCTTCATCAAAATGATCAAATAATCTAATAACTAGAAAGTCTATAATGTCCTCTAATGTCTCGGGCTTCGAATACCAGGAAGGTATAAGCGGGTATATCTTTGCTCCAGCTTCAGTAAGGCTAGTTAGATTACGAAGATGAACCAGACTTAAAGGAGTTTCTCTAGGAGCAAGTATTAATGGTCTATTTTCTTTCAAATGTACATCGGCACAACGTTCTATTAAATCAGAAGAAATCCCTGAGGCTATTCTTCCTATAGTGCCCATAGTACATGGAAGAACAATCATACCTTTTGTTCGAAAACTTCCACTTGCAATAGAAGCAGAATGATCATTCCATTTGTGGCAAATAAGTTTTCCTTTAGAAGTTCCAAGTCTTTCTCGCCAAAATTTTTCTTGTAACCCAGAGTCTACTGGTACATTTACGCCAATTTCTGATTGCCATACTATGTGCGCACCTTTGCTTAGGACCAGATGAATGGTTAATTGACTCTCTAATAATAAATATAAACACCTTTCTGCAACTTGTTGAGCAGATGCTCCTGTAATAGCTAACACATATGGCTTACTATTGGTCATTTTCATCTGACGAAGATGTGGCTATGGATTCAATATTTCTGTCATCAATCTCATCGCTTGGGTGCTCATCTGAATCCTGTAATGAAGCTACTTCAAGGTCTATTTGATTTCTTAGGACATCGACCTTTAACACTCTTACATCTAGAATGTCTCCAATTTGATAGACCTTTCGACTTTTTCGTCCAACAAGTTTATTATGCCTTGATCGATATTCATACCAGTCATCGTTTAAAGAACTTACGTGAACAAGTCCTTCAAACATAGAAGGGGAGATTTCAGCAAAGAAACCATAGCTTTGAACACCACTAATAGTCGCTTTTTGGATTTGGCCAACCATATGTTCCGCTGACCTTGCTTGCAACATTGATACCATATCCTTATTTAAATCAGCAGCCTGTTTTCTTCCTAGGTTAATGTTATTAACGTATTTTTCTTGAGTCAATAACTCTATGTTGCTTTGGACGGATTGGCTTAATATATCCCAGGTAATATCGGACCAACATTCCTTTTTCCCTAAGTTAACTTGGATTTTGTGCCTTGCAGTTGCTCTTGATTTTCCATTGGCTAATAAATTAACGAGTATCTGTTGATTTGTAATATCAAGGTAGTGATTCGCTGGGCAAGTCCAGTTAGCATAATGAATTGTTGTTTCTTGGTTGGTTTCAGTCTCACCTATTTCGTTTAAATTAGTATCTTGGTCATTTTGTTTGTGTGTAAATACTTTCAATTCAGGAAGGGCATGACGTAGTTGTTTTTGTAAGACACGTTTGCATTCAGTTTGGGAAAAAGCGCTAGCAAGTTCATTTGGCGTTGGATTGCCATCATCCGTCAACTCTAATTCCAAATCGAGTGCAAGTGCGGTTTTAGCAACTTCATTGAGGCTATTAATTGCTAATTCTTCATAGTTAACTGCAAGATGTTGTATGTTTAATCTATTAAGATGAATCCCTAGTGCCTTTGATGCAGCCCTTATAACAGGGGCTAATAATGAATTAGGATCTTGTTCATTAAGGGGAAGAGTCCATTGGTTAAAAATCTTTGTAGGATCAACAAAGCGTAAATCACCAATATGTTTTATATCAGGTGTCGGAAGGTCAAGCTCAATTAATCCAGCTTGTATTTCAGATCGTTTTAATGCTCTTGAGCAGTGGATCAAATCATTGATTTGATCCAACTCTTCCTTTATGGATTTTAATGTAGAGGGAATAGTTCTAGCTTTTGGCTTTCTCGTGGAAATAGCTTCTAGATGTTGCTGGTTTACTTCCGCAACAGGTTTAATTGAACTTAATGCAAACTCCCAATCTTTTAGATCCCCTTCTGAATCAATTTCTAGTTTAACGCTTACAGATTCCTGTACTTCATTGAGCTTGAAATTAGTTCTGGCTTCTAACGTTTTATTTAATAGTGGGATCCATATATCCCCTAGACAGTGTGCTTGGTTTCTTTCTCTTAACCAACTCTCAAGTGTATTGCCTATTGTTACTCTCTCTGCTATAGCTGGTGAATGAACCCAAAGATGAAATCCTCCATTGTGAGGTTGTACATGTACAGCAGGTAACGTTGGACTGCTCTCAGAAGTCCAACTTCTTAAGAGGATTGATGGTTGCTTTGTAAGGTCAAGTCTATTAGCTGAATTTGTTGCTTTGAGAGAACACCTAGGAGGCTTCGGAAGATCTTGAAGGCTTGCTTTCGTTAACAAGATATCTCTATCACCAGATAATCCACCCTTTAGGGTTAATGGCCTAGCGACATGACCTTCAGCTGGAAATTGTGCTAAAGGGTACTTATCAATCTTTACTTCAACAAGGCTTAATTCAGGGTTTTCTTGGAAATAACAACTATCTGCTTCAGGCAGCTTTATTATTGTTAGTAACCTGTCATCTAGAGGTAGAGCATATAATTCATCTTCTTGTTTATCTACAACACCTAGAAGGTTAGTAGTAGACCTCTCTAAAATACATTGAATGGTGCCCTCTGGGGACCTCCTTCTTATACCCTCTCTAGTGACTTTTACTAATACGCGGTCTCCATTCCATGCATGGTTTAAATATTGATCTCTGATGTAGATATCTTCTCCTTCGTCATCTCTCAAGGCAAAACAATATCCTTTACTACTGCACCTAAGTTTACCCTCAACAAAACTATCCGTATCATTTAACTGAATTATTCCGTTATCTAACTGCTTTAATAAACCTAGTCTTGATAGAGCATTTATTGCTATTTCTAATTTTTGACGATCTGCCTTTTTCGTTAGTTTGAGGATCTTTTCAAGTTTCTTTACCTCTATCTCACCCTGAGGTCTTATATGTTCTATAAGACTGGAAACTGTAAAAAGCATCATTGAAATGGAGGGGTCTGAGGCATCTGTGCTACTAGTTCAGGAGGTCTCTGTGGTTACCTCCTACCAGTGTTTATACAGATGTTCTAGCCAATTTAAGCGTCAGTAGTCTCATTTCCATCAATTTCTTGCTGGAGAGAACTTTTTATCTTGAAGGTTGGGAGCAATAATCTCACCCCAATTGTCAAAAAGCCTAAGGATGCCAATAGCTTTAGGTAATCAGTAGGAATCAACTCTGCGATTGACCCTCCTGCCAGGGCTCCTAATAAACTCGCGAGGACTAAGGCAGATGCTGAACCAAAAAATACTGCGCCAGGCCTATTAGATGTTCCACTGAGGGCAACAGTCGCAAGCTGTGTCTTGTCTCCTAATTCAGCTAGAAAAACTGTAAAAAATGTAGATACTAGTAGTGAAAGAGTCATTATCAGGCTGTTTGAAAGTGTATGAATAGTGAATTAAGAGATCCAATTCCTATCCATAGTCCAAGTCCTAACATCATTAGACCAGCCATGGCTTCAAATCTTTCTGGAGCAAGTATCTTTGTTAACCACTGACCCAACAAGACCCCCACAAGACTAGATGAAATCAGTGCTAATGCAGCTCCACAAAAAACTGTAACTGGTTTTCCCGACTGAGCCGAAAGAAGAAGAGTTGCTAATTGAGTCTTGTCACCGATTTCAGCAATGAAGACTGTTGTAAAGGTAGTTAATGCGACAACAAGGAATCCCTTGGAATCATCATTTTCATCTGAGCTCTGTGCAGTTGTTTTTGAATCAAGGTTGTCAGTCATTTGGGCTTAGAGGAACGGAGGGCTTTTTCGAATTGCTTTTTGATAACGCTTCTTCCCCCATAGACTGAATTTATTTGATCTCTGCAGCATTTGATAGCAAATGCCTCTGCGGAATCTTCTGGTATATCAAAGAGAATTGACAGATTCGAAACCCTACAAAAATCAGGTCGCTCAGAATATATAGAACAGGATTTGGTAGAGAGGTTGTAATGACGGCACCACCCATCCTCACCAACCATATCTAGGTATTTGGCAAGTTGGGTTTCTGAGAGGACCTTTAGTGCCTCATGGCGTTCTAGAGGTTCAATCCTGCAACAGGCTCCGCATCCTTTAATGCATTTCCAGTTCTGGTTCTTCATGGCATATGGCCAAAGCTGTGACAACGCGTCACATTGGTGGGCATGAACCTCACAATTATTGTCTAAGTTCTTTTAGCTTAGGCAATGGAGTGTCGCAGACACTAGTAAACTCAACTTACTAATCCAAATCAACTCATGGGCAACCTCATACCTCTTGCAGCCGTTGTGCTTGCAGGGCCAGCCATCATTGCTCTTATCTTCTACAGAATTGGAACTCCTGCAGTAGATCATCTAGCTCTAATGGGTAAGGAGTAATCCTCGTCTTACAAACTTTTTCTAAAAAGTTCCATCTAGACCAATTATTAAAGCCCGAGTAGTGATTTCGAATCACTACTCGGGCTTTAATGATTGATTTCGTAGTAAATAATCAACTGAATTTATAACCTTACACCTAGTGCTATTGAAGCATCAATAAACAGGCTTCTGATATATGAGCCCTGTTTATTATATTCAATATTTCCTATATCACCATGGTTGGATACCTTGGCCCTTGCTTCCTCACCATTTTTATTTATGATTGAAATAATATTTTTTTCTTTAAGACAGCATTTATATAATCTATCTCCTCTAGCAATTATTGATGTCGTTAGATGAGGTCTAAGATCTACAATTTCTAGTTGAAAACTTGACCTGCCCTGCCAATTATTCAAATTTATCTTAAAAGCAATATCAACATTATCTGCTATGACTGTAGTACGAGATGAGTTAAACTCAATCGCAGTCTTAATATGGTTATCTTGCTTTAAAGTTAAGCTTAAGTGCCTTGAACTAAATAACTTCTTTTTAACAACAGTACAATTACTGGCCCAAAAAAGTGGTTGCGGATTACCGATCCCAAAAGGCTCAAGATCTTCAATCTCTTTCCAAAGAGGCCAATCTATATCCTTTAGTCTAATTAAAACTTCTGGTGTAATAGATCTTGAGGGATTCATTTCTCGCTTATAATGTTTATCTGAAAAGTTTATAAGACCTTTATGTAGTGAAGCCAGTTTAGAGGGGCTAACACTAAAACCTGCAGCTGCTGGATGACCGCCATACTTTATAAGATCAGTTGAACATGTGTCAAGAGCATCCGGTAGAGAAAACCCCTCAGGAGCCCTTGCTGACCCTTGAAAGATCCCTTTACTATTCGCGGTTAGAATTGCAGTGGGCCGATCGAAGCGTTCCATAATTCTTGATGCAACAATACCTATAACACCTTGGTGCCAATGGTTTTGAGCGATGAGTATGAAGGAGGGAATTTCTTCTCGATCTGCTTCAATTAGTGCTAGTACCTCAGCTTCTATACCCTCGCAAAGATTTCTCCTAAGTCTATTTAACTTGTCACACTCTCTGGCTAGATTGTATGCTGTTTTCTCACTTTTAGCCGTAAGCAGGTCAATAATTAGGCTCGGTTCACCTAATCTCCCAACTGCGTTTATTCTTGGTGCTAGTTTAAATCCAATATCACTTGCTCGTATTGAATTCTTGTCTAATCCACTAATTTCAACCAGTGATCGCAGGCCTATACACTGACTTTTATTAATGGAAGCTAAGCCTTTCTTTAGGTAATACCTATTTGCTCCTATTAGAGGCGCCATATCAGCGATGGTACCAATGCAAAATAAATCTCTATAGCTGTTGGTGGATACTTTGCTATTTACAAACTTATAGAGAGATAAGGTAATGATAAAAGCTAGGCCTACACCGGCCAATGATCTATAAGGTGAATCCTTAGGTGTTGTAGAAGGATGAATTAACGCTAGTACAGGAGGAAGTGAGTTTGGGATAGTATGATGATCAGACAATATGATTTCTATTGATAGTTCTCTTGCAAGAAGAATCGCTTCTATTGCACTAACACCATTGTCTACCGTAATAATTAATTTAATATCTTTAGAAGCCACTTCTCTTACCATTCTTTCTGAGAGGCCATAGCCATCATCAAGTCGATTAGGTATTAGAGGTATTGGTTCGCACCCTAGAGCGCCCAAACTATTAAGTAGTAATGATGTACTTGTCATTCCGTCGGCATCGTAATCCCCACAAATAGCGATTTTTTCCTTGTCCTTACAGGCTATCTGTATTCTTTCTAGAGCAACTTTTAGATCTGGAAAGTCGTTTACAGGGTCCCTTGGTTCTTTGGATTTAAAGAAATTTTTGACTTCAAGCTCATCCTTGAAGCCCCTACGACTTAAAAGAGCCCTAAGGCAAGGGGAGATGGTTAGCTCTGGCAACGGGTCTGTCCCTACGTCGGTAGGGACAGACCATGATGCAGGGATATATTTGGAGAAGGCTAGTTGCGACATTTAGTTTTCCTCCTCTAAAGCCTCATATGAATTTAAAGGTCTTTTGCTAGTTATTAGTGTTTTATGCCTGAGCTAAAAACTGTTTTTTGGGACTTAGATGGGACTCTCGCTGATACAGAGATTCATGGTCATCGAGTGGCATTTAATAAAGCGTTTTTGGAAGCTGGGCTGGATTGGCATTGGGATCCTGACACCTATTGCAAACTCTTGGGAATCGGGGGCGGGCTGAATCGTATAAGGGCGTTTGCAAGCAGTCTCTTGGTGGATTTAAGTGAGAATGAAATTTTGGAGATACATCTATGCAAGCAAGACATATATACTAAAATCTTATCTAATGGACAAATTAGACTTAGGCCTGGAGTTAAAAGACTAACTACTGAACTTTGCGAGAATGGTGTTAACCAATGGATTGTTACTACAAGTAGTAATACAGCTGTTCAAGCTTTTATGGAGACAAACTTTGGGAAAGCGAGGAATCCCTTTGATGGCTTTGTCTGTGGTGATGAAGTAAGGCTAAAAAAACCATCACCTGAAGCTTATCTTTTGGCAATAGAAAAAAGTAAATCTAAAGTTTCCGACATAGTAGTTATTGAGGATTCACGAATAGGAATGTGTGCGGCAATTGAGGCAAATTTAATTTGTTTAATTACATTGCCTGCTTGGAATAATGGCTCCTATAAGGAATTGGAATTGGCAAACTCTATAGTCAATCATCTAGGACAGGAAAGCAACCTTTGTTCCGTATTGAAAGGTCCCCCTTGCCATGGAGGGCAAATCACGCTGGAGTATTTACGACAATTACTTGAAGTGACACCAAAATGAGTCTTCAAAAAACTCGTTTTGATAAATTTCAGAAATATACCGGTGGCTATTTTTCCCAATCCTTTTTTGGGTCCTGGAGGAAGCGTAGTCTCGGGTTGATTTCTTTACTAGTCGGCTTTCTGGTTGCTAGTGAACTTGGGATAGGAAAAGAAATTCTCGGAAGGCCATTGATTTCATTAGTTATGGTCGTTTCTGTGGAGGTTCTTGTGAGGCTAAGGACAAGGGTACGTACCCAGCCATGGCCTATGTCCTGGCTCGCCTTGGATAATTTCCGTATTGGTGCTGTATATGCTGTAGTTCTGGAAGCATTCAAGCTTGGTTCTTAAACATCCAAATTTGTTGCTGGGTTTAGGGACTTTTGTTTTTTTGGGTACAAAGCCTCCCCCAACTAGTTCCAAATAGGCTTATCACATCCACTTTGTAAAGCCTAAAGCAAGCGCCTCCCAGGAGTCCTAGTCCTCACTTTCCTCGGCTTCATCCATTGGGTATACAAATCCCTGTGCTCTTCCACTTAGGACAGACTTCCCAATAGATAGAGCCTTTTGAGCAGCTGTTGCAGCCTTGGCCTTCCATACGGCGTGTCTCTGGTTGCGTTTGCTTTTTGAGGTTTTTTTCTTCGGTACAGCCATCTCAGGCGGGTTTTTGAATATATCCATACCATCATCCATCCTTATGACGCCTATCGTCAAATGGCTAGTCTTTAAAATGAACAACTACAGTCATAGGAATCTCCTATAAACCTGCTGCGATGATTACCTTAAATTAATTTGAGCTCTGTTCAAATAAGAACTTTCTAGTCCAAACAGACATCTCTTTCTATATAAAATGAATCCCCTGAGCTATAGCCAATTAATTTCAAACATCAGCTCTGGTGAAGTTAAGTCCCTTTTACTAATCCCCAAACGGAGACAAGTTATTGTCACACTAAATAATGGAAGTAAGGAAATAGTTTCAATACTGCCTGATGATCAACAGATACTTGAAGTGGCAAAAATATCGAATGTCCCGCTTGAAGTTAAGGATGTCAGGGAAGAAGAAGCAATGGCAGGAATGTTAGGAAATTTGGGGTTGGTTGTCATTGTTGTTCTTGGTCTTTCTTTCCTGCTTAGGAGGTCTGCACAAGCTGCTAATAGGGCGATGGGCTTTACCAGAACTGACGCAAGATTAAAGCCCCTAACTTCAATAGATATTAGGTTTGAGGATGTAGAGGGAATAGATGATGCCAAATTAGAATTGGAAGAGGTAATAACCTTTCTCCGACACCCTGAAACTTTTACGAAATTGGGCGCAAAAATACCCAAAGGAGTCCTTCTAGTCGGACTCCCAGGTACAGGAAAAACACTTTTAGCAAAAGCTATAGCTGGAGAAGCAGGTGTTCCTTTCTTTTCTATAGCAGGCTCAGAGTTTGTAGAATTATTTGTAGGAGTTGGAGCTAGTAGAGTTCGAGATATGTTTAAGAAGGCTAAGGAAAAATCGCCTTGCCTTATATTTATTGATGAAATTGATTCTGTTGGTAGACAAAGAGGAGCCGGTATAGGAGGAGGTAATGATGAGCGTGAACAAACCCTGAATCAATTGCTTACAGAAATGGATGGCTTTGCAGATAATTCCGGGGTGATAGTTCTTGCAGCTACTAATAGAGCTGACGTTCTAGATACAGCATTAATGCGACCAGGTCGTTTTGATCGAACAATATTCGTTAATCTTCCTGATAAAAAAGGTAGAGAAGGGATATTGTCTGTTCATGCTAGAAGTAGACCTTTAGCAGATGAAGTAAGACTAAGTGATTGGGCACTTCGGACTCCAGGATTTTCCGGCGCTCAATTATCTAACCTTCTTAACGAGGCCGCAATACTTACTGCTAGAGAAAATAAAACCCAGATAACTAATAAGCAAATAGAGTTTGCTCTAGAGAGGATCACACTGGGATTAGCTTCTCCACCGCTGCAGGATGATTCAAAAAAGAGGTTAATTGCTTATCATGAAATAGGCCATGCATTGGTCGCGGCACATATGCCTCATGCTGACAAAGTAGATAAAGTTTCAATTCTTCCAAGGACTGGGGGTATAGGTGGCTTTACAAGGTTTTGGCCCGATGAGGAAGCAATAGATTCTGGTTTGTTCTCTAAAAATTATCTCTTCGCTCGTTTAGTAGTTGCCCTTGGTGGGAGAGCTGCAGAACTAATTGTTTTTGGACCTAACGAAATTACCCAAGGTGCAAGTAGTGACCTACAAAATGTGTCCTCAATTGCTAGAGAGATGGTTACAAAGTTTGGATTTTCGCCCCTTGGGCCAATTGCCCTTGAAACAGGGAACAAACAAGTATTCCTTGGGAAAAACCTAATACAGACAAAACCTACATATGCCGATTCAACTGGCAAGGTCATTGATGAACAAGTCCGAACCCTTGCCAACACAGCCATGCTGAAAGCTGTAGGGATTTTGGAATCCCAACGAGAAGTTATGGATAAACTTGTAGATGTATTAATTGTTGAGGAAACACTTAATGCGGAACAGTTCAGAAGACTGGCAGAATTAGAGCATATGCCTCAGAATTAAGTTTACAGCTCATATTCGTTTGCCAGGATGCCCCTTCTTGAACGTTCAAAAAGAACCTCATTATAGATATGAAAAGACGCCTTATTGGGATCATATATTTTGCTCTCGGCCTGGTATTAACAATCTTTTTGGCAAGAGCTCATATTGAATGGGTTTGGTTTCATCAATTTAACCTAGAGGTTGTTTACATTAAAACCTTAGCCTTCCAACTTATTGGTTTTTCTCTAGGTGCAATACTTTCTTTTGTCAGTTACCACTGGCTTAAAAGGTGGAACAAACTTGACCGTTATAAAAAACCTAATTTATCTGAAATAGCATTTAAAGGCTGGAAGTATTCTTTGGTCTTAGTATTATTTCTCTTGATAATTACAACACAACTATTCCTGCTTTCAAGACTTTCGATAACAGCCATTTATGACCCTTTTAATGTCACCTCGTGGTTTTCCAGGCCCTTAGGTAATGTCTTTAATACCTATATTATTATCTCATTTCTAATCCTGAGCATTTATCTTTTATTTAGAAGTGATATTGGATCTCGAATCGTTAATCAAATTGGCTTTTTACTTTTTAGTTTTATTGTTTCAAGGTCTTGGGGTTTGTGGTCTATTTCGTTGGCCATTCCCCAATCAGGTTTGGTTGAACCGGTAAACAATTCAGACATAAGTTTTGCCCTAGGTAAATTTCCAGCAATAACCTTTGGTCTACTTTTAGTTTTAATAGTTTCAATATTGACTGCAAGCTGTGCCTATTGGAGTCATCTTACTAAAAGGCCTAGGTTATCAGAATGGAACTCTTCAATGTTAACTCCATCTCAGAAGATGTATTTAAGGCCATTAGTTATTATAATTATTTTTTGCTCTGCTTCACTTCTATGGCTTTCTAGACATCAACTTCTTTGGGCCCAGGATGGAATTGTTCCTGGTGCTGGCTGGCTAGATTTAAATCTAATACACCCTGTAAGAACTTCTGCCTCCGTAGCTTTATTTTTAGTCGCATTATTATTGATTCCGATAAAATCCTTCCCATATAGAAGGATTCTTCGTATTTTCCTGGCGGCTCTATTGTTGGTTCTTGGTGTTGTTGAAATATTTATCGCTCCGTTTATACAATGGATATTTGTGAGGCCTAGAGAATTAACATTAGAAACACCATACTTTGTAAGAGCAATTAGTTCAACTAGAAAAGCTTTCCAACTGGATTCGATTTCAACTAGACTACTTAACCCTCAACCTAGATTAACTAAAAAAGACGTTGAAGAGGCCTCTAATACATTGAAGAACATAAGGCTATGGGACAGTCAGCCATTATTAGCTACAAATAGACAACTTCAACAATTAAGAGTGTATTATCAATTTTCAAATGCTGCAGTAGATAGATACAAGCTGAAGAAAGGTTCAGATGAATTGCAGCAAGTAATGATTACAGCTAGAGAATTAGATCAGGAAATACTTCCAGATAGTTCAAGAACCTGGCTAAATAGGCATTTTGTATTCACTCACGGTTATGGATTTACACTTAGCCCAGTTAATACTAAAGCAGAGGATGGGCTACCTGATTATTTTATAAGTGATTTGGGTGAATCCACCCGCATAGAAGGCAGTAAGTCCCTGGAGATTGAGAAAGAGGACGTTTCAAACTCCATTCCTATAGGAAGAGCTGCATTATATTTTGGCATGCTGCCTTCCCCCTATGCTATAGCACCTACAAATTTAGAAGAGCTAGATTACCCAGAAGGAGATAAGAATATTTTTAATCATTATGCAGGTTCAGCGGGAGTATCCTTATCATCACCTTTAACAAGGTTTGCTGCAGCAATATATTTAAGTGAACCACGTATATTAACTACAGGCGTTATAAATAAAGACTCAAAATTACTAATTAAACGGGAAGTTAGACAAAGAATCAAGGCTTTAGCCCCTTTTATATCGATAATGGGTGACCCATACCTTATATCAGTATCAATTGATAAAACTAATCAAGGATATCAAGATTCACAATATCAGTATTGGATTGTTGAAGGTTTTACTACATCACGAACTTATCCCTACTCATCTAGTCTGCCTGATGGAAATCCTCTAAGGTATATTCGGAATTCTGTTAAGGCCGTTGTAGATGCCTATAGCGGTAAAGTTTATCTATATATAACTGAACCAGATGATCCTTTGATTAAGGGTTGGAACAAAATTTTCCCAGAATTGTTTCTACCTGTTAGTAAAATGCCAAAAAATATAAGAAAGCATCTAAAAGTTCCGACAGAATTGTTTGATATACAGGTTCAGCAACTTCTTCGATATCATGTAAAGGATCCAAGAACTTTTTACAGCGGAGATGATATTTGGCAAGTACCAGTAGAGCTTTATGGCAAAAAACAAGTTCCTGTAGAGCCTTATCACATTACGGCCCAGCTTGGCCCAAATGAAGGGTCGGAGTTCTTGCTACTGCAACCCCTTTCTCCACTAGCAAGACCTAATCTTTCGGCCTGGTTGGCCGCTAGGAATGACGGAGACAATTATGGGAAATTGGTTTTACTAAGGTTCCCTAGTCAAACAACAATCTTTGGACCAGAGCAGATTCAGGCTCTTATTAATCAAAATCCAGAAATTAGTCAGCAATTTAGTCTTTGGGATAGAGCAGGTTCAGAAGTAATTCAAGGTAATCTTCTTGTATTACCAATAGGACGATCACTATTATATGTTGAACCAGTTTATCTAAAGGCAAGCCAAGGAGGCTTACCTACACTGACAAGAATTGTTGTAAGTGATGGCAAAAGGATTGTGATGGCTAAAAGCCTTTCAGAAGGTATAAAATCCTTGCTAAATAAGCCGTTTAATGAATCCTCAAAACAATAAAGGGATAAGACTAATTAGCCTTATCCCTTTTTGAATCTTTTTTTGTTTTGTATCTTCGTTGAATTAATCTATCTTCGAGAAGAACTCCTTACTACCAACAGGATCTGGTTTCATTGTTTGTTCACCTGGAGTCCAGTTTGCTGGACAAACCTCATCGGGATGAGACTGTACATATTGAAAGGCTTGAAGGATTCTCAGCGTTTCATCAACATTTCTACCAACAGGCAGATTATTTATTGTTGAGTGCATAATTAATCCTTCTCTATCAATAATAAATAGCCCTCGAAGTGCTACTCCTTCTTGATCTTCTAAAACATTATATGCTGTTGAAATTTCTTTCTTCAAATCAGCAACAAGTGGATAGTTAATATCTCCGATACCACCTTGGTTCCTTGGGGTCTGTATCCAAGCTAGATGGCTAAATTGACTATCGACCGAAACACCGATAACCTCTGTGTTTTTGCTTGAGAAATCAGAATAACGATCACTAAAGGCTGTGATCTCAGTTGGACATACAAAAGTAAAGTCGAGAGGGTAGAAGAAAAGGACTACATATTTGCCTCTGTATTGAGACAAACTAATTTCTTTAAATTCCTGATCAATTACTGCAGTGGCGGTGAAATCGGGCGCCTGTTGGCCCACACGAAGGCAGCCGTTTGCGGTCATGAAAGGGGAGCGATGGAGTGGATGGTGATAATTACGACTTGAATAGCAAGAAGCCAATTAGTCCCATTAACCATAAAACTTATCATGACAATGGCTTTATGAGTGAACTTTTAGAATGAGCTAACGAGCTAGCCACTAGCTCATGCTCCCTTAAGCGAAGGTGACCGATGAAATGGGATGAAGCTCTTCTAAGAAAGTTCAGTAGTACCGGACACTTTCGCTTGTTAAACCAAGTGAGAACTGAACTTAAGGCTCAGCCAATTAGCCGTGATCCAGAGACAAAAAAGCTCACAGTGCAAGTAAAACCCTTTAAGGGAGTCGCCATGCGTGTAAATAGACGACCTAATGCCCTAGAAGGTAAAGAGAATGAGGATTTACAGCAAGAGGAAGGTCCTTCTTCCTTTCGAGATAGGCTCAATTCAATTGAATTGTGTTAAGTGATTTAAACAGCAAATTAAACAGTTCTTTTAGTATCGGTAGTTAATCAAAAACATTAGATTGCTTTTGGTTGGCCATTATAGTTGTTTATAGTTTAATTAATTTAGTTCAATTTAAGGATGGTACGGCCACCTATTATCAGGTTAATTAAATATTAATAGACCCTTTATAGCAGTTAGTGGTAGAGGTTGGTTGGGAGTTTTGGAAAATTTTATGGCTAATAGAAATAGTTGAACTTTTATCCTTCTATAGTTTAGGAAATGTCTCGGGGGAGACTTGAACTCCCGACCTCAGGGTTATGAATCCTGTGCTCTAACCAGCTGAGCTACCGAGACAATGCATGGATCATAACAACCCACTTCCCAAAGCCACTTGCTTTGCTGGTTTGGCAGGTATATGGAGTGGCCTATATGGCTAAAGCTTGAGGTTTGGACCGACCCGTATGTCAGAAATTTAATCAGAAAAATAGTTGGATCAAAGATCTAAAAAATCGGTCACCTCCACTTTTTTTATTAGGTGGAACCAGTTACAGGAACAAAATAGAGAATATGCTCAATTATTTATTAACTCAAGTTGAGTACATGCTTGATATGCAACTAGAGCGCATGCTACGGAAAGGTTTAAGCTTCTTACTCCTGATTTACCCAAATCATCTATCGACCCCGGCATTGGTATTGAGATAATTAAATCACATCTTTTTCTAAGTACTGGAGGAATACCTGTATCCTCTCTCCCAAAAAGTAATACATCTCCTTTAGTAAATTTCACCTCATTTAAGGAGAGGCCGCCAAACTTACTAGTGCCCAGTACTCTTTGATTGGAGTTAAGTGTTCTCTCAAAAGTAGATATATTTTCGTGGACCATAACATTGACAAGGTGCCAATAATCTAGACCTGCCCTTTTTAGATATTTGTCATCGAGACTAAACCCAAGGGGCCTAATTAAATGTAGCGGCAATCTGAAGGCTGCACAGGTTCTGGCTATATTTCCTGTATTAGGTGGAATTTGTGGTTCATGAAGCACAATTGAGAGAGGATCCATAACATTAGTCTAATAAGTTAAATTTTAATGCTTATATCATTTAAGTTTATAGCTCTACCCTGAACAACAAGCCATGTTGTAGATGCAATTGAACTCAATTCCTGTGAAAAGGAACCGAGTCTATCTCTGAATAAATTGCCAATATGTGTTGGTGGGCTTACTCCCCAACCAGTCTCTTCGGAAACAACTACTGATTTAGCGGTTCGTTGAGTTATGAGCTTTAGTAAATAGCTTTTTTGTGTGTACCATTCAAAATCATTTGATTCAATATGGCTTGCCACAAATCCACCTAAGGAATCAATTATGATTGGTTCGGATAAACTAATATTCGCGAGAGTTAAAGGGAGATTGATATTGCATTCATGCAATGTCCATGTTTTGGGGCGGCGTGATTGATGGATTTTTATCCGTTTGGAAATATCCCTGTCTTTCTTATCAATTTCTAATGTGGCTAGATAGTGAACAGATCTTTGCTTTGATTTTAATACTATTTTCTCTGCCCATAAGCTCTTCCCCCCTCTGGTGGGTCCTGTAACTAAAATTAAATCAGGACTGACATTTTTAATGTTCACCTTTGGAGCTTATTGATGAATAGTACGCTTAACCTGATAATTTCATGCTTATTTCATAATCAATCATGAAGAAGCTATCGTGAGAAAAACCACCATGTAGCCATTGGCACAATAGTTCCGATAACAAGTAAGCCTACGACCCAGATAATTGCGTTGCTGTTTTCGGTCTGATTTCGAGTGGGTACATTTGAGGGCAATGCTTGGGCTTCTTTGGGGGGACCAGGGTCCTCTCCACCATTGAGAACGATTTCTAGCCTATTAATTCCATCTACAGAGGCTTTTCTATAGCGTTGGCCCTCTTTTAACGGGGTACTAATCGTTGTTCTAGCTGTACTTCTGAGCAATGAATCGGGTAGTTGCTTCTTTAACTGCTCGTCAGAGAGGACTGCTGTTTGATTTGTTTGCGCATCAATTAGAATTAACAAAAGAGGTTTGTTTTCAAGTAATGAACCTGAAGTCCAATTTTTTATAAGTCCCTCACCAAAACCTGAAAGCGTAGTTCCATAGTCAAGGCTTCTGAGGGTTATGAGTCGAGCATCTAGGCGATCACCCCCTAAATCTAAAAGTCTTTTTTCGATCTCTCCCTTAGTCGAACGACTAAGGACATTAGCCGAGTCATAAACCTGTTTATCGGGCCTATCACTAGGGAAGTCGTTTGGAGATAGAGCATAGGAAGGCAATATAAATACCACTAGGCTTATCAATAGGGCTAGAGCCGTGGTAGTTAATTTTGATAGGGATTGGATCCTCATCTCAACAAAGGAATTTCCTCTAGTTTGCTTCATCTGGAAAGAGTGTCTCGGTTTAGTGCCACAATCGATAGCAAAATCATATTTGCATGCTCTCTGGGCAAGGAAACCTGGGTTATCAAGTGCTCAAGGAATTCCTCCTCTGGTGGAGAGACCACACCGTCCGCATGCAACAAGTGTGCTGACACAGCAAGAACACTCTCCTGTTGATCAAACGAAAGCCGAGTTATCGCCTCGGCAACTAATACTTCTGTAGCGGTACTCCTCAGTCTTGACAAAATGCTGTCGAACAACGCTGCCATTTCAAGTTTTGTCATTTCAGAAAATGGGTGTCTCAGTTCAAGCTGTTCACGTAGCGAATGAGCCTCCCCAGGTGTCAATACGCCGTCACTAGCAACAGCCGCTAGTAAGACTGTTACAAAGGCTTCAATCTGTTTAGATGGGGTATCCATTAGCGTTTTACAAATAATTGAAGTCTTACTTTCTTGATTTTGCCAATGAATGGAGCAGCTCGCATAACACTTGTTTCAGGAATTGTTGTATTGGCGCTGGCAATATTTAATTGGTTTGACGGAGAGACTATTACCCCAGGCTTCCAGCGTGCAGAAGTCCTAGCGGGACTTTCAGGAGTTGGACTAATGCTTGTATCGATACTTTGGAGTGAAGTAAATCCTCAGAAATCATTACCGGAGGAGATTGATGGCAATCAAGGTTTTCAAATTCTTGAATCACTACCTCTTAATCAGAGGACTGAACTTGCCTGGGGGAGTCAGCTGATCCTTACAGCTACACCTGCTGCTTCAATATTGGTGTATTGGCAAGGATCAGTAATTCTGCATAGAGGAATTTTGGGTGATGGTAAATTTGAAGTAGGAGAGATTTGCTCTTTGGCCAGCAAAAAAGGGCAATTTATATCACTAGTAAATACGGCATTATATCCTGGTAAAAGTGAATTTGATTCTGTGGCAAAGGGGTTGCCCTCAATTATCGTATGTCCATTAGATAAAGCGGGATTCTTAATCGTTGGTGGCTGGTCTAAGAGATGTTTTTCTAAGTCTGATGAGACATGGATTGAAGGTTGGTCACGAAAATTGGTTGATACACTGATTGATTAGGTAAATGGACAATTTACTATTCATAAGGTATATGTAGTGTGGGTCTGTGTTCTATAACTATAAGCGAATTACTTGGTGTCCATTTCATACTTTTCCCCAATATTACTGCTTTGTTATTGGTTAACTGTTTAAGTCTTACTTCACCCTCTAACAATAGAATCTCTCCATCATTTATTATTGTTGCGAGTTTTGCCTTGATTGATATATAAGGTTTGTCATCCTGATAAATGATTCCTGAGGGATCTATTGCTTTTATCAATCTTATTCCATGTTGATATCTTGCTTTTGGACTTTTAAGCGACCAGTCCATAACACCACTTTGTTTTTGACTCCTCAGATTAAGAGAATTGAATACTAAAGGGGGGCTGGAGGTTGGATTTGAATTTGGAGAAAATCGGCACGAACTTAGTAGGAAGCAAAATACCAATGGCAAGAATTTGTAAAACGATTCAGGATTCATTTTGCAATTCAAGTTTCTGCATAACTGGGATTGGTTTGGAAAGTTGCTCTTTAGTCCTAAGTAGTCCCCATCTTAGTGATTGTGTCCAATGGGTGTCGTCAATAACGAAATTAAGCTGAGCTAATATCCGATGGCTTAATTGAGGTAAAAGTGGATTAAGCATAACTCCTACGATTCTAGTAGCTTCTAAAACACAATATATATCTTTAGCGACTTCGTTAGCATTAGCCTTATCTTTTATTTTTGCCCAGGGTTCTTTTTCATTAAGGTAAATATTTGCTAGAGTAGCTATATTCAATATCAATTCAGCAGATCTTGAAATCTGGAGGGTGGACATAGTTGTTCTATACTCATCAATAATCTTAGATAATTGTTCATTTAGTGGATGATATGCTATTTCCTCATGGTTGATAGTTGGGGTTTGATTATTGAACCATTTTATTGACATTGATATAGTACGGTTAAGAAGATTTCCTATCGTATTTGAAAGGTCGTTGTTTATAAGCTCTACAAATCGCTGTTCCTGAAAGTCTCCATCATGCCCGAATTGGAAGTCTTTTAATAGATACCAGCGCACGGCATCTTGACCATATTTATGGTAAAGCTCATTCGGATCAAGAACATTTCCAAGAGATTTACCCATTTTTTGCCCTTCACGGGTTAAAAAACCATGTCCAAACACCTGTGCTGGTAAAGGTAAGCCAGCTGATATAAGCATTGCCGGCCAATAGACGGCATGGAATCGCAGAATGTCTTTACCTATAACATGCACAGATGCTGGCCAGCCATGACTTTTCAATTGATTCAAAGTAATATTCTCACCAGACGGATTTAATGCTGACAAATATCCTATTAATGCATCAAACCATACATAGAATGTATGTTGCTTGTAACCAGGAACCTCTATTCCCCATGGAAGATCTACCCTTGAAATGGAAAAATCTCTTAAGCCTTTCTTTACAAAGTTTTCAATTTCATTTTTTCGCGATTTGGGAAGAATAAAGCCTTCTTTACTAATAAGTTGTTCGATTTGTGACTGATATTTAGAGAGTCTAAAAAATAGGTTCTCCTCGTCTCGCCATTCTAGTTTCCTATTATGAATCGGACAGATAGGTTCTTCGGAATTACTTTCCACATCTTTGTATTCTTCGCATCCAACACAATACCAACCCTGCTGTCTTCCAATATAGATATCGCCTGATGCCTCTACTATTTTGAAAAATGATTCTACAATTGGCTTGTGCAAATTGTCAGTGGTTCGAACAAATCTATCATAGGAAATATCCCATAGATGCCATAATTCCTTATATTTTGTACAAATAATATCGCAATGTTCCTTGGGCGTAAGATTCTTTGATTCAGCTGTTCTTAATATTTTCTGACCATGTTCATCGACCCCGGTTATAAAGATTACTTCATTACCTTCTAATCGATGAAAACGTGAAATGGTGTCACAGGCGAGAGTTGTATAAAGACTACCTAAATGAGGCTTGTCATTAACATAGTAGAGTGGAGTTGTAATTGTGAATTTCATTTCAATTAGAACTTTTGGCTGAGGACCTGACGAGGGCTTGAGAATATTCCTTGAAGGAGTAAAACTGCATTAGAAATCGCTAGTGGTGTTTCCTATAGAATTATTCATTAACAAGATAGATTTTGAAGGTCTTGTCGTCAATAGAATCAACTCTTATTTTAAGTAGGGAACCTGGCGGAAGATCTCGTACACCTTTAATTTTAGAAGGCAGGTCCATCGCAAGGGATGTTATGTGAACTAGTGCGATTCCCTCGTTTGGACGAAGCCATCTAAGGAATTGTGCACTATAGTGATTTGCAGAGGAATTCTTAAACCATAAATATCTTGAATAATATTGGTCTTCTCTTGTTATGGCTAAGGACTGCTTAGAAGCTGCAGACAATTCGTCTATCAGTGATAGTATATCTTCGTCGGAATATTGTGGTCTACCCGTGCTGAATGAGATAATCTGTCTCTGTATAATTAAATCACTGTAGCGTCGAATAGGGGAGGTCGCCTGGACATAAGCATCCAAACCCATACTAAAATGTGGGGAGGGTTTTATACCACTTATACCCTTTGTCATGTTAGTTCTTATGGTTGTATTTCTTACTGGACCTTCAGGCAAGTTAATAAGTGAGGAATTTGGAGGTAATTCGAATCTGCTCTGACTTCTAAACGGCACTGTTAGTTGATTAGCTATACAATGTTGTGCAACTACTGTTCCATACAAAATCATCGCTTCTGAGACCAGACTTCTTGCAACTGATGGTTCTAGAATTTCAACTGTTAGCTTATTATTTTTCGCCCGAAATCGACCTATAGGTTGTTCAAGCTGTATAGCAGACTGACTTAGTCGCCAGTTTAATCTTACTTTAAGTAATTTGGATAGAACTGCAAGATCTATTTCTTCAGTTGGAGCAAAGTCTATCAACTCATCTGCATCCTTATACGTAAGTCTATACTTTGGCTTGATAAACGTTCGTTCTATACGATATTTAATTACTTCACCCGACTCGTCTAAATGTACTCCTGCACTCATAGCTGGACATTTTCTGCCTGCATTAAGGCTTAAAACCGATTTTGCTATAACCTCGGGATATATGGATATTACCTTGTCAGTGAGGTAGACACTGATTGCTCGTTTACGAGCCTCTAAATCTAATGGAGTATCAATGCCTATATACCTACTTGGATCGGCTATGTGAATCCAGATCCATTGTTGATTGCCTATAGTCTGTAATGAGATTGCGTCATCTATTTCAAAAGCGTCATCATCGTCAATTGTGTACGTGACTAAATGAGTTAGATCCAGGCGGTCACTGTCAAGATTGAGAAGGTCTTTATGGTCTTCTGCTAAGGATGCGGCCTGGGTAAGAGCTTCTTTGGGGAAACTATTAGGGAGTTCTGCTCCTATATCGGGTGTATGGCAAACCACTCTAATGAATATTCCTTGTGATCTCTAGGTAAGCGAGGTCATCCTTCTGGGTTTACGAAAGGAAGTAAAGCTACTATGCGGGCCCTTTTGACGGCGGTTGTTAAATCCCTTTGTTGTTTTGCAGTCAGTCCAGTCAACCGTCTTGGAAGAATCTTACCTCTATCAGTTATGAACTTCTTAAGAAGATCTACATCCTTATAGTCGATTGGCTCACCTGGTTTGATAGGGGATAAGCGCTTTTTGAAGAATGAATTGGACATTTTTACGAACGGTGGATTTTGACGTGGTCTTTTGGTCAATTCCTCTCAATAAGAGAATTGACATGAGGATGTCCGGTCAGACCTGCTTGATCTCCAGCCGTTAGGGAGTCTTCCTGAGCTGCTATGGGTGTGTGGGGTACACAGCTCTTAACAGCATCTGGCGGGAATGGACCGGCCTTTAGAGCGACTTGTGTGCATCACTCTATCCGGACGCCCTCTTGATTGATTTAAGTAGAGCGTTACGCCGCTTAAGCGAATTGAAATCACAACAATAGATCGTACTAGCAAGGCCCCTCGATGATCAAATGATGGTCATGTAACTAGGATCTCAACTAACACAAGTTGATCTATGCGGGTTTCAATCTCCTGGCTAAAGGATCTTGTACAGGTTGCTCAAACCGTAGATGAGCTATCTGAAAGTCTGTCGATGGCAGGTTTTGAGGTAGAGGCTATAGAGGACCTTTCCCTTTCAGCTAAGGGTGTAGTAGTTGGGTTTGTTGAGTCTCGGGAAGCTCATCCAGATGCAGACAAATTAAGTGTCTGCAAGGTCAATGTTGGTGACACAGAGGCTCTTCAGATCGTCTGTGGAGCCAAAAATGTTCGAGAAGGAATCCATGTCCCAGTTGCAGTGGTTGGGACTTCTCTACCCGCTGTAAATATAAAAATAAAAGAAAGCGAACTAAGAGGTGTCAGAAGTTCGGGAATGATCTGCTCACTGAGTGAACTTGGGCTTTCTGACTCATCGGAAGGAATAGCAATACTTGAGGATCATTCGAATGAGCTGCCAGGCTTAGGTGCAAGCGTTTCAGAAATATTTGGGCTCAATGATCAGATCCTGGATTTGGCGATCACAGCTAATAGGCCTGACGGCATGTCAATGATGGGAATAGCAAGAGAGGTAGGAGCTCTCACAAATTCAAAATTAAATTTTCCAACGCAGAATAATATTATAGAGTGCTGTGAATTTAAAGCTGATAGTCTAACTAGTAGTTTTATAAAAGAATCAGGATTATATGCTGCCACTAATATTAAAGATATAAATACTAGTTGTAAAACTCCACTAACAATTAGTAGAAGGTTATTAAGATCAGGTATAAAGTCAGTGAATCTAATAGTTGATATCTGCAATTATGTAATGTTAGAGCAGGGTCAGCCACTGCATGCTTTTGATGCCTTGGCTTTGGAAAAAATAGCAGGTAAAACCGTTTCTGCAAATGACTTTGGACAACGTAAAGCTTACAAAGGTGAGGAATTTATTGGCCTTGACGGGAAATCATATGCTTTAGATACTGATTCTCATTTGGTAACTTGTTGTGATGTACCAGTAGCAATAGCAGGAGTTTTAGGAAGTCAGGATAGTGCTGTGACAAGTAAGACTTCTGAAATATGGTTAGAGTCAGCAATTTTCACATCGGAGTCCGTAAGAAAATCATCGCGCGCTGTTGGACTCCGAACAGAATCAAGTAGTCGTTTTGAAAAAGGTATTCCTCTCAATCAAACGATATCTTCGGCTCATAGGGCCGTAGAACTGCTAAAGGGAATAACAACAGTAGGTGATACTAAAACTTGGTTCAACGGAATTAAATATCTTGATCAACCCAAGGTAATTCTTCGTAGATCTGCAATTCATAATTTGCTAGGCCCATTGGAAAATATAGGATCAGTAGTACATTACATAGGCGATAAGGAAATTCGACAAGTATTAGAATCACTTGGCTGTGTATTAATTGATAATGAAAAGGGTTGGGTAGTTTCTATTCCGCCTTTCAGAGATAAAGATCTTACAAGGGAGGTCGATCTGATTGAGGAAATTGCAAGATTAATAGGATACGATAAATTCAAATCAGATCTACCAAACCCGATTAAGCCAGGAGGACTATCAGTTACTCAGCTCGCAGAAAGAATGTTTAGAAGAAAACTTTGCGCTATAGGAGTTCAGGAAATAACAACCCTTTCTCTCGTTGGAGAGGGGAGCTTAAACGAAAACAGAATAGGGGTATCTAATCCACTTTTGGCTGAAACAAGTTTCTTAAGGACAAATCTATATGAAGAACATTTAAAAATAGTGAAACGAAACTTAGATTCTGGTCAAACGTCAAATTGGATTTATGAGATAGGTAAAATTTACTCTCCGAAAGATACTATTGGAGTTGAAGAAAAGCAGGTATTAGGAGGTCTGATTTCTGGAAAACGACGAATGGAGAAATGGTCTCAACAGGATAAGAATCCAAGTCTGAATTATTATGAAGCTAGGGGTATACTTCAGGAAGTTTTTCTTTCTATGAAGTTACAAGTAACTGACAAGCTGTTATCAACAAATTCAATATTGCACCCTGGAAGATCGGCTTCAATAAAACTTGAAGGAAGAGATGTGGGCTTTTTTGGCCAAATACATCCAAACCTCTCTAGAAATTACGATATGCCAACAATTTCCTATATATTTGAACTTGACTTCTCTAGCCTGTTAGTAGCAGCTACGAGAACAAATAATTGGGTAACTACATATAAAGATTTCTCTATAATGCCAGCAATGGAAAGAGACATATCTATTATCCTAGACATTGACTGCCCCTCTATGGATGTCTATTCTGTAATAAAAAAGGCTGGTAAAAGTCTTTTAGAGAAAGTTGAGCTTATAGATACCTATGAAGGAAAAGAATTAGGAACTGGTAAATGTAGTAAGACCTTCCGGCTTACTTATAGAGATAAGAAGCTGACTCTGACGGAAAAAGATATATATCCTTTGCACGAGAAAATCATAAATTCAGTAATCAAGACTTTTAATGCTGTAATACGTACTTAATTCCTGTTTAGAAAAACTAAACATTCGACATGTGTAGTTTGTGGGAAAAAATCAATTGGTTGGATCTTCTCAATCTTGTAGGTACCATAATCTTCTCCTACTAGGAGACTTAAGTCCCTTGAGAGGGTTGATGGGGAACAGCTCAAATATGCAATATGGAGTGGTTTCTTTAGAAGTATTGCATCTATTAGTTTTGAACCTAGCCCTTTTCTTGGTGGATCTAATACCAGAGAATGAGATTTAGACATTAGGTCCTTCAACCGATTATTAACATCTATACATTCGAAATCTACATTTACTAAATTATTTAGGCTGGCGTTTAGTCGAGCGCATTCAACAGAATGAACATTTGACTCTAAGCCAATAACTTTAAAACCATTGGCTGCTAAGGGTAAGCTTATAGTACCAATGCCAGAGTATGCATCTATAATTTCTTTTACATTTTTTTGAACAAACCATTCAATTATCATTCTTACAGCCTCTTGAGCCTCCAGAGTATTAACTTGGAAAAATGATTGTCCAGAAAGAAGAAATTGAAGATTAGAAAAGTTTTCAGTTAGGAATCGTTCGCCAGCTAAGTGGAAATTTTTTTTGCCAAATATAACGTTTGTATTCATAGACTGAATATTTAGACCCACACCAACAACTGTATTGTATTTGTCAACCCAGTAAAAGCCTAACTTTTTAAGATTGCTTATATTATATGAACTCGCAACTAGTGTAATAATAATTCGACTAGTATTCTCAGCGAGTCTAAAACATATATGTTTTAGTTTCGTACCAACAAGGAGTGAATTAGTAGTATTACTTCGTTGATCTCGCAAGTCAGATATTACCTGGAAGAGGAGTTTCTCTAGTACTGGATGTAATACTGGGCATTCTTTAATGTTAACAATTTTATGAGATCTTGGTTGAAAATAACCAATGTCATAATCTGATTTAGAGTATTCATTAATTGGAAGAATAGCCCTATTCCTGTAACCATAAGAACAAGTTCTAACCCTTTTAACTAATGGCATTTGCCAATTTATTCCTCCAATTCTTGAAAAGACCTCACTTACCATATTTTTCTTATAGCTTATTTCAAAATCGTCCGTTAAATGTTGTAGATTGCAGCCACCACAATACTTAGCATGCCGACACATTTCTTTTTGACGGCCTTCCGAGGAAGATAACCTTTTTATGGTTTTACCAATCCAACGTGACCCACGAGTGTATTCAAGTTGGACAATCGCTCTTTCGCCTGGGATTAAATTATTTGAGGCAATAATAATCTTTTTGTAGGTGCAGATCCCTTTACCGTCTGAATCAATATCTCTGCAAACAACCTCCAATTTCATACCCGCCTTCAATTTCTCATCTAAGAATTTCATTATTTCGTTACCCTCATTTGGGTTCGCTTGAAGCTTTAATGCAAGTCTAATTGTACGCAGGTAAGACTCGTATCGAGTCTTATAGTGAGTCTTATTATATGCAGGCAAGACTCGTGTTAGGGCGTATAGCGAGTCTCGTTCGGGAATGGGTAGACGACTCGCGGTTCACCTGTTGCCAGGTTCTTGGGCCATTGAAAAATCAATTTTTAAATGAGATGCATCTACCCCCTACTAATCGCGGCCTCTGAAAAGACCATATTGCATCCATAAAGCCCATGTTTTAATTTCCCTCTCGTTATCTTCGAGTCAGAAATAGACTTATTAGTGAGTACCTGCCTTAGAGACAGGTACTCACTAATAAATACACAGTGATAGCAACAGATATATCAACTATCAAAATTTTTGGACATGTATTGGACAAAGACAACTTTTGCTTTTCTTTATTTTAATTCTCATGGACCAATAAAGGCTCATTGCCAAGTCAATAAAATTCGAATTTTTATTGTTTCATGAGCCTAATTTTGATCGCAAAATGAGACTTAGAAATTGTCTTATATGCGACTTCTGCGAATAATCCGTATTCATTGCAGACTCCTAGTCATGGGCAGCTTTATAACTGCTTCAGTTGAATTCCTTTTATAGGTATTATAATAGTCTCATGATTGGACTTGTGACGAGTCCAATATGAGACTGATTAGTTTATTTTCGGTATAGGTCTTTCAGTAATTGATAAGCTTCATTTAATCGCCTCATTTCCTCTGTAGAACCACCAGCGTCAGGGTGACTTTTCAAAGCCTTGGCCTTATAAGAATCACGTATAAGGCAAAGAGTGAGCGAAGCCCCTGCAGTAGTTGGCAGATCTAGTAGCTTCAAAGCCCCATGGACGGTCATAGTGGATTCAAGTGTTTGAAAAGAAGTCACAGTTTTACTTCTCTTAAATCTGTTAACGAATCGCTTAATTAATGTTGGAATTCTTTTGGCAAGTGAATCACTTGCGAACGGGTCTTCCAAGATCCCCGCGAGAACAATAATATTTTCAAAGACTGGTGGCCGTGATCCCCACTCAGTAAAGTATTTATTCATTAATTGATTTGCAATGCTCCATGTAAAAGCCCTTCCTTGTGTTTCATCTAGTTGATCCCATATATCCCGAGCTAGCCAAATCATTGCTGCTTCAACGACCCTATCTCCAGGAGCTTGTCCATAAATATTGATCCAATGCGATTTTGCAATAACAAGGCTATTAAGAACATCTTTCTCCCTAACAATGGGGACAACAGAATCTTCTTTGTAAGTGTTTTCAACAATTCTTGGTGATAGGCTCTGTTTTAAATTATCTGTTTTTCTTCTAACAAAACCTGGAAGATCAATACCACCATCACTGGATGCTCCTAATCCCTTTCGAGCCTTTGATTCGATTGGCCTTTGGAAAGTTGATATTTCTTCTAACGTCTCACCAAAGTTTGTTTTTTTACCTATAAGAACTAAAGCTTGATTCTCATCATATTTTGGATCTGTAACTTCCTCAGTGACGGTATTAAAAACTAATTCTCCTTGCTCTTTGCTCTCATTGGTAATCTCATCGATTGTTTCATTCGGAAGTATCTCCTCTAGTAACCTCCGAAGTACAGCCCCTCTTCCTCTCAGACCCCACTCACGCTTTAACTCATCAAAGCGCTCAACAAGGTGACTAGGCAAGTCCACGGATATCCTTCGGGTTACCTCCTCTTCTGCCCCAGCCACATTTACGTTACTGCTACCACAAGCCTAGTTCCCAAAGTCCACACTATTGATTCAAATACGCGAGTATTAGGAAGTCTTTTCTTAAACCATGTTAATTCCCCATTTTTGTTCAACCAGAATTGACCCAACAAGCAGGCGTCTTTCCATTTTGAACAGAAGACTTGAAATGCTTCGACTTTTCCGTGATGCCCTTGAAAGCAGATTAGCCGCAATGGATGCGTCAATTTCAACCCTGGAAACCCAAATCAACAGATTTGACAAGAGCGAAGACTAACTGAATTAATTGGACTACCGATATTCCAAGGATAAAAGGACGAGGACTAGTAAGAAACAACGCTTTCTATTAGGGATGTAGGACCATGTTTTTGCAGCCATTCTATATCTGAATCTTCTGTGGATAACAAATAACCCGCAAAACCTAATCCATTTATACTGAAACCATAAGCACCCTCTTTTCGTCGTTTAATTACAGCAATCCATCTTGGAGTAATCAATAAATTATATGGTGTCCTTGGTGCCTCATCTCTCATAGGGTCTCCTATCGACATTGCAGTTACCAATTCACAATATTTCTGCATAAGTATTATCCCCTCTTGTTGGTTACTTGTTGGTTCTCTCTGAATAACAAGGCATGATCTGTCCAGGACGGTTTCATCCTTTTTATTTTTGATACGATCAATAAACCAGTCTTCCCGCGGACATATCATTTCCCCACTAGCCCTTCGGAGCAACTGAAGGTGACGATGAGGCTGACTAGCTCCAGCATTTGATGAACTGTTGAAAAACCACAGCCCACTAGTATCATAATCAATCTTCGCTATTGCATTCCAATCTTCAATAGAGATCCATCCATTTTGTGGTTCCCAGCGTTTTGTTATTAAAAGCATATGGCCCTTGTGTACAGGATATTTATTAAGTATTAGTACATGTTCTTTGGAAACACATTCTATTTCTAATCTTTTATCCCATGGGCGAAATGGGTTGATCTTTGGTCCAGCAGCATTTAAATGGGCGGGAGTTGGGACTGAGAGTGAACGCAACTCAAAATCATTACCCGGATTATTCGTTAGTGTTTCTACTTTTGTTCTTAGATGTACTAAAGCTCCATTCTCAAGAGCTTGGTTAGTTCTTATCAGAGCCTTTCGCCAATATGAATCTTTATTGGCATCGTCCGTCATTTAACTAATGAGATTAGGGCGGTGTTTTTAACGATCATAACGAGCTGCCTAAATTTTATTTGAAAATGATGCCAATCAAATAGGCAACAATTCTAGTTTGTAATTTGTAATGCATACTTTTCTAAAATTTCTAGCGGGACGATCTTAAGCGCACTCATCTCGGTTGAAGCAAGAACTACTAATGGAGCCACACCGTCTTCATAAGCTTCTTTCCATCGAGAGGCGCAAAGGCACCATCTCTCACCTGCTTTAAGACCAGGAAAGTCGTTCAAGATTGACACGGTTGTCAAATCATTCCCCTGAGCCTTGCTATAGCGAAGAAAAGACTCGGTCATTTCACAACAGATGGTATGCGAGCCAAAATCCGAGCTGTCAGTTCGACATGTTCCATCTCTAAACCAACCCGTTATGGGTTTACAAGAGCAAATTTCCAAAGGTTGTCCGTAAACGTTTAAAGAGCTTTCTAGAACTGGGTTTTCGAGCATAATGGCGGGGTTAGCGGTGCTTCAATCTCACAACTTAGTGCCACATTGTGTACATAGAAGGTTGACGAATGCAGGGGGGAAGGCGTTAAACGTCAATCAGTCATACCTCCTCAATGGATTGGGAGTTCACTGAAGACGCGGCCTTCCTCGCGCTTTGCGATGCCTTTCGTGAAAGTGGAGAAACGTCGGCGATAGAGTTCTTGGCAAATGGAGAGGGAGCTTTCCATTTTCAAGAGCTAACCCAGAATGCTGCTGGTGAGGGAATTGATCTGAGCGATTCAGACTCCCTTGACGAGTTTCAACAAGACGTTATTCAAACTATGGAAACTCTTTGCAAGGACTAGGTCTTGATTAAAACCTACTGAAATCCCTTCGCATCACAGCTAATTAAATTTCCCGTTAGACCCAGGCCAAATAAATTGGGCTTCGGATCAATTTGCCAATCCGCAAAAGGTCTTGAACGGGGCTCCAATGGCTTCGCCATCCCTTTTTGTCCAAATGTCTTTGGAATGGCTCAGAGGGGCTCCTGCGTGGCATTGAGGAGCTTTCTATGCAGCAAAGTACCGTGCATTGCTATGTAGAGCTATGAGGGCAGTAGTGCTCTGTTCGGGATGTAACTGATCGCTTTTGTCCATGGTTAATCCAATTCTGTCTGCTTTAAGGATTGATAGTTGAATTCTTGAATCAGAAACATTGGGGCATGCTGGATAGCCAAATGAGTATCTGCATCCCCTATATCGCTGAGCAAGGATGTCTTTTATTTCATTTGGCTCTTGGTTACTAAATCCACATTCAATCCTTATCCTTGAATGTACAAATTCCGCCAGTGCCTCCGCTAGCTGTACACTTAGCCCATGAAAATAGAGGTAATCTAAATAGTTGTCAGATTTAAATAATTTCTGTGCGTATTGACTTGCACGATCTCCAACTGTAACCGCCTGCATAGGGAGGAAGTCCAAAGGGCCATTATTATTTAAATCTAAATAATAATCGGAAATACAGTATTTATTTCCACCTTTTTGTCGAGGAAAATTAAATATTGCTAGCTCTTTGTTGGAGTCTTCGTCGTATATTCTTAAGCTATTATCATTTCGTCCACAAGGGTAATATCCATATACCGCGGATGGAAGAATTAGTTGCTCAGAAATTATTAAATCAATCCATTTTTCTAGTATTGGATTAATTTCCTTCTCAAGATAGGCCTTATATTCGTGGCTTGATTGATTCTTGTTTCGCTTAATTTGCCATTGACCTGAAAATAATGCTTGTTTATCTAGATAAAAGACAAGCTGTTCTATTGGTATTTCTGCTGGAGAAAGAACCCTAGAACCAATAAAAGGAGGTTGAATTGCTTTTTCCTCTGGTACTGTAATAGAGCGTTCAGTAGATATTGTTAAATTTGGAATAGCTTCAATCTGGTGTTTTTCATCGTTGAGTAAATTATTAGGTTGTTTACAATTAGATTCAATTAACTGCTGACCTCCTAAATTAATACCCTCAGGTGAACCATTTTTAAACCCTTCAAAATCATTCCAGTTACCATTTGCTTTAGCTGTTATGTATTCATCCATAAATCTTAAGTCTGTAAATGCATCTTTTCCATAAAGGACCTTCCCTTTATATATCTCACTACAGTCTCCGTTAACAAATTTTGGTGTTAATGCGGCACCACCTAATACAACCGGAACAGAGATTCCAGCTTCATTGAAGGCTTGTAGATTGTCCTTCATGAAGGCCGTGGACTTTACAAGCAAACCACTCATAGCAATGCAATCGGCCTGATGAGTATTTTGTGCTTCAATTATCGCTTTTACATCTTGTTTGATGCCAAGGTTAATTACTTCATAACCATTATTAGTTAGGATTATGTCAACAAGGTTTTTTCCTATATCGTGAACATCACCTTTAACAGTTGCTATAAGAAACTTACCTTTAGAGGAAGAGTCACCTTCACTTTTTTCCATGTAGGGTTCTAGAAAAGAAACAGCAAACTTCATTGTTTGTGCTGATTGAAGGACAAAAGGTAATTGCATCTGACCGGATCCGAAAAGTTCTCCTACTTCTCTCATTCCATCCAACAAATATTTGTTGATTATCTCAAGAGGCTTATACTTTTCAAGTGCTATAGATAGTGCTTCATCTAGCCCGATTCGTTCGCCATCAATTATATGTACTTTTAAACGCTCCTCAATTGCTAATTCCTTTAGGGATTGACTTGATGAACGTGCCTGACTGGTAGATACTCCTTCGAAGACTGAAGTAAGTTTAGTAAGAGGATCATATTGACAAATGGAATTATTATATTCTCTTCGATCGTAAATCAAGTCTCTACATATTTTCTGATGTTCGGGATTGATTTTGCTTAAAGGTAGAATTTTAGATGGCGAGATAATGGCAGCGTCTAGACCCGCTTCATAGCAATCGTTAAGAAACACAGAATTGAGTGTAATTCGAGCAGCTGGGCTTAAGCCAAAACTAATATTAGAAATACCAAGTATGATATGTACATTAGGTAAGTGATTTCTAATTAGCTTTATAGCTTTAATTGTCTCAAAGGCATTTAAGCGATCTTCTTCTATACCTGTAGATATTGGGAGCGCAAGTGGATCATAAAATATTTCATGCTCCGGAATTCCTGAATTGATACAGGCTTGAAATGCGCGCTGCGCTATTTCAAACTTTTTGGAAGAGGTTCTTGCCATACCCTCCTCATCAATAGTACCTACAACTATTGATGCTCCGTATGATCTAGCTATTTCTACTACTTTATAAAAGCGTTCATCTCCATCTTCAAAGTTTGTTGAGTTCAAAATACATTTTCCTCCAGCAACCTTTAAACCACTTTCCATTTTTTGCCACTCCGTGGAGTCGAGCATAAGTGGCAAGTTAATGTTGGTAACCAATCTCTTAACTAGGCTGTTCATATCCTTGACACCATCACGCCCTACATAATCAACATTTATATCCAATATATGAGCATTTTCTTTAACTTGATTTCTTGCTAGTGCAACTAAACCATCCCAATCTTCTAAATTTAAAAGCTCTCTCGCTTTCTTGGAGCCACTAGCATTCAATCTTTCGCCAACGATAAGGAAGGAGTTGTCTTGTTTAAATGTTGTTGAGCTGTAAATCGATGATGCCGATGGTTCGAAACCTTTGAGGCTTCGTTCCAAATGTTCTTTACCATTCCTATGACTACGAGGAGCGGGATTTAAATTTCTTACTTCTTTGGCGAGAGCTGATATATGGTCTGGAGTCGTACCACAGCATCCACCAATCACTCTCACTCCAAGATCCTCAACAAAATGCATGAGCTGCATTTTTAATTCAATAGGTGATAATCTGTAATGGGCAATACCTCCAACATTTTCTGGTAGGCCGGCGTTAGGTATGCAACTGATCAGAAAAGGAGAATATTTAGATAGGTATTTAATATGTTCTTTCATTTGTTCAGGTCCAGTCGCACAGTTGAGGCCCAAGATATCTATTTGATATGGTTCTAAAGTTGTTACTACAGTGGCTATATCACTACCTACCAACATAGTACCTGTGGTCTCCATCGTGACAGAAACCATAACCGGTAATCTTTTTGACTTCACCGTAAATGTTTGCTCTATAGCATTTAGTACAGATTTAATTTGAAGTAGGTCCTGACATGTTTCTATTAGCAATAAATCAACTCCCCCATCAATTAGTCCTTCTACTTGCTCCTTATAACTATCTCGTAATTCATCAAAACTTATATGTGACAAAGTTGGTAATTTTGTTGTTGGACCTATTGAACCTGCAACAAATCTTGGTTTTTTGGAGGTCGAATAATCTGCAGCAAGAGTCTTAGCTAATTGACTAGCTTTAAGATTTATTTTGTATGTTTCACTTTCTAATCCATATTCAGCCAATACAATTGAAGTTGCTCCAAAGGTATTTGTTTCTATTACATCACATCCAACATCCAGAAATTGACGGTGTACCTTTTCCACGGACCCGGGAGATGAAATAACTAAATTTTCATTGCAACCCTCAAGTTGAGGCCCTCCAAAGTCCTCTGCACATAAGTTGAGTTGTTGTAGGGACGTACCAGTCGCACCATCAAAAACTAATACAGGATTTGATGGGCCATTAAGATACTCGAGCAAATCAATATTCTTGGATGTGTGGTTTGTATTTTTTGGAGTCATAAAGTTACTTCAATGGATAATAAGTGCTTTGCAAATTACGCTGATAGGAGGTTGCCTTCATCAGTTTCAGAAGGTAATCCTGGTAATCCAATGTCGGAATTCCTGATCTACACCTTCTGTGATTCTTGTAAGCTTTACACGTAAGTTTTCCATGATTGGTCTTGTATTAGAGAGAACTGTGGACTCTATTTGCCGTATTGGAGTAATTTTCGCTGCTGTTCCAGTCAGGAAGACCTCATCAGCTATAAGGAGTTCGGTTTTGTCAACTGGTCTCTCAATTACGTTTATTCCCGAATTCTTCGCAATTTCAATAACACTAGCCCTCGTAATTCCTTCAAGTATGTCTTGATCAACACTTGGGGTTATTAAACTTCCATCTCTTACAATAAATAGATTCATTCCACTAGCTTCGCTTATTTTTCCGCGACTGTTTAAAAGTAGAGCTTCATCAAAGCCGCTTAAAACAGCCTCTGTCTTGGCTAGCGAACTTGTGATATATGCTCCACTTATCTTACCCCTTAGTGGCAGGGATCGATCTTCCTGACGTGTCCAACTACTAAAACGACATTTAACACCGTCAGGAGACAAATAATCTCCCAATTCCAAGCCATATATTAGAAAGTCTGTTTCTATGTTGTGTAATCTAGGTGCTATACCTAAATCACTTGTGTACACAAATGGTCGAAGATATATAGGTCTAGTTGGTTTATTTGCCTTAATAAAAAGATTTAATGAGTTCAATATTGTCTCTTCTGATAATTCTGTTAAAAGCAGCCTTGCGCTTTGACTAAGGCGTTTAGCATGACGTTCGGCTCTAAATAGCAGAATGCTGTTGCTATCTTTCGGGTCGGGGATGGCCCTCATTCCCCCAAAGGCTCCTGTGCCGTAATGCAAGGCATGAGTAGCAACAGAAACCCTTGCCTCCTCAAAGGGGACGCATTTCCCCTGGAACCAAGCGTAGGGAAGGAACTGATGCATCTCTAAAAAAGCCGTGATGTGCAAATCTTTGAGCCAGTACAGAGGCTCTCTGAGGGTTAATTCTTGGAGGTTCGTTCAATGCACCGCATAGCAAGCCTACCTGGTGATGAAGACAGTAATGATGTAACCCTTGTTGAGCAGCCTCCTGCCCCCGTACTTTTTTTAACAAGTGCAGTCTCTGACATATCAACCCTAGCAACAGCGATTGACAGTGAGTTTGATTGCTCTCTAAGAAATGAAATTAGAGCCTTACCACTGTCATGCTTGAGCCATCCCTCTCAGATCGATCATTATCTGACAATAACTGCATCTAAAGCCGATGTTATTATCCTCAGATTACTCGGTGGACGAGAACACTGGAGTTACGGAATAGAACAACTTTTAAATTGGCAGGAACAAGAAAAATGTAGAGAATTAATTCTACTTGCTGGAACACAGGATCAGTTTGAAATACTTCACCATTTAGGCACAGTTAATTACAAGCTAGCTAACCATTTAGCAGAACTTTTAATTCAAGGCGGTACAAATAATATTCAGACATTTTTACAAATGATTCAATTAATAAAAAACCACAGAACTGTTAACTTAAAAGATCACAAGATTGATTATTTGGATGACCCATATAAATGGAATTGGCAAGATGAGTCTGGCCCTAGAGTTGGTCTTGTAGTTTATCGATCTCTAGTACAGTCAGGAGACACAAAATTAATTAATTCGATAATCCAAAAAATAAGGTTACGAAATTTGGTACCAAGAACCATACTTGTCAGTAGTCTGCGTAGTAAAGTCATACAACAAGCTACAGAAAAAATATTTAAGGATGAATCTGTATCCTTAGTGTTAACACTTACTTCGTTTGCCTCTGTTATTTTTGAAGAAGCCAGTCTTGGTGCTCCTCTTTGGGATTCGCTAGATGTACCCGTTTTACAAGCATTAATTAGTACACGGTCGAAGAAGGAGTGGAGCACCAATGATAGAGGTCTAGACCCTTTAGATCTATCCTTACAGGTAGTTCTTCCGGAACTAGATGGACGAATAACGACTCGCCCAGCTGCCTTCAGATCCGTTAGAAAATCTAGTCAAATACTCTCTACAATACTCCATGAACACACGCCGAATCAATCTGGTATACAATGGATTGTAGACCATGTCTATAACTGGGTAGAATTACAAAGAACCCAAAATAACGACAAAAAAGTTGCTATTGTCCTCTCCAATTATCCAATAAGGAATGGAAGACTTGCCAATGGTGTCGGTCTAGATACACCTGAAAGTTTGTTCTCAATAATCAATTGGCTTAAGGATGGTGGATACAATCTTTCTAAACAGAAATTACCTGTATCTTCTAAAGAACTTATCGACTCAATATTAAAGGGCAGAACAAACGATCCAGAGAGTTTTTCAAGGGCGCCTCTTACCTACCTTTCTCTTAATGATTACTTGAATTGGTGGTCCAAATTACCCAAACCCGCCAAATTACCAATACTTAAAAGATGGGGTGAGCCACAAAAAGCTATAGATCTGGAATCATCTGGGTTTGCTATTCATGGTATTCAATTTGGCAACATAGTTATACTTATACAGCCCAGCAGGGGATATGACTCGGACCAACTAGAAGACTTACACTCGCCTTACTTACCCCCACCACATAGATACCTTGCCCAATATGTATGGGCACAAGAAATCCACAATACACAAGCACTCATTCATTTAGGTAAACACGGAAGTGTAGAATGGTTACCTGGTAAGGCCGTAGGGTTAAGCATTAACTGTTACCCTAATGTAGCTATAAATGCAATTCCAGTTATTTACCCATTTATTGTTAATGATCCGGGGGAGGGTTCTCAAGCTAAAAGACGAAAGCAAGCTGTCATAATTGATCACTTAACACCACCTTTAGATCGGGCTGAGTTGTCAGGAGATTACCTCGTATTAGAAAATTTAATTGATGAGTATTTTGAGGCCGAGCAATTACAGGCATCCAGATTACCAATCATACAAGAGTCTATCTTAAAACTTCTAAATAAAAAAAGCTGGCCTATTGATAACAGTATAAGCAAAATAGATGATTTTAAAGATTATATAAATCAAGCTGAATCGTATATATGTGAACTTAAGGAAGCCCAAATAAGGACAGGCCTTCATAGTTTTGGTCAAGATCTATATCCTTCCAAAAAACTTCAGTTACTTCTAACTATTGTTCGATCGCCATTTGCTGAATACAAAGGTTTTACACAATCGGTATCAGAAAGACTGGAATTATCTCTAGACCCTTGGTGTGACGAGGAAGGCGATATGTTAAACCCAGAAGACATCCTGAAACTTAGGCAATACTGTCAACAATCTCTAAGGAGAAAAGGCGATGCTATCGACTGGATAGAACATCAGGCATTACATATTCTGTCTTTATTAGTAGAACTTGACCAGCCAAATTTTAAGGAGCAGGAATTAGTCCCCCCTCTATATGAATGGGTTCTTAGCTGGCACAACGACCCACTACTAAAGTACATAAAAGAAGTCGTCTATCAAAATATATGTAATTCCTTCCAATTTGAAAAAAAGAGTTTATTAAATTCACTTAATGGCAGACGAGTTAAGGCAGGACCATCTGGTGCTCCGACTAGGAGTAGGCACGATGTGCTTCCTACAGGCAGAAATTTTTTTAGTGTTGATCTTCGCGGACTTCCAACTGAATCAGCCTGGGATTTAGGAAGGCGAAATGCTGAAACTATTATTGAAAACTATATACTCAAACATGGTGAATATTTAAAGTCTCTAGCTCTTTCAGTTTGGGGAACATCTACCATGAGAAATGGAGGAGAGGATATTGCACTTTTATTAGCATTAATTGGAGTTAAGCCTATTTGGGATGGACCAAGTAGGCGTATGGTTGATCTCGAAGTTATACCAATAAAAATTCTTCAAAGACCTAGAGTCGATGTCACATTAAGAATCTCAGGCCTTTTCAGAGATGCCTTTCCTCAATTAATTGGATGGGTACATAAAGCAGTTACTTTAGTTGGAAAGCTTGATGAAGAACAAAACATGAATCCCTACTCCCATTCAATCAAGAGTCAATCTCACAAAGGAAGAATTTATGGTTCTGCTCCAGGTTCTTATGGTGCAGGACTCCAGGGCTTAATAGATAACGGTCAATGGAATACAAGATCTGACCTTGGCGAAGTATTTATGGAATGGAGCAAGTGGAGTTATGACGATTCTGCTAACCCTAAGGAAGACCGTAAAGGCCTTGAGGAAGCATTAGAAGGAACTCAGATAGCTCTTCACACGCAAGACAATAGAGAGCATGACTTACTTGATTCCGATGACTATTACCAATTTCACGGTGGGTTATCAGCAGCCATAGAAAAAATTACCGGTTCCAGGCCAGAAATGTTATTTGCCGATAATTCACGTAAAGAACGACCTAGGGTACATTCGCTTACTAAAGAAATAGACAAGGTTGTACGTTCAAGGTTAACTAATCCCAAGTGGATTAAAGGAATGATTGGACATGGGTACAAAGGAGGTTTTGAGATGTCAGCTAGCCTGGACTATCTATTTGCATACGATGCTTCAACGGGTTGCGTTCCTAATTGGTGTTATTCTGAAATAACAAGTTCATGGCTAGACAATAAAGAAGTTATAACTTTTTTAAAGGATAATAATCCATGGTCGCTACGAGACATTTCAGAAAGGTTGTTAGAGGCTTCTCATAGGGGACTATGGGAAGATGCAACAAAAGAACAAATCCAAAAAATCAAAGGAATTGTAATTGATTCAGAGTCGATAATAGAGCAATTTGACTAAGCTCTGTGAAGGCTAAGGAATATCTAGCGACCCAATAAGCTGTAGCCATGAGTATCTGTGCCACATGTACTAATTAAACCAAGTTGTTTAAGCTGGTTATCAATCTTTTCGCATATAATCGGGGTAGCACTGAATTGTGGTTTCATATCATAGTCATACCAAGCTTCAGCCCCATCAATATTTATATCTACGGATGCATCAATTATTTTCTTAAAGCTAATTCTATACCTAGCAGGATGAGCAAGTATTGCTAGGCCCCCAGCATCATGAATTGATTTAACAACTGTTTTACCTTGTAGATATTCACCAGTAGGGGCTTCACCATGTACATAAGGTTTCAATGAGGAAGATCTCAAGTTGAAGCCAATTCCTAAAATATGAACTAAACATTTGTTTATCAAGCAACTCACCTCTATACCAGACCATAATTTTGTCCTTGAGTTTTCCAAGTTATAATTATCTAAAATAATTTTATGGGATTCAATTGAATGATGGTCTGTTATTGCTAAGTGTTCAATGCCTAATTCTTGTGCTTGTTTGATCAGTGCTATGGGAGTCATACTTCCATCACTGCAAATTGTATGGCAATGAAGGTTGATTTGCTTAGGGCAACTATCAATATTACACCTATTCATTATACTTATAAGACTTGAATTAGAGTTTTCCAATTTATAATTCCTTCAGTGATTCTGTATTTAGCCTTCTCCATCTAGCATAAAATTGAATACTAGCAGCCATAAATATAATTAGCCCAACGACCGCCCAGGTGGCGGCACTGGTTGGGAATTGTGTTTTAAAAACAACTAAGAGCACAACTACAAAAAGAAAAAGTGTTGGTAATTCATTCATTGCTCTGAGTTGTTGTCCTGTCCAACTACATCTATCTTCTGCGAGTTGTTTCATTAGTTGGTAACAGAAAAAGTGGTATACAAGAAGAAGCAAAACAAATAAAAGCTTGATTTTCATCCAATTTTGTTGTAGCCATTGGGGTTGGGCGACAAGCAAGCATATTGCCATTGAAACAGTAAGAATCATCCCTGGGGTAGTTATTATATTCGCAAGACGTTTTTCCATAAGTGAATATTGCTTTGAGAATGCCAGCTGAAGGCTTGGCTCAAGATCGTTTGCCTCTACATGATAAATAAATAATCTGACCAAGTAAAATAGTCCCGCAAACCATACGACTACCCCAATTATATGTAGCGACTTAAACCAGAGGTAAGCTTCTGATGAGAATGTCATCGTAATTTTGCTGTCCTATCAAATATTAGTAATTTTCTCAGCTTTTAATTCCCATTTGGCTTTATTAATAGTTATTTGTTGTAGACCTAAACCAATTCGTTCTCATTAGGCTGTTGGGTTGATAATCAGTTTAAAGTTTGTCTTGCTCTTCTGTTTTTGGGTCTGGGTGGAAATATTCCCAAACCTGCTGGGCAACCACCCTGCCCATACCTGGTGCTGACATTAGGGTGTCAACTGAGGCCATTTGAATAGCTTCTACTGAATTGAAATGTGATAACAACTCCTTTATTCTCTTTGGACCAAGCCCTGGTATATCTCCTAGTCTAGATCTAGTCATTCTTTCACCACGTTTACTTCTATGAAAACTTAAGGCAAACCTATGTGATTCATCACGTACACGCCGTAAAAGCAAAACACCTATTTGATCTATCTCTGAAATTATGGCTGAGGATTGATTAGGTAGATATATTTCCTCATTTTTTTTAGCTAGAGAACATACTGTAAGTTCTTCTTCAAGGTCTAACTCCCTTATAGCTTCCATAACCGCTGAAAGTTGACCTTTCCCACCGTCTATAAGTACTAAATCCGGCCAATCATTAAAACCATTAGTCTGTAATGTTGTCCTCTTGGATTTTAAATCTTTGATTTGAAACCCGTCAGCCTTTGCTCTAGCCCATCGCTTAAATCGTCGTCGAATAACTTCAGCTAAAGCCATGAAGTCATCGCTGTGACCAGGCATTATAGATGAACTTTTTATATTAAACCTTCTGTAATGCTGCTTGGCTGGTAAACCATCTTCAAAAACTACCTGAGAAGCAACGGGGTCGCTTCCCTGAATATGGCTGATATCATATCCCTCAATTCTTCTTGGAACACTCGAAAGTTCAAGCAACTGGGTAAGATCCTCTAGTGCTAGTTCTTGCTGTTGAATCCCCTTCTCTAATCTCTGTAACTCATATTTTGCGTTTTTACATACAAGATCAACCAATTCCACCTTTTTATTTCTTTTAGGGATCTGTATGTCTACTGACCTCCCTCTTCTTTCCTTTAGCCAAGTGCAAACCACTTCTGGATTTTCGACAGGATATTGAAGAATTAATTCTTGAGGTATTTCAACTGGATCGACTTGACTATAATGCTCTTCTACCACAAGTTGAATTATTGTGCTTTCTTTTAAGCCTGTAGCGTCAGCACTAAATGCAAGTCTTCCTATAAGTTTTCCTGCCCTCATCTGAAACAGCTGGACCGAAACAAGTTTATCATTAGAAGCCAAAGCAATAATATCTCGGCTGACACTAGAGTCCGGCAATCCTACATTTTGTTGTTCATTTAACTGCTCTATACCTCTAATCTGATCTCTCACTTTGGCAGCACGTTCGAAATCTAGTGAAGTCGAATATTTATCCATAAGGGAGCCAAGTAATTTCTTTAGCTCCTCCGACCTTCCTTGAAAAACCATGGCTATTTTTTTTATTGTCTTGTGATAGTCACTAGAGGAAATAAGCTCTTGACAAACCCCTGGACACAAGCCAATGGAGTAATTTAAACAAGTACGATCCCTATATAGTGGTCGTGGCCTTTGTCTCAATGGGAAAACACTCTTTACTAAAGCCAGGGATCTACGGAGGTTTCCAACATCAACATATGGCCCATAAAATCGGTCTTTTGTATTACGATTACGACGTTTTCTAGTAATAAAAATTCTGGGGTAATCCTCGCTCCAGGTTATACATAAATAAGGATATTTTTTATCATCTTTAAGGAGTATGTTGAAATGTGGCTGTAAATCTTTTATTAAATTGGACTCCAGGACCAATGCTTCAGCTTCGCTATCAGTAATAATGATTTCTATATCATGTACTTGTCTTATCATTAAGCTTATTCTAGAGCTGTTATTGCTACATGAACGAAAATAACTCTTTATCCTATTTCTTAGAGATTTAGATTTCCCTACATACAATAAACGATCCTTCGAGTCCTTCATTAAATAACAACCAGGCTCTACAGGTATTTCTGATAAAAGTCTCTGTAGCTTTTCAGGGTTGTTTAGAAGTAATAATGGATTATTTCGACCTGTCACCTCTTTCATCCACCATATGACCATCCGGTTGTAGAAAGTACAAGAGGTTCTTTATCTTCAATTAATTCTGCTGTCATAACCTCAGCAACAAAAATTGTGTGGTCTCCATTAGCTACTTCTCCAACTAATTGACATTCAACCCCTCCGATCGCATTGTCAAGAATAGGAAGACCTAATTCCCCTTTGTGGAAAGGTGCTGATTCGAATCGTCCTCCAAGAGCACTTTGTGGCTTAAAGAAAACTGCAGCTAAATCCTTTTGGTCTGACCGCAGTACGTTCAAGGAGAAGCATTTAGTCCTTTGAATAATTCCATGACTAGACCCTTCTGCTCGCACGGCCATAACTATCAGCGGAGGATCAAAGGAACCTTGAGTAACCCAACTTGCTGTAAAACCATTCATTTCCTCTCCATCACGTACTCCGCAAATAAAGAGCCCATGAGGGATTTTGCGAAGCAGGACTTTCTTTGCATCAAGATCAAGGGTCATCTTTGAATTTTTTTCTATATCAACTTTAAACAGCTTTGGTTGAATACGATCAGAGAGAGTCGTCGGTTTTTCATGAGGGTTCTTTACCCAGGTAGCTTTGACCCATTAACTCTTGGACATCTGGACTTGATAGAGAGGGCTAACTCCCTCTTTGGCGAGGTAGTCGTAGCTGTTCTGAAGAATCCTGACAAAACCCCATCATTTCCGCTTGAACAACGCATAAGTCAGATTACGGAATCAACACAACACCTAACGGGAATAGAAATTATTGAATTTGAGGGACTGACAGTCCGATGTGCCGCCGAAAGCCGTGTTGATCTAATTCTTCGTGGGCTTAGAGCTATGAGTGACTTTGAATACGAACTCCAAATCGCTCATACAAACAGGTCCTTAGCAGCTGACTTCGAAACGATATTCCTTGCTACTCAGGCTCACCACAGCTTTTTAAGCAGCTCTGTCGTCAAAGAGGTAGCTAGATATGGTGGCAACATTTCACATATGGTGCCTTCAGTAGTGGCAAAAGACCTAATTAGGCTTTTTAATCATGAGTAAGTAGCTTCAAAGCAAATGGGCGATCCCGCCTTCATCCTCCACGATCAATTGGATCAATTAGAAGATTTGGTCCTCGAGGGAAATCGAATCCCCTTTACTGGAGGAAGACTTGTCAACGAGAATGAAGCTATTGAATTGCTTGACCAAATTCGTGAGTCTCTACCTTCACAAGTAGCGAAAGCTGGCGATCTTGTGAAAAACATAGAACAACTGCTAAACCGTTCACAGAACCAAGCAGACGAGATAGTTTGTCAGGCAGAACTAAAGAGAGAACAATTACTTAACTCTGCCACCATAAGAAAAGAGGCAGAAAGGCAGGTTTCTGAACTTTTAGACAACACCCGACATCAATGTGAAAAACTCCTACAAACCACGAGGACCCAAGCTGGTCAAATGGAGCAAGATTCACAAACAAAGTTGATAAGCCTCGAGCAAGACTATTCAACAAAAAGGCAAATTCTTGAACAGGAATTAATAGAAGCGCGGCAGAAAATGGAACAAGAAATAATTGACCGCAAACGACATCTGGCAGAACAACATGAACTAAATTGCCAACAAGCACTAAAAGAAGTTGACTTAATCAAAAAGGATGCATTACGTCTAAGGCAAGATACACACCAAGAAGTTGAACGAATTCATTCGGATGCATTAAATTATAGAACTAAGATGCAAGCTCAATGCGAAGCTTTAATCCAACATAGTAGATCAGAGGCTACTGCACTCCAGGACGGAGCAAATCAATATGCTGAGCAAACACTTCGAGATCTCGAAGAAAAGCTTTTTCACCTAACACATATTGTTCAGTCTGGTAGAAATGAACTATCTAAGATACAAGCAATTACATCAACTCAAAGTTCTTCAACTAAAGAAATGAATTCCCATAAGACAATTCAAATTAATAGAGAAACAAATCACAACTCTAAACCAAACCCATTTAGGAACATTGGTTAATTGACTCCCGCGTCGATTTTAATAGTTCTATAAACACCTTATCTGGAGTCACATCCCCTTGATTCATTATACTTACAAAAAGAATACCTTTCTGAGTTCTTAGCCCTCCCGATACAGTTCTTACTCCATAAAGACTGCCGGTTTTCCCAAAAAAATTACCCTCCAACTCAGTACCTCTTGCAAAGTCTCTTAGAGTTCCTCTGATACCAGAAATAGCCATGGAAGATTCAAACATTGATGAGTAATCGTGATAACTCATCTTCATTAAAAGCTCCGCTATTGACCTAGAAGTCAAACGGTTACTTCGAGATAGACCGCTACCATCCTTTATAACTAATTTCTGAGTATCGATATTTTTGAGCTCTAACCATTTCTTCAACGTATCCGCAGCAATATACGTATCCCATGAGTTAGCTGAATGTTTTAAAAGAACCTCCGCTGTAAAGTTGTGGCTTTCTGAGTTCGATAGGCTTAATAGTGATTGCATGGGTGCTGATTTCTTAATGTATAGAATAAGAGAGTTAATATCGTTTTCTGCTAGGGATTCTTGCCTCCTAACGGCAATGGTAACTTTCATTCTCCTTTTTGATATTTCCCCTTCAAGAATATCTCTTATTCTTGTGAGGGGGTTCTTTATAGCTTTCTCATCGGTATTACTTGTTAAGGCCAACCTAGTAATTGGTGCTCCATAATTGCGCACTTTGTCGGAATCTAGCCAATCTAAAGGCCACCAGTTAGTATAACTTTCCTCATATAGATTAATTACTGGTATTAATCTCTCCTTTTCAATTGGGGTGCTTGACTGAATTTTATTCACAATGAGTTGAATGTCCTCAAGATCTAGGTCAGGATCTCCTTCTCCACTTAGATCAAAATGACCATTTGGTTTTAGTGCCAAAGTAGTGAAAAGCCTAAATTCAGGACCTAGAGTATCTAAAGCAAATGCTGTAGTTAAAAGTTTCATATTAGAAGCAGGAACCATTGGATGGTTTCCTTTTATATCTGCTAGTACATCACCTTTATTATTAGTGACAGTAAGAGCCCATTTTGTATCATTATCGGGCAACAACTTATAAAGACGATCTTGCAGTCTCTCACAAATAGAATCAAAGTTTAAATTCGGAATATCTAAGGCAAGTTCTAAGGGCTGGTAAGTCTCATAGTCTCTACGTTTTGATTCAATTAATAAAAATGAACTTAGAACAAGAAGCCCAAGACTTATTATTATTGTTAATTTCGGCCTTAGGATTTTTTTGATATAGTAAAGAAACTCTACCTTCATTTTACACTAACATCACTAATAACACCTTGAAGCTTATATATAAGTCCCTCTATTAACACTTTCGTACCTATTTTTAATTTCTCACCATGTAAACTAACACCATCATTAGAGACATTTGCTTCTGTAGAAAGTATAATCCTAACTGTTGACCTGGTTATATCTTGGCTGGATAAATCTAAATTAACTGGTCCACTTCTGAGGTGATTCAAGTTTTGACCTGGACGAATAATTCTAAGAACATCGTAATCTCCAATTTCAGATGAGTTTAAAGATAAACTTGTTTTGCCAGTTGATAATATTGACTCATATAATGAGGAAGGGTTAGCTGCAGGAACATTTACAAGGTCAATACTAAACAATACTGAGGTAGGAGTACCTGCTTCCCTAAATATTTTCCGATATAACATAGGACTCCATGATGAAGCGGACAATCCTGCGCCTATAAATAGAACAACTATAAAATCAAAAAGAGTTATTTGTTTAAAGATAGGGATCCTATTAGTCATTTCTATCTAGATACAGTTTGATAATTATAGTATAAGATATTTCCCAATGTGCTGAAAGGATTGATTACGATAAGTTCTCAAAAACAATTTCCGGTGTAGGTTTATTATCGAAATTTGACAAGAAAGAATATCCATTAGGTCCACTCTTAAACAAAGACCATTGATTTGGATAAATGTGCATTAAAGCTCCATTTTCTAGTGGCTCAAGCCAATAGGAATCTCTCCATTGACTCAGGAAGGCTCTTCTCCTTTGTCTGGCGACGCTTCCTATTCCAACGGCTGCATCCTCTAGCTTTCCATTTAATATAACAATAGTATCCGAATAAGTATTAGAAATTTGCTCAAATTCTTCATAATCATGAGGTTGCGGGGATACTGCAATCAATATTTTATTGTTGGTGATGTTATCCTTATTTTTAATCACGTCCGAGAAGGAAACAATTGATTGCTTGAACTCTGGCTCAGAATGTTTTGCAAGAGCTGTGGCTCCTGCATCAGGCCAACAAAGTAATGACTGGATCTTCTCAGCTAACAATGTTTTATGCATTCTAAAAACGATGGGCATTAATTTCAATCCTTCGAATTTCAAATTAATGGTCCATCTACCTCGTTCTTGAGCACGTATTGACAAAAGCATAGACTCATGGAGTGATAATTCAGCGGTTTTCAAATCTTTGGGGAGCTCAAATACCATTAGAGTTAATGTCTAAAGAGAGAAAAATTATTCACAGTTTAGGATAGCTTGTTTTATTAAATCTGGTACTTTTGCGAGTTGTTTCTCTGTATTCCATCGACCTAGACTTAATCTTAATCCTGACGACCGCCAATCCTTGCCAATTGACATTGCCTTTAGGACATTACTTTCACTATTCCTTGAAGCTCCACAGGCAGTACCACTACTACAGGCCACTCCAAGACTTGAAAGTTCTCTTACCAAATCACGTCCTGACAAAGGTGTGCCAAATACAGAAGAAACTAAGCATGAAATATGATTAGGTAATCTATTTACTTCATGTCCAGTAAACCTTAGTTCCGATATTAACTGTAGTTTGGTAAGCAAAAAATCCCTATTTGACTTAACTTTTGCAGATTCATTCATTGCATTTACGTTGTTATGATTAAGATCAGTTGAAAGTAATTCAATAGATTTACTCATACCAGCAATTAAAGATACAGGCTCTGTACCAGAACGCAGTCCCATCTCCTGTTTACCGCCGTCTTGCAAAGCTTCTATACACTTAAATAAACCCTTTCTAACTAAAAGTAGACCAACTCCCTTCGGCCCCTGCATTTTGTGAACAGAAGCACTCAAGAGATCAATTGGTAAAACTTTCCAGTTGACTAAGTAGTGGCTAAAATATTGGGTTGCATCTGTATGAAATATAATATTCCTAGCTCTACATTCGTACGCAATCTTCTGAATAGGTTGAACCGTACCAACCTCACTTTGACCCCAAATAACTGATACAACTGTGGTGGGAGGACTAAGTATCTGGTCTATAATATCTAAGTTAACTGTTCCAAAGTGGTCCACGGGCCAAAGAACAACATCCCATCCCGTCGATAATAACTTATTTGCGACTGCTCTAACAGCTGGATGTTCTACAGAGGAAATAACGATACGAGCAGGCTTCATATTAGATGTGATACCTAGTAAAGCTAAATGTATTGATTCTGTTGCACCAGAAGTAAAAAAGACTTCTTCTGGTTGGGCATTAAGATTGTCAGCAATTGTGAACCTACTTCTTTCTAAGGTCTCGGCTGCCAAGGCTCCTTGAGTGTGTATGCTTGAAGGATTACCCCAACAACTAGTTTCTACTTTTTGAATAAAATTAAATACCTCGCTTCGTATAGGAGTTGTAGAACATGCATCTAGGTAGATAGAGTTCATCAGCTTACTTAAAGAAGTTATGTATTGGCAAGATTAAAAGTAAGTCTATAAGTCTAGGTGTCCCTCATAGACAAATTCGGCGGAACCCTTCATAAATACAGAACCGTCTAGAGCTGGCCAACTAATAGAGAGTACCCCTCCGGGTAAAAAGACATTGGCTGTATTGCCTGTTATTCCTAGTAAATGTGTAGCAACTAAAGTTGCGCATGCCCCAGTGCCACAAGCCAACGTTATCCCACTGCCCCTCTCCCAAACTTTGAGTTCTAATTTGGAACTATCTACCACATTTACAAAATGAACATTGGTATTTTCAGGAAATGATTCATGGTTTTCTAGTTTTTTGCCATATCTCTCTACGTTGATTTCAGAATAGTCATCTACAATAATGATCATATGAGGATTACCCATTCCAACAGCAACAGCATTCATAGCATTACCATTAACAATAACTTCTTCCTGTGGTAGGCCATTAGAACGAACTTTAAAAGTTGTCGGTATCTTTGAAGGCTCTAAATATGGGGCTCCCATATCCACAACTATTTGACGATCAGGATCAGCATGGGCCCGTATAATCCCCGCCTTAGTCTTTACCTCACAAACTTTTGCGAACCCAATCTCTGCTTGATCCAGAAGGTATTTAATTACGCATCTCAATCCGTTACCACACATTTCTGCCTCCGTACCGTCAGAATTGAGCACTCTCATTTCAATATCTGCCTCACCAATGGGTGACTGTATAAGTAATATTCCATCTGCTCCAACTCCAAAATGCCTATCGCATATTCCACTAATCAATGACTTGTCAGGTTGCTCAAGACCACTTGGTAAATTTGTCAATCTTCCATCGATAATGATGAAGTCATTACCAATGCCTTGATATTTGTGGAAATTCATAACCCAATTTCGTAGAATTCTTAGGTATTAGCATTAATAGTAAAACTAACAAATTCTCGCCTTGAAATTCCTCCAGTCTGAGACGAATAAATAATTTAAGCCTCAGACTGTGCCAGCATCATGGTCAGATAAACTTAGTCAGTGAAGGATTCCTACCAAGATCAGGGTCACTCTATTGGCCAATACAGGCCAATAGAGATCGAAGCAAAGTGGCAAGAGCATTGGGAAACGCAAGGGACCTACAAGACACAAGAGCCCAAAGACGAACAAGAGGGCTTTTATGCCCTTTCTATGTTTCCATATCCCTCAGGGAGCCTTCATATGGGTCATGTGAGGAATTATGTGATTACTGATGTAATTGCTCGCATGCATAGGATGCAAGGGAGGGCCGTGTTACATCCCATGGGTTGGGATGCATTTGGACTACCGGCTGAGAATGCAGCAATAGAAAGAGCAATTGATCCAGCAACCTGGACGCAAAAAAATATTGAACATATGAAATGCCAACTTGGTCGATTAGGGTTGTCCGTTGATTGGTCAAGAGAACAAGCAACTTGCAATAGTGACTACTACAAATGGACCCAATACTTATTTAATCAGCTTCTCTCAGCAGGACTTGCATATCAAAAAGAGGCTACCGTTAACTGGGACCCTCTTGATCAAACTGTTCTTGCGAATGAACAAGTTGACGCAGAAGGCAGATCATGGCGATCAGGCGCTCTTGTAGAGCAAAGAAAGCTAAAACAATGGTTTTTAAGAATAACCGAATACAATGAACAATTACTCAAAGATATTGAAGACCTAGGAGGCTGGCCGGAAAGAGTAAAAGCCATGCAGAAAAACTGGATAGGTAAGTCAGAAGGAGCATTAATATCCTTTACTCAACAAAACAAACCCCATATCAAAATTGACGTTTTTACAACAAGGCCAGATACTCTTTATGGAGTAAGTTATCTTGTCCTTGCCCCTGAGCATAAATTTGTTGATGAACTAACTACAAACAAAAACAAAGATTTAGTAGATGCTTTGAGAGCAGAAACAAAGAAACTTTCGCAAAAGGAACGAGTAACACATGATAAACCAAAAAGAGGAGTAAGACTTGGCACATATGTAATAAACCCAGTTAACAATGACAAAATCCCTGTCTTAATTGCAGATTATGTTTTGTCTGATTATGGTTCTGGTGCTGTAATGGGAGTTCCAGCACATGACCAAAGAGACTTCTTATTTGCCCAATTAAACAAACTTGATATTAACTATGTAGTTCAACCGACGAAAAATGGAGAGTTCTCTTCCCCAAACGAGCCTTATATAGAAGCAGGGTTTCTAGTTAATTCAGAGGAGTTTAACGGGTTAAATAGTCTTGAAGGCAAAAGATTAATTCTTGAGAAGGGAGTAAAGGAAGGTTGGGCTCAAAGCAAGGTTCAATACCGACTAAGGGACTGGCTTATTTCCAGACAACGTTATTGGGGATGCCCAATACCCGTTATACATTGTTCTAGTTGTGGAACAGTACCGGTTCCTAATGAAGATTTACCCGTCGAACTTCCCACTGCAACGAACCTGACCTCTAAAGGCGGTTCACCTCTCAAACAAAACAAGGATTGGCGTGAAGCTAAGTGCCCTAAATGTGGACAACCTGCAGAACGTGAGACAGATACTATGGACACCTTTATGTGTTCCTCATGGTATTTTCTAAGATTTGCAGATCCACATAACAACTCTAAACCCTTTTCAAAAAATGCAGTGAATAAGTGGTTACCAGTTAATCAATATGTAGGTGGTATTGAACATGCAATACTTCATCTGCTTTACTCAAGATTTTTTACAAAAGCTATTAAGCATGCAAAACTTGTCGAGCTAAATGAACCTTTTCTAAATTTACTAACACAAGGAATGGTTCAAGGGATTACCTATCGAAACAAGAGTACAGGTAAATACATACCAACCAATAAAGTCTCAAATAAAAGCAATCCTCAGGACCCAGAAACTGGAGAGAAGCTTGAGGTTCTCTTCGAGAAAATGTCTAAATCTAAATACAATGGAGTAGATCCTTCGACAGTTATAGATAAATACGGAGCAGACACTGCTCGTATGTTTATCTTATTCAAGGCTCCACCAGAAAAGGATCTAGAGTGGAGTGATTCTGATGTTGAAGGACAATTTCGTTTTTTGCAAAGGATATGGCGTCTCACCACAAAATTGTCCGATAAGGAATGCAATCCTTCCAAAGAGCTAATAACAAAATCAGGTGTTAATACATTTGAGTCTGAACTGAATAAACATGTCAACTACGCAATAAAATCAATAACTGAAGATATTTTAAAGGGCTATCAATTCAATACCGCCATTTCAGAGTTGATGAAATTGTCAAACAATATCTCTCCATTGATTGACAAAGTAAGCCTTGAATCGCGATTACATGCATGTTCCGTATTACTTCGGCTTCTCGCACCTTTCGCACCACATATATCTGAGGAATTATGGGAATTAGCAGGTTTTAAAAAAAGTGTTCATATGTCCCAATGGCCGATACATGACCCCAAAGCGATAGTTGAAGATACTTTTGAGCTCGTTATACAAATTAAAGGTAAGGTCAGAGGATCAATAAATCTTCCTGCCAACACTGATAAGAAATCAATGGAAATAGCAGCTTTAGAGTCTGACACAGCAAAGAAGTGGCTTGAGGGTAAGGCACCATCTCGTATAATTGTTGTCCCAGGAAAGCTTGTGAATCTTGTACCTTAGGGAGACTATGTACTTTTAGTAAATGTCAAGCTTACCGGATTAGCCCAAGAGCCATGAATAACATATTCTGAGTTATTTAGGACTAGGTGTCTAATAATAAGGAATACGGATTCTATAGAATCACATTCTATAGCCTGTTGTACATTAGACAAGGATCTTGTAACTCCATCAGATAAAAGTTGTTCTATACGCTCTTGAAGTGACAAGATATCTGCTGCTGCTAATTTTCCGGCTTCAACTCCAGGTTGATGATATGCATTGATATCTATTAATTCAGCATATAGTCCTACGGTTCTTTCAAATAAGGCTATTAAGGCCCCTAGTGTTCGGCTATTTAAGGACCTCAGAGTGATAGTAATACTTTGACGCCCTCCTTCGGATAATGCTAAACGAGTCCCCTGAAGAAATCCTGAAAGAAAGTCACCAGGAGATTCATTGTTTAGGATTGGAAGGTGGCTTGAATCATCCAATATTTCTATAAAGGTGACAAAGAAATTGTCAATACCATCTCTGAGTTGTTGAACATAAGCATGTTGATCCGTAGATCCTTTGTTTCCATAAACAGCTAAACCTTGGGAAACAACATTTCCACTACGGTCATATTTTTTCCCTAATGATTCCATTACCAACTGCTGAAGATATCTACTAAAAACCTCTAATCTATCCTTATAGGGAAGTACAACCATGTCCCTAATACCATTACCTTCTCCTGCTTTCCACCATGCTGCGGCCATCAAAGCTGCTGGGTTCTTGAAAGTTTCAGGTAGTCTTGTCGCCTCATCCATCTGGGAAGCTCCAACCAAGAATTCTCTTATATTGCAACCGATTAAACCGCCAGATAGTAGGCCAACAGCACTGGTGATACTTGTTCTGCCGCCGACCCAATCGGGAAGATCAAATGTTTCCAGCCAATTCTCTTGTTTTGCCAACTGATCTAGTCGACTGTCAATCATTGTTATTGCAACGGCTTGTGATGACCAGTTGCCTCCTACCTTTTGCAGATGATTTCTAAATTGCTCCATTGCTATTCGAGGTTCCGGCGTGCCTCCAGATTTGCTAACAACTACAAACAGAGTATTTGTAATTGCATCACCAAGTGATGTAATAGCTTCAGCAATACCTTGTGGGTCAACGTTGTCTACAAAATAAAAAGGCAATCCCTGTTCATTCTTTTGTAAAGCTTCAACCATCAAAACTGGACCAAGTCCACTGCCACCAATACCAATCCATAAAACAGAATTGAAAGGTTGGCCGTTTCCACTCTGGATTGTTCCATCCAGAACAGCTTTGGAAAACGAATCAATTTGGTCAATCCCGTCTTCGATTGATTTAGTTACATCTGAATTTGGAGCAATGCCTGGCGTGCGAAGCCAGTAATGCCCCACTTGTCTATTCTCATCTTTATTTGCCACAGCGCCTTTCTCAAGCTCTTCCATTGCTTTAAATGCTTCCTTGAATGAAGGCCGCAATTCCTCTAAAGTTAGAGAGTTGATATCCATCCTGCTGATATCAAGCCAAAGCTCCAAATCCTCGTGGTACCAGAGGAGTTCACAATACCTTTGCCATTGGGATTGGACATTGCCAGAGCTAAAATCAGGGAAACTCATTTTGATAGACGATTTCTAAATGGTTCAAAGATGCCAACACGTTGGCGGAGTTTTGTTCTAGTTGGCACCAGCTTGCCTTAAAAGTTGCCAATGATGGAAGCTATTTGCAGGAAATCCTTGCAAGGAGCGAGAAAATCCTAATGTTGCTGATAGTTCTCTGATAAATGGTTTGGGTCAACGAGTCTCATCCACTATAATTTCCATAATAATATCTTCTATATAAATCTAAGCCACCTATCCCTCAAATTTTTTGCTGATTCAGGTGCGTCTTCATCAATTCTGAACTCAAAAGAATTAAATGTTCTTGAAGGCAACTTGATAACTGATGTATAAATTCTATTTCTTCGTGAGTAAGTAATGGTATTAGATGTCCTTTCTTTTAGATATAATTTAAGTTCACTTATTTCTAGCAGCCTGAAATCATTTATTGCTATTATCTCATCTTCTATAATAAGTTCGGCGAGAGATCCGGGACTATTTAAGTCAATTTGCTTAACCAATATTCTTTCTCCAACAGTCTTTAACGTAAGACCTGTGTAAATATCATTAATTTGCGTAGGCTCCAGCTTAAGTCCGACAATCTGAGCACATTCCCTAATTGGCAAAGCGTCCGTCTCGTCTAGCCAGATAGATATCTTATCAGCCAAGCTTTCGCTGACTTCTTTAATCTCATTAACAATATCTATTCTTGTATATCCAAGATTTGTTATACCATATTTATGCCAAAGACTTCTGAGTATATAACTCAGTGAAGAATTTAGTTGTCTAAGTAATACGTCCATACAAAAAGACATTGCAGCTCCAAGTTTATAGTAGCTGACTTGGTTGTTAATAGAGGAAGGGTTTTGCTTATAAAGCTTGATCCAAGCTTCCCTTGAACTATCAGCTAGGCTCTGAACTTTTAAACCATTATAATTTAAGAAAGATAATATATCATTGGACAGGTCATTCAGGTATGAATTCTGATCAGTTATCTTAGATATAAACGTTAGTGCAGTGTCATAGTAAGACGTCACTCCTTCTGCGAACCATAAGCTATCACTAAGAACAACATTATTATAATCATATTTTAGATATTCCCTAGGCCTTAATCTCCGTACATTCCACTGGTGAAGGTACTCATGTCCAAGTAATTGAAGAAACTTGCGGTAGCCATCCTTATTTGTTATTGAATTCCAGTCATAAGCAATAGTGCTTGAATCATTATGCTCTAATCCTCCATATCCTTTTCTTAGTAGTAGAACTATGAACTGATATTTGTTTGCAGATGGCGGGGCAGATCCTAAAAGATCACAACAAGCTTCGCAGATCTTAGAGACATCAATATCTATATTTGAAGGTAAGGGCTGAGGGAGATTATCAAGTAAAATCAACTTATGCTTGAAAGTTTTGACTGAAATATCGTATGTCTTAAATACTCCAGCATGTAGCGGTGAGTCAACAAGTTGATCATAATCTTCAGCCTTGTAGAAGTTGCTGAAGTCAAGTGTCGTATATGAAGTCCACCCGGAAGGTAGATTTACATATAGACGATGCTCGTCATAACGCATTCCTTCGATTAGTGTAACTACCGAAGAAAGACATAATGAAGCAAATTCCGGATCAATAAAACTACTTCTAACAGAAAGTTCGTGAGCTTCAATAATATATGAAAGACTGACCTTAGACTGATTTTGCAAGTAGCATTCCCAACTACTCGTAGAAAGACGAACAAAGTCAATTGATTTGCTTAATTGAGAAACTTTAGTACTATGTAAATGTTGAGAGTGATCTCTAACGGTATAAGACCCTGGTGTCCAGATTGGTAATGACCAAAGCAGATAATTGGATTTGGGCTTCCATTGTAGGGTAACATGAATACGTTGATAGGACGCTTGAGTTAAATCTAGGAAGATATCAATCATAGTTGACAAATTAATAATTCTATTAGTTACATAGACAAGCTAAAATTTTGGAATTTTAATTTGGCGCTCTTTAAAGCTACCAATGCTGTATAACGTCGATTAATCCTATGAAGAAGTTGTGAGGTATCACGCTGTTTGGTTAATCTAACTAAATCAACAATTAACTCGATTCTTCCACCATCAGAAGAATTCCATGCAAGGAAAGGCTTGCCATTATCGTTCACAACCAAATCACAAATCTGGATTCCTCCATCAAAATCAGTAATAAGTCCTGGGGCTTGAACCTGAAACCCTTCTTCTTTTAAAGCTTGTTCAAGTAATGATAAGTCGTTAAGCAATGTAGGGAGTACGTTCAGATGCGACATGATTAACAGACAACTTTTCCTTAGACTCTAGTCAAATGAGGTCGTTAATGCCCATAAACGAAAACTTCCTTTTGTGCCCTGATATGGATTCTTTACCTCGTATCGATCCTCCGCTAAGAATCGGGGTTATGGCATCTGGTAATGGAAGCAACTTCGAAGCACTAGTAGAAAGCACCCTATCGTCTAGCCTGAATGCTAAAGTAGAGCTGTTAGTTGTCAATAATGAATGTTGTTTTGCCATAGATAGAGCAAAACGATTAGGTATTAAATATCTATTACATGACCATAGAGACTATGTGAGTCGTCATGAACTAGACAAGGCCCTAATTCAGAGTTTTAAAGAATTCGAGATAGAATGTATTGTAATGGCGGGCTGGATGAGAGTTGTTACTCCTACTCTCATAAACTCCTTTAATAATCGTATTATTAATATTCACCCATCAATACTGCCATCATTTCCTGGTTTAAATGCTATTGATAAGGCTCTAGCCTTTGGAGTGAAGGTAACTGGTTGTACGGTACATATAGTCAGTGCTGAGGTTGATTCAGGGCCAATACTGGCTCAAGCAGTAGTTCCTATATTCGAGCACGACAATAAACAAAGCCTAAGAAGGAGAATACAAGAGCAAGAACACAAAATATTACCTATAGGAGTAGCTGTCGCGGCTGAAAGGTGGCGACTGGAAGATCTTTCTAGGGATAATATGTGTTGAGAGGTAGACCTTCTTGTTCAGGGAATTTATTCATAACATTTAAACATTGGATGGCCTGGGAAGCCTGACCTTTTAATAAATTATCAATTGCACTCATTAAGATCAATTGGCCAGTTCGTTTATCTACCTGCAATGACAGAAATGCTAAATTTGTATGTTTAGCCCACTTTGTTTCTGGATAAGTACCAACAGGGAGTACGTTGATATTATTATTACGAGAATATGCAGCTTCTAAAAGAATAAAGCAATCATCAGCCGTAAGGCCTGGGTCTCTCAACCTTGCGTAGATAGTCGATAGCAAACCGCGAACCATAGGAATTAAATGGGGAGTAAATTGGAGACAAATTGATGAACCTGCAAATTCACTTGCCACCTGCTCAATTTCAGATGTGTGTCTGTGACCAATAACTCCATATGGTTTTATAGACTCTGAAGCCTCAGCTAAAAGTAGACTTTCTTTAGGAGATCTTCCACCTCCGGAAGTACCACTTTTAGCATCAATTACAATTCCATCATTTTCGATTAGCCCTTGCTTTAGGAAAGGTATTAGTGGAAGTAAACTCGCTGTAGGAAAGCACCCAGGGGCAGCAACAAGGTTGGCACCTTTGATCGCATTCTGATTCCATTCTGGCAACCCATAAACAGCTTTTTTGCATAATTCATCATCAGCTCGTTTAAATTTATTTGCTTCAGCTTTGTAGACTTGTTTCCAAAGATCCAGAGATTTGTATCGATAGTCAGCCGACAAGTCAACAACCCGGACGCCAAGCTCCAGTAACTTTGGTGTGAGTTGGCTAGAAAGGCCATTGGGAAGGCTCAAGACAGCAAAGTCTGCCTTTTCAGCAATTTTCCTGGCATCAGGAACCTCAATTGGTAGATCTTCTGCCATATTTATAAATGGGCATACATCTTTCCACATCTTCCCTGCACTCCTTTCACCCCCAAGAAAGCTCACATGGAAAACAGGATGTTGTTCAAGGAGTCTGATCAGTTGCATTCCTCCGTAACCCGAGGCTCCCACCACAGCAACTCTGAGCGCTTCCGAAACTGTTGAATGTATAGGTAATTGGGATGATGATCTATTCATTTGATGATCGAACTATGAGGTGATCGTACTTCTGCCGATAATGAGGCAAGCAATCTCAACCACAAGACCTGAGGATTTTTTGGAAAAGACCGATTCATACGAAGTGCAATTTGACGAGATAGCTGATGCTCTGGCTGCTATACGCAATGGGGAATGCGTAGTTGTTGTTGATGATGAGCGCCGGGAAAACGAAGGTGATTTGATTTGTGCCGCACAATTTGCAACACCTGAACAAATTAATTTTATGGCGACGGAGGCAAGAGGCCTCATTTGTCTAGCGATGCATGGAGAGAGGTTAGATCAATTGGATTTGCCTCTGATGGTCGATAGAAATACAGATGCTAATCAAACTGCTTTTACCGTCAGTATTGATGGGGGGCCTGAACATGGGGTCCAAACTGGCATCTCCGCAGAAGATCGTGCAAGAACTATTCAAGTTGCAATTAATCCGGAAACAAAGCCTCTAGAGCTAAGGAGACCAGGTCATATTTTCCCACTTAGAGCTAGGCAAGGTGGAGTTCTTAAAAGGGCTGGCCATACTGAAGCAGCAGTTGACTTGTCTCAACTATCAGGATTAAATCCTTCAGGAGTTATATGTGAAATACAGAATGCGGATGGATCAATGGCCCGTCTTCCTCAACTTTATAAATATGCAAGGGAATGGGGCCTTAAGTTAATTAGCATAGCCGATTTAATTAGATATAGATTAGAGAATGAGCGTTTTGTTTATAGAAAAGCTTGTGCTGAGCTACCTAGTCAATTTGGAGGATTTAAAGCAATTGGTTATAAAAATGAACTCGATGGAACAGAACATGTCGCTCTAGTTAAAGGAGATTTAGGAAGCTTGAAAGAACCAATACTTGTAAGAATGCATTCAGAATGTCTTACTGGAGATGCCTTTGGTTCTCTAAGGTGTGATTGTAGGCCTCAACTTGAGGCTGCATTGTCCCGAATTGAGCAGGAAGGGGAAGGTATTGTCGTTTATCTAAGGCAAGAGGGTAGAGGAATAGGACTTATAAATAAACTAAAAGCTTATAGCCTTCAAGATGGTGGATTAGACACTGTGGAGGCGAATGAAAGACTTGGATTTGCCGCCGATTTAAGAAATTATGGAGTGGGAGCTCAAATACTTACTGATTTAGGTGTTAATCGACTCAGATTACTTACTAATAACCCACGTAAGATTGCTGGCTTAGGTGGATACGGAATCCAAGTAGTTACTCGAGTACCCCTAGTAATATGTCCAAGCGACTATAATGCGTCTTATCTAGCAGTCAAAAGAGAAAAGTTGGGTCATCTTATTGACCCGCCAAATGAACTCAAAATCGAGGATAGTTCACACCCTTTTATCGTATTGTCATGGGACGGAAAAGTAGATAATGAATCACTACCTCATTTAAGAAAACATATAAATGACTGGGCAAATGACCATAAATATTTCCTTAAAGCTGAATTTTCTCCAAGGTTATTAGCTATTTGGGAAAGACCAATCTTTTTATGGAGTATAAAAGACTTAGCTTTATCTGAATCGAATGTTCTATCAGAAATTGATTGGAAAAGGTTAGTGAAATTTATTCTAGAATTGTCTAGCTGGAATGGAACAAAAAGAGTTGGTCTATTTGTTTCAGATAGAGCGAACCGAGCTATTCACCCTTCACAAAATATGGAAATTATAGACCACAATCTTTCAGAGTTAACTCAAATTGATCACACAATGATAAAGGATTTAAAAAAATCTTATGATACCCTCCTAATACAATGGTCCTAATAAAATATCTATTTAATGGTTACTTTGTTAATTCTAGAGCCGTTCTTAAGACCTAGTACAACATCCATATTTTTTGTTTGGCCGAATACTGTATGCACACCATCTAAATGTGGTTGTGACTCATGAACTATAAAGAACTGGCTCCCGCCTGTATTTTTTCCTGCATGGGCCATTGACAAGCTTCCAGGCAAATGTTTTTTGGAGTTTATTTCACAATCAATCGTATATCCTGGACCACCAGTTCCTGGCATTCCTCCTGCTCCGTCACGTGTATTTGGACAACCTCCTTGGGCCATAAAACCATCTATAACTCGGTGAAACGCTAAACCATTATAAAAACCTTCATTGACAAGCTTGACGAAGTTTTCAACAGTTTTTGGAGCATCATTGTCAAAAAGTTCAAGCTCGATAATGCCAGCCTCTGTTTCCATCAATGCTGTAGTCACTGTTAAGCCATGTAAATCTATTAAATACTAGCAGATTATTCAAAATTGTCTTCTGAATCGGCATTCAGAAAGTTTTGTCAGCAATTTATCAAGATGGAGTATTCGTAATCTCAATGAATATTGAGTATGAAAGTTACTGATGATTTATGGGGCCTTAGGCAAGGATACCTTCAATTTATCCAAAGAAGATCTTAAATTGTTATTATTTTCCTTGAGTATAATCTCGGCTTCGCTCTGGTTAAGACCTGCTGCATGCCTCAGCAAAGCAATCTTAACAGAGCCTTTACTTTGATCTAGGATTTTTTTTGCATGATCAAATCCTAAGTATGTCAAATCTCGAATAATTCGAATTGCTCTATCTTTTAACTTTCTATTTGTCGCAGAAACATCAATCATTCTGTTTCCATATACTTTTCCAAGATTAATCATTAGAACTGTCGAAATAATGTTGAGGGTCATTTTTGTTGCTGTTCCAGCTTTTAACCTAGTAGAACCTGTTAACAATTCAGGACCTGTAAGTAATCTAATATCAATGTCGCAAGGAATAACTATTTCATCTGGAGGGACACATGAGATAGAAACAGTTAAAGCTCCTATCTGATGACCATAGTTTAATCCACCTAAAACATACGGTGTGGTTCCACATGCTGAGATACCGATTAGAACATCTAACGAAGAAAAAGAGCGTGATTGAAGGTCTAAAACTGAAGCTTTTGTATTATCTTCGCTACCTTCTGCACTAGTTCGTAGGGCGTCATCGCCTCCTGCAATAACACCTTGGACTAATTCAGAAGGAGTAGAAAATGTAGGCGGACATTCTGAAGCATCTAATACTCCTAACCTTCCAGAAGTACCAGCACCTAAATAAAACAACTTACCCCCTTTATGCACTCGCCCTGCAATTGCTTCTATCGCCTCACTAATTCTAGGCATTGCTCTCTGCACAGCTTGTTGTGGATATTTATCTTCTTGTACAAATAAACTGACTAATTCTTCTGTGCTCATTACATCCAGGTTTCGACTAAGGGGATTTTCTTGTTCAGTTAGTACTTCCTGACCTTTGTTAGTTATCATTGCGGTATATATATTTGAAGGGTTTAGTGGCGGAATCAAAGGAGTCCTTCGAGTTTTTTCTTTATATCATCCAATTCAGTATGCTCTAAGCTTTCCTCGGAGTTTTTTGGTATTTCTTCTTTTATATCATCCTTCCAGTTAGTAACATCTTTATTTAATTCTGGGGGAGCAAGCAAGATCCGTTCCTCGTCATCCTTAGGGATGAATCCATCGCTAACGATTTTTGCTTTATACCCCGCTCCTGCACAAAAAGCCTCAACTTCATCTCTGTCTAATTCTTCTATAGAAGGTACTGGAAAGTCTTGGGCCTCTAAAAGTCCTGCATAACGTTCCGCGTCATCCTTATTCTCAAACATAAGAACTAAAGTTTCTGCTGATACTTCTATTGAATGAATGCCCTCACTGTCTTTACCTGCATCATAAAGAAGAACATATACTCTCATAATAATCTTGTTCAGTAAAGAAATAAAATCAATCTACTATTTAGTTTGAGTCATTTCAAAAGGCTTCTGGATCTAAAGACAATTCTTGAAGTCTTTTATACAAAGCAAACTCAGCCTCGCTTGTATCAGATGGAATAACAACAACTATTTCTACCAACTGATCGCCTCTGCGGCCATCTAATTCCAAGCCCCTACCTCTTAATCGAAGTAGCCTGCCACTAGAGGATGATGGAGGGACCTGTAAGGTTACGGTCCCTGACATGGTTGGCACTTCTACAGCACAACCTAAAACAGCATCCGGGGGTAATAATTCGAGCCGATAATGAACCCTTATTCCGTCAATTCTTAAGCCATCTTCAGTCGTAACACGTAGTTGAAGAAAATGATCTTTTCCCCCTGGCGCAACTCCAGCCAGTCTCAATCTCCAGCCATCCCCTGCAAGCGGTGGAGTTGGTACTTCAATAAGTCTGCCATCTTCAAGTTCAAGTTCAACGTCTGTTCCGTATAAGGCCTGTTCTGGTGTAAGTGCCACGAGACTTTCTATATCTTCAAATGCTTGAACAGGTGGGGGAGAAGATTGAACTCTTGTTGGCCAATTCCTTCTATCTTCTTGAGTTACCTCATTAGTTTCTAGCTGTTCCGAAGGATGTGTATTTTTAACTCCTAAAACAATGTCTAGATAATCCTCAAAGCTCGGAAAACCAATAGCAAAAGGATCATTCATATTTTCTATTGGATCAAGACTTTTCTCCCATTCTGCCCTTCTACGTGGATCACTTAGAACAGCGTAAGCCTCATTTACTAGCTTAAATCGTTCTTCTGCATGTATATCATTAATGTTTAAATCGGGGTGCCACTTTCTTGCCTCCCGCCTAAATGCTCTTTTGAGCTCTTCATGGTCACTGCCTGGATCAAGCCCAAGTAAGGACCAGTAATTTGTACTAGCGGTAGTAGTCATTATCCCAAGGATCTAGGCCTCCTCTTCCTCCACTTCTCCTATCTATAGAAGAACGTGAAGGGTAGTCCCAAGGGTCATCATCCCAATAATCATCTGAGAAAAGCTCATCTTTTAAAGAACCAAATGTATTTTTTATTCCCTGTAATGGGTTGCCATCTGTACGTCTTTCAGATGAAAGCCTACGATTAAGTCCAAAAAGCGCTTCTTGGAGCGAAGCTACAGCAAGTTCTAATTCCTGCGGATTATTTTCTTGTAAAAGGTCCTGAACATCTCTCATATTTAACTCAACAGCTCGTTGTTGACGTTCTGCTCCATAGGGGCCCAATTCTAAAGCTGCATCTCGAAGTCTTCTTTCAGCCTGAGCAACAAGAGTTAATGCACTATTACGTCGATCTATAGAGGCCCTTTTTCGTTTATCTTCAGACGATTTAGCTTCAGCTTCAGCAAGCAAGCGTTTAAGCTCATCTTCGTTAAGGGTAGACCCCCCTTGAATGTTTACAGATTGCTTTCGTCCTGTAGTTCTATCTGTTGCACTTACTTCTAATAAACCGTTTGCATCTATATCGAATGCCACCTGGACCTGTGGAACTCCTCTGGGCGCTGGTGGTATACCAGAAAGTCTGAAGCGTCCTAAGGACTTGTTATCGGCAGCTAATTGACGTTCACCCTGCCAGACATGTATCTCAACGGCAGATTGGTTAGATTCAGACGTACTAAATACATCTGATTGACGAACAGGAATAGGAGTGTTCCTTGGTATCAAAACTTTCATGAGGCCTCCAACTGTTTCTAAGCCCAAGGAAAGAGGTGTTACATCATTAAGTAGCAAATCTCTAAGCTCACCAGTAAGAATTCCAGCTTGAACTGCAGCTCCGATAGCCACAACTTCATCAGGATTAACAGACTGACAAGGGGGGTTTGGGACAAGCGTTCTTACAAGTTGCTGAACCATAGGCATTCGAGTACTGCCCCCAACAAGAACTACCTCATCCACCTGATCAGGACTCCACCCAGAATCTTGAAGTGTTGATTGAACAGGTGCTAGCAATCGATCCAAAAGGTCTGTACACAAACCTTCAAAAGTAACCCTGTCAATGGTTGTCTCAATATGAAGGGGGCCTTCATTGCCAGTAGCTATAAATGGGAGGGAAATAGGCGTACTTTGAACACCAGATAACTCTTGTTTGGCCTTCTCAGCAGATTCGGTAAGACGTTGAAGTGCTTGTCTATCGCGTCTTAGATCAAGTCCATATTCTTTTTTGAAGTTCTCTGACAACCAGTCAACAATTCGTTGATCAAAATCATTTCCACCAAGTTGAGTATCCCCACAAGTAGCTTTAACATCAAAAACACCATTTGCGACTCGCATTAAGGACACGTCAAAAGTTCCACCCCCTAAGTCAAAAACAAGAACGCGGCGAGCAGAACTCTTGTCAAAACCATAAGCAAGGGCTGCTGCTGTTGGTTCGTTAAGGATCCTCTCGATTTTGATTCCAGCCAATCTGGCAGCGTCTCTAGTGGCCTGACGTTGAGCATCATTGAAATATGCAGGTACTGTTACGACAGCTGATTCAACACTTTCCCCTAAATATGTCTCTGCATCATCTATAAGCTTTCTAATAATGCACGAAACTAATTCTTCAGGGGCATACTCTCGTTCAGTTGCTGGGCAAGTGATACGAACATTTCCCTGTGAGTTTGCCCTGACGTTATAAGGCACAGACAGGCTGTTGTCCTCAAGTTCATCCCAATATCGACCAACAAAACGCTTTAGATTTGCGAATGTGTTCTTGGGACTTAAAACGAGTTGCCTTCGGGCCAATTGACCAACCAGGAGCTCTGCATCTTTTGTATATCCCACAACAGATGGGGTTGTTCTACAGCCTTCTGCATTAGCTATTACTAGTGGGCGACCAGCTTCTAAAACCCCCAAAACGGAGTTTGTCGTACCAAGATCAATTCCAACGATCCGCCCCATGTTTATTTCTGAATAAAGTCAACCGTACCGAGCAAAACTTAATTGAAAAGCCTCTCTAATGTAGGGAAATCCATTAGTTAAGACTTCATTAGTGAAAAATAGGTCATAAACCCACTAATTTCAGGATGAGTTAGGTCATGTCTAATGACGGCTAATGAGTCGCCGACTCTTTTTAAGCTAAGGAGCAGACCTCCGTCCGAGAAAGTCGTAGACACAGGCTTCAAAAACTTTGCTCTAGCAATGGCTTCAATGGTAGCCGTTGTTCTTTTTTCAATTCTAGTTGTTGTCTTCTGGGAATCACTCGATTCAATGGGTCGGTATGGCCTTAGTTTTCTTTACACGTCTAACTGGAATCCAGTGAATGACGAATACGGAGCATTTACAGCAATTTATGGAACAATAGTTACCTCATTGTTTTCACTTTTAATAGCTGTACCTCTAGGAGTTGGATGTGCCATATTTATTACAGAGGACATTATACCAATATATATAAGGAATGTTATTGGGATCATGGTTGAGCTTCTAGCGGCTATACCCTCCGTAGTATTGGGACTGTGGGCCATCTTTGTTATGGAACCATTTATAAGACCATTTCTTGTATATTTAAATACCAAACTTGGATGGTTACCGATCTTTAGTTCTGAGCCTATGGGACCTGGAATGGCACCTGCAATATTAATACTCTCAATTATGATTTTGCCAATCATTACCGCAATTTCCAGAGACTCATTAAATCAAGTCCCAGAAGGATTAAGGCAAGCTGCTTATGGGATTGGTGCCACAAGGTGGATTACAATATTTAATGTAATATTACCTGCTGCAATTTCTGGAATAACTGGAGGGATATTACTATCACTAGGAAGAGCTTTGGGAGAAACCATGGCTGTAACAATGATAATAGGAAATTCGAACAACTTCAGCTTTTCCTTGTTAGCACCAGCCAACACTATTGCGGCTATGCTCGCCAATCAATTTGGTGAGGCTGATGGCAGCCAGGTTTCATCTCTTATGTACGCTGCATTTATCCTCATGTTACTGACTCTTTTCGTCAACATATTTGCTCAATGGATGGTCAAGCGTCTAAGCCTTAAGTACTAACTAAAACATATGCAAATCAATTCAAATAAGGCTATGAATAAAAATTCGAACCTCAACTTCAACTCAAAACTTCCAAGAAACATCTATGGAAATATCCTTACCTTTACCTCAGCTATTTTTTCAATAGTAGCTGTATTACCACTTGTACTTGTTCTTGCTTATGTCGTTATAAAAGGTGCTTCACAGATTAACTTATCTATCTTTACACAACTACCCGAACCCCCAGGGGATGACCTGCTTAATGCTGGTGGAATTGGTAATGCAATTCAGGGGACATTTATAGTTACAACATTGGCTACATTAATAGCCGTGCCAATTGGAGTAGGGGCAGGAATCTATTTAGCTGAATATTCGAAAAATGGTGTATTTTCAAGATTTATAAGGTTTGGAACAAATGTATTGTCAGGGATTCCATCAATAATTGCAGGTGTATTTGTTTATGCAACAATTGTATCTACGAAAATATTCTTCGGCAGTAGCTTTAGCGGCGTTGCCGGAGGCATGGCTTTAGCTATTCTCATGCTACCTACAGTAATAAAAACTACTGACGAAGGACTTAAATTAGTTTCAGACGATTTAAGGAAAGCTGCCCTAGGAGTTGGCTCTTCAAAATTTGTGATGATAACTCAAATAACAATACCGAGTGCAATAACTCCAATTGCAACAGGAATTGTTCTTTCACTAGCAAGAGCCGCGGGAGAAACGGCTCCATTAATCTTCACAGCATTATTCTCCTTCTACTGGGCTGATGGTCCGAATTCACTTTTAGATCCAATAGCCTCATTGTCAGTATTAATCTTTAACTTTGCAATTGAACCCTATGAAGCTCAAAACTCACTTGCATGGGCGGCCTCTTTCATACTTGTAATTCTTTTGTTGATAATGAATATCCTTTCAAGATGGATAGGAAAGATTGCCTCCAACAATTAGTTATGTCACGAAATCGGAACGTAGAAGAACAATGCCTTTATCCAGGTATAATGACTAGATGATGAGCAATTCTGAACAATCAAAAATTAAATCAAGTGCATGTATTTCCATGCAGAATGTAACCATAAGTTATGGAAATTCAGACGCTGTAAGAAATATATATTGTGATATTAGAGAAGGTAAAGTTACAGCATTTATTGGTCCATCAGGTTGTGGCAAGTCAACCGTCCTTAGATCAATCAATAGAATGAATGACCTGATAGACGGATGTAGACTTAGAGGAAGGTTACTCTTTAACGGAACAGATTTATACAGTTCGACAGTTGACCCTGTCGAAGTCAGAAGGAAAATAGGTATGGTTTTTCAACAACCCAACCCTTTCCCAAAATCCATTTATGAGAATGTTGCCTTTGGAGCAAGGATTAATGGCTATACAGGTAATATGGATGAATTAGTTGAGAAATCCTTAAAGCAAGCAGCTGTATGGGACGAATGCAAAGACAAATTAAATGATAGTGGTTATTCCTTATCTGGAGGGCAACAACAACGTCTATGCATAGCAAGAACAATAGCTATTGAACCAGAAGTAATACTAATGGACGAACCTTGCTCCGCTCTTGACCCTATTTCAACATTAAAAATTGAAGAGACAATGCATCAACTAAAAAAGAAATATACCATCATCATAGTTACTCACAATATGCAACAAGCCCTTAGAGTGAGTGATATGACTGCTTTCTACAATGCAGAAGCAGAGGATGGAGGGACAGGTAAAGTTGGTTATTTAGTAGAATTCAATGATACAGATAAAATTTTCAGTTCTCCAACTCAGAAGGCAACTCAAGACTACATATCAGGTAAGTTTGGTTGATAATTTGTGTGATATTAATATCTTTTCTACTTTTAAAAATTTGAAGGTATTAGTAAGTAATTTGAGACCTTTTAACAACGGAGAGAGAGGGATTCGAACCCTCGATAGAGTTGCCCCTATACAGCATTTCCAGTGCTGCGCCTTCAACCACTCGGCCACCTCTCCATAGACTGGCTAGCCAGCTTGAATCTAGCAGCACAATGCCCTAGATATAAGGAAGAATGTGCTATTTAGAACACTAAAAAATGGATAAACCCCTTTGTGAGAAGGCATCAATTGAATCTGCTCTCTCGAAATCTGACCTTGAACGTTTACTTGATGTCGCTAAGAAAGCGAGTGAGCTTGGTGGTCAAGTATTGATGAAGCATTATGGAAACTTGGAAAAAGTCACTAATAAGGGTCGGAAAGGGGATCTAGTGACAAATGCTGATATCGAGGCTGAACAAGTGGTTTTGAGATATCTAAATGAAAATACTCCTGAAATCTCAGTCTTGGCAGAAGAAACAGGTTCAATTGGTCAAGAAACATCATTTCGCTGGTGTGTAGACCCGCTGGACGGAACAACTAACTTTGCTCATGGGTATCCTTTCTTTGCTACATCGATAGGTCTCACATGGAAACAAATTCCTTTATTGGGCTCAATTTCCATACCTTTTCTAAACGAAACGTATTTTGCGGCTCCTGAGATAGGAGCATTTTGCAACTCAAATCAAATAAAAGTCTCCAAGACCGCTAACTTAGAGGATTCTCTTCTTGTCACTGGCTTTGCATACGACAGACATACAAGAATGGATAATAATTATGCTGAATTTGCTTGGTTAACCAACCTAACTAGAGGTGTTAGGAGAGGGGGGGCAGCGGCCGTTGATTTAGCATTTGTTGCTTCTGGCAAATTGGATGGCTACTGGGAAAGGGGCTTGTCACCTTGGGATCTCGCTGCCGGAGTTGCAATTGTCGAACTTTCAGGGGGATACGTGGGTAACTATCCAGGAGGAGATTTTGATATAAAAACAGGCAGGATACTTGCTTGTAATCCTTTTCTAAAACAACCTCTGAAACACGAGCTTAAGCTAGTTAAACCATTAGAAAGCTCCGCTTTTAGAGCCATCCCTATCGATGAAATAGGATCGTAAAATAAAAGGAGCAAATAAGTAATGGCTCTCCAGCCAGCAGCCGGCGCTATAGATCTGAATCCACAACAAGTGGAGTTGAATCACCAACTGATAAAACGTTTATCAGAGGTCTATAAGTTGTGGGGCTATGAAGAAGTTTCACCTCCAAGAGTTGAAAGACTAGACACTCTTAAAGCAGGGGGAGCAATCTCTAGTGAAGATATTGTTCGTCTTGTTTCAAGCGATCCTCTAGGACTGCGTCCGGAGATGACTGCATCAATTGCCCGTGCTGCCTGTACGAGGCTGGCAGAAAAACCCAGGCCCTTAAGGCTTTGGGCATCGGGAACTGTTTTCGAAAACAGACCTTCAGAGGAAGGAGGAGTATCTATTCAAGAAAACCTTAAGAGCGGTGTTGAACTCTTTGGAGTAAAGGAAATAGCTGCTGAAATGGAATTACTTTCATTATTATTAGCGTCTTTAAAAACTCTCGACCTAAAAAAAGTTCATAACACAAAGGTTCTTATTGGGCACACTGGTTTGATGGAATTAATTCTTTGTTCAGTGAGTGATGAATACAAATCTCAGGTTAAAAAAGCCTTAATAAATTTCAACAGACTTGCACTAGAGAATATAGAAATAGAAAAGGAAATCAAGGATAGTCTTATAGAAATCCTCGGATGTAGAGGCAGTTCTAATAAAGTGGTTGATAAACTCACTAGCTTTTTTGGTAATCATATAGTTATTGAAGAGTTAAAAAGGTTAATAACATTAATTCAACCTACGGCCAATGCTCAGAATGTTGATATTCAGGTAGACCCTACATTTCAACCACACTTTGAACTATATACTGGAATTGTCTTTCAGATTGTATGCCAGGGAAAATCTTCTCCGGTCATAATCGCTAGAGGTGGAAGGTACGATGAATTAGTAAGAATCTGTGGAGCAAAGAGAGAATTTTCTGCCGGAGTTGGATTTAGTTTTGCAATTGATGAGATAAGAGAAATAATAACAGATACAAACAATAATGTGACTAAATCACCCCAAACAACATTAGTTGCCTACCACAAAGACATTAGTTTAGAAGTGGCATTAGAAAGACAAGCCGTACTTCACAGTAAAGGTCTACAGGCAGTCGTAGATATTAGCAGTAGCCTAAACAAAGAGGAAGCTGAAGAACGTATGGCTGTCAGAGGATATAAACAACTTGAATGGATCGATAAGTAATATTATTGAGTAATTCCATAGTTAGAGACTCATGCCACATACTATTTCTTCTGACGTATGTGAAGGAGTAAGTGACTGCGTCGATGCTTGCCCAGTTGGCTGTATCAAACCAGGTAACAGTAAAAACGCTAAGGGAACAAACTATTACTGGATTGATTTCAGCACCTGTATTGATTGTGGGATATGTCTTCAAGTATGTCCTGTACAGGGTGCAGTTTTACCTGAAGAACGTCAAGAACTACAAAAAAAGCCCCAATAACTCTCATGGTACGGGGACCCCTCCCCCACTAGCGGTTGAGCAATCTTCCGTAAATCCTTATGGTCGTTACAAAGTTCCTTAGACCATGCCAGTATCCGAACAAGGTGAAATACAGATTCATACAGAAAATATTTTTCCTATTATTAAAAAGGCCGTTTACTCGGATCATGAAATATTTCTACGAGAACTTATAAGTAATGGCCTAGACGCTATTAATAAAAGAAGAATGGCCTCAATGGCAGGTGATTGTAGTGAATGTGAGTCAGCTAAAATTAATATAACTATCGATAGAGAGACTAAGCAAATTGTCATTTCCGATAATGGAATAGGCATGAGTGCGAATGAAGTAAAGAAGTATATAAATCAAGTCGCTTTCTCCAGTGCCGAAGAATTTTTACAGAAGTACAAGAAAGATAGCGATGAAATTATTGGTCATTTCGGATTAGGTTTTTATTCTAGTTTTATGGTCTCCAAACAGGTAGAGATAAAAACACTTTCAGCAATTGAAAATGCCAACGCTGTTCATTGGAAATGCGATGGTTCACCTAAATTTACATTAGAAGAATGTGATAAAGAAGAAATTGGTACAGATATAATCCTTCACCTTTTAGAAGAAGAAGAAGAATTTATAGAGCCAACAAGGATTCGGACTCTAATAACTAAATACTGTGACTTTATGCCTATTGAGATCTGCTTAAATGGTGAAGTAGTAAACAAGCAAAATCCGCTGTGGCGACAAAACCCAAAGAACATTGAAGATAAAAAATATATTGAGCTGTATAATTATTTATATCCTTTTCAAGGAGATCCTCTATTATGGGTTCATCTTAATACAGACTATCCATATAATTTACAAGGAATTCTTTATTTCCCCAGAACTACCGGAAGAGCGGATTGGGAAAAGGGTGAAATCAGACTATTCTGCAATCAAGTTTTTGTAAGTGACTCCATAAAAGAAGTTGTACCAAGGTTTCTAGTACCATTAAGAGGCGTTATAGATTCTCCAGATATACCATTAAATGTAAGTAGGAGCGCTCTACAGACCGATCGAAAAGTAAGATCCATTGGTAATTTTATAGCGAAGAAAGTTGCAGATAAACTGATGTCAATCAAGAAAGAAGACCCGAATAGATATGCCGAGCTTTGGGACTCAGTATCCCCTTATATAAAAATAGGGGCGATGGAAGACCAAAAATTTGCAGATCAAACTAAGGATCTAGTTCTTTTTCAAACTACAGCATTATCCGAGAATGGTGAAAAGGATTCTCTGGGATTGATTAAAGGTAATGAAAAGACATTTACAACTATTGGTGATTACATTACTAGGTTGGCTGATAGCGAACAAAAAAGAATTATTTACTGCACTGACCCAATAGCTCAAGCGACTGCACTCAATCTATGGAAATCTCAAGGTTCAGAGGTACTTACGGCCGATACAGTAATAGATTCTCAGTTTATACCATGGCTTGAGGATCAACAAAAAGACCTTAAATTTCAACGGGTGGACTCGGAAATAGATACGAAGTTGAAATCAGACGAGCCAGAAATTTCTGATAAAGGAGGAGAGACATCCTCAGAACAACTTAGAACATTGCTAAAGGATGCTTTAGCTAACGAAAAGATTACCATTCAGGTACAGGCTCTAAAAGGTAATGACTCACCGCCAGCAATTATTCTTCTACCAGAACAAATGAGGAGAATTAATGATATTGGCGCTCTGATGGAGCAACGTCTTCCTGGGCTGCCAGAGAATCACGTGCTCTTAATCAATCGATCACATCCCCTAGTTAACGCACTCCTCAAGCTAAAGGCAGGCTCAGTAATAGTTGGATCGACTGGATCTTCACCTACTGAACGACTCTCCAAAGATTTGGCTAGACATATTTACGACATGGCGAAGCTTGGCGTTGGAGGTCTTGAACCTAATGAGGTGGCAAACTTTCAGGAGCGCACGGCAACCGTTATGTCCCAACTACTTGAGAAAGCCTTATAGGGCTGAATGATTTGTTAAAGTAGCCTTGTGTGGGTCTTATTACCTTAGAGGGTTTAGGAAATGTCCAGAGTGTGTCAACTGACTGGTACTAGGGCTAACAACGGCATGGCCGTCAGTCACTCCCATATTCGAACCAAGAAGCTTCAACAAGCAAATCTTCAACAAAGAAAGCTCTGGTGGGCTGAGGGCAAGAAATGGGTAAATCTCAAAGTAACAACACGTGCACTCAAAACCATCCAGAAGAAAGGGCTTGGACCATACGCGAAATCCTTAGGAATAGACCTAAACAAAATTTAAGCCTTTTATTTGGGGCTTCACACTTAATTCTTAACTTTATATATTAGAGAATGGATAGAAGGTTATTTATTAAAACATCTTTTATATATATGGCTTCTTTATTTTCATATCCTAAGACTGCCTATTCACTCCAAACTAACAGAGCTAATATAGGAGAAATTGCCCCTAACTTTCAATTAGAAGGCACAAGTAATTCTGGCCAAATAAATAGCAACTGGCAACTTAGAAACCACTTAGGTGTCTGGTTAATCTTATATTTCTACCCTAAAGACTTTACTTCTGGCTGCACAATAGAAGCCAAGGGATTTGAAATGCTGTATCCTAAGTTCGTAAAGTTAAACACAGAGATCGCTGGCATAAGTGCCGATAATCTTAACGAGCACGAATCGTTCTGCAGTAGTGCTGAACTTAGTTTTACATTGCTTTCTGATCCAAATGGAAAGATAAGTAGAGAATATGATGCATGGAACCCTCCATATTCCGCAAGAAAAACCTACCTAATTGATCCCAAAGGTATTATTAGAGCCAAGTGGGAAAATGTTAATCCAAGAAAACATCCACTAGACGTTTACAATAAATTGAAAGAACTATCAATTCAATAAATGTTATAAGCAATCAATTAAAGCAAATATAGGTATAGTGGTGATTCCACCTAAGAAAACTGTTATCTCATAATGGAGGCTTAACATTGGAGACGCAGCCAGGCCAAAGCTCCTTCATATTGCTTTACCACAGGACTCCCTTTGATGAAGGCAAGGATCAGGATGGTAAAAGGATATGGACTGATCAGAAGAGTCCAAATGGAATAATTCCTACTCTAAGAAATTTATTTAGGTTGAGACCTAATGGAACGTGGATCGCATGGAGAGAAGTTGATTCTCTTGATAATATTAATAATGAACGGATCGAAATGGTTAAACCGAATAAATTTACATTAAACCGAATCCCCTTAGTCAAAGATGAGATAACTAGTTTCTACCACGTCACATCAAAAGAGTGCTTTTGGCCAATATTACATACATTTCCAACATACTTCGATGTCAACAACGCCGATTGGTTGACATTTGAACTTGTTAACAAAAGGTTTGCAGAAGCTGCTTGTATAGAAGCAGCTCAGGGAGCAACTGTATGGGTACACGATTACAACCTATGGTTAGTGCCAGCATTTATCAGAGCAAAAAGAGCCGATTTAAAAATTGCCTTCTTTCACCACACTCCATTTCCAGGAAATGATGTTTTTGCGATTCTTCCTTGGAGGAGACAAATAATAGAAAGCTTACTGGCCTGTGACTTAGTAGGTTTTCACATCCCTAGGTATACTGAAAATTTTGCTAGAGCAGCTAATTGTCTTGTTGGAGCCAAAAGGGGCCCAAAACAATCAGTAGACAAAAAATTCATTGCGGTAGGAAGTGCACTCACTGAACCTGATGTAACACCATGGCTTAAACATGCTGGTAGAAATATCAAACTTCTTTCATCACCAGTTGGAACTTCACCCGACGTAATCCAAAAGCTTATTAGTGACTCAGAGGTACGTTCACATGCTGACGAAATTAGAAAGGGAACGAAAAAGAATAGAAAGCTTATTCTCTCAGCTAGTAGGGTTGATTACACAAAAGGGAACGAAGAATTATTACTTGCGTTCGAAAGGCTCCTAGAACGAAAACCAGACATACATGGCAAGGTTGTTTTAATGCTTGCGTGTGTCGCCGCCGCATCAGGAATGAAAATTTACGAAGATACCCAAAGGTCAATAGAAGAAATGTCTGGGAGAATTAACGGTAGATTCAGCCAAATCGATTGGGTTCCAATAAGATTCTCTACCAATAGAATTCCATATGAAGAAATGGTGGCATGGTTCTCAGAGGCAGATGTTTGCTGGATTACACCATTGCGTGATGGCCTTAACCTTGTAGCGAAAGAATATGTAGCAGCCAGAAGGAAGAAAGGAGGAGTATTAGTTCTTTCTGAATTCACAGGGGCATCAGTACTATTAGACGGTGCGGTCCTCACAAACCCTTACTCGCACAGGCGAATGGATGAAGCAATAGAACAAGCAATTGAAATGCCTGTTGATGAACAAAAAAGTCGAATGGATTCTATGTCGCAAGCAGTTGAATCTTACACTGTTCAAGATTGGGCTGATGAGCAACTTAAAAGTCTAATCTCTTCTACTAATGAATAAGCTAGATGAAAGTTAAGAATTACATAATAACCTTAATAGCTGTTACTATTTTAACAATCCTTGGAAGTGTGGTTTGGCCAAGTCAAAATACTATTGATGAAATCAATATATTAATGCCTGCCCCATTCGTAGATTCTACTAAAGAGAGTATTGAACATTTTAATAAAGCAAATACAGGAAAAATAAAGATTAATGTTACCAGAGGTCCTAGAGAAACAGAGAGCGTCTCTGATCTAGCAATAAGTAGTCTTTTATTAGGAAATAGTCCATTTGATGTAGTACTGGTAGATGTAACCTGGTTACCTAAATATGCGGCAGCTAATTGGTTATTACCATTAAACCAACTAATAGAAGAAAAGGATCTGGATTCACTAGCTAAAGGTGCTGAGATTGGGAATAGTTATAATGGAATTTTATATAGATGGCCCCTGGTGGCTGATATGGGGCTTCTTTATTATCGGAAAGATCTAATGCCTGAAGGCCCTCCAAAAACACCCACAGAGCTTGTACAAAAAAGCCAAAAATTACAGTCTGAAAATAAAGTAAGATGGGGATATGTATGGCAAGGCAAGCAATACGAGGGCCTTAGTTGTGTCTTCCTAGAAGTAATTAATGGTTTCGGTGGTAACTGGTATTCAGAGGAGTATGGTGTAAAACTTTCTAGCTCAGAAAGCATTCAAGCAGCACAATGGCTAAAAGACCTTATAAATAATGGAGTAAGTCCTAGGTCTGTTTTAAATTTCACAGAATCAGAAGCACTTCAAGCATTTAAATCAGGCGATGCCGCAATGATGCGAAATTGGCCATATGCATGGGCAGAACTTCAAAAAGCTGATAGTCCAGTAAAAGACAAGGTTGCTTTTACCACAATGGTTTCTACAGAGGGAAATCCTCCTAGCTCAACACTTGGGAGCTGGGGATTCTCAATCATGCAGTCGACAAAAAATCCAAAATCAGCTGTTCGTGCAATTAAATTTCTAACATCTGAATCTGTTCAAAAGGATTTGTTCCTCAATAATGGATACACCCCCACAAGAAAGAATCTATTTAATGACCAATCTATGGTCTCCAATTCTCCCATACTTAAAGATCTAGATACCGCGCTAAAAGTCACCAAGCCAAGGCCAGAGTCACCGTTATATGCTCAAATGAGTGATATTCTGCAAAGCCAGTTAAGTGCATTGCTTACTAACAAGTTAAGTGTACATGATTCGATGAATGCAGCTCAGAAAAGGACTTCCTATCTACTCAGATCAGCAGGTTATAGCAAATAATGTTAATAGCTCTATTACTACCATCTGTTATTTTTGTAATCTTATTCTTCGGAGTACCACTCCTACATTATTCATTACTTAGTCTCAATGCTAATTCAGTTATTACAGGCCTAAAATCTATCCCCAATCAAGGCGGTAACTGGATAAGACTACTTAATGACGACCGATTTTGGTTGGATGCATTTCAAACATTTAGGTTTGCATCATTATCTGTAGCGATAGAAATCGTTTTAGCCCTGTCTATTGCGTTATTACTCAATCAAAAATGGCGTGGGCGTGACTATATAAGAACGATAACTCTTCTACCTTGGGCATTACCTACAACAATAATGGCTCTAGGTTGGAGATGGATCTTCAACACTCCTTATGGACCAATTGAAAAATTAGCTAGTTATCTTGGCATACAACATTTAAATATTTTATCTAATCCAGATGTTACCTGGATGGCTACAATAGTTGCTGATGTTTGGAAAACGACTCCTTTTATTGCAGTGATTTTATTAGCCGGTCTACAAACTATTCCAACAGATATATATGAAGCATTCCTTCTTGAAGGAGGAAATCCACGTCAGGCATTATTTCAAATAACTCTACCGTTGTTAAAACCTTATTTGTTGATTGCAATATTGTTCAGACTTGCACAAGCATTTGGTGTTTTCGATCTAATTCAAGTTATGACAGGGGGTGGTCCAGCGAGTAGCACAGAAAGTATAGCTATGTACGCCTATATTAATGCAATGCGATTTCTGGATTTTGGCTATAGCGCAACAATTGTTATGGGAGGCTTCTTATTATTATTGATTCTTTGTATATTGGCTATAGTTCTATATATTCAACTATCTAATAGCCTAAATAGGATACTATGAAAAGTCCAAATAAACTATTAATCATATTGGTTTTGGCTTGGTCCCTCTCACCGCTTGTATGGCAACTTTATACCTCATTCTGCACCTCTGATTCCATAACCGGTCTCATAACAGATAATTCCAACCATTGGACATTTGATAATTACAGAAAAGTCCTTTTTGCTGACCCACCCTTCCTGCAATATTTAATCAACAGTCTAATAGTTGGCATGTCATCAACATTAATCACTCTGATTATTGCAACACCAGCAGCATATTCTCTAAACAGGATAAAACCAGTATTAGCGAATGGCTTTAAAGCTCTACTTCTATCAGCTGCATTATTCCCTTATGTTCTACTATTTCTTGCTCTTTTAGAAATAGCAAGAACTCTAGACATAGGAAATAATCTTTATGCACTTGGCATTCCTTATTCAGCACTATCCATGCCATTGGCAGTTTTGTTACTATCATCGGCTTTTAGAGACATACCCCCTGAGTTAGAGGAAGCCGCAAGACTTGAGGGCCTTAACTTATGGCAACGGCTAAGATGGGTTTTAATACCATTAATCGCACCAGCCACCGGAAGTACAGCAATATTAGTTTTTCTATTTTCTTGGAATGAATATCCCATTGCACTTACTTGGATAAGTAAATCAGAATTAATGACTCTTCCAGTTGCAATGGCTCGTATAGCAGGCTCATCGGTCCATGAGGTGCCATACGGGGCATTCGCTGCAGCTACAGTTTTAGGTTCAATTCCACTATTACTAATTGTATTAGTTTTCCAAAAACAGATCGTATCTGGACTAACCCAAGGAGCCATAAAAGGATGACTTTAATTCTAAAGAACCTTGGCAGGAAAGTTGGTTCATCTTGGATTCTGAAAGACATTAATCTGCAGATAGACAATGGTGAGTGTGTTGCATTATTAGGTCCTAGCGGGTGTGGAAAAAGTAGCACCCTCAGATTAATTGCTGGTCTTGACAAGCCTGACAGAGGCCAGATATTTCTCGATGGCAATGAAATTACCAAGATCTCCCCGGTCGAAAGAAGAATTGGAATGGTTTTCCAAAGTTATGCACTTTATCCTCATTTAACTATTGCCTCAAATTTATCACTTGGACTAAGAGTTAGAGGGCTTTCTAGCGCACAACAAAGACAAAGAGTGAGTACGGTATTACAACTAATGAGACTTGAAGGCCTAGCGAATCGAAAGCCGGCACAACTTTCCGGAGGTCAACGTCAAAGAGTAGCTCTAGCTAGGGCCTTATTAAGGGATCCCAGGGTCTATCTTCTAGATGAACCTATGAGCAATTTAGATGCTCAACTAAGGGAAGACCTTCGTCCAGAGCTGAGAAATCTTATCCTCTCAGAAGGCAAGCAACCTGTTCTATATGTTACTCATGATCAGCAGGAAGCAATGGCAATGTCTAATAGAATAGCAGTGCTAAATGAGGGTTTAATAGAACAGGTTGGTACCCCTAAAGAACTTTATAAAAACCCTAATACTATTTTTGTGGCTAGCTTTATAGGAAGACCACAAATCAACTTCCTCCCTTCCGAAGTAGGTATAATAAAAGCAATTAGACCTGAACATTTAGAGATACGTCAGGATGGTATTCAATGTCAAGTTATATACAGAGAGTGGTTAGGCACAACCCAATTATTAATAATTCAAGGTAAGCTTGGAAAACTAAGGTTATTATGTTCGAGTCAGACTCACATAGGAGATAATATTAAAGTTGGCTGGTCACATGAAAATGAACATCATTTCGATGCTAATTCAGGTATTAGGAGTCTTTAAAGACTTATACGAGCATTATGCTGCTAGGTAAATAAACTTTAACCACAGTTACTTATCTATCTTGACCAAACAAACTTACATCAAATACTTAAAAAGTATTCCCAATGGGTACTTATATGATCTGTTAGTTCACTAAACTTGAAGTGTTGGAATAGTCAATTGCACGAACTCTCTCTAGGTACATGGTGGATCCACATAACAACTCTGTTTGAGTGGACCACTGCCATTATTTTTATAGTTCTCTGGGGTTTTAAGACTCAGAACAATGGTATGAAGTGGCTTGCGCTTGCCATGCTTCCAAATTTGGCCAGTGCAATGGCAGCTATCACATGGCATATTTTTGATAATGCAGAATCCTTGAGGGGCTTAGTCGTTGTACAGGCTGCCTTAACAACCCTTGGTAATACATGCCTAGCAGCCGCAGCATGGAATCTACTTAGGCTAAAAAGACGAGATGCTTAGTTCCTTCATAAATTTTGCTCAAATGAATCAATGAATTATCTCAACGGTATCGACCCCAGCCCATTCTTTGTACTTTCACTGATCCCCTACCTTGCCTTTCTCTGGTGGGCGCAGAAAAGTGACAGCATTCCAAAAGTGGCGCTATGGGGTTTTCGCTTGACACTTTTATTCGTGCTTATGACTATTGCCTTAGCCATTGTCGCCAAGGTTTCTTATGGGGCTGAACTTACTGATATTGACTACCTTCACGGCACAGCAGAAGCCTTCCTCACCTTGAGCGACGCATTGGTTGTTTTGGGTTTTGCAGGCTTAGGCAAAGCAGAAGTAGTGAATAACTCTTAAGAGCCATAAATTATTACCCCCCAATAGCCATAAATACACGAGAATAGTTTGTCGCTTCCACAGTCTTCATGATCACACCCCTATTGGCTGCAGCAGCTGCCCCAGCCACATTCTCATGGTCACCAAAAGTTGGCCTGGTGATGATCGCCTGCAACGTGCTCGCCTATGCCATTGCCAGGGCAAACATCGCACAACCAAACGAAGGGTTCGAAATCCCTAATTCTCATTTCTATGGAGGAATGAGCCATGCATCTGTTGTTGCCGCTAACTGCTTAGGTCATGTCCTAGGAATAGGAACCATCCTTGGCTTGGCATCTCGCGGAGTTCTCTGATTCTCTTGGGCTGGCCAAATCAACGCCAGCCCAGCAAATAAGGAATAAGACGAATCCCATATCGCTCAAAGCGATAGTCAAAAAGCAAAGCGCTGAGGTCATCAGCGCTTGCACTTCTCCCTAGACCATCGAGCAGCTTTTCTAAACGACTGTCAGCTTTTTTGCCTGAAAGTCCCCACCAGGTCTTCCTCGCGATCCGACCTGAAATGTTCCAGCGCCATCCAAGCAGATGGCGTAGGGAATCGCGATATTCCAAACAAACCTTTTCAAGAGATTTTGAGTTAGACGAAGAGATTGCTGAAATCAACAAAGGTGCAAGCAATTCAGCGCTTGCCAACGCATAACGAATACCTTCACCACCTAATAAGTTAGCTGTACTTACAGCATCTCCGACTCCTACAATCCTTCCAACCAAATGGGGTTCACTACGGTTAATAGAGCTATTCAATACCCCTCCATGCCTTTCAATTACTGGAAATGAGTCCAGTCCATTTGCTTTCAATAGGTTTTTTAAATCAATACTCATAGAGTGGACAGCCTTGAAATCTGGTGGTGGCAATCTGCAGACCCCTACCTTTAGGCGTTCCCCTGACATAGGGAAAATCCATCCGTAACCATGGGTAATCCATCTAGACCCAAGAAAAAAAGTAACTCTCTTACCCCATATCTGACTATTTAATAGGTCTGCCTGGATTATCCATTCAATCCCGACACCTTCAAGAATTTCAGTTCCAGATGAAGATTTTGATCTATAACAAGTTTTTTTTAATAATGCTCTTTCACTTCCTGTTGCATCCACCACTAACTGGAATTTGCGAATGCTTCTCTCTCCAAAAGGGTTTAGTAACTCAACATCAACATGGTCATCCTTTGAGCAGGCATCTTTAACCGTCCAACCAAGCAAGAGTTCCACACCAGAAGATTTAGCTCTATGCCAAAGCTCATTTCTTAATATTGAAAAGTCTAAAACAACCCCTAGATTGTTATTAGAGGACCATTCATAGTTACGGTCTGAAGGATCTCTAACTCTCCAACAATTCCAATATTCAGATATGGAAATTTCAGGAATATCATGATCTCTAATTGCACTTATGGGTACTGCTGCGCTTGAGAAAGAAGACTGGGTGGGAGCCTTAAGCCTATCTGCGATTGTTACTGAAATTCCTTCGTTAGATAATTTCTCTGCTAGTCGAGCACCTGAAGGTCCTGCTCCCGCTATTAATATAGACAATAGTCTTTAATTATTTAAAGACTGACTTGCTTGTTGAGTAATTAAACTCTCTGGTAACTCAAACGAGAATCTTTCTTTAATACGTTGAGCTATTTGTGATGCTGTTAAGCCTAATGCCTCCTTACTTTGTTTTGGACTTGCATGATCAACTAATTGATCAGGGATTCCAATTCTAAGCGTTGGGACTAACAGGTCCTGATCAACTAGTGATTCAATTATTGCTGCCCCAAAGCCACCAGCTAAAGCCCCTTCTTCCATTGTGACAACCTTTCCAATTCTGCGAGCCAAGGGATGAATTAAAGCCTGATCTAGGGGGCGTAAAAACCTGGCATTCACAACAGTAGTTGATATACCAGAATCGTTAAGAAGCTTGGCTGTATCTACTGCTTCCGGAACCATTGCGCCATAAGCGACAATCAAAAGGTCATCTCCTTCAAGAAGAACTTCGCCTCTTCCAATCTTCAATGGTTCCCAACCTTCCTCCATTAAAGGAACCCCTTGTCCTGACCCTCGAGGAATTCGAAGGGCTGCTGGCCCATTGTGATCCAAACAAGTGACCAGCATCCTTTGTAATTCAGCCTCATCCTTTGGAGCCATTACTGTGAAATTAGGGACTGCCCTCAAATAACTAATGTCATATTGACCTTGGTGCGTTGGGCCGTCGGCTCCAACGATGCCTGCTCTATCCATTACAAAAGTTACAGGCAAATTTTGAATGCCAACATCGTGAATTAATTGGTCATATGCCCTTTGAAGAAAAGTGCTGTAAATAGCACATACGGGCTTAAGACCCTCACATGCCATACCTGCAGCAAGGGTTACTGCATGTTGTTCAGCTATACCGACATCTATGTATTGGTCAGGAAGTGCCTTCTGCAATAAATCCAGGCCTGTGCCTGTCGCCATGGCTGCAGTAATACCAACGACTTTGCTGTCTTGTTCGCAAAGCTTTATAAGAGTTTGACCAAACACCTTGCTGTAGCTAGGTGGTTTAGGAGTCTTGGATGGAAGGGACTTCCCTGTGGTTAGATCAAAAGCTGACTGGGCGTGATAGCCCACCTGATCGGCTTCTGCATATGGGTATCCCTTGCCCTTGGTAGTAACAACATGAACCATCACAGGCCCACCTACACGATGAGCCGCCTGGAAAGTGCGCACCATCGCGGAAATATCATGACCGTCTATTGGACCCATATAAGTAAAACCAAGTTCTTCAAATACTGCTCCTACCTTTGGTACAGCCAAGCGACGCATACTTCCCTTAAGGGACTTAAGTTCGGCGGGAAGCTCACCTCCCATAAAAGGAAGATTTTTAACACTCTCCTGAACACTGTCTGAAAGAAATTGCAGGGGTGGACTATGTCGAATTCGATTTAAATAAGTCGATAAGGCTCCAACAGGGGGAGAAATTGACATGTCATTGTCATTTAGAACTACTAAAAGGGGTGTAGTTGGTAAATGTCCCGCATGATTAATGGCCTCTAATGCCATGCCACCGGTGAGAGCACCATCACCAATAACTGCAGCACATTTAAAGTCCTCACCCCTTCGATCCCTTGCAAGAGCCATTCCAAGTGCTGCAGATATGGAGGTGCTTGCATGGCCAGCTCCAAAGTGGTCAAAGGAACTCTCTGTTCTCTTTAAATAACCAGCGACTCCCTTTTGTTGGCGCAAACTGTCGAAATTGGTAAATCTGCCAGTAATTAGTTTGTGGGGATAAGCCTGGTGGCCTACATCCCAAACGACTCTGTCATGATCAAGATCAAGGGTTTGGTATAGAGCCAAAGTGAGTTCTACAACTCCTAGACCTGGCCCTAGATGGCCACCACTAGTGGATACAACCTGCAGATGTCGTTCACGAATCTGACACGCCACATCCTCAAGCTCTGAAATGCTCAAGCCGTGAAGCTGATTTGGATGGGTTAATTCGCTGAGACGCATACCCGTCCTAAGCCGATCTCATTAATCTAGGCCTTACACCCCACTGTTTGGAAGAAATATGCGCGAATAAATCATGCATCTTTGGAAATGCCACGTTGAACGCGTTGTCAGAATGTACCTATGAACGATTATCTACAAAAGATTTTGCGTGCTCGCGTCTATGACGTAGCTCATGAAACCCCACTTGAATTAGCCAAAAATCTCAGTCGCCGCCTTAAGAATCAAATCTGGTTAAAAAGAGAAGACCTCCAACCAGTCTTCTCCTTCAAGTTAAGAGGTGCCTATAACCGTATGGCTCAATTGAGCAAATCAGAATTAAGTAATGGAGTCATAGCTTCTAGTGCTGGCAATCATGCCCAGGGGGTAGCTCTAAGCGCTTTGCAAATGAATTGTCGAGCTCTCATCGTTATGCCTGTTACCACTCCAGCGATGAAGATAAATGCAGTTAAATCTCTTGGAGCAGAGGTGATTCTATTTGGAGAAACATACGATGAATCATATGAGGAAGCTAAGAGAATAAGTAAACAACAAAACCTCACTTTTATTCATCCTTTCGATGACCCGGAAGTAATTGCTGGGCAAGGAACAATTGGTCTTGAAATCCTTCGTCAATGTCAAAACCCACCTGATGCAATATATGTTGCAGTTGGAGGAGGAGGGCTAATAGGAGGTATCGCTGTATATGTAAAAAGTCTTTGGCCAGAAACAAAGGTAATAGGCGTCGAATCTGACGACGCTGACGCCATGACAAGATCTTTGAAAGCTGGAAAACGAATTGAACTTGATTCTGTAGGTTTATTCGCTGATGGTGTAGCGGTAAGACAAGTAGGGGAAGAAACTTTCGCTCTTGCACAAAAATATGTTGATTCAATGGTAACAGTATGTACCGACGAAATATGTGCTGCTATAAAGGATGTCTTCGAAGACACAAGATCAATACTTGAACCAGCTGGTGCTTTAGCAATAGCTGGCTTAAAAGCAGACATTGTTAAAAATAATCTCTCAAATAAAAACCTTATTGCTGTTGCCTGCGGGGCAAATATGAACTTCGATAGGCTCAGATTCGTTGCAGAAAGAGCAGAGCTTGGTGAAGAAAGGGAGGCTATGTTTGCAGTAGAAATTTCAGAACATGCTGGAAGCCTTAAAAATTTATGTCAAATACTTGGGAACAGAAGCCTTACAGAATTTAGTTACAGGATGTCAGAAGCAAGCAAAGCCCAGATATTTATGGGTGTTCAAGTAAATGGGCTTGAAGATCGTTTAAACCTCTGCAAACATATAGCTAAAAATGGTTTGAAATGTCTAGATCTAAGTGATGACGAACTAGCTAAGATGCATCTGCGTCATATGGTTGGAGGAAGACTGCCAGAAGCCTCAAAAGCAAAATTTGGTAAAGGGATTAAGGAGCTTCTATATAGATTTGAATTCCCTGAAAAGCCCGGTGCCCTTATGGCATTTGTTAATAACCTTCGTCCAGATTGGAGCATTAGCATTTTTCATTACAGAAACCATGGAGCAGATGTAGGACGGATCGTGGTTGGTGTTCTGGTCAAAGACAGCGACCTGGAGGACTGGAAGCATTTTCTTAATGAAGTTGGTTACAGAAGCTGGGAGGAAAGCCAAAACCCTGCATACAAATTGTTTTTAGGTGGACAAACTGATTAGAGCCGTTATTTTTTCTGTAATCAACTGAGGCTCATTAATGGCCATAGAGGCCTCAACCGAACTGTTGGATGAGGAGAGGTTTGTCTCTTTAACGGCAAGGCTTGAAGCCATTCTTTATCTCAAGGGCAGACCGGTTGGGCTGAAAGAGATGGCAGAGCTAACAAATGAAAGTGAAGCACAAGTTCAAGAAGGTCTCCTTACTCTGATGGCCGGGTATGCACAAAGAGATACAGCACTAGATTTACATGAACACAAAGGTCGATACAGCCTTCAATTGCGTCCAGGGCTTGGAGAACTAGTCAAGGATCTTCTCCCTGTGGACCTCTCAACAGCAACCCTGCGAACTCTTGCAACAATTGCTTTAAAAAAAAGGATTCTCCAATCTGACTTGGTTGATTTACGCGGTTCTGGAGCATATGACCACATCAAAGAGTTACTTGCCCAAAACTTTGTTGAAAGAAAACGACAAAGCGAAGGAAGGTCATATTGGCTAACACTCTCAGAAAAATTCCATAGAACATTCTCAGTAATTCCTGATCTAAGTGCAGCTGATCCACCCCAGGCTGCATAGAGTGAACATCAACTGGTAAGGAGTAACTCTCATGTCTACAGAAATACTCGCGAAGGTCCTCCAGATCTTTTACAGCACAATATCTATTTACTTGTTACTGCTCTTTGTTCGAGTCCTGCTTAGTTGGTTCCCCAATTTGGACTGGAGCAATCCCCTTTTGAGCAATCTCAGCTCAATTACAGATCCATATCTCAATGCTTTCAGAGGACTAATACCACCTTTAGGAGGGTTAGATCTTTCACCCCTACTTGCCTTTCTAGCTTTACAGCTGATGCAATCTTTATTAAGTAGAGCAACGATGACTGCATTAAACAGTTCAATGGTTTACTACAACTAACCACCATATTAGAACTCAAATCTAATAGAGATTGAGCAAGAATTAAGTTTTTCCTCTATATTAAAAACAATAATAGATATCATAATTGTGTATTTTCAAGCATATTCTTCTCTTATCGTCTCACCTCTGGTCTCCTTCACCGGAGATCAAGCCCCGCTTTGCTCTACTTTCAAGTTTAACTAAATTAGCTCTTGCTACCTCTTCTAAGGAGAAGTTCAGCTCACTAGACAATTGAGCGACATACCAAAGGACATCTCCCAGTTCAAGCTTTATTGCTTGCCTAGTTTCATCATCGAAAACACCTCCGCGATCTCGAATAACCTTTTTAACTTTGTCAGCGACTTCGCCAGCTTCTCCGGCCAAACCAAGGGTGGGATAGATAGGGTTTAAGCCCACATCTGGATATAAAGCCGTCTTTCTGGCATTAATCTGATAATGGTTTAGTTCCATGGGTAGCATTGAGTAAGTTTGAGGCTATGGACTTGACACCTAGATGGTATTTTTCGAGATATCTAAGGTCCGATTAATGACCAAGATAGACGTTACGAGAAGAACCAAGATCGTTGCCACAATCGGTCCAGCCACAGAAAGCGAGCAGCGCATCAAAGAACTTATCAAGGCTGGGGCAACCACCTTTCGCCTGAACTTTTCTCATGGCGATCACCATGAACACTCAAAACGAATCCAAACGATAAGGAAAGCCTCTGAAGAATTGGGAATACATATAGGGATCCTGCAGGACCTTCAAGGCCCAAAAATAAGACTAGGAAGATTTGCCGATGGACCCATCACCCTCTCCAGCGGTGACAAATTTGCCTTAACTTCCCGAGACGTTAGTTGTGACAGCAATATTGCTACTGTTACTTACAAGAATCTAACCAAAGAAGTAACTGTAGGAAGCAGAATACTTTTGGATGACGGTCGAGTGGAAATGAAAGTTGAACGTATAAATACTAATGATGAGACTCTTCACTGTTCAGTAACTGTTGGAGGTGTGCTATCAAACAACAAAGGTGTAAATTTCCCTGACGTTCAACTATCAGTTAGAGCTCTTACAAGAAAAGATAAAGAAGACTTAGAATTTGGATTAAAGCAAGGTGTTGATTGGATTGCACTTAGTTTTGTAAGGAATCCCTCAGATATGCAAGAGATAAAAGATCTAATAAGAGAACTAGGACACAAAACGCCTGTCGTAGCAAAAATCGAAAAGTTCGAAGCCATTGACCAAATAGATGCCCTACTTCCACTTTGTGATGGAGTAATGGTTGCTAGAGGAGACCTAGGCGTTGAGATGCCAGCAGAAGAAGTTCCGCTTTTACAGAAAGATCTAATCCGCAAAGCAAATAGTCTTGGCATCCCAATAATTACAGCTACACAAATGCTCGACTCAATGGCAGCAAGTCCTAGACCAACAAGAGCAGAGGTAAGTGATGTTGCTAATGCAATTCTTGACGGAACAGATGCAGTAATGCTTTCAAATGAAACCGCTGTAGGTGATTACCCGGTAGAGGCGGTGAAAACAATGGCAACTATCGCAAAACGCATTGAAAGGGAATACCCACAAAGGCCTATTGATAGCCATCTAGCAAGCACAATTCCTAATGCTATTAGTGCTGCAGTTAGCAGTATTGCTAGGCAACTAAATGCTAGTGCAATACTTCCCCTCACCAAAAGCGGGGCGACTGCTCATAACGTAAGCAAATTCAGGCCTCCCACTCCAATCCTCGCAATAACCAGTGAATCTGCAGTTGCTAGGAGATTGCAACTAGTTTGGGGAGTCTCTCCGTTATTAATCCCAGCGAATGAAAGTAGCTCTAAAACATTTAGCAAGGCCATGGCTATAGCTAAGCAAATGGGCTTACTTAAACAAGGCGATCTAGCTGTTCAGACAGCAGGGACTCTCACTGGTGTAAGTGGATCGACAGATCTCATAAAAGTCGCAATAGTGAGTAATGATGTAGATAAAGAGTCAGCAATTAACAACATTCTTTGATCTATATGGCAAGCAAGCTGCCACTTGTAGAATCGATAGGTATGGCCACAAAAACTTTGAGGTCGAACAGACTTCGCAGTTTTTTAACTATGTTGGGCATAATTATTGGAAACTCTTCTGTAATAACTCTTGTAGGAGTTGGTAGAGGAGCTCAAAATCTGGCAGAAGGTCAATTAAGTAATCTGGGGGCAAATGTCCTTTTCGTAGTTCCCGGCAATAATGATACAAGGCGACGTGGAGTAGCATTTCCTAGGAACCTAATACTAGAAGATTCAAACGCTATTAAAGAACAAGTACCTTCCATTAAAAGAGTTGCTCCACAAATAAGCTCTAACGAGGTAGTACAAATAGGGCCAAGAAGTACAACTAGTTCAATTTCTGGTATTACACCAGACTTTCTACCTGTTAGAAGCTTTGAAATTGCCAACGGTAGATTCATAACAGATCAAGATCTTCGTGCAGCAAGGAATGTAGTTGTCATAGGTCCTGACCTTAAAAATAAACTTTATCCGGTTTCTAGCGCAGTGGGTGAAAACCTAAGAATAAAAGACCAATCATTTAAAGTCATTGGGGTTATGGAGCCCAAAGGGGCTGTGTTTGGTAATAATCAAGATGAAAATGCATATATCCCTTTAACTACAATGGTTAGTAGATTAACAGGAAGAGACCCAACCTATGGGATTAGCCTAAGCTTTATTAGTGTAGAAGCTATAAATAGTGAGAGTACTGGTGCTGCCAAGTTTCAAATTACCAACTTACTTAGACAGCGCCATAAGATCCTTAGAGATGATGATTTTGCTGTTAGATCACAAAAAGATGCTCTAAAGATTGTAAGTACGATTACTGGAGGACTTACTCTTATGTTAGCCGCAATAGGAGGTATTTCTCTACTTGTAGGAGGGATAGGCATTATGAATATAATGCTCGTTGCTGTAAGTGAACGTACCCAGGAGATCGGACTAAGAAAAGCCTTAGGAGCAAGAAGTTCCGATGTACTAATTCAATTCCTTATAGAATCACTTATACTTTCCAGCTTCGGTGGAGTAATAGGAACATTTGTAGGAATAGGTGCTGTATCTACAGTCGCAGCACTAACACCTTTACCAGCAACAATTGGCGGAGTCACAATATTAATCACAGTAACTTTATCAGGAACCATTGGACTATTCTTTGGAGTTGTTCCTGCGAGACGAGCTGCCATTCTTGATCCAATTGTTGCTTTAAGAAGCCTCTAATATTAATTTCAGTGCAAATTTATTTGATCAATTAAACATAGAATTCTTAAAATCTGTTCGTACAGCTAAACAAAACAATATTTACTTAGTACCTACCAAATAATGACATTCATTTTAACCCCCATTTAAACCAGGCATAACGCTTTCCAAGGCTTCTAGAGGCCACGCATAGCTGTTGAGACAGGAACCAGCGTTTTAGTATCCATTTCCATTTAGCTGAAAAAACACGCGATTTGAACTTCTATGCATTTACAGTCGAACTAAATTCAGAAGTTCCATGAATCAGCGTTGGAGAATTATTGCTCTATGGCTCATCCCACTAGCAATGGGAATTCTTCTGTTTTGGCAAGTACTCGGAAGCTCTGAAGTCAAGAACCTCAAGTCAAGTTCACCTGCTGCAGTCCCAATGAATACAGCTGTGGGAAGGATGAGCTACGGACGCTTCCTGGACTATATAGAGTCCGGCAGAGTCACCTCAGTAGACATTTATGAAGGGGGAAGGAACGCAGTAGTAGAAGCTGTAGATCCAGATCTTGACAATAGGGTTCAAAGGCTACGAGTCGACTTACCAGGACTAGCTCCAGAATTAATCAATACGTTAAAAACAGAAGGCATAAGCTTTGATATCCATCCAGTTAGAACAACGCCTCCAGCATTAGGAATACTTGGAAATCTTCTATTCCCGCTACTACTGATAGGGGGCCTGATCCTGCTGGCTAGAAGGTCTAATTCAATGCCAGGAGGTCCTGGGCAGGCAATGCAATTTGGCAAAACCAAGGCACGTTTTGCAATGGATGCTGATACAGGTGTCAAATTTGATGATGTTGCTGGCGTATCTGAAGCCAAGCAAGACCTTCAAGAGGTAGTTACTTTCCTAAAACAACCTGAAAGGTTTACATCTGTCGGAGCACAAATTCCCAAAGGCGTACTTTTAATAGGACCACCAGGAACAGGTAAAACACTTTTAGCAAAAGCCATTGCCGGAGAAGCCGGAGTTCCATTTTTCTCACTATCTGGCTCAGAATTTGTTGAAATGTTCGTTGGAGTTGGTGCAAGTAGAGTCAGAGATTTATTTAAAAGAGCCAAAGAAAACAGCCCATGCTTGATATTTATTGACGAAATTGATGCAGTTGGACGACAGCGGGGTGCTGGGATTGGAGGAGGCAATGATGAACGGGAACAAACACTAAATCAATTATTAACTGAAATGGATGGTTTCGAAGGTAATAGTGGAATTATCATTATTGCAGCTACAAATCGTCCTGATGTACTTGACTCTGCGTTAATGCGTCCTGGAAGATTTGATAGACAAGTCACAGTAGATGCACCAGATATAAAAGGCAGGTTATCTATTCTTAAGGTTCATTCAAGGAACAAGAAGCTAGAGGAAAGTCTATCTCTTGAAAGCATTGCAAGAAGAACACCTGGCTTTACTGGTGCCGATCTAGCGAACTTGTTGAATGAAGCAGCAATCCTCACCGCAAGAAGAAGAAAAGACCATATAACTCTTACTGAAATAGATGATGCTGTTGATAGAATAATTGCCGGGATGGAAGGTCAACCATTAACAGATGGCAGAAGTAAAAGATTAATCGCCTATCACGAAGTAGGACATGCGCTTGTAGGCACACTAGTTAAGGCTCATGACCCAGTTCAAAAAGTAACTCTTATTCCTAGAGGTCAGGCCCAAGGTCTCACTTGGTTCTCCCCAGATGAAGATCAAACCTTGGTCAGTCGAGCACAATTAAAAGCAAGAATAATGGGGGCCTTAGGAGGTAGAGCTGCTGAAGATTTAGTCTTTGGGCACGCTGAGGTAACAACCGGAGCAGGAGGAGACATTCAACAAGTTGCCTCAATGGCAAGGCAGATGGTCACAAGATTTGGCATGAGTGATCTCGGTCCTGTATCTCTCGAAGGCAGTAGCCAAGAAGTATTTCTTGGCAGAGATTTAATGACCAGGTCTGATATTTCTGATGCAATTGCTAAACAAATAGACGAGCAAATTAGGCGAATGGTAAAAACCTCCTACCAAGAGACAATTGAATTAATAAAACCTCATAGAGAATTAATGGATAGGTTGGTAGAACTTATAATCGAAAAAGAGACAATAGATGGAGAAGAATTCAAAGATGTAGTCTCTAAATATGTAGATATACCTGACAAAGAGAGAACAGCTCCAATTCTTTAGTAATTAGACAATTAAATTAAATCTAATAAAAAATTAATTAGATATAAAGTTTTTTGTTAGCTAAACAGGTCTTACAGGCCTCTTATCTATAACACTATCAATCAAACCATAATTTACAGCCTCTGAAGGGGACATAAAGAAATCCCTATCTGTATCTTCCTGAATACGATCAAGAGACTGACCAGTTCGATCTGAAAGTTCCTTATTTAATCGGTCTTTGAGAAATAAAATTTCATCGGCCTGAATACGAATATCACTAGCCTGGCCTCTTGCTCCACCAAGTGGCTGATGAATCATTATTCGAGAATGTTGAAGACTGCTACGTTTTCCCTTAGCCCCTGCACAAAGTAAAAAAGCCCCCATGCTTGCCGCAAGACCAACACAGACTGTTTGTATGTCAGGTTTTACATGCTGCATAGTATCGAAAATCCCTAGTCCGTCATAAACGGAACCCCCTGGAGAATTTATATACAGGTAAATATCCTTATCAGGATCCTCAGCTTCTAGAAAAAGGAGTTGAGCGACTATTCGATTAGCAGAGTCACTAGTTACAGGCTCCCCTAAAAAAATAATTCTCTCTCGAAGCAGTCTTGAGTAAATATCAAAGGCCCTTTCTCCTCGGCCCGACTCTTCAATCACAATCGGGATCATGTGTCACTGATCGGTTTCCACGATCTTAACGGCGGGATCAACAGAGCTATGGTCAAAAGAGAATTGAATCCGGCAAGACACTTGAATGACCACAAGACCATCTCAGATAGCAAGCGTGCTTTCAATAAAGCATTTCCCTATGTAATACCAGCTCTATACAGAGGTTTCTGCGATGAACTATTGGTTGAACTGCATCTCCTGAGCCATCAAAGGAGCTTTAAACCAGATGTCTTTTTTGCAATTGGAGTAAGTCAAGCTTTTAACACCTTTATGAGGGGGTATCGCCCAGAATCCCATTTAGAGCCCTTGCTAAGGGCTCTATGTGAATGTAATGGGTTCGAACACAGATCAATAAGGGATCAATCGACAAAAGCTCTTGAAGCGGTGAAGACGTGCAAATTAGAACAAGTCAAAACATCTATCAGAAACAACAGCAATGACCTCCCATTAGGATTGTTAGAGAGTCACAAGGCTTTCACCCCTGACAATTTCCACTATTCGCGTATCAAGGCCATTGGTCTAATAACTTTGCTAAGCAACACCTCAGATAAAGACCTACATGACGAAAAGGTGCTAAATCAAATAACCATTGAACTTTTAGAATCTATTGGTGTCCCCAAATCACGAATAGAAAAAGACCTTAATCTGTATTCATCAAACCTAGAAAGGATGGCTCAAGCAATGGATTTGATAAAAGATGCCAAGGAACTAGAAAAAAGAAAGAAAGAGAGAATTTCTCAAGGAACAAACGTTGAAAAGCTAGGTCCTGAATCACTAACAGCAAGTCTATTTAGATAAGTTATACATTCTAAATATAAGGTACCTGGCTCATCATTCCTAAAGATATTATATAAGCAAACTCTGAATATCACAGATTGATTTTATTTGACGGATCAATTATTTGAATTATTTCGACGACGTTTATCCCGTCGTTCCACAATAGTTAAATAAAGAACTGAAAGGCTTACAAAAACCAACAAGCTAATTGCAGTAACCGCAAGCGTCTGATTGCCTACAGTAAAAGGGAGGTCTTGTAACACTTTAGAAATTAATTGATCCGTCGCCGTTACGCCCCCAAACAACCATTGCTATTGAAAAACTAAATACTGCAGCCAATGCAGCCCAGGCAAACGTGAATAGCATTTGTTCAATCAAATATTCATAAGCCTATAGGATCACATCACCGCAGACCTCTTGTTGTTACGCAGTCATGTCATTCGCTGCTCCTAGTGGTACCACCCTCCTTGAACGTCAAAAGGAGTCGCAACGCTACCCAGAAGCACGCGTAATAGTCCTCAATGACGATATCAATACTTTTGATCACGTTGTCGAGAGCCTTACAAAAATCATCCCAGGAATGACAGAAGACAGAGCCTGGACTCTCGCGACAAAAATTGACCAAGAAGGATCTGCTGAAGTCTGGTGCGGTCCTTTAGAACAAGCTGAGCTTTATCACCAACAATTACTAAGCAAAGGGTTGACAATGGCTCCAATTGAAAGATGTTAGCCAATAAAACCTAGAAAATTATATTTTGGGAAAACAAATACGAAATCATGAAAAGCATTGAATTATTATTTGCTTACAAACAACTATCCTTAAAAGACCAAGGCATTACTAATATTTAAGACTATCTAATCATATTATAAATTTCAATTATATGCTACTTCTCATAGAAATTTTTGGTTTTGCTACTTTCAAAATATCTTCTGTTTTTAACCTTCTTGACTGGGCATCAAGTACAAATTTCACTACCTTCCCTGGGCAGAGAGCTGTACCTCGCACCTCGTCTCCATGTATTTCAACTTTAAGCAACTCTGCCTCTGGCCCGCAACAGTCCCCCAATGGACCAGTCAGCGTTCGGAGTAGTGACTCTGTTGACTTAAGCATTTTCATTGCCCACTACTTCTTTTTCGTAGCTACTTTCGCTAATTTCTGCCACTACTTGACGAAGTAAATGTTTTGGGAAGGGTCGTAATTACTCACAGCACATACATAAAGGGGCTTATCCCAGTCCTTAAGGCACTTTCCAACGATCCGGGAATTAAAACCATTACTCCCGGTGAAATAAAAAGAGTCAAAGGTCAATCGCCTAAACTTCGCTTACGAATATCCACATCCATACTCGGTGGATACAAAATCCTTGCAAGACGAGGTACCTCCGCTCAAGAGGTATTCATTATTACCATCTTGGGTAAATCGGAATTGGAGGAAAGAGTAGAAAAAATCCTAAAAATTTTCGAAAAATAGAAACCATAACTCTATTTGTCAATGCAAAATCCAATTAAACATTAAAAGCATCCAAACCAAGTCAACATGAAATGGCCACCAAATAAATCATGGACCAGCACAACACCTAGAAACGGATTCCGGCACTTCGTAGCCTTAAATTATGGAGGAAAAGGCAGGGATCGTTGGATCGAGATGGTCGCAGTTCTTGATGCTAAAACGACCCTTCGCGTCAGCCTTAAAGAACTGAAGCTAACAAACAAGTGGAAATCCGGATGGCTTCAACTCCCTAAAGATGAATCTGTTATGCCAACAATGCCAACAAACACTGAAAAACCATACAAAAGCAATGATATAAACCACCTTTATACATCAATTGATTGGGATGAAAGAGACTGGTAATGACTAGATAAATCAGCTTCTCGTATAAATTTCACTCTTCTAATAAACCAGCTCATGACAATTAGCGTAATGTTCATTTATGTCTAACAAGAAACAAATAAAAAGAAGAAACTCAATAAACCTAAAAATTAAAAGTAAAGACAGTAATTGTTCCCAGTAGAATGCACTGGGCATAATTTTCAAACCATTCTCACCAGCTCTACTTGATTCAGGTAAAATTTAAGTTCCAATTTATTTACCAGACTCAATCCAGTTGCCTTTTATCAGAGAAAAACCTAAAACTCCACAATTTATTAGCTACATTCATAGGATAATAAATTTGAGATTCCCAAAAAACAAAATACATTCTTTAAATGCTCTTAAGTAAATTCAAATATCCTAAGCAGAAAATTTATTTATAACTAAGTCAGCATTTATCCAATGGATCACACCTGTATCAATATTGGCCACTTGGAATAAAGTTTGATGCTCAGATTTTCTGGCACCCCCTTGAACAAAAAGCACCTGCCCCAACCACCATCCATCGGAATGTAAATCACAAGCCTCAGAAACAATCACATAATCACCTACTTGAACGGTCAAAAAAACGGCTACAGCCATACCAGTCACCAGTACACCTGTACTATAATTGCACATAGATTATTTTATTGAATTTTTATGTTGCACAAGGGAAAACGGTCTAGAAAGGCTGATTTAAAAAAGAGGCCCCCTACCTTGCAAAGATTGGTTTTTTGAAGTTGAGGTAGGAAATTTATTCATTTTTTGTTGGGGTAATTCGTGAGTTCCTAACAGAAAAAGATGCTTCTATTGATGTGATCGACGAGACAATCAAAAGGGTCCAAAACCTGTATTCAGAAAGTTGGGAAGGTGCGGGGTCTGAAGGGTCCAAACCTATCTCATTTACAAAACCCAGAAATATAAGGAGAAAGTTCGCCAAAATAGCTAGCCAATATGCTCTCCAGCGCCTCTGGTATATGTATCCGGCGCCTAGACCAGGGATAAGATTAAGAACAGCAGCAACCCATCCTGACGAGGATGCAATCAACTGTTTTTTAGAAGTATTTTGCAATTGTTAAATAAAAAATGGGATTCGAATTTAAATTAGCCTAAGCATTGAAGAAACAAAATAGAGAAATGGATAGTATTACAATAGGGAATAGAGAATATGGTGTCGGACTTATTGGGCCTCAATAAAGGATTTCTTTGTAATGGTCTAAGAAAGAGGTTAGTCGTTGGAAGACAATATTATCATTAAGTGAGTCCAGTGTCTTCATCGCCTGACAGATACTTGATTACAGGCGACAAAATGTTTAATTGCAAAGGAACCATACTAAGGTTAGTGACTATGAGTAAGAAGTTTATCTCAGTTCTAATAGCTGTAACGGCAAACTTAACTTTGTATCTGTGGGCACTTATCAGTAGCTATTAACCTCCCAAGAGTCAAATTGTTCGTGGATCATTTCGGAATAAAGTCAATTCTATTATTTACATCTCATACTCACTTTCAAATTTCTTTATCAATTCCTTATACAAAAACAAAGCGGCCTGTGTCTCTTCAGTGAAGCCCTGAGAATCATACTCATTCGAAAGGTAAATACAGGTGACATGAGCCTGTTCAAATCCTTGTCGATATTCTACCTGTAAACTCTCATCCTCAATATCATTGATCATTGCAGTTATCAACTCAACTTGTTTTTTTATTGTGGCTATCTCCTTTTCCATGTCACGGTTCAATTTCCTGCGTTTTTTCGGCATTGAATCTTGGGCATCCTGTCGATCAGGTTAACGCAAGAGCGAATATCTCTGTTCAAAAGACACTTATATAGAAATAATAAATAGGTACTAATCAAAGATTAATAACGAATACAAGGAAATATGGGAGTTTCATGAGGTTTGTCAATAGTCATAAAAAACAGACAATCGAACAGATGGTCACGTAAATATTAAATGAATTTTAAGCACTTGTGTGTATAAGGATCTTTCTGATAGGAACAGATGCCTTGAAAAATACACCTCAAAAAAGGGCAAAGTTTATAGTTGGGTGGCTGTAGAAAACTGCTCTGATCTATTCAATAGAAAACCTAGGCTCAAATGCTGACGCTTTACGGTTTCATGATTAGTTTATGGATGAAGACTATCTCAAAGAATGAAAGCTCTACTTGCCGCATCTATCACAGCATTCAGCCTCTTGGCTCCAGCGACTCCTAGCAAGGCCCATATCTGGGAACCACATACAACTCAGGCAGTACAGACATTCTCACAGCCCCAAAAGGATATTGTTGGAACAAGCATTGACACAGTTCCCTCGGAGGCCAATAAGAGTCTAGACATCAGCCAGGTTGCTACAGGAATAGTCGCTCTTCTCGCCGTTGGATTTGTCGCAAATTATGCGATAGGAGCACTCGCAAAGGATCGATAAGTTCTATTTTCTATTTCTCCAGGTCACCTAACTTAAAAGCTCAACGTAAATCCCAAAAAAGGGAGGCAAAAAGGTCTCCCTTTTTTGGGCCTGTTTCTAAGAAGACATTAACTGCCCCTCGAGTAAGCCAGAGCCAGACGACCTAATTGAAAAGCTGGTGAACAAAAAGGGATAAAAGGTTGCAATGACAACCGCCAAAAAAAGGGGGGAGAGGCTGACTAGGTATTTTTCCTCATAATGGTGTAGGATTTAAATATAGGTAATTATCCTCAGCCATGAAAGAAAGTCGATTTAAGTTTGCCGAAAGGCTGAATGGCAGGCTTGCGATGCTTGGAGTCTCAGGTCTAGCACTTATTGAGATAACCAAAGGCAGTGGGGTGATGCAACAAATTCAAGCCATTGACCCATCCAATATTTGGTTAATGCTTGGGGTGTATGCAAGCTAGAAACCATAGGAACAACAAACCTTTTCTTTATTCAACCAAATGGAATTAAACCCCTACAAACCAATAAATCAGTATCTAAAAAAGTTGATTGAACAACTTAATAGAAACTGATAAGCTCTAAAAACTGACAAAAGTCAATTAATATCTGGCCTTAAGCGACACAAAATTAATACTCTATTATGTCCATGGTCGGTCATCCCGACAAATGCACTACTGGCAATCAGACAAGATCGTTCGATAAAGTACAGGTCAATAACCGAATAAGTCATGAGTGAAAAGAGTTATCTCCCACAATCAATCAGCCACAAACAACTTCAAAACCTTTTGAAATCAGCCCAGAAAGAACACCACCATTCAGATCAACAAAACACTAATTGCTCTGAGGAGCTTATAGAGTTCGAAGAATTGCTCCTTAATTGGTCCAGTCTCAGCAAGGAACTCATTAAGACATTGAAAATCAACCACAAACACCTTGGTGAAGGTAGAAAGCAACGAGCAATGATGGCCCTCGGGGCACTCGAGTCACACCTACGTATAGCCCTCCAAGCTCACGATACGTTCGACATGGAAAACTAAACGCACTTACAGCATATGAAAATCAAACTCTTGTCTATTAGAGGCAGCTTCGCTAAATATGGTGAGTAAATGGTTGTACCCAGCAATGATGCTTACTACGACAACCCGTCTAAGGCTAGAAAAACTAATTGAACGGCTAGAAAAAGGTGAACAAGTAACACTAAACGAAAGAATTGAACTCCACAAATATGCCATACGCTTCCCTATGGTTGCTGGAAAACTCAGCAGAGTCGTTCATAAAGTTTCAAATTGAATAAAGGCCTCCATGCTCTCTCTGCAACAAATGCAATGAACTAAAACGTCACGAACCATATATATTCATGGGTTTATTAGCAGGACATCCCTAGCAAGCGTTGGTCACACATGAAAAAAGATGGAAATTCAAGTTCCTCATCCTCAAAGTCTGCTCCTGCACTGAAAGGAGTCAAGAACGAAAGCAAACTACCTTTCTGGGTTGAAATCCTTTTTGTCCAGATCGGCCTTCCAGACAACTGGTTACGCACCTTCTTGAAAAGCAGAAAGAGAACTAAAGCGTTAATCTCTGAAAACAAAAAAACCTTACAACTTATATTCATAATTTTATTAGCAACGGTATATATTGATCCAGTTATAAAGAATGCAAGGCTTCAAGGTCAATGTGTAGAAGGAGCAAAGCAGTACCTTAAGTCAAACAATTTGATTAAAAGCAATTATAAAAACAATGAAATAGAGCTGGCCCTAGCTCTGAGATTTTGCAGTGGTGGTGAACTTTAATATTCTTCATTATAAACACACATTCTAATTTATTACTTTAACAAGAAAGGGATAATACTTCCAGAAATAGAACATCAAATCTCAACACTTCAATAAATCTTTTCAGGGCCGCCAATAGCAAATAACACCTAGGTGATTAGACTTAGGAAGTTTATATGTCTTAATCAAAACTTTCCACTTTCACAAAAACATAGTAAATGTATAAAGATCTAACGTAGGAGGAACAATGTCTGAAAATGAAAAACAAATTTTGATAGAGAAAGAAAAAGACTCATTTGATTCATACTTCGATTGTATTACTGAATGCTATTGGTTAGGTGGTGAGGATGTAGAATGCGTTCAGAAATGTGTAGCTGTACATCTAATTGATGAGGATTAATAATGGCTAAAAAGCCTGTTTATGTAAGCAAACAGGGAGGTACGATCAATTGCTACAAGGGAGATACAGGTTGGTTATTTAGAGTTTGTTGCGACCACCTTTCCTTATATTGCAACGATCTCGCCTCTGCAAAAGTTCAGCTAGATCGTCTAGAAAAGTTTAAAAGACAATCACTTAAAATTACAGTTAATGCAATAAGGAAAGAGGGTCTCGCATTTAGAAAGCTTATAGAAGCATCAGCAGCTCCTTATATAGAAGAACAGAGCTATCTCAAGCCGATTAATAATGATTAACTTACACCTCAACAGACTCCATAGCAGATTGTCTAGCAGCATTTAACAACTCAATTCTGCGAACCAAACCAGGGTTTGATCCAACGAATGCACAAATCAATCAAGGTGAGTGGTTATTCTCATAGACAAATAAAAATGTTTTGACTAGACCATTTGTAGAGCCTAGAGCTCTCTAGCAAGCTCTATCAAGTAAAAGGAGACAAAGACTCTTAAACAAGAGTTTTCCTCCAACATCAGCCAGGAGAATTCAAATGAATTATCAAGATGGTTTTCTACAAATCCAAACTTTTGTACCTGCAGCAATAGGAGGAACACTTTGTATTTTTGCCGTTCTAGGCATTCGTGAACTACTTAGGGAAACCTCTGTGGCCTTTAAAAATGGAGCTAAAGCATAGAGAGCTCATCCTCTAATAGGGATTTTCAAGCTTAAGGAGGACCAGCCATGACAGACAAAAAAAACATTCGCTTCAATAAAGCAAAAAGCTGTCTTATCCCCAGAAAGCAAGAAGCAATAGAAGCTCTTTTAGGGCTTGCTTGGCTTAAGTGCAGAAAGGATAGGCCTATTTGGGTCGTTAATGATCTCCACTCATACCTAGAGGGAAGTAACACTAGTTAGTCCAGACGATGAACCATTAGATAGTGCTACGAACATGATTTATCTTGGCATTATATAAAGTCTAATAAAATCTCAGGCCATCTCAGAAAACATTCAAAATTATAATTTAACCTTGTAGCTAAGGAGTTCCTACTAGTACAGGGGCGAACTTCCAGGCTAGTTGAAGTTGTCTAAATGGAAAGCCAAAAAAGGTAGACAAAACCTCAACAGCTACTCTTCCAACCAAGGTTCCAATTAGTTTAAAGGAGAAGAAACCTATTAGATTTTTGTAGTGATTGTTAGGTCATATCAGCAATAGAACACCAAATATTTTCGTATGGATTTTTGGGGATAGAAGTTCTGAGAGATTGAATCGAGGGATTTCAGTTCACTAATTTCTATAGCCAGGCTCAAAACTTCTTCGTGCTGACTCGGTGTATAGCAAAATTTGCCTCATAGAGCTTCTGATCGAATATTTAAGCGCTTTGCCGGACTTGAACATCGCATCGGTAATGGCCTTAGCACGAAGAATCTCCGCCTGGTAAGCCCTTTCCACGGCCCTTTCGGCGTCAATGTTTGCCAACTTAGCTCTTAAAGCAAGTTGGCCTGTCTTGGAACGAGGTAGTACTGCAGGAATTGTTTCAGGTTCAAGCCATCTCGAGAGCCATCTGTTCTTGCTCTGCGTAATTGAGGTCTGTTTTTTTTGATTCATTGAGTCTGCTTCCTCGAAAAATCGAGTTTTATGTTGAGTAACCAAAAGTCACCCATTTACCTCTATAAAAGCAATAACAAAAAGAATTGGCACCCCTTAACGGAGAAAAACATTCCTTTCAAACTATTGCTAATGTTTCAAAATAGCTTAGTTTAACCTTCGATTTAATCATCCCAGGGTCGATTTCTCATGAGTCTATCAATCATTCTAGTGTGGATTTCTCTTCCATTTGTCCTGATCACCGCCTACTTCGGTACAAGGAATGGATATTATGACAGTGAAAAGTACGAAGGAGATGGTTGTGCCCATGATGTAAAAAGATAGTTAAAGTATCTTGTCCAATCTAATTGAGATCCATTTGTCTTAAAATCTAACTGATTACAGACTCAACTCTAACAAATTAATTCAAAAGAAAAATCAATTTAAAAGATTGGCTGAAAGAACAAAATCCCAAGTGATGAATAACCATTTCCAGGCTATAATCAGTTGAAGATAAATTCATTACAACAATTTGATCAATGGCTCCTACAGCAAGTGAAAAACGTGAACTGGTAAAGAATCACCTCAAGCAACTGCGTAAGGAACTTAGGATTATGCATGCTGGGGTTACTGAGCAACAGACTCTTCCAGACCCAGGCGAGGTTAGAACCGTGATGACTGAAATGGAGACATTGCTAAGCGTATTAGAGCCAAAATCAGCAAAGAAATCAAAGAAAAAGTAACTTAATTCATCAAGCCCAAAGAGTAATTAGTATATTAGTAGCCTAAAAAAGTGAACAATAACTCTTAATTATTGGTAGTTAAAATTTTGCTTACTTATAAGCTTATAGTGAATCATTCAAGGAATTGATCATTCACTCTGATCCTGAATATTAATTTGGAACTCGAACCTGACCATAAGTCCAATCCAAAGCAAAATAATACCTACCACCGCTGATGCACTTGGAAATACAGAGTGTTCCTCAAGAGTCATAGTCCTAGGGATTTGTCATAAGTGAATCCATTATCGGAAAGGATCCTCTTACTTATTTCCCAAAACCTTACTCTATTTTCAACCTTTAGAGCAAACTCGGCGATTGGACAGATGACAGGAAACCCCCTTATAGAAAACCTTGGGCCAAATTGCTCGCCCCCAGTTACATTAGGAGAAGTTGCTGCTCTTAGCTGAGGCAACGAACCATTGCGAGCACTTTGAAATAAGGGTTTCGTAAGATCATAAGCAAACTTTTCGAAAAAAGATCCACTTAATTCAAGGGAAGCAGGCTGGAGGTTTGTTAAAGCCAGGCCTGGATGAGCCAAAAGAGATTTAACTCCTATATCTTTTTGTTTGAGCCGATAATCTAATTCAACTCCAAAAATTACATTTGCAAGTTTGCTCTGAGCATAGGCTTTCCAACGATTATATCCGTTTTCACCATGAAGATCCTCCCAATTAACTGTTCCTATATATTGAGCACCTGACGAAACTGTTATAACCCTAGAATCATAAAAAGGAACTAATAAAGGTAGGCAGCAAAGAGTTAAAGCCATATGACCTATATGATTTACTGCAAATTGCAGTTCTAGGCCACAATTGGTAAGTGTTCTAGGAATAGCCATAAGCCCTGCATTATTAATTAGCAGATTTAGACCTCCAAATTGCATGTTAACTTCATCCTTAAGTTTCAAGATGCTTGATAGATCGGAAAGTTCAAGGTGCTTTAAGTAGACATTATTGGAATCAAATTCTTGTAATAGTTTATTTCTAGCCAATTCTCCCTTTGCTAAACTACGGCAACACATAATTACGGTTGCATTTTTTTCTAGTAAGGCTCTAGTTGTTTCAAATCCCAATCCACTATTGGCCCCTGTAACAAGGACAATTCTGCCACTTTGGTTGGGAATATCACTAAAAGTCCAAGTCATATCGGAGAGAAATTAGAAAGCTAACTGGATTTAAAAGAAGGAAAAAGTAGCCTAATTGCTATTGATTGTTTACTGGTAATTAGCAAGGGGATTTTGTAGAAACTCTAAAATTGGAATAGATTTAATGAATAACCTAGCCGAGGACAGTATCTAGAGAATTTTTGAGCAAAATTGTTATGCTGGCAAGGTCAGAGTTAAAACTGGTACTTTAGCAACCACCAGTCTCTGCTAATGGGACTAACAAAGAGGATTAAAGAGTTATTTTGGTGTAGGGATACACCTTCTGCAACCCCAGCCATCCCTCCTAACAAGAGCAATCATCAACAGCATGGATCTCAACATCACCGAAGCAATTGATGGGCCCGATGCACTTGACGCTGTCCCTGAGTCAATAGATCGCGCTATTGACGATGGGATCGATCTCAGCGGAGCACCATTACCCAAGGATATGGTTGCTTTCTACAAGGAAGTAATGCAAAAAGAGGCGGATCGCGTCTGTCGTGTTCGAGTCGCTATGAGAAAAAAGATTATTGCCACTGGCTCAAAACACTTTGATCAAGAGACATTAAATAAAAGATTACTGGATGCGGGTTGGGAAGGTTTAAAGGCTGCAGAAATAGCCTACTTCTTTAGCTAAAAGAATAAACCAGAGCATGATCAATAAATCCTCAAGTAAAGCTGAAAACACCGATAGTATAATAAGACATTTTATACTATTAGGCATTTTTACATTTGATATATTGTCTAAATTTTTAGAGCTCTTTAAAAAAGAAACTATCAAAGAGGATCCTTCCACCAAAACCAGTTTAGAGACATTAAAAAGGGCTGAAGTCCTAGACAGGAGTTCAGACGATGACTTGAAAAATGCCCTCAGCGGTACAGATATACTCTCTAAATTTAATCGAAATGACTTAATAGGATTAGTCATTTCATGCCCTGATGCTCTTAATAATATTCTATTAAAAGAGAGGCGTGAATATTTAATGAAATTAACCAACCAGGAACTAAAGCTTTTACTAGCTGGTACTCAACAATTATACAAACTTAAAAAGACAGAGCTTGTTGAACTAATTATTCAGAAAGAACAAACTCAATAATTCCTTTACATCAAGTTCTCAAGTGCCAGAGAATTGAGAAGAAGGTTAAAACCTTAAAGCCTGAAACACTAAATATTCTGAAAATGCTACTTCATTCGTAGATCCACCTAAAGCCTGATTACTCATAAAGACCTTTTCTTGAAAATTGCCCGTACTCAATCGATTCAAAAGGGAAGCTAAAGGCAGGAATAAACAACTCTTATGGTTTGGATTATCAGAATACTCGCGTCCCGCATGGTTCATGTTGTAAACTGTAACTAGGTATTTATTCGCAATCGTGGAACTCAATCCTTTCAAGCCATTGACTCAAATTGGGCAGAAGCAAAAGAAAACGGTTGCTTGGATTTTTACTATTCTGGCCACTGCAAATTTCTTTTCCGCCTAAGTTAAAGATCTTTGAATCATCGTTAAATCAGCTCAATGACCGCTGCATTTAATGGTTGACAAGGGAATTCCTATTAGGCGACTTTGTTTTTTAAGGTCGTGGGCTTGAAATTCCTACAAGCCTTCAAATGGAATTCGGTAATCATTTATTAACCTTGTGGCCTACACCAAGGAAGGCCTTGCCTGGCAGATCCTAGGTTGGGAAAGATGAAATGTTTTTAGGTGAGCTGGAGAAAGTACGATCATTTTATTTCTACTAAGACACGTTCTTGGAGACATCATTAGTTCAAAGAGTAAACACGAGACATCCATGAGCAAAAAAGTCAGAAGGACGTAGCTTTTGATACATGTATTAAATCAATAGTAAGGAAATATATTACCTTGACATCAAGAAGTATTCGCTGACAAGGATATGTCAAGGCATAAATATTTAAAAATAGAAATAGCTAATGTAGGGGCATTAAAGCTAAGTAAAAAAGGGATTTAAGTCTATAAATATAATAAATAACTTAGCACGGGAGTTAAATAAGTAATGAGTTAAGAACTAACAAGGAGTAGATACTCCAAGTAGAGAAGTAAAGCAATCAACAAAACTAAGGTGAAATACTAGAAAAGATTAACTGTTCTAAGTAATTAAGAAGCGTAGTCTACATTGTTCAAACAGGCAGAAAAATGCTTTACTGGTAAGAATTCAATAAAGTATATGGATAGCAAAAAGGGATTGGCCTTAGGCATACTATTAATTTTCGGGGTAGGAGTTGGAAACCAGCTTCCTGGTTATGCAGGACCTAGCGATAAGTTTAGAACACTTAGCCAATGCTGGAACAGTCCTGACTTCATAACACCGGGGGAATTAACAAATAGATTTTGTATAAAAACCAATGGTCAGATCCAACGCATTGATATTAATGGTGTTGTCCATAAGGTAAAGGGTAGATTAAACAAGCCCGAGAAGGTAAGGCAACAAAAACCGAAGCCAATCCTCAAAGCAATACCACTATTATATGAATATAAGATTGAAGATGATGAGTTAATTCGATACTCTTGTAAAGCTAAAAGGATAAATGGTAAGTATAAATGTTTAGAAAATTCTTCCACCCAAAGAATCCTCAAAGGGATACGGCCACAAGGTTTCTACCTGAAGGAAGGTCTAAGACAACAGAGTGAAGGTAGGTTGGAAAATGCGCTTCAATCCTATTCAAAGGAAATTGAAATTAATAACGACTTGGCTTCATTCTATAATAGAGGTCTTATACATTATGAACTAGGGAATTATGTTCGTACCATCGAAGATTTAAATTATTCAATAAATGAAAAGTCAGAGTCGAAAGATAGTTATTATTGGAGAAGTAAAGCTAAAGCTAGGCTAGAGGACTACAAAGGTGCAATTAATGACCTTAACCGATTGGAAAGTATACTGAATCAAGAAGAAATTAGAGCCAACAAGAACCTCTCAAATATAAAGGACTTAGTCAGTCATACAAGAGGAGATAGAACTTATGTTTTAGTCGAAGGAGCGACTTGGGAAGAGGCAAGTGAAAATTCTAAAGATCTAGGAGGCAACCTTGTCACAATTAACGATAGGAACGAAAATAAGTGGTTACAAACAGTTTTTGGCAGAAACTCAAAATCATATAAAAATGAACAAACAAAACAATACTGGATAGGCTTAAGATATAAGAATCAAAAATTCGAATGGGAGTCAGGAGATAGGTTAAGGTATAGCAACTGGGGGCTTGGCTATCCTGATATAAGTATTAAGAACAAAAATAACACATTATATGGCAAGATAGACCTAAATGATCAGAATAGTGAAGGTATAAATAATAACGGTAGCTGGATAATTAGTGCAGGCAATAACCAGGAATATGGAGCAAGCTATGGAATTGCCGAAATCAAGGTGCCAAACCTGTACGTTGATGAAGGTTATAGATTCAGAGATATTTACTTATTAAGAGCAATTCAAAAAAGGAGACTCGGGGATCGGCAAGGTGCTATCAGAGACTTAGATCAAGAAATTGGGCGCAACCCGCTAAATGGACAAGCTTATTTTGAGCGAGGTGTCGAGAGGTACTGGAAAGAAAGGGGGAAAGCATGTGAGGACCTAGTGAAAGGTTTAAGGTTAGGTGCTTCAACAGATAGCTTTACAAAGCTAATAGGAGGAGAAGATCAGATTGATATAACTAAGGAGTGTAAATCAATACTGTCTACTATTGTCGAAGGTAATGAAAAAAATTATAAGTCAGAGAGGCTAAGAAAGGAATCCACAGAACTGCTCATTAAATACTCGGTGTTATTACCAGTATTAGTGATACTAGTTATAGCTATAATAAAAAGGTTTCAGACACCTTAGCCTGAGGAATAGAAATTCAAACCAAGAAGCATTTATGCCTTTAATAATGTCAGAAAAGATTATTGATAGTATATTTAACCAGAAGTTACATAGTTGATTTAACTTACAGTCATGTTTTATTAAAGTGAAGACACTCTAAGTTGTTAAACATTTAGAAGTTTTTTCTTTATAAAAGATAGTATGGTGGTCTTAAAAATAGTTAGGTCTGCTGTGGCTATCGTAACAATTGAGAGTCCCAATGGTGATCAAAACCTGGTTTGGAAATATCCTTCAAGGGAAATCACTCTTGGATCTCAAATTATTGTAAATGAGAGTGAAGAGGCTTTAATCTATGAAAACGGTCAACTCCTACAAATACTTCAACCAGGAAGGCATACGGTTGAGACAGGAAATATTCCTGGTATAGAAGGACTTATTAAAAGATCCTTTAGCAATAAATCTCCAATCATTGTTGAAATATGGTTCGTCACAAAAACAGCTTCACCAAGCTACAAATGGGGATTTCAAACACAGGTGAGGGACAAGATACATGAACTTATTGTTCCTTTAGGATCATATGGTTCTTTGCTTCTAAGAATTGAAGATTCCTCTTCACTAGTGCTGCAGATTGTTGGAAAAAATTCTTCTATGACGAAAGAAGGCTTGAAGTCCTTTCTAATTCCAATCATAGAAAGAAACGTGAAAAACTATATAGCTAATAGCGTAATTCAAAAAAATATAGATATTTTCACCATCGACTCATATTTGGGTGAAGCATCCGAATCGGTAAAAGAGTCATTAGATCAGGATTTTGCAAGGTTTGGCGTGAAACTTATGGATTTTTATATCCAGGGTATGGAAGTTATTGGTGACAATCCAGAATACTTGAAGATAAAAGAAACCCTAGCCGAAGCAGCAAGTCTAAGAATAAAAGCTAAGGCTGCTAATGAATCTAAGGGTTTCTATCAGCAAGAAAGAAGTCTTGATGTACTAGACAAAGCTGTTGAACAAAAGGGTGGTTTGGCTGGGAACTTACTTGCTGGTGGGTTAGGAGTAGGTCTTGGTATAAATGCTGCTCAAAAAATGGCATCAAGTATCACAGACTCAATGACTGAACCGACAAAAGAAACGATTTCAGCAAGAAATCAATCACCCAGCCAAGGTTCAACTGATCTTAAGCAGAAATTAACCGCACTAAAAGAATTCTTTGACTCTGGTCTTATATCCAAAGATGAATATGAAGAAAAGAAGAAAGACCTACTCAATAACCTCTAGAATCACTAGTATATAATTATTATATTTGATGTATATGAAGTTTAACAAATCAATTGGTATATTATGGCTTCCCCTTATTTGTTTTTGGACTTTTATAATCACGATTAATCTGAGTACGGGGCTTAAAACCCTAGAAGAACTCATTCCATCAGTCATCTACTTCATAACATCTTTACTACTTGTACTTCAAATACAAATAGAAATTGGGAATAAGAATGAGGACTCCATAGTGCAAATTGCAATGGTCAAGTCACAACTTACATGTCTCTCATTAGCAAGTATTTCAATACTTGCTAATGCCCTATTTAACTTCAATCAGTTCCTAACTCTCTGTTTTATTATTATACCAACTATAGTAAATAGTGTATTATCTGAATTATTAAATTATGCTAACAGTCAATTAACCACTGGATTCAAAGCAAGATCTAATGAAAGGCAATTCTGGATTGAGTCAAAGAAGGCCTGGTCAGAATATATACTGAAAGCCAAGCAACAATATATTGATAATGAAGACATAATTAGAGAATTAAATAGAGTTGAGGATATACTCAACTTTAGTTCCTATTTTAGAAAGCCTGAAGCTGAAGAATCTCTCATAGAAATTAAACAAGAAAGTGATTTGGCATTTATCTTAAATAGACTTACTCGAATAAAATGACTACTAGTTCTCATACCCACAATATTCACATTTTAGAGCGTCAAACCTTTTTAACATAGCTCCGCACTGGCTACATTTTCTAGCGACATTATCTTTACCTTTAAGATTTTTACTAGCTATGAGACTTAACTTGCGGAGGCCAAGACTACTTAAAATATTGGATTTGTTAAAAGGCTGCAAATGATTTGTAGGAAGAGTAAGCCAATAAATAACTAACAAGGGACCTAGGAAGGGTATAAAAGCAATTAGCAACCATAGCCATGATCTACCTACGTCTCTTATGCGTCTTATGGTTATAGATAAAGCTACGACGGCGATTCCTAGAGAGTAAATACTATAAATTAATTTAGCCAAGTCAGAATATAAAATAATACTCGCGAGTTTATTTAGAATAGATCCATAGGAATAAGAGTCGATAAGTCCTTCTAGAACTGCTATACAAACTGTTATCAAAATATATGCTAAAAGGAAAAGCCAAAAGTCCCTGCGGTTGGTTCGCCCTGTGAAATCAAATATTCTCCACCAAGCCTTTATGTAAGAATTAATCATTCTAATTCAAATATTCATTACATATTATCGTAATGCTGGAATATCTGCATGGACTATTTTGCTAATGGCAAAGAAAGAGTTTGGGGGTAAAAGTAGAATTCACTTATTATAAATATATGTTTACCCTCTCTATTGTTTAGCGATATGGTTAATGATTTAGGTATGTACTATAATGAAATTATTATATTTGTTATACTAAGCAATTAGCAATTTACTTTGTCTTGAAGACTATTGGGTGTATAATAATAGAGTAAAAACATTTGCCATGGCTAAAATTAAAAGCATAGTAACTGGATTAGTCTTCCTATCTTTAAATACTTTTTACTATAAATCAAACGCAGAAGGGCTAAAGTCAATATACCAATCTGCACCTGTCGTTAGCTGTTCAATTAGCACAGCAAGGTGGATTGGAATAGAGAAACCTGGTAAGAGGACAGGTATCAAAGAGTATAAATTTTGCCAGGAAGGTAATACGATATATAAATTGAGCGTATACAAAACAAAGCCAGACAAACCAGCAAGGACAAGCTTTAAGAAACTCGGTACACTAGGAAAAATGATGACAATTCAAGGCCAATTCAGTAGTAGTGGCAGACAAATCTCACCTGACAGAAGACGGCAATACGAACTAGAGCAGAATAAACTCATAAAGTACGAATGTATAAAGAGTGACTGCAAACGCAATGTTGTACAAAGAACAATTATTGCGCTACCACTTAATAGCAACTGAACCCAAAACAATTAATAAACTACTTAAAACTGCAAACATAATACTTACTCAGTTACCTTTATAAGCAGCCTAATTCTTTTAAATCCTCTCTTCGGAGGTTAAAGTGGTGTAGATGGGTTTCTCCCTAGTAGTCAAAATGTCTAATCGCCTAAAGATCTTGAATCTCGTGGTCTGTTCTACCACCCTGTCGCTATTTAATGCAACCACTGTCGCTGCTTATGATGTTCTACATTCATTAACTCCAATACTCAGTTTATTCCAAAGGAATGAAGTCGCTGCAATGGATAGATTTAATGGTAATTATTACCAGATAAATGGTAATGTATATAGCATTAAGTCAAGAGACAGACTAGTAATTGTCAGGTCTGGGAAAGGCTACTTAAATTGCTATTATAGCCCCCGTGATCATGCTAACGTGGTCGATCTTAGAATTGGAGGCCAAGTTTCAGTTAAGGGCCCACTAAGAATCACAAAAAATTATAGGAATCTTTCGTTTAGCATAAACAAATGCAGAGTAGTCGGAGACCATAACAGCGATAATAAACGACAACCAGCTCTAAGTCAGAAGCAAAAGGAACTTCTAAGGTTTGATAAAATTCTGGATTCTGATTGGTAACGTAATAATCAAAAGCGATATACTAAAAACAAACCATGGTACTTAGAACCAAGGGCAATAGTACTCCCTACTATATGAATTATATTCTTTATCTCTCCTTTGTTGAGTTACAATAACCTTTGTAGTCAACATAAATGTGCCGGAACTCTGAACGACATTATCACTATCTACTATTTGATATTTGATTGGATTAAGACCTTCTCTAACTGCTAAATAACTCTTCTTATGCTTATTGGCAAGTTTGAACGAAATTTGGTCTGAAGCTCTACCCCTGTCATAGCTTCGATCCGTAAATGGGGGTTTTTGTGGTGATAATCCACGAGCATAATTTACCAGTTTGACCTTATAACCAGGTTGTGTAGAAATACTGTAATCGACAAAATACCCGTCGGTCTTGTGATTTCTGACCCCAGGACACTGCCCCACATAGACGGTTCTTTGTAAGTTTAGATTGTCTAATGTTTCTGAATCAGCAGTTTCTATTCCAACCTCCGCTACTTTTTTCTCCTGTTCCTTTTCTAACATCTGAGCCTTCCTACTACTAGAAGGCTCCGGGACAGAAGTATCCCTTGAGGGATCACTTGGATCATTAGGTGAATGTGATAACAGTCCTGAGATCTGAGAACAGGAGCATAAGGGCAAAGTTGCTAAAAGAACTGCTGTTCCTTGCCTAATTAAGGACTTATTAGTCTGGCTTGACTGCATTAAATGGTTAAATGAATTCTACTACACATACTACTCCCCCTAATGTCGTCCAATAAATCAACATTTACAAGCCAAGCAAAAGCACTTCTAGTGCATTAGCGGAATCTCAATTGCCTTGGTTCAGATTTGCTCGATTGTGGCTTTGGTTCATGCCCTTGTCGCATAAAGTACATAGGAGGGCTTAAGCATGTCAATAATTTGATCCATCATTGAACAAGCAATTATATTTAGCAATTCATCCTCTAATATTCCCGTTAAAGTTAAATAAGAACTTTATAATAATAGTTACTAACCGAAAAGTAATCTAACCTGGTAAAGTTAATTATACTTAGGAATTGTATTAAAAGCCAAACATAATGCTTGAGAGTTTTAGGGTTTAAAACCAATTTCATCGTTTAGATCATAAGGTCCATAAAGACTAAGACTTTTAATATTGTAAAACAGTAAACAAAGGATTACTGGTACTAAATCTATTTATTTGATAAGTCTGTGCACAAATAAAAGCGTTCATGTTGGACTTTGATGAATCTAAGGAGAATTTTCTATTAAACTTGGCAATATCAAAAAATTGGTAAAGAGCCAATAAATAAAACCTTTTTGGAGCTTTTTAATAAAGGATTCGGCAGAAGAACCGGTATAAAGTCACACTTCGAAATATTATGCGTTACAGTTCTTCACAAGCCAGAACAGGCTTCTTGTTCAGCTGTCCACCACCTTCATTATATAAATGAACAAAGCTTCCAAAACTGACCTCACAATTGAACCTCAAAAAGTTCTTGCCGAAAGAATAAATGGATGGGCAGCCATGCTGGGCTTCTTTGCGGCAATTGGTGCCTACTTGACAACTGGTCAAATCATCCCAGGGGTAATTTAAAAAGTTATGCCATCTCCTTCTAAGAGGACTGCCGAGGGCGCTGGCCATAACACTTCAGCGAACGAGGCTCAACCTCAAATTGTTGGTGAATACACCAACCTCACAAATGAGGCTGAAAAAGCAAATGGTCGCTTAGCCATTATTGGCTTTTTAGCAGCCATAGGTGCTTATGTCACCACAGGTCAACTAATTCCAGGTATTTACTAATGAAAACCACTTCATCCAATTCTGCCTTAGGTTCTACGCACCCACCTATAGATATTCTGCTTGGCAGAGCTGCCATGTTGGGCTTTGTGTTTACCTTTGGTGTTTACTTAACAGTAGAGACTCTCACTACATTGCCCATCTAGTTAGTGTTTAACAAACAATTTTTAGTCGCTAAACTACTGCGAATAGGAATTATTTGCTTATTCAAATTATACTTATAAGTTATAAAGAATTTATAAGTATAAAAGATCTCTAAGTCTAACTGTTCTGAATATTATTCTTCTCTGAAATATTATAATAAAGTCATTAAAAAAATTTCTTCACTTTAATCCTCCTAACAAGAGTTTACTCGTGCAATTTCAAAAGTCCAAACAAAAAAAGTCAGCAGATTCTCAGTTCATACTAATGTCTGCATCTGTTTTTGGGCTAAATCTCTCGTTAATGTTATTTGTATCTTTCTATTGGTTAAATCCTAGCTTTCACACATATATTAGTGGCCACTCACTATGAAACAAAAACTATTATTTTTTGAGTATTAAGACTATTTCATTGAATATTTAAACGCTTATGCATTTATTAGAAGAAAATACGAATTTACTTTACTGAAATATAATAATTCCAAATAAAAACTCGACTTAACCACGGAGAGCTTAGCCATCCGTGGTTAAGTCGAGCAAACCGCTTTGCCGTTGAGCCCAGTAGCTTCGACCTGGAAGAACCAGATGGGGTGACAAAGTGGGGCTTCGTTTCCGATCAAGCCGGTTTACGTTACCTTCACGACAGTCTCCCCTTATCGAAAGAGAGTCAGATCAGAGCACTAGGAAAGGCTCTCACCAACAAAGTAGTTTGGATAAATTTTAGTGTATTTTGACCCCCGAAAGGGGCCAAATATCGCGAATTCTCTTTAAAACTGCCATTGCTTCCTTGCGACGCTCAGAGAAACTTGATTCTTTAAGTAGAACAGTTATATGCCCTAGCTTTCTCCCAGGAATCTCCTTGTCCTTTCCATACCAATGGAGATTAAGGTCTGAGGATTTATTTAAGGCATCTAATCGAGACTCTAAAGAAAAAACTCTAGACTGTTTTGATGTAAGTCCTAATAGATTCACCATCAATGCTCCTGGGGCTATCAGTATTGGGGAAGGAACCGGTAAACCTGCCGCTATACATAGTTGTTGGTCAAACTGACTACTAGTGCAGGCTTCAATAGAAAAATGTGCTGAATTGTGGGTCCTTGGTGCGATTTCGTTAACCTGAAGGCCTTCAGGTCCGAGAAAAAATTCAATAGCAATTACACCCTGATATTGAATTTTTGTTAGTAAAGATGCTGCTATGTTATAAGCAGTTATTTCTACAGTGTGATTTACTTCTGCAGGTGCAATTACCCAATTACAAACTTGTGACGATTGATGTGTCTCAGCTAAGGGAAGAGAACGAATTTGACCATCTTTATCTCTGCTAACTACAAGGGCAAGCTCCCGCTCGTAAGAAACCCAAGATTCTAACAACCACTGAGAAGAATCAACCGTAATTATAAGTTCTTCAAGGCAACGTAAATCCTTTATTACTTTAGTTCCCTTCCCGTCATACCCCCCCCGACGTGCTTTCGCCATAAGGGGGAATGACCATCCTTGAGGAAGTTTTAATTTGTTTTTAACCTTAGTAATAGAGTTAAGTGGTATCCATTTTGGACCTGGGAAACCCAGCTCATTTATTAGTTGACGTTGAGAGATCTTATCCACCAAGGGTGAGATTGCTGATAAAGGAGGAAGAAACTTCACTCCTTCAGCCTCTAAAGGGCGTAAACCGTCTATATCAATCCACTCATTTTCAAAAGTAATTCCAATACAGCCCCTGGATAGTTCTCTTGTCCCTGCAGGTTCTATAGGCTCTGATAAAACATGACTAGTAGCTTGAGTAGCTGCAGGATCATGAGGAGAAGCTGATTGCACCATAATGTCAACATTTCTCTGCTTTGCAGCAAGAGCCAACATTTGTGCAAGTTGACCACCACCAACCACACCTATTTGTGGAGAAGCGGTCTGGCGGTCATCACTAGAAACAATACTCATGCTTTGGTAACCAACAACTCATAAGTGTTGAAGAGGTATTAGTGGGAAGAAGCAATTTAAGGGTAAAGGTTATATCCTCAGAACGTCTAAGTAATTTGGAAAGAGTACAAACTTCCATTACGACAACCCTCAAAATAGAGTACATAGTGCTCTGTCTAAACAATTTTAATCGAAGCCCCACTCAAAACAGTTGCATGAACAAAGAAGCACGTCGTATCTCAGTCCCCTTAGAGAAGAACCCATACGAAATCATCATTGGTAATGGATCCTTAAAAGGGATAGGCGAAGAGCTGACTAAGGCGGGTTTCACTTCTGGGCAAAAGGTATTGGTGGTATCAAATCCTGAGGTCGCTGAAGCGTACGGAAAAATATGCATGCAAAGTCTTGAGAAGCACGGATTTGCAGCCAAGCTTCTAGAAATCAAAGCAGGTGAGAAGTACAAGACCCCTCAGTCAATTCAAAAGATTCATGATGCTGCATTTGAAAACAAACTTGAACGAGGCTCCCTAATGATTGCACTTGGAGGAGGAGTAGTAGGCGATATGACTGGTTTTGCCGCTGCGACATGGTTGAGAGGAATTGCTGTTGTTCAAATACCCACTACTTTGCTTGCAATGGTTGATGCTGCAATTGGGGGCAAGACAGGAGTAAACCATCCTTGTGGCAAGAATCTTATAGGAGCTTTTCATCAACCCAAGCTGGTACTAATAGATCCATATACCCTAAATACACTCCCTGAGAGAGAATTTAGAGCTGGCATAGCCGAAGTTATAAAATACGGAGTCATAGGCGATCCTCAACTATTTGAACGACTAGAATTACTATCTAATTTCACAAAATTAGATGAACTAGAGGTACAAGAATTAGAAGAAATTATTGAAAGGTCTGCAGCAACTAAAGCAAAGGTTGTAGCCTCTGACGAAACAGAAAAAGGAAACAGAGCTATCCTTAATTATGGTCATACATTCGGTCATGTAGTTGAAACCTTGTGTGGATATGGCACTTGGATTCATGGCGAAGCCGTCGCAATAGGCATGATTGCTGTAGGAGAGTTGGCTGTACAGGTCAATAGTTGGAGCAGGTCAGAAGCTGATCGTCAGGCAAAATTAATTAAGAAAGTAGGCTTACCTTTTAATTGGCCTAACTTGAATCCTCAAGAAGTTATCGAAACTCTTAGAACTGATAAGAAAGTACAAAATGGTAAGATCCGATTAATCATGCCAAAAAAAATTGGAGAAGTTGAAATAGTTGAGGAGATCAATTACGAACAACTATTAAAGTGTTTAGACAGCATCAAAGGATAGGTTCCTCCAAAAATGTGGTCTTCATAAGACTAATTTGATCATAATCATTAAGCCTATCTTCCTTCTGGAAGGCTATCCACCTAAATTCACCAAGACCTGAAGGATCAACAAGTCGAAGCAAAGACTCTCTTCTCTCAAACGCCAAGTTTATTCTAGAAGAAGGTATATTTTGTAGAGAGTGCAGCCTTTCTGCTAAACCTAAAGCTAACAATGCTTGACCTTGTCGTGTATGACCGATAAGTCTCCATCCTGATTCTTTAGCAAATTCAAAGAGGGTTTCCAAGCAAAGATGCGATGTTAGATCACAAAAACCAGGATTCGAAAGCAATTCACCAGAGCATTGTTGTTTTTGGTACGAAATAAGAGTTCCAGATGGCCTATCAGACGAATAATACCTCCTAGATTCAAGACAATAATCAATTACTAATAGAGGACCTTGTTTTATACAATTTGATGCCTTTTCCAAAAATGGACAAACTTCAGTATGCCATTCAGTAGTCCAATCATTGGGGGCGTCATAGGGTGGAATACTAAAACCATACTTGCGGCCTAGTTGTTGCAGAGATATATCAAGCTCCTCTGTAATTGGCATGCAAGTGTAGGCCAGATATTTTTGACTCTCAAAGTCCTTCAAACATATTCCTTGTCTAAAAAGTGAATTGTCATGCCATGTCAATCTATCTACAGGCAAAGCATCTAGGACTTCGTTCATAATGAAAACCCCAGTAACAGGTTTTAAAGCAAGTTCTTCAAAGGTGCTCCATTTGACAGAAATACCAGCAGATTCAGATAATTTCTCTCGTTGACGTTGAGCCATTGCTTCATTTTTCTCGACTAGAATTACATCTAGTTCTCCCACTAAAGAAGGACACATTCTCTTAAGGGCAGCAACAAGATCAACAACCAAATGTCCTTCACCTGGACCAACTTCGACCAAAGTCAATCTTTCATCTGATCCAACAGCAGATTTTAGTTGTAGAAGCCAATCAGATATTTGGATAGCCAACAATTCTGAAAAATCTGGACCTAGCGAAGGAGAGGTCACAAAATCCCCTTCCTTCCCAATACGAAGTCGACCTGTGGCATATGCCCCATGAATAGGGTCATTTAAGACCCAATCCATGAAGGAATAGAAACTGACTACTCCTTTGGAGTGCTCAATCCTTGAAGCTAACCACGGAGGACAAATAGCAGAAAGGTGTTCCATTAGAGAGAATACTCATCAATCCAAAAAGCCCATGGGTCCAAAAAGCAAACAAACGCAGCTATTAGCAAGCATTCTTGCTGTCATCCTTAGCATGTGTCTCTGCAGCCCGGTTCTTGCAGCTGACAATCCTGATCTCCTTCCAGACCATTACACCCCGGTCATAGACCTGGCAAGGATATTGACAGACAACCAACGGGAAGAGCTGGAGAAATCAATTGATAATTACGAGTCCACAACTGGATGGAAATTGAGAGTACTCACTCAATATGAACGAACTCCAGGCCTAGCAGTTAGAGATTTCTGGGATCTTGACGAACGGAGCTTATTGATAGTTGCAGATCCTCGTGGAGGAAACCTTCTGAATTTCAATGTTGGTGATGCATATTTTGCTCTAATGCCTCGTATTTTCTGGGTAGAACTGCAAACACGTTTTGGGAATCAATATTATGTAAAAGATCATGGTGAAGATGGGGCAATTCTAGATGCAATAGGGTCAGTAGAGATTTGCCTAAATAAGGGGGGATGTCAGGTAGTACCAGGCCTACCAAAAGAGCAGTGGCTTTGGACTCTTTCTACATCGATATTGGGAGGCTTAATAGCTGGCGTCTCCGCATATCCTAGAAAAAAAGAACAAGGAGTCGCTTGGGGTTGGCTATTATTATTTTCTCCTTTATGGGTAATGTTATTTGGAGTCTTTGGGATTGCGCCAATAATAACGAGAACAAGCGAATATTTACCACTTTTGCGTAATGGAATAAGTTTCTTAAGTTCGGCCTTGATTGCATATCTACTTGCTCAAGCAACATTTGGAGACCTGGGAGAAGAGAACCAAAATTCAAACTAATTCCTAAGATAGAAATTGACTAAGCTATAGAATGAGCAATAGTCCTAATCATAGTAGCGGCTGATAATGCACCATTATTCAAAAGTGATCCATAACTTGGGGAACACAAGGGCATGTCTAATTCCCACTCACCAGTTTGAAATGATTTCTGATCAAGTAATCTAAATTTCCCATATAGCTTCAATTGATCTATAAGAACTTTTGCTTCAGAGAAACCTTCTCTAGAAACCACATGCAAACCAACATTTTGACTTAATGCTTCACAAAAACTACTATAGCCAGGTTTACCTAATAATCTTGAGCAAAATGGTAACGCGTCTACTACTGAGGAATCTGGAGGCAAATGAACAACATTGTTCGGTACATATGTTGGCCTAGTCAATTCGAGACATTTGGGTTTTGCTAAAATAAATAGATGGTCTGGCCACCTTTGAAAAAGTTTAGGGTCAATATTAATACCCAATCCTCCAAATCCGACTAAAACTTTAGGAGACCGAGAATTGACTAGAGTAGTCTCAAAGCTCTTAGGCAAAGGTCTAGGGAGTTGTGATGTAAGTCCAATTTCTAGTTCATCTAGACCCCAATCCATATCTAGGCTGAATGGACATCTAAACACAAAATTTGCCTTCCGATATTTACTTCTTGCTAGATCCGCATGCTTAACAAACTCTCCTCCTAGAGGTTCATAAATGTCATCCCATCCAAAGTTGCCTAATAATAATAAGGGTGCATTCAGAGGCTCAGCCAAGTAAATTGCTGAAGCGGGTATATCAGAAACCACAACTACAGGAGAGTTATATGATCTTACCCACTCGAGCTCCTTAATAATTTTTTGAGGTAAATTAGTTTCTAAATCATTAAGAGTAATTAGTGTACTTTCAAGGTCTAGTTCCAATGCATCTTTTTGAATTATTCCAATATCCCAGCAAAAGTGTCGATAGACTACATCGATCTGACTAAATGCTACCTTTAGAAAACGAAAATCGACAACACTACTTACAACAAATTTCCATGTTGGTTCCTGATGAGCAAGCTCTGACAGAACTGCTGCCTGTCTAGCCGCATGACCATATCCGTGACTACTTAAGCAAACGTAGATAAGCATTACTAAGAATTAGTCCTGGTGCGATCTAGAAGAACATCTTCATAGATCATTTCACCATCTTGACTGAACCAACGATGACTAACAAATGTAAGCTTCCCACTTGTAAATTCTACCCATGAAAAATGGGATATATTTCTACCAAATACATCAAGTCCATTTCTGGGCACACATGCACTATTCAGGTAAACAGTTCCCCAGCAATCCTGATAGATAGTTTTTCTCAAAGTTGAAGATCGTTTAAGTGAATGATGCATATGACCAAAAACCACTAGATCAGGAATTCGTTTTCTTCGTATTTGATTGACTGCTAGCTCAAGATCTTTATCTCCCCAATCGATAGCAGGTTTTTTCCAATCACGACCACAAGGACTATTGGCCTCTGAACCTAAACCAGTAGGTCCAGCATGAGCCAAAACAACTAAGGGTTTATCTTTCGGAGCATTTAATGCTGCTGAAGAGATTCGAGAAGCAGATTCCACCAAGGAAATTGACCCAAAAACAGCCCTCACAGCATCGGAAAGATAAAAGCCACCACCTGGACTACAAGGTCGAGCACCAACAACAGAAATGTCTGGCTTATCCCAACTTCGTAAGCTCCATCCACAATGCAGGTCCCCCAAAAGGTTCAGTTGAGCTTGAAGCAAACGGCCAGAATGATCACGCCCTGTATCGTGATTACCAAGAATTACTGCAGTTGGAATGGGCAAAGCCTTAATTGACTTTGTCAGCTTGAGGTCTCCATCACTAAGATCACCGACAAACAACACTCCATCAGGTTGGAGCTTTAAAAGCAATGACTTATCCTCTAACCCCCATGCGCCATGCAAGTCTCCTGCAATAGCAAGGCGGAGGATTGCCAACAAATATGCTTAGCTTCTTCCCATCCTGCCCCAGATGGTCAAAATGACCAATATTTTGGAAGCAAATTCAATGAAGACTGTTCAGGGAAAAACCCCTGCACTAGTTAAGGAGATTAATTTAATCCGCGAGGAGATCAATGCCGTGATCCTTGCTCATTACTATCAAGATCCCGAGATACAAGATATTGCTGATTTCGTTGGGGATTCACTAGAACTGTCTCGGAAGGCAGCCACCACAACAGCAGAGGTAATAGTTTTTTGCGGTGTTCATTTCATGGCAGAGACAGCAAAGATTCTTAATCCTCACAAAACGGTTCTAATACCTGATATGGATGCAGGATGTAGCTTGTCAGATGAATGTCCAGCAGAAGATTTTGCAAATTTTCGTTCAAAACATCCTGATCATTTTGTAGTTAGTTATATCAACTGTAGTGCAGCTGTAAAAGCACAAAGTGATCTTATTTGTACCAGTAGCAATGCAGTTGACCTTATAAAACAATTACCAGAAGACCGGCCCATCATTTTTGCACCTGACAAAAATCTTGGAAAATGGGTAGAGAAACAAAGTGGTCGTTCGCTTACACTTTGGGATGGAAGTTGTTCTGTTCATGAAGCATTTAGCGAGGAAGCATTAATAAAACTAAAAATTCAATACCCTAATGCAGAAATCATTGCACATCCAGAATGTCAAGAGAACCTTCTCGCTATGTCTACATTTATTGGATCTACCAGCAAACTGCTTTCTAGAACAAAAGAAAGTAAATCAAGGGAGTTCATTGTACTTACCGAGCCTGGCATACTGCACCAAATGCGATTAGAGCAACCGAACAAGATATTTCTTGAGGTTCCAGGCGTAGATGGATGTTCATGCAACGAATGTCCTTATATGAGATTAAATACCTTAGAAAAACTGGCGAGGTGTCTAAAATTAAAAGAACCAGAAATCATAATTGAAAAAAATCTAATCACCCAAGCACTAATACCTATTGAGCGGATGCTTGAAATGAGTACTTAGTTATTAGCAAATTCACAGCATATAGTATCCAATTCAATCATTGAAATCATCAAATTAAACTCTTTGCACAATAAGTCGCAAATCAAAAAGGGATTCTACAAATTAGCAACTTTACTACCCTATGTTTTAATGTGCATGATTATATAAACTAATATTTGAAGAGTTCGCTTCCCAATGAAATTAATGCAACCACCAAAATTCAAAAAATAAAAATTAAAAAAGAGATTCCTCCCTTTAGTTAAAAACATCAAGCTGATGTGCTTGAATTCTATTATTTCTAAAAGAAGTGTCTAAGGTCAAACTATACCTAGTAGTTTTAGGAGGAAGATTCCGAAATTGCAATGTCGAGCTACATGACGTCAGGTGGGTAGCATCAGAAACTATAGAGGCAGCTATACCCGAATTAAAATCCCAATGGTTTGGGAACCAAAAAGGACTTCATATAGATAGTTATATGAATTTAGAATACGTCGATGGTTATAAGATAGTTTTAAAAGAAGCCTCTAAATTAAAACCTATTAACAAAAGTTCGATAAGTTGTAAGAACGAATCCTTAAAAAAACTATGGTTTGTAAACTTAGGTGGCTACAAGTCAGACCAATTAGCTGAAGCCCATGAATTTGGCATGGTCGTTGCAAACTCCTCAAAAGAGGCAATAAAGAAAGCAAAGGTAAATTGGCTACCAAAATATGAAAAAAGGCATAAAGATGATTTGAAAATAATAGAAACTTCATACGTTGCAGATGACAATTGTCGCATTGAAAGTATTGGAGAGTGGTCTGTAGCACTTCAACCTGATCCACTTCAAAGAAGTCAGAGTTACATCCCCGAATGGTTTGGTTATTGGAGATTAGACAAATAATCTAATGTTCTACATAAAATAGTTTTTTTTCAATCTATTCGGCTTAGAATTGGCTAACTAAATTGTATTTATGATAATCAAATGAATTCTCATTATTTTGCCTAGAAAGTAATCTTGATAATGCAGTTTCTGCAACTACATACTGGACATCTGCCTCTGTTCCGAGGTCTCTTGTTGTCATTTTTTCAAGCTTACCCTTAGGAATTGTAGATTGAATATCTGGGTAAATACCATTTCTATGTATATCAGTTCCGTTAGGCGTTAAGTACTTAGCTATAGTTACAGTTAATCCAGACCCATCTGACAATCGTCTCACCGACTGAACCAATCCCTTCCCAAAAGTTTTCTGGCCAACAAGAATACCTCTACGATTGTCTTGAATAGCACCTGACAATATTTCACTTGCGCTTGCTGAGCCTTCATTTACCAATACAACAACAGGCCTTGAGGTTAGTGCTCTTCCATTTGCTCTTCTAGTGTCCTTAATACCATCTCTAGTCATAGTACTTACTATCGTTCCTCTATTAATCCATTGGCGAGCAATATCTACACTTGATTCAAGTAACCCACCTGGATTGCTACGCAAATCTAAGACATAGCCTTCAACTCCTTTTAACTCAAAATCTTTTATTGCAACCCTCATCTCCTTAGCTGCATTGGAATTAAATTGTTTTAACCGAATATAGCCAACATCCAGCCCATCAAAAGTAGTATTTATTTTTCTATTAACTGCGAGTAATTCAATTTTTGCTCTATATATAGGGAACTTAATAACTTTTCCATTTCTACGAATTCCTAATACAACCTTAGTCCCTTCCTTTCCTCTAATTAGCTTCACAGCATCTTGTATTGACATCCCCTTAGTCGATCTACCATCAATCAAAATAATTACATCATTAGGTTGTATACCTGCTTCAAAAGCTGGGGTGTTCTCAATTGGTGAGACAACGATTAGCTCTTTCGTTTCTCTATCCAGGGAAAGTTGAATACCTACACCAGTAAGTTCTCCACTAGTATCTATTTGCATCTCTTTAAAGTCCTTAGGTTCCATAAATCTTGTATAAGGATCTTTAAGGCTTTCTAGCATTCCTCTAATAGCATCATAAGACTCAGTATTATCAGAGTAGGTTCTGTTAAGCATTTTCTTACGTATATCTATCCAATCATTACGATCAAAAGAACCAGTAGGGTCTAAATAGTCTCTATAAACAATTTGCCATACTTGATCAATAACTTCCTTCGGGCTATCGGCTATTGAAGAATTGAATTTTCTAGGAAAACTAAAACCAGGTGATGAAATAAAGAAAGCAAAATAAAGACTGCTAAGAAATAAAAATTTCCTGTCGATTTCTAAGGCAAATTTGAGAGTAGAAGGTTTTTTTAACAAATTCATTTCTTGTGGGGTTCAATCCAACGACCATCTTCTTTTATTAGATCAACAAGAGCCTCAACACCTTGATCTTCAGGTACTTTTTTAATTTCTTCACGACCTCGATACAGGGCTATAACTCCAGGGCCTTTTCCTACGTAGCCATAGTCTGCATCTGCCATCTCTCCTGGCCCATTAACAATACAGCCCATTACAGCTATATCTAATCCTGTTAAGTGTTGAGTGGCACCTCTAACTTTTTGAACAACCTCCTCAAGATTAAACAATGTTCTTCCACAACTTGGGCAACTTATATATTCAACCATCGTTTTACGAAGGCCTACAGCCTGAAGAATCGAATAGCAAACAGGGATTTCTTTCTCTGGGGCTTCAGTGAGAGAAACACGAATAGTGTCCCCCAGTCCTTCAGATAAGAGAGTAGCTATGCCGGCTGTACTCTTAATTCGTCCATAATCACCATCTCCAGCTTCAGTAACCCCTAAATGCAAAGGGTAATTAAATCCTTCCTTATCCATTCTGTCAGCCATTAATCTATAAGCAGCCAGCATCACTGGAGCTCTTGAGGCCTTCATTGAAATAACAATATTATGAAAATCTAATGAATCACAAATACGTACAAATTCCATTGCTGATTCAACCATACCTAAAGGAGTATCACCATACGAAAAAAGCATTCTTTCTGCTAGAGAGCCATGATTGACTCCTATTCGAAGTGCTTTATCTTGTTCCTTTAGAAGGGCAACAAGAGGTTTAAATCTTTCAATAATACGATTACTAATAGAGTTAATCTCGTCTGCCGAGAATTCTTTTCTAAGAGGATCAGGCTGCTCGAATACAAATAGTCCAGGATTAATTCGGACTTTGTCTACATGTTTGGCAACCTCTAATGCTATTTTCATCCCATTGTGATGAACATCTGCAACAAGAGGGACCCTTGCATAGGTTGCAATTAGCTTTTTACGTATTTCACCAACTGCTTTCGCATGAGCCAATGAAGGAACTGTCAATCGAACAATTTCACAGCCCACCTCATGCAAACGCCTGATTCCTGCAACAGCCCCGTCTATATCCAGTGTGTCCTCATTGATCATGGACTGAACTCTTACTGGATGATCACTTCCTATGGAAATGTCCCCAACCATCACCGTGCGGGTTGAGCGCCTATAAATCTTGGTGTCGTAGCGTTTTGATGATGAATCAACGCTATCGACAAAGCTTGAGTTCATGACTGTAAACAAGCATCAGAATCGAGCATAGTTATAACTTCAGTTCTTTTGAATTTATCAAGCTGTTGGCGAACCTCAATAAGGTCAGCCACGGTCAATGAAGTTGGAGCACCTTCTGCCTTTGAAGGATTCCTTAGAAGGTATGCAGGATGAAAGAGAGGCATTACTAGACGACCTTCATAATCATGCCATTGTCCTCGAAGGCGAGAAATGCCAGTTTTAATCCCTAACACAGCTTCTAATGCTGTTGATCCCGCCAAAACCAATATATGTGGATCAACAAGGGTGATTTGTTCTCTAAGCCAGGGCCACCAGGAAACAATTTCGGCTTTAGATGGCTTTCGATTATTAGGCGGTCGACACTTAACAACATTAGAAATATAGAAGTCTTTGCTTGGGTTCATTCCAACACCCTTAATTAAGTTTTCTAAGAATTGTCCAGAGCGTCCTACGAAAGGCTCTCCAAGGGCATCCTCTGCTACACCTGGAGCCTCTCCTATTAGCATCACGTCTGCAAAGGGGTTGCCCCGCGCAACAACCACTCTGGGCCTTTGCAAATCCTTCTCAGTGCAACTGATATCTCCTCTAGGCAGAGAGGTTTGAGATTTAGTCATCCAACGAAACCATAATTTGATAAAGGCTTAATCGCATTCAAATGGAATAACCAATAAGAAATAATTGCCCTCAGGGTCCGCGACCCAAACCTCCGCTCCAAAGCTTTGCAGTGAAGATGAGGTAATTCTCTTTGCTCCTTTTGACATGACTGAAGAGACCCAGTCATCCAAGTTCTTTAAAGGGTTAGAAGAAGGCTCACCGTAAAAACACAGACCCAGAGAGGTTCCCGTTAATGGAAAAGGATACTTTTCTGATGGGCGGAAGATCTGAATAGACGATCCATTCGGGTGACTTAGGCACAAATGGTCTTTAGTGAAACCAGGTTGGATCTCCTCACCCATAACAAAAGAGTAAAATTTGCCAAGGTTTAAAGGTGATTTCGCTGGGAGTACGAAGCTCAATTCTGGTTGGATCATCACAACATTAGACAGCTACAAAGATTGTCTAGAAGAAAACATCCGGCAAAATGTGATTCTGAAGAACCCAGGGAAAAGGAGGTATAGCGAGAATGCAAATCTCGCCAGAGCTATCAAGTAGGGCTAAGGCCCTGCAACCCTCTCTTACACTGGCCATCAGTGCACGATCCAAGGCTTTACAAAAACGAGGTGTTGACATCTGCAGCCTTAGTGCAGGGGAACCTGATTTCAACACGCCAGAGTTCATTATCGAAGCAACCTTAAAAGCCTTAAAAGACGGGGTTACTCGATATGGGCCTTCAGCAGGTGATCCCGAACTTCGCCATGCAATAGCAGAAAAGTTGACCAGTAGAAACAATATAGAAACAACATTAGATGAAGTGCTTGTGACCAATGGTGGCAAGCAAGCTATATACAATCTCTTTCAAATATTACTTAACCCAGGCGATGAAGTTCTAATTCCATCTCCCTATTGGTTAAGTTATCCAGAAATGGCACGATTGGCTGGAGGCGTGCCTATACCAATAAAGTCAGATCCCAATGATGGATTTAAATTAGATATTGAAGCATTAAATAATTCAATTAATGAAAAATCTAGACTCCTTGTACTCAATACACCTGGAAATCCAACCGGTCAGATACTGTCATTAGATTTGTTGAAAAATATTGTAGATTTAGTTCAAAACAACCCTAATCTATGTGTTATGAGTGACGAGATATATGAGTTTTTGCTAGAGGAGAATACAACCCATTATAGTTTTGCTGCTTTAGCTCCTGAAATAAAGGATCGTATTTTTACTGTTAACGGCTTTGCAAAAGGATGGGCCATGACGGGGTGGCGAATAGGATATCTTTGTGGTAACAAAGATACAATCAAAGCTGCGTCTGCATTGCAGAGTCAAAGCACTAGTAATGTTTGTAGTTTTGTCCAGAAAGGTGCATTGGCTGCTCTTACAGGCCCGATGGATTGCGTTTACGAGATGGTTGATAGCTATAACAAACGGAGGAAACAGCTGACTAAGGGTCTCTTGTCTATAAAGGGTATTGCACTGGTCCCACCAAAGGGAGCCTTTTACGCCTTTCCTCAACTACCCGAAGGCTGTCCGGACTCAATCACCTTTTGTGAAAAAGCACTTGAAGAATCTGGATTGGCATTGGTTCCGGGAGCTGCCTTTGGTGAGGATCGATGTATAAGGTTATCGTGTGCTGTTTCTCAAAAAACAATAGAAGACGGACTAAATAGACTTGATAACTTTATAATGGGAATCTTAAACAAGGGTTAACCAACTGTATACCTCTTATGAAGTTCCTAAAAAGGATAGTACTAACAGCACCACTCTTATGTGCCCTACTAACAATCACTAGCTGTACACAGAAGAACAATAAGATCCTTTTGATTGGAGGAATTCCAGATCAAAATCCAGAGCGCCTAAATAGACTCTACAACTTACTTTCCACCCACCTAAGCCAGGATTTAGATGTTTTAGTTAAATATGTTCCTGTATCAAGTTATCAAGCAACTGTTAGCGCATTCAGAACTGGAAGCCTTGACTTGGTCTGGTTTGGTGGCCTAACTGGAGTACAAGCAAGACTTCAGACGCCAGGTTCAAAAGTAATAGCGCAAAGAGACATAGATAAAAATTTTCGTAGTGTTTTCATCGCAAACAAATCTACAAAATTAAAGCCAATAAAGAAAATATCACAATTAGGTATATTTAAGGGTAAGCGTTTTACTTTCGGCTCAGAGAGTTCAACGTCAGGAAGACTTATGCCACAGTACTTCTTACAAAAAGGAGGTGTGATTGTAAAAGACTTTTCCGGTGGTATTGCAGGATTCAGTGGAAGTCATGATGCAACCATTGCCCTTGTTCAAAGTGGCTCGTATCAAGCTGGAGCACTAAATGAGCAGGTCTGGAAATCAAACAAAGAAAGAGGACGAATTAAAGAGTCAAAAGTTTCGGTAATCTGGCGAAGCCCTCCCTATGCTGACTATCATTGGCTAGCTCAAGCTAATCTTGACAGTCGTTTTGGGAAAGGGTTCACAACTAGTTTGCAGAAATCATTCTTCAAATTAAATAACAAAAATGAATCACACCTGCAAATTTTAAATCTATTTGGTGCTAAAAGATTTATCCCTGCACAAGCTAATCAATACAACAAGATTGAAACAATTGGTCGCCAGCTTGGCAAGATTAAGTGAATCCAATCCTTGAGCTAAATGGAATACGAGTAAGAGGGAGTAATAGAGACAGATTGAAAAACATTCACCTTAGGATTTTCAAAGGCGAACGAGTGGCATTACTTGGAAATAGTGGGGCAGGGAAAACCAGCCTTCTTTCAGTTTCGAATGGGAGTCTAATACCAGACTTTGGAGAAGTAAAATGGAAAGGGAAAGATCTACTCAGATTAAAAAGAAGAGAAAGAAAGGAAATTGGCACACTTTGGCAAGATCTAAGGTTAATTAATGAGTTAAGTGTTATTCAAAATATAAATACGGGAGCACTTGGGATACATAACTTCCTTTGGGCAATAAAAAATTTAATTGGCATAGTTAATAGACAGGAATGCATATCTTGCCTTTATGCAGCAGGGCTATCAAAAAACTTCATTACAAGACCCGTTCAAGAATTGTCTGGCGGGCAAAAGCAAAGAGTAGCAATTGCCCGTTTACTGCGGCAAGGGGCAGATGTAATACTTGCAGATGAACCTCTGACTGGATTAGATCCGAAACTGGTTGATGAAATTTTAAACCTACTAGTCAACTCAAATAAAAAGTGTTCTCTTGGTATAGCAGAAACAATTGTTGTTAGTATTCACCGCCCCGAATTGATCAAAGATTTCACAAGAGTAGTTGGATTGAATAATGGTCAAATTGTTGTCGATAAACCAATAAAAGATCTGAAAGAAGAAGATTTATCATGTATTTACACGGTAAAATAAAGAATTTCAAGCCTGCATCTGTTCTCATAACAATACTGCCAGCGGCAGCAATGATACCTGTTTTTGTAGGTTTAATTTTAGGGGCGCATCAGGGAGGAGCAGCTCTTATAACATCATTTTTTACTGCTGCTTTTCACCCCTCACTTAACAGCATTGTTATAAATAGCGCATGGAAAGGGCTTAAAATCACTATCACTACAGCAATATTAAGTTGGACTATAAGTTTTGTTTTTGGGACAGGCCTAGGAATCCTCAGCTCTAAAGTGTTTTGGCGTACATGCGATTACCCAGAATGGATTGCGATACAATTACGACGGTTTTTGGCAATACCAAGATCAATTCATGAGATGCTCTGGGGAATAATTCTTTTAGAAATATTTGGACTCAGTCCCTGGATAGCTATTTTTGCAATAACAATTCCCTATTCAGCTTTAGTTGCTAGAGTTTTAAGTGATCAACTTGACACTTTAGAGACAAAATCTCTTACTGCTTTAATTCAAGCTGGTGCCAGGCCATTTTCGGCATTAGCAAGTTCACTCGGCCCTAAAATGATACCGGTTTTACTTACTTATGGTGGTTACCGACTTGAATGTGCACTCAGGGGAGCAACATTGTTAGGCCTATTCGGGATGGGGGGAATTGGTACAGAGCTGCAATATACAATCGAATCTCTTCAATTCGAAGAAATGTGGACCTCTCTTTGGATGATTGGTTTTGTAATGTTTTCTCTTGAGAAGTCATTAACCTTATGGCGTCAAAACATCTCAAAGGAAAGATCTAATATTACCAACCATTTAGCACTCTCACTTTTACTGATATTGCTTGGATTTATTTCAAGTCTAGTCATATTGTATCAAGTTGATGTTGGACTATTTGATAGATTACGGCCAACATCAATCCCTCTACCCGAAATCATTGATTTAAAGCTTGCCTGGCAAAGCTTACCTTTATTACAACTTATAGGATCTACTCTTTTATTGACAATACTTTCATCAGGTATTGCAATAGGTATTCCTCCTTTAGGTCTATTAATCTGGCCCACTAAAACGGGGCAAAGTATTCAAAGTGCTCTATGGGCATTCCTTAGACTAATTCCTATTAAATTATCTGCATTGATACTTCTCCTGGCTAGCAATCCTAGTATTTATATAGCAGCTTTAGCATTAGGTATGCATAATGTTGGGGTTATGGGACGTCTACTAAAAGAAGGGCTGGACTCACAAAGTAACAACCTAATTACATCATTAGAAACATCTGGGTCAAGTTCACGTATAGCATGGTTATATGGAAGCATGACTATGCAAACTAATAGTTATCTTGCCTACTCTGCATATCGAACAGATGTAATTCTAAGAGAAACTGCTGTCGTTGGAGTGATAGGAGGATCAGGTATTGGATGGCAACTTATAGATTCGATAAGCTCATTCGCATGGGGCGAAGTCATCCTACTGATGACTATATTTTCAGCTATCACCTTGTTAGGCGAAGCACTGAGCGATAAATGTCGTCATTATCTGGTTAATAGAAATAGAGAAAGTCTTATTATAAATACCTTTACTAGGCCAAAAATAATCTAATTCTGAGATCGATGGTTATTTCAGTTAAACAACTTATAGTGATTGGTGATAGCGGTGTTCATGGCTGGGGTGATCGTGAAAACGGGGGTTGGTGCGAACAATTAAAAAGAAACTGGATGAATCTACCTGGAGGAGCGATTGTTTATCCTTTAGGAGTTCGTGGTGATGGGCTTGAAAGAGTTGCAAAGAGATGGCGCAACGAATGGATGGTTCGTGGAGAACTTAGGAGAAAAGTACCTGATGGGGTTTTGTTATCAGTCGGCCTTAATGACACCGCACGTATCGGTCGTAAAGATGGACGCCCTCAACTATCTACAGATGCATACTATTTTGGGCTATGCCAATTGTTAAGCGAAATCAAGGCAGAAACTGATGTAATGGTTTTAGGAATAACTCCAGTTGATGAGGGTGCCATGCCGTTTTCAGGATGTCTATGGTATTCAAACGACTCGATAAAGTTATATGAGGCTCAAATAGAAAGCGCCTGTCTGGAGACAGATGTACCTTTTCTGCCAGTGCATCAATATATGCTTAAAGAGCCTGATTGGCTTACATGGATAGAACCTGATGGAATCCATTTAAATAGCGAGGGGCATAGTTGGCTTCTTGAAAGGCTTGCCAACTGGCAACCCTTATTGTCATGGGCTGAACTAAAACCAATTAAAAACGTTACTCCAACATTAAGCTGATAAGGTAATTCCTAAGAAAAAATAAATATGGTCTAAAAAAGTAACCTTCAGATCAAATTTATTACCCCCAAAAAACTGGCCAAAACCATAGCAAGTATCGCTGAAAAGAGAGTTTGCACAGCATTAATTAATTCATTGCTTAGCCAAAGAAATCGGTTTTGAAAAGAAGCACCCAAAACACTTTCAAATAATGTAGCTATAAATCCTACTGAGATAACCAATAATATTATTTCTAGTGAAGGTAAAAGAGAAAAACATGCCATTGATAATGTCATTAAGACACTACCGAGTAACGAAGCCAGAGTTCCTTCGAAACTAATTGCTCCGTCGGTGCCTGGTGGAACTTTTTTAAGAGAGGTTATTAAAAATGTATTCCTTCCCCATAATTTACCAATCTCACTCCCAAAAGTGTCCGCCAATTTTGCAGAGAAGCTTGCCGAAAAACCAATCAAGAGCAAATCCCTGGATCCAAATCCAGCACCAATTAATAAGGCAATTATTGTGCCAACAGCAGCTGATCCCCATACATTTTCAGGGCCACGCTTACCCCCACGTCCTTCAGCCAAACCAATTCTTTGCTTAAATTTTATCCCTAGGCGAGTAACACTAGAACCCATTAAGAAATAACAAACAACAGCTGACCATCCCTGCCAATTAAGAGCCCCCCATAGAATTGTTCCCAAGGCACCTGCATGTATCCACCCAGTTCTGGTAAGTAAAGGGAGCCTATGAAATATCGAAATTAGAAGTGAGTTGATAAGAAAGGCCAAATACCACTGAAGGTCTATGTTGAATGAAGGAACCATAAGGGCAAGAATGTTTTAATAAGAGTAATCTATATAGAGATGCGTTATACAATCTTTATAAGAATCACAAAAAAATAAACCTCTAAAAGAATTAGTTATAAAGTTTAAGAGTTACGTTAACCAAAGTTAGTATTCCTTCTCCAAGAAGCCATTAGTTGAGTGGCTGAAACTGCTGCAGTTGATGTCCTCAATATTAAATCTCCTAATTGAACGAGTTGCCAACCAAAAGAAACAGCTTCCTTTTCTTCTGTTTCTGTCCATCCTCCTTCAGGTCCAATAGCAATCCATATGTGCTCTTTCTGATGTTCCTCTCTATTAAGCCAAGCTGAAAAATCCGGTAGAGTTTTAATTCGTGTTGTGGCAACTGCTAATCCAGCTGAAGATTTCGGCATAGGCCAGAATTGAAAGGAATCAACAATTGGTAATAGTTTTGGAATCCAAAGCCTTTCTGATTGTTCAACAGCTTCCTTGAGGATATTCAACCATCTAGAGAATTTTTCATCATTTTGAACAACTCCACGCTCAGAATAAAGAGGTTGAATTACATCAACTCCAATTTCGCAACACATCCTTAAAGCTTCATCAAAACCTCTTTTAGGAACCACTACAGCAACACAAATAAGAGGGCGTAACTCTTCAGAGTGAACAGGAGAAGAATGTAATGGGTTTATCAATTTAAGGAATTTTCCTTCTTGTAAGAATGCCTTCCATAGGCCTCCACGACCATCAACAATCTCTATTTCGGCTTTGTTTCTAAGCCGGAGGACTCTTCTTAAATAATGAATTTCAGTCTTCTCCAGCTCTAGAAGCTGATCTGATGGGCTGATCTTCAAAAATCGTTTTGGATCAACAAATAGTCGTCTAGATTCAGACAAAATTATTTCAGCGATCCATTTGGAAGAGAGCATCAGGATGCTCTACAATTGGCCAATCTGTATTTACCCCACCAACGCAAACCTGTTTAAGCTGAACAACACTTTCATCGACCTGAATAAGAGAATTAATCAAAACATCAATAGCCATTGCATCACTTGTTCCGAGATCAACCCAACATCTAGCCCAATTACGTTGATATTCCAACTCGCCAATGTTGTGCATTAAAGCCGGCATGGCTTTATTTGCCTCGTTATTGTCATAGGCCATGCCACTAATTTCAATTCCTTCATGATGAGCTTGAAGGTTCTCCGCGTTAAAACCACCAAGACGCCCCAACACATACCAACTATCAAAAATACCGTCAATATAATTTTTCTCACCCTCACTGGGAACCTCATTAAATTGAAGCCATATCCAGCAATTGAATGGATCCACCTCTCTAAAACAGACTTCCATGATTAACCGGCAACACTTGCATCATTACTAGAAAATACAAACATCCCGCAACCCCTCACAGTATTATTTAATCCTATACAGCATTATGTAGAAAGACCTAAGCTCAATATCATGCTTCAGCTGAGTCAGGTGCACTACAGACCTGCTGCCTGTCCCAAGGATCTTCTCAACGGGATCAACCTTAAGGCTGAATTTGGAAACCCAATTGTCATTGCTGGGGCAAGTGGTGAAGGCAAAACAAGCCTAGTAGAAGTTATTAGTGGTCTCTCAAAGGCTCAAAAGGGAATAATCTCATGGAATAACAAAGCTCTTAGTCCCCGTCAAAGGAGATGGCTCTGTGGTGTGGTATTTCAGTTTCCAGAGCGTCACTTTCTCGGTCTTACGGTAAGTCAAGAGTTACGGCTAGGACATAGAAGACTAAGCACTGAGAAGCAAACGTTAGTTCTTAAAAAAGTTGGTCTTAGTGATATAGATCTTCGTCAGGCGCCCGAAAAACTTAGTGGTGGTCAACAACGAAGGCTTGCCCTGGCTATTCAGTTACTTCGCAAACCAAAGGTTCTATTACTTGATGAACCTACTGCGGGTCTGGATTGGTCAGTTAGGAATGAGGTCCTAGGAATTTTGAACAAACTTACAAATGATCAAATCCTTATAATAGTAACTCATGAACCTGAACTATTCCATAACTTATCAAGCAAGTATTTATTAAAAGAGGGATCGCTTAAAGCAACTCCTACTTCAAAAAAATCTTAAAGAATGACTGATCGACTTGTAAGGGCCACAGCTGCAAATGGTGGAATTAGATTAGTAGCAGTTACTGCTACTAATGCCACTAAAGAAGCACAAAAAAGACATGGCATGTCATATCTGACTACTGTAATGCTAGGGAGAGCTATGTCTGCGGGACTTCTATTAGCTAGTTCAATGAAAGTGCGACACGGACGAGTAAATCTAAGGCTCGGTTCAGACGGTCCAATTAAAGGCTTAATGGTTGATGCGGGGAGAGATGGAACTGTTCGAGGTTATGTAGGCGAACCATCTTTAGAGCTTGATCTTATTAAGAATACAGATGGTCAATACAGTTTTAACTTCTCTGAAGCAGCAGGGACCGGATACTTACATGTTGTCAGAGATGTAGGACATGGAGAACCATTTAGTAGCACAGTTGAGCTTGTTAGAGGCGGAATTGGAGAGGATGTGGCCTCATACCTTGTCCACTCAGAACAAACACCATCAGCGGTCTTTGTTGGAGAAAAAATAAATCACGAAAACCTTATTTGTATTGGAGGTTTACTTGTACAAGTTCTACCAAAAGCAGCTAAAGAACCAACCTTAGTAAGCCTTTTAGAGGAGCGTTGTAAAGAAATTAATTGCTTCAGCCAAAAACTAGAAGAGTGCCAAAATAATCTTCCTGAACTTCTTAAAGATGTATTTCCAGATTTAGATACCGAGGTTTTAGAAGATGCAGAAGCAAGTCAAGACATTTTCTTTTCCTGCCGTTGTACAAGAGAAAGAAGCCTTTCCGCTCTTAAGTTACTTGGAAAAGAAGACTTGCGAAAGATGATCAAAGAAGAAGGGAAAGCCGAACTCACTTGTCATTTCTGCAGTAATATTTATCATATTCAAAAATTTGAAATCGAAAAAGTTATTAGAGAAATCGTCGAAGAAGATCAAAGCTGAGGGTTTTTCAACCCAAAAGCAATGAACCTATCCAAAGCAATATTAATGCTGGTATTGCTTCTAACTGATCTGAGGTTAAGAATCCAATAGGTAAAGTAGAAACTTTAACAAGAAGTCCTCCAAGTATTAGTCCTAGAGAAAGCAAAACAACACTCCATCCAAGAGAACTAACAGCTTTACACCCTTTTCGTATTTGACTGAGAAAAACACCAAGAGTAGATATTGCTAATATTAGATCAATACTATTAGGCGAAATCAATAGAAAAGCTATTGCTAAAATGCCTACAGTCAATCTAATAGTTAATCCTGAGCCTTCAGGAAGGCTTAAATCAGGTAATAATCCAACTGAATCAGCATTTCTAGAGGTTGTACTCTTCTGCTGAAACATCGAAGACAAAGAACTACGCACTCCTGAAATACCTCCTCCTTCCAATGGCTTCTCTTCCTTTTGGGAAGCTTTCACAGCAGCGTTACTAACTTTCCCAAGTTGCCGATCTTTAAGACTCACCATAAGCAGGGTGTCGTATGAGGCCTCGATACGAGCCCTGGCCTGCGCATCCTCCCCGACTTCTTCCAAGAGCTTGTCTCGTGCCTCCTGAACCGCCTCAAAGCTGGCTCCTGGCGCCAAACCAAACATTGAATAAGGGTCTTGCTCACCTTGATTCGAGCCAGGGTCAATGCCAGAGCCCATAAATAATGCCTTAAGTTCTCTAAGGGTATAGATCGTAGACTCAAACAAAGATGAGAAATAGAAATTAGAAACTTTTTATCTGAAAACCCGGTCCGATGGAGTCAATAGAGGTTAACGATTTAGCAAAAATTCTCTGGGGTGTCTGTTCTAACCAATTAATTAGATCAATTTAAAGACTTAGGGGCTCAACGCCACTAACTACAGGTGCAACAGCACTTAGATGCAATTTTGGGTGATCCTCAAGGAGTTGGTTTAGGTTCCATTCATTTTTAAAGAGTAAAACCGGTCTAAGCCAGGCATCTTGCACTATTTTACAGTTAAATATCCTGCCTACTTGTTCTAAAACAGGCCAGCCTCCATCCACCCATCTTGCGACTTGAAAACTCATGGGCTCAAGTATAGTTTGAACTCCATATTCATTTTCTAGACGATGTTGGACAACTTCTAGTTGCAACTGTCCGACAGCCGCCAAAATGGGATCTCTCTTCGCTTGATCTCTATCATACAAAATCTGTACGGCACCTTCCTCTCTGAGTTCATTAACTCCCTTCCTAAAGTTTTTAAATGCAGATGGATTTGGGTTCCTTAACCAACTAAATATTTCTGGACTAAAACAAGGAATACCTTCATACTCCAAACGGTTTCCTGTGTACAAAGTATCTCCAATCGCAAACATACCTGGATTATTTAAACCGATAATATCACCTGGATAAGCATCATCAACTACAGCTCTATCTTTACCAAATAGTTTTTGAGGTCGAGAAAGCCTAATTGTCTTTCCTGTTCGAGCATGACTTACTATCATATCCTTTTCAAAACGTCCTGTACAAACTCTTATAAAAGCGACTCTATCTCTATGCCGTGGATCCATATTTGCTTGTAATTTAAAAACAAAGCCACTAAAATTTGGTTCTAATGGATCGACAGTACCCTTTTCTGTCAGGCGACCAACAGGACCTTGAGCCATCTCCAAAAAAGCATTTAAAAAAGGACTTACTCCGAAGTTAGTCATGGCCGAGCCGAAAAATACTGGTGTAAGCTCTCCCGCGTGAATAAGATCTTGATCCATTCCTGAGCCTGCTTCATCTAACAATTCAAGTTCTTCAAGAGCCTTTTCTAACAATTCATTCTCAACAAGTTCCTTTAACCTAGGGTCATTTAAGAGAAAACATTTCTCAGCGGCCTCTTTCCCTCGATCAGCTTTAGTAAAAATAGAAACTTCTTTAGTCCTACGATCAATTACTCCTCGAAAGTACTCCCCACTACCTATCGGCCAATTAACAGCCCAGGTCATCAATCCTAGTTCTGCTTCAATTTCATCAAGGAGAGATAGAGGTTCCTGACCTGGTCTATCCATCTTATTTATAAACGTGAAAATAGGAATATTTCGCATTCTGCATACCTCAAACAACTTGCGTGTCTGAGGTTCCAAACCTTTGGCTGCATCCTCTAACATTACAGCATTATCAGCCGCCGCAAGAGTTCTATAAGTATCCTCGGAAAAGTCCTGGTGGCCGGGGGTATCTAACAAATTAATAGTAAAATCTTGATAGTCAAATTGCAATACAGTTGATGTAATCGAAATGCCTCGCTGTTTTTCTAATTCCATCCAATCTGAGGTGACTTTTCTTTGCTCACCCCTTGCCTTTACTGCACCAGCTTGTTGAATAGCCCCTCCATATAACAATAATTTTTCAGTCAGAGTGGTTTTACCAGCGTCAGGATGAGAAATAATCGCAAAGTTTCGTCGCCTTGCGACTGAGTTCAAAAATAATTGATTACTATCCTCATTCTCAGAGGCATTTTGAGAAGATTTTTTGAGAGAATCATTACCCATGAATCCTTATAGATGCAAATTGAAGATCAATTAGTCAATTGTGCCAAAAACCTCGAGATAACAGTCTGAAAATTCAGTTACAGTTAATCCAGTGAGATCAGACTTTGCAAGCTGAACATTCACTTCATCAACAGTAAAGGAAGCGTGCAACGAGGCCAAATAATCTCGTATCAAAATCATAGGTGACATAGGAAGATACTTCTCCTGAAGAGCCTTGGCAGAATCTCTTGAGCTAGGTCTGCGCAAGTCTCTTAAAAAAAGAAACCCGCCTGGCTTGGCCAGACGCTTAACAGATTTCCAGAAATGAGTTGGTTCATGAAAATGGTGCAAAAGGCTGTTACTGACGAGTATTTCAGCTGACAAGTCCTCAGCAAATGACCCATCAGAAATCTGCTTAAGATTCAAACATCGATAAAACAGTCTGCGATTGATCTCTCCTAAAGAGTCCTTACGTTTTCTCGCCAGGGCAATCATTTCCTCAGCCCCATCCAAACCCAACACAGTGGCAAATGGCCAACGTAATGCCAAGCGCTCTGTTATGTTCCCTGGCCCACAGCCAAGATCAAAAATACGAGTTGATGAATTGGGAAGCCTTCCCGAAAGTTTCAAATTTTTTTCCAATTCATCAACAAAGAAGGAATCGCCCTTACTGAAGTCGGCTTCTGCATAAGCCTTTACTTGTAAAGGATTGTTCATTAACTCAGGTTCAGGAGTCCTCTTCACAGACATAAGGCGGATATGCCACTATTCTCCAGCAGACACTGTCAATGGTGTTACTAAAGCTTGCCGCCACCATTTGTGGCGTTAGCGTTCTCTGTACTTACTTAGCCATCTTCACGCTGTGACTCTGACCCCAAATAAACCAGAAATAGAGATGACTTCATTGAATTCATCAGACCAACGAGGCGATTTTCCATCAACTGCCCCTGCTGCAAATCCAGTTTTTTATAGGACCTACAGCAGGAAAACAAGTGATGGCAGGGAAAGCTGGGCAGAAGTGAGAGACCGGAACCTAGAGGGCTTACAAAAACTTGGTCTTCTCAGTGAAGACGAAGTTGATCTGATGGCACAGATGCAAACCGAAAAAAAAGCTCTTCCCTCGGGTAGATGGCTATGGATAGGTGGAACTTCTTGGATCGACAAGCCTGAAAATTATTCAGGAGCATACAACTGCACTTCTACAAATTTGGTGGATTGGCAGGCTTTTGCTTTAATGATGGACCTTGCGATGATGGGTTGTGGAACAGGTGCAATAATTGAGCCACACCTAATCAATCAACTTCCCCCTATTCGCAACAAATTAAAGATAATTAATGTAAGTGAAATTGGAATAACTCCCGCCAACTCAAGACAGGAATGTACAACACACAAAGTTCTAGGAAACAAAGTAGAAATAAAAGTAGGCGACACCAGACGAAGTTGGGTTGACAGTTATCAACTTTTACTTGAGCTTTCTAGCGATGAGACTTTTAAGGACAATTACATAGAAATAAATGTAGATCTAACAGATGTAAGACCCGTAGGAGAAACCCTAAAAGGTTTTGGGGGAATGGCAAATCCAGTAAAACTTAAAGATCTCTATATTCGTGTTTCCAACTTATTAAATAAAGCGGTAGGGAGAAGACTTACTTCAATTGAATGCTGTCTACTAATTGACGAAGCAGCGGTAACAATTGTCGCTGGTAACATAAGAAGGAGTGCGGGAATGCGTCAATTTTCAGAAAGTGATTCAATAGCGGCAAATGCAAAAGACAATTTATGGCAACAGGATTCAGAAGGCAATTGGCGCATAGATCCCGAACGGGATGCATTACGAATGGCTAATCACACTCGCGTCTATCACACCAGACCAAGCCTAGAAGTTTTAAAAGAAGCTGTAACCAAACAATTTCATTCTGGAGAGGGTGCTATTCAATTTGCCCCTGAGGCTCTAGCCAGAGCGAATGCAGATATTCTCAAAACTACTGAACTTAGAGAGGAATTTATAGATATTTACTGTGATCAAGGAAAGGATGAAGCATCTAAATGGTTACAAAAAAATTATGGGCCAATTCAACAAACTGAACTTAAACATCGATTAGGAAGATATGGACTTAATCCATGTGGAGAAATTCTAGGTGCTGATTTCCATTGCAATCTTGCAGAAATACACCTAAACCAAATAGATCCATCTGACGACGAGGGACAAGCCAATGCCTTCAAAGCTGCAGCCCTATCAGTAGCCTGTTTACTAAATCATCGCTTTGAAGTTGAAAGGTATAGGCAAAGTAGAGCCTGGGACCCAATTGTCGGTGTAAGTTTTACAGGTCTATTTGATTTCTTTGTTCACGCTTTCGGCACCCCCTGGCTGAAGTGGTGGGAAACAGGGAGGCCAGATACAGAAGAAGGGAAATCCTTTAAGAAACAAGAATCTACCTACCTGAGTCAATGGCGAAAAATCGTCAACGAAACTGTATGGGACTATTGCGATCGTCACGGCCTGAGAAGACCTAATAGATGCACCACTGTCCAACCTGCAGGCACTAAAAGCCTATTAACCGGTGCTTCCCCTGGATGGCATCCACCCAAAGCACAGCGTTTTATCCGAAGAATTACTTTCCGCAAAAACGATCCTGTGGCCATGGCCTGCATGGATTATGGCTATACAGTTGTGCCATCTCAATCTGATAAAGACTCGAATGGCAGGCTGTTAGACGATCCTTTTGACCCTATGTGCACAGAATGGCTTGTTGAAATTCCCACAGAAGTCAGCTGGGCCAATATCCCAGGTGCTGACGAGGTAAACATCAACAACTTCTCAGCAATGGCTCAATTTGACTTCTATATGCAAGTACAAAGCTTCTACACAGATCACAACACCTCAGCAACTATAGAATTTAGAGAAGAAGAGATTGAACCCTTAAGTGAAGCCCTATATCAGGCGATAAACAACAATAGAGGATATATCTCAGCAGCTTTATTAGCTCGCTTTGATGCAAACGCTACATTCCCAAGATTACCTTTTGAACCTATTGATTATCAAACCTATGAAAAACTCCAATCAGAAGTTTTTCATAGGAGAGTAAGTAGTAATTTCTTTGAAGCACTCCAGCGTTATGACCAAGGGGAACTTACTGAAGCAGGTCCTGCCGGATGTGACTCTGACAAGTGTCTTCTTCCTTTAGCTAAACCTGGGGATTGAACAATCTTTAGGAAGCCACATCATTCGTGAGTTTCATTCATTATCAAAGAACTCATCTGTAACGCTTAATGAGACTTCTTTCTCAATGTGATCTTCCTCATCCGAGAGAGACCTGTTCTCTCCGAGCTGGCTTTGCTTGGAATCCTTCTTTGGAATCCTTTTATCCTGCGAGCCTAATGGCTTAGAAGTTGGAACTTGAACCGCAATAGGTGGGGATGGCAGGCCCATCTCACAGTACCTGCAGACGTCACTATCAAGTCTAAAAAGATTGAGGTTCAGAGTCTTTTGGCATATAGAGCACTGCCGACCCTGGGGAGGTGGAAAATCCAATTAATTCAACAGAACGACTTTTATCAGATAAGGATCGCATAACCCAGAGAAGTAAAAACAGTTCTGCTGTAGTGAGTCAAAATAAAATATGACCTGTTCGCAAAAAACATCGATAATCACTGTGAACAAGACTAAGGACAAGAAAATCCCAACAAATTCAAAATGATCTTTCAAAACAACCAGACCATGAAGTTGAGCAAGGTCCAACGAGATTCGATAGTGGATGAACTTCGTTCTTGTAAGACATCAGAAGCAATTCTTTCATATGAATCGAGGTTCAACTCAAACTCGACAGTTGGCCCTCTCTACCTAATAGTTTGTGAATTGCTCCGGACAAGATCTATTTCAAGGGGAATAGCCGCAAAATGGTTATCAACGTTATTAGCAGATAGAGAAAATAAGTTGGATATTTTGAGGCAGTAATTTTAATTAAAATATATATGCTTTGATATAATTAATTTAATTATACTAGTAGTAAAGTATCAATATTATTTCTTTGCACGTTCAGAAAAATTAAGCATAAGATTCTTCTTGACTTAAAAAAGCCAAAGAAGAATCTATTTTGAAAAGAGTGCTTAGAAAGGGAAAGGGCCTGTTGCTCCAGAAGAGGAGTTAAAGCCAGTCAATGCCCAGACTCCGAAAGAAAGCAGGATGCAACCCCCAAAGAACATGAGATGAGATACGTATCTAATACGCTCCTTCTCACTTATCTGGCCCGTCATTGGTAGATCGCCCAAAAAACGAGACTGGGAGCTCTTTTGTGAACCAGAGGCCATAGCAGGTGAGGTGTCTGTTCGAATTGGAATTATGACATAAGAAACCAACTAATCACTGGCATTCACCTCTCTAGAAAGCATTTCGACGCAGTTGTTTTCAAAACGGCGAAAAGAAAGGCCTTCCTTCAAAACTTTCGAACAACCCTCTCAAGGGAAAAGCTAGAGCTCAAGGTCAAGATAGAAAGAGGTCTGCGATGCCATAGTTTCTTAGGAAATTCCGGAACAAGCCAGTAAAAAAGGAACATAAGGAAAGGATAAAATTAAGTGCTCTTGACAGGAAGAGGACTGATAACTCTGAAGACGCCCACATATAAAAAGATCTTAGAAAGGTAATGAAACAAAGTTCAGGAGGTTCCTAAAGGGACATATCCATTGGCAGATGACTTCCTCGATTGGAAATTGACAGTCTTCAAGCAGAGGGCTCGACATGACTCAATTGGTAAGATTGTTTTGTTGCCAGCCAAAGCAACGATTATGGAGGGGTGGTCGAGTGGTTGATGGCTCTGGTCTTGAAAACCAGCGAGGTGAGAGCCTCCGTGGGTTCGAATCCCACCCCCTCCGTTCTCAACCCATAAAGAATTATTTCTCGTAAACCGAATAGCCAAAGAAATGTATTTAGGAGAAGAAAGCTAATAAATATAGGCTTTTCGTATGGGCAAAATCACGAGTGAACCATAAAACTCGTTTAGAAATAAAAATTCACCATAAATATAAGCCATAATTCAAGACAATAATCATTTATAACCGATGAGAGAAGCCAGTTTAGTCAATATCCTCTTAAGGATCTTTTCCAAAGCGATGGCTAACATTACTAATTAACCAAAAAAAAGCATTTAGCAGAGCTTCTTCATACTTAAATACAGATTTAAGGAGTTTTTATGTAAACCATCACAATCAGAAAGGATGGTACATGCACCTATTGCACCCAATAACAAAATGGAGCACCTTTAGGCGGTAATCTTGATTTACAACATGGGACTACCAGAACTTGTCCATGCCGATCCACAAGGAGGAACCATCCACAAATACGATCTAACAGGTGGAAAACGTTCCTTCCAAAGATTTCTAGGTTGCTACATGGGATCATGTAAATTCTGCAACAATCTTGAAGAAGCAAGTGAATACTTAAAAACCTTAGAGGTTTCTAGCTAACACAATAAAAGTTATTCAACTATTCGAATACAAAATAATCATTTAACTTGAAGCAGAGGTATAGAATCGTAATGCATATCTCCAGAACCAACGAGTAAAATATATTGATATTATGGAAACAGCTACAGAAGCTATTATTTTATCAGTGGATACATAACCCAATATTGCCTCAGCGGGAAATGTCGTCAAAAAAGCGATGGGAATAACGAAGGTAAATATTGCTCTTAACATAAATGGATAAGCATAAATAGGGTATCTCCCTGCTACCAGTGTGGAGCGGAGTACCTCTGTTACATTCCAAATTTTAACGAACCAAATACTGGTAGTAGCAAGTAAAAACCATAAACTATAAAGGATTGCCAAACTATTTAGCATTAGCAATGAAAACCAAAGGAAATTTCCAATCGATAAATTAATATTACTAGTAGCTAACCCATAAAAAATGAGGCAAATTCCAGCAAGGAAAGAAGGAATTCCCCAAGGGGAAACCACTCTAAATGATAGCCACAACTGACTATCTACAGGTTTTAGTAAAACAAAGTCAAGTGTTCCGTTCTGAACATGGCGAACAATACGACTTAAGTTTGGCTGTAAAATAATATATATAACTGATTCTAATAAGGTATATATTCCAAGAACTATCAACGAGGCCTCCCAACTCCAACCTCCTAATGTAGAGCCAGATGTATAAAATAGAGAAAGAAGGAAGATACTACCAAGCAGGTTACCGATAGTTGCAGAAAATTCCACAAGTACATTGATTCTATACTCTAACTCGCTGGAGATACTTGTTGTCCAGAAAACATTAAGTAGTCTTATTGTTCGCAATAGAGTGTATTTTTTTGACAAATCAGGAGCCCATTGCTGAATAATGTCTTATTCCTTTCTTCCATGCAAAGTTGCTTACCAACAAAAACAAAGTAAACCAGAATAGAAGACCCAATATACCAAGAAGAATATTTTCAGAATTTCCGGCAAAAATATTTGATGGGTAAGAAAGTAGATATGGGAATGGAGTTAGCATTGCAAACTTTCTTATGGGGTCAGGAAATATCTCTAAAGGTGCTACAAGTCCAGAGAGGAATAGATATGGAATCAATAGAAGTCTCTCAATAGCACTGGCTCGCTCACTGAAAAAACAGATCATGGCAAACATCCAATGCATAATAAATCTAGCGAAAAAAGCAAATACCATTGCAATTATTCCCAAGAAAATGTCTAAAGGATCTGGAAGCCAAAAGCTAGATGGATTAAAGAAAAAGAAAATTGCTAGTATAATAATTACTATGGGTATACGTGAAAACTGTTCCGCAACATGAGAACTCAGGTATCGCCAAAATGGTTTTACAGGCTGTAAGAGGAATGGAGATAAACGACCTTCAACAAGATCTTCTTCAAAAATAACCATTACCCAAACAGCTGTAAACTGCCTAACAACAAATGCTGATAAGAAGTATCTATTTAACTCTTGTTTACTAATACCGGAGAGCTGGGCAGCTTGTGAGTCACTCCACAAGCCAAGCATAATCAACGGAAGCAGTCCTGAAATTGCCCATAAAATAATTTCAGCTCTATATTCAAGCATTAATGCATATTGACTCACAATTAGGGCTCGTGCGATCTTGAATCCCTTAATTAAGTTTGGATTAACTCGGAGTTTAAAGATCATTCAAGCTCCTCCCTTTGTAAATAGTTGGCCAATTAGCTTTTCTATAGTTGGATCTCTCACCTCAAAATCCTTTACAGAAAAGGTATTAAGTAGTTTGGTCAGAGTCCTTGTTAGTTCATCACGAGGAACTAACAGTTGAACAAAGGATTCGGAATAATCTTCCACTATTCCGAATTTTTGGAAACCATCTTTTGGGTAAGGTCTAGAAAGCTCAACTCTTAAAGAGCGAGACGGTAAAAGCTCCTTTTCAAGTTCCTCAAGTGAACAGTCATTAAGGAGAGTTCCTTGATGAATTAACAAAACCCTCTTGCAAAGAGAAGTTATATCACCCATATAATGACTAGTGACGATCATTGTTGCGCCGAATTCCCTGTTGTAAGAAGCTAAAAAATCTCTAACTCGCACCTGAGCATTAATATCAAGACCTAATGTTGGCTCATCAAGGAACAATACTGAAGGCCGGTGTAATAAGGAGGCTAAAAGTTCTGCCTTCATCCGTTGTCCTAAAGACAACTTCCTAACGGGGACTTTAAGTTCGTATCCAAGTTCAAGCATTTCAGATAATTCCTTTATTCTGTGATTAGCCTCAAGATCACTAAGTCCATATACAGCAGCATTAACTTTTAACGAATCAAGTGGCGGAAGATCCCAAATCAGTTGTTGCTTCTGACCCATAACAAGGGTAATGTCTTGCAAAAATGATCTTTCTCTCAGAAAAGGGCGATATCCACCAACACGAACAACGCCTGATGAAGGGAAAATTAAACCACAAAGCATTTTTAGAGTGGTTGTCTTGCCAGCCCCATTTGGCCCGATAAAACCAACCATTTCACCTTTGTCTATACGAAAACTCACCCTGGAAACTGCTTCAATTAGACGTTCCTGTCGATTGATGAAATGACTTACAGTGCCAATGATGCCAGGCTTTTTCTCAGAGATTAAATAACTTTTTGAAAGATTCTCTACTTGGATAATGGACATATTTCAACTAGTGCTCCTTGAGACAAATCTAATCGAAGCAGATGGCTTTACCTAGACATCCTCTACGAAGTCGAAGGATAGGGGCAGAGATTAAGCATTATGCTCCATATACACCCAAAAGAGGAATAAAAACATCATGAGAATGACAAAACATATACTGTAACATTTACATCTCTTATATTAGGAGTGGCTCATAAACACCAATATGGTGTGAATTAAAACCAAGAGATTTGCAACCCGGCAAAATAAAGGCGCATATGAACTAGAATGTATTGAAACATCTCCATTTCATTATCTTTAATAATTAAAGCTAATACCCTCATGAGAGAAGAAAAAGAAAATCGAAATACTTCATTCGACGTGTCCAATAAGTCGAATTTGAGAACTCAAATTGATAGTCATACAACCTTAACTCCTGACGAACATACCTCAAATCAACCAGACAACCAACTTAGAAGTGGCCTTTTAGGTTGGTATGCGGCCTGCAGCAGTCAACTTTTAAAAGAAGGCCAACTATATTTCTTCTCTATGTATAACGAGCCCTTAGTCCTATACAGGGATAAGGATAAAAAAGCCAAATGTATCAAAGATTTATGCCCTCACAGAGGGGCCTCGTTCCAGGGGGGGCAGATAAAAGATGGCAATATTGTTTGTCCTTATCATGGTGCAAGATTCTCTACCGAAGGAGAATGTACAAACCTAGAGAGAATTACATGTCAGCACATTGTTGATTCTAATTATAATAACTATGCAAAAAAAATTCATCTTTATCAATATCCATGCATTGAAGTTGATGGCTACATTTACATCTACTACACTGGATCAGCAAAAACAAATGTCCAGGATTTCTCAATAAAGACAGATCTAAGCAATCATGTACCAGAGACATTTGGATTCAAGCCCAAAGAATATGCATTTGAGGAAGTATGTGTAGATTTTAAATGTGACTGGGCAAGAATCATAGAAAATCACTTAGATATACTACATATATTCTGGGTACATGGGGACACAATACCGGACAAAGATGTTAACAGAAAAGTAATTACCAGCTTTAATCAAAAAATAAAAAGAGATGAGCGTTTTATCGAAAGCAAATACAACCACAAACAGCCTAGTAAGGGTGAGTTTATTACTATTACCTTTGTCCCTCCAGGCAGGATTTTCATATATAAAGGCTCACCAGAATCTGCAAGATATGTACAAGTCTTAGACCATATTCCACTTGGTCGGAACAGGTCAAGAGTAATCGTAAGACACTACAGAAAATTCCTTAAAAACAAGCTCCTGACCAAACTAGTCCTTTTCAAATCTCTTCAGCATAGGATATTTTATAGAATATTTAGTGAAGACTATATGGTCCTAAAAACTCAAACATTTAATCAGCAGATGGGATACATTCAAAAGGATAATGTGAAACTTCTAGGTGAGGATAAGATGGTTCAATACTATTGGGGATGGTTTCAAAATTCATTGCAAAAGGATAATCCATGGTCCCTACATCCTACTAACGAGCATACAAATAAAGTACACGAAGAAATGCCGATGCTATATCCACCAGAGAATCCAACCTTAGATGATAAGAACAACAGAGAAATCCTTATTCAAACAATCATAAGATTATTAATACCTGTCATACTAATTGTACAAGGTGTTCTGGTATTTAACTCCAATAAAGATATGGATAATTCACTACTCAACCAAGGAGTCTCTTCTCTCACATCGAAGTTACAAGAATAAGGCTAGAATAAGTCAGCTGAAACTCTAATATGTCAAATGGCAATGATCGACCAGCATGGATGAACTGGGCATTTCTGGGTATATTTCTATGGACAAGTTGGCAGCTTTATGGATTCTGGTTTACTAAATTAACTAATTAAAACCATCGTCTATTACATATAAAATAGACTAATAAATTCTACCTCCTATTGATTTAAGTCTTACTAGTTATTCATGACTCAAGAATCACCTTGGTTAGAAATTGAAAACGCAGAGGTATTTCATCGTGGCAAAAGAATATTTAAAGACATAAGTTTAAGCCTAATGCGTGGTGAGCAAACGATAGTCTTAGGACCTAATGGAGCTGGAAAAAGTACCTTAATAAGGTTAATAAGAAGGGAGATTTATCCTGTGTCAAAATCCAGCACAATATTCAGGATGTTCGGGAGTGATGAAATAAACCTAACAGAACTTCGAAAGCGAGTAGGAGTTCTATCACAAGAAATCGACAAAAGGATGAACCCGAGAATACTTACACCTGATGTAATCAGCTCAGGGTTTTATGGATCTTTGGGCATAAGAAAGAACCAAATACCATCACCAGCCCAAAGGGAACGAACAGATGAACTTATAGAGAGTATGAGGTTAACAAAACTCTGCAAGTTAAATTTTGGTGAACTTTCTGATGGTCAAAAGAAAAGGGTTCTACTAGCAAGAGCTTTGGTTCACGATCCCGAGATAATAGTTCTAGACGAACCAACCAGTGGTCTAGATCTATCTGCAAAGTATTCTTTATTACAAATATTAGATCGACTCTCAAAAAACGGTAAGACCCTACTTATTGTAACTCATCAAATTGATAATGTAATAAAAACAATAAATAAAATAGTCTTCATGAAAGAAGGTAAGGTAAACAATGTTGGCAGTGTAAAGGAAAAAATTAATTCAGAGGAATTAAGCGAATTATTTAATATCCCTTTAAAAGTAGTTAGTGCAAATGGCTATTGGCAAGTCTTACCTGATCATTAAACCCTGAATAGTATTATCAATTGATTATTTTAAAATCTTTAGGCCAGAATTAAGATCAAACTAATGCTTAAAAAAGTTATTAGCCAAAACTTAAAAACATTTCTTCCTGATCGAGCACTTCTAACATTTCTAAGTCCATTTCCCCTTGAAGCCTTACCTAGCGGAGTCCCACATCTAATGCAAACGAGTCTCCCTGCCAGAGCTCTGTCTGCCCGAAGTTGATCAGAGCCACAGGCGTAACAGCGTTGGTGCATTCTTAAAACGATATTCACTAATCCATCAATACTAATTAAAACCAACCAAACAACGGGTATAAAAAGTTATTTGTTTAAATTCTAAGCAGAAGTGTTTTGGGATATCGGAAACAAAATTTATTTTAATTTGTAAATAGTTCTATAGTATTCCTAGGCTCCTATCTAGAAAAGATAAGGGTTCTGACATTGTTTCCGAATAACAAAGGATGCCTTGAGCCTTATATGAATATAAAAGTTGATCATCTCTATCGAATAAAAAGGTTCCTCCTCTTTGTGTCAGGAAGTTGATATTAGGAACATATTCATTCCAATGATGTAAGACCTCTAACATATTCCTTAGTCGTAAGGTAGCCAACTCAAATGGTCTCTGGAACCCATTTCCCCCAGCCATATCAAAGAATTTCCCACTAAGTTCAGGCAGAAATCCGATTTTTATTTTCTCATCAGAAGCAATAGACTGATCAGCATCTCTGTCTCCAGTGTATCCACGCAAAACTTCTTTTAAAGTTCCAGGGGAACCAAAACCGCCACACATAATCAACATATTTCCCCAGGATCCAAATGGTGTATTCACTCCTTCATAAAGCTCTAATTGACAATGCAATGTATTATCTCTTTCTATTAAGAGTTGGTGTTTGGGAAAGCCTGTGAAGGAACAAAATAGCTCCCTTGACTTAGTACTTCCAATTCCAATTCCGATTAAGTCAACACCTAAACTCTTAAATCTGGGTAATACAGAAACCAACTTAGTAGCGTATTCAATGCTGTCAAAGTCGCCAAGAACACCAAAAACAATAACAAGGAGATTGTTTTTGTTTTTGTGATAGGATGTTGAATCTACCTTGTTTAAAAGAAAGCGAATAGCGTCAGTACTAAACACAGAGCTCTTTGTATTTGTCTTGTGAAATATACGTATTGTGTCATTGAATAGTCAACTTGACAGTAGATCTATTCGTCATTTACACACTCGGCGCATATAGCTGCTTGCAATTTATAATTTCAATAGATTGGTTCGATCATGCAAGAACTTACAAAGGCTATAAACAATCATCTGGCATGCGAGTTTCAAGCAAGCCACACCTATCTTGCAATGTCTATCTGGCTAAGGGAGAAGGACCTCGCTGGATTTTCCTCTTATATGCAAACAAAAAGTCAGGAAGAACATGGACATGCAGACCGGCTAATTGCTTATCTTGTTGACTGTGACGAACAAGTAGAGCTTCCTGGGGTTGAAGCGCCGCAAAGGAGTTGGACATCAACACAATCATTATTTGATCAGGTTTATGAAATGGAACAAGCGGTTACAGCATCTATAAACAGGATCTACTCAATAGCCGAACAAGCCGGAGAAAGAAGTGCTACGGCAATGCTCGACTGGTTTATAGCTGAACAACTTCAAGAAGAAGCTGAAGCAAGATTTGTACGAAAGCGCCTTCGTCTTGCTGGAGAAAATAGTGCAGCCCTTCTATTGCTGGATCAACAATTCCTTGATGGAACAGCGCTTTCTACAGTGAAGGGTGGACCCGCCGGGTAAATTTCGCCGCGCACAAATCTTTTGAAGTAAAAATATCTGCGCAATAAGACAAGAGCGATTGCTGACCATCTCTCTCTACTTGTATCAATTGAAACGCGAATATGAGCAAAAGGCCACAAAATCGAGCATTAAATACAAATAAGGTCTCAACAAGACAGTTGCTATTGAGAATCGCTTGCAAAAAGAGTTTGTCCTGCTATAGGTTGAGAGCAATTCTCAACAAAGCACCTTTTAAGTAGATGGGCTTCACCTATTCATCCGAAGACTCACTGGCTGCAGTGCGGATGCCTACTGGACAATCAATACTTATAGATCCTTCCTCTCGTCTTGGAGAATCCTGTATCGAAGTTATTGAAGGCGTCGCAAGGGTCTATTGCCCTTGTGAAGAAACTGAAGGAATGACTCTTGCCTTTCTTCAAAAAGGCGATCAGATACGTGCTGATCGCCTATGTAGTGAAGGTGTTTGCGTTGAAGCACTTACCCCTCTCTGTTTCAAAACACAAAATGAATCCACTAGTTCAACTGGTTTTGATGCAGTCAATGAATGGACCCTTCAGCTTTTGAGGATTAGACACCTAGGCAGTGCAGAACAACGCCTACAAGCATTACTTGCTCTGTTGGTAAATAGGTTAGGGAGGCGTTGTGGTGACTGGTGTGATCTGCCATTTCGCCTTACCCATGAGCGAATTGGAGAATTAATTGGCTCCACAAGAGTTACATCCACAAGGCTGATTTCACGCCTTCGATCAGCAGACCTTCTAAACGTCCCTGCGGGAGAACCCATACTCCGTTTAGCTCCTGTACTAATAGAGACAGCCCCTCTTGCAGCCTAAATGGATAAATTAATGAAACAAAGGGATATTGCATCCCTGTTCTCAGAATCTCTTATAGGCAGCCTATGTAAAGAAATTGATGACTCAAATAATAGATGTTACTACCTAATAAATGCAATTAGTTCTTCTACTAATAAAGAGCTATTAAAAAGGTTAAATATTGAACTAAAAGGCCTTAACCAAAGAAAATCTGAAATACTTCATACAGCATTACAATGCAAACGATTAATCAAGCAAAATGATCTGTCAATTTTGTTTTTGATTGAAATTAGTAAAAGATCTTTAGCTCTAACCTAATTAACGAGGGTCTAATTTTATCAAAAACAAAAATTCTATTTAATAAGTCTACTTTTAATTATTCTAGGCAAGTTTAAAGCGTGTATGTTGACCATTTGTCAACTCACTATCGAGGATTAACATCGCTGAAGGTTGATTGTCCGCAAAACGGACCCTTCCTAAAAGATGAGCGAATTCATCTTCAGCGGAAACCTGAACATCAATTGTAGGGTCTAAGAAAACGGTTGTACGCATATCTGATGATCTTTCTGCCAAGTTATATAAGTTATGGAGAGAGGTTGTTACTTCTGCTTCCATCTGGAATGAAGCTGATATGATCTCCTCGACAGAACTCCAGTCCTGACGAGGAGATGGTATGTCCTGCAGTAGAACTTTCTGACCCCGGGAAATCAAATAATCAGCAAACTTACAGGCATGATCTTGTTCACTTGTTGACTCATTCTTAAAAAACTGAGAAAACCCACGCAACTCTCTTTCACCCAACCATATTGCCATTGCTAAATAAGCCGCACTTGCATTTCTTTCCATAGTCACATGCAGTTGAAAAGCCTCCACTAACGATGGGTCCATAGGCTGAGCCATAGCTCTCCCAGATGGGCCTAAAGGAGTTTTGACTTTGAATTCACTAGTTGATGCAGTCATAATTGTCAAAGGGGAAACTGCTAGAGGGGTGAAGAAGAAACGTAAGTTCTATGTCTTTGGATGATCGTACGTGACTAATGATACAAGGTTTTTTAAATAAATAAACCTTTGCGAATCCCGAAAGAGGAAGGGATATAATAATGAGAATCACTATCAGCTGCGGCAAGCCGTATTAAGACATGGGGCAACCCATAGGGAAATCATTAGACGACTTCCCAGACAGTCGTTCTAGAAAAAAATCAAAAAAAAAGGGTTGTAAAAAGAAAAAGTGTTCAAAATGGAAAGGTGGTAAATGTCAATGTGGGAACAATTAACCAAATAGAGTTTGGAAATATTTAAGGGGTCAATATATTTAAAATAAGTATAAGAGTTATTTTACTAATAAGGTAAATATAGATTAATTTAAGTATATAAGTACTCTAAGCTAATAAGCATGGCACTGATCCAGGGAAAAGAATTCCATTTTGTCCTTCCTTAAAGTTAACCAAACATCTATCTCCAACTTTTAAAGGATTATCCAATGGCTGTCTAATTCTGAGAGTATAACTTCCAAGCTCTACTCTTAACAACCAATAACTACCTAAAAACTCACGCCCTTGGACTAAGCCTTCTCCTTCTGGATCGTGTGTTATTTGAATAGACATTTCATCAATCATTAGCTCAGTTACATGGATATTATTCTGTGAGCTAGGAATTGGACCCAAAGGTGTATTTAACTGATCATGACTGACATCCACAGGAAGAACATTACGTTGAAGAACAAACCTTCCAACGAATGGAGTTGCAGGTTGATGAACTAAATCACATGGTGCTGAGCATTGGTGCAATTGTCCTGACTTTAATACTGCTACACGATCACAAATTGCTAAAGCTTCCTGAGGGTCATGGGTAACCAAAAGGCCGCTTGCACCACAGGTTTGTAAAACTTTCGAAAGCTCACTTCTTAAGCGAAGTCGAACCTCAACATCAAGATTAGAGAAGGGTTCATCTAATAAAACAAGGGATGATCCTGGCGCCAAAGCCCTCGCTAAAGCCAATCTCTGTCTTTGTCCTCCTGAAAGTTCATGAGGATATCGATTCATTAGTCCTTCCAAGCCGAGTAATTCCATCAACCAGCGAGGCCTGCTTATGTCTTGTCCCTTACGAAGACCGAAACAAACATTGCTCCAGGCATCCAAATGAGGGAAGAGAGCATAATCCTGGAAAACCATACCCACAGCCCGTCTTTCTGCAGGAAGTATGTGAGTTGGGCTAGCCACAATATTTCCATTAATTGAAATTGTCCCTTTATATGGCTGTTCAAAACCTGCAATCAATCTAAGAAGAGTAGTTTTTCCGCATCCAGAGGGGCCTAATAAACCAACCAATTCACCATGATGCAGATCTAGGTCCACACCCTTAAGAGACCAAACATCTCTGGCGCTCTTTTTGTAGCGGTGCCAAAGATTTTCAATTTTTACATGGCTAAAAGTCACCTTTATTGGATCTCAATCAAATGGTGTTCGAAGATCAATCGCCGCTAAGCCCAAGTGAACTGATCTAAAGAAAGTGCAAAAACAATCATCAGTTTTGCAAATGGTTCTATGCGACATTGGTGTGGTAAATCTACAAGAAGCAATGTTTAGGAATCTAGGACTAGTCAAAGGTAGTATTTGATTTATACATATCATCCATACGAGAATGTGACAAAAGATACACTAAGGTGTGATTTATTTGCAGCAAGTCCCTTATGGCAATGCGTGGCCAACAGGATAATTCTGACCTGTTGAAATGAATTCAACAAGTATTTACGGGAGCAGTTAGCAAGCAAGGCAAGCCTAGTGTCCTGTGGGAATGACCTATTACAAGGAATTCAACTTTTTACCAGAGCTTCTAAGAGTATGAAAGGATGTCACTAAACGAAAATAGAAATAGTGAGATTAAACAAGCGTGCGGAAATAATTCGGCAAGAGCTTGAGTCCCTCTACCCAAACCCACCTATTCCACTAGACCATAAGGATACTTTTACTTTACTAATAGCAGTATTACTAAGTGCCCAGTGTACGGACAAGAAAGTAAATGAAGTAACCCCCGGTCTATTTCATTTGGCAGATACCGCTAGCAAAATGATTGAACTTGGGGAGGATCAAATCTATAAGTCAATCAAACACCTAGGCCTTGCACGGCAAAAAGCAAAACATATATTTAAACTATCTAATTTAATTGTAGATAAGTTCGGAGGTGAAGTACCAAAAACTTTTAAAGAGTTAGAACTATTACCAGGGGTAGGCCATAAGACAGCAAGTGTTGTCTTGGCACAAGCATTTGGGGTCCCAACCTTTCCAGTTGATACACATATTCATAGGCTAGCGCAAAGGTGGGGTCTGACTAATGGGTCAAACGTCAAACAGACAGAAAGAGATTTAAAGCGGATATTTCCAATTGAATCATGGAACAAGTTACACCTTCAAATCATCTTCTATGGACGTGAATACTGCACAGCAAGAGGTTGTAATGGTATGAGATGTGCTCTATGCAGAAGATTGTATCCAAAAAGGCGTTTTCCGGTCAAAGTTCTTAAGCCCTAATAGTTAGAAACAATAGAAGTTAAGAGATAAAAATTAAAAACTTAATGCCTACCTCTTACTATCCAAGCCGAGCCTAGTCCACCAAGAAATCCAAAGAAGTGGCCTTCCCAACTTACTCCTGAGGGTGAAAAGAAAGGTATCAAAGAAAGCAAGTTATTACCAAAAAGACAAAAACAAAGTGTGGATAAGAATAATGTTCTAATACTTCGTTCCAAGATGCCAATCAAAAGTAAATATCCAACCATTCCAAAAATCACTCCGGAGAGGCCATGAAAAGAATTTGTCCAAAAAAGCCATAATGGAATTTCCATAATAATTACCCCAATCCAAACTGCTATATAGTCTTTAAAGCCTCTTGATAAAACTAGAAAACTTAAAGGTAAAAAAGCTAAAGTGTTTGAAATTAAATGTCCGTAATCTGCGTGACTAAACGGAGCTGTAAAAAGCCCCCACCATGAAAACCTTGGAATAAGTGGTAAGTTCCACTTCCCGGCAAAAAAAAGCTGATCTACAAACTCTTGTATCCAGGCAACAGAAAGAAGGCTAAAAGGGATTAATAGTCGACTTCTCATCACATAAAATCAGAAATGTCCACAGCCAAGAGGGAAATTCCGCTAAAAAAGTATGATTCCCAAAAGGCTAGCCATGAAAATTGCTATTAGTGGTGCATCTGGAAAAACTGGTTCTCGAATAGCAGAGGAAGCCTTGGCCAAAGGCTATGAGGTTTCATTGATTCTTAGAAAAGGCTCTGTCGTACCTGAAAACCTCAAAAAATGCACTCAACACGTTTTATCTCTAAGCGATAGCCAAGCTCTAAAAGCTGCACTTGAGAATTGCTCTGCTTTGTTCATAGCCACAGGAGCCAGACCCTCTATAGATCTAACTGGTCCGGCACGCGTAGATGCCTGGGGTGTCAAAAGACAAGTCGAAGCTTGCGAACAAGTAGGTACCAAACGCGTAATTTTGGTGAGCTCTCTTTGCGCAGGGAGATGGCAACATCCTTTAAATCTGTTTGGTCTGATTCTGATATGGAAAAGAATCGGTGAGCGTGCTCTTGAAGAAAGCAAACTTGATTGGACAGTTATTCGTCCAGGTGGTCTTAACGAAAGAGAAGAAGATATAGCTGATGAAAATATTCGTTATACAGGTGCAGATATGCAAGAAGATGCTTATATCCCTAGACGTTTGGTAGCGAGGTCCTGCATGGAAGCATTGAATACTGTCAGTTCAATAGGACAAATTGTCGAAGTAACTAGCGACAAAACTTATCAAAGGACAACCATGAAAGAGGCAATAAAAGGATTTAGGACAAAAGCATCATAAGCTTAAAGAAAGATTAAAAGAATAATGAACACCAACGCGAAAATTGATGCTCTGCAACTAATGCTCACAGATCTGCGGACTCGCAACGAACCCATTCGGCACAAAGCCGCCTTTAGAGGATGCCAACCTGAGTTCCAAGCACTTGTAGCAACGCTTATTGAGCAACTAGAGTCTGAATTGAAAAACGAAAAGCAATGCCTCAGAGAGGCAAAAGTGCCAAACAACTTAGAATGACTGGTCAATTAAAGATATAACCCTAGTAATCCAAAGAGCCCAAATATCTTGGTTATAGGGATAATTTAACCAATAAGAATTTAAATCTAAAAACATTAAGTATCCAAGGCTTATGTAGAAGAATGTTTACTATTCCTGAGCATTCATTAAGAACCCTCAATAGTTAAGCATCAATCGCAAAACAGATGTAATGTAAAAAAGATACATTCAATGAATGCGAAAGCTACTCTCACTCGGCATAGCCTTTGCGCTTATTCTTCTTTGCCCAAAACTCGTTTCTGCAGCTGATGCTGGAAATGGTGCTCAAATTTTTTCCTCAACTTGCGCAGCTTGCCACATGGGCGGAGGGAATGTAGTCAATGGAGACCGCACTCTCCAAAAGGCAGATCTTGAGGCCTATCTCAGTAATTACTCATCTGATCATGAATCAGCTATTGCAGCTCAAATTAGATCCGGTAAAAATGCAATGCCTTCCTTTAGCGATGCATTGTCAACATCAGAAATCGATGATGTAGCGGCTTATGTTGAGTCAATGGCTAATCAAGGCTGGGGCTAGACAAACTTCTTCCAAACCTTCTGTTTTATAAATTTCAAAATAAATACAAATCAATAGTCGGATCAACTATTTCTATTTAGTAAATAATTAATTTACTCGCTAAATTAAATTCTCAACCTAGTTCCAGACAAGCCAAGCCATAAACTTCCTTCATTGATACGGGAGGAAGCTCTCCTCTATACATTCTTAAGGTCTGTGAAATTTGCTTAAAACCAAGTTTCCTACAAAGGTGAGAAGCCGATTGATTTAAGCCGGGAGTATCTATCAACACTGTCCCTCTATGTCGTCGAATTAATTGTTTAAGAAGCAGCTCTGCGAGTTCATTAGTGTCAGCCAGCAAAGGGCCTACTCTCCAGCCTTCGCCATTCTTCAACAAACAAGGTCTTATGCGTCCAAACCCATGACATTGCCCATTGTTGTCAATAATGGCTAAAACTTTCCCTGCAGGGTGCTTCAGCCAATCAAATAGAAAATGGGGCCTAGGACTTGGTTCTCTTTTTGCGTCATAGACTTCTATTGCTTTTGATGGAATAGCACCCCCTTCGAGAAGCATTAGACCAGAAGCATCATTTTGGGAATAGTCAGCCCCAGTAAAAAAATCATCATTCCCTTCACATTGCCAACGGGTTGTAGGAGATGAAGGGTGAAAGCCCCATCCTGAGTAGTCATTAATTCTATTCAATGCTGCTTCCAAACCTATGCAAGGCAAATCCTCTAAGTGTTTTAAGGCATGTTTCCACAGTTCAAGTCCAAAGCCATGACCACGATGTTCTGGCACAACTAAAAACAAACCAATAAAGCCATAGTTAGCGTTATATCGAACTCCGGCTATACAACCAATTGGTTTTTTATTTAACAAACCAACCCACAATCCCTGACGGTCAGTGTGCCTATAGATATTTAAATCTCCTGCGCCAGGTGCAAAGCCTTCAACTCTCGACCAATTAGTCACATATGCAATATCTTTGGGCTGAAGGCTACGTATCTGCAGAGAAGATGACATGTCTAAATCGCCAAAAGAAAAATAACAGGGACCCAATGCCTTACAAAAATATTTCTAATTGGAGGCATGAACAGTTATAGGAATGTAGATAAGTTTAAAGAACTTAAAGATATAGAACTCTTATTATTGTATTTACTTACAAGGTATATTTATCAAAACTATCCCAAATAACAGGAAATCCATATGAAGGCAACGTCTTAATCCGCTTCATATGCATTTGGAGCAAATATTAGAAAAAGCCACCACCAAAGAACAACTCCTGCCAAAACAAAAGTCGTAATTATTAAGCTATTAAAAAATAACCAACTAAAAGTTATAACCAATATTCCCGTCAATAGGATCGACCAAGGCTGGCACCACCAGGGTTTTTGTGACCAGATACTGTTCTTTTCCATTTAAATTAAAGCTACTCAGTCACCGGTAAGATTCTAATTTTCCAGACCTATGTAATTCTGTCAAGGCGTCATACCCACCTATTAATTTGCCATCAATAAAAATTTGAGGGAAAGTAGACAAATCACTACGTTTTTTTATCATTTCAAATGATTTATCATCATCTATATTTAAAACTTTATAAGGGACTTGTAATGTCTTGAGCATTCTAAGCGCCCTTGCTGACCAAGGGCATCCGGGCAAAACAGCAATTTCAAAACTTTGAAGAGTCTTAATAGATGGGTCCTTGCGTCCCTCCCCAACGGCATCCAAAGGGAGTTCGGAAAAACCAACCAATATCTCCGCCCCTTTTAATACAATTGTGCCTGGCTCGAGGTGACCACCCCAAACCTGACAATCTCCATCAGAGAGACTGAGATGAAGATGAACCCCTTTTGGGGAGAAGGTCCCATTAAGGGTGATTATCTCCAGATTTCCTTCAAGCACCGTTGGCTGAACCCGCCCGGGACACTGAAAGGCGGCTCTAGAGAGATTCCCAACTACTCCTAAAACGAAGCCTGAACCATTCTCCCTACGACCCACCTCCTCAATACTTAGGCGAAGGTCGCTGCCAGGAGACAATCTCAAAGGCAACGCACGCATTGGTTCCTCTAATTCAATTAACTACAATAAGAGATGACGGAGAGGAGAGAGTAGAAAACTAAAGTCAAACAACAAATCATGACCTTTTCAAGTCAACGATGCCTGCTCCACAAAAGGAGATTAATCATGACTAACACAATTTAAAAGATAAGTGGTTCAACTAAAAAGTCTTATTGATTGCGAATTGGCAATCGGTGGTTATCCAAGGTTTAAATACGATGCCACCGGAGGCGGTGGAGTTGGGCAAGTCTCAACAAATGATCAGGGGGAGCACGAAAAAATTACATTCGACACCAATACTTTATTGATACCACCACTTAACACAAAAAGCACCAAGGTTCTTGGACTCCCTTTACCTCCTTACCTTGAGATATCGGTTAAAACAAAGAAACTTTGTGGAGAGATTAATAGATTAAATGGGAAGGTAAATCTACAGTTTGAAGCCTTATTCTGTTTCTCTATTGGGAATCTAATCAAAGCACCTGATCTCATTGTGAAAACCAATCTAACCACTGGAGAGGCAAGAAGTAGTCGTCATAGTGTTAAAGGAAAGCTCGTCAGTCCTGAAGGAGTAGCAACACTTGTCGGCATAGCAAATGTTGCACCTACAGGAAACACAATACTTGATAAATTCTTAGGTCTACCTGATGAGGCATTGGCAATTTTAAATTGTCAATTCTTATATGAAAATAGCTTTAATGAGCCTTAAAAAAGACATTATTAAACAGGCCCAAATGAACACAAAAGGTTTACTATAATATGAGCTCTAAGAACTGTTACTTCTCCTCCATGCGTCTAACTATATATGTCATTAATCCAAGGGACCCAATTAGAACCAATAACAAAAAAGTGGTCATGGGCGCTCTCCAAAGTTTACTAAGTATGTCAGGTTCGCATTGAAAATGCATTATTCACCAAATACGTTGAGATTGTGACAACCAAATCAAAGATGAAGACTTTCTCAAATAGCAGACTACTTGCCAATGCTCTTACCTCATCACGTTTTTTTATAGCAATCCCAATGGTTGTGTCCTTCTCAATTGGGGAGGTTGCGATCGCTTGGTTGCTAATGCTTATTGCCGGAATAACTGACGTTCTAGATGGATGGCTAGCAAGGCGAGCAGGTGGAGGCAGTAAATGGGGAGCTCGTTACGACCCACTTGCAGACAAAATATTATTAGCCTTACCAATGATCTGGTTAGTAGAAGAAAAGATTCTTCCCTTTTGGGCAATTTGGATAGTTCTTTCTAGAGAAACAATTATTTCAGGATGGCGCTCCGAACTTATCTCAGGAGGTCCTGCTTCAAAACAGGGTAAGGCTAAGACAATCTTTCAATTTCTAAGTCTTATGTTACTTGTATGGCCTAATTCCTGGGGGAATGATTCCTTAATTATTATCCTAAACGAAGTGGGATTATGTTTTTTTTGGATCTCTCTGATTTTATCTATTAGCTCAGCCATTTTCTATCTCAAGTTCCAATCAAAAGTTGATCTGAAGTAAAGTCAGGTTCTTTATTAGAATTGAGTAAATAATCATTCTCAAAACTATCTTTTAATCCCTTCTGAAGGTCTGTCTCTGGAAACCAGGCCAAATCAGTTTTGATCTTAGTTATGTCCGTAAGAAAATGACTAATTCTAAGAGGGAAGGCTTTACGTGCTTTTGGGTCCAATCCTGATGGTTCAAAAGGACGTATATCAATATCCTGTGGAGATTTGCCACAAGCAATTGCTGCAGCATGAATAAGACCCAGAAAAGTTATACCGCTACTACCAGAGCAGTTATATGCCTGATTAATCGCCTTATCTACATCAAGGCTTCTAACCATTGCCCCAGCAAGGTCTCTAACATGACCTAATTGCGTAATAGTTCTTCCATCTCCAGGCATTGGAACTGACTTGTTATGAACAATTCGGTCAAAAAACCAGCTTTCTATTGGGTTGTAGTTACCAGGGCCATAAATGTAAGTAGGTCTAAAACTAGTAAAAGGTATACCCTCCTTTCTTAACCAATTTTCCGTTTCAACCTTGCCAATATGCCTGCTAGAAGGGTCAATCGGACTCTCTTCTGTAAGCGGCCACTGATGAGATGAGGCGTAAATTCCAGCAGAACTCACATAAACAAGTCTTTTGCTAGGGGGTCCTACTACAGAGACGACACGTTTGGTGTCTTGAAGCGTTCGCCCTGAGCTATCGACGATTACATCATATTTTCTACCAAGTAACCCCTTCAAACCTTCTTCATTTGATCTATCACCAAGTATGTGCTCAACAGCCTCTGGGATCGAATGAATCCCCCGTGTAAACAAAGTCAAAGAGTGCCCTTTCGCAGCAAGAGCCTGAACCAAGGGCTTACCAACAAATCGGGTCCCACCCATTACGAGAATCTTCACAGCACAAGAAATTCAATACAGACCATTGAAGCGTGTAACGCAGCCATTTATTGTCAAGCAAAGAATTAGATATTGGTCTTTAAAGGCCCTGAACAAAATTCCTATGGAAATCATCCCTGCGATTGATTTACTTGATGGCAATTGTGTGAGGTTGAACCAAGGCGACTACAACAGGGTTACTCATTTCAACAATGATCCAGTAAAACAAGCTCTGTACTGGCAATCACAAGGAGCGACAAGACTTCACCTTGTAGATCTTGACGCAGCAAGGAGCGGCCTGCCAAAAAATGATTCAAGCATTCTTGCAATAGCAAAAGCCGTCAATATCCCCATTCAGCTGGGTGGTGGCGTTCGTACAAAGGAAAGAGTAAAAGAATTAATAGAGTATGGGCTAGACAAAGTAATTCTTGGGACAATTGCTATAGAGAAACCCTTAATGGTCAAAGAGCTTGCAGACCTATATCCTCAAAAAATCATTGTTGGAATAGATGCCAAAAATGGAAAAGTTGCAACTCAAGGGTGGCTGAATCAGAGTGATGTTCTAGCAACAGAGCTGGCCAAGAGCTTTAGGGATATAGATATTTCATCGATCATTTGTACTGATATATCGACTGATGGGACACTCGCAGGACCAAATCTTCAAGCGATGCGAGATGTTGCTGGTGTGAGTAATGTCCCAGTAATTGCATCTGGAGGGGTAGGTTCAATAGCAGATATAATTGCTTTACTACCTCTCGAATCCATTGGGGTAACAGGCATTATTGTAGGTAGAGCCTTATACGACAACGCTTTTGAGCTACAAGAGGCTAACAAAGTTGTGCGCAATTACAACCTTCAAGATCCGCCTAAAGAAAATGTATTCAATGCCTAGCTACTTATAGATAATGGTCCCCCAAGACAAAAAATCTGTTTTGAAAAACAACCAAAACAAACGAATTTAATGTCATGGGCTGGAGGATTTGAAACTATCTGGTTACCTTGGTTTAAACGTATTCTGCAAAAAGCGCCTTGGCTAAAAGCGAATCAAACCAGGTACTGCTGCTGGCTTCAGATTTGCTTGGCGAATCCCTAGCTCTTCAACTCAATAATAGTGAATGTGATATTCAAGTTTTCCTAAATCGCGATCAGCTAACTCACCAGCCAGCTCTGATCATCTGGTCTATTGAAAGTATTGAAGCCCCAAATGCAATTCAGTTCGAACTAAAACAACTTAAAAGAAGTTGGAATTCAACACCCGTTCTACTACTTATCCCTAGTCAAGTAAGGCTTAATAGTCTCGAGCTTTTAGAGCTAGATTGTCCAGGCCTGTTACAAGCAGCTGATCTAGAAACACTTAAAGAAGCTATCAGCACTCTCTTAGGAGGTGGGCGAGTAGTAAGCCTACAAAGCGAGGAACCTCGAAAGAATATCTTAAATACTCCTGCAATGGGTGTTGGTCAATGGCTTTTAATTAGCGGCCTACAACAAATTAATAATGATCTGCAACTTATTTCTAATATTCTAAATGAGCCCCACCAAAGAATTCATGGGGAATTCATATTAAAAGGCCGCAAACGAGAGCTAACCGCCGCCAAAGCACTTTTACTATGGCTTTGGGGACCATTACAGGGATCCACAAACCCTTCGAATGCAAATTTCATTGCTCAAAAGACACCTGGCCAAGGGCTTGGATTAGACCTTAGGGATGCCCTTTCTCTAGGGACCGATGGGACAACTATCACTATCACTGAGCGTAATGGTGCCGCCGTTTGGACAGCCATTCGCGATCGACTTCAGCAAACAATCAATAGAGGTGTTGAAAATGCAACTGGAAATGTATTGGCACTGGAAGGTTTAAATCCTTTGAAACAAAAAGAACTTCTACTAGCTTTATTATCCCAGTTAAATAAACTCATAGAAAAGCTAGGACAAGAAAATGTCCCTGAAGAATTACTTTGTGAGACATGGATTTCACTACAGCGGGAATTAAAAGAAGAAGCCCTTAGGAACATCACGGGAGCCTACGTACGCCTACCAAAGAATGGTGAGTTAACGGCAGTAGCTGAAGAGCTCCTTACCATTTCAGATCTATTCCAAGAAGATGAGGAATTACCAAATTCAAAATTCCTTGTCGACCCTCTCCTACTAAATAAACCAGTGTTATTTGAAGGGCAACTTATCGCGCCTGACGATCCTCGTGCTTTATTACAAATAGAAGTTCTTGTAAGTAATTGGCTTGTAAGAACAGCTGAATTACTTAGCGCAGAGATTCTTGCTGCTTGCGGCGAATGGCCCGAGTTACGTCGTTACCTCCTAAACAAAGAGCTGATATCTACTAGAGAACTAGAAAGAGTGCGTAACCAACTCAACAGCAAAGCTCGTTGGACGTCCTTAATTCAGAGACCAATTCAACTTTATGAAAGCAAACGACTCTTGTACAAGATACGTAATGGAAAAGTTGAACCACTACTGATAACAGAACCACGCGATGAAGAGCTTCGCCAACTTGGTTGGTGGCAACAACAAGTAGCCCTATTACTTGAAGCACGAGATGCCCTTGCCCCACAACTGCAAACACTCGTTCAACGTTTTGGAGATCTTATGGTGGTTATTCTCACCCAAGTAATAGGAAGATCGATAGGCTTAGTTGGTCGAGGAATCGCCCAAGGGATGGGGCGAAGCCTTGGACGGAGTTAACCCCCACTAGACAAAAACATCCAAAATCTTTCTGTAAACCTATTTCCTTATCAATTCAGGCTGATGACAAAAACACTAAGCTCAATCTTCAGCCTAGTTATTGCAATAATTTTCTTTGCACTGCCAGCTAGAGCGGCTAGAGATACTGACAGCTATGACGGGAATATATTTCCTATTTATGCAGGTAATGGCTCTTTAGTACCACCCCCAAACACTCTTGCTGAATCTCTTGAACAAAATCGTACAAGCGTTGTTGTCTTTTACCTTGACGACAGTTCAACCAGCAAAACATTTGCTCCAGTTTTATCAGGTATCAAGCTCCTTTGGGGTCCAGCTGTAGATCTTCTACCAATAACAACAGATAACATTCAAGGTCAACAAACAAATGACCCCAAAGAAGAGGCCTTCTATTGGCATGGAAAAATTCCTCAGGTAGTGGTAATTGACGGAAATGGAAAAGTTTGGCTTGACCAAGAAGGTCAAGTACCTATAGATACAATAAATACTGCGATTAGTTCTGCTACAGGACTTGAGCCCCCCTCATTCTCTGTAACTATAAAAAGCTTTAACGAATACAACAGTGAGCCTGCAAAAGAAGGCTATACAGATCCTCGATAATTGACTCCCTTTAAAAATAAATTATCCTTAAATTTGTCCTAATAGAAACCTCCAACAATTATTTTTAGCTTTTCAAGCTGAATCGAAATTTCCAAATCCATCCAATAGCATGTCACCAACTATTGTATTAATCCTGGCCTTAGGCATTGGTTTATTACTTCTTGAGCTGTATCACCTTCTAAAGCCCTCCTCGCCTTTAGAGTTAAGTGCAATCAGTTACGAGTTAAGCGAGAGTAATTGTGCGCTTGAGATAATAAGTTGGTTCGAAATAAAGAATCTTAACGATACAATTGAGATAATGGTTCCTGAGCTCAAAGTAAACCCTGTCCTAATGGGTTCAATGGACTTCAATGATATCATTATAGAGACAAAAACTATAGCTCATCATCCAGACCAAACCTCACGACCTGATAATTACTGGAAGGCCTATATAGTCAAAGGAAAAAAGAAAACACAAGTTGAGATAAGAGTATTAATTAAGGATCTAAAAGAAAATTATAAAACAAGGTATTTTGAGAATCTATGGTTAGATATCCACTGGACTAATTATGGTCCATTTGGCAGACTTAACCGCAGAGAAGGATTTAATATCGCATTAAACAGACCACAGAGAGTTAACTCCGAAAGTATCAGTTTTCACGAAAATAATGGTTATAGTGTATTACCAATAAAGACACACCTATTAGGTGTATTTGACAATCCAATAGAGGTTCTTAGTTATTATTCAGAGAATCTACTTAAACCAAGGGATATCTTGACAATTGGAGAAACTCCTCTAGCAATTATGCAAGGTAGATATAAACATCCAGAGGGAATCAAGCCAGGACTATTAGCCTTGATAATGTGCAGGGCTTTCCATCCAACCAGTAGCCTGGCTACAGCTTGTGGATTTCAATCACTAATTGATTTAGTTGGACCAAGCCGAGTAATCATTGCCTGGTTTTTAGGAGTCGTGACAAAGCTAATAGGATTAAGAGGAGGTTTTTATGTTTTTGCTGGGGAACAAGCGAGGCTCATCGACGACATAACTGGGACTACACCACCTTACGACCAAACAATTGTTCTAGGCCCTATCTCTTCAGAAGTTTTCTGCGAAGAGGCGGCATCAATTCTTGGGGTAGACGTAGCGATTGTTGATGTCAACGATCTTGGGCGCGTCAAAGTTATTGCAGCCAGTGAAAACTGTAATCGTCTACTCCTCAAAAAGGCTCTAAAGCCAAATCCTGCAGGAAATGCAGATCAAAAAACCCCAATTGTTCTAGTCAGGCCATGCTGATAGCGAAAAGGCACTTCCAGTTATAAATAGATAGATTGCAATAAGGTCTTTATAAGTGCGTGATCGAGGGATCGAAAAGCCCGGTTCGTGTGGAACCGCTAAAAGCGGTTCACTTTCCTATGTTGAGTTCCAGCCTGCAGTCTGATCTTCTGAGCTGGTTTCAACAAGCACTAATTAATGGATGGCTTGCAGAAGCAGAAAACCTTTTTCCGCAAATACTGCCCTCAAGACAACCTATATGTTTAATAGCAATAGAACATGAGAGGATTATTGCTTATGAACTCTTACAACCATGTAATAAACGAGGAAGTTGTTGGTCGATCTCAAACCCAAAGCTTTTGAACAATCCAAAAGGCTTAACTCTAAGAGAGTTAAATTTAAAGTTTTTTCAAACGGCAATCGAATTACAAAGCAACAGAGCACAAAGCTGGATAGTTCGATGTCCTGTGTTAGACAAAGATCTTCTGGGTGTTACCAGAGAACTTGGTTTTCAACAACTAAAGCTATTTAGTAATTGGGCCCCTCCAAACAAACAAGACATAGCAGTACAAAGTTCACAAATTTACAACAACATGAAAGGTTTCAAATGGTCTCCAATTACTAGAGCAACGGCACCATTACTTTGGTCACTAGAACAAGCATCTGAATCTGCCCACCTACGTCAAATCATCGACCGTCAATGGACTGACCTACTAGCTCAAAGCACAAAAGAGAACTTAGTGTTGCTGAGCAATAGAGAATCCAGAGAAGTGGCAGTTGCAGGAGTAATAAAAAGATCTGGGTCAGCACCAGAGAAGATATTTGAAATAGTTAGAGATCTCTGCTGGGACTCAAGATTATCAAGCGCGATCCCAATTGTTTTAGAGAAGTATCTATCAACTTCTACAAACCTAAAATTCACTGTAGCCACTGAAGACAAGCCCTTAAATGATCTTCTAAGTGAATTGAAATGGAATTTAGTTGGTGAAGAGCTACTTATGGGAAGAAGTGTTTGGCGTAGGCAAACATCCAACAATATCAAGACAGGTACTAGTCCACTTGAATCGATGCTTGGAAGATTGCGACCTCAACAACCTCCTCTTCCTACACCATCACTTGAACCACGATAATGAGCATTGCCAGATCTCGATCAGTGCTTGCTATTGATGTCGGTCACAAACGAATAGGCCTAGCTGGTTGTGACCCACTAGGCATATCAATTACGCAACTCCCCCCCCTCGCAAGAGGAAAATTTGAGGAGGATTTAGAAAGAGTAAAGCTCCACTGTGAAAAGAGGAAGGTAGAAGGATTAATAATCGGACTACCTCTCGATGAAAACGGTCTCATTACCAAGCAAGCCGTTTTATGTAAGAGATATGGGGAAAAACTTGCGAGTGCACTCCGATTGCCAGTGGCCTTAGTCAATGAACACAGCACAACCTGGGCAGCCAACGAACGCTTTAATTTTTCTAAAGATAAAAGTGGAAAGCTAGACAGTGCCTGTGCAGCTTTAATGCTTGAACAGTGGTTAAGAGAAGGGCCTGAACTTAAACCGGTCTAATTGGCGTCACCTAAAGCAAGCAAGTTCAACTGTGATAGTGGATCCTGTTCAAAAGAACAGACACCCTTCATGTCTTCACAAGATCTTAGTAACAACGGAGAGGTCCCTACTGTTCAGGTTAGGGATAGCAAAGGTAGTGGTTTGCTTTGCTTCTTAGAGCAATTAATTCCACTAGATAACATTGAGTATGGCCTTCTTACACCAGTTGATACTCCTGTTTCACTATTTAAGATCAAAGAAGACGCTGACCCAGAACTCGTCGAAACTGTTGCAAGCACAGAACCTATTCTGTCTGTAGCGGACGTTGTTCTTCAAGAGCATGATCTAACACTGGTCCGTTCGGCAGTAACGCTCACTGTTACTGGTGAACTTGATGAACCGGATCCAGAGGAACTTGAAGAAGATGATTTTGATGATGATTCAGAAACCTATGAACTACTTGTGACATTTAGAGTCGAAGACGACGAATATGGTCTTTACATACCCTTAGATCCATTTTTCATAGTTGCACGGATAGAAAATGGACAGGCAATCCTCGTAGAAGGTGAAGAGTTCGACAAGATCCAACAAAAAATAGAAATGGAACTAGATGAAAGGGAGTCTGCTGACTAATGCACAAACACTGGCTCGAACCAAACTGGGAACCTGGTTTAAGCATTGCGGAACTACCCATTAATCACTTCCTTGAATTAGGAATAAAAGGACTTGTTCTAGATGTCGACAAAACACTATTACCAGGAAGAGATCTTGATTTACCTCACTCAGTTAAAACTTGGGTAATTCAAGCAAAAGAACAACTACACCTTCATCTTTGCAGCAACAACCCTTCAAGCAAAAGGATTGGATCTGTAGCCAAGGAGCTTGGAATTGCCTATACCTGTAAAGCTGCAAAACCGCGAAAGCGTGCTTTATTAAAAGTACTAAATGACCTGAAGATTGATCCCAAAAAGATTGCAATTATAGGGGATAGAATATTTACTGATATACTAGCTGGTAATCGTCTCGGTCTATATACAGTACTTGTAAGACCTATAAGTCATGATGGATCTTCGACTAGAAAATATAGAGTTCAAAAGTTCGAGCAAAAACTTGCAAAGTTTCTTGGAGCTTACTCTAAATGATTCTTTGGGTAGTAAAAGTTGGAACAAGCTTGCTAAGAGGCAATAAAGATCACCCTACTGCAAGTGTAATCGAAGGATTCAGTGAAGCCATTGCTCAATGTCATAAAAAGGGAGACAGAGTTGTTCTTGTTACAAGTGGTGCTGTTGGTCTAGGCTGTAACAAACTTGGATTAAAAAAGCGGCCTGAAGACGTTATCTCACTACAAGCTGCTGCCTCTATTGGCCAAGGCCAACTAATGGCTCTTTATGAAGCCAAAATGAAACTCAAAAACATCAAAGTAGCGCAAGTCCTGTTAACCAGAGCCGATCTTGGATCTAGAAACAACTATCGAAATGCTTCTAATACTTTAAAAAGACTCTTGGATTGGGGTGTCCTACCAATTGTCAATGAGAATGATGTTCTCTCTACAGAAGAACTACGATTTGGCGACAACGACACCCTATCAGCATTAGTAGCGGCAGCCATAGGAGCAGACCAATTAATTCTTTTAACTGATGTTGATCGTCTCTACTCAGATAATCCAAGAACTAACTCAGAAGCCAAACCCATAACCGATGTTCTACATACAGACCAAATTCAGTGCTTTAGTGATGGAATTAACGAAGTCCATACATGGGGGACAGGTGGAATGACAACAAAACTGGCAGCTGCCCGCATAGCCACTGCTAGTGGAATAACAGTGCATCTTGCTGATGGCAGGAGTCCAGAAATGCTTACCGATCTTTTTCAAGGCTCTAGAGGTGGAACGGTATTTCATCCCCACCCCAGCCCTATAGGCAACCGAAAAAGCTGGTTGGCTCACGCCTTAAAACCATTAGGCGAACTAACCCTTGATGAAGGAGCTAGCAATGCAATCAAAAATCAAGGAGCTTCTTTATTGCTAGTCGGAGTAAAAAAAATTGATGGCAATTTCTCAGCCAACCAAGCTGTAAGAATCATGAATCACACTGGTATCGAAATTGCCAGAGGAATTAGCTCTCTAAGCAGTGAAGAACTGCAGTTATCACTAGTTTCTCAGAATGCCCAGGAAACAAAATCACCAGTCGTAATTCACAGAGATGTATTAGTCCTTACCGAAGGGCTTATCTCCTAGAACTAAAAGAACTATTAGTATCAACAGCGGAGCCTTCTTAAGATGAAATTCAGTAAATTAATCTCTTGTCTCAAAAAAGGAAAGGCCGAGCTTCAAGAATATGATTTCGCACAAGATCCTCTTCTATTAGGAGCAGAATCTCTTGATAAAGCAGAATCACACCAGATAAGTTTTCTAGAGACAGGAAACTCTCTCTCATCGGAATTAATTAATAGCAAAGCTGGCGCAATCCTTCTACCTGATGAAGAAAAGCTACGGGGAATTGCTATCCAAAAAGGTATTGCCTGGGCAACGCTAAAAAACCCTAGACTTGCCTTCGCAGAATGCCTTGACGTATTGCACCCTAAAAAACAACCTTTAGTAGGAGTTCACTCCTCAGCGGTAATTGGGAAGAATGTATTACTTGGAGAGCATGTATTTATAGGAGCAAATGTTTACATTGGTGATAATTGTCGTATTGGTTCCAATTCCCTGATACATCCAGGCACTGTTATATATGAAGAAGTTGTAGTTGGCGAGGGGTGTGAAATTCATGCAAATTCTGTGATCCAAAGGAAGTCAAATCTTGGGTCACAATGTGTTATTCATTCAAATGCTGTCATCGGTTCAGAAGGGTTTGGATTTGTTCCTACTAATCAAGGCTGGCGAAAAATGCCCCAAACCGGAATAGTTGTTCTAGAGAATGAAGTTGAAATAGGTTGTGGCTCAACAGTAGATAGGCCAGCTGTAGGTGAAACACGAATCGGAGCAGGAACAAAAATAGACAACCTCGTTCAAATTGGGCATGGGGTGGTTACAGGCAGAGGATGCGCAATGGCTGCTCAGGTTGGTATTGCTGGAGGCGCCCATCTTGGGAATGGTGTAATCCTCGCAGGACAAGTCGGCGTTGGAAATCGAGTAAATGTAGGCGATGGAGTAATTGCAAGTTCAAAAACTGGCATCCATGCTGATGTTCAGTCCGGAGAGGTTATAAGTGGCTTCCCTGCCATGTCGAATAAATTGTGGTTGAGGTGCTCTGCAATTTTCAGCAAATTACCTCAACTAGCGAAGACAGTTCGTCAGCTCCAGAAATGACCAGCTCTGTAATCTTTGGAATAATGCAATTACTCAGGAATTAGTAATGCGAGAACACCGCATAGTCCTTCTAGCTGGCGATGGGATTGGCCCAGAAATCACTTCAGTAACAAAGAATCTCCTAGAGGCTGCAAGCAAAAAACATGAATTCAATTTAATCTTTGAAGAAAAGCCTTTTGGGGGTGCCGCCATCGATGCTGTTGGGCAACCCTTGCCAACAGATACTCTTAAGGCCTGTCAAGCAAGTGATGCTGTTCTCCTGGCAGCGATAGGTAATCCTAGATTTGACAAAAACCCAAGAGAGCTAAGACCAGAATCAGGTCTTCTTGAGTTAAGAGCAGGATTAAAACTCTTTGCAAATCTCCGGCCAGTCAAAGTCCTTCCAGCATTAATAAATAGCAGTAGTCTAAAAGCTGAATTTATTAGTAATGTTGACTTAATGGTTGTTAGAGAACTCATCGGTGGAATATATTTCGGCCAGCCAAAAGGGCGTATAAAAACTGACGAACAAGAACGTGCTTTTAATACAATGTGCTATTCAAGTAGTGAGATCGATAGGATCTCAAGAATAGGCTTTGAAATAGCCAAATCCCGTAGAGGAAGACTTTGTTCTGTTGATAAAGCGAATGTTCTTGATGTAAGTCATCTATGGAGAGAACGTGTCACGAATATGAGCAAAATGTTCCCTGATGTTGAGTTAACTCACTTATATGTGGACAATGCAGCCATGCAATTAGTTAAAGAACCTGGGCAATTTGATGTGATTTTAACAAGTAACCTTTTTGGCGACATCCTGAGCGACGAAGCGGCCATGCTCACCGGTTCAATCGGTATGTTGCCTTCCGCATCCCTTGGAAGCGATGGACCCGGCTTGTTTGAGCCAGTTCATGGTTCCGCCCCTGATATTGAAGGCCTAGATCTTGCCAACCCAATTGCGATGGTTCTCTCTGCGGCCATGATGCTTCGACTTGGATTAAACGAGAACAATGCTGCACACGATCTTGAACTTGCTGTAGAAAAAGTTCTTGATAAAGGGTTTCGGACAGCTGATATCTTCTCTAAAGGCAGTAGCAAACTGGGATGTAAAGCAATGGGTGAGCAATTGCTGGAAGCCCTTTGAGGTAAATAAACATCTAAAGCTGATACTGGATTTTCAAAAAGATTGTGGTTTTGACAGGCGACCTGCAAAAATCTCTTATCCACTAGTACCTGCGTAGATGTCGAAGCGTCACCCGGTTGTTGCAGTTACGGGTTCCTCTGGAGCAGGAACTAGCACCGTAAAAAGAGCCTTCGAGCACATCTTCGCCAGAGAGGACATCACCCCTGCTGTCGTCGAAGGAGATAGCTATCACCGCTTCGAACGGATGCCTATGAAGCAGGCAATGGCAGATGCCCTTGCAAAAGGTCAGAACTTTTCCCACTTTGGTCCAGAAGCAAACTTGTTTGACAAGCTCGAGGAACTCTTTCGTACTTACGGAGAAACCGGCTCTGGACAAAAGCGGTATTACCTCCATAGCCCAGAAGAGGCAGATGAACATAATGCTCGCTTAGGAACTTCTCTAGGGCCTGGGCAATTCACTCCCTGGGAGCAGATACCTAGTGGGACTGATCTACTTTTTTACGAAGGTCTACATGGCGGGGTAGTTGGTGAAAACTATGACGTCGCCTCAGTGGCAGATCTTTTAGTTGGGGTTGTACCAATTACAAACCTTGAATGGATTCAAAAGATCCATAGAGATAACGCAGAAAGAGGTTATTCCGCAGAGGCTATTGTTGACACAATCCTAAGGAGAATGCCTGATTATATAAATCATATCTGCCCTCAATTTAGTCGTACTGATATAAACTTTCAAAGAGTTCCTACTGTAGACACATCAAATCCTTTCATCTGTAGGAACATTCCAACACCAGACGAAAGTTTCGTAATTATTCATTTCCGCAAGGGATCCAGAGAGAAATGGGGCATAGATTTCAACTACTTGCTTACTATGATCCACGACTCCTTTATGTCTAGCCCAACAAGTATAGTTGTCAACGGAGGGAAAATGGGTTTCGCCATGGAACTAATTCTTACTCCGATTATCCACCGAATGATTGAGGAGAAAAGACAAGCCTAAATTGAAATGCCATATTCCTGAAAAATGTATATAATTGCTTTTAGCTTAAATCTCCTTCATCTCAATTAACCAACCATCCTTTCTAATAAATGGCTCCCATAGTGGATCATTAGAATCTCCTAGATGGGACAGAATTAATAGTGCCGACTTAATTTGCAAAGCTAGATTGATTTACTTCGAGTATCTCTCAAAGAACTCGACAAATTCAAAACCTAGTGGAGTTGTTATCAATAAACGGACTGGCTATGGTCATGTTGTATTCGAATTAAATACATTATTACCATTCGAACACTTTTTGGGCTTGGAATACATCTGCCAGAAAACCAAAAGAGTGGTCAAAACACATTCAAACAAAAAATATTCGAATCAATCTGATTAAAATTAAATTTCACTCCCACCATTTTAGATCTGTCTTTTAAGTTGACATCCTTCATTAACTAATACGCCAACCATAAATTCACTAAATCAATAATGGCTTCTCGGAAAACAATTGTAAACCAATCAAGTCCACAAAACAGAGCTTGGATTTTATTTATTGTCTTTATACCTATATATCTTTTCAAGTTGATTAGCCAAATCAATATTTATCCATTTACCGTAACTTTGCAAGGGATGATCTTAGGTACATTTTTACTTGCCTTAGTAGTTAACGACTTAAAAACTATGTTGCTCCCAGAGAGTATATGCCTTTCAGGATGGCTATCTGGAGTTCTCTTGACATGGTTCAACGCGTTTCTTTGTAATAGTGAAATTGACATTCTGATTTTCAATCATCTAATTGGCTCATCAGCAGCATATTTATCAATGACTGCTATTAACCAGTTCGGCAAAGGATGTACAGGTAAAACTGTTCTTGGCCTAGGAGACGCCAAGCTGGCAGCGATTGGAGGGGCATGGCTTGGAATTAAAGGTATTTCTATTTCGATGGCTATAGCTTTTTTAAGTGGTGGTCTTTTTAGCTTTACAGGTCGGATTACCTCAAAACTAAGCCCACTACAGCCTTTTCCATTTTCTCCTTTTATTGCATTTGGAATCTGGAGTGTGTGGCTATTAAGTCCAGAGTGGTGGATAAATCAATGGATAGCCCTTATGGGTCTTTAATAGTGGAAAGGATTTAGAGTTCCGTGTCACTTTTCGACTGGTTTGCAGATCGCCGTAAAGGTCAATTTGTTGGCAAAGTGAGCCAGGAAACTGACGAAAGCGATGGTCTCTGGGACAAGTGCCCCGAATGCGGGCAGGTTGTTTACAGGAAAGATCTAATTGCAAATGCCAGTGTTTGCAGCAATTGCGGCCACCACAATCGAATCGACAGCACAGAACGAATCCGCCTAATTGCAGATGAAGATAGCTTTCAAGCCATAGATAAAGAATTAAGCCCTACTGACCCCCTAGGCTTCAAAGATCGGCGGGCATATGCTGATCGCCTTAGAGAAAGCCAAGCAATCACTGGTCTTAAAGATGGCGTCATTACAGGGACCTGCCGTGTAGATCGGATTCCTATGGCAATGGCGGTAATGGACTTCAGGTTTATGGGTGGATCAATGGGATCAGTTGTCGGAGAAAAAATAACCAGATTGATCGAAAGAGCTACGGCAAAAGAAATGCCATTACTCATTGTTTGTGCCTCAGGAGGAGCCCGAATGCAGGAAGGGATGCTAAGCCTTATGCAGATGGCAAAAATATCAGGAGCTTTAGAACGTCATAGAGAAGCCGAACTTCTCTATATGCCCTTACTAACGCATCCAACGACAGGAGGAGTCACTGCAAGCTTCGCAATGCTGGGAGATTTAATACTTGCTGAACCAAAAGCACTTATAGGATTTGCAGGTCGACGCGTTATTGAACAAACTCTTCGGGAAAAGCTCCCAGAAAACTTTCAAACGGCAGAGTACCTACAGGAACATGGCTTCGTGGACACAATTGTTCCCAGAACAAAGCTAAAAGCAACCCTAAGCAATCTTTTACGCCTCCATGGCAGTGTGCCAGTCAAATCTTAGTAGGACAGAAGCTAATGAGAAGTTACATTCAGGAGCAATTTTCTTCTATACATATTCAAAAGATTCTAATAATAATAATCGCAATCATATTTCCAATATTAATTGGAGTTTCTCCAGCAAAAACAGAAAGTCTAAAGTGGAAGGAAGTCCCTAGTAGTGAATTTGGCCACCAATGGTGGGATACAGAAAGTCTTATGAAAGACAATGACGAAAATCTTAGTATTTTGACAAAATTTATACCAAAAGGCGATAGTGAATCGAGAGAAAAACAAGCTATTCTCTATGGAATGAATATAAACTGCAGCAATAGAACTTTCAAAGACATAAGTGTCAATGGCGCACCTGAACTCATCCAAAACTGGAGATCTGCACAAGGAGATATTCTTATAGAAGGCGTAATTAAAGATGTTTGTATGCCACAAACGGAGAAGAAAACATGAACGCAGGAACTCAAGCTTCTATTGGAGTGGCAATTGCTGGAATAGGTTTTGGAGAAGCTGTTCATTTACCGGCCTTAAGAGCAACCAATACCCTCGAGCCAGTGTGCCTATGGCACCCAATCAAAGAACGTCTTATAGATCCTTGTCAAAAATACAATCTTCCTGGAGAAAATGATTGGCAAAAGCTCCTTGCAAACTCCAAAGTCGAAGCAATTGTATTGGCCACCCCTCCTGCTCCTAGGTTTGAACTAGCCAAAAAAGCACTTGAAGCTGGTAAGCATTTACTGCTTGAAAAGCCAGTAGCGTTAAATTTCAATCAAGTTATCGAACTTCAAAAAATCGCCTTAGCAAAAGGATTATCTGTTGCTGTCGATTTCGAATACAGAGCAGTGCCCTTATTTATGCAAGCTAAAAGAATGTTGGATCAAGGAGCTGTTGGGGAGCCATGGCTAGTCAAACTTGACTGGCTTATGAGTAGCAGAGCTAATCCAGACAGACCATGGAATTGGTATTCACAACGAGACCAAGGAGGAGGCGTATTAGGTGCTCTTGGAACACACGCCTTTGATCTCTTGCATTGGCTCTTTGGACCAACTATTCAAGTTGGCTCCCATTGCTCAACTTCTATCAAAATGAGGAAAGACCCAAATGATGGGATTCCCAAAAAAGTTACTAGCGAGGATTTAGTCCTCGCACAATTAATGATTGCTGGTACACATCAAAATGCAGAAATACCAGCTCAAGTAACCCTAAGTGCGGTAACTAGGCAAGGCAGAGGGTTTTGGCTTGAAATATATGGCAGTGATGGGACACTCCTTCTAGGAAGCAATAACCAAAAAGACTATGTTCACGGATTTAGTCTCTTGCATTCAAATCCAGGGGAACCACTTATTAGCATTAGCCCAGATTCAGACCTTGCCTTCTCACGGACCTGGAGTGATGGTCGCATTGCCCCTGTAAGAAGACTCCAAGATTGGTGGGGAGAAAGTATTCAATCAGGGATTCCAATGATTCCAGGCCTTGTAGAAGGAGCAGCCAGCCAAAAAGTATGTGATCAAATATTGGAATCAGCTGCATCAGGTCAAAAAATATTTCTCAGGTAGTTGATTAAATAATTTCTAGGGTCTTGTTCATTTTCCCTTCATCTTTTACAGTCCTGGGCCCCCGACCCGGGACTTATAAATGAGAACTGGGTCCTCCTGACACCTCGGAGACATCGATGGCCCTTGTTCCCCTAAGGCTTCTACTAGACCATGCCGCAGAAAACGGGTATGGCATACCCGCTTTCAACGTAAACAACCTTGAACAGGTGCAAGCGATTATGGAGGCTGCTGCAGAAACAGATAGTCCTGTAATTCTTCAGGCCTCACGAGGAGCAAGAAGCTATGCAGGCGAGATTTTCCTACGCCACCTAATTATTGCCGCCACAGAGACTTATCCAAACATTCCTGTGGTGATGCATCAGGATCATGGGAATGATCCATCAACGTGCTACTCAGCAGCAATAAATGGATTTACATCCGTAATGATGGATGGCTCTCTTGAAGCTGATGCCAAGACACCAGCAAGCTATGAATACAACGTAGACGTCACCAAAACCGTTGTTGACTTCGCACACTCTGTAGGAGTGAGCGTTGAAGGCGAGCTTGGATGCCTTGGTTCATTAGAAACTGGCAAAGGCGAAGCCGAAGATGGCCATGGGTTTGAAGGTGAGCTGTCCAAAGACATGCTTCTGACTGATCCAGCTGAAGCAGCAGATTTTGTTGCCAAAACAAAGGTAGATGCTCTTGCCATTGCAATTGGTACAAGTCATGGTGCCTACAAATTCACTCGTAAGCCAACAGGAGAAGTACTAGCTATTAGCAGAATTGCAGAAATACATAAGGCACTCCCCAATACTCATTTAGTTATGCATGGATCCAGCTCAGTTCCTCAAGAATGGTTGGACATGATCAACAAATTTGGTGGGGCAATTCCTGAAACTTATGGCGTTCCTGTAGAAGAGATTCAAGAAGGAATTAGAAATGGGGTCAGAAAAGTAAATATTGATACTGACAACCGTCTTGCCTTTACCGCAGCTGTTCGGGAGGCTGCTGCTGCTGACCCCACCAACTTTGATCCAAGACACTTCAACAAACCAGCAAGAAAATATATGAAACAAGTTTGTCTTGATAGATATCAACAGTTCTGGTGCGCAGGTCAAGCAAGTAAGATCAAACAGCAAAGTATTAATTACTATGCTGATCTTTACGCAAATGGCACATTAGATCCTAAAACTGCTGTTGCTGCTTAGCAAGTCTTTGCCAAGCGAATAAAAGTGCTAAAAGTTTCTTTTATTCGCTTGGCAAACATTTTATAAATATATATTATCCAAGCAAAGATTCGAGTATTTTCCTTCCATCAACTCCACCTAAACTTGGGTCACAGGCTCTCTCAGGATGAGGCATTAAGCCCAAAACATTTCCTGAAGTATTAGTGATTCCTGCAATGTCAAAGAGCGACCCATTAGGGTTTTTTTCATACTTCAATGCAATTGAATCTGTATCTTGAAGTTTCAAAAATGTTTCTTCACTACACTGATAACGACCCTCTCCATGGGCGATAGGAAGTACCAAAGAGTCATCAATGCTTTGAGAGTTAAGCCAAGTACTTCTATTGCTCACTATTTTTAAAGTTACTTCTTTACAAATAAAATGAAGATCACGATTACGAGTTAAAACTCCTGGGAGCAGCCCCAATTCAGTTAAAACCTGGAATCCATTACATATTCCCAAAACACGTCCTCCGCGCTGAACAAATTCAACTAAAGATTCAAGGACAGGGGCAAACCGAGCAATTGCACCACAACGAAGGTAATCGCCATAACTAAACCCCCCCGGGAGAACAATGGCATCGAATGCACTTAGATCTCTTTGTTCATGCCATATGAAGCTTGTTTTTATCCCCAAACACCCTTGAGTAGCCCATTGAACATCTCTGTCGCAGTTAGAGCCAGGAAAGACAACTATCCCAAGATTCATTTAATTTAAGAAAATTTAGAAGATTGAATGGATTCAACATCAAAAGTCCAATCCTCAATTACAGGATTAGCCAATAAGCGATCACTCAAAAGCTCAACACGTCTGCGAGCCTCGTCCTCATCTGGCGCCTCTAGCTCAAGATCAATAGCCTTGCCAATTCGCAACTTGGAAATACCTTTAACTCCAAGCTTCTGAGCTGCCGATCTAGCAGCCTCTCCTGCAGGATCTAGCACTGAAGGTCTTAAACTAACATCTACGCGAGCTTTAAAGTAGGACACGGTCTCCAAAAGTAATTAATAGATTTTAGCCACATACAAATAAAGCGCTAAAAAAGAGGCTTGAAAACAGATTTTCATTAAACAGAAATTTAAATCTACAACCCTTAATACAAAGATCTGCAAACGAATTTGGAAAATGAAAACTGAAGAGTAGACAAAATTTTATTTGCCAACAACTGAATTGATAACAAATCCACGCCCTAGGCAGGCCAAGCAGGTGTGATAGCAGTTCGGGTTGGTCTTCATATACCCATTCCCACCACAATGAGAACAGATGGTTACAGGTTTCTTTACCGGTGAATTGAATGAGTGGAATTTTGCCTCATTCAATGTATTCAAGGAAGTCACTAGGTGGCCCGCTGGGGTAAATAAAGGAGAATGGATGAAGCGAAGCGGAAGCAACTTTCAACTTCGTTTCAACAGAATCGCCAATCTTCTCAAAAGAAACAACCCTTTAGTGGAAAATTTTTACTTGATATTATTTTTCAAGGGAGAATCGGCTTAGGATTATTAAGCAAATCTTAAGCCTCTAGGGCTATCTCCTAACTCTTGCTGGAAAGTTCCCCGTGACTAAAAGCTCTCAGAAATTGATAGGATCAATGATGGATTAATTGTAAGTTGATAATGAAATATCACCGGACGAGTCCTAACCTGCAATCAAATCCTTCGCGTTTAATTCTTAAGACTTCTCCCTCTTGAAAATGTTTACTAAACGTAGTCATTCCAAATTGCCAGGCATAAAGCTAGAGATGGCTTCAATGGCTGGACTAGCGTCTATTGACTTGAAGATAAATGGAGGCACGTTAAACAACGCTGAATTCATTGCAAAATCAACATTAGGAGGAGTTGTTGTCTCCACGGCTTATCAGGTTCTACTCACAGGCCTTAGAAGTCAAGCAATGGTTAATAGAGATCAAATAACTAAGTCCATGCAAATACAATTAATTTTTTCAAGTGTTTCTAACTCTTTAAAAGAAGGTGCAGCTATCAGCCTTTCACTCAGCTGTCTACTAATAGTCTTCCCATGGCTGCGACTTCCACTATCAATTCTTGGATTACTAGGAGCAAGCAAAGCTTCTATTGAAGTCTTTAACGCCTTTTGGGGAGGCTTAAATGAAATTCAGAAAGCCCAGCTTCTAAATGCATCTAGAGAAGCAGGAGTAAATCTACGACAGTTTATAGGGAACAATTCACCATCCAATCAATTTACTTAAACCACCAAAATTAGGCATCCATATAGAATAACTAGATGGAGTCTCAAAGGTAAAATGAAAGAAACTTTAAATTTTTCTACTAAATAAACTATTTATTCATCCTTGTTTTCCAAAGCCGCCTGCAGCAATTCTCTGCTAATAGCTTTAGCAGTACCTGCATTAAAAGTTAAAATCACTAAATCAATTCCTCCCGATTTAGGCCTCCAAGCCTCCTCTGGTGACTTTTCAAACCAAGTACTTAGTCGAGGACCCACCATCTGTAATTGAAGAGGGAAAACTTTTCCAGGCAACCAGCACCGCCCCTTTAAACGTACAACCTTATACTTTGCAGATAATTTTGGCAGAAGTTTCTCTATCAAGACAGGGTCAAAAGGTAATTCTAAACGTACATTTTCACTAACAATCTCAACATGTTCATGGTCATGGTCATGGTCATGGTCATGGTCATGGTCATGGTCATGGTCATGGTCATGGTCATCATTCAAATCCTTTCGTGAACCTACTTGCATACCAAGCACAATCTCTGGATTAATGTTCCCGTAGGTAGTTGGCAATAAAGGGGTCCCTGACCGTACCAATTCTGAAAGATGAGTCTTTAAATTATCAATTTGATTAGTTGATAATTTATCTGCGCGACTAATTAAAACCAGGTCAGCAGAACTTAGTTGGTTCGAGAAAAGGTCCTGAACAGAGTTTATATGGTCAATGTTCGGATCATCCGCTCGTTGTTTCTCTAATGCCAAAAGATCTCCAACAGGACTACCAGCAGAAACAGCTTCTCCATCTACCAAAGTTACAACCCCATTTACAAAAATTCGATTTCGTACTGCAGGCCATTCAATGGCCTGCAGTAAAGGTCTGGGCAATGCAAGTCCACTAGTCTCAATAACAATTCCATCAAGATCGTCTGCTCGACCAAGCAATTTCTCCATCGTTGGAAGGAAATCATCCTGCACAGTGCAACAAAGACATCCGTTATTAAGTTCAACCAGTCTTCCTTCAATCTCCTCCTCTGGACAAAAGCCGCATGTTCGAATGAGATCGCCATCCAAACCAACACTTCCAAATTCATTGACCATTACAGCTAACCGCTGTTTTGAATGAAGAAGTAAATGGCGTAAAACAGTGGTTTTCCCTGTTCCGAGAAAGCCTGTGATAACAGTTACAGGTATACGCTGGTTCATTTAAATAAGCTTTTTAGAAGTAAAAATTCAACACGCAAGACTTTCTTGTGTGCTTATACCGGTACGTGAATTAACACCATTAGCTCTTTCACATAAGGATTTCTGCTGACTAATGTCCAGCACAGCGTTGGTAAAGTCAGCTCCTTCAATAAGTGAATCCTTAAAAGTACTTTGCATTAAGAGTGCATTAGTTAGATTGGCACCACTAAGATCTGAACCATCAAAAATACTTGCGAAGGCGACTACATCCTCCATGTCCGACTCTTTTAGACTTGAGGATTGCAATAGGGTGTTATTAAAAACTACTCCACGAAGATCTGCTTCGGAAAAGTCAACTCCTCGCAAATCATCCTTGACAAATTCATAACCTTTAAGGTCTCTTCCTCGCATATCTTGGGTGATTGCCTCACTTCGCTGACCTCTTATTTCAGGAGGAGTGATCGCCTTAGCCTCAACGACATGAAATCCAATAAGCCAAAATAGAAGCAGAAACGAAAGAAAGGCTTTAGCTCGCTTAGAGAAATTGATTAAATAGAACATTTTAAGTTGAGCTTGACCTCAAGCCAGTAATTTGTAAATCACGTTATGGCAATTAATTGCCAAAGAAAAACCTCATGACCATAAGCCTAAAAATAGTTGTTCCTCCTCATCCGCTAATAGCACATTGGTTGACGGTGTTACGGAGCGATCAAACCCCTGCACCACTCTATGCAACAGGTCTGGAGGAAATTGGTCGATGGCTTAGCTATGAAGCCTTACGTGAATGGCTTCCATATCGTATAGAAAAAGTGTGTGCCTCGGGATGTGAAGTTGAGGGGACAGTAATTGAATCGAATATTCCATTGCTTTCAATAACCATTCGCCCAGGGGGGTTGGAGTTATGGCAAGGAGCTAGAAAAGTAGTCCCAAATGCTCGGATATCTATTGAAGGGATTCCAAAGAACATTGAAAGGAATGCGGGAGTCCTTGTATTCATTGATCAAATTGCGAGTGGTGAGACCCTTTTAAAAATCCTTAAAGAGCTAGAGAAACAAGAAGTTCAACCAGAGAGATTAAGAGTTATAAGCGCTATAGCAAGCAGTCCAGGACTACAAACTATTGGGGAAGCTATCAAGGAGCTAACCATTTACACAACATGTATAGATGCTGAATTGACTGAAAAAGGCTCCATTTGTCCAGGTATAGGAGACCCTTCTTTGCGTTTGCGCACCAGAATTCATTCCTCGAACTAAAATCTAGGAAACACTTTTGCTCGAATGAGCCAGCATCGTGAGCCGGCAACCGGCAGCTCACTACCTTCATTAATAAGCGGCGCCGTCCTTGGAGCTGCTGGATTGGCTTGGTGGTTACTCTCAGAAGCTGAAAACAGACAAAAAAGCCGAAAGCAACAAGCCATGCTTTACGCCCCACGGATTCAAGATGGTTCCGAAGCCCTTGAAGTCGACGCTTCAAATAAAGAGGGTCAAACCAGCGAACAACTTGAACAACGCGTTGAGCAACTCAATTCAGCAATTGCTGATGTTCGTAGACAACTTGAAGACCTTGGAGCAAGAACTGAATAATTAACTAGGTTATCGATACAAATTTTTAGTCCCTCCTATGTTCCGATCAAAAGCAATAACCCAAGGAGTACAAAGATCACCTAACCGGGCAATGTTAAGAGCCGTAGGTTTTAAAGATGGGGATTTTGACAAGCCAATTATTGGTATCGCTAATGGATACAGCACCATTACACCATGCAATATTGGCCTAAATCAGCTGGCCCTGCGATCAGAAGAGGCAATTAGATTAGCTGGAGCAATGCCTCAAATGTTTGGCACGATAACGGTCAGCGATGGTATCTCAATGGGCACAGAGGGCATGAAATATTCTCTTGTCTCTCGAGAGGTAATTGCCGATTCCATCGAAACTGCCTGCAATGCTCAAAGTATGGATGGTGTATTAGCTATTGGGGGCTGTGACAAAAATATGCCGGGTGCAATGATTTCTATGGCGAGGATGAATATTCCGGCTGTTTTTGTATATGGAGGCACAATAAAACCTGGCAAGTTAAAGGGTAATGATCTAACTGTAGTAAGTGCATTTGAAGCCGTTGGCCAGCTTGCCAGTGGAAAGATTAATGAAGCTGAGCTTATAGAGGTTGAAAAGAATGCTTGCCCTGGCGCAGGCAGTTGTGGGGGAATGTTTACCGCGAACACAATGTCTGCGGCAATTGAGGTTCTTGGATTAAGTTTGCCTTATAGCTCAACAATGGCGGCTGAAGATGAAGAAAAGTGTGATAATGCTGCAAGAAGTGCTGAAGTACTTGTAGAAGCTATTAAAGGAAATATTCGCCCTCTTGATCTTTTAACAAAAAAAGCATTTGAAAACGCAATTAGTGTAATTATGGCTGTAGGAGGATCTACGAATGCTGTATTACACCTCCTGGCAATTGCACGAACTGCAGGTGTGGAATTAACTATTGACGATTTTGAAGTTATTAGACAAAGGGTACCTGTTATTTGTGATTTAAAGCCTAGTGGTCGCTATGTGACAGTCGACCTACATAAAGCTGGAGGAATTCCAAAAGTCATGAAAATCCTACTTGATGGGGGATTACTTCATGGCGAATGTCGAAATATAGAAGGCAAATCAATAAAAGAAATACTTGAGAACGTACCGTCTGAGGTTTCAACAGAAAAAATGGTGATTAGGCCACTCTCAAATCCTCTTTATTCCAAAGGGCACCTAGCAATCCTGAAAGGAAATTTAGCTCAAGAAGGAAGTGTGGCAAAAATAAGTGGAATTAAAAACCCTGTTCTTACTGGCCCAGCAAAAGTTTTTGAAAGTGAAGAAGAATGTCTTGAAGCTATCTTGAAAAATCAGATCACTGCGGGTGATGTGGTTGTCGTACGTTATGAAGGCCCAGTAGGTGGACCCGGTATGCGAGAAATGCTTGCTCCAACTTCAGCCATTGTTGGTCAAGGACTGGGAGACAAAGTTGCCTTAATAACAGATGGTCGGTTTAGTGGTGGCACTTATGGACTCGTAGTAGGCCATGTGGCCCCCGAGGCGGCTGTAGGAGGGAATATTGGCCTAATTCACGAAGGTGACAGCATCACAGTTGATGCAAATGAACGCCTTATTCAAATAAATGTGGACAATTCTGAGCTGGAAAGACGCCGTTCGGTTTGGAAAAAGCCTCAACCAAGATACAAACATGGGATTCTTGGGAAATACTCACGCCTAGTGAGCAGTTCAAGTACAGGAGCAGTTACAGATCAACCTTAAGGATTAACTGTCTTCTTCACAGGGCATCAACAAAGCACGTAATCTTCTACTAAAAGACTCCATTTGAGAGCCATCCTTTGGGGGGGTACATCTTTCACCAGTAGCTCCATCCATCCAAATAGGATGTTGTCCATGCCAAAGGATTGGCCTATTTACATAAGTCAGCCAACTCAACATCAGATTCAATTCCTTTCCACTGCGATAAATTTCTAATTCAAGATCCTGTTCTACATATCTCTTACCCTCACGGTCTCTACACTCAACACGAATTGTCAGATCAAAGAATTCTTTCTTAACAAGAGAGAGTGAAGTATCTGATTCACTTAAATCAAGAATTGATTGGTCCTCAACAACAACGGCAGCATGAACCCATGGTTTAAAAGAAACATCGGCGGCAGAGGCAACCAATGCACAAAGCTCTGAAATATATCTAATGGATTGCACTAATTGAACGAATAAGAATTCTTATAGGACCAGCGCGGAATCCCTCATTCAGTTCACCAGGCTGCCCAAACTTAGAATGAAGTAGTTGCAATTGTGTGATAGTCGACTTATTGAAACTAACAGGGAAATTTACAGGTTTTGCGCGAATGGTTGGTTCCAAAGAACTAAATGGGACTTGAAAATTTGTTGTCCCTTTTGAATTAGTAGGAACGGAAGCAATCCAACGGATACCTCCTTGAATCAATTCAGAAAGGCCAAAAAATTTATCTCGGCAAGCCAAAGCAAGCTTAAGGGTCCTTCCTTCCCCATCAACTTCTAACTGAAGAGCACGATATGAAGACAAATTTAAAGGAGGTAAAATTAAAGGAGATTTACAACTCACAAAGCCCCCTCCATCTTCAATTAATTCACCTTCTAGTAAAAGACCATCTTCACAGACATGGCAAGTTGCCTCACTACTCCCTCCCATTATTGAATCATTAAGTGATGTCCAAGCATTGAATCGGTTCACATCAAAAAGAACCATTGGGTCTGACTGAGCCGGCAATAAGTCTTCTTTCACATCCAGTAAATAGTATGTTGGGAAATAAAGGTAGTAATTAAAGTAAGAATATTCAAAGCCCTTCTGATGCAAATTGATCTGCCAATACCAATATTTCAGAAGTAGGATTTACCAATCTTCCAGGTGTTCTTGAGGGAGGTTCATTGGGGTCCATCAAGCGTCTTATTGCTGTTTTCTTATTGCTACCTGCAACTAGAAAAATCACCTTACGCGAAGCACTCAATACGGGCTCAGTAAGAGTAATTCTTTTCATACCATTACCATTTCCGACAGTTACCCACTCATTCTTAACATTTAAAGAATCTGTTCCAGGAAATAGCGAAGCTGTATGACCGTCTGTGCCAAGGCCCAAAACAGTCAAATCAAAAAGTGGAGGGTTTCCTAAACAAGTTTTCTCAATTAATGAGGCATATGCTTTCGCACTATCCTTAGGACTAGGAAGGTCAATTGTAGGAACTTCATTAAAAACTGCTTTTGAGGCCAAGCCTCCTGAAAGTAGTGTTCGTTTGATCATTAGTGCATTACTTGTCTCACTTAGAGGATCAACCCAACGCTCATCTCCCAAGAAAATATCTACGCGATCCCAAGGGATGTGCTCTTCACCCAGAAAAGAATATGCAAGTTGAGGTGTAGATCCACCACACAATGCAATTTGAGCACGATCTCGTTGATCTAAAGCTAGATCTATGTAGGAGGCGATAGTTTCAGCAGCTCGTCTAGCGAAGTCATCTGAATTAGTTGCCTTTTCGAGATGATAAGAAGCCATAAAAGAAAATCAATCAAGCCAATGGGTGTGAAAAGTACCTTCCTTATCTACTCGTTGGTAGGTATGAGACCCAAAACAATCTCGCATTGCTTGCACTAAGTTTTGAGGTAAGCGAGCCGTTCGATAACTATTGATGTAGTCAAGAGTGCTGCTTAAACAAGGGACTGGAACACCATTTGCTGCGGCAATAGCAACAATCTTCGATAAACCAACAAGTCGAATCTTGACCTGTTCAGCGAACCAAGTATCTATCAATAAGTTGGATAGCCCTGGATTCTTAGTAAATGCCTCTTGAATCCGGTTGAGTAAACGAGATCTAATAATGCAACCACCTTTCCAAATTTTAGCGATATGAGGCATAGAAAGCTCGTAGTTGTATTGATCAGACCCAACCCTCAATAAATCCAAGCCCTGGGCATAACTTGCAATACTTGCCAACACAACTGCATCAGTCAAATTAGAAATGTCTTCTTGAGAGCAATCGAAATCAAAAACGGTATTAGGTCCACTAAGTGTCGACTCAGCAATTTCCCGATCGCTCTTCAATGAACTCATAACACGAGCATTTAAAGAAGCATAAATAGTCGGAACAGAAGCACCTAATTCAAGAGCACTCATAACAGTCCAAAGCCCTGTTCCTTTCTGACCAGCTTTATCCAAAATTTTCTCAACAACGTAAGAATTGTCTTCAGGATCCTTTGTTCTCAAGCAGACTTCTGTTATCTCTACAAGGTAAGAGGAAAGTTCCTCAGTTTTATTCCATTCAGCGAATACATCAGCAATCTCAGGGCTATCAAAGTTAAATACACGCTTCATCAAGTCATATGCTTCAGCAAGAATTTGCTCGATGCCATACTCAATACCGTTATGGACGGTTTTAACAAAGTGTCCTGATCCTCCTGGACCTATGTATGTAACACAAGGGCCATCTTCTACTTGGGCTGCCATTTTGGAAACCAAAGCTTCTATTGCTTCATAAGAAGCTTTGGTGCCACCTGGCATCATGCTTGGACCTTCTAAAGCCCCCTTGGCTCCTCCAGAAACACCCATGCCTATATAACCAAAACTCTTACTCTCCAGTTCAGCGACTCGACGTTCAGTGTCACGGAATTCCGAATTGCCTCCATCTATAAGTAAATCACCCTCTTCCAAATATGGAGAAATTTGCTCAATTACGGCATCAATTGCAGAACCTGCCTTAATCATCATCAAAATGCGCCTTGGACGTTCCAACTTGTTGACAAAATCTTTAAGGTCTACTGCACCTTGAATATCTCTCCCAGCAGCAGAACCACTAAGAAATTGTTCAGTTTTTGAAAAAGTTCTGTTGTACACGACGCTGGAAAATCCATTCCGCTCCGCATTGAGTACAAGGTTCTCCCCCATAACTCCCAGACCAATCAAACCGAAATGTGCCTTGGCCATTACCAATGGGGTTTCTTACTTGCGATAGTGTGACGATTAAGGAGCAAAACTGCTGGGATATAGGCTTCAATGTCAGCGTTGAACCATTGTTAGTCTTGAAGCCTTCTGAGAGAATCAATGAGTGAAAGGTTTATTTTTTTTTGATATTGCTAAGAATTTGAAGCGAAAATCAAATAATTGTTCCATCTGAAATTGTTGCATTCTTTACGACCACTACGATTCCATTGCGAATATAAAAACCTTTATCAGGGCAATCTCCCTCCTCAACATGATCCTTATTGATAATCGTGACATTATTTCCAATACGAGTGTTTTTATCAAGAATAGCTCCTTTAACAGTTGTTCCCTGTCCAACCCCTAAAGGAATGCCCCCTCCTTTTCGTAAAAGACTTCTTTCTTCTGAAGATTCATAAAAGTCAGATCCCATTACTAAGGAGTCTTTAAGTACTACATCCCTCTCAACACGACTCCGGACACCAAGTACGCAGTGATGAATACTACAAGATTTAAGTATTGATCCTTCCCCAATAATTGATTCTGTGATTTGTGCATCAACTAATTTGGTAGGGGGCAAATATCTTGGTCGAGTATAAATTGGGAATTTCTCATCATAGAAACTAAATGGGGGTGATGGTTGTTGAGTAAGTGCAAGATTAGACTCGTAAAATGCACCTATAGTTCCAATATCTTCCCAATAATCATCAAAAACATAGCTTTTTAACTTATCTCCTCGAGATAAAGCCTCTGGAATGACCTCTTTCCCAAAGTCTTTATGACCAGGATTTTTATTAAGTAAGTCAAAAAGAGTAGCCCTACTAAATACATAAATCCCCATAGAAGCAAGATAGGGACGTTCAAGAGCATCTTCAGGCTTTAATCCAAAGCGTGAGGTATCAACAGCCATGGCTTTAAGAGAGTCCCCCTTCGGCTTCTCTCGAAACTCTTGAATATTGCCTTCCTTATCAGTCCTCATGAGGCCAAAAGCTTCTGCTTGTTCTGCATTTACAGGAAGAGCAGCTACTGTAAGATCTGCTCCTTGGGACCGATGATGCTCAACAAAAAGGCTGTAATCCATCCTATAAAGTTGATCACCAGAAAGAATTAAATATTCGTCAACATCCCATTCTTGAAAAAGCCACTGATATTTGCGGACTGCATCTGCAGTTCCTTCAAACCACGAAGGACTCTCAGGTGTCTGTTGGGCTGCCAAGACCTCAACAAAACCTTGGCCAAAAGGTGCACTCAAGTTATAACTCTGAGTTAAATGCCTATTTAGCGAGGCGCTATTGAATTGAGTCAACACATACATCTTGTTGATGCTTGAGTTGATGCAATTACTAATTGGAATGTCAATCAGTCGATACTTTCCTGCAAGAGGTACTGCAGGTTTAGCCCGCATCTTGGTAAGAGGATAAAGGCGAGTACCAGCTCCTCCCCCAAGAATTATTGCCAAAACACGCTTCATCCAGACCCCGTAGTTTGGCGGTGTTCAACAAACCTACTGGAATTTGGTCCACAAGAGTTGAGGTTTTGGAAAGATCCGTTAAGACTGCTAAGAATTAAATTGCGAACAGGGCAAGTATTAGAACTAGTCATCTTGCTGGTCAGAATTATCAAGTGCAAAAAGGGTTTCTACCGCAAGCAATGCCTGTTGTCTTTCAGAGCGTGTCTGAGGTGCTCTTAATTTTGTTACGGGTGTATGAAGGATCTTATTAATTATCCCCTTACTAAGAGCTTCTACGACCTTCCTTTCCCTCGCGGAAAAGTCTGGTCCCATCCTACTTAAAGCCTTCATCAACTCTTCACTACGGATTGATTCCAATGAGGCTCTGAGTTTATTAATAGTTGGTACAGCCTCAAGGCTCTCCCACCATTCAAGGAATAATCGTCCTTCTTCATTAAGCAAGCTCTCTGCCTGGAGAGCTATCTGCTGCCTAGCTTCTTGATTCCTAGAAACAACTTCTTGCAAATCGTCTACATCATGGGATTCAACACCAGGCATAGCCTCTACATCTGCAGATATATTGCGAGGGACACCTATATCGATCAATCTCAAAGAACCATTAATTGAAATAGTTTTAAGGCGTGAAGCATCAATAATCGGCTCCTCAGCAGCTGTACTAGTAAAAACAAGTGATGAGGTAACAAGGGCATTATTTAACTGATCAAGAAGTCGACAATCAATTCGCATATCAGGAAAATCAGCCGCCAGCCCCTCAGCTCTTTTAAGGGTTCGATTTAAAAGAGTTACCCCAGAACAACCTTTGGCCTGAAGGTGTTGAAGAAGAAGCCTACTCATGCGACCAGCTCCTACAACAGCAACTTTTTCAGACTCAAGGCTCACCAATTCATCTAATCCTTGGGCTTGACCAAGCTTCAACTGAGCAAGTTCAACAGCGGCTGAACTAATTGAAACAGCTCCAGTGCCAAGGTTGGTTTCACTCCTTACTCGCTTACCAGTACTAACAGCCTGCGTTAAAAGTCGATTCAAGATTGGGCCCATAGACTGATATTCCTGCCCAAGGCGAACCATCTTCTTTACTTGAGAAAGAATTTGTCCTTCGCCTAAGACCAAACTATCAAGACCAGCAGCAACTCTCATCAAGTGAGAAACTGCCTCCTCTTGGTTGAAAGTAAATAAATGAGGATTAAGTTCTTCCTGAGGAAGACCTGAATGAGAACTTAAAAAATCCTTGACCGCAAAAATCCCCTTCTCTTGATTCCTAACCAATGTATATATCTCTAGCCGATTACATGTGCTGAGAATTGATGCCTCGAGGACCTGCTCATTACCCGTAAGGGTTTTAAGAGAAATCTTCATGTTCTGCTCAGGGATACTGAGTTTCTCACGGATTTCCACAGGTGCCGTTCGATGACTTAGACCGACTACGGCAATGTGCATAAATAAATACCGGAAGTCCTTTGCTTGAAAAAATTCAGCTCAAGGCGATGCTTTTAGCGCCTTCCTTGATGTGAACAGTATTGGTGAAGCGAGCAGTGTTGTCCAAGGTACTAATTACAAGACTGCTTGTACGAGTGCAATCAGTTTCAAACTTAACCCCATGGAACAGCAAACCATCTGTAATCCCGCTTCCTGCAAAGACGACATTTTCCCCTGAAGCAAGCTCCTCAGCCTCATAAATTTTATCAATATCAGTTATACCCATTTCGTTCAGACGAGAAATATTTCCCTCTTTTGTGTAATCGGCCCATTCACTTGTTTGAGCAATAGCAGGGTCATAAACCAATTGACCCTGAAAATGACCACCAAGAGCTCTCATTGCAGCAGCTGAGATAACGCCCTCGGGAGCTGCTCCTATACCCATAAGACAATGTGTTCCAGTCCCAGCAAATCCACAGGCAATAGCCGCCTGTACATCACCATCTGAAATTGGTTGAACTCTTGCACCTGTTGAACGGATTTCAGCTATTAGGTCCTTGTGCCTGGTCCTATCCATAACAACGATAGTCAGTTCACTAATCGCAAGGCCCAAACATTCACTAAGGATTTTGATGTTCTCTGTGGCGGACTTCCTAATATCAACCTTTCCTTTTGCTGAAGGTGGAGCAGCTAACTTTTTCATATAAAAATCAGGAGCATTAAATAACCCACCTCGATCGGAGGCTGCCAAAACAGCCATGGAACCTCTCTGATTGTTAGCGCAAAGGTTGGTTCCTTCACATGGATCAACCGCAAAGTCAACTCCAGGCCCCTTACCGCTTCCTACCTCTTCGCCGATATAAAGCATGGGTGCTTCATCACGTTCACCTTCACCAATAACGATTCGCCCTTGCATTGCAATCTGTCCCATGCGGTCTCGCATGGCTTCAACAGCAGCAGCATCAGCCTCGTCTTTTTTACCTAAACCGGTCAACTTTGCAGAAGCGATGGCCGCTTGCTCTACTACTTCGAGAATTTCCTGGATAAGGGTGCGGTCCACAGACTAAGCGGCGATTGGGATGTTTTTGAAAAAAGCTTTGATTGTGGCTGGGTTAATCTCTGAAAGAGAACGGATTAAACCGTTCAATTGCAGTGGCCCGATACCGCAATGGTTCTCAGCTCTTTAGCGGGGCTAACTGTATCAGTGCAAGTAACTCCAGCAGGTACTAGTACGTCCAATTCTTAGAATCGACCCCACTTCTAGAAGATCGATGAGCTCAAAGTCTCTTGTCATAGCCCCTTCAATTCTTTCAGCTGACTTCGCAAGACTTGGCGAAGAAGTAAAAGCAGTCGACGAGGCAGGTGCAGACTGGATTCATGTTGATGTCATGGATGGGAGATTTGTTCCCAACATCACCATTGGCCCTCTCATTGTTGAAGCCCTGAGACCTGTCACATCAAAACCTCTTGATGTTCATTTAATGATTGTTGAGCCTGAAAAATATGTAGAAGACTTTGCGAAAGCAGGGGCGGACCACATATATGTACAAGTTGAAGCATGTCCTCATCTACACAGAAACCTTGCCCAAATTAAAGATCTTGGCAAAAAGGCAGGTGCAGTCCTTAATCCAAGCACTCCTCTTGACACCCTCGAATACTGCCTCGAGCTATGTGATCTAGTTCTCATAATGAGTGTTAATCCAGGATTCGGCGGACAAAGTTTTATTGATAGTCAAGTTCAAAAAATCATTGATCTTCGCAAAATGTGCGATGAAAGAAATCTTGATCCCTGGATAGAAGTAGACGGTGGAATCAAAGCAAACAACGCCTGGAAGGTAATAGAAGCGGGAGCTAATGCAATTGTCAGCGGGTCAGGTGTGTTCAACCAGCCAAGCTATGCAGATGCCATACAAGGCATACGAAATAGCAAGAGGCCATAAATTATTTAAAATGGTTCGATAAAAATGTAGAATATTAAAAAAGGTTTAGGAACCAAAAAACCACCCATAACTATGGAGACCTATCCCTAATAAATTTACACCTATATAGCAAACAACTATCACAAATAAACCAATAACAGCAACAATAGCGGGCCTTCTTCCCTGCCAGCCACGAGATAGTCTTGTATGCAAATATGCTGCATAAACCAACCAACATATAAGAGCCCAAGTCTCTTTAGGATCCCAACTCCACCAACTTCCCCAAGCTTCATTTGCCCAGACAGCACCACTTATCAAACCAACAGTTAATAATAAAAAGCCGACTGTAATCGTTCGATAACTAAGACTATCCAATTGTTCAGTTCTAGATAGCTCTACTGAACTAAGGCTGATGTTTCTATCAGAAGAAGCTCCACCTGCCACAACAGTACCTTTCCTAAATCCACCTGTCCCTATAGAACTACCTCTTAATTGAAGAAACTCTCCTCTATCCGTAAATAAAACAGCGGTAGAAAGCAATGAGCCAATTAATAATGCCGCATAACTACACATAATTACACTCACATGCATGACAAGCCAACTAGATCTAAGGGCAGGTACTAGCGGCGATGCTTCCTGTAGGCGGTCAGGCAAAGCAAAACTCGCAAAGGCCACTGCTATTAATGCCATTGGAGTAGAAGCTGCAGAAACTATTGGAGAAGGCCAATTACGTTCAACCAGCAGCTGTGTAAGAGTGCAAGCCCAAGCCAGAAAACAAAGAGATTCATATAAGTTGCTGATTGGGAAATGACCTGATTGCCACCATCTAAGAGTTAATTGAGTAGTTAATGCCATGTTCGCGAGAGCGATCAAAACTCTTACCACAGAGGAACTCTGACTTCCTCCAACAGCCCAAAAAGCAAAAGGTAATGCCAGCAAAAGGACTGCAAATGCTACAAGTCCCAACGCAATCACCGGATCACCAACCACAGATGCCAAGTCCAAAGAGTTCATAACAATCTCCCAAAGCGAAAGGGATTGACAAAAGTCTGATATTCAGTTTTAGCGACTTGCTTGCCTAAGCAAAACACAACCACCAAAAAGGGATATAAACACAGGTGACCAAGCTGCAACAAATGGAATTAGGGTTCCCTTAACTCCCAAAGAGCTAAATCCAAAGCTCAATACGTAATAAACCAATATCAGAACAACACTTATTCCAAAGCCCTGGCTTCGGCTGGTACGTGTATTTGGCTTGGCTCCCAAGCTGCTTCCAATAAGACCAAAAACCAAACAAGCCATGGGCAGTGTGAACTTCTCTTGAATTCGTACTTTCATTTTCCTTGCTTGTTTTCGATTTCCTGACTCCTGATACAAGCGTTCTGCTCTTATGGCCTGGGCAACAGTCATATCGTTTGCACTTTTAGGCAGCTGAGCGACTTGTCTAGGGCCTGTCCCCATAGGATATAAATAACTATCAAAGCCAACAGTAGTAGTTGTTCCATTAGGAGCAAGAGTAAGAATTTGCCCATCAGTAAATTCCCACTTTGCCTCACTTTCATTCCAAATAGCTGTATTAGCAACAAGCATTTGGGTATAACCAAGTCTTGAAAAATCGAGAACAGTTACTCCTTTCATTTGGCTACCTCTAAATTCTTTTGCATAAAACAACTGAGCGAGTCCCTTTTTGCGTTTATCAGGTTGAGAACTAACAATATTGCCAAATCGAGAATAAATAATGTCATCTCCTTTTTCCATTGAAATGGATTTACCTAGAGCACTCTTTAGGGTTACTTCAGCAGTTCGATTTGCATTAGGCACAATTACATCATTAAAGATAAATGTAAGGCCTGTCATTAAAAATGCCAAAACCAAAGCAGGAGCTATCATCCTTCGAGTTTTTACCCCTAAACTACGTAAAGCTTTAAGCTCGCTATTTGCAGAAAGACGGCTATATGCCAACAAAGTTGCCATAAGCATTGCCATAGGAAATGAAATGACTAAAAAACCTGGCAATTTGAGTATTAAGACCTGAACAGCAACATTTAAGGGGAGGCCAGATTCAACAATCTTTCTCACTAGGTCAAACATTACTCCCACTGAAAGGGATACAGTAGTAAAGGCCGAAACGGCAAAAAATAATGGTGGGAATAACTCTCCAAAAAGCCACCTATCAATTAAAGGTATCCTTTGCAAATTAATAGAAAGAAAGTGTTTAAACCTTATGAAAGTTACCTGAAGAATTTCTTCAAGCTCAGTAAAGGTCAATATCTTCAAAGCCTAAAGTCCTCCCCAAGATAATGACGACGTACCAATGGATCGTTTGCCACATTCTGAGATCTACCCGAAGAAAGGATCCCACCCTCATTTAATATGTAAGAACGATCTGTAATTGCAAGAGTTTCTCTAACATTATGATCAGTCACCAAAATCCCCATTCCCCTACTACGTAGTGATTGAATAAGGCCCTGAAGATCTGCCACCGCCATCGGGTCAACTCCAGCGAATGGCTCGTCAAGCAATAAATACTTAGGACCTTCTGTTCCTACAGCTAAAGCTCTTGCCACCTCACAACGTCGTCGTTCGCCACCGGAAAGCTGATACCCGAATCGATTCATAAATGGCGATAGATGAAAATCTTCTATCAACTGGTCTCTCAAACCTCTAGACATGAGCCCACTCAAACCACTTTGAGCAAGAGCAACCTCTAAATTCTGACGAACAGTCAACTGCCTAAAGACACTTGGCTCTTGAGGCAAATAACCAACTCCCATGCGGGCCCTGTTTGGCATTGACAAATTAGAAACTTCAGCCCCATCTAACAAAACCTCACCCTTGTCTGGTCGAAGCAAACCGATGATCAAATTAAAAGTGGTTGTCTTGCCTGCTCCGTTTGGACCTAGCAAACCAACAACTTCGCCAGGTTTAATTTCCAATGATATATCCTTAACCAAAGGTCTCCCAGCAATCTCTAGGGCCACTTTATTAAGCAAGAGACTCATAATAATTTCATTCCTGAAATGGTTTGATTAGATCTCTACGAATAGGTAAAAGTTGCTTTTCTAGAAATGAATTAAATTCATAGCGAAATAGACAACCTTTATAGCATTTAATCCCATATAATTTAGATTTCCAACCGAAAACAACGTAACTTGATAAGGCTATAGCCATGAACATAAAGAGATAATAACAAAAAGGACTTCATTGGCAGAAAACATTTCCTTAGGGAGGAAGGGAGGAAGATCAGCCAACCCGTTAATCCTTTGCAGCTCTAATTTTCAAAGAAGGAACCGGCGACTCATCTATAGAGGCACCACTTTGTAGGAGAGAAAGTCTCTGATTAACTGAAATACAAAAACTTTCCAGATCAATACCTAGGTCTATAGATTTATTCATCCTGAGCCTACCTAAACCTTCTCCGTACAAAATCGTCGCTCCATTCTTGTTGCCGCTTTCGAGATGTAATTGTGCTACAGCAACCTGCAAAATACCCTGTATTGTAATCCTCTCAGGGCCATGCGACTCATGCCAAATTTCCTCAAAAAAGTCATGAGAGGAATACCAGTCTTTTTGGTTAAACAAATCCACAGCCTTCAAAAAGCGTGGGTCTTCTATAAGGGGAGGTTTTTCGTCAGAAAATGTATTCATTAACGTTTGGCCATCCTCTTAGAGGGTAGCTTTCTCAAGCGAATTGATTGTGGAGTAACTTCAAGCATTTCATCTGGTCCTATATACTCCAAAGCTCTTTCTAAAGTGATCTCAATTGGTGACTGTAAAGTATCTAATTCTTCTGCCCCAGCTGAACGCATATTAGTTAATTGCTTGGTCTTACATACATTAATCTCAAGATCTTGAGGCCTATTATTTTCCCCAATAATCATTCCTTTGTAAACTTTAACACCTGGCTTGATAAAAAATTGTCCTCGATCTTCAGCATTCTTTAGTGCGTAAAAAGTTGCTGTCCCTTCTTCAAAGGAAATCAAAACTCCATTACGCCGCGTTTCAAACTCTCCAATCATTGGACGATAGTCAAAAAAGGAATGGCTCATAATCCCTTCTCCTCTAGTCGCCCTTACAAATTCTCCTCTAAAGCCAATTAAGCCTCTAGATGGAACAACAAACTCCAATTGAGTCCTTCCATCACCTCCTGCCTCCATATTCTGCATTTCACCACGTCTAACACCTAGTTTTTCAATACAAGCTCCTACAGCCTGCTCTGGTACATCCATAACAAGTGTCTCAACTGGTTCGCAAGGAGTTCCATCAATCGTTCTAAAAATCACCTGTGGTTGAGAGACCTGAAACTCAAATCCTTCTCGACGCATTGTTTCGATTAAAATACCTAAATGCAACTCACCTCTACCACTCACTGCAAATCGATCTGGAGAATCAGTTTCATCTACTCGTAATGCAACATTTGTAAGTAATTCTTTCTTCAAGCGATCTCGCAGTTGTCGACTAGTTACAAACTTTCCTTCCTTCCCTGCGAAAGGAGAGTCGTTAACAACAAAAGTCATTTGCAAGGTTGGCTCATCAACCTTAATCAAAGGCAAAGCCTTAGGCTCATCAGGGCATGCAATTGTCTCTCCAATATTCACATCATCAAAACCTGCTAAAGCAACCAAGTCTCCTGCGAAAGCCTGTTCTATTTCAATTCGCTGCAACCCTTCAAACCCCAATAATTTACTAATCCGTCCTTTCTTAATAGTGCCTTTTTCTTTAATTAGACAGGCATTTTGCCCACTTTTAATCATTCCATTATGAACTCTACCAATAATAATTCTCCCCAAAAAATCTGAATAGTCTAATGTTGTTATTTGAATCTGCAATGGCTTAGTCTGATCTCCAACCGGGGGCGGCACATGTCGAAGGATTGCATCAAGAAGAGGTTGCATATCTTCACTCTTCGTTTTCATATCTGGCTGTGCAAAACCACCTAAGCCACTACCAAACAAATATTGAAAATCACACTGATCATCATCTGCTCCAAGCTCTAAAAAAAGATCAAGGACCTTATCAACTGCTGTTTCTGGCTCTACGCGAGCTCTATCAATCTTATTGACAAATACTATTGGCCTAAGGCCTTGCTCAAGAGCCTTTTTTAGTACAAAACGTGTCTGGGGCATTGGGCCTTCATTGGCATCTACAATTAATAGACATCCATCAACCATCCCAAGAACACGCTCGACTTCGCCCCCGAAGTCGGCATGGCCTGGTGTATCAACAATATTTATTTTTGTTCCCTTGTAGGTAACCGCAGTGTTTTTTGAAAGGATGGTTATGCCCCGCTCTCGTTCCAAGTCATTGGAATCCATCACACATGTGGGGACCGCCTCGTTATCGCGAAAAATACCCGACTGTGAAAGCAATGCATCAACTAGTGTTGTTTTGCCATGGTCAACATGGGCAATGATCGCGATGTTGCGAATCGATTGGGTCTGGACGCTCATCTGATTAGCAACATTGAAATTAAAAGACAGCGACTTTGGCGTAGCTGTAGCAGGCTATATCAGCATGGAATTAAATAGCCATGAAAAGATTCAGATACGTAGCGTACAAAATGAGCCTTTCAAACCCTTTATGTTGATTACGAAAGGATAGTTAGCTTTTACAAGCAAAGAGCTTGTATTCAAGGAGTAAATCTATTGGCTTCCTCAAATTCTCGGAGCGCTGCCGCAGTCCCCTCAAACCTCCAATGCCAGGGTTCATAGCTCACCTTATGGGGGTTGTTCCTAGGGAAGGACATTATGAAGTGATATTTAGCCGCATTGTTTCTAAGCCAACGAAAAGCCTCAGTGGTTTCAAACGTAGTCTCAAAATGCGTCTCGGGTCGAGTTGCGTCACCAAGATCAATCGCATAGCCGGTACTGTGCTCGGAGTGCCCTGGAGGAGCTGATACTGTTGCTCTTTCAGTGGCTGTTTGATTCCTCTCAGATTTAATTTCAAAAAAGATTTGTCTCTGCAATTCATGAGACCGGTAGGCACTTAATAGGGTCAGGTTTACTCCTGCTGCTGATGCGGCATTACGCATATTCCTTAATGCCTTAGCTGTATCAATATGAACAGAAAGGCCCGGCGATATCTCAGTTAGTAAAGAAGAGTCAACTTCTGCATAGGGGAAGTGTCCTCGTAATCGTCGATCTTCAACCAGCTCCTTAGCCGTTGTGTTTGTATTTTTTTGTGTGTTACCGAAAAGGACAAAGCCTTTTTGTAAAGAAGCTGTAAAAACGATTCCTCCCACGCTGAAGGCCATCAGTACCAAGAGCCACAACTGAGAAAGTCCTCTCCAGCGCCTGGAACTTGAACGTTTTGCGAGAGGGATTTCATCCCTCTTGATGCTCTGAGCGGTGCTAGCTCGAGCCACAGAATTGATGCATTAGATGTGTCGATCGTAACGGTCTAAGGCAATTCAATCTGCATGAATGTTTCTCGCAGTGTTAGCTTTCAAAACACAATCAAGATTGTGGTCCTAAAGAATGTTGCGTGTTGCCGTGATTGGGGGTGGTCCTAGTGGGTCCTGCGCCGCAGAAACTTTGGCTAAAGCAGGCATAAAAACCTGGATCTTTGAGCGAAAACTTGACAATGCCAAGCCCTGTGGAGGAGCAATTCCACTGTGTATGGTTTCAGAATTTGATTTACCAGAAGAAATTATTGATCGCAAAGTTCGGAATATGCGCATGATTTCACCTTCAAATCGTGAAGTGGACATAAGCCTAGACACTGTTTATGGCACTCAAGAAGAGAACGAATACATAGGAATGTGCCGCAGGGAAGTAATGGATGCGTTTATGAGAAATCGTGCAGCAGAGCTAGGAGCGACATTAATCAATGGCCTAGTTACCAAAATTGACACTGGAGCACAGCGCCAAGGGCCATACACACTTACTTATTCTGACTATTCAAATGGTGATGCCACTGGTGAAACCAAAACTCTAGAAGTTGATCTATTAATTGGTGCCGATGGTGCAAATAGTCGTGTTGCGAAGGCAATGGATGCTGGTGACTACAACGTCGCAATAGCTTTTCAAGAGAGAATAAAGCTTCCTGAAAAAGAAATGAGTTATTACGAAAACCTGGCAGAAATGTATGTTGGCACTGATGTGTCTCCTGATTTCTATGGTTGGGTTTTCCCAAAATATGATCACGTAGCTGTTGGTACTGGAACGATGCAAGAAAACCAATCGCTCATTAAAAGTCTTCAAGAAGGGGTTCGGGAAAGAGCGAAAAAAAGACTTGTTAATGGCGAAGTAATCAAGGTAGAGGCCCATCCAATTCCCGAACATCCACGCCCAAGGAGAGTAGTAGGACGAATGGCATTAGTTGGTGATGCGGCTGGATACGTAACCAAAAGTTCAGGCGAAGGGATATATTTTGCAGCGAAGAGTGGGAGAATGTGCGCAGAGCAAGTTGTTGAATCGAGCCAGGGTGGCAAGATAGTGCCCAGCGAAGGAGAACTAAAAAAATATCTCAAAAAGTGGGACAAGAAATATGGCACTACATATAAAGTCCTAGAAATACTGCAAAATATTTTCTATACAAGCGATTCTGCTAGAGAAGCTTTTGTAGAGATGTGTGATGACAAAGATGTTCAGAGGTTAACTTTTGACAGTTACTTATATAAGCGTGTAGTTGCTATGAATCCCTGGCAGCAAATTAAACTTACTTTCCTTACCTTCGGTTCAGTACTTCGTGGCAGAGCACTTGCACCGGCGCGCTACAAACCAGTACCGAGTGCCGTGCGCAATGAAGAAGAAGTAACTGCTATGTTAAAAGTAAGCACAATTAAAGGCGGTATTAAAGTAGGAGCGAGAAAAAGCTCTAAGTAAAGCAAGTTTTTACAGGTCTATAATTAACCAAAAAATCTTACCAATAAAGTTAACCAACTATTTGACTGAAATCCGCCAAAAGCCTGGCCTGATTTCTTAGCACACCTAACATGTTCAAGCGGTTCTTACGAACTTCCAAGTTTTCAGTCATTACCATTACACTTTGATCACCATCAAAGAAACACGAAAGAGCTTCTGTACTTGACTGCAAACCATCAGCCAATTGTTTATAGCCAGACTCGAGTTTTCCTACTGCTATAGGTTCAAGACTATTGATTACAGAAAGCATCTGATGCTCACTCTTCTTCTCGAATAGACTAGGATTTACTACCCCTGATGCACTCAATATATCAAGAGTAAGATCACCTTTCTCTGCCAATCTTGATGCTCGAGTTACCACAGCTTGAAGCTTAATCAACTCACCAGTTCTTCTCATGTCTGTCAGGAGATTAGCTCTTGTTCTGCAGTCTGATGGGTCAGAAAGCAATCTTTTTATCGAGGTTCCTTTCCCTGAAACTGCTTGAGCAATATCAATATCAACCCCAGCCTCCTCCAATAAAGTACTAATTCTTTGCTGAAAAAATTCTCCAATATCAATAAACAATGAAGAATGATCAATACTAAAATCAGGGAAAAGTTTTGACCAATGAATTGTAGCCAGTTGACAAACCTCATAAAGATTTAGTTTTAATCCTCTTGACCACAAAATCTGCAAAATCCCATTTCCAGCTCGTCTCAAGCCATAAGGATCAGAAGACCCACTTGGTCGCTCTCCTTTTGAATAGATGCTTATCAAAAGCTCCAATCTATCTACTAAAGCTAAAACAGCCCCAGCCTCAGACTCAGGCAGAAGATCACCTGCTCCTCTTGGAAGATATTGTTCTGAAACAGCAAGAGCAACTTCTCTTGACTCTTCCTCAGCAATTAAATATTTAGCGCCCATAATCCCTTGTAGTTCTGGGAATTCTCCAACTATCTGACTAACTAAATCATGTTTTGAAAGACTCGCTGCTCGGAGTACATTTTCAGAGACAGAGTTAGCAAGTGTTAAATGACTCAGGCACAACTGAGCTACCCATTCCAGTCGATGAACCCTATCAAGCACTGAACCAAGGCCATCGGCAAAGGTAACCTGAGCCAGTTGCTCACATCTGATCGAGCTTTTAACTGCTCTGTCAGCTTGAACAAAGAATTCCGCATCAGCAAGCCTTGCCTTAAGGACTCTCTCATTACCTCGCTTAATACTAGGTCTTGATTCCTTCAATCCATTGCCAATACAAATAAAACGGGGGAGAAGATCGTTTCTTGCCTGAAGTTCAAGTGAATCTTTAGATGCATTTTTTTTATAAAGAGGTATATAACGCTGATGAAGTCGCATTACGGTACTAAGAACTTCTGCTGGCAAGTCCAAGAAAGAATCATCCACTTCACCTTCTATAAGGTCTGGCGACTCAACTAAATCAGTTAGTTCATCTAGTAATGTTTGTGGAACATCCGCAATAGCATTGAGTTTTTCGGCTGACTTTTCAATTTCTCCTTTAATAAATTGATTGCGCTCAGTCCTTTCAACCATTACACCTGCATGTAAAAGAGAATCCAAATATGAACTTGCTGATTCGATATTTACTATGCGTTTGTGAAGTCTATGGCCTCTGCTGCTTTTACCCGCAAGAACTTTAGGGTCACCGCCATCAAGGCACACAGGAACTACTTCACTGTCTAAAAGAGAAACCAACCAGCGAATCGGTCTAGAGAAACGTCTTTCACCAGTACCCCAACGCATAAATCGCTTCCCCTGTAGAGCCGCTATCAAATTAGGAATAATTTCAGCGAGCAATTCATTCGCAGAAACCCCCTGTTCAATAACCTTTGCAAAAACGAAGGCCCCTTTTGCAGTTTCTCGCACTTCTAGATCATTGACTTCTAAGCCAAATCGCTTTGCGAACCCAATTGCAGCAGCAGTTGGAGAACCATTCACAAAGGCCGTACTCGCTGGAGGCCCTTTTCTCTCCTCTTCAAAGTCCTCAGCCTTTGAAGCCAAATCATCGACTAATAAGACAATTCGCCTAGGAGTCGCCGTTGAAAGAATTTTTCCGTAACCAAGCCTCCGCTGTTCAAAGTGTTGACTAACCAACTTTTCCAGCTGAGGGGGTGCAAGTCTTACGAAATCTGCTGGCAATTCCTCAGTACCGATCTCAAGCAAAAAGGTCGACAAGTCTGCCAAGGGCATCTGGTTGACACTGTATATAAATCGATTGGTAAAAAGTGCTGTGAACTTCGCTACCGTGTAATAGAAAAATAATGACGCCGTGACCGCAGGGGACACAGCATTGGACAAAAAGGTAGAGACAAGATTCTCACCTTGCATAGCAACTGGTTCCGGAACAAGTAAGTTCGAGGAGTTCAAGGAAAAAAGTGGCTATCTACAAGAGCCCCTTGCCTCGGAACTATCGGCAAAAAGTGACCATTTCTCAAATGACGCCCTGCAGCTGCTGAAGTTTCACGGTAGTTATCAACAAGACAATCGAGATAACCGCAAAAAAGGCCTAGGGAAGGACTGGCAGATGATGCTCCGGCTTAGGAGTCCTGGAGGGAGGATTCCTGCATCATTATTTGTTGAACTAGATAATCTCTCTAACGCCTTAGGTAATGGGACTCTTCGTGCGACAACGCGCCAAGCATTTCAAATGCATGGTGTTAGCAAAGCAAATCTTAAACAAGTAATTGGCAAAATCCTTGTGTCAATGGGTTCAACCCTCGCGGCCTGTGGAGATATCACTCGCAATGTTATGGCTCCTGCAGCTCCTTATGAAAAAGGTTCCTATCCTGCAGCGCGAGAGCTTGCCAATCAAATTGCTGATCTTTTATCACCTAAACAAGCTGAGACATCCTATTTGGATCTTTGGGTAGATGGAGATCTTACTTATCAAATACGACCCAACATTCAAGTCAAAAAAGCCCGTGCCAAACAATATGAGAAAGGAGTCTTTAGTGGAGACAAAAACGAACCGCTATATGGCGCTACCTATATGCCACGTAAATTCAAATGTGCAGTTACAGTCCCAGGAGATAACTCTGTTGACTTGCTCACAAATGATGTAGGCCTGGTAGCCTTTACTGATTCAAAAGGTCTACTAAAAGGATGCAACGTTTACGTAGGCGGAGGCATGGGAAGAACCCATAATAATGACGAAACTTTTGCTAGGGCAGCTGATCCTCTTGGTTATATACCTGGAAATTATATTTTAGAACTAGTACAGTCAATATTGGCACTTCAAAGAGATTACGGAGACCGCAAAACCAGACGGCATGCTCGCATGAAATATTTGCTTCACGACCAAGGAATTGAATGGTTTAAGAATGAGCTCCAGAAAAGTTACTTTAAACATGAAATAAAACCACTAAGGCCTGAACCAAAAGATAAACTAGAAGACTATCTTGGATGGCATAGACAAGGTTCCCGTAAATGGTTTGTGGGGATTCCTCTTCTATCAGGCAGGTTAGAAGGTGGACTGAAAAAAGGTATTAGAGAAATAGTAGAAAAATATCAACTAGAGATCCGCCTTACACCCAACCAAGATTTACTTCTCTGCAATATTGGTGGAACACAACTTTCCAGCATCAAAGAAGCCCTGGCTTCTCTAGGTATTAAAAATCCAGCGACTCCTGCAGCTATTAAAAGACATGCAATTGCCTGTCCAGCACTACCACTATGTGGCCTTGCTATAACAGAAGCCGAAAGATCCTTGCCTAATATCCTTGAAAGAATAGAGAGTCAATTGAAACGTCTAGACATTAACAAAACAATCCTTGTAAGGATGACTGGCTGTCCTAATGGTTGTGCTCGGCCATATATGGCCGAGCTGGCATTAGTTGGAAGTGGAGTGGACCAATATCAGCTGTGGCTAGGCGGAACCCCTAATTTAAAGAGACTAGCTAAACCCTACATTCAAAAAATGCCTTTGAAAGATTTAGAAAGAACTATTGAGCCACTATTAATTAATTGGAAAGAATCTGGAGGAAGAAAAAGTTTTGGTTCTCATATCAAGGCCATTGGTGATCAAGCAGTTCTAGACTTATTATCTATTGAAGACAAAGCTCCATAAATAGCTTCTCTCTCATTACAGATAAAAGCCCACATCTGATCTCCATAACTAAAATGCCACCATTCATTTGGGTGTTGTAAAAAACCAACCTTACTCATTGCAATAGCCAGAATTCTTCTTCTATAGTTAAAAAGTCGTGTTTTATTAGTAACAATTTTCTGCCGTAAGTCTGAAAAATAATCAGGTTCAGAAATAGCTCCAATTTGATCAATCTCACTCCCCATATCTAGTGGTCGACCATTAACATCAGAAATTGTTATGTCAACAGCTCCCCCAGTACTATGAGGTGGAGGTGTCATTGGGTCAAAACTTGGTGCCGCCCAAAACCTCTTAACAGATTCAATTGCTTTTTTTCGCTCGAATCTTTTAGTTGGATCAAGAGGGGCAATACCCCTTGATTCACATTCTTGATTAATAGCATGTTCAACCATGAAAGCTTGAACGTTTATAGGCCTCCATCCATCGAAAATTACCAAAGAGGTCTCTGGGTCAATTCTCTGAAGCTCATCCTGGGCAGCCAACAAACGACGAACAACATCCTTTCTCAAAAAATAAGGCGCATCAATTCTTTGATATGGAGCCCCAAGGGCAACATAGGGATGAGGTTGCAATCGAAAGAAAGAAACTGGAATTTTTACAAGGTTTTCACCACACTCATTTATTGGCCATTTTGTCCAAGGTCGGTCCATAAAAGAAGGGCTAAAACAATCATTTCCACAAGCAAGGGAGGGTTTTCCACAAATGGAAACTCTTAAGGATCCCACGGACTAAAAATAAAGCATGCACAAAATCCCTTCAAATCCTCTTAACTTTAAAATTTTTATTAGAGCCTGACCCGACTGTTCCTTTTGTCACAGTTATTCGAAAACAGTTGCAAAAAGGTATGTTTTCGAGAATTCGGTCAGCAAATCTTGATCCAGGAATTCTCGAAAGCGTCTCAAAATATTCAATTCATAGACAGACTTCAAGAGACAACGCACAGCAAGGTTGTTCTCATTTGAGTCTTATACGAGTCTCGGACCTGTGGAAAAAATATTATGCGCTTTAATTTAGGTGTTCATTACCGCGAATCTTATGCCAATACCTTCTGAGCAAATCTTTTAACAAAGGAAACTCATTCAATTCAGGATCCTGTTCTAAAAGAGCAATGGCCTCATTCCTTGCTTGCAAAAGCACATCACCATCCTCTTCCAAACTGGCCAAAACAAAATCTGGAATGCCTGATTGTCTTGTGCCCAAAACCTGACCAGGTCCTCGTAAGGTCATATCAATTTCAGCGATCTCAAAACCATCGTCAGAATTCACCAAAACCTCTAAACGATTACCAGCCAAATCATTTTTACGGTCATGTATAAGCAAACAATGCGACTTGGCGTGGCCTCTTCCAACACGACCACGTAGTTGATGGAGTTGAGCCAAACCAAAACGATCGGCATGATCTATCAAAATCACAGTTGCTTCAGGAACATCAACTCCAACTTCAACGACTGTTGTAGAAACAAGTACCTGACAAGTTCCAGAGGCAAAATTTCGTACTATCTCATTCTTCTCAGCACTGGTCATACGTCCATGCAATAAGCCAACATTAATGTCTGCGAAAACTCCCTCTGATAACTTCTTGTAAGTCTCTATCGCTGAACGGAGATTTAATTTCTCAGATTCGTCTATTAAGGGCAATACAACATATGCCTTATGCCCAAGATCTACCTCATTCCTAATAAGCGCGTAAGCCTTATTCCTATTCACTGAGCTAATAATTTGAGTTTTAATAGGCATCCTTCCTGGCGGCAGTTCATCTATTTGGCTAACATCCAAATCGCCATGAATAGATAAAGCAAGAGTCCTTGGAATAGGAGTGGCTGTCATTGTAAGGAGATGAGGTTGCAAACCTTTATCAAGCAAAAGATTTCGTTGGCGTACACCAAAACGATGCTGTTCATCCACAACAACAAGTCCTAATCGGTTGAAAACAACTGAATCTTCAATAAGGGCGTGTGTGCCAACAATAATGTTTAATGTTCCATTCGCTAAGTCATCAAGGATCTTCCTACGTTTTGTTGAGGAAGTTGAACCTGTGAGCAGAGCAACCGTGACATGGATCTTCGGCAACCAATTACAAAAGTTTTGATAATGTTGTTCTGCTAAAACTTCTGTAGGAGCCATTATTGCCCCCTGCCAACCAGATTGAACTGCGTTAAGTAGTGATGCTAAAGCAACTACAGTTTTGCCAGAACCTACATCACCTTGAACTAAACGTGCCATTGGCTTGAGACTAGTTAAGTCAGCCTCGATTTCCGAAAGAACCCTCTCTTGTGCTGCTGTAAGGCTAAAAGGCAGTAAAGCTAAAAAACTACCAACAAGTCCATCTCTTCTTGTAACACTATCAAAAACAGGAGAGGGATGTTTACGAAACTCTTTTCGGCGTTGCAGTAAACCAAGTTGGAGCATAAGGAACTCATTAAAGACAAGTCTCCTTCTTGCTAATTGCAATGATGAATTGTCCTTTGGCATATGAATATCTGACAGTGCCGTGGAAATATTCACAAGATTTAAATTCTTAAGTCTATTCGAAGGTAAAGGGTCTTTATATAAATAAACATAGGGCATAACATCTTCTACTAAGGAACGGAAGCGTTCTGCTTTGAGACCCTCAGTTAATGAATAAATAGGCATTAATCTACCTATCCATCTAGATCTAAGAGTTGACTCTTTCGATTCCATAACTTCTATAAGTGGATCCAGAAAAGTCTTACCGTAATTGCCTTCTTTAACAAGTCCACTTACAGCAACAATTGACCCTAGAGGGTATAAATTAGTCTGAGTTTTTAAATAATGATAGCTTGAAAAACGTCTTCCAACGAAAAACCTTGTTACCTTAAGTTTTCCAGTTTGGTCTTGCACATGTAATTCAAGGATCGACAGGTTGGGATTTTTAGGGCTAATGAAACTGTTTACTTTTCTGATACTTGCAACAATTGTCGCAGTTTCTCCTGCTTCAATATCCTGAATGCGCTTTAAAGAGGCATAATTTAGGTAATCTCGAGGATAATACTCAATCAAATCTCGTATTAAAAGTATTCCAAGAGAAACTAATTTTTCAGATATCTTAGGACCAATCCCCTTGATACAGGAAATAGGGCTATCTAAATTACAAGATTCATTAAGATCATCTCTAGTCTTAAACTTTTGATCCAAGTTACTAAGTTTTAGCCGTGGAGAGGCAACAGGAGCGACAGGCCTCAAACTCATTGAAGATTCATGTAAGAACTGGCGTGTAGTTGTTACTAATCTCCTTCTTGTTACATCATTACTCTGAGAATAACTCTTAAAAGATTCAACTAATTGTTTTAAAAGAGTAACAGCATCTATAGAAAGCTTCGCGTCGGGCGGATTCGAGAGTTGCCTAATCAAAAAAACATCAAAATATTCCTGTCTGCCTTGAAGATTGCCAAAACCAGACTCTGCTTCCACTCTAAGAGCCTGTTGGATTGGTTGAATCCAATCCAACAACTGTTTTAACTGATCTGAAGTCAGCACATGAGGTGAAACCTCTACAAATTTTCTAGAGGTTTCTGCCACCATAAAAGACGAGCCTCCTTGGCTACTGAGCGACTTTGCCAATGTCGTTGCTGTAAAGCCATTCTTAGTAGGTCACGACGATGATGCTTTAACTGCGACCTACACCTCCGTAAAAGTGGAGCATCAAATTCCAACTCAGACGTACGAAATAATAAACAAGTAATTTCCATAGAGTCCTCAAGGGAACCATTTGGGGCAGGAAGTCGGAGCCTAAGAAGATTTGAAGGAACAGGTTGTGTTTCTAACTGACCTCTAATAGCAGCATCAAGAAGGTTAACCGGCAAAAGAGTATTTACAATCCCAGCTCTAAGCAACTCTATATTTAACGTATGAGAAAGATTCCTTAGTCTTCTGGAAGTTGCTATGTCTATAAATTCCATCCAATTAATCAACTCTCTTGGATTGCTTGGTAGAAACTCTTTACCAAAATTTGTTTGGCTTTCAAAAGAGAGTTCTTGCTGATTTAAATTCTCAAAATCACCCTCACCCTTAGCATCGTCAGGATTCAGTGTCTCGCCAGCTAAAGCAAATAGCGAACGTAAAACCTCTAAATCATTGTTAATGGGGGGAGAGGAGCCTAAATCTTCCTCCAAAAGATCATTGCATTTGTCTTTTGAGTCGTGTTCATCTCTCAATTCTTCTCCATAATTCAACTCGTTAGAACTATCAACAGGTGAATCTAAAGAAATGTCGTTATCAAATCTACCCAATAGAAATTGGCCAATTTTATGGTCTTTTGAGGAGGATTCATCTAAATTAATTGATACTTTATCCTCAACAATTGAAGGTTCTTCCTGGTCCAACTCTCTCAATAGTTGTTTTCTAGCCTTCTCATCCTTAAGTCTTCTCTCAATCTCCATTTGCCTAGCAAGATCCATTAGATGTTCGATCGTTAGCAAGGAAAGGCACTTAGAAACCAACTGATCGATTTGTTCTTTTAAAGACCTTCTTTTGTTCTCAGGGAAAGTCTTTAAAGGGTTATTTTCGCAATCTTCAAGAAGACAAAACAATGCTTGGTGAACTGCTTTCTTCAATTCACTTCGTAATAACTGGAGGTATAAGGCCTGATCTTTATAAATGACAGGTGCAAACTTCTTACATATCAGCTTGAGAGATTCAAGCTGATGTTCAGGATCATATTTTGAAGGAAACTGGTTTTTAATCGACAAAATCAGGCTGCTGTCATAGAAGCTACTTCAGTAGCGAAGTCAACTTTCTCAATTTCAATTCCTTCTCCCAAGGTATATCGAGTGAAACGACGAACTTGAATGTTCTCTCCTATCTGACCTGCAACTTGTTTCACAAGTTCCGCAACTGACATTGAACCATCCCGAATAAAAGGTTGTTCCATTAATGCAAGTTCTTTCAATCTCTTAGCAATCCTTCCTTCAACAATTTTTACCTTCATCTGATCAGGTTTGCCGGACAAATCATCTCTCCCCATTTCAATAGACTTCTCTTTTTCAACCACTTCATTCGGAATCTGGTCAGTAGAGACGTATTCAACATTCGGGCATGCAGCGACCTGCATTGATATATCTCTCAGCAGGCCTTGGAACAGTTCTCCTCGGGCAACAAAATCTGTTTCACAATTTAGTTCTAAAAGCACCCCCACCCGTGCACCAGTATGGATATAACTGCCAACAGCTCCTTCGGCAGCAATCCGCCCTGATTTCTTTTCTGCACTTGCAATGCCTTTCTGTCTTAACCACTCCACGGCTTTGGTTGCATCACCACCAGTTTCACCTAGGGCTTTTTTGCAATCCATCATTCCTGCGCCTGTTTTGTCACGCAGTTCTTTGACAAGCTTGGCTGATACTTCGGCCATTTTTAATTTGAGTTAAAAGGATTTAAGAGAAAAAGCTCGGCTAAATAGATGCCAGAGCAGAGAGGTTAATTACAGAAGCAAACTTAATTGTCACTTCCATGACCGCGTTGATCATTAGATCCATGGCGCCCTTCATTAATTGCGTCAGCTAATCTGCCCAGAACAAGTTGAACAGAGCGAACTGCATCATCATTACAAGGGATAGGAACTTCGCAAAGATCGGGATCACAGTTGGTATCCAACATGGAAATAAGAGGGATGTCCAACTTGCGAGCTTCTAAGACTGCATTTGTCTCACGACGCTGATCAACCAAGACCACAACATCAGGAAGACGTCGCATTCCTTTCAAGCCACCGAGATATTTTTGGAGTCTCTCTAGTTCTCTTCGAAGAACAGCGGCTTCTTTCTTAGGGCGCATAGCAATAGCGCCACTGGATTCCATCCTTTCTAGGTCTTTTAAACGGTCAATCCGAGCCTTCATAGTTGACCAATTAGTAAGCATGCCACCTAACCAGCGCTGGTTTACGTAGGAGGCTCCACAACGAGATGCCTCAATTGCAACAACTTCAGAAGCCTGCTTTTTAGTTCCAACAAACAAAAATCTCTTTCCGCTACGAGCAGCAGATCGAGTCCACTTGTAAGCGCTGTTCATGCAAACAGCAGTCTTAACAAGATCAATGATGTGAACTCCATTGCGTGCGCAATAGATGTAACGAGACATCTTTGGGTTCCATCTTCTGGTCTGATGCCCAAAGTGAGCACCAGCCTCCATCATCTCGGAGAGAGTGACAACAGCCATAAATTTTGGGGTTTCGGGTTCGCCTCCACCTGACAGGGATGTTATGAGATAAACCAAGATTGGCTTACCTTTGCCAACATCACCCGAAACAGACAGGTGTGCGGAATTTAAGAGAACGTCTTAATTTATCAAATTATCGACTCTACGCATCCTTAGTAGTGATGCTTCCCTAAAGATCTGACGGACACAAATCCTGTTTAAAGGGAGTCGCAAAAGCTCCATGGCAAGTCCTGGCCTACCTCTTCTGATCAAAAAGGCAAGTAAGGGTCTAAGACTCCTTTCATTTATCAAGCCAAAAAGAGTGAGTAATTCCCAAAGGCAAAAATGTAGCCAGGTGAACTGAATAATGAAACGAACTCTAAAAGTGGGGTGTTTTCGATAAAAAATAAGTCCCATTTTAGCTCTTTCAAGTTCGACTCTTATCAAGCCAGGAATCTGTTCAAGACTTAATGGAGGATGCCAATGATATCCGACAGCTTTGGGACAACGTACTAGCTTTACCCCCATTTTCCGCAACCGTTCACCAAGTTCCAAATCTTCCCAACCATAAAGGCTAAATGTTGTATCGAAAAGGCCAGAGCGAATTAATAATTTCTTGCAGATAGCAACATTTCCAGTTGCAAAATAAGCCCATGAAAGATCATTCAATTTATAAGGTTCAGAAGTAGGAGATTGAAAGTTAGAGGTATTAATTACTGATCCATAGGTAAAGCAATTACGATTTCCGTTGAGCTTCCAACTTTGCTTAAGGGCCAGCGCATGGAATTCTAGAAAAGAACTTGTCACAACCAAATCACTATCAATAAAAACAATTACATCACCTGATGCTTGGTCAACGCCACGATTTCGACCTTGAGCTGGGCCTGAATGCTCCTGTTGAAAAAGACGAAGATGAGGAAAATTCTCTGAACAACTTCTTAACCACTCTTGCGTTCCATCGCTTGAACCATCATCTACAACAATAATTTCGTAATTTTCTATCTCTGCATGAGATCTCTGATGCTCCAAGGCATAAAGACACTTCTTAAGGATAGGCAACCGATTGTAAGTAGGTATAACGACGCTTATAAACATCCTTGGAGGGCACAGATCCTGTGAAAGACAGATTATGACCCTAAAGGGCTTCTAGAAAGAAGTCTATAAAATAAACAGACTTCTCTCAGATCGACAATCAGTCAGCAGCTCCACCATTATTTGCAGTACCTGTTACTCCATTTCCAGCACCCTCACCCCTTCCATCATTGCGAAGCTTTCTCTTCTTAAATTTGCGTGCATAGGCACGATTGCGCTCTTGTTTCTCTTTCTTCAGATTTCTTCGCTTAGCCATGATTGTTTAGTCGGAGTTTTTAAAGAGGTTCAACCAACTTACTAAAAAGTGGAGGCAAGTCGACCATCTTCCATTTTTAACAACCTATCAGCAACCCCTTGGATCCTGGGGTCATGGGTGACCATAAGCACTGCAGAGCCTTGTTCTTTAGCTAGTTTTTTCAACAAATCAACCACTTCTCTTCCCGTAACACTATCCAAAGCGGCGGTAGGTTCATCTGCCAAAAGGAGCTTTGGACGCGCTGCTAATGCCCTTGCGATCGCTACCCTTTGCTTCTGCCCTCCGGAAAGATCATGAGGGAGCTTATTTAACTGGTCTTCCAAACCAACCACTCTCAACCATTCACGAGCCTGATCTCGTCTTGCTCTGTAGCTAAAGCCCTTAAGTAAGTCTGCGCCCATTTGGACATTTTGCTCTGCAGTCAAACATCGCAAAAGATTATGACCCTGAAAAATCATGCCAATATTTCTCCTTAAGCCTTGACGCCCTCTACGTCCAAGACCTCGTACATCTTTACCTAAAACAAAAAGTTTCCCTTTTTGGACTTTTCGCAATGCTCCTATCAAAGTCAAAAGTGTTGTCTTACCACAGCCAGAAGGTCCAGTAAGTAATACGACCTCCCCTGGCGCCACCTCCAAGCTCAACGATTGAAGCACTTGACGTTTCATTTCTCCCTTGCCGAACCAGTGACATAAGTCAGTTATCTCAACAAAGGGGTGACTACCTTTCTCTATAAATTGCATGTTAAAAAACAAATAGAAAATTAGCTCAACTACCTAGAAAATCTCTGCAGGGTCTGCATCTATTAACCTACGCATAGCAAGCATTGCAGAACACATACACATAATTAATATTAAAAGGAATACCAATGTTGCCCTAGAGAAATCCATCGCAACTGGAAGCTTAGTCGAGCTTCTTACTAATGCATACAATCCTTGTCCAGCAGCATATGCAGGGACATACCCCATAATTGCTAACAAAACCCCTTCTCTAGCAACCACTCCTAATAAAGTTTTTAATTGATAGCCCATAGCCATAAGGGTGGCATACTCTGGCAAATGATCACTTACGTCAGAATATAAAATCTGATAAACGATTACAGAGCCAACAACAAAACCCATAGCAGCCCCCAAGCTAAAAATAAACCCAATTGATGTACTAGTCCTCCAATAATTTTTCTCAAATTCAATAAAAGCTTGACGAGTAAACACACTTACATCTTCAGGCAAACTTGCTTTAAGAGTTTGCGCAACACTCTCTGGGTCTGTTCCTTTTCTTAGCCTGACTAAGCCAAGTTCAATACTTCCTGGTGGTGTAGTTGGCAATAATTGAAGAAAAGTCTCTCGACTAGTCAATACATTTCCATCAGCACCAAAAGAAGGTCCCAATTTGACCAAGCCAGACACTCGAACTCTTTTACCTGCCAACTCAGTCTCAACAATCTTGCCTCGACGAAACCAATCAGCTACTGGCCCGAACTCCTGCCTTGAAAGCTCATCAAAAAGGACTCTTCCTGGGTTAGTAAGAGTCCTTGCTTTCAAGGCAAGGTTCGGATCAATAAACAAAGGATCATCCGGCTCAAAACCTAGTGCTAAAAGAGATCGTGTTGACAAAGTTTCTGGGTTACGCCAAAGAAGAAAATTCCAATTAACAGGAGTTATACCTACAACATCATCATGAGCCATGGCTTGCACAAGCCTTCTTCTCGGAAAACCACTCATACTTATTGAGCTCATGGACCTAGGACTCATTAGAACTAAGTCAGCATCAAATAAGCGGTGAACAGTTACACTTGCATCAAAAAGTCCGTCTCTAAATCCCAACTGCATAAACATCAATATTCCTGCAAAGCTAATTCCAGCCAAAGCGACCAAAAGCCTTAAGGGCTGCCTAGTAAGTAAAAGCCAAGCGAGAGGAATTCTTCGTCTTTGCAAAAAACCAAACTTCACGATGGCTTAAAGCGAGCTATTACCTTCATACCTGTGAGATGAGTAACTAAAGCTGATGATGAAGGGTCAAGGCTTACACGAACTTCAACAATTCTTGCATCTGCATCTCCAGTCGGATCAGTAGACAAAACATTCCTTTGACGTACTTGTGGACTAATCCTTTCTACGCGGCCTTTGAGGATGCCTTTAAAGCCTCCATTTTCACTAATCATAGTTACTTCCTGACCAAATTTAACCCTGTTTACGTCTGACTCATACACCTCAATTAATGCTTCCATTGTTTTATTTGCTCCAACTTCTAGAACACCATTAATACCTGGTCTCTCTCCCGCTCGGGTATGGATTCTAAGTACAACACCATCTATAGGTGTTTTTAATTCACTATCAGCCAAATCTGCCTCTAAACCAGTTAACTTTGCGAAAGACTCTTGTCTCTTACCTTCTAACTTAATTAATTCATCTTGCTTTGATTCAAATACAACTAATGGTGTGCCTCCTTGTTGAGCAGACAATTCATACCGACTTACCTCACGTTCCTTCATAAGAATCTCAATCTCAATAGTTCTCAAACGTGCGCGAATACCAGCCAAATCCGCGAGGATTTGAGGCCTGTTGTCAAAAACAGCAAGTGTTTGCCCTTTCTTAACCTCATCACCTTCTTGAACATTTAAAACAGCAACTCGAGGAGTTCCACCAAAACCACTAACTGGTGCGGCCAGTCGGCGTACCTCTCCAGCTGGCTCCAACCTCCCGAGTGCAGCGACAGCCGTCAGTGGAAGAGGCTCAACTATTTCAGTTTCGTTAGCACTTCTATTTGCTTCGGGACCCAATACACAACTAGAAAGGACCATAGGGGCCATAAAGCTCAATAAGGGAATAAGCGAGCGCACAGAAATGTTCAGTGTTTCTTTAAAGGAGGTGGGTTGTCGAACAAAATTCGTTCTATATAGCGATCCGCCCATAGAGGATTGAAAGCGTTTGCAAGAACACTTCTGGTTTTGTCGTTGCGTTTCTGTTGAAGGCAATACAGAAGCTGACCCTTATGCCGCTGAATAGTAGATGCATCATCAACTGAATCTGCAGCAGTCTTAACCAGAGCAGACCTGAGTATGAACAAATAACTGTCCACAACGGCCAAAAACGAATCCTCCTCTTTAGGAGAAGAAGGTCTAATAAAACAAACAAAGCTTGAAAAAATTGATCCCCACGAAGGCAACTGCCTCACATTCTTGAACGAAGGCACTCTTAGTGATTCCAGAGCCACTCTGATCTCGCCCGGTAATTTTGCGCCTACAGGAGAAAGGTCAACAATTGCAGCAGATATTCCAGAAGGTCCTGCGACTAGATCAACTCCAAAAATTGGCAAATCAAAACTTGGCTCTGGGAAAAAGACGCAATGCAAAATTTGAAGCCCGGAACCCATCTTGGCCATTTCAAGATGCAGTTTACGAAGACCCAGACAGCAATGAACCTCATTAAATATGATCAATTCCTCACCATCAAGGGTACCTGAAACATCTTTAAACTCAGTAGGTAAATCTATTGGTAATAGCTCAGGAAACGTGTCCCTGCGAAGTTTGATCCTCTTAGCCATGGATGCCAAGAAAGGGTGAAATCCATCGCAACTGATTTCAGAAGAAGCCAACACGCTTGCAACAGGGATCAGAATGGACCTTTTCCAAAAACCTCTGGCAAGATCCATCCAAGGACCAAACCTACAAGAGTGGTCACTTTCAAACGGTACTACCTGCGTTCTCGCTTCAATGCCAGACGCCCCTTTGACATGTCTAGACCTGTGGTGCAAAGCAGGAAGCGCAAAAGAGCTTCCTGGAGAGGAAGGCCTAGCTCATTTCCTTGAGCACATGGTGTTCAAGGGCAGTCAAAATCTGGCTGCTGGAGAATTTGATTTTGCAATCGAAGCACTTGGTGGGAGCAGTAATGCCGCTACTGGCTTTGATGATGTTCATTTTTACGTACTTGTACCTCCTGATGGTGCAGTTAAGGCATTAGAACTTCTACTAAACCTTGTCCTGAAACCTCAACTAAATGAAAATGCTTATTCAATCGAAAGAGAAGTCGTTCTAGAAGAGATTGCTCAATATAGAGACCAACCTGACGAGCAAGTAATCCAAAAACTACTTCAAAGTTGTTGGCCAAATCACCCGTACGGGAGAGCAATCCTTGGACAAAGAGAAAGTCTTATAAAAAGTAATCCAAAACAAATGAGAAGCTTTCACCAGAATCACTATGTTGGCCCAAATATTTGTCTTTCAATAGCTGGATCTATTCCTCATAATATTAAGGAGCTAATCTCAAATAGTCCTCTAAGTACTCTTTCCAGTCAAAAGGAAGATAATGCTGATCAAAAAAATCCAAGAAATCTAACATTTAGGAAAGGGAGACAAGAAATATTTATTCCCAGACTCGAGTCTTCAAGATTGCTAATAGCTTGGCCCATGCCAGCTGCAAATAATCAGGAAATGATTATGGGTGCAGATATTGCCACTTCCCTATTGGCCGAAGGCAGAAGAAGTCGGCTAGTTCAACATTTAAGAGAAGACCTACAAATAGTTGAATCGATAGACATGGATATAACTGTTTTAGAGCAAGGCAGCCTTGTTGTACTTGAAGCATGCTTAATGGAGAACCATTTGGAAGAACTTGAGAAGGAGATTACACTTATTCTTAAAAAAGCCCTCGAATCATCTCTTGAAGAGAAAGAATTGCTAAGAGCCACCCAACTAGTAAGAAATGGGCTCTGCTTCAACCTAGAGGCACCTAGCCAAGTTGCTGCAATTTCTGGAAATCAATCTCTTTGGAATCGCCATCAAGCTTTGTTAGAGCCCCTTAAACAAATCAATGAATGGTCTGGAGAGGCTTTGCAAAAAAGAATTTTTCCGTTACTTCAACCTGAGATGGGTTTCATTCTCATTGCAAGGCCGACAAAAGAAAAGCCATGAGCACTCTCAAAATATTGCTAGACCCAAGGAAAACTCCTGGAATCATTGCAGCAAAGCTCTTACTTAGAGGAGGCAGTAGTGCTGATCCTTTTAACCAAAGAGGTGCCCATCAATTACTAGGATCACTGTTAAGCAGAGGTTGTGGACCTTATGACAACATTGCGTTAGCTGACTTAGTAGAAGGCTGCGGCGCAGGACTGAGGTGCGACATAAATGAAGACGGAATATTGATTAGCCTCAAATGTGCAAAAAGTGATGCAAAACGACTTCTGCCTCTTCTTGGTTGGATGGTTATAGAACCACATTTAGAGACGGATCAAATCAAACTCGAAAGAGAACTTAGTCTTCAAGCCCTACATCGACAAAAAGAAAACCCATTTCAAATTGCTTTCGATGGTTGGCGTTGTAATGCATATGGGAATGCTCCCTATGGTCATGATCCTTTGGGGTTTAAAGAAGAGTTAAGCAAGCTAAAGCGCAAGCAACTTAAGCCACTAGCCAATGAACTTCAATTGACTTCATCAGTCCTTACTTTATCAGGATCATTAAATGAAGATTTTGCCAATCAAGTAAAAAGCCTTGATCCTTTTCCAAGTTGGCCAAATATAATGAAAAAAAACGAGCTAAAAACAATTTCTTTAAATAATTCACTTTTTAATTTAACTGTAGAAAATCAACCAAGAATCTCCCTTCACCCAGAAGAAACAGAACAAGTTTTTATTCTTATGGGACAACCCACAGTTCCACATGGAACTAAAGAGGATCTTCCATTAAGACTCCTTGATTGTTATATTGGCTCAGGCATGTCCAGTGTATTGTTTAAATGTTTAAGAGAAGATCACGGTGTGGCCTATGATGTAGGAGTCCATCACCCTATAAGACATGGTCCAGCTCCTTTCGTAATACACGCTTCAACAAGTGAAGACAAAGCTCTTCTATCATTAAAACTTTTAAGTGAAATATGGTGGAACTTAACCTCTAATAAGATCAATGAACAGAATTTAGAACTGAGCCGTTCTAAATTCAGAGGCCAATTAGCCCACAGCAATCAAACATGCGCACAAAGAGCCGAACGAATGGCCCAATTGAAGTTATTGGGCCTATCTAATGACTTTGATGCTCAAACTTTAAAAGCTATAGAACAATTGGAAACAACAGACCTTCAAAACGCAGCAAAAAAGTATCTTCAAAAACCATTTCTAAGTCTCTGTGGACCTCCCAAGACTCTTGAAACGCTTTCTAATTATTGGAGCACAATGATCTAGATCTTCTAGGCCTGCTGCCCAGAGGAATCATTCGTCCTATCGTTTGCCCCTTCAAGGGCAAGCTGTTCCAAAGCAATCAGGAAGACACCTCTCCTAAAACGCACAGCGGCATTTCCATTAGCCCGCAATTCAACAATTTCACCTATATCAGTTACAGAAACAAGATCAGGTGGACGAAGTACAGGCATTGCATCTGCCGTCTTTAGATACCTCTGTGGTCCGACAAGAGTGACTTGATCTCCAATGTTGAATTCCATAAGGCCGCTGCAAGGAATACTTAATTACACCAGGATGGGTCAAGATGGAACTTTCCCTATTTGCGTCCCCTTGTCACCTTAACCAGTTCGGTAGCCGGGCTAATGATGATCCTTGTAGGGACTCTCATGCCTTCAGGGTTATTAATACCAGGCGAAGACTTCTCAACGAAAGTCCTGAGTCTTCCAAGCACTTGGCAAGTTCCTGCTTTGTTATTAACCGCATTAGTTTGTGGTCCCAATGCCGGAGTAATAGCTTCAGTGGCTTATATAACAATTGGCTTATTCCAATTACCAGTATTTCATGGAGGTGGAACGCTAGATTATTTATTTACCCCTGGCTTTGGATTCTTAGTTGGTTTCATTCCAGCCGCTTGGTTAACAGGTCGGCTAGCCAACCAGGCTGGGATGAACAATTTACCTCGCCTGACCCTTTCGGCGGTTGCTGGCCTGATGGCCCTTCAAGCTTGTGGAGTCTTGAATTTAATATTTGGCTCTTTAATGATTAGATGGTCTAACCCTCTCCCCGAATTACTTTTCACCTACACCCTTGCACCTCTGCCGGCCCAACTAAGCCTTTGTGCATGTGTTGGCCTAATCGCAATACCTCTAAGAAAGCTTCTATTAATCAAATGAACAAAAAATTCCTTAAGCGTGAGCAATTACTTTTAATTAGCTTTCTTATAATCTTGCTTGATCAGTTAAGCAAAGAGTGGGCCACCCAAGCCCTTTCTCCTGGAATTACAAAGCCTCTTTTGCCATGGCTATTACAACTACAAATAGTAAGAAATACAGGTGCAGCCTTTAGTCTTTTTTCTAATTCAACCTTTTTTCTTGGCTTACTAAGCCTTTTAGTCGGCATAGGTTTAATCGTCTGGATATGGAATCATGCTCCAGTTAATACCTGGCAAGGACTGTCCTTAGCCTTTCTTTTAGGCGGAACTATTGGTAATGGTTTCGACCGTTGGAGGCTTGGGCATGTAATCGACTTTATTGAACTAAGGCCAATAGAGTTCCCAATATTCAATGTGGCCGACATAGCAATCAATATTGCCCTATTGTGCTTCGCAGTTGACGTAATAAAACGCAGAAACAAAGGGCAAGTCCATTGAAAAAGCTCCAAGGCATCATCTCATGTTTGTGACATGCTCTAAACCCAACAAAGAAAGAATGTCTCCAATAAAATGATGCAACGCAAAGGTCTACTAGTTTGGATGCTTATAGCCTTCACGGCTATTATAGTTCTATCAACATTACTCCAAGTTTTCCGGAGCATACTTTGGGACCTTAGTTATCTATTACCTGGTTGGATAATAGGCCCATTACTATTACTATTAGCAGCAATTATTGTAATTTCTATTTTACAATATGGATCACCACTTTGGGAATCCATACAAAAAAAAAGTAAGCAATTAAGGCAAACTGATCAACAGCCGAAATTCTCACCTCGAACCAGACAACAGGCAGCGAGACAGAGTTTAATTGGAATCGATAAATTACTCGAGAAGCTGCAAGATGATATCGCGAGGGAGAGTCTTCAACAGGAGCGAGAGCGTGTTGGAAAAGAGCTTGATCGAGGTGATTTAGTTGTTGTTGTATTTGGCACTGGCTCTAGTGGGAAAACATCTCTTATTCGAGCATTACTAAATGAAATCGTTGGCGAGGTAGGTGCCGCGATGGGATCAACCACCGAAAGTGCAACATACAGACTTAGATTAAAGGGTTTTACTAGAGGTCTTCAACTGATCGACACCCCAGGAATACTTGAGTCAGGTAAAGATGGCAAAAGCCGAGAAAAAGAAGCAAAGAAAAAAGCTGCTCAAGCAGACCTAATGATAGTTGTGGTAGATGGTGACATAAGGTCCTCTGAACTGGAAGCAATAAACAGCCTTACAACCATGGGCAAGCGTCTACTGCTTGTTCTAAATAAATGTGATTTACGAGGCGAAGAAGAAGAGCGGCGTCTAATTAAACTACTTAGAGGTCACAGCAAAAAACTACTCGATCCAGAAGATGTTATTCCTTGCAGTGCTGCACCACAATCGATACCTCGTCCAGGTGAAAAGCCTTTACAGCCCATCCCAGAGATCAGATCACTTTTACAACGTCTTGCCAAGGTTCTCCATGAAGATGGAGAAGAGTTATTAGCCGACAACCTACTTTTGCAATGTAAAACCCTTGGAGAAGCTGGCCGACGATTACTGGACAAACAAAGACAAAAAACTGCCAAAAGGGCGATCGATCGTTATAGCTGGATTAGCGGAGGGATTGTCACTGCAACACCATTGCCAGGAGTTGACCTACTAGGTGCAGCAGCAGTCAATGCTCAAATGGTGATGGAAATAGCTGCTATATATGGAATTAATTTAACCCGAAGCAGAGCTCAAGAGCTTGCTATATCAGTCGGCAGAACCCTTGCAACCCTTGGAGTTGTAAAAGGAGGAGTCTCTATTATTGGCGCATCCTTAAGTTTAAATCTTCCAAGCTTGTTGTTAGGAAGAGCTATTCAGGGGATTGTGGCTGCTTGGCTTACTCGAGTTGCAGGTGCAAGCTTCATCACTTATTTCCAACAAGATCAAGATTGGGGGGATGGAGGCATTCAAGAAGTTGTTCAACATCACTATGACTTAAATCGTCGTGGTTCATCTTTAGAAAACTTTATTGCGACAGCCTTAAGGGAGGTTGTTGATCCCCTTCAACAGAAAAGTCTGAGACAGCTACCTCCTCGCCCAAGGCCTCGGGAGGAGGAGGTAACATTTGACCTCGAGAATCAAGAAAGGTAATTAATAGCAAATAAACAACAGCTATTGCAATTGAAAAAGCCCCAGTAACAATTGCAACGAGTCGTCCACGCGATGGCATTGTATTCATATACTAAACCCGCTAAGAGATTTATTTATTGTTTTAGCCAACTCATCCAAATGAGTGATCTGTGTATGAGGATTACCAAGCACTGCCTTTAAATAATGACGATTTCTATAGACCGGTCTAGAAAGCATTAGATCGTTATCTAACAAAGTTTGTCTAGTAGAAAACGACCATTGTGAAGATTGATGCTCATCAAAGTTACTTGGGCTGAATGCAACTAAATGTAAGGGCCCACTAACCAAATTAAAACAAGATAAATCTATTCTCTCCTCTAAGTAAACGCGACGATCGATAGCACCTTCAAGCAATTGTTTTATACCATCCTCTCCAAGTTGTTTAAGTCCTATCCAAAGTTTTAAAATTTCTGCTGACCTACTACCCTGCAATCCCATTTCACCACCATGTGCATCCCCCCAAGCAGGCTCTATATAAGGAAGACCAGTTGCAAAAGTAGTGCAAAGGTTTTCCTTCTGGGCAACCAATAATAGTGAAGAAGTTTTTGTAATACCTAACACTTTTTGCGGGTTCAAAGTCACCGAATCAGCCAATCCGATTCCATGAACCAAAGATTTTGTTGAAGATGAAAGTGCAAAAGCACCACCTATAGCTCCATCAATGTGAAGCCAAATATTTTCTCTGAAAGCAATGGCAGCTATTTGCTCAAGAGGATCAATTGCCCCACGGACAGTGGTTCCAGCTGTGGCAACAATGGCAAAACAATTTCTACCTTGTTTTTTCAGTAAAGCAATATGCGTCTCCAGAGCCTCAATGGACATTTTCCCATCAGCATTAGTCGAAACAAGCTCTAGAGATTCAACACCTAGGCCCATAACACGAATCGCTTTAGCTAATGAGACATGAGCATCCTGACTCGCAAGAACAACAGCATTTGAATCTGTTCCTAAGTTCGCAGCATTGCGAGCCAAAACCAGGGCCATCAAGTTACTTAAAGTGCCACCACTTGCAGCCACGCCACCAGCTGATGGGGGTAAACCAAGCTGATCAGCAAACCAACGGCAAACCTCTCTTTCTAATTTGGTTAAGCCTGGAGACAACTCTTCCGCCAAAAGGTTGTTATTAAGGCCAGCACAAATCAAGTCAGCAACTATTGATGCAGTTAAAGGAGGAGGGTCTAAATGGGCTATTGCCCCTGGATGGGAAGGTTGATATGCCCCATCCATTATCTGCTGAAAATCATCCAGCAAAAGATCCCATGAAAGGCCAGACTTTTTCGGAGCTACGTCTGGCAGGTCACTAAGTGCTGGTAGAGGTCCCCGCCTAGTAGCTTCTCCCAGCCAAGTACATAGCTTCGAACTTGCATCCTCCAAAAATCTCTGTAATTCAGGATCAAATTTCTCTGGAGATGCGAAGTAAGCCAATGTATTAGCTGGCTTGATTTGGGGAGTGCCAGCCAAGATAAAAAACAAATCAAGTTTTATTCTCCCTCTTAATGGCCTTCTCCGTTAAGGCATGCCACCCAAAGAAAGCATTGGCGCATCCCATTGAACTAAGTACCAAGCATCGTCAGCACTGGATGGCTGTACTACTTAAGAGAGCTCACCAATTAGGGGTAACAGGGGAAATCCCTGTTACCGCCGTGATTCTCGATCATTATGGACGCTGTATTGGGCATGGAAGTAACAATAGAGAGCTAACACAAAACCCTCTTGGTCACGCTGAGTTGATAGCTCTTCGTCAAGCCTCATGGATCAGAGAGGATTGGAGATTTAACGATTGCACTCTCATCGTCACACTGGAACCCTGCCCAATGTGTGCAGGTGCTTTAGTTCAAGCGAGAATGGGGCAAGTGATCTTTGGAACATCTGACCCGAAAAGAGGCGGCCTAGGAAGCACAATTGATCTGGCTAAACACAAAAGTGCTCACCATCACATGGTCGTAATTGGTGGCGTAATGGAAGATCAAGCAAAGACTCAATTACAAAGTTGGTTCAAGCGGCAAAGGAAACACCCTCGCGAAAATTAGGCAACTCTGACTCAAATACCTTAAGCACTCGTTCGACATTTTCTGAACGTGAGTTGTATCCCATAAGTCCAATTCTCCATACCTTCCCTGCTAATTCACCTAAACCACCTCCAATTTCAATTCCATATTTGTTTAAAAGGTGAAGGGCAAATGCCTTCCCATCTATACCATTAGGAATTCGTACCGTTGTCAATGTTGGCAATCTCAGCTCTTCAGGAACATGTAGTTCAAGTCCTAAATCCTCTAGACCCTCCCATAGTTGCTGAGCATTATCGTTATGTCGTTTCCAAGAATTTTCCAAGCCCTCTTCGGCTAAAAGTCGAAGTGCTTCTCTAATTCCAAAGTTCATATTCACTGGGGCGGTGTGATGATAGACACGATCACTTCCCCAATATTTGTTTAAAAGAGAAACATCTAAATACCAATTTGGAACCTTCCCCTTGCGCCTTTGTAGTTTCTCCTCAGCCCTTGAACTCATTGTAAAAGGACCTAATCCTGGGGGACAACTCAAACCCTTCTGACTGCAGCTATATGCAAGGTCAATCTTCCACTCGTCTAAGAAAAGAGGAACTCCTCCCAGGGAGGTAACAGTGTCCAAAAGCAACAAGCAATCGTACTTTCTACAAAGATCTCCAATCCCTTCCATTGGCTGGCATACACCTGTTGAGGTCTCCGCATGAACCATTGCCAAGATGGCAGGCCTATGATCTTTAAGGCCTTTTTCTAATTCCTCTAGAGAAAAGGCCTCACCCCAACACTTCTGAAGAACTTGAACATTAGCCCTATATCTCTCTGCCATATCAACCAATCGATGACCGAAATAGCCCTTAATTGCTACTAAGACAGTATCTCCTGGTTCGACTGTATTAGCGAGGGTAGCCTCCATTGCCGAGCTCCCTGTACCACTCATGGGGAGAGTGAGTCGGTTGTCGGTCTGCCACGCATAACGCAACAATCCCTGCACCTCACCCATTAATGAAATGTAAAACGGATCAAGGTGTCCAATAGGCGGCAAAGCCATCGCCTTCAGCACATCGGGATGAGCATTAGAAGGACCAGGCCCTAACAGAAGACGGTCTGGAGATTTAATTGGTGCAAAAACCTTGTGATGGCTTTGATCAACAGGGGGGATGAATTTGGTCGTCGCCAAGGCCCTGAGCAAGTTAATTGGCAATGAGCCTAGACAGGCGTGGATTCACAAAGGCAATTTCGTTGAAGGATTGCAATGGGAATAAAAAAAATTGTTTTAAAAGGCAATCAAAACAGCCAATCCTCATATCAACCATTGTTGATCAGTTAGCCCCGAAAACCCTTCCAATAACAGGTAAACGGCGCCCAGGCGTACGGTAGAGCTAAGCAAAGGTTCATAAAAAAACTTTAAGACTCAGAAAGAAGTAGGAGTAGTCCTAAAAAAAGTACTCGTTGATACAAAGTCGCAAGCTACCGCTCTTTAGCGTCGGAATCTATTTCCAATTGCAGCTGTATTTTTCGTCATGGGCAAATCTCCTCAAGAAGTTCTCCGCCAGATCAAAGACGAGGGAATTGAGCTTATAGACCTGAAATTCACTGATTTACATGGAAAGTGGCAGCACCTGACAGTCACCTCAGACATGGTTGAGGAAGAATCATTCAAAACTGGACTTGCTTTTGATGGCTCATCCATTCGTGGATGGAAGGCTATAAACGAGTCAGATATGGCAATGGTCCCCGATTCAAACACTGCCTGGATAGATCCTTTTTACAGACATAAAACCCTAAGCCTGATTTGTTCTATACAAGAACCTCGAAGTGGAGAGCCTTATTCAAGATGTCCAAGGGCCTTAGCTCAAAAAGCCCTTGCTTATCTCACAAGCACCGGGCTTGCAGATACGGCCTTCTTTGGAGCAGAGCCTGAGTTCTTTATTTTTGATGATGTGCGATACAACTCCAGCGAAGGAGGTTGCTTTTACAGTGTTGACACAATTGAAGCACCATGGAATACAGGCCGAGTAGAAGAAGGTGGAAATCTTGCTTACAAAATCCAGACAAAGGAAGGATATTTCCCAGTTGCCCCAAATGATACTGCACAAGATATTAGATCAGAGATGTTGCTTCTAATGGGGCAACTGGGAATCCCAATTGAAAAACATCACCACGAAGTTGCAGGCGCAGGACAACATGAACTAGGGATGAAGTTCGCTGAGCTAATTAATGCAGCAGATAATGTAATGACCTACAAGTATGTAGTGAGAAATGTCGCAAGGAAATATGGAAAAACTGCTACTTTCATGCCTAAACCAGTCTTCAATGACAATGGCACCGGCATGCATGTTCACCAAAGTCTATGGAAAAGTGGTCAACCTCTTTTCTTTGGTGAAGGTACTTATGCGAACCTTTCACAAACTGCGAGATGGTACATAGGGGGGATTCTTAAACATGCTCCTTCATTCCTTGCCTTTACTAACCCAACTACCAATAGCTACAAGAGACTAGTCCCAGGCTTTGAAGCACCCGTAAACCTTGTCTATTCACAAGGGAACAGATCTGCAGCTGTTCGAATTCCACTTACCGGACCAAGCCCTAAAGCCAAAAGATTTGAGTTCAGGCCAGGAGATGCAATGGCCAATCCCTACATCGCCTTTAGCGCAATGATGATGGCAGGAATTGATGGAATTAAAAATCAGATTGATCCTGGTGATGGTGTAGATGTTGATTTATTTGAGCTACCAGCAAATGAACTTGCAAATATTGACACCGTACCGTCCTCATTAAATGATGCTCTAAATGCATTAAAAAAAGACAATAAATACTTAACTGAAGGCGGCGTATTTAGCGAGGACTTTATAAATAATTGGATAGACATCAAGTACGAAGAGGTTCAGCAATTAAGGCAAAGACCTCACCCTCACGAGTTTGTAATGTATTACGATGCCTAGAAAATTTTCGTTAATTCACCTTGCCACTGAATAAACAAAAACGCTCGTCTTTATAAGACGAGCGTTTTTGTTTATTCAGTAAATTAATATTTTGAGGGGCTAATTTTCAAAGGCAACCTAAAAACAACAGAGGTTTAATTAAACAAGATGTATAAGTGTTAATCATTTAAAAAGAAAAGAAACTGCGCCAAAAGCTAATTTTTAGATCAATCCTCCAACGTTTTGAAATATCACCATGTAAATTGTACCGCTAACATTCTCCAGAAATTGACTTAATTCTGGATTCATCCAGAATTATTCGCCTTTCATTCGCAGAAATGGTACCAACCCCAATTAGGCAAATTGCAACGCCTAACAACCTAACCAAGCTTGCCTATCAAACCCTTCAACAAGGTAAAAGCCTTGCAGGCCTGGCTCACAAGGAGCTGAGTACAAAGCTTATGGAAGTAATGGCTCCAGGAGCTATTCCGAAAACAAAGCCAATCACGAAAGAACTTTTAATAGAGCTAAGACGCTCTATGGCAGAACTAGAAAAACGAGATTGGTTGGAAGCAGAAGAAGGGATCTATCCCAAATCACTACTATTTGATGCTCCCTGGCTTGATTGGGCAAAAACCTATCCACTTGTATGGCTTGACCTTCCATCAACATGGAAACGAAGAAAAGCAAGAAAAGTAAGAGAAATCCCAATACAAATCGAAGCAGAGATGTATCCAAATTACTACTTGCAAAATTTCCACCACCAAACAGATGGATACTTAAGTGATCACTCAGCAGAGTTATATGACATACAAGTCGAAATTCTTTTCAATGGAACTGCTGACTCAATGCGCAGAAGAGTTTTGGCTCCTCTAAAACGAGGACTTAACCGTTTCAGTAAAAGATCCCAAGGTAGTTTAAGAGTCTTAGATGTAGCAACAGGAACAGGAAGAACACTCAATCAAATCCGCGGAGCACTTCCTAAAATAGAGATTTTAGGTATTGACCTTTCCTTGTCATATCTTCGACAAGCAAGTAAGTACCTTAACCAAAACAACTCAGGATTAGCACAATTAATAAGAGGGAATGCCGAAGATCTCCCCTTCTCCAGCCATAGCATGCAAGGTGTTACTTGTGTATTTTTACTTCACGAGTTACCTAGAGAAGCTAGATACAATGTTTTAAAAGAATGCTGGCGAGTACTAGAACCAGGAGGTGTATTGGTTATTGCTGATTCGATCCAACCTGCAGACTCACCACAATTCAGTCTGGTAATGGAGAACTTTCAAAGAGTCTTTCATGAGCCTTACTATAAGGACTACATAAATGACAACATAGAGGATCACCTAAATGAGATAGGTTTCAATGGGGTAACAGCTGAATCCCATTTCATGACAAGAGTATGGAATGCAACAAAGCCTACAAAATGAAGGGATCTTAAAAGATCGAAGAATGAACTACTTTCCAACCCATTTAAATTGAAAAGATAATGCAAAAACCTCAGGACAAACTACCAAAAGAAATAAGAGAACTTGCAACAGATTTGCACAACAAGCTTGTTTTAAATGATCGTAGTTGGCATAAATTTAAATCGGATAAGAATCGGCGTGCCGCCGAGCTTTTATCTGGAGCATTAGTACAACTACTTCACGGTGGAAGTCATAAAGACGTAGAGGAATTTGCTTCACAAGCTATCCGTTGGCTTAAAGGGGAAGTTAAAGACCCTGGTTGTCCAAAGAGTTAATAGTCTTTTGGCGACGGCATGCAAGTTGAAGCCTATTTCCCTTACGACTCCATCTCACATCATCAAAACACCGGTAAATCAAAAATAAGCCTCGGCCACTTATTGAATCCAGATCTGCTGGTAAAGAATCAACCCTGGCAAAATCAGGTATACCAGCCCCTTCATCCTGTATCTGCCAAATAAGCCATTTAGGGGTAAGGATTCTGCGGATCCTGAGATTCTTCTCTGGATTACCAGAATTCCCATGTTGTACTGCATTTACCAAAGCCTCATGAAGCCCTAAATGCAGGCGAGTCATCGTCATCTCACAATCAACTGGCTCAAGCAAAAGTTCAAGTAATGGTGACAGTTGCAATGTTGAAGGAGATTTGAAATCCCTCCAGCTGAACCCATCTCCTTTAAAGAAAGATCTCAAAAGGAATTTTTTCCTAACGGCTTTGAATGAGCTAAAAGGAATAAGAGCCTTGGACACGCTTTTTGAACATAACTGCTAGAGAGTATTTTCAAAAGTGTTTTAGCCAAACAAAACAAGACCAATCACCTGCTAGTCAAGGAAGGGTGACTAAGGATTGCATCCATGAGGCGAACCCCCCTTAGCTGATTAACAAGGGGCATATGGCCTTCGGGCGCGCTGAGAGACCACGTAAAAGCTCCTGGATATCTTGTCCAAACACCATCTTTTTTCCATCCTATTCGTGGCCACAGACGGTCATAACGTCCATCCAAAGCTTTTAAAAGCCTTGACTGAACAGAAAAACCAAATCTTCCTTGCGAGTAAGCAACCCAAAGGCGATCCAATGTCACAAGGTCAACCCCAGAAATGCTTTCAACTTCGCTGAAATATACATATCCTCTCTTCTCCGCCGAAACCCCAGCTAATTTCCTAAGAATTGCACTGGTATAACGATCAGCCTCTTCAAAACGTTCTGATAAAAGATCATCCTGAAGAGGGCCAAAATCAATTCCCTGAGAGGTATGCGCTACGAACCAACCACTTGGTTGAGAAGTAAGTATGGTCTCCAATACATCAGGTTTATGCCTCTTTAGTATCTGCAGTATCCACCCTGCCCCCCAGTCATCTCCTTCTCGATCAAAGTTTTCCAATGAAGCTTTGCCCAAGGCAGCAATGTCTTCCACTCTTTGTTCAAATGTCTCAACAAGTCCCCTTCGTTGACGGGGTGAACCTTTTGAAAAGCGTTCAAGAAGCTCTTCAATACTGGGGTTGTTAGCGGTGGATGAATCAGAAGGCATAAATCGCAGCAGACCTCAACTAGAAAGGCCTTGGCCCACTATGTCAGGCATGGGCATCAGACCTCATTATCCGATGAAGAAGTTCCGGGATTTGGCTGGTCCATTGATAGACCTTCGAAGCCCTAGTGAATTTACAAAAGGACATTGGCCAAGCGCAAAAAATGTCCCCCTTTTCAGCGATGAACAACGTTCCCATATTGGAACCACCTACAAAAAGCTAGGGCGGAGTAAAGCGATAGTTATTGGCCTCAAATACGCTGGGCCAAGATTGTTAGTAATTGCTGAGACACTTAAAGGTTTATTGAAAGAATACAAGGAAAATTATTTATCACATAAAAACAAGCCAATAAATCTCAAGGTCTATTGTTGGCGAGGTGGAATGCGATCGGCAAGCATTGCCTGGCTAGCAGAATTATTGGAACTAAATCCTGCTGTACTTGAAGGTGGTTACAAGACATACCGCAAATGGGTTCTTGACCAATTTGAACAAAATTGGCCTCTTCATCTGTTGGGAGGAAGGACAGGTACAGGCAAAACTGATTTGCTATTAGTCCTTGAGAAACAGGGTTTCTCCTTTCTTGATTTAGAAGGTTTAGCTAACCACAAAGGGAGTAGTTTTGGGGGTTTAGGCTTACCTAGCCAACCCAGTACAGAACATTATGAAAACCTAATTTCAGAAAAGCTTGAATCTTTCAATAGAAATTCCTCAAAGCAAATTTGGGTAGAAGCGGAAAGTGCCCACTTAGGCCATTGCAGAGTTCCTCAATCTCTTTTCAAACAAATGAAGGAAGCTCCAGTACTTGAAATATGCCGAACAAACGCAGAAAGGGTCGAGCATCTTGTTCGAGGGTATAGCCCCCACGGAAAAGAAGCACTTGCAGAAGCAACCAAACGAATAAGCCGGCGTCTTGGCCCGCAGCGGACAAAAGAAGCTCTTGAAGCAATTTCCAAAGAGGAATGGAGCAGTGCATGCGAAGCCCTGCTTGATTACTACGATCGTTGTTACGACTTTGGGCTCGACCAAGCAATCAATAGGCAAACCATCCATCTTTCTGGCTTAAATCCCGAAGATGCTGCCGCTAAGCTTATTAAGCTTGGCCTTGCTATTAAAAGCTTTCCCCAACAGTGAGGCAAAGAAGTCTTTTAAGATCTAATCTTTAACGCAGAGATCTATGTCCGAACCAAATCCCTCTGCGAAGATCCAATTCTTCAAAGGTGTTGATGAACCTGTGGTACCTGAGATTCGTCTAACAAGAAGTAGAGACGGAAGAACAGGGCAAGCTTTCTTCGTTTTTGAAGGTCCTGAAGCGCTATCCCCAGAGCGTATGGGAGAAATTACTGGAATGTTTTTAATTGATGAAGAAGGCGAACTCGCAACCCGAGAAGTTAAGGCCCGCTTTGTTAATGGAAGCCCAAGTGCTCTTGAAGCTACCTACGTCTGGAAATCCCAGGTTGACTTTGAGCGTTTTATGAGATTTGCAAATCGTTATGCCGAAAGTCACGGACTGGGTTACTCCGACACTTCCGGAGAAGAAAAGAAATGAAAAATTTCCACTAGTGAGATTTTCCCAATGGCTAGCACTTATAGCTTTACTAGCCTCAGGCTTACTTCTCTGGGAACTTAGAGAAGTACTAATTCACCTTTTTGCTGGTGTAGTGCTTTCCATGGGGTTATGTACTCTCACTGGACGAATAAGGGCTAAATGGTCAATACCCAGACCATTTGCTCTAACAATATCTATAGGGGGCTTGTTAATAATAATTAGCCTTGGGCTTGCTGTAGTAATGCCTCCATTTTTAGAGGAGTTTCAGCAATTACTACTTCAATTACCTACAGCTGCGAAGGAACTTTGGATCCTAGCAATAGGAGCAATAGATCAAATTTCTGAAATTGTTTATGGTGAAGGTTATAAACAAAGTAACTGGAGTGAATCAATCTTTGAGAATGTTCTAACTGCTTTGCCAAATGGTCCCTCTATCGCTTCTGGAATAACAGATGGTATTAAAAAGATTTTAGGTTTAGCAGGCAATCTAGGCAGTGGTTTAGTTCAACTTTTCTTTGTTCTAGCAGTAGGCCTAATGGTTTCAATTCAACCAAATCAATATCGAGAAGTCGCAATACTATTAGTCCCATCTTTCTACAGACGAAGAGCTAGAGCAATACTACTGCTTTGCGGTGAAGCCTTAAGTGATTGGATGACAGGGGTGTTACTTAGCTCTTTATGTGTAGCACTTCTTGCAGGAATAGGATTATACCTTTTAGGAATAAAGCTTGTTTTTGCAAATGCACTTCTTGCTGGGATTTTAAATATAATTCCAAATTTCGGACCAGTTCTAAGCACTATTCTTCCAATGTCAGTTGCTTTACTTGATACACCATGGAAAGCATTAGCAGTTCTTGGCTTATATGTATTTGTTCAAAACCTTGAGAGTTATGTAATAACCCCTTCTGTAATGCATCATCAACTTAAATTGCTCCCAGGATTAACTCTGACTGCTCAGTTTGTATTTACAATCATTTTTGGCCCTCTAGGCCTACTATTAGCCCTGCCATTAGCCGTTGTTTTTCAAGTCCTAATAAGAGAAGTTATTATCCACGACCTGCTTGACCCATGGAAGAAAAAGCGTCTAGCCTAATGAATGCTAGAACACTTCTGATTGCAACAACATTAGTTGTAATTACGTTACTAACATGGCAACTAAGATGGGTACTTTTAATCATTTTTGGAGCAATAGTCCTCGCAGTCGCTTTAGATGTCCCAATCAAAAAGCTGAACAATCTTTTTCATTGGCCTCGAGCTATATCCTTACTAATAGTTCTACTTTTTATAACACTTGGAGGTTCTATTGTATTCATTTTATTAGTTCCAGAATTGTTAGCACAAGTAAATGCATTTAGTGATCTTTTCCCAACCCTTTTATCGAAACTGTCTTCCATAGTTTCAGACAATCCAAGATTAGTTATTTTAAAAGACTCAGCACCTCAGTTATTCGAATGGCAGGGGATACAACCTGTTGGATTCAAAATCCTTGGCTTTGCGGGAGGAGCTGCAAATAGTCTTTTACAATTTTTTCTAATTAGTCTACTTGCAATTTTACTTGCACTAGACCCTAATTCTCACAGAAAAATATTAATAGCGGCGACTCCTAGACCGGCAAGGATTGAAATGATAGAGCTACTTAACAGCTGCAGGGAAAATCTAGGCGGGTGGTTGGCGGGAATGACTATTTCTGCTTGCAGCATATTTTTCCTTACCTGGGCTGCTCTAGCCCTACTAAATATGCCACTTGCACTACTTTGTGCTTTGGTTTGTGGGCTCCTAACTTTTATTCCAACAATTGGGCCAACTACCGCAACCCTTCTTCCACTAGGGATTGCATTACTTATATCACCATCACTAATGTTAAAAGTATTAATTACCAGACTAATCCTACAGAATTTAGAGGCATTTATAATTACGCCTATATTACTCAGGCGAACAGTAAGTCTATTACCAACAGTGGCTCTTACAGCTCAACTAAGCTTAGGTGTATTATTAGGATTACCTGGGGTAATTCTCGCACTTCCACTAACAGTAGTTCTTCAAGTTATATTCCAAAGAGTATTAGTCAAGCAAATAACAGATCGCTGGAACTGATCCCTAAATTATTTGTTTTAAGAGCCCTGAATTCATCGTTGCTTTCGAAAGCCTAAATAATGCGTCCACAAAGGACTTGTAATTAAGATGAATACAGCAAGAGGTCTATCTATAAAAACATTTAGAAGCGAAGTTATTGTAATTCCGCTGGCAATAATACGAACTTCATCTCGCAAGTCCAAAAAACATATCGCGATAAGAAAAGATGGAAACCAAGGGTATAAGGTCTTTGCCAATTTATAAAGCACAAAGCAAATTAAAAGAAAAATTTATCTACCTATAATAGAGAAGGTTACTTGCTTTGAAAATCTTTTTTAAGGCTAAGTAAAGAAGGCGCCAAAGCAATGCTAGACCAGCTACCTACCAATACGCCGGAAGCAAGCGCAATAGCGAACCAATAGAGCGTAGACCCGCCCCAAATAATTAGTGCAACAAGTGGAAGTAATGTTGTACCGCTTGTATAAAGTGTTCTTGTAAGCGTTGCTGAAACAGCCCTATCTATCTGGTCCACTATGGGCAAAGGAGAGTCTTCCCTACTTCTTTCTCTAATACGATCAAAAACCACCACAGTATCATTAACTGAATATCCGGCAATTGTTAAAAGCGCAACAGCAAACAAACTATTCACCTCTAAACTTATCAATAATCCTAACCAAGCAAAAATCCCACAAACAATAATCAGATCATGCGCCAAGGCGACTAAAGCAAGAAAAGCATATCTTCGGTCGTAACGAAAACTTATATATAAAGCAATCCCGGCAAATGCAACAATAAGACAGGTCAAACTGCTTTCCAGCAGTTTACCTCCGAGACTTGGGCCAATAGTATCAACTGAAGTTTTATCAACTTGAAAAGGTCCTGCCAAAGGAGCAATGCTCTCTACAACCTTTTGTCCTTGAGCAGCAGACAAAAAAGGTAATCTCAACGAAAGTGATTTTCCTCCATCTAGGAGTTGAGCTCTTGATCCAGAAAGATTTGGTGCCTTTATGCCATTTTCATCGGACAAAGAAATGTCCTCTAATACATCTAATAAATCTGTGGTATTAATCTGGTCACAATTATCCACACATACTCTATCTAACTGAATCTGAGTGCCGCCAGTAAAATCAAGACCAGGCCGTAACGGTGCTCCAATAGAAGGAGTTAAATAACAACGAATCAGACCGATCAAACTGAAGCAAATAGCTAAACCTGATATCCACCAAACCTTGCGTCTCTGGCGACAAAGTTGCAAGCGTAATGGACGGCGATAGCCTTGTGAGTTTGTTGAGGCGTCCATAGATGAATCAAGGGAATGCTGAAGGGAGCTGTTTTGCAGGCAAAAAGTTTGTAGCCTTCCTTAAAACTTGATACCCCATCAAAAATCTCAAAAGTGTTCTGGTACAACTTAAGGCTGTGAAAAGGCTTAAAAGGACGCCTATACCAAGCGTGGCAGCAAAACCCTTCACGAATCCAGTCCCTAAAAAGAACAGGGCCGAACAACTTATCAATGTTGTTAGATGACCATCAATAATTGAAGAAAAAGCCTGAAGAAACCCTTTTTCAATAGATCTTATTAGGGTATTTCCTCTACGTAGTTCATCTTTAACTCGTTCAAAAATTAAAACATTTGCGTCTACTGCCATACCAATACTTAAGATGAAACCTGCAATCCCTGGAAGCGTAAGAGTAACAGGAATTAATTTATAAAAAGCTAGATTAAATACTGCATAAAGGCTTAATGCAATAACAGCGACGAAGCCAGCTAAACGATATATCACAAGCATAAATACTGCTACCAAGGCTAAGCCTGACAAGGCTGCAATCAAGCTCCTTCGAATATTTTCAGCCCCAAGACCAGGGCCAATCGTTCTAACTTCCTGAATCCGCACTGGTAGGGGAAGTGATCCTCCACGCAATTGCACTTCAAGGACACGTGCTTCTTCAGCGGTGAAATTCCCGCTAATGGTCGCCGCACCTCCTGTGATCCCAGCAGCTTTGAACTGTTCACCAACAGTAGCCTCACTAATTGAGCGCCCATCAAGCACTATTCCTAATAACCTTCCTGTTCCTGCTATTTGCTGGGTAAGCTCAGCAAACTTTTCGCCTCCTTCACTGTTAAAAGAAAGAGTTACCTCCCAACTAGAAACATTTTGCTGTTGTTGTCTACCTGCACTTATCAGGTCCTTTCCAGTTAGAAAAGCAGGCTCAAAACAATTAGCAATTGCTTCATTAATACTATTTAGAGTTGACTCTAATAGGTCCTCAGAGCCATCCATCTGCACTTCGACTCCTAACAATCTCTGCTGTGAAATAAATTGCTCATTAGTCAATATTTGCTTAATAGACTTTTCCCTCTCATCTAGATCTCTTGTCCGATCAGCTTTAAGGCTAATAATTTTTCTAATATTGGCTCGAAAAACTTGCAAGCCTCGAATTTCTTCGGTCTTTCCTACTTTCTGAGGCCTAAATTCTAACAACGCTGTCTCTCCCAATATTTTTTCAGCTCTAGTAGGGTCTTGCTCCCCTGGCAGTTGAAGAATTAATTGATTATCACCAATAGTTTGCAGAGTTGATTCAGCTACACCTAACCCGTTCACTCTTCGATCTAAGACTAATTTGACAGCCTCAAGTTGTTCTGAAGTAACACTAAGTATCTCTTCAGTAGGTTGAACTTCTAAGGTAAGTTGACTACCCCCTTTAAGGTCTAGCCCCAACTGGAATGGATACCTAAAACAAACAGCTCCTGCAAATAATGCAAGGAAAAGGATAATGGCAAACCATCCTTGTTGGCGTGCCATAGTTTAGTTCCTCTTTGAAACAATCTTTTTAGCCGCATCAACTATTTGATGCGGCTGAATAATTGTCAAGTTCTCTAGCTTGCCGTTGTATGGAGTCGGGATATCTTGACTAGAAAGTCTTATAGGTTGAGCGTCTAGATCATCAAAACACTCCTCTGTAATAAGAGACATCAACTCTGCAGCAATTCCACCTGTCTTCATGCACTCCTCAACAATAATGACCCTATGTGTTTTACGAATTGACTTAGCAATTGTATTCATATCAAAAGGCTTAAGGCTGATTAAATCTATCAATTCCACATCAATTCCATCCGCTTCTAATTGTTCAACAGCTTTAATACAATGATGCCTCATTCTAGAGTAAGTAAGAATAGTTATATCCTTACCCTCTTTAATTAAATCAGCTTGATCTAAAGCGCAAGTAAAATCCCCCTGAGGTATTTCCTCACTTAAGTTGTAGAGCAATACATGTTCAAAGAAAAGCACAGGGTTGTTATCTCGTATTGCTGCCTTCATTAAGCCTTTGGCATTTGTGGGTGTACTGCAAGCAACGATTTTGATCCCTGGCACAGCATGGAAATAGGCCTCCAACCTCTGACTATGCTCAGCGCCCAACTGACGCCCAACGCCTCCAGGCCCTCTTACTACTGTTGGAATAGTGAAGTTACCACCGCTGGTATACCTCAACATTCCCATATTGTTTGAAATCTGATTAAAGGCAAGCAATAGGAAGCCCATATTCATGCCTTCAACTATCGGGCGTAGGCCTGTCATGGCAGCCCCAACAGCCATGCCTGTAAAGCTGTTCTCTGCGATAGGAGTATCAAGGACTCTTAATTCACCGTATTTTTCGTAGAGGTCCTTTGTCACCTTGTAGGAGCCGCCATACTGGCCAACGTCCTCTCCCATGACACAAACATTGGGATCTCTGGCCATCTCTTCATCGATGGCGTCTCGAAGAGCATTGAAAAGAAGCGTTCCTGCCACGACGTCGCTGCGTACCCGGTCTAGCCGGCTTTAACAAGCCAAACTATCTCAATCCGTGCAGCCTTAGCATCAGCCCCCTGCAGCAAAGGTTGACAACAAGAGAACAGAAAGCAGCATCCCAGGGCTCAAAAGTAGTATTAACAGCCCAAGATCATGAAGGGTCATCAGCCTAAATGCTCAACGAAGAGTCCAAAAGGATTCATTAAAACTCTAGGCAGGGTCTGAGTTCTTGGCATCAAAGAGACTTCGTATAAACACAAGCGCCAGGCCTAAGCCAATGAACCCAAAAGTAAATGTCGCCAAAAAACACACTCCTACAACCAAAGTTTTAAATCCTGTAGCAATGCTTTGAGCGATAGGAGAAGAGTAAACAGGAGGATGAATCGTGAAATACGCAACAATCCTTTTACTCAATTCCAAACAAAGCCAAGCGAATAAGCCACTAGTAATAGAGCCTGAAAGGAAACTCATCGGACCTTTTTGCACTTCATCACTTTGAGTGACTTGACCTGTCAAAGAAGAATTCTTCTCAACTGCATCAGTAATTTTTTTTTTAGACTCAGTCATTTTTCTCTAACAAAATTCCTTGTGAGATAAGGCTGCAACACCAACAATCAAAGCCTGCTGATTTAAATTCAGCAATATTTTGATTTAAGGCTGACTTCGCCTCTTCGAGCCCTGCAAAAAGAGCAAAGCAACTTGGCCCTGAGCCACTCATGGCTACCGACAAGGCTCCAGGCAATTCCTCTAAAAGGTTCAACGCCTTCTGAACAGCAGGAGTTATTGGAGAAACAACTTTTTGCAGGTCATTACGTAAAGGTGGTGGATTAGCAGCATCCAAAAGATTTAACCAATTTTGCTTCCTAAGGGATTCTCTACGAATTTCAAAATCGCTCTCTTTCAGTAAATACTTAGACCCATAAAGCTCCTTAGATCGCCCATACGCCAATGGTGTCGACACACTTACAAACGGATCTTTAAGCAGCAAAATTGCCATGGAATTGCATGATGAAGGAAGCATCTCCAAAATTTCTCCTCGACCAAAGCAAAGTTGTGTTCCACCTGTCAAACAAAATGGAACATCGGAACCCAACTTCGCTGCCAATGAATGAAGTTCTTGTGATGAAAGGTTTAGCCCCCACAGAGCATTAAGTCCAACCAGGGTTGCCGCCCCGTCACTAGATCCTCCAGCAAGCCCAGCCCCTATAGGGATTGACTTTTCAAGATGAATTGATGCACCAAGATCTTCACTCCCAAAACGATTTCGAAGTAAAGTAGCAGCCCTAATAATTAAATTCTCTTCATCAGTTTTAAGGCTTGGGTCATTACAACTAAGAGTTATCGAACCATCATTTGTACTTGTAATCTCAATTTGATCAAACAAATCAATACTCTGCATAACCATTGCTAATTCATGAAAGCCATCACTCCTTAGCCCTAAAACTTCTAAGTGCAAATTAATCTTTGCAGGGGCTCTGACCAGCAAAGAGTTCCTAGATAGATTTTGAGCTTTCATCATATTCATTGTTTTTGGTCAATTTGACCAGCACGGACCAAACCATTTGAAAAGGCCAACCAAAGCTCTGGGGACAATTCTTGTGGTCGCTTATTGAGATTAATGCCTACGCTACCTGCAACACTCTCTAAAACGACATGAGAGCAAAAGCCATTCAAAGAGTTTCGCAACATCTTTCTCCTCCCCATAAAAGCTCTACGAAGCAATCCATCTAAGTGAGTAGCTAATACTGGTTCAATCTGTTTCTCTGAAGGAAAAGGTTCTATAGAAATAACCTCCGAGGTCACTTTGGGTGGTGGCTGAAAGCATCGAGGAGGGACCAGACAAACTTTTCTACAATTAGCCATCAACTGAAGTCTTACGCTTAAAGCACTGAAATGGCTTTGGCCTGGCTTAGCTAAAATCCTTTCTGCAACTTCCTTTTGTAAAAGGAGTACTAATTTCCTAAACGAGATCTCTCCAGGTTTCCCCAAACGACCAAGTAATCGTTCAAGCAATGGTCCTGTGATGTTATATGGAATATTCGCCACCACTTTCGTAGAAGCCAATCCATCAGGTGGTATTAATGAAACACTTAAAACATCACCTTGCTGAAGAGTAAATCGAGATTTTTCAAACAAAAAACGCTTATACAAACCATCAACAAGATCCCTATCCAATTCAATCGCATGCACAGCCGCAGCGGGTGAATTCAATAAGCGTTCCGTAAGTGCACCACGTCCAGGCCCAACTTCAAGAACCCTATCTTGAGGTTGAAGGTCAGCCTCCACAAGAATTTGATCAAGTACCTTTGGGTCAATAAGCCAATGCTGACCAAATCGCTTACGCGATCTATGTCCTAGGAAAACCATCCCTACACACTACAAATTCAACTTCAAAAATGCATACTAAAGATCTTCTTCTTACCAAACCCTCTCAACCTCAAATCAAAAGACTGTTGGGCTGTTCCCTCCCCAACAAAACATGTCTACATACGCTGAAACCTGAAATTCCACAAAACAAATGACAACCTTATCCATATATCTCTTCTAAACCAATTCTAGTTTTTTCCAATTACCTCTATGTTTATGGTTACCCAACTAATAGTTCTAATCACTTCCACTCTTCTACTTCTTTTCTCATTGCAACCAAGTTGGAGCACGGCCATCGCTCTTGAGCAAGATGACAATATGAATCAACTGGAACTGCCTACAACCTTAAATCAAGATTTTTTAGACGACCTTCCCTTTGAACAACGACGTCAAGTACTTCGAGAAGAACTTAGGGAAGGGCAGCGAACCTCACCCACCCCTCAAATTGCCAAACGTTACAACTGGCTAATTCGATGAGCTTTGATCAAAATAGTCTTGAGCGTCTTCGCCAACTAGGACGGCAACTACCACAACCAATAAAACCGCCTATCTCCTCTAGCCAAATCAAACCCCAAACAAGCTCCAAGCTTCATGCCATTGAAACCGAGGAGGACCCCAATAATCTTTTTCGAGAACTTATGAATGCTAGCCCTGATGGCTCCGTTCCACCACACCTAATAAATCGTCTAAAAAAGACAGAATTAAAGCAACAAGAACAAACCCAAAAAGAGCGCATAAGCCATTTGATCGCCGAAGACAAACAACTTCAACCGCCTCTTCCAAAGATCCACCAAACCCAAGGGGGGCTCCAAAAAAAATCACAACATAAAACAAACCCAATAAAAGAAACTCTTTATGTTGACTTTGAAAGGCTCTTACTAGAAGACGAGGATGAAATTTAAACAAACTTAATCACAAACAATTGGTGCCAATAACATCACGCTATCGAATAATTGCTATTGGCAAAGTCCGAAAGGTCTGGATCCAAAAGGGAATCTCTTTGTACTTAAAGCGGATACCGGGACTAGCCATTACAGAAATCCGTGATAGTAGTCCTCAAAAAGAGTCCAGGGCCATCAAGTCTGCGCTAAAACACGATGAATTAATGGTAGTCCTAACAGAAGAAGGTGAATCACTCTCTTCATTAGCCTTTTCTCAACGCCTTCAAAATCTTGGATCTAAAAAACTTGCTTTTGTAATTGGCGGAGCGGAAGGGCTGACACCAGAATTGAAATCTATAGCCAACTGGAAAGTAAGCCTATCTCCAATGACTTTTCCTCATGAGATAGCAAGATTGCTGTTAATTGAACAACTTTATCGAGCTCACGCCATCCTCCAAGGCACCCCCTATCACCGATAAAAAGCGATCTCATTACTTCCCAATACATCTACCTAGAAATCTCTTACACAAGATCTTGCAGCCCCCGAGAGCAGTATTAGTTCAAATGTACTATAGACCCAGATCCTTGACTTGCCATGGAGCTCGTGTCGCCAATCTTGCCATTAAGGCGAAAGCGCCCAACGTTAGAACTTCCATTAACGAGAAAGAGCGTGCCAGCAGGCTTTCCCTCTCCTGCTGAAGACTACCTCGACACAGGCATCGACCTCAACAAGGAACTAATCAAACACCCAGCTAGCACCTTCTTTGCGCGTGTCAGCGGACATTCAATGAATGGGGCAGGCATTTATAACGGCGACCTCCTTATCGTCGACCGCAGCCTAGACCCAAGCCCTGGCCACGTCGTAATAGCGATACTTGATGGCGCATTTACTCTCAAACGACTTACCAAAAACAATGAGATTTTGTATTTAGAAGCAGAGCATCCCAACTACCCTTCAATTGACTTACGAAGTTACAAAGACATTCAAATATGGGGAGTAGTCGTGCACTCAATTCATCACATTGGGGCAACTATCTAAAAGAAACAAAGCTCTTCAATCTCTTTTATATCCATGATCAAGGCAACAGCCCTAATTGATAGCAACAATTTCTACGCTTCCTGCGAACAAAGTCTTGATCCAAGCCTAATGGGTCAACCAGTAGTAGTTCTCTCTAATAACGATGGCTGCATCATCGCTCGTAGTACAGAAGCTCGTGCCCTTGGAATCACCATGGGAGAACCATACTTCAAGGTTCGCAATAAACTAAAAAGATTTGGGGTCACGATCCGGAGCTCTAACTACGCGCTTTACGGTGACATGAGTCAAAGGCTAATGAGCTTACTCAAAGCCAATTGTGAAGAGCTAGAAATTTACTCCATTGATGAAGCATTTGCCCACACAAGTGGATACTCAAATAAAGACATGGTTCTTTGGGGACGTCAATTACGTGCATTAATCAGAAGAGACCTAGGCCTATCTATTTCAATCGGATTCGGTTGCAATAAAAGTCAAGCAAAGCTCGCCAATCATCTAGCCAAGTCATTACCAACAAATGCAGGCATCTTCGACTTAACTTCTACAATCAATCAAGATAATTGGCTTGAAACAATTGCCATCGAAGAGGTATGGGGTATCGGTCGCAAATTAGCCCGCCGACTACGTATTCAAGGCATCACAACAGCTCGACAACTACGAGACATGCCTAGTGGAATCATCCGGTCGAAGTGCGGGATAACAGGGATCCGGTTACAAAACGAACTCAAAGGAGAGACCTGTCTGCCCCTAACCCTTGAAACAGCCCAAAAACAAGAAACCTGTGTAAGCAGAAGCTTTAGTCATCCTATTAGTAGCCTCAAAGAATTGCGCCAAGCACTAGCCAGCCATGTTGAAAGAGCTAGCGAGAAACTACGTCGCCAAGCACAATTAGCAAACACCATCACAGCATTTGCACGTACGAGCTCCTTCCTTCCTGTTGTATACAACAAAAATGTCACTATTAAACTAGACACAGCGAGCAATGACACCGCAGTGCTAATGGCAGCAACGCTACCATTAGCAGAAAAAATCTTTCAACCACATATATCTCTACTCAAGGCTGGAGTAATAATGCAAGATCTACAAAGCACTGAGCATCTGCAACTACATTTACTAACACAATATTGTCCAGACAAACAACATAAGAGAGCTCGCCTCATGACGACCATAGACAAAATAAATCAACGCTACGGCAAACGAGCTATTTACTGGGCTGGATGTGGTCTCAATCCGAAATGGGGCATGCGTCGTGATCGACTAAGTCGCGCCTCAACAACACGCATAGAAGAAGTGCCAATTGTTAATGCATAAAGAAAAATTAGAAAAGATGGTTGCTAGATATTAAAGACCACAAAAATAAAAAAGAAACAAAGGAATCCTAAAAAATAGATTTATTATGGAAACCATGTAGAGTAGAGTACAAGCACTTACTAAGGAACCCTTCTCACAAGAATTAAAGATGGAGTTTCTCTTATTTCTAAGTTCTATAGACAGAGAAATACTGGAGTTAGTATACAAAGCAGATTTCAAAGTAGAAGAAAACACACCACTCTGCCTATTAGGGAAAAGATATTTTGGCTTCCTAAAAAGAGGGCAAAAGACAGTCGTAATATGCACCCGAAATGCAATTGATATAGGTGGTCATTCGATTCCTAAGCTGAACCATGATGAAGACAACAGCATGACTCCGATTTACATCAGACGGGCTTTAAGACACGAGGCTGTTCATGTCGCACAACACTGCAATAATGGCAAAACTCTAAATATAGTAAGTAAAAAGAAAATTAAAATACATCCTTTCAAGGAAAAAGCATTAGAAAAATCAACTAAGGTGTCAGGAAATAGAGAAAGAGAGTTAGAAGCCTACTGGATGGAAGACCGCCCAAAACTAGTAAAATCAGCCCTCATTAAATATTGTTTTTAGTAGGACTTAAATTTCCTTAAGGAGTTGAATAGCCATTTTAGGGATGCTTAAAACTAATACCATATAACTACCATCACAAGAAATGCCTATTTGATCACGAATTAAATCAATATGAGCCAAAGCCAAACCGCAAGTCTCTTCAAAAATAACAGGCATAGTTCCTTCATTGCCATACATCCGCTGCAAATCGCGGGACTCTCTAAAAACACCTCGTGCTTTATACAAACCTAACCTGTCAACCATCTGTGGCCATAGGTAATTAACGGTGTTAAATTTTGAGAGATCAATGGACGAAATATCAGTCATAAGGAACAGATCCTGCAAGTTTTCAAATATTAGGCAATTGGTCAATTGCACTCCGTATCATTTCAACATTTACTGGGATGACCTCCAGAGGGTCATGATTATCTAAATAAGAGTCGAAGGAAGTGAATCTTTGCAATTGAGGAGTATCCTCAAGATTCACAAGGGCGACCTCCCAATCTCCATCGGATGGCTTAACAGAAAGGTAAGACTGCAAAGCCTCTACTAAGTTATCACCATCACCAATAGACTCGCCATTCCAAATAGCTTGATAGAAACTCATTTCCAAGAAGTTGTATTACATCAATCTAGCCTATCTCCTTCGCCGAGGAATGTACTATCGTGCAAACAAAAAACGACTGGGCTAATAATAGTTAATAAAGACAAAAGATGGGTCGAAACATTTTAATCGTCTATGCTGATAGAGATTCATTCTCAGCAAAGCCTGCACACCGTTGCTGATCCAAATAATAAATATGTTTACGTTCAGTATAATAAAGGTCTTGAAAATGCAAGGCATCACTATTTAAATTTTCGAACATATTCTCTATACGTTTTTCCATATCAATTAACTCCCGAGGTCTATCACGCTCTTCCTCAATTAGAGAGGCAATGCATTTTTCTAGTGTTTCTATTCGCTGTCCAGACCAAGCCTCTAAAAGATGCCTGCATCTTTTTAAAGACTTTTGACGCTCCAATACTGCTGCGGTACCACGTAAAAAGGTCATTGGATTTTCCATCGCTGCTAACTGAACTTCACCTGGCTCTAGCAGAGTGGTTAAACGAGATAAAAGAGAACTGTCCTGAACTAAAAGCTGATCTGAAAGCAGGTTAATTAGATCAATATCAACAAGTTCATCACCAGAATCATTACCTCTAGTAATCTCTTCGAGTAGATTTGCTCCTAAATTAAGCACTTCTAGTTGAGTTATTGCAACCCATAGCAATCGATGATGCTGCATAGCAAAATCTTCGAGTTCCCTCTGCCGAAGTTCTCTGCGGATTGTGGCCCGATGATTAGGACAGTGAAGATATAAACGAAGGATATCTGCCTCACTTCTTTCTCTCAGAGTGCATTCACCAGGCTGCTCATTACGAGTAGAGCGACCGTGCCATCGATGACCCTTAACTTGTTGGCGAAGATCCTCCTCAAGTTTTATGGCTAATCGACCATGACCACCACTTAAACGCTCCGCAACCCGCTGTAAATAATGAGTACGAACAGCGGACTTAGGCAATTTGCCTAAAAGATCAACTAAAGCGGCCACTGAATGCTGAAATTGATCTGGCCGAGTCAAGTCCTTACCTTCTAGTACTTGTTCGATTTGCCAATCCAACCAAAGAGGAGCCTGGTCCAGAAGGGCTCGATAATCGCCTGCTCCATGATCCTTTAAAAATTCATCAGGATCTTTTCCAAGCGGTAAATGAAGGACACGCAATTCAAGTTGGCCTTGCATCGCTAGCTGCTCAACTTCACCAATAGCTCGATTCGCTGCACGAATCCCTGCTCCATCTGCATCAAAATTAAGAACAATTCTTTTACTCTCACTACAACGACATAACTGAGTTATCTGCTGACTGCTAAGAGCTGTGCCCAAAGAAGCAACAGCATTATTTACTCCTGCTGCGTGTAAAGAAATGACATCAAAATAACCTTCAACAACGACTGCTCTGTCATTTTGTCGAATTGCTTGAGCAGCACGATCAAGACCAAAAAGATTTTTACCTTTATGAAATACCTCAGTTTCTGGAGAGTTTAAGTATTTAGGTTCTGTTCCATCCAATGCTCTTCCACCAAAAGCAATTACTCGACCTTGGCGATCATGTATTGGAACCATTACTCGGTTTCGGAATCTGTCATAAAAGCCACTGCCACCTTTTCTAGCTACAACAAGCCCTGCTTCAACAAGGATCTCAGGAGAGATGTTCTCAACTTGTTGAAGGTATTTAAGTAAACCATCCCACTGATCAGGAGCGAACCCAATCTCAAAGGTCTCAATAGTTGAATGCTTCAGGCCTCTTTTTTTGAGCAAATATTCCAATGCCGAAGAGCCAAAATTTGCCTTCAGCTGACTTCGGAACCAACCCGAAGCCAAAGTAAGTGCACGATAAAGACTCTCTCTACGAGATAATTGCTGCTTTAGACGCTCTTGCTGAGGCCCTTCAACCGTCTCAACTGGAAGCTGGTATTTTCTAGCCAACTCCAAGACCACTTCACTAAAGCTTTGGCGTTGGAACTCCATCAAAAACTTGATGGCATTTCCACCAGCCCCACAGGAAAAGCAGTAATAAAACTGCTTCTGCTGAGAAACCGTCATAGAGGGTTTACTGTCATCGTGGAAAGGACAAATCCCAACCAACTCCCTTCCTTTCTTCCTTAGGACAACATGCTCACCAACTACATCAACTATGTCTGAGCGCTCTTTAACAGCCTCAATAGTTCTCTGGTGTAATCGAGGTAATAACATCGCAGCATTCTGGACCTGGGGAAGCCATTGGTCCACCCCAAAGAACTAGATCTCTGAAAAAAACAACAAATCAAGCCTGTAGGAGGAGAATCCAAACTTGTCAGCACTAAGCCAGAGAGCTTTCATACGAAGACTATTGCCTTCATTACAGACAACAAACAAAGAAGAAAGAAATGGCTCCTTGGCTCTAATTGGAAGTGCTCTTGCCTTTAGCCTAATGACCGTTTGCGTCAAACAACTAAATGGTCGTCTACCGGTATCAGAAATAGTTTTTATAAGAGCAATTATTAGTTTCACTATTACAAGAGGAATGCTGCTAAAAGCAAAGGTATCGCCTTGGGGGCAACAAAAGACTCTACTTTTTATACGTGGAATCCTTGGAACCGCAGCATTATTTTTTGTCTTTAAAGCATTAGAACTAGTTCCCTTAGCATCAGCGACAGTAATTCAATACACATACCCAACATTTACAGCTATTGCTGCATTCTTTCTCCTTGGAGAGAGGTTGCGCAAAAGGATACTGATTGCTGTCTTAATAGGGTGGCTTGGAATAATAATGATAGTTAATCCAGAATGGATAAAATCCACATCAGAGAGCCTACCTACGTATGCAGTTTCAGTTGCTCTAACTGGCGCTCTTCTCACATCACTAGCTTATGTTTGTGTAAGAAAACTATCAAAAACTGAACACCCTCTAGTGATTATTTATTACTTTCCACTTGTATCGTTACCACTAACATTGCCATTTTTCATTGGAAACATAGTTTGGCCCACAGGCCTTGAATGGATATGGCTAATCGGAGTGGGCCTTTTAACGCAGTTAGGGCAAATCTGGATAACAAAAGGACTAAGTTATCTACCGGCTGCAAGGGCATGCGCAATAAATTATATACAGGTGGTATTTGCAGCAATTTGGGGAGTAGTATTCTTCAAAGAAGCCCTAAGCCTATGGGTAATAGTTGGCGCAATATTCATTCTCGGATCAACACTTATAAGTTTAAGCGCGAGGAATCCAGGCTAATTAATAGCTAGAAATCAAGGCGTCATAGGCTTGAGCCTTATAAAGAAATATTTGCAAACTAGACCATGAAATAGATTTTACATTTATCTCATAAGTTACACAAAAAAATTAAATAAATAAATATGTAATTATAGGTAGATAAACTTTTTAAGCAAACTAGAACTCAAAAGAGCCAAAGTGGTACTAGATTAGAGGGAGAAATCATAAGTTCAAGGCCCCTGCTGGAATGTATTGCTCATGAAAAAAGCTTTTTTGGTTCTAGCCTCTTGCCTCGCGACACTAACCGCAACTGGAATTGGGGGAGGGATTTACCTATCCAATTCCCAAGCAAAAAGCAATAACTTAAATTTTACACAAGCAAAACAAAAACTAATATCTGAAAATTATCAGCCTGGGTACTCGACTTCGCAAACATGTTCAAGGAATGAGTACAGAGAAGAATATGTACCAGGGACAAGAAACTCTCCTGGCTATGTTAAAGCCTGGAATGAAACAATTGAATTCCCCTGCAATCAATCAAACCAGTCAAGAGCAAATCAACCAAGACAAGTAAATACAGATACAAATGATTGCAAAGAGGGCACAATTATTGGAGGACTCTTAGGAGGCGGCCTGGCTACCAAAGGGTCTAGGGGCAAAGATCGTTGGTGGGCTATACCCGCAGGTGCAGTAGCCGGTGCAATGCTTGGCTGTCAAATAGATGGTGGATAAAGCATGTCAACAATTTGCCTGTCAATAATTCTCAAATAAATAAAGCGACCAAAACCTAAAAAACCAAGTTGACCTTTGATAGAACAAGAATAGCCAAGCTTATTATTCTAAAATCTACTGAAAGTCAATATAGCTATTATTTATCTATAGGCAACGGATATAATATCCACTCTTGGGAGTTTTTACCCTTTAAATCGAGTCTCCTAGCAAGTTTCCAACTTTGTTTTTGCTCTCCTTCCTGAAGGTATAGCTCGAAAGGGGTCTTGAACTCATTCTGGCCATCAGACAAAAGTAAATCAAAATTACCTCTAAAAAAAAGAAAATGCTTGTCGCCTAGTTCAAAAACTTTCTTCTCTTGGATATTCAAGTGTCTAATCCTTGGTGATATCTCTCGATCAAAACCTAAAGGTCCTTTCAAAGAATTCTGAGTTAACTGCACTTGTAAAGCGAGGGCATCTAAAAGAATATTGTTAGAGGGATTTGCGTGCATTCGGCATCCGCTCAAGGCTAAAGAAACACACACGAAACAACCAATAAGCAAATTCAATGAAAAGTATCTGCAAAAAGAGAAGGATTCATAGAGAAAATCGAAGAAATACGGCAGCATGGCTGTATAAAGAGCAACCTCATGATTGGCTGGCTGCAAGGAGAAAAAATAGAGTTGTGGAAACAGGGAGCACGTGAAGGGGTGCTTCTAAATTGTGGCGGAGTTGGATACGAGATTCAACTCACCCCAAACCACTTGAGAAATATCCAGTCTCAAAACACTCTAATTATTTGGATTCATCAGATAAACCGTGAAGATGGATATAGCCTCTTTGGCTTTCCTAACAAGGAAGATAGGAATCTTTTCAGAGCTTTAATCGGAGTGAGCGGAGTTGGGCCTCAAATAGGCCTTGCCCTACTAGCCGTATTTACCTCAAATGAATTAGCTCAAGCAATAACTCATGGCGACATTCAAACTCTCTCAAAGGCCCAAGGTGTAGGGAAAAGGACAGCTGAAAGGCTTGCTCTAGAACTCCGCAGCAAACTTTCTGAATCGTTTTTCAACCCCAATCAAGAACGAACTCTTAAGCAAGTTGACATGGAAACCAGTCCATTGGATCCAACAGACTTCCAAGAATTGAAAGAAGCACTTAAAGGGCTGGGATATGAAGAATTAGAAATAAGCCTTGCGATACAAGCTATAAGACCAAAACTTGCAAGCAGAGACAAAGATTCTTCAACAGATCAAAGGAGTATTAAGCAAGACACTGACGAATGGATTCGAGAAAGCATAAAGTGGCTAAGCAAAGAAGCTGCTTAAAAGCAACCGCAAGGAGCTAAATTGGCTTTTTAACCCTGAAACACTCTCCGCAAGCATGTCGTTAGATACAACTGAAAAGCAAGCACTGATCAATTCTCATCAGAACCATCCCACTGACACTGGATCTGTAGAGGTTCAAGTCGCAATGCTTAGCGAAAGGATCTCCAAGCTAAGTGGTCACCTTCAAGCCAACTCCCATGACTTCTCTTCAAGACAGGGTTTGCTCAAGATGATTGGCAAGAGAAAACGTCTTCTCAACTACGTTAGAGATAAAAGTGAAGCAAGATATTCAGACCTAATCAAAAAACTAGGTATACGTGGCTAAGCCATAGAGATCTCAGCCTTTTTATTCATTTGGTTGGTGAAATGACTGAATCCCCCAATAAAAAATCCTTCTTATCCGAAGGCCCCCAATCAAAAAAAAGAAAAGAGCGCTCACCCCAAAAAGCACCCAAGCTTTCAAAAAAGATTCCCAAATCAAATAAACAGTCTGGTATACCAAAATCTATTGCGAATAGAATGGCCAGGAGAGTTGTTTTAACAACAGGATTGCCAACAGTTACAGGGATGGGAGTTTTTATCCTTAGCTATATTTTAGTAACCAGGGGCATAGCAGATGTGCCTCCCGCTTTAACCCTAATCACGTCCGCAGCGTGTTTCTTTATAGGCCTTGTGGGCCTTAGTTATGGCATCCTCTCCACTAGCTGGGAGGAAACAAATGGGAGTTTTTTGGGCTTTGAAAATATAAAGCCAAACATTTCAAGAATGCGTTCTGCCTTTCAAATGCAAGACAAAGAGAAAACCTAACTCAATCATTGCAAGAATAACTATCTTATTTAATTATCAAGCGACTAAAAGACGTTCACTAAAACGCGCATTAAAAGCCTGATCTTCCAAAGAACTTAGTGCAGCACCTGCATCCCCAACACAAAACTGATGTCCTAACCTTACATAACGGATATTTGTCCCTTGCCGAACAGCTGCCACAACTGGAACCTTAATTCCAAAGTCATCATTTGCAGGACGATGACGATGTAGACATTCTCTAAGTCGATGCTGAACTGTAATATCACATGCTTCATCAGGTAATAGTTCAATAAGTAAGAGCTGCAGATCATCAATAGCGCGACAATCATCAATAATTAACTGCACTCGATCGTCACGTTTATCGACCGATGCCCAAACCAGTAGACGAGATTCCTGCACAATATGGTCTGATAAGCGTGCATAGCTCTTGGGGAAAACCACCCCTTCACAACTACCGGAAAGGTCTTCAATTTGGAGTATTGCCATTCGATCACCCTTGCGAGTAGTCACTTCTCGGATAGAAGAAACCATTACTATTGCGCTTACCTTCGTTTTATCTTGCTGTTCATCAAGGTTGGCCAGTCCTATGGGGGCAAGCAATTTGGCAGGAGCTGTCAGCTGCTTCAGTGGATGATCTGAAAGGTAAAAGCCAACAAGCTCTTTCTCAAGTTGCAATCTCTTTGTCGGGGAATAGTCATCAACAGGAGGCGCCTTGGGTGCTGTACTTAAATCTGTCGAAGAGTCTTCACCTACTGTTCCAGCCATCAAGTCAAATATATTTCCTTGTCCACTCAACCGATCACGCGCTCGTGAAGCAGCCCAATCTATAAGCAGATCCATGTCTGCAATCAGTTGAGCTCGATTTCTTTCTGTATCCAGCACATCGAGCGCACCGCAATGAATCAATGACTCAAGAGATCTTCTATTTAATAGGTTCAAAGGAATACGGTCACAAAGATCAGCAAGGGATTTAAAAGGTCCACCTTCATCACGAACAGAGATCAATTTTTTAATTGCCCCATCACCAAGATTTCGTACTGCAGACAACCCGAAAAGAATACGGTCACCATCAGGAGTAAAATCAATATCAGAAACGTTTACATCTGGAGGGACAACCTCAATACCAATTGAATTGCAGTTAGATATATATCTCTGAACCTTATCTGAAGATCCTGCATTGACTGTCAACAATGCTGCCATATAAGCAACAGGATAATGAGCCTTAAGGTAGGCAGTTTGATATGTAACTGCACCATAAGCAGTTGAATGACTCTTATTAAAGCAATATTCAGCGAACAAAACCATCTGATCAAATAGTTGATTAGCAATCGATGCATCTACTGACCGTGACGTAGCACCAGAAACAAAGTTATCTCGGTGCTTCTGCATTTCTGAGACTTTTTTCTTACCCATTGCTCTTCTAAGCAAATCAGCTTCTCCAAGGCTGTAGCCTGCAAGGTCTTGAGCAATCTTCATAATTTGCTCTTGATAAACCATGATCCCATAGGTTTCACTAAGGATTGGTTCCAAGGCTGAATGTGAGAAATCTATAGTCTCTCGACCATGCTTACGGTTAATAAATCTAGGAATCAAACCAGCATCTAAAGGGCCGGGCCTATATAAAGCCAATATTGAGGATATATCTTCTAAAGAGGATGGTTTTAAGTCACGAACAATTTGTCTCATACCAGTTGACTCTAATTGAAAGATACCTTCAAGATCACCCCTAGAAAGCAATGAAAATGTATCCATATCATTTGCTGGAAGTTGATCTGGATCAATATTTTCGCCTTCAACCTTATTAACCAATTCAATTGTTTTATCAATCATAGTAAGGTTCTTCAAGCCCAAGAAATCCATCTTCAACAATCCCATAGACTCAACATCTTCCATAAAGTATTGCGTTATTACCTGACCATCATTATTTCTCTGTAAAGGAACTAATTCATCAAGAGAGTCCCCAGCAATTACTACTCCAGCAGCATGTACACCAAAAGTTTTATTAGTTCCTTCTATTCGAATAGCCATGTCTACCCACTTTGCTATTTGCTTATCTTTCTTATACTTATCACGAAAATCAGTATTAGGTGAGTTTTCTCCAATCATCTCAGAGAGCTTGGCTGGTTTTCCTCTAACTACAGGAATAAGCTTTGCTAGACGATCTGCGTCTCCATAAGGTATATCAAGTACTCTGGCTACATCCTTTAAAACAGCTTTAGAAGTCATCCTGTTGAAAGTTATTATTTGAGCGACCTTGTTATCCCCGTATCTCTCTGTTACATAATCAATCACTTCTGCTCTACGTTCGATACAAAAATCTGTATCAATATCTGGCATAGATTTACGTTCTGGGTTCAAAAACCTCTCAAACAACAATCCATTACTTACGGGGTCAATATTGGTTATACATAATGCATATGCGACCAAAGAACCAGCAGCAGAACCTCTACCAGGGCCAACAGGGATCCCTTTTTCTCTGGCAAATCGAATATAATCCCAAACGACTAGGAAATATGTAGGAAATCCCATTTGTTCTATAACATCAATTTCGTAGGATAGCCTCTTATAATAATTATCTTTTTGATCTATCAAACCAGACGCTTCCAATCTTCTATCAAGGCCCTTTTCAGCAACTTCTTTTAAATAACTAAGAGGAGTGTGACCTGAGGGGACAGGAAATATCGGCATCTGATACTTACCCAATATTTTGTATTCCTCCACCTTTTCCGCTATAGAAACTGTATTTAGAAGAGCCTTATCTATAACTTTTGAAGGAAGGTGATCTGCAAAAAGTCTATGCATCTCATCTTGAGACTTGATATACTCAGTACCTGTATATCGAAGACGTTTTTGGTCAGTTATCAACTTTCCGGTAAGTACACATAGCAAGGCATCATGAGCCTCAACATCATTCTTTGTTAAATAGTGAGCATCATTAGTAGCAATCAATTCAATATCAAGCTCCTTAGAGATACGCGCCATCTCTATGTTTACTATTCGATCTTCTATAGATCCATGATCCTGAATTTCCAAATAGAAATCCCCGCCAAATATGCTTTTATACCAACGAGCAACTTCTCTTGCTACATCCAATCTTCCTCTTAAAATTGCTTGTGGAATCTCTCCTCCTAAGCAAGCAGTGGCAACAATCAAACCTTCGCTATGAGCCTTTAATAGTTGCTTATCAATACAAGCCCGAGAGAAGATTCCTCTGCCTCTCATCCCTTGAAGATGACTAATGCTAGTCAACTTAACCAAGTTCTTATATCCAATGTCATTCTTTGCCAAAACGACAAGATGATATCTACGCTCTTTCTTAGGTTGGGGATCATCTATAGAGCCATTCACTACATACATCTCATTACCAATGATTGGCTTTATATCTGATGCCTTACAAAGTTTTAATAGCTCTATAGCCCCATACATCACACCATGATCAGTTAATGCCAATGCGGGCATCCCCAGCTCTTTAGCCCTGCGCACCATCTTTGGTAGCTGGCTAGCGCCATCAAGAAGGCTGTAGTCGCTGTGGTTATGTAGTGGGACAAAAGACATGCCTCACCTTAGCCATAAACTCAACATAGAGACGCCCAAAGACACAAAGACGCTATATACAGTGCTTTGCGTGATTTATTTGATGAAAGGGCCTTTCACTGAATTCTCTCTGATTTCAGCCTGTTGCTCAAACTGATGTGCCACCCGTAACAAGCGAGCCTCGTCCAAAACATTTCCTATCAGCTGTAAGCCAATTGGAAGGCCAGACTTATCGAATCCACAAGGAACACTTATTGCAGGGAGACCAGCAAGATTGGCCGGAATAGTTAGTAAATCTGCCAAATACATTGCCAATGGATCCTCTGAATGTTCTCCAGACTTAAAAGCCGTTGTTGGAGAAGTAGGTGTCAAAAGGACATCTACAACATCAAAAGCCTTCGCGAAGTCCCTGCGAATAAGAGTACGGACCTGCTGTGCCTTCTTGTAATAAGCATCCACATATCCAGCAGACAATGCATAAGTACCTATGAGAATTCTGCGCTGAACTTCACTCCCGAACCCCTCTGCTCTGCTACTGGAAGTCATATCTCCAAGGGTTTCAGCGCCTTCTGCTCGATAGCCATACTTAACACCGTCATAACGAGCCAGGTTTGCGGAAGCTTCTGAAGGCGCAATGACGTAATAAGTAGCGATGCCATCAATGAAACGTTCACAACTTATCTCAACCAATTCAGCGCCAAGTGATTGCAAAGTGTTTGCCGCTGCCAATACAGAGTCCTTTACCTCAGCATCCAACCCATCTTGTTCAAAACATTGTCTAATCAAGCCAATTCTCAAACCTTTCAAAGGTTCATTCAGAGTTGCTCGATAATCAGGAACAATGTGATTTAAACAAGTCGAATCACGAGGATCGTGGCCTGCTATTACATTTAATAGCTCTGCAGAATCAGCGACCGATCTAGTAAACGGTCCTACTTGATCTAAAGAGCTTGCAAAAGCAACTAAACCCCAACGACTAACACGTCCATAGGTTGGTTTTAAACCAACAACACCACAAAAAGAAGCAGGCTGTCGAATTGACCCACCAGTATCTGACCCCAAGGCAGCAAGACATTCTCCTGAAGCAACTGCTGCCGCACTACCCCCGGAACTTCCGCCTGGGACTCTAGAAATATCCCAAGGATTTGAAGTTGAACCAAAAGCAGAGGTCTCAGTTGAACTACCCATCGCAAACTCATCGAGATTTGTTTTCCCTAACAAAATTGCGCCAGCCTTCCAAAGTCTTTCAGTGACTGAGGATTCGTAAGGGGCAATAAAGTTTTCAAGCATTTTGCTTGAACAGGTAGTTCGAATGCCTTTCGTACAAAGATTGTCCTTAATTGCTAAAGGAACACCTGCTAAAGGGGGAAGATCCTCTCCTGCAGACCGGGCTAAATCAATTTGATCTGCATCCGCCAAAGCCCTCTTAGAAGTAACCTCCAAATAAGCATGAAGAGTGGAATCAACCTCTGAAATTCGCGCAAGATAAGTTTCTGTCAATTCCCTTGCAGAAACCTCACCTTTCTGAAGTTGTCTTCGCCATTCAGCTATATCCATATCTGCATGAACTAATGGGAAGGTTTGACGCTATCAGTCCAGACCAATCTTGCACTAAAGAGTGAGAGGCTCACGACGTCGACAACGAAGCATTCTGTGATTAACAGGAGGAGATCCTTCAAAAGAAAGATCATCCATAAAACTTGACAGCTTCCTTTCAAGACTGTTCCTAGTCAAAAAAGGTCCAAACCAATAAGTCACTTTTGGCTCACGGGTTTCCACAACAGCCCACCAGGCCAGACCAAATTTATTTCCTAGGCTGCGTAGCACCCTCATGGGGCTCATAAGTGCAAGAGCATCTACTTTATATTTTGCCTCATTGGATTACTTATCGAAAGGTTGCGAAGAGCCTTCCGTATCCAAGACATAGGTTTTTAAAGATTAATGCTCTGGTCAAAATGGCAGGGATTTTGATCTGGAGCCAATTCAACTTGAATTTCCTTTGAAGGATCTACTGAAGAAGGATGGTGCATAAGGTCACTCCCTAACAACTCATTTTCTCGTTTATAAGCTTTATCTTCTTTAGTAGTAGCTGTGTTCTCGGGGTTCAACTCTTTGGGATTTGTCTTGTTAAAAGACTGATCAACAATTTCAGATTCTGGAGAAGATGGGCATTTCGCTCGAATCAACCTTGGGGAAGGTGCCTGCCCGGTAATTTCTTTCATCCATCCTCTTCTTGCTACCTCATAAAGAAACATCGCAGTTGCAACTGAAGCATTAAGGCTTGGAGTTACACCTCGAAGAGGAATCCGCACCAATTGATCGCAATGGCGTCTGGTAACAACTGATATACCTTGATTTTCTGAACCAGTAACAAGAACAAGCGGTCCATCTATATCAACCTCTGAGATGGTTGTGTCACCTTGCTCAGCAAGACCAATGACTCGATATCCAGCGTCTTTCAAGGTCTCTAATGATCTATTCAGATTTACTACGCGTGCAACAGGAAGATGCTCAAGAGCACCTGCAGCAACCTTTGCGACCGAACCGGTAAGGCCTGCACTACGCCGCTGAGGTAACACCAGGCCATGTGCACCCAGAGCTTCTGCTGAACGAACAATTGCCCCTAAATTTTGAGGATCCGTAAGCCCATCCAGAGCAAGTAATAAGGGAGACTCTCCTACTTCACTGCAGCCTTTGATCAAAGTAGCCAAATCCAAAGTTTCAGCTGCAGCTGTCTGTAGCGCAATGCCCTGATGAACACCACCACTAGTCAACTGTCCTAAACGTGCCCAACTAACCTCTTCAACTAAGACTCCTAACGATTTAGCGTCTCTTAAAAGCTGAAGAAATTTTGGAGCACTACGCAAATCAGAAGTGCACCATATTCGATGAATAGGCCTTCCAGATTCCAAGACAGCTTGTGTCGAGTGACGCCCCCAAATCAAGTCATTTGAGGACCTTTCAGAGAAAACATTTGCCTCAGGGCTATTAGATGACTCTTGCCTTGTGAATCCAGAACTTTTTGGTTTATCGAAATTTTCAGATTGATCTCGTATGAATTGTCTGCCACGCCTTCTTTGATTGCCTGGTCGAACAAAGCCTTCTTCATGATTAGTGCCCCTTCTTAAACCGACTCCGTTAGAAGCTCGACCTTTTGAAGATTTAAAGGGAGTCTTTTTGTCTTGATTGCGCCTATTAGGTCGATAGTTCTCTTGCTTTGCCCCCTCTGAAAAATCCGAAGGGCCATCCACACTTCTCCTAGAGCGATAACCCCTATTAGCGGAAGGAGAAGCCTCAGACATAAATCTTCGTCGCGAAGATGAACCATTGCCAGTTTTCCGACCACCTCCAGAGCTACCTGGACGCGAAGAATCTCGGAAAGGACGATTAGGGCGGGAACTCATGGAGAAAAATTAAGCTATGGCTAACCTTTGTCGGTCTCCTCCAGTCGATCCAAGAGCTGCGCAAGCCGCACCGGATTCTTCAAAAAGAGCCAGCCAACCATTGTCTCAAATCCTGTTGCTTTCCCATAAGTAGCAGCTTCTAAAGAACGAGGCCCTCTGCCTGCATTATTTCTCCCTCTTCTCACTAAATCCTTTTCCAAGTCCGATAGATAAGGGTCCAAGATTGCAAGGGCTGAAGCTTGAGCTGATGCCTTCACTTCAGAGACGACAGCAACATGCAACTCACGTGTACGTCCTGGCCTCTGACAAAGTCGCAATCTTTGATGTAATTCCCAAACTGCATCTCCCAACCATGCGAGTTGACGCGTTCCTAAATCAACTGACAAAGCTGTTGGCTGTTGAGCTCGAATCCAATTACTCAAGCGTTTAATTGCTTTAGAGCAGTTTGAAGATCAGGCTGCAAATGAAGAAACTCATCGAGCCTAACCAATTTGATTGTTTGCATAACTCGTGCATTCCCAACCACTAAAAAGGAGCGTTTAGTGCCGTTGCAATTTTTTGCTACGTGAACCAAAGCTCCAAGGCCTGAAGAGTCAAGAAAATCAATATTGCTCAAATCAATAATCACTGACGATGTATTGGTTTGAAGCACATCTTCTAAATAGGTCGAGAACTGCTTCTCGGAATAAGCATCGAGTTGCCCTGTGAAATGGAACACAAGAGAACCCTGGCGTCTCTCAAAACCACCACGAAGCGAAACTGTGAGTTTTTGCAATTCGGTAATGGGGTTAGTCCTCCTTAACCAATCGGATGAAGTGTAGTGATCTAGAAGGATATGAACCACGATTCAACGTCGTTGTTTCATCAGAGCAACAAAACGAGCAAAATGATGATCGGCGTCATGTGGTCCAGGACTCGCCTCAGGATGATATTGAACTCCAAGCACTGGCTGATCCCTAAGAGCTATGGCCGCAACAGTTCGATCATTAAGATTCAGATGGGTCACTGAAACATTCTTAGAAGACAGTGAATCGGCATCTAAAGCAAAGCCATGGTTTTGACTAGTTATCTCAACTCTGCCCGTAGTACCACATGGATGGTTAAGGCCTCGATGACCATATGGGAGCTTAAAAGTTCTTCCACCAATTGCTAGACCCAAAATTTGATGACCTAAACAAATCCCAAAAACAGGTAGATCATTCTGGTTAAGAAGCTCTTGAGCCAAAAATATGCCACTTTTCACTGCAGCAGGGTCACCAGGTCCATTTGAAAGGAAAACTCCCTCTGGTTGATAAGACAAAACTGTTTCGATATCAGTGCAGGCAGGCAAAACTGTTACCTCACAACCATGGGCGACCAGACGCTCAAGGATTGATCTCTTAATGCCAAAATCAATTGCTACAACTCTGAATGGATCTACATCACCTTTCCTTATCCTTTTGTCGAAGGAAACAGAACAAACAGAGTCCCATTTATATGGAATATCAGTAGTTACTTTGTCTACCAAATTAAGTCCTTCCATTGGGGGTATTTGCTTCAACTCCTCAAGAAGTTCTACTGGAGAACGTCCGTCACTACTGATCAATCCGTTCATGGAGCCAAGCTCTCTAAGGTGCCGAACAAGTGCTCTTGTATCTACACCAGATATTCCTACAACTTTATGTTCCAAAAGCCAAGATTCAAGATTATTTTGAGAACGCCAGTTACAAGCTCTAGGAGAAAGTTCGCGGCAAATTACTGCTGCTACATGAGGGTGAGAAGACTCTTGATCATCGGAATTAACTCCAGTATTCCCCAATTCTGGATAAGTAAAGGCAACCATTTGCCCGTAATAACTTGGATCAGTAATGACTTCCTGATAACCAGTCATACCGGTATTAAAAACTACTTCTCCAAGTGCGTTTCCCAAATAACCAAAAGCCATGCCTTCGAACAAAGTTCCATCGGCCAAAACCAAATATGCTTGATTGTTTGAAGAGTTGTTCATCTCCCTGGGTTATAAACCAAAGAACAAAAAGTAATGAGCCCAAATAACATCTCAGGATTCCTGCTTAATCGAGAGCCAAACGAAGTTGCTGCAATTTTTCCCAAGGTCTTCCCTCCGCCAAAGATTGATTCGCAACATCAAGCCCTGACTTAACATCATTGTGCAATCCTGCGGCCCAAAGCACCAGGGATGTATTAAGTGCAATCACATCCTTTTGGGCTCTTGTTCCACCGCCTTTAAGAGCAGTTTCAAGGATCTCTTGATTTAAGGCTACGTCTCCTCCTTTTAATTCCCTAGAACTTGCATTACTCAATCCCAACTTCAGGGGATCAATAGAAGACTCTTTGATTTGACCATTTTCAACAAACCTCAGCTGACTAATCCCTTCAAGAGAAGCCTCATCCAGACCACCAGCCCCATAAACGACTACAGCCCTATTCAAACCAAGCCTGCAAAGAGCCTCCGCCATTGGGTCAAGCAATTCTGCTCTTGCGACGCCTAGAACCTGAGATTGAGGCCTCAGAGGGTTAACGAGAGGACCAAGAAGATTGAAAACTGTCCTAACCCCAAGGCTTCGCCTAAGAGGGGCAAGATTAACCAAAGCAGGGTGCCATGCAGGAGCGAACAAAAAAGTCACACCTGTTCTAGATAATGCAGCAACAACTTGTTGTAAGGGAGCTTTGAGGTTTATTCCAAGCCCTTCCAAGACATCAGCAGAACCAACTTTCCCACTAGCACTGCGATTACCATGCTTCGCTACGTTCACCCCACAAGCAGCGGCTGTAAATCCAACGGCAGTTGAGATATTAAAAGTTTCGGCACCATCCCCACCTGTTCCACAGGTATCGACCATAGAAATATCAGGCCTCTCACAGGGGAGAACGCATGCTGATCTCAAAACCTTTGCCATTGAAGCCAACTCCTCACCATTTACGCCCTTAGATCTAAGAGCCGCCAGAAAAGCACCGGTCTGGACAGCGGAGAGATCCTCCTTTAGCCAGGCTTCCATAAGAGCTTGGGCTTGATCCGCCAAAAGGTGTTCTCCTCGTAGAGTTTTCTCGAGGATGGAGGGCCAAGACGTTTGATCAAGTGGCATTAGATCTGAAAAAACCCGGGTGCTGCGCACTCCGGGCAAGGTAATGGGGACCAGTCCACTATCACTCAAAAAATGAGAACTGGCGAGTAAAAACTAAATTTCAAATGACTTCAACTAAGTCTTCTCATTATCAGCAGTGTCAAAGCTCGAACCAATTCCCTCTTCTGTTGCCTGTCCTGGTCTATATCCATTCTCCCAGATTTTTCTGGTTTGCTGATGAAGGTCCTCTCTAGTCAAATTCCAGAGTTTCAAAATCTTCAGCATGTCCTCCTGAAGATCTAGTGCTCCTGGAAATCCCTCATATCGAATCATTAAGCGCGCCAAATCAACCAGATCTGTATCCTCAGGAGAAGTCTTTGCAAGCATTCGATCGATATGATCTCGATCAATACTGTGAAGAGGGTGACTTTGCTCAGGGCTCAACTCAGTCTCCTTATCAACTCACCTATTAAATATGAACACACTTGGGCGACCTGACTAATTAGGTTTATTTCTTGAGAAACAAAAGCATGCGGGCATTGCGTTTTGACTTAATTGGGCGTTATCTCAGGCCTCATAGCCGAACTGTGGTTCTTGGCGCCATAACCCTAGTGATAGTAAATATTCTCAGTGTCACCATCCCTATGGAAGTCCGCAGGGTTATAGATGACCTTCAAGAAGGCTTTGCCTTAAAAGACATTTTTAACCAAGCAATATGGATAGTGGTTTTAGCAAGCTCGATGGGATTAGCCCGTCTTCTTTCAAGGCAACTAGTCTTTGGCGTAGGCAGACAAATAGAAGTTGATTTAAGACAACGTTTATTTGACCACATGCTCAGTCAAGATCCTGACTGGGTTCAAACAATAGGCAGTGGTGAAGTCATAAGTCGCGCTACTAGCGATGTCGAGAATATCCGCAGATTGCTCGGTTTCACAATTTTAAGCCTCACTAATACAGCACTTGCCTATTCCTTTACTTTGCCAGCGATGCTGGCTATTAGCCCCAAACTAACAATGGCTGCTATATCCCTATATCCCCTAATGCTTGGGATTGTTGGCCTTTTTGGAGGCAGAATGGTTAAACAACGAAGGAGGCAACAGGAAGCTTTATCTAGCCTTAGTGAACTTATTCAAGAAGATTTATCAGGAATAAGTGCGATAAAAATCTACGGTCAAGAACCTGCTGAAAAAGATGCATTTAGTTCTCGAAATAAAACCTATAGAGACTCTGCAATCAACCTCGCAAGAACAGCTAGCACATTATTTCCACTTTTACAGGGGATTTCCTCAATTTCACTTTTGGTGTTACTTGCTCTTGGTAGTGGGTTATTAGAGACGGGCACGCTAACAATTGGGGGGTTAGTAGCACTAATCCTTTACGTCGAAAGACTTGTTTTCCCAACTGCTCTTCTTGGCTTTACTCTCAATACATTTCAAGTCGGGCAAGTCAGTCTTGAACGAGTAGAGGATCTTTTACAAAGGGAACCAAGAATAAAAAATAATCATAAGGCCCTAACTCTTAAACACGCCTTAAAAGGAAAACTACAAGCAAAAAATCTAACCGTCAGTTATGAGGATTCATCTAATGAAGTTTTAAAAGGATTAAACTTCGAAATCCAACCAGGAGAATTAGTTGCACTAGTAGGCCCTGTCGGATGTGGAAAAACCACTCTTGCTCGAGCACTAGGTCGAATGATCGAGATACCCAATAATCAACTCTTTATTGATGACCACGATGTAAGAGACTTACGTCTAGAAGATCTAAGAAGCAATATTGCTCTTGTTCCACAAGAGGGCTATCTATTCACAAGCAGCCTTGCTGAAAACATACGCTACGGCAACCCAAAGGCTTCAATGAAGCAAGTTCAGAGTTCTGCCTCTCAGGCTCGACTAACAGATGACATTAAAGGCTTCCCAGATGGATTCAAAACACTTGTAGGGGAGAGAGGAATCACCCTTAGTGGCGGGCAAAGACAGCGCACTGCTCTAGGAAGAGCTTTGTTAGTACCTTCTCCAGTACTAGTGCTTGATGATGCTCTTGCGAGTGTGGACAACAGAACAGCTGCAGCAATACTTAGCTCGATCAGAAATCAAAAAAAACGAACAATTCTCATGATTAGCCACCAACTCTCAGCAGCGGCGGCTTGTGATCGCATTCTGGTAATGGAAAACGGAAAAATTGTGGAGCAAGGTAATCACCTAGAACTGCTTAAGGCTCATGGGACATATCAGAGATTGTGGGAGAGAGAACAAGCTGTGGAAGAACTAAGTCAGTGAATTAAAGCTCTGATCAGACAATTGACAAAAACAAACGACCTTAAGAAGTTCCAGCAATAAGGAAGAAAAGCATTACTTTTAGAAAGGTCTCAGGCAATTGAAATCAAAAGATGACATGACTCAAGAAACCTCCTATACCGTTCATTGTGACCTAACTTTCGGCGACATTTACTTGCAAGTACTGGCCTGGATGGCCGTCATATTTGTGAGTCTCGCTGCAGGCCTTGGTCTAATGGGTTCCTCTAAGCCATTGTTCGCACTCGTTGGAGTTGGATTAATTTTGGTGTTAAGCCTTCCATTCCTTCTATTTGCCTTTGTAACCACCTTGCTAAACCACATCCAGCTAGCTCCGAGAAAAACTGACTAGTCTTGATCTAGATCTCTAAAGAACATGCTGCCTTCTTGGTTGACCAGTGGCTCAACAAAAGGGATTCCAGATCTCAACAAAAATTTAGAGCATTTTGTCCTAAACCATCCCATAAATAAGCCAGTATCAACCAAACAAGAGGAAGCATTTTTTGGCTGCGGGTGCTTTTGGGGTGCTGAAAAAGGATTTTGGAAGCTGCCTGGTGTAATCAACACAGCTGTTGGATATGCAGGCGGGCACATACAAAACCCTAGTTATAACCAGGTCTGTACGGGCAGAACAGGGCATGCAGAAGTTGTAAGAGTCGTATGGGATTTCTCCATAATTGACTTCAGCGACTTACTCAAACTCTTCTGGGAATGTCATGATCCAACCCAAGGGAATCGCCAAGGCAACGACCGCGGTAGCCAGTACAGGTCCACTATTTACACAACAACAACAAATCAAATTGAATTGGCTGTTGCCAGCAAGCAAAGCTACCAATCATCACTTACCCGACAAGGGAAAGCTGCCATAACTACAGAAATCAAGCCAAACGAGCAGTTTTTTTACGCCGAAAGCTACCACCAACAATATCTTGCCAAACCAGGGAGTAGACCATATTGCTCAGCCATGCCCACTAAAATTCCTTTGGAAGATTTTGAAAATGCAAACTTCAAACTTCCTGAAAGTATTTGGGCAAACTTTGATTGGAATATCCAACACTGCGTCTTAAGAAGCAATAACAACCCTATCGAGATATGAATAACAATCCCTTACCCGATCGAACAGTATTACTTGCTTTAGTTGCAACACTGCTACTGGTATTTTCTCTGGTTTTTTCAATGAGGCCTCAAAACCAACCTAATGGGCCATCAATACAGTGGCGTGAGTTGCCCCAAGAAAGTTCTAGAGCCTTGCAGATCTAAGCAAAAGCCTCCAATCATCATGTAAAGGTGAAATGATATTCAGAGATCAAGCCAAAGGCTGCGCATCTTGCCCAAAAGAAGGCTTACCAGTACTCCTCGAAGGCTAAATGTCTTTACAAAGGGGATGGTGCAACTATATGGAGTTCTTGCCGTCCTAACAGTATTAATCCCCGAATTAATTGCGACATTCACCCTATCCCTAAACAGCTCAAGCCAAGAAGATTCCTTACCAAGCCTATCAACAATGACATTGCTGGAATTAAGGAAAATTGGGAAAGAGCTCAAGTTATTGGGATATTCCAGCGAAAACAAAAAATCTCTATCCAAAAGAATTGCTAAACGATTAGGTCGGAAAACCTCGCATTTAAAGCCTTAAAAGCATCAAATGGTTTTTGCCCTGTGATAGCTTCTTTTTATCGGGGCGTAGCGCAGCTTGGTAGCGCACCACTTTGGGGTAGTGGGGGTCGTGGGTTCAAATCCCGCCGCTCCGATTTTAATTTTCAAGCCCTATCAAAAAGTAGTGAAGTTTCTGCTCTTCAGAGACCTTGTCCATTCCTCTGCCAAAGTCAAAAATAATTGCTGAAAAAACCTAGAAAGCCCAGAATGATGTTCAGCTTTTCTAGGCAGCAAAATATTTTCTTTTTGCAATAGCTAAAGGGCTAACCAAATGCCTTCTAATCCAAGCACTGATGAAATGATCGACTTTAAGAGCTTTCAAGAAAAACTACTTCCATTTTATTTCTCTTTAGATAGAAATAAAAAATGAACCTATTATGATAAAACTTGCAAGAACGCAAATCATCCAAACTCTTAATTAATATTTTCCAAGGAAAAAGCTTTCAACTCCCATAAGCTGCAAATAAAATCAGAAAAAATATAGAATAATAAATCGACCTACTTTCATTATTTTCTAGGGGTAAATATGTTCAAATAAGGAATCTATTTGTAAGGGCGAAGAGATAGTGAATATCCTTCCAACCAGCGGTTAACTCTAGCTCTTTGGGAAGAAGGAACCTCCGCTAAAAGTTGGGTCAGCTCCAAAGCACCTAATCGCTTAACCTCCCTAGACTCAACACGCCAAAGAGATTCCGCCTCACAAATCAAACGTGCCCAAGAACGAACAGACTGCCATTCTCGCAAGCGACCTTTCACGGGATCAAATCCTACGAAATCAGAAGCCGACAAATCTTTTTGCAAATATTCTTAAGGAAATAAAGGGCTCACTTAATTAGCTTGGCGACACAAAGGCCTATTAACAAAAATCAGCAGACCACCTTCGGAATGCTAAAGAAATTGTTGCTTCAAGAATTTATTCTTCTCAGTCTTCCCAAGGCTCAAGTGGAGCAACCGGAAATGCCAAATTTTTAATTTCCCTCGCACTTAATCTAAGAGTCCATGCTCCTTGAACAGGATCATTCCATCGAAACCCAGCCGTCCTGGCCAACTGCCTTTCCTCATAAGAGACCAAAGCCTTGACAAGTTTCTTAGGCTCCAGACCATGCTCAATTAAAAGTTCCAGATCATCACAACGTTTAAACACTTCTGCAAGATAAATACAATCAGTCAAGGCTCTGTGTGCAGCCCAAACAGGAACCCCATATGACAATGCCAGATCTCGAACTGAGGGCCTACGACGAAGATGACGGTCTGCTGGCCAGCAAATATCCTCCATTGTGCAAAGCCAAGGTTTAAACAACTTTGGCAATGGCTCTCGACCAAACCATTTGCGATCAAAGTCAACATTGTGAGCCACCAACAAATCTGCTGTGTCAACTAAATCCTGAAAATAAGAAAGCGCCTTTCTCCAAGGTTGCCTAAGATTAGTAATAGAGGCAGGAATTTGATTAATTCCCTCTGCCGAATTCTCATCAACTGGTATCAAAAAAGATTGTTGTGCAAGTGTTGATCGACTAGAAACACTGAAAAGGATTGCACCTATCTCAAGGCATTGATCTTTTAAAGGATCCAGCCCTGTTGTCTCTGTGTCCAAGATTAAAAGCATCTCAGGGAAATTCTGTTCCATAGGCTTGCCAGAATTCGAAGCTGACTTCTGGTCGATCACATATGAAGGTTGAAGTCTCGAGTTCAACTCAGGCACACAACCATCAAGAAGATGCAACTGCTCACCCGAGGAGCTGTTTCTTTGATCCTCCTCCACGTCATTGCCAGGATATGTTCTCTTTATTCTCCCGTAGGCATCAAGATTTTTCATAGAGTGTATAAGCTGGCTGTTGTTTTTTGCCAAGAATATGGTCTTACACACTGGAGACAAGGCGCCCGGTTTTGCACTTAAGGATCAAGATGGTGTCCTCCGTCGACTTGATGATGCAAAAGGTAAATATCTAATATTATTTTTCTACCCAAAAGACAACACACCAGGCTGTACAGCAGAAGCTTGTAGTTTTCGAGACAACATTGACAAATTCAAACCATATAAAGCTGAACTATGGGGAGTAAGTGGAGACAATGAAGAAAGCCATAAGCTATTTGCAGAAAGATATTCTCTATCTTTTCCTCTACTTTGTGATACTAATAATATGCTTAGGAGCATCTTCAAAGTGCCCAAAACTTTAGGTTTAGTTCCAGGACGAGTTACTTATGTAATTGACCCTCAACAGAGAATCTGCCATGTCTTCAACAACCTGCTTGATGGGCCTTCACATGTAAATGAAGCCCTACGCTTTTTGGAAAACGCAAGTAAAAGAAAATGACTAGGTGGCGACAAATAGAAGGAGTCTGGTGCCTTTGGCCTGCTAAACCAATCGCTCTAATCGAAATGATTGGAGGTAGCTATCTAGCTAGCAATCCGCAATTGAGTTATAGACGTCTACTAGAAATACTTTCAAAAAAAAATCTAGCTATTCATGCCTGGAGTTATTTGCCTGGGTTAGACCATCAAGCGCAAGCCAATGAGGCATGGAAGGTTCTACGACGAACAAGAAAACAACTAGAAGAAAGAATTGGCGAAACCACTCCCCCTATAAGGATTGGCCACAGTCTTGGATGCAAATTACACCTTCTATCTCCTGATGGAGGAAGGAACAGCAAAACTTTAATTGCATTGAGCTTCAACAACTTCACTGCAGCGCGTTCAATACCAATGCTTGGAAAAATTGCGCCCAAGTTGGGTTTCCGGAGTGAGTTCAGCCCTAGCCCAATTGAAACGATGAGGATTGTTAATGAGCGCTATCTTCAGCCTAATAATCTTCTAGTTCAATTTGGGGAGGACCAATTGGACCAAAGCGATAGCCTCTTGGAATGTCTCCAAAGTCGAAAAAATGACCAATCCCAGAAAATATTTCTACACGGCGATCACCTAACACCTGCAAGTGCTGGTGTTAGGCAAAATTTCATAGGATCGAGGAATGATGATCGAATTCGTACAAGAAATCTCTTAGAGCTCGCCAATACAATTTACGAGTGGGCTAACAAATAGTTAGGCCCTGAGCCTATCAAGCACAGAACGGTCCTCAAGGGTGCTTGTATCACCACTAACTTCTTCACCAGAAGCTAAAGCTCTAAGAATTCTTCTCATAATCTTTCCACTACGAGTCTTAGGCAATGCCTCACTAAATCGGATCTCATCTGGCCTTGCGATAGGTCCAATCTCTTGCCCAACATGACTACGCAGGTCTTTTAAAAGTGATTCAGAGGCTACTCTTTTGTTCTCAAGTGTGACGAAAGCCACAATTGCTTCTCCCTTCAAATCATCTGGTCTGCCAACAACCGCAGCCTCTGAAACTGCAGGATGACTCACCAAAGCTGATTCAACTTCCATTGTACCGAGACGATGGCCAGAGACGTTAATAACATCATCGACTCTCCCCATGATCCAAAAATATCCATCAACATCTTTTCGTGCTCCATCTCCAGCAAAGTAAATAAAGCTTCCATCAGAAGGACGCAAAAACTCCCAATAACTTTCCCTAAAACGCTTTGGATTTCCATGCACGGTTCTCATCATGCCTGGCCAAGGTTTTCGAACAACTAAATAGCCTCCTTCATCAACAGAAACCGAGTTACCCTCTGAGTCAACAACATCTGCATCAACACCTGGAAGAGGAAGAGTTGCAGAACCAGGCTTAGTTGGGGTTGCACCAGGCAAAGGACTGATCATCACTCCACCTGTCTCCGTCTGCCACCAAGTATCAACTATTGGGCAACGTCCACCACCAATAACTTCTCGATACCACATCCAAGCCTCAGGGTTAATTGGTTCTCCAACAGTTCCAAGCAACCTCAAGCTCGTCATGTCGTAGTTGTCTGGGACCGACCTACCACTCTTCATAAAAGCCCTGATGGCAGTTGGAGCTGTGTAAAAAATCGTAATTCCATGTTTCTGAATTAGTTCCCAAAAGGCCCCAGGATTAGAAGGACGCGGAGCGCCCTCATACATCACAGTTGTTGCACCATTAGAAAGGGGCCCGTAAACGATGTAACTATGTCCAGTAATCCAACCGACATCAGCTGTACACCAGTAGACATCATCTTCACGAATGTCGAAAATCCATTGGAAAGTCAAATGAGTCCATAAGTTATAACCAGCAGTTGTATGCACCACACCCTTCGGTTTACCAGTAGAGCCTGAGGTGTAGAGAACAAAAAGACGATCTTCGCTATCCATCGGCTCTGCAACACAATCTGTGTTCTGATTAGCTACTAATTCATGCCACCAGTAATCTCTACCGGCCTCCATAGAAACCGACTCATTCGTTCTCTTCACTACTAAGACAGTCGTAACGCTTGGGCAAGCTGATTCACCCAAGGCTTGGTCAACCGCAGACTTCAAAGGAATCGCTTTATCTTTTCGAAAACCTCCATCCGCTGTTATTACAGCTTTTGCCTCTCCATCAATTAAACGGTCACGCAATGCTTCAGCTGAAAAGCCACCAAAAACAACTGAATGAGGGGCTCCAATTCGAGCACATGCCAACATCGCAATTGCAGCCTCAGGCACCATGGGCATATAAAGAGCGACCAAATCTCCTTTACCTATCCCAATTGCTTTCAATGCATTAGCCGCACGGCAAACTTCCTGATGCAGCTCTCTATAGGTAAACCTTCTTACATCTCCAGGCTCTCCCTCCCAAATGAGAGCTGTTTTGTCTGCTCTTGGTCCATCTAAGTGACGGTCCAAACAGTTACTAGAAATATTTGTCTTGCCACCTTCAAACCATCGTGCAAAAGGAGGAGTTGTCCAATCCAGAACTTTTGAGAAAGGTTCAAACCATTGCAACTCCTTTCTTGCAGCCTCACCCCAGAAAGTCTCTAAGTCCCGATTTGCCTCATTAAACATCCTTTGATAAGTATCCAGGCTGTTAATCCGGGCCTTAGAAGCTAAATCTACGGATGGAGGAAAAATCCTCTCTTCTTGCAGAACCGACTCAATTGTGTTGGTGTTATCTGAGGACATTGGCAAAAATGAGAACATTCCCTTTCGCATTCAAGCCAGTTAATCGCCCTCTATAAACTGAGGTGACACGCTTGTTAAACGAAAAATTGCAAATTCCTCATGTTTCTACCGAAGGCCTGCCTCTTTGACTTGGATGGTCTTTTATTAGACACTGAGCCACTTCATGGCCGGGCTTGGGCTGAAGCTGCAGCTACTTTTGGCAAAAGCCTCAATCAGAGCCAGTTGCATCAACTTCAAGGAAGACGAAGACTTGATTGCGCGGAACAAATTTTGAATTGGACTAATAGTGACTTAACAGCCGAAAAATTACTATCAATTCAAAAACCAATATCTAGGCGGTTGTTAGCAGAAGCAAAAGCAATGCCTGGAGCCGAAGACCTAATTAAGTGGAATTTCAACAAAGGCTTACCAATGGCCTTAGTCAGCAGTAGTGCCTCCGACTCAGTCGCCTTTAAAATCAAGCCACATCCATGGATAAAACTAATCCAGACAAAAGTATTAGGAGACGATAAAGATCTTTTGAGGGGAAAGCCTGCTCCAGATCCATTTAAACTTGCAGCTCATAAAATGCAAATAAAGCCAGAGGATTGCTGGGCACTAGAAGACTCAAAAGCTGGAGAGCAGGCTGCTCTCGCTGCAGGGTGCCGGGTATGGATCCTTGGAGAAAAAACGGAAAATTATAATTTTAAAGAAGAAACACTAATACCAAATCCAATTTATATCTCTAGTTTAAATGTAGTTCTAGAGCAACTAAAAGCTGCTTGGTCAAGCAATCAGTAGAGTCTACTTAAAACAAATTCAGGCAATTCCATTAAAGCCGTTTTAAAACAGGAATCAGGGATCCACGCAATAGACTCTCTAGACTCCCTTGCAAAATCTTCGGCTAATTTCCTTGAACGGGGAATTGCATTGGAGCCACGTACTATCTCAAGAGCTTCTTTTAAGTCAGATTGGTGAGAAAAACCTCTATCAATTAGATCAGTCAATTTATGATTTTCCTCAAGAGCGTATAAAGCAGGTGCAGTTAAATATCCACTGGCCAAATCAGAGGCTGCGGGTTTTCCAAGTTGTTTATCACTAGCAGTAAAATCAAGTATGTCGTCTACGACTTGAAAAGCAAGTCCAAGTTGTCTACCAAAATTATATAAGTGATGAAGCTTTTCATCACTTTGATTACTTAAAACCCCAGCCGCCTGAGCACTATTCGCAATTAGAGAAGCTGTCTTACAGTAACTCTTCTCTAGATAGTTCTCGAAAGTTTGTGTTGCATCATATTTAAAAAGGCCTTGCTTAACTTCTCCATCTGCCAAGTCCATAATTACGCGACTTAGAAGCTTAACAACATCAAGATTGTCTAAATTTGCCAAATGCCAACTTGCTTGAGCAAATAAGAAATCTCCGGCGAGCACCGCAACCCGAGAATCAAAACGACTATGAACAGTCTTAACACCTCTGCGGGTTGACGCCTCATCAACGACATCGTCATGAACCAAGGAAGCTGTATGAATCATCTCAGTAATTTCAGCCAGACGCCTATGCCTAGGAGAAAGTGCGCCATTTTCCGAAAGTGCTCTAGAGACCAACAAGACAATGCCAGGGCGCAATCTCTTGCCCCCAGCACTAAAAAGATGTTCTGCTGCCGCCTGGAGTATTGGATGCCCTGCTCCAATTAAGCTGCGCAAATCACTGAGCAAGTTCTCAAGATCAAGCTCAACAGGCTGCAGCAGCTCTGTAACAGTGGTCATAACTTCCCTCGGTTTATCAATCCTAGGAGAAATGGGCCTAAGAACGAAGAGAAACCAACTCAACTTCTGGCTTCATTCCAAAAAATTCAGTCGCTCTGTCCGCAAACAAAGAAGGATCAGAAGTCACACAAATCCTTGTATTTGCAAGGCTTATTTGCCTGTTGTTGATTCTTTCTGGAGTTCCCAAAAAGGTATCCAGCTTCCTTGCTAAAGCCATCGCGGGGTCAAGCAACTTAACGTCCTCAGGCAACAAATCTCTCAACAAACACTCCAATAATGGGTAATGGGTACACCCAAGGATGATCGCTTCGACACCTTTATTTAATAGTGGGGTCAAATACTCCAGGGCCGCGGCCCGAAGCTCTTCACCAGTAGAAGTTTTCGCCTCAATCAAAGGAACAAGAGAAGGACAAGATTGCTCCCAAACCTCAGTACCAGGGTATGCATACTCAATCTGTTGGCGATAAACACCAGAGGCTGCTGTAGCTGGTGTAGCCAAAACCCCTATCTTTCTATCTTCAATAGTCTCTGAAATTGAACTAATCAAGTCAACAACAGGTATTCCAGACGTTTCTTTAACCACATCAAAGGCCAATGAATTAGTTGTGTTACATGCCATAGCAATAACTGAAACTTTCTGCCGAACCAACCAACTAACCACTTCCATTGCTATTTCTCGTATCTCCTGTACATCTCTTTCACCATAAGGGACTCTTGCCGTATCACCCAAATACACACAATTGGCTCCATAATGACGATCTAAAACCTTCCTAAGCACGGTAAATCCACCGATGCCACTATCAAACAGGCCCAAACAAAGATTCAACGCAACTCCTGAAGATATTGGAGGATTCCAGTAGCAATTGCGAGTGCAAGTTTTCTACGGTGAGAACTTTTAGCTAAACGCGGAGCATCTAATTTACCCGTCACAAAACCTGTTTCAACTAAAACTGCAGGCATCTTCGTTCGTCTAATAACAAAGAAACGTCCTCTACGAACCCCGCGGTTTGGACTTCCCTTTGAAACGTTAAGAACTTGGTTCTGAATTTTCGTAGCCAGCCTCATTCCACGAGAACCACTAAAAAAGAAAGTTTCAACACCGTTGATGTCCCCTCTTTTCCTCCTTGATGCATTTGCATGAATACTGACAAAAGCTGTTGCATTAACTCTATTTGCCATAGCGACTCTCGGAGGAAGGTCTAAATCCTCTTCTCTCAAGCGAGTGAGATTGACCATCACCCCTTTAGCTCTCAAAAGTTTTGCAACCTGAAGTGATATGTCAAGGACCACATCTGTTTCACGCAAACTCCCTATTCCAACCGCTCCTGGATCTGGTCCACCATGGCCGGGATCAATTACAACCCTATATATACCTCTTGGAACATTGGGCAAGCCAGATGCACTTATAGGTGTTCTAGAAGATGAATATTGGTTCGCAACTTTTCCAGTCAAGCTCCCCTCTCCTATTGAGCGAAGGCCTCTAGTCGGTAAACCAACAAAATCAAGATTCCACCTATTGGGAGATGTTCCTAGAAGCTTTAACTTTCGTGGGTCTAAAACAACAACAGGGTCAAACTCAACAACTAATCTTGTTTTACCTGAAGTTGGTTTCCCGAGCCTTATCTGATGCACAAGGCCACTACCAGAAACACTTCTTGGTCTAATCAGTTCTCCAGGGAAATCAATCCACACCCTTGCTCCTTTTCCATCAACTGGCCCTTGATAAAAAGCCTCCAAATTGGCACCTCGTGAAGTGCGTAATTCCAAGACACCATTTTTATTTAAGGCCCAAGCAGCTAAAACACTTGCGGATCTTGATGGAAGTCCAAAAGCAAAAAAACAGACTGCCAGCAAAGCTTTCAAAAACCAAGCTCTCTGGCTAGGGAAAGCCTTGAACATTGAACTAGAAAAGATCTGGCTGCCGGTGCTTAAGGCTGGGCATTTGCTCACGGATATGCTTGAGATGCAAAGTGTCTAAGGGAGCAATGGCCGCACCAGGCTGAACACCAGCATCAGCCAAAACAGTCCCCCAAGGATCAATCACCATCGCATGGCCATGACTTTGGCGACGTCCATAATGCAATCCAGTCTGTGCTGGGGCTAAAACATAAGCAGTATTTTCTATGGCTCTAGCCTGAAGTAAGACTTGCCAATGGTCTTTGCCGGTAAAAGCCGTAAAAGCGGCAGGAATCATTAACAACTCTGCACCTTCATCGACAAGATGACGATAAAGCTCTGGGAACCTCACGTCATAGCAAATTGAAATGCCAACACGACAGAGACCAGGCACATCAACTACTGGAGGTAAAAGACTGCCAGGGGTAATAGTTGCAGATTCTCGATAGGTATTTCCATCAGGAAGATCAACATCAAATAAATGAATTTTGTCGTATCTAGCTAAGAGTTGTCCGTCCTTCCCAACTAGTTCAGCCCTATTAAGAGTCCTTTTACCATCACCTAAAGGAACAGGAAAGCCACCTCCCAACAAAACCACCTGGTATCTCCGAGCCATTGTTACGAGAAAGTTGTTGCACTTTTCAGCAAGATTGTCAGAAATTTCCAGTCGCCTCTGATCATCACCAATAAAGGCAAAGTTTTCAGGAAGCCCTACCAATTCAGCGCCACGACGGACAGCTAATTCAATTTGTTCTTCAGCAACAGCAAAGTTAGCCTCAGGTTCTGAGGTACTTGTGAGCTGAATAGCGGCAGCCAAGAAATCGGTCACAAGGTTGAAAGAGTCATTTGAACTTTAGAGGGCGACAAAAGAGTCAGCTGGGAACCAAGATTCCTGGTTCTTTTTGACTTGGAACCACAGAAAGCGAGTCAAGGTCTGCACAGCACTTGAAATCTGCGTCATGATCACCAATTCCAACAAGCCTCTTGCCATGGGTTGCTTCGCGTAGGCAAGCTTCTGGATCATGCTTCCACTGATTCCATAAAGAAAAAGCTGCTGTGATTTCATCGTTCACCAGACTAACCAGACCATTGGCCTCATTTAGTAAAAAAGCGGCAAGTGCACCTGCCGCCAGGGAATCTTCCAAGGAATAACTCCCTTCCCAACCACTACCAAGAATCCATATATTTGTTGGCTTCTCTCTCAACAACCTCTTTGCGATAGCACTTCTATTCGGCAAAGAAAGTGTTAACAACATTGGGGCCTCTCGTACTCTTTGAAGAGATTTTGTGCCATTAGTGGTACTCATAAAAAGCCTTTTGCCTTTAACTAATTCAGGGACAACAGCAACAGGCGAATTCCCCAAATCAAAGCCCTTTAACTTTTGGCCACCCCTTTCTCCAATCAAAAGTCTTTTACTAGGGTTCCATTTAGAAGCAGAACTTCTCAAGTCATCTAAATCCGCAAAAGTTTGAACAGCCTCAGCCCCATTATGAAGAGCCCAGGCAATTGTGGTAGTAGCTCTCAAAACATCTATTACGACAGCAGCATCTGGCATGGGTTTTTCAGGGGCATCTGCTGCAACATGAAAATAAGCAAGCTGCATTTACCTAATACCTGAACTCTTCAGTAACAGTAACTAGGCTTGTTATTAAGTGGAGGGAAGCTGGCTAAGATGATCATCTCAAAGAGGACCTCTCTAAAGGACTCTTAGGCGATGCATTGGGGTTATCCATTTTGTATCAGAGGATGATCTCTTAAAAAATTCGCAAGCTTTGAAGCACAATGGCTAAGAGCATCGAACAAATACAACTGAATCTTGAAGAATCTATTGTGACCTTGACCACTAAAAAGGTTGAAGGGCTGAATTCCTAGGGACAGATCATTAAAAGATCTCGCTGTTCCCTATGGACTAAAGCCAAAAGAAAAACCACTCTCTCGTCAAAAGATTTTTGTCAATGCAATGCTCTAAAAATCATTTGTCAAAAATGTCTCTCCTAAAAACAAAGTGATCAAATTACAAAAACCATTTAACAAAGGCTTTGCAGCTAGAGACTTACGCGATTTTCTAACTCTTCTAGAAGATAGAGGTCAACTCAAGCGAATCACAGCTCCAGTGGATTCCGATCTAGAAATAGCAGCTATAAGTGATCGTGTCCTTTCTCAGGGCGGCCCTGCCTTGCTATTTGAGAACGTTAATGGATCTTCTATTCCGATAGCTATAAATCTGCTTGGCACTCTTGAAAGAGTTGTTTGGAGCATGGGCTTAGAAAACCCAAGCCAGCTTGAGGAACTAGGTTCAAAATTAGCCCTTCTACAACAACCAAGACCACCTAAAGGTTTAAAAGAAACTAGTAAATTCGCAAACCTACTTTGGGATCTTCTGAAAGCTAGACCTGATAGAGACCTCACTCCACCATGTCACCAAGAAATATTTAAAAACAACGAAGTAAATCTCGATAAGATTCCGCTATTGCGACCCTGGCCTGAAGACGCGGGAGGTGTAATCACATTAGGGCTTGTAATTACTAAGGATCCAGAAACCAAAGTCCCCAATGTCGGGGTCTATCGATTACAACGTCAAACCCATAACTCAATGACAGTCCATTGGTTAAGTGTGCGGGGAGGAGCACGTCACCTTCAAAAAGCAGCCGCTTTAAATAAAAAATTAGAAGTTGCAGTAGCTATTGGAGTTCATCCACTACTAGTTATGGCAGCCGCTACGCCAATTCCTGTACAACTAAGTGAATGGCTTTTTGCGGGGCTCTATGCGGGAGAAGGAGTGCGCCTAACACCCTGTAAAACAATCGATATTGATGTGCCAAGTCACAGTGAAATTGTCCTTGAGGGAACAATCAATCCCGGTGAGGAATTACCAGATGGACCCTTCGGAGACCACATGGGTTTTTACGGGGATGTTGAACAATCTCCCTTAATACGTTTTCAATGTATGACTCAACGTCGCAATCCAATTTTCCTAACCACTTTTAGTGGTCGCCCCCCTAAGGAAGAAGCAATGCTTGCGATTGCACTAAATAGGATCTACACGCCAATTCTTAGACAACAAATACCAGAAATTATTGATTTTTTCCTCCCAATGGAGGCCCTTAGTTACAAGCTAGCAGTCATATCTATAGAAAAGGCATATCCAGGGCAGGCCAAAAGAGCTGCGATGGCTTTTTGGAGCGCTCTACCTCAGTTCACATACACAAAATTTGTTGTAGTCGTCGACTCAACAATCAAAGTAAGAGACCCAAGACAAGTAATTTGGGCTATCGCTAGTCAAGTTGATCCGCAAAGAGATCTCTTCGTCTTGGAAAACACCCCTTTTGACAGTCTTGATTTCGCTAGCGATCAAATTGGCTTAGGTGGGAGATTAGCAATTGATGCCACCACTAAAATCGGCCCAGAAACAAGACATAAGTGGAGCAAGCCTCTTGTTCGCCCTAGGGACCTTGAAGAAAGAGTTGATGCAAGATGGAAAGAACTCGGTTTATCTGATCTAAATCTAGAGTCACCAGACCCCTCTCTTTTCGGATATGTCCTAGATAAGTTGATAAGAAAAAAGCAAATTTAAAAAGAAGTAATCAATTGCGGACGGCTGCAGCGTGCAGAATAAAGATATTGGTTTATGACTCAAAGTAATTGGCCACTGTTAGCGACAACCCATCCTCTAGAACTCTTAAGAAAGGTGGGGAACTACGGGGAAAAGTTCGAGTCCCCGGCGACAAATCCATCTCCCATAGAGCCCTTTTGTTTGGTTCCATTGCAGAAGGTTTAACCACTATCAAGGGATTACTCCCTTCAGAAGATCCTCTAAGTACAGCGGCTTGTCTTAGATCTATGGGAGTGTCTATAAGTCCGATTCAACAAGGGGAAGCAGTTGAAATACAAGGTGTTGGACTAGATGGGCTCAAAGAGCCTGAAGAAATTCTCGATTGTGGCAACTCTGGCACGACAATGCGACTATTGCTTGGCCTTCTTGCAGGAAGAGAAAGAAGACATTTTGTCCTTACAGGTGATAGCTCGCTGCGTAAACGTCCAATGCAAAGAGTAGGAAAGCCATTAAAAGTAATGGGTGCCGATATCCAAGGACGTTCAAATGGAGACCTAGCCCCACTTTCGATACAAGGGAAAAAACTGCATGGTGCAATTATTGGAACACCAGTAGCAAGTGCACAAATTAAATCCGCTTTATTACTAGCGGCATTAACAGCTGATGGCCCTACAACAGTTATTGAACCAGCCCGTTCACGTGACCATAGTGAACGGATGCTTCGCGCTTTTGGAGCAGATGTAGAGATAGGTGGAGAAATGGGCCGTCATATCACGGTTAAACCAGGACCAAAACTAATAGGCCAACATCTTGTTGTACCTGGAGACATAAGTTCTGCAGCCTTCTGGTTAGTTGCAGGGGCAGTTATACCGGGTTCAGACATAACAATTGAAAATGTAGGTATTAATCCAACAAGAACAGGGGTGTTAGAAGTACTCCAGTCCATGGGAGCAAACGTCGAATGTATCAACACAATCGATGTCACAGGAGAACCAGTAGGTGACCTGCGGATTAAGCATGGCCCTCTTAAGGCCTTTAACATATCCAAAGAGATGATGCCTCGTTTAATAGATGAAATCCCAATTCTTTCAGTAGCGGCCTGCTTCTGCGAAGGTGAAAGCAGAATCACTGGAGCAAATGAGCTAAGAGTAAAGGAAACAGATCGACTTGCAGTTATGGCGAGACAACTCAAAGCAATGGGAGCCAACATAGAAGAACAACAAGACGGTTTAGTTATTCAGGGAGGCAGCACTTTGCATGGCAATATTCTTGACAGTGAAACAGATCATCGCGTGGCAATGAGCCTTGCAATAGCAGCATTAATGGCTAAAGGGAAATCGACCCTGCTGCGAGGTGATTCCGCAGCTGTCTCTTATCCCAACTTTTGGGAGCACCTTGAAAGCCTTCAAACTTAAATCTACTTATAAGAATAATTCTCTTGAAGATATCTCCCTCATTCAAACTAATGATGGGAGCATCAGCTTACATAGTCATTTCTTTAAGGAAGGTTTTCATTCCTCAAAGGGAGCCTTGAAAGAGGCTAAAGAAAAATTCATTATTCCTTCATCCATAGAGAAGCTTAAGAGTCATTCTCCTATTTATATTCTTGATGTTTGTTTTGGACTTGGATATAACACAGGAGTTCTATTAGAGAGTCTTAATATAAAAAAGACAACAGTAAGTTGGTGGGGACTCGAAATAGACCATCGCCCCATTCAAATAGCATTACAAGAGCCTGTATTTCTCAATCAATGGTCATCTGATGTATTAAAGATATTAAAATCAATAAGGGATACAAGCCACTGGTCTTTTGAAAACAGTCATGGAAGTCTCCTTTGGGGAGATGCACGTGAACAAATTAATCTTCTTCCAAAAGATTTCCAAGCGCAACTAATACTGCATGACGCCTTCTCACCCAGGAAATGTCCCGAGCTGTGGAGTGAAGAATTCCTAAGTAATCTTGTCAAAAGGCTAGCGCCTGGGGGCCAACTAATCACTTACTGCAGAGCAGCAGCTGTTAGGGCGAGCCTTAGAAGAGCGGGGCTTAGCTTGAGATCTTTACGAAATACCTGCCCAAAAAGCAATTCTTGGAGTGAAGGCACTATTGGAATACTCCCAGTGACAACAGAAAGCAATAGCAAGGCTTTGGAAGGCTCACCAAAAAACCTTAACCTGATGGAAGAAGAGCATCTCCTTACGCGAGCTGCCATTCCATATCGTGATTTGACCGGCAAAGATAGTTGTCAAGAAATTCTCGCTAGGCGAAAACAAGAGCAATTAGATTGCTCCCTTGAAAGCACAACCTCCTGGAGAAAACGCTGGTTTTCTGGTTAGGAAGCCTTGGAAGGTTAGATTTCACTCATCTACCTAAACAATCATGCTTGTAGTCGCAATATTGGCAGCCGGAAAAGGAACACGTATGAAAAGCTCTCTACCAAAAGTACTACAACAGCTTGCAGGTAGGACATTGATAGAAAGAGTTCTAGCTGTTTGTAATGGCTTAAATGTAAATAGACGTATAGTAATAGTTGGTCACCAAGAAGATAAAATCAGAGAAAGCCTAAATCATATCGAGGGACTAGAATTTATACAACAGAGTCCACAAAATGGTACTGGGCATGCCCTACAAAAATTACTGCCTGTTTTAAAGGATTTTGATGGCCAATTATTAGTCTTAAGTGGTGATGTCCCATTACTCAAAGTTGATACTATTAAAAAACTAGTAAATACTCATACCAAAAAATCCGCAGACGTGACGTTACTTACAGCCACTCAAAAGAATCCAAAAGGTTATGGACGAGTTTTTACAACTAAAGAAAACCAAGTACGTTCAATCATAGAAGATCGAGATTGCACAAAAGAACAACTAGATAATCATCTAACCAATGCAGGTATTTATTGTTTTGAATGGAGCAAACTTAAGGAAATCCTACCAAACTTATCTAACAAGAATAATCAAGGAGAACTATACCTTACAGACACAATAAAAATGATGTCTCTAGCGGTACATACAGAAGTGGAAGATGTCAATGAGGTGTTGGGAATAAATAATCGTAAGCAACTTTCTATTTGTGAGGCATTACTCCAAGAACGCCTACGAAATTATTGGATGAATGAAGGTGTAACTTTTACCGACCCATCTAGTTGCACAATTAGTGAGTCATGTACTTTTGGTAAAGATGTTTTAATCGAACCACAGACCCATCTCAGAGGGAAATGCAAGGTGGGAAATAGTTGCTTGTTAGGGCCAGGGACCCTATTGAAGGATGTTGAATTAGGAGACAGAGTCAAGGTCCTTAATTCAGTAATTGACAACTCAAAAGTTGACCACGATGTTTTTATAGGTCCCTTCACTCACTTGCGTCCTCAATCAACAATTTCAAGTCACTGTCGCATTGGTAACTTCGTTGAAATAAAGAAGAGTCATATTGGAGAAAGGACAAAAGTAAATCACCTTAGCTATATAGGTGATTCACAACTCGGAAGCAAGGTAAATATTGGCGCAGGGACAATTACAGCTAATTATGACGGTAGAAATAAACACCAAACTCGAATTGGGGATAATACTAAGACTGGGGCAAATTCAGTTTTAGTAGCACCAATAGTACTTGGTAAAGACGTAACAGTTGGAGCAGGTTCAACACTAACTAAAAATGTTCCTAATGGTTCCTTAGCGATAGGCAGAAGCAAGCAACTAATTAAAGAAGGGTGGTCATCAAAAACGGCCTCCTTCCCTTAACCAAAGAGCTCTTTGATTAAGGGAAGGAGGCTTTCCATTCCAACATTTCGACTCGCTTTTAACAAAATAACATCTCCCGGTTTTAGCCAATCTTCTAATACATCTATAGCTTTTTCAGGGCTAGGTACAACTGCAAAGTATCTCAAAGAAGATGCAACCGATTCCATAACATCTGCCTCGATGCCAGTAGCCAAGACTACAAGTCCATCCAAGCCCAAATCAACTGCAAACTGTGCAACAGATTGATGAAGAGATGCACTATATCTTCCAAGCTCATACATTGTTCCTAAGACGGCAAAATGCCTTCCTGGTTGACTCATCAAAAGAGTCAAGGATGCATACATTGCCTCAGGAGAGGCATTGTATGTCTCGTCTAAGACAGTCAACCCACCAATATTCACCTTTCGACTTCGACCACCGGGGACAATCACCTCTAGATTCTTAAGCAGGGATTGATTTATACCAAATTCCATTGCTACAGCAATAGCAAACATAAAATTCAAAGCATTATGTCTTCCTTCTAAAGGCAACTTATATTGCAACCCATTTAATTTAAGAGTCCTAGAACCTGAATCGACTTGACCAATCAAATCAGGCAATGGACAAGTCTCGGAACAAAGATCTTTATCATAAATATCATCCGGAGACTGTTCTAACTCAAGAGACACACGTTTGACTCTTCCAGTCCAAGATTTCGAAAGTTCTTGCTCAAGCAAATCATTGCCCGCTGGTATTAATAGCAAACCATCTGGTCTTAGAAAAGAAGTTATTTCACATTTTGCAGCTGCTATGGCTTGTCGACTTCCTAATAGCCCAAGGTGTGCACTTCCTATATTTGTAATGACAGCTATATCTGGCTGTGTGCAATATGAAAGACGTTCAATCTCTCCACGAGCTCGCATACCCATTTCAATCACTGCTGCAAAATGACAAGGGGAACTCTGCAGCAAAGTAAGTGGTACTCCAATATCATTATTATTATTCCCTTCGCTCGCTAATACCTCACCAGTAGTAGAAAGAGCTGCTCTAATCAACTCCCTTGTAGTTGTCTTTCCTGTCGAGCCAGTTATCGCAACAACAGGTGTACCTACATCCAAGCGGTGTAAGTTTGCTAGTTGCTGGTAGGCATACAAAGTGTCCTCAACTACCCAGTGGAGCAGTCCATCAGGAATATTTTCTGTGTAACATGAAACAACAGCTCCCTGCGCGCCTCTCTCGAAGACTTCAAGCAGAAAATCATGACCATCAAAATGTTCACCCTTCAGCGGCACAAAAAAACTTCCACTATCAAAGTTCCTACTATCAATAGAAATAGGCCCTAATGCCTGATCAAGCAAAAGAGAAGAATCGTTTGATGGAAGGCCCCATAACTCGTTAAGTTGCCTAAAAGATATAGCCATTATTCGCCACCTAAATTAAAAATGATCATTCCTACTCCTACTCTTGAAGTTCTAGCAAGTAAATGACCAACCTCATCATGTAACTCAGCCTCTTCAAACCCTAGGCTTTCAACATCAAATTGAAAACGGTTCGCCAATTGAACCTTGCCTTCGGGAGTCAGTCCTGACCATAGAGATGAAACAACAAGGACTAAGCCATTTCTTCTAGACATCATTTCAACTGTCTTGAGAATTCCTATAGGGTCCTTGTCCACCGATAGAACCTTCATATATTTGTCATTCTTGGCATACTGTTCATCGCTAATCAACTGATTAATCAAATCATCATCTGTACTAGTTAATGAGTCACTATTGTTCGGTGGCTCTTGCAAAAGTAATGCAGCAGGGTCCGAGAAAGGCTTCTCCTCCACAACAATATTTGAAGCATCATCCAAATCTTCTAAAGAAGAAAATGATGGAATAATATTACCCAAATATAAAAGTAATGCTAAAAAACTTAGGAAAATTATAGGCCAATAAAATCTTAAAAGACTAACCGGAACAAAGCTTGGTGCAGGCAAATCCCCTTGCCAATTTAAGCGCCAGACTTCAAGCACTCTCAAGCGCAAATCGGCCAAAACAGCAAATATATTCTTCCTAAGTGAGGACCAAGGATTCTTATAAGGTATAGGCAAAAGATCTTTCATTGAACCTAAGTTAAAACAGTTCGACCACTAGTTAACAAATGGTCCTAAATGAAGGTAATTGATCGACATTGTCAATCAAGCCTTTCTAAAAGCCCCTTGATTTATCTGCAAGGAAGGATCTGCCTCTTGCCCAACTGAAAAGAGCTCCACCTCAGCAGCGTCAGGAGTAGGCTCTTTATTACCACAGACATCTTGATACATTGCCTCATAATCTCTGGCCGATTGATCCCAGCCATACGTCTTTTTCATTCCACGTATCTGAAGTTCTCTCCAACTATCTTGATGCCTAAATGCTTCCCAAGACCTAACTAAAGCAGTATAAAAATCTATTGGTTCAAATCTATCAAAACAAAAGCCTGTGCCACTGTTAGCAGTAGGATCATGTGGTTTTACAGTATCAACAAGACCTCCTACATTTCTAACTATTGGAATAGAGCCATAGCGCATTGCTAACAATTGGCTAATCCCGCAAGGTTCAAAACGACTTGGCATTAGGAATGCATCACTGCCAGCATAAATAAGGCGAGAGAGGCTATCATCATAAGTCAAAAATACTCCCATTCGTCCTGGATTTTCGGTTGCCAGTTGCCATAACCCTGATTCTAGGCCCCTCTCTCCACTTCCTAAAACTACAATCTGAGAATCAGTATAGGCAAGTAAGCGTTTAGCTACTTGAAGTAAAAGATCAACACCTTTTTGATCTACTAAACGGCTAACCATTCCTAATAGATATTTGTCCTTATTAACTTCTAAACCCATTCTCTCTTGAAGAGCCTTTTTATTTTCTTTACGGCCAGATAAATCATCAGCACTAAAATTTGCGACCAAAGACTTATCTGTCTCAGGATCCCATTCCTGAAGGTCTATACCATTAAGGATTCCTCTTAGTTTCCCAGAAATGTAATTAAGTAATCCCTCTAATTTTTCACCATATTCAGATGTCCTAATTTCTCTCGCGTATGTAGGTGAAACTGCATTAACACTGTCAGCATATAACAATGCTGCAGCCATTGTGTGGTCACCGTGCATATACCAAGGGCACCAAGTCATTCGATCAAGCTTCCAACGCCAAGGCCCTTGATATTTCAAGTTATGAATAGTAAATACAGTACTAATTTCAGGGTCTTGATGCATCCAAACAGGAATCATTCCTGTATGCCAATCATGACAATGAAGAACCTGTGGTTTCCAGGAGTTCCAAGCAAATTCTGCAGTAGCACTTGCAAAGAATGTAAACCTCCAGTCTTCATCATCACCGCCATAAATTCTTTCAGGATCGAAAGCCGGATGGCCCACCAAATACAGTGGTAGACCATTCAAAGGGTGCTTGGTCTCATAAACAGCAAAATCAGCCCCCATTGTTTGTGCACGAAATATTGGTTCATCTGGAATATCTAATGAACTCCAAAGCTTCCCATACCCAGGAATAATCAATCGAACGTCATGGCCCAACCTTGCTAAAGCCGGTGGCAATGAGCCAACAACATCACCCATTCCTCCGACTTTCACCATCGGCGAGCATTCCGCAGCCGCAAACAACACCCGCATTGAAAAAAACACCTCTGCCGCGCGACTCTAATTGGAAGCCGTCATTTTGATTAGGGGAGCCAACCTGAATCGGAAAAATCAGGCATTCTTTTTTCTAAGAATGCAATTTTTCCTTCTTTTGCTTCATCAGTTCTATAAAAAAGATGGGTTGCTTGACCTGCAAGTTCTTGAATCCCTGCAAGTCCATCAGTTTCAGCATTAAAAGCAGCTTTTAAACACCTTATGGCAGTTGGACTGTGCTGCAAAATCTCACGTGCCCACAAAACCCCCTCATTCTCAAGACGATCTATTGGGAATACCGCATTAACCAATCCCATTCTCAATGCGTCATGAGCACCATATCTTCGGCATAGAAACCATATTTCACGGGCTTTTCGTTGGCCAACCACCCTTGCCAAATAACCAGACCCAAAACCTCCATCAAAGCTTCCAACTTTTGGACCTGTTTGACCAAAAACGGCATTTTCCGCCGCGAGACTTAGGTCACAAAGTAAATGTAAAACTTGCCCACCTCCAATTGCATAACCAGCGACAAGTGCAATAACAACCTTAGGGAGGCTACGAATAATTCTCTGCAAATCAAGGACATTTAGCCTTGGCAACCCGTCCTCATCAAGGTAACCACCATCACCTCTAACACTTTGATCGCCTCCTGAACAAAAGGCATAGCCACCATCCTTTGAAGGCCCTACACCAGTAAATAGAACAACACCTATATCCTTATCATCTCTAATCCTAGTAAAAGCATCACAAAGCTCCATTACTGTGCGAGGTCTAAAAGCATTGCGTTTCTCAGGACGATTAATTGCAACCCTTGCTATACCATCAGCTGATTTATCTAATAAAACATCATGGTAGGTCCCCCAAGATTCCCAAGGGACTGTTAATTCCCCTGGTAAAACTTGCCTTGGGGATGATTCATTAGGAGCAAAGTCTTTAGGCATTTACATCAAATGTCGACTGAATTGTTTTTGGAAAACTCTTTCAAACAAGTTTCCAAGCCACTTCGTAACTCTTGCCTTAAGAAAGCATCATTACTAGGGCTTGTACAAACTCTCAATAAAACAGGTCCTGATTGACTGAGGCTCCACTCAATAGATGGAGCCAAATCATCCAAACATGAAATCTGGCGATATGGAACACCATGAGCCTCTGCCAATGCTAAAGGGTCAACATTCTGAGGCATTGCAAAAAGACGATCGAAAGATTCCTTTGGCTCTACCTGCAAAGGAAGCTGATGAAAAATACCACCACCACCATTGTCAATTAAAAGCACTGTTAATGGAATCAAATTCTGACTGGAAAATAACCATCCATTACTATCATGAAGTAGAGCAATGTCACCAGTAACTAAGAAGTTACGGCCTAGAACCTTAGCCAATCCCATTGCAAGAGACAAAGTCCCATCTATACCTGATGCACCACGAAAACCAAAGCATCTTCTAGACAAACAACTTACACCCGAGAAAGAAAGCCAGTCTCTTACTGGACTACTAGCGGCAAGCATTATTGGAATATCTATAGGCAAAATGCGAGGAATCCATCTAGCCAAAGAAGGCTCAGTAATCATTCCCTCTAAAGGTAGATGTTTATCTAACCAATCTTGAGTTGTCTTAGTTATTTTAAGCCATTGTTTGCATAGCTCAGTTTCCGAATTGACTGCATTGTTTCCTTGAAAATTCTGTTTTTTCTTAAAGCATTCTAACCAGGATGTGAAGCCTTGGCTCCACTGAATAGCCAAGTTAAGTGGATCCAAATTTCTAGCATCGCCTTCACTAATTAAGACTTGGCCCCCTCTTGCTCTATTCAACAAAAGTTCTAGGTTCCGACTAGCTGAAAGAGGTCCCAAGCGTAGAACTTGTATCTCTTCTTGTGGCATAGGGAGAGAATTTGGCAAAAGCAATTCCCAGTTATTAATAAGTCCCTTTTGATTAGAGGAAATGCCTGAGAGCGGATCTGCTAATACAGGCCAACCACTTATTTTCTGCCAATCATGAACAGCCCTCTGAAAAGCAATTAAGTCCTTTCTCTTTCCTCTCCAAGGACCAACCACAATAAATCCAGAGCGTGAAGGATCTAAAACAGGGAAATCATTAGATATACCTCCTTGCTTTCCCTTTAAAACACTTTGCGGTTTTGCATTAGATCGATAATTCTCTGGAACCCAACCATTTAACACTTGGGTTTGCTCATTGGCAGAAACATTCAAAGGTTCCTCAATAGGTAGATTTAAATGAACTGGCCCAGAAAAGTCATGACATCCAGCCCAAGCTTCTTCAACAAAAAAAGCTAGTAAATCATCTGTAAAAAGATGAATTCCAGCAGATGGTCCTTGCCTGAAGAGTCTCGTCGCAGGGAGAAGGAATTGTTCTTGGTTAACGGTTTGGTTAGCTCCACAATTCTTAAGGCGGGCAGGCCTGTCGGCAGTAATTAACAACAACGGTTGGCAAGACCGATCAGCCTCTACAACTGCAGGCAATAAATTAGCCACTGCAGAACCTGAAGTTGTAATTACGGCAGGAGCGGTGCCACTGCCAGCGGCAATACCGAGAGCCAGGAAAGCAGCCGAGCGCTCATCAATCGCTGTTGTAAGCGCCAACTTGCCTTCACCAGCCAATCTGCCTACAGCAAGCGCTAAAGGAGTAGAACGACTCCCGGGGCAAAGGACTACATGATTCATCCCTTTAAGGAGCAAGGCTTCTAATAGCCTTAACGAAACAAAAAGGTTGGTTCGAGCAATTGACAGTGTTTCAGCCTTAACTAACCCAATCCTCGGACAACATGCTTCTTCAGGAAAGTCTTAACAACCAAAATCAATGAACCAACCTCTCCCAAAAGAAAAAAGCAAAACCAGAGGCAGCTTTGCGAACCTATTGATATGGGCAGCTATAGCTTTATTAGTTAGATGGCAAGTTGTTGAGCCTAGATGGATCCCCTCAGGATCGATGTTGCCAACATTGCAAATTCAAGATCGAATCCTAGTCGAGAAAATACGCCCAAGAATTGCAAAGAGTCAAAACAAGCATCTCAGGATGGGTAGCGTTGTTGTTTTTCACCCTCCTGAAAGGCTCCTAGCAGAAGGCTATGAGCAAAATTCAGCTTTAATCAAAAGATTAGTTGGTCTTCCAGGAGACGTAATAGAAATCCGTGATGGACACCTATGGAGAAACAAACAATTAATTCAAGAACCATGGCTTAATAGTCCAATGAATTACCAAATGTCGCCAATTAAGGTTCCTGAAAACGAACTTTGGGTACTAGGTGACAACCGAAACAACAGTTTAGATTCTCACTTTTGGGGCCCATTACCCGAAAAATCTCTTATAGGTACAGCAATATGGAGATATTGGCCATTGGAAAATTTCGGCCCAATTCGGTTCCCCACCCCTCCGAAAATCAAACATCAAGAGGATACTGCGTTAATGTCAGTATCGTGATGTAGAGCACACTGGGATGTTCAACCCGGAGTTCATAACCACTGACAACAGCGACAGTCATGAAAGCAACGCGCTGATCCAGTATTTACAGGATCAATCCCCTGATGTACTCCAGAGGGTTGCGAAATCAGCAAGTAGCGACATTCAAGACATTATTCGCCACAATGTCCAAGGCCTACTTGGAATGCTGCCAGGGGAGCAATTTGAAGTAAAGGTAACTTCAAGCAGAGATCACTTTGCAAGTCTGCTTGCATCAGCAATGATGACAGGGTATTTCCTAAGGCAAATGGAACAACGCAAAGAATTGGAAGAAACAATGTTTGCAGATGAATCAATGTCAGTAAATGAAGAGGACCTCAATCTTTAAAAGCTTTCAAAGGATTCTTAGGAACAACACCCCTATCAAGAAGAGTTTTATCTAATCCTCCTAAGAATCCCCAATCTCCATCATCTGGAGCCCATTCTCTGTTAGAAATTTTTCTTTTAAGTTCTCTAGCTTGTCTATTATTAAATTCCACTAAAGGAGAGTGGTGAGCAGAAACTAGCCATTTTAGTTTTTCCAACCTATTTAATTTATCTAGCCATTCCAAAAAGCTTTCCCTTGCCCTAGGGAAAACTAAACGTTCCAAAACAGGTGCTATTTGAAGGAGTGGTTTTTTCTCTCCTAATAATTGCATAGCAGCAGTATCCCACCCATCTTTCCATTCAAATGGAAAGATGCCAAAATGAGCTCTTGGAGATCGAACTCCAGGTCTAAAGGCATATCTAAGAACTTTCGAAAGAGGTGGAATATCTAATTGGGCAGGGCGCAAAAAAGAAGCAAATAAAACTAATCTTGCCCAGCCTTTTCTCCTTGAATGAGGCGAATCCTTTAAAGGTTCATCTCCTCGATCACGCGCATGAAAAAGCAGTGGTGTTGGATCTTCATTAAAAAGCGCTGGGGGATCGGCACTAATCCCCACCAAAGAATCCGTCACAAGAAGTGCTCGTGAAGCCTTATGGAAACAAGAAACCTCTTGAAACCTTCCTAAACCAATATCCAAAGGCCCTAAAGGAATCCATTCACAAGTTTCCTCATGTGGCAGACCATCTTCAAACAAAGTTTTTGTACGAGCAGATGGTATTCCTAACCATGCCAAAGGCATCTGAAATGGAAAACTCCACTGCCCTGGACAAATCCATAATTCCGCCTTAGGAAAAAATCTTGCCAATGCAGGTAATGAAATTTTGTGTTCTAGGCCTGAAGCCGTTGGGAGAACAATTGACAGGACAGGACCATGCTTTTCGATGAGTTCTCTCAAAAATGCAGTCAACTCCTTAGTTGGTGGCAGAGGATTAACCAACATCAAACCACCTGGGACTTTTGCAACTATTAGTCGAACAGGAACAGCCACGTAATAAAGGCCTTGAAGTTGTTCCAAACCCCAAAGCTGATCAGGAACCAGCTCTTTAAAAACCGTTCTTTTATAGCCGTAAGGGTAAAGAGGCAAAAGTCCCCACCAAGGCCAGTGGCGACTAAGGAAATCATTCCCTTCCTTGGGGGAACTGAATTGGCTAGTCACGGTCATCGACCGAAAGAATCATTTAATTTAAAAATGCCATATCTAGGGGCGAACAAAAATGCTATTAAAAAGATACAAGTCTGAACCAAAACAATTGACCCCCCAGTCTCTATATCTGACCAATAACTAATATATACACCTATTACACTGGATATAACACTGCTAGATATAGCAATTATTGTCATTCTGTCAAAGCGATCAGTCAACAAATATGCAGTTGCCCCTGGTGTAATTAGCATTGCAACTACAAGAATTATCCCAACTGTTTGAAGGCCTGCTACCGCCGCCAATGAAAGCACAGAAAGAAGAAGATAATGCAAAAGTCCTGTATTTATTCCAATAGATCTTGCATGAGTAGGGTCAAAGCAATACAGCATTAGATCTCTTCTAAATAATAAAAGGACTGAAATAACAATTGCCGAGATAATAACCGTCTGGTTTACATCACTTCTGGAAATACCAAGGGGGCTCCCAAAAAGAATATGCATCAGATCTATATTGCTTTTTATTTTCGAAACTAACACCAAGCCCAAAGCAAAGAAACCTGTAAATACAAGGCCAATTACTGTATCTTCTTTAACTCTTGACTTCTGCTTAATAAAGCCTATTAAGGCTACCGATCCAACCCCAAAAACAAACGCGCCTATAGAAAATGGTAACCCCAACGCATACGCTACAACTACACCAGGCATTACTGCATGAGAGACAGCATCACCCATAAGAGCCCACCCCTTTAAAGTCATATAACAAGAAAGCAATCCACAGACTCCCCCAACGATTGCACTAACCATTAATGCTCTTCGCATAAAGTCATGGGATAAAGGTTCAGTAAGCCATGAGTATGAAATTGAAGAAAGAATAATTTCGTTCATCTCTCAAAACCCTCAAGGCTTGTAGTTCCTGACAACAACTCCGGGGGCATACCTCCAAAAGTCATGGTTAGGTTTTCCGAAGTGAATATTTCAGAAGTCTCTCCATAAGCCAAAACAGTCTTATTGATTAAGACAACCAGATCACAAAAATCTCTTACATGACTTAAATCATGTGTAGAAATCAAGATTGTTCTAGCTTCTTTTCGAAACTGCAGAAAAAGTTCAGCCATAAGTTTTTCAGTGCGAATATCCACACCACTAAAAGGCTCATCTAAAAGCAAAACTGATGCCCTTTGAGCTATAGCTCTTGCAAGGAAAGTTCGCTTGCGTTGCCCTCCAGAAAGTGAGCCTATTGGTTTATCAGCTAAATCTAAAAGTTCCACTCTTTCAAGAGCATGCAGAACAGCTTTCCTGTCAGATGGCCTAGGAATTCTTAAACAATTCATTGCGCCATAACGTCCCATCATCACTACATCCCAAACACTTACAGGGAAAGAGCAATCAATACCTTCACTCTGAGGCACATAAGCTACGGCTTGATCTCTCTGTGCATTCCGAACCCCCATTCCATTGATCAAAATCTTCCCTCTTGATGGACGAACAAAGCCCATTAAGGCTTTAAAGAAAGTCGACTTTCCCGCACCATTCATCCCTACAAGCCCACATATCGAACCTCCCTTTAACTTCAGGCTCGCGTCATAGAGAGCCACCGTGCCGTTGTAATCCACACATATCTGATCAGCTTCTATGCGGAAAAAGTCATTGCTGCTGTTACTTTTAGAAGAAGTATTCATCATTGTTAATTCTCTTGAGCCAAGCCTTCACGAATCAATCGTAAATTGTGCCGGTGAAGTTCTAGCAAAGTAGGGGCAGGGCCATCTTCCTTTGACAAAGAGTCCACATAAAAAGTACCTACAAACCTTGCCCCACTCGACCTTGCAACTTCGCGTTGGGCCTTTGAACTGACTGTACTTTCGCAAAAAACAGAAGGAATATTTTTCTCTTTAATTTTGGCAATTAAGCGACTCATTCTTTTAGGGGTAACCTGACTCTCTGCATTAACAGGCCACAAATATGCTTCTTTCATACCATAATCCTTCGCCAAGTAGCTAAACGCACCTTCGCAAGTTACCAATACACGTTTAGAGGGTTTTATACTTGCAAGAGACTTACGAAGTTGATCATCAAGCTTTTGAAGTTTAGCTTTGTAAGCATTACCATTTCGTATATAAATATCCGAACCAGAAGGGTCCAACTTGCTGAAAGCTAAAACTAATTTGTCAACATAATAGATAGCCCTCTTAGGCGACATCCAAACATGGGGATTAGGCTTTCCAGAATATACATCACCCTCTATTAATAACGGCTTCATTCCTTCACTAAGGACCACTGTTGGTATATCACCAGCAGATGATATAAATTTTTCAGCCCAAAGCTCTAGGCCAAATCCGTTCTCCACAATTAAGCTAGCAGACGAAGCCTGAACTAAATCGCTTGGGGTTGGTTTATAGCCATGTATCTCAGCACCTTGCTTAGTAATTGACTTAACAGAAAGTCGATTACCAGCTACATTCCTAGCCATATCTGCCAACACTGTAAATGTTGTCAGAACAAGAGGTTTCCCCGAGATATTAGACTCATTCTTTATCGAAGAACATGACACCATTAAAGGCATAACACTACAAACAAACCCTATCAGAGTCTTATGAATACACTTTAGAGAAGAAGTCATTATTGTTTAATTACTCCAAAGATAAAATGAATGAATAAAGGAAAACTTAGGAAGATTTAAATTAATTCAATTAAAGTTTCCATGAATTAGTACTAATAAACCTATTATTTGGAAAGTCTTTTAGTCAAGTCAGTCAAGAGACTGTTTACCTTAATTTTAATTTCCTGGTGGATCATAGTGCTTAACTGCCAACCGCTCCAGGCTGAGAAGCTGCAAAACCTTTTTCTTGGTCAATAAGCCAACTTGCTGCCTGTTTTAGAAATGCAGTCCAATCAACACGCTCATCTTCAGCAGCCTTCTCAACAAGTTTTGATGCCTGTGATTTCAATGCCTCCAAATCCGGCTCACTAATTCCATTATTTAATGCCATCCAATCAGCCATTGATCGTCCTACCACTCGAGTGAGGTATGCAGCACTAAGAGCCTGAAGAGTTCCTGCAGCAAGCCATGAGCCCCCATGCAGCTTTGCAAAACCAAGCAAAGCCTGGCCACTCCACTCAACAACACCTTGAGCAACAGCTGCAGTAGCAAGTTGTTTTGCTACTACTTCCAATACCTCTGGCTTCCATGGGCAAGACCATATTTTTGCCATTTCTTGAAGCATCAAACCATTGACTACTGCTACAGCCAACAAATCAGTGGATGGAACTGGAGAAGCAAAAACCGCTCCAGCAACAAGCCACTGAGTCCTTTGTTGAATTGCCCTTAACTTGTTTCTTCTTAAAAGCTCCAACTCTTGTTGCCAAGAGCTATGAAGTTTGGAGAGCAATCTTTGACGAGTTAGATCAATATTCCTCTTAGGGGAATCAAGGACACGTCTCAAAGGGCTAAGTACTTCTCTCAAGTTTTCTGGTTGGGACTTCTGCCAATGAATAACCCTCTTTGCCCACCGTGAAGGCAATTGAGCATGAAGACCTTTTAACTGATCAGTCCAAGTTTCAGAATCATCCCAATGAACCAAAACCCAGGAATGCTGCTCAGGAGGAACTTTCTCCAACCAAAGCAAATCAACTGCTCTTAACGGCAATGGCAAGGCATATAACAACAGGTCTTTGTCAGAAAGTGATTCTGGCAAAGACCAAGAGTTGTCTTCCAATGGCAAAGGACATGCCCAATCAAGTTCTAGTGGATGAGGGCCAGAAATAGCATTCTCAACATCATGTTTTTCCGGAAATTCAGAGCCTATTGAACCCACTAAACCAATAGACTGAGGTCCTGATCTATTAATAATCTTCTCTAAAGCAACCTCCCGTGATCTTTTTTGTCCCAAAAGAGGCTGCTCCTCAAGATCATCAAATTGTGAAAGGACCTCCTTACATCGTTTTAACCATCCTTGAAAAGAATCAGGGGACTCAAAGGTTGGCCCATCAGGTTTAAATAACCACCAAATGCCAATACCTCCAATAAGAATTCCTAAGCCACCTCCAGGGAGATGTAACCAATCACCAATAACCCATTGACCAAGAAAAACAAGTACTACCCAAAAACTCATCCGCCTGACTTGGACCGAAAAGCTGGTTATAAGATTTTGAGGCAACGAGATTTTTGTCACAGAGCCGCTGCGTCTTTAGATGTATTAGCTCAGTTCAAGCCCCAAGCAAATTTCAAATGGCTGAATTTTTATAAAAGAACTTGTAAAAGCCCCATTCTTTAAAGAAATCCAAATGAATCTAGAAGGCATTTTGGGGCTAAAAAAAGAAACTCAAGATGTGTATCTGCTGAAGCAGCGCCACAAATGCATCGCCAGAGCACCAATGATGCGTCACACTTGCCCCTGACAATAGGTAGCCGGCCATGGGTGACTCCTTCAGCGAACCTCAGCAAAACGGAAATCAGAGAGAGGCCTCACGAGAGCTGCCTAGAGGTGGTTCTAGAGGGGGTAGGGGACCGGGGAATAGGGAACCAGGTGGCTTCCGAATTCGCCTAAGTGATAATGAAATGCGCTCAGCGAGAGCATTACAAGAGGCATTTAATCTTCGTTCAACAGTTGCTGTGCTTGGGTTTGCCCTCCGTACACTTGGGCAGATGCTTGAAGAAGGGAAACTAAATGAGCTAGTTTCTCAGCATCGTTCACAAGGATCAAGAGGTCCTAATCGAAGGGAAGATGGCCCACAAGGAGCTAGAAGAAACCGTTTTGATTCTGATAGGCAAAGCATTAACAAAGGACCTAAACCAAACCCTTTCGCAAGACCTGCTAAACCCCAACCAACCGAACCAAAAGCAGAAACCAATGAAATAGACGATTCCCAAAGCGAAATTAAAAATTTAGATGACCAAAATCAATCAACTGATTCCACAATTCAACAAGAGAAACCAACTGAAGAGCAGAGTTCAAGTCAAACAAAAGAGGATTAAAAAACATGTCGCCAAAGCGAGTTCTCTCAGGGGTGCAACCAACAGGTGTTCTTCACCTGGGAAACTGGCTTGGAGCTATACGCAATTGGGTAGACCTACAGGAAAGCCATCAGAACTTTGTTTGTGTAGTTGACCTTCATGCAATAACTGTTCCTCATGATCCTCTAATACTTGCTAAAGACACCCTCTCAACAGCTGCACTCTATTTAGCCTGTGGAATAGACCCACAACGTTCAACAGTTTTTGTACAGAGTCAGATCCCGGCTCATAGCGAGCTTTGCTGGTTACTTAACTGCCTAACTCCTTTGAACTGGATGGAAAGAATGATCCAGTTCAAAGAGAAGGCTGTCAAACAAGGAGATAATGTTTCAGTAGGCCTTCTCGATTACCCATTACTAATGGCAGCAGACATCCTTCTTTATGATGCAGATCTGGTACCGGTCGGAGAAGATCAAAGACAACATTTAGAACTCGCCAGAGATATAGCCCAACAAAGAGTTAACGCACGTTTCGGTTCCGAAGAAAACCCTGTTCTCAAAGTCCCTGAAGGACTGATTAGTGAACAAGGAGCAAAAGTAATGAGCCTGTTAGATGGTCGTCGCAAGATGAGCAAAAGCGATCCAAATGAAAATAGTCGAATTGGACTATTAGATAAGCCAGATGTAATTACTAAGAAAATAAAAAGAGCAAAAACAGACTCTGAAATAGGTTTAGAATTTGATAATCCAGATAGGCCAGAAGCAAATAATCTTCTTAACCTTTACTCACTCCTATCTGGGGTTGATAAAACAGCAGCAGCAAAAGAATGTGCTGAAATGGGATGGGGCAAATTCAAACCATTACTTTCAGATGCAGCCATATCAGCTCTAACCCCCATACAAAAGAACTATTCGGAACTAATCTCAGACCCTCTAGAGCTAAAGAGTATTCTCAATAATGGCAAGGAAAAAGCCGAAGAAGTTGCTCAGGCAACTTTGAAACGTGTTCGTGAAGCTATGGGCTTCCTGATAACAGAATGCTAGTTCTAACAAAACAAAGAAATGGCTTGGCAAGAAAAACAAGCTCATTCAAAAAGAGATGTATAGAAAAATCTCTTAACTCACTGTCAATAATTAAACGAAGAGGAACTTAATCATGCCAGCGATCACACTTCCAGACGGGAGCAAAAAAAACTTCCGATCATCAGTGACAATAATGGAAATAGCTGAAAGTATTGGTCCTGGACTAGCTAAAGCAGCCGTTGCTGGCAAGGTTAATGGGGAGCTGCTTGACACATGCATACCCATAAATAGTGATGCCAATGTCAGCATAATTACCACTAAGGATGACGAAGGGATTGATATTGTTCGCCATTCTTTCGCGCATATGGTCGGACACGCAGTAAAACAACTCTTTCCAGAAGCCAAAATGGCTATAGGGCCTGTGATTAAAGATGGCTTTTATTACGATATCTCTTATAAGGAGCCTTTCACGCCTGACGACCTTGTTCAAATAGAAGCTAGAATTAATAAACTTATCGAACAGGATTATGACGTAATGGTTGAAGTTGTTTCTCATGAAGCTGCTAGAGAAACATTCTTAAAGCGCAATGAGATTTACAAAGTAGAATTAGTAGATTCAATACCAAATAATGAAACAATAAAACTATATAAACATCAGGAATATATAGATATGTGCCGAGGGCCCCATGTCCCAAATACTAGGCATTTACGTTCGTTCAAGCTAACGAAAGTATCTGGGGCGTATTGGCGGGGTGACGCTAAAAATGAGATGTTGCAACGTATTTATGGCACGGCATGGGGTTCAAAAAAAGAACTAAAAGCTTATCTCAACCGTATTGAAGAAGCTGAAAGAAGGGACCATAGAAAGATCGGAAAACAATTAGGCCTTTTCCATACTCAAGAGGAGTCACCTGGAATGATATTTTGGCACCCAAAAGGATGGTCAATTTATCAAGTTCTAGAACAATATATTAGAAATTTGCTTCGCTCTAATGGATATCAAGAAATAAAAACTCCACAAGCAGTTGACCGAGTTCTTTGGGAAAAATCAGGTCACTGGGAGAAATTCAAGGAGGATATGTTTACAACAACATCTGAGAATAGAGAATATGCAATTAAACCAATGAATTGTCCATGTCATGTACAAGTATTCAATCAGGGACTTAAAAGTTATAAAGAACTTCCTATAAGACTCGCAGAATTTGGCTCCTGCCACAGAAATGAGCCTTCAGGTTCATTGCACGGCTTAATGCGTGTCAGAAATTTTGTCCAAGATGATGCACATATCTTTTGTGCAGAAAATCAAATCCAAAGTGAAGTTTCTACCTTTATTGACTTGGTATTTGAAGTCTATCGTTCGTTTGGGTTTGACTCAATCATTATCAAACTATCAACGAGGCCAGAAAAGCGTGTAGGCAGTGATCTGATTTGGGACAAATCTGAGAAGGCATTAAGTGATGCATTAAACGCAAAAAATTTAGACTGGGATTTACTCCCTGGGGAAGGTGCCTTTTATGGTCCTAAAATAGAATTCTCCCTACAGGACTGTTTAAACAGAGTTTGGCAATGTGGCACAATTCAAGTTGATTTTTCAATGCCAGAACGACTAGGTTCATCTTACATTGACGAACAGGGTCAGAGAAAAACACCAGTCATGCTTCACAGAGCAATATTAGGTTCTTTTGAACGTTTCATTGGCATTTTAATTGAACATTATGCGGGTCGTTTTCCGGCGTGGCTAGCCCCCATTCAAGTTGTGATTATGGGTATAACAGACCGAAACTCCAATGCATGCCAAGAGGCATACAACAATTTATCCAAAAGTGGTTTTAGGGTTCAACTCGACTTAAGAAATGAAAAAGTTGGCTTTAAAATAAGAGAACATACACTTCAGAAGGTTCCCTTCCTTCTAATAATTGGAGATAAAGAGCAAGAGAAAGGAGAAGTTTCTGTGCGAACTCTTAAAGCAGAGGATCTTGGGAGCATGTCACTAACCTCTTTTTCACAAATATTGCAAAACCAGATATCAAAATTGGGTAGGGTTAATCAAAACTAGCCTTTCCTCGAGTCTAAAAAGAATATATTTATTAAAAGATTAGGCCAACTTCTTACTTTTTGGAGTCAATTAAAGGCTATAAAGCTATCGAATTCACATCAAATTTTTCTAAAGTATCATGAGCCAGCACGATATACAATCTCTTCGAGATCTAAATGAACTCAGAACGGCCCCGGTTTTGAAGAAGCAGCAGAAAGAAAAATTACTAAAAGAGCTTCAAATGGAAATGGCAAAAGCAGAATGGTTCACATTAGGGATTATGGCACCATCAGCAAATCAGTCATTAATGACCATTAGACAAATTGAAAGAATCCTTGTATGGCCTCCTATGGAATTAGTAGAAGCTCCAGAGGAAGAAGGTCCAGTATTCTTGAAAGCCAATCAATCCAGCGGTGAAATTCGCATTCGTCATGAAGAAGGATTAGGAGAAGGTATTTTAATTAGTAGTCACCATACAGACCCAACTGAGCCAACCTTCACCTGGGGACCTCTACCATTAGACCTCTTCAACAGCTAAGTAATATGCGAAGGCTTGCAAATCTACTATTCATTGTTCAGCCTAGAAAAAGGCTAATAGTTCTACAATCTTATGAAAGCCAATATTAACTTTCTTGCAGGAGATTTAGGAGGAACAAAAACTCTGCTGGCCGTTTATAAATGGAACGGTGAATTACACAAACTTCACTCCAAGAAATATTTATCTGCTGAATGGCCATCTCTTCAATCAATGGGAGAGGATTTCTTAAAAAATCTTCCATCTTCTCTAGAAAAACCAACTTATGGATGTATTGCAGTAGCAGGACGGGTAAAAAATGGCTACGCGAACATAACTAACTTGTCCTGGCAGTTGGACGCACAAGAGATCTGCAATACATTTAACCTCAAAAGACTAGAGTTGATAAATGACTTTGAAGTTTTAATTTTCGGCTTACCATTCTTCAAAGGTAACCAAAAAAAATCTATTCAAACTTCAACTAAGCATGTTCTTCTAAAAGGACCTGTTGCAATTATTGGCGCTGGCACTGGTCTTGGAATCGCTCGTGGATTGCCTACTAAAAATGGCCTCATTTCTTTAGCAAGTGAAGGGGGGCATCGAGAATTTGCACCTCGCACAGATCAAGAATGGCTTCTAGCGAATTGGATCAAAAAAGAACTTGGACTAAGGAGGCTTTCAGTAGAAAGAGTTGTCAGTGGAAATGGACTTGGGCTAATAGCACTTTGGCGCTTACAACAGTCCGATGTAGCATCTCACTCATTAAAAAATCATGCCGAGCAATGGGGTCAAAGCTTGCAAGAAAGCAATAGTAATAAGCGTCCCGACTTGCCCAAAATGGTTAGTTCTGCAGCCAAGGGGGGAGACCCTGTCATGAAAGAAGTCCTTAGATTCTGGCTAAGTGCTTATGGGGCCGCTGCAGGTGATCTTGCTCTTCAAGAACTTTGTACTGGTGGCCTATGGATAGGTGGTGGTACAGCCCAGAAGAATCTAAAGGGCCTGCTATCTGCAACATTCCTTGATGCTCTTCGAGAGAAAGGAAGATTTAAATCTTTTGTTGAAGAATTACCAGTAATAGCTTTAATAGACCCAGAAGCCGGTCTATTCAGTGCAGCATGTAGGGCGAAAATGCTCACAGAGTCAAAAAGCACACTGATCTGAGCAGAAAAATTGGATGGTGCAGCCAAGAATCGGTCAAAAAGTAATAGTGGACGTTCCGTCTACAACTGCCAACTTAGGTCCTGGATTTGACTGTCTAGGTGCAGCGCTGGAACTAAATAATCGGTTTGTTATGCAACGAATAGAGGGAAATGGAGAAAGGTTTGAACTAATTATTGAAGGAACGGAAGGGAGCCATCTTCGAGGTGGACCGGACAACCTGGTTTATCGAGCAGCTCAAAGGGTTTGGAAAGCAGCAGGTCTTGAGCCTGTAGGCCTTGAGGCACGCGTAACACTTGCTGTTCCACCTGCTAGGGGTTTGGGCAGTAGCGCTACGGCAATTGTTGCAGGGTTAGTTGGAGCCAATGCTCTTATGGGTGATCCTCTTAGGAAAGAAAAACTTCTAGAACTTGCAATTGATATTGAAGGCCATCCTGACAATGTGGTCCCATCACTACTTGGGGGACTATGCATTACAGCTAAAGCTGCTTCCGAACGATGGAGAGTAGTTAGATGTGAATGGCTAAATTCTATAAAAGCTGTAATAGCAATTCCTTCTATCCGTCTAAGCACTAGTGAAGCAAGACGTGCCATGCCCAAAAGCATCCCCCTTGGAGATGCAGTAATAAATCTAGGCGCCCTAACACTCCTTCTCCAAGGGCTTCGTACAGGCAATGGAGATCTAATAGCAGATGGAATGCACGACAGGCTTCATGAGCCCTATCGATGGAGGTTGATCAAAGGAGGCATTGAGGTCCGTAAAGCAGCTCTAGATTCTGGAGCTTGGGGCTGTTCAATTAGTGGGGCAGGACCAAGCTTGATTGCTCTTTGCCCTGAAGACAGAGGACAGGCAGTAAGCCAAGCAATGGTTAAAGCTTGGGAAGCTGCTGGTGTGGCAAGTAGAGCGCCAGTGCTAAACCTACAGAAAGAAGGCAGCAATTGGCATCCCGAAGAAGATGAGTAGATTTACTCACGTTTTCACCCAGAAGCTGATAAGTTCAATAGGAACCTCTTTCTCTTAATGGACGCCAATTTGCCGATATCGGTCGCGTCCCAGCCTAATTTCCCCTGGCTTTCCCTAATAGTGCTCCTCCCTATTGGAGGGGCACTATTAATGCCTCTTTTGCCAAACGATGAGGCCAATGACTCATTTAAGGCACCTCGAAACATCGCAATTGGATTTTTAGCTGCGGATTTTGCTCTTATGTTGGCGGCATTCGGCCGCCTCTTTAACAACAGTGAAAGCGGGCTACAACTAATCGAAAGAATTAATTGGATTCCGTTTATAGGTCTGGAATGGTCTCTAGGTGTCGACGGGATATCAGCCCCTCTAGTACTGCTTAGCGGATTAATAACCCTGCTTTCTGCTTGTGCAAGTTGGCAAATAAAAAGCAGATCGAGACTTTACTTTGCTCTGCTATTACTTCAAGCCTCTGCACAAGGACTAGTTTTCTTATCTCAAGATTTTCTTCTCTTCTTCCTCGCTTGGGAACTAGAATTAGTTCCTGTATACCTACTCATAGCGATCTGGGGAGGGAAAAGAAGGCTATATGCAGCCACTAAGTTCATACTTTATACGGCCTTAGCTTCTCTCCTAATTCTTATAAGTGGACTTGCACTTGCACTATCTGGCGGTGAATTTACACTCAATATATCTGAACTTACTAACAAAACATATCAGGGTGGCCTAGGTATTCTTTGCTATCTAGGTTTTCTAATAGGCTTTGGTGTAAAGCTACCTATATTTCCTCTACATACTTGGCTCCCCGACGCCCATGGAGAAGCCAATGCGCCAGTATCAATGCTCTTGGCAGGTGTCTTATTAAAAATGGGTGGATATGCATTATTGAGATTCAATGTTCAAATCTTACCAGAAGCACATTTACAACTTGCCCCGGCACTAATTATCATAGGCATAGTAAACATAGTCTATGGGGCCTTGAATGCTTTTGCACAAGATAATGTAAAAAGAAGAATAGCTTGTAGTTCTGTTAGTCATATGGGTTTTGTTCTTCTAGGAATTGGCGCAGTAGATGCCCTAGGCATAAGTGGTGCAATGCTCCAAATGATTAGTCATGGATTAATTGCTGCAGCAATGTTTTTTATTACTGGAACTTTTTACGAAAGAACCAAAACCCTCTCAATCCCAAATATGGGAGGACTAGCAAAAGTTTTGCCAATAACATTTGCATTCTTCCTTGCTAGCTCCTTGGCATCTCTTGCACTGCCTGGCATGAGTGGTTTTGTCAGTGAAATAACAATCTTTCTAGGAATAACAAGTCAAGATCTTTTCACATCTCTTTTTCGATCCATAACTATTTCATTAGCTGCAATTGGTCTAGTTCTAACACCAATTTATCTACTCTCCATGTGCCGAAGAGTATTCTTTGGCCCTAGAATTCCTGCTCTTGCGCTAGTAGATGATTTAAATCCAAGAGAGCTTATTATTAGCTTAAGCCTAATAATACCTACTTTGTTAATTGGGTTCTGGCCCCGTTTTGCTATTGATCTTTATGAAACATCTACTAACGCACTTGCTAACCGGCTATTAACTCATAGCACAAATTCAATTGCCCAAATTTTATCAATTAATTAAAAATGAACTTTAATACTACTTTCTCAAAAAAACCTGCACTACTTAAAGGAGAAGGTTTACCCGAATATTCCGCCATAACACCAGAAGAAGTTAATGAACATATTCCTTCCCTTCTTAGCCAACTAAATAAGGAAGTAGAAAAGATAGAAAAGGAACTAGAGAAGAAACTCCAAGTCAAAGAGCTCATGACATGGGACGAAGTAATGAAACCTCTCTATTTAATAACAGAAAAACTTAGGTGGAGCTGGGGATTAGTCTCTCACCTAAATGCTGTATGCAATTCCAAAAGTTTTAGGGAGTCGCACGCTAGACAACAACCTGAGGTAGTTAGGTTTAGCAATATGCTTGGCCAAAGCCAAGTAATTTACAAGGCCCTTTGCGAGCTTAGGGATAACCCATTAGAAAGCTTAAATGCAACTCAAGTAAGGGTATTAACTGCAGAAATATTGTCAATGGATCAACGTGGTGTTGGACTTCGTGGAAAACAAAAGGAAGAATTTAATAGCGCCAGCGAAAAGCTCGCTCAACTATCAACTGCTTTTAGTAATCATGTTCTAGATGCAACTCAAAGTTGGAGCCTATTACTAACAAAACAATCCCAAATCCAAGGCCTTCCCGACAGAGCATTGGAGATACTTGCTGATGCTGCAAAGACAGCAGGAGACACTAATAACGGAGAAGAACCCTCAAAAGAAAAAGGCCCTTGGAGGGTTGGGCTTGATATGCCACGTTATCTTCCATTCCAAACACACGCGGAAAATCGTGAACTGCGGGAAGTTCTATACAAAGCATTTGTAAGCCGAGCTAGTAATGGAGAAATTGACAACTCTGGCCTAATAGAAGAAATACTAATTCTGAGACAACAACAAGCAGAAAGACTGAAATACAAGAACTGGGCAGAATTGAGTTTATCGAGCAAAATGGCAAGTAATGTCGAGGCAGTTGAAACCCTCTTAGAAGAACTCAGAAAAGCTGCTATACCAACAGCACAGAAAGAATTAAAAGAGCTTCAAAATTGTGCAAAAAGACATGGTGCTTTAGAAGCATCAGAATTGGCTGCTTGGGACATTAACTTTTGGTCAGAAAAGCTAAGGCAAGAAAAACTAGACCTTGATCAGGAGGCTCTTCGCCCTTGGTTCCCACTCCCACAAGTTCTGGATGGCCTATTCAATTTATGCGAACGACTTTTTGGAATCTCTATAAAACAAGCTGACGGCGAAGCACCTATTTGGCACAAAGATGTTCGTTACTTCAAGATCTTTGATCACAATGACAAACCACTAGCAAGTTTCTACTTAGACCCATTTAGTAGGCCTGAAAGCAAAAGGGGTGGGGCATGGATGGATGAATGCCTAACAAGACGAAAACTCAACTCTGGCGAAACTGTTTTACCTGTCGCCTATCTGGTATGCAATCAAACACCTCCCGTGGGACAGACACCAAGCCTTATGAGTTTTGAAGAAGTCAAAACTCTCTTCCATGAATTTGGGCATGGACTACAACACATGCTCACAACTATCAACTATCCACAAGCGGCAGGCATAAATAATATCGAATGGGATGCAGTTGAATTACCGAGTCAATTTATGGAAAATTGGTGTTTAGATAGAACAACACTTTTTGGGATGGCTCGCCATTGGCAGACCAAAAAGGAGCTCCCAGAAGAAGAATTCAATAAATTAGTTCTTAATAATAAATTTAATGCTGGTCTGGCAACTCTAAGGCAAGTACATTTTGCTCTAACTGATCTACGACTACATAGTCAATGGAATTTGAAGCTTGGTATTACACCAGATCAGCTAAGGCGCCAAATTTCAACCTACACATCGGTAATTGCACCCATTGAAGAAGATCAGCTCCTCTGTTCTTTTAGTCATATTTTCGCCGGTGGCTATGCAGCAGGATATTATTCATACAAATGGGCAGAAGTATTAAGTGCAGATGCATTCGCTGCATTTGAAGAAGTGGGATTAGACAAAAAAGAGGCTATTAGCTCAATGGGTAAGAGCTTTAGAGAAACTTTTCTAAGCCTAGGCGGAAGCTTGTCTCCAGATGAAATATTCCATTTCTTTAGAGGAAGGGCCCCTACAAGCGAGGCTCTAATCCGCCATTCAGGTCTAACTAACTAGCTCCGCAAAAGAGTGTTAGAAAATATCCTTAACGCCTTACGGTCTGAAATTAACTGTTGATGAGTTAGTACTGGTATCAAGTCAATTGAACCCACAGGCAATAAAGCCTCCCAACCGGGCAAAACCATCAAATCAAATCGACAATAAAAACTATGGCAAACTACATCTTTTAATTTAGAAAAGTCATAATTCAAGCCTCTTATCAAAGCACTGCCTCTTTTCATTTCAGCTATGCCTGGGAAAAAAGCATACGGCACAAGTTGAGCGGCAAATGTTCCTCTATGTGGAGATCCAACACTTAGAAATCGATGTGTTCGACTAGCTCCGCCAAAGTCCTGAAGCCAAATCCTGCCAACTAGGCCTCCCATAGAAAAACCAAAAAGGTCGACTAACGTTTCATCTCCCCACCTTCTACATATCTGAAGATTTAAATTATTGGCCAGTTCCATTAATCCAACCCGCCCAAATTTATGTTCTAAATAAGGTGCGAATATCTTTTCACCAGGACAGTCGAGCTCTTGAATAAAACGATTGAAAATACTTGGCTTATCCCATAGACCATGAACTAGAACTAAAGGACGTCGAAGTCTATTCATACTTAAGTTACAAAAGGAAAATTTCGCCTTCTCTCAACACCTACTGTGCCAAAGAATGCTGGAACAGGTGCTGAACATTTTCGCAATAAAACCCACATAGGAATAGGACCGTACAAATCCTCTAATAAAATAAAAATCTCCTCACTAAAATGTTCCAAAGTTAGGCAACTTATGCGAAAGGCAAGTCTTTGTAGTTCTCTAATCGCAATACTATAATCTGCTGTAGCATCAAGATCATCATCATTAGCTGACCTGTCTAAATCTATCCATAAACTGAAATCCAATAAAAACCACTGGCCATAATTTCGTTCATCCTCATAAACTCCTACATGTGCCCACAAATGAATATCCTTAACATGTATAGTCCCATTCGGAAGTTGACAAGTCATATTGGTAGATCTTCATGAATGAAGCGTCTTTTACCAGAAGCAAAGTCAGCAGCGATATGTCCATCACCTTGCAATCTATATCGATAGGTTACCAATCCCTCTAAACCAACAGGTCCTCTAGGAGGCAGAGTCTGAGTGCTAATACCGACCTCAGCTCCAAAGCCATAGCGAAATCCATCAGCAAAACGAGTGGAGCAATTGTGAAACACGCCTGCACTATCAACCGCTTGCATAAATCGCTCTGATACCTTTTTGTCATTGCTAACTATTGCCTCAGTATGCCTTGAGCCATAACAACGAATGTGGTCTAATGCCATATCTAAATCATTCACAACTCGGACTGAAAGTATTAAATCTAAGTACTCAGTTGACCAATCTATTTCTGTTGCAGCTTCATTTATGCCATACTCCTGAGCAATAGGGTCTCCAAGCAGACGAACACCTGCATCCATAAATCTGGGTATTGCTTTTACCAGAAACTCCTTAGCTATGTCTTGATGAAGGAGTAGTGTTTCAATTGAATTGCAAGCAGCTGGATATTGAGTCTTGCTATCCATTGCGATGGTTAAGGCCTGATCAAGATCAACATTTGAATCCACAAAAAGGTGACAAATACCATCTGCATGACCAAGAACTGGTATGCGCGTGTTGTCCTGAATAAAGCGAACCAACTCATTACTACCTCGAGGAATTATCAAATCAACCAAACCATCAAGCCGGAGCAAAGAAAGGCTCTCGCTCCTTGTGGTCAAAAGAGCTAATGCTTGAGGATCCACTACAGAAGAATTGAGCCCCTCCTGTAGTGCATCCATAATCACCTCATTACTATGACTTGCCTCGCTTCCGCCTTTCAGCAGAGCACCATTACCAGAGCGAATTGCTAAAGATGCAATCTGAATTAATGCATCAGGACGAGCTTCAAATATGACTCCAAGAACACCAAGAGGAACAGTTACACGCTCTAGAGTTAATCCTTGATCTAATTTCCTATGAAGCTGTCGAATCCCTAAAGGATCATTCAACTCCGCCACCCTTCGTACACCTTCTATAGCAGAAGTAAGTTTTTCCTCATCTAACTTCAGCCTTGAAATTAATGCAGGAGATAAACCCTCAGCAGAGGATCGTTCTAAATCTTCCTTATTTGCAGAAACAATCTCACTTGCCCTCACAGCAAGTTGATTTGCCATTGCCAACAAAGCTTTACGGCGCTCTGTATCAGACTTTTGAGCAAGCGAATTAGCCGCTAATCGAAGCTTCTGAGCTCGATGCAATAGATCTTTTGAAGGTTCGGGAACAGAAGTTGAAGTTTTCATCTCAGCAACAAGGTTGGTTAATCATCCCGCTTAATCTTCTATGCCGGAATCAATCAGATTCGTCATAGAAAAACGGGCAGCACCAAGGCAGCCTGCTCGATTGCCCAATGAACAGATCTTAATCTGCACTCCCTCCCTACTAACAGGCTGAACTCGTTCCTCAACTTCACGTATCACCGAAGGCAAAAAGTAAACAGCACCTCCTGCCAAACCACCTCCCAAAAGGACTAACTGGGGAGCAAACATATAAACCAAAGAACTAATCCCAACACCAAGGTTTCGACCATAATCTTCCCATATTCGAATTGCTGAAACATCTCCTAAAGCTGCTTTTCGAGTTAACTCCCTAGGAGGAATATCTGTAAGAAGGCGTAATCCGTTGATGCTTGCATATTGCTCCAAAGACCCTTTATTCCCACTTTTACAGTTTGGACCATTTGAATTTACACCAATTAAACCTGGCTCTGCCGCCGCACCATTATGTCCTTTAAATAACTTGCCGCCAAGCATCACTCCCCCACCAACACCTGTTCCCAAAGTCAACAACAAAACATCCTCAAAACCCTTTGCAGCACCTTTCCATGCCTCACCAAGTAATGCGCAATTCCCATCATTACCAAGGATGACTTGTCTCCCTAATCGTGGCTCCAGCCATTCAGCTAAAGGAACATCGACCCATCCTGGCAAATTAATACAAACTCTCGCAGTCCTTCCTTTTGAGTCCATTGGACCAGGGAGACCAATGCCTACATGTTTCGCCTGTTTGTCTGGATCGATAAAACTAACAGCCTCACAAAGTGCAACAGTTACAGCACCAGGCATAGGCGGTTGAGGAGTCATAAACTCAGCCTCTGCAAAAGATTTTCCTTTCTGGTCATATCGACCAATTTTTATAGCAGTACCTCCCAGATCAATCCCTATAAAATGTTGAAAAGTTCTAAGCACTGATCAGAAACGAAAAAAGAGTTGTAATCGGCTCTGCCAAGTGCCTTCTCTGTCCAAAGAACCAACTAAACCGAGACTTGGGGTGACCTGATAATTCAGAGTTGTCTGAGATGGAATATCATTTCTATTTGGGGTAGCAAGAAAAGAAAGATTAAACCTTTCAGTCAAATCGACACCTACTTCAGTAACCCAAGCTTGTTGATTAGACTGACCAGTAGGGGTTTGCTCTTGACTCCCAGATTGAGTTTCAGTTGTTTTTTTGGATGGATCAGGAGTTACATATGCTGGATATAAAGCCACTTGTAATCTCTCACTAAATGCTCCAGAGATATTTCCTAAGACTGGAGATAGAACAGATTTACCAATCACATTAGCTAAAATATTTTGTTCTTCCCCTCCTAGGAGTTCTCTCAAAGAATTCCCACCTATTAAGCCAAATATCTCATCACGTTGCATTGGTGGCGTACTGCTCAACTTAAAGTTTTCAGTAATACGATCAGCTGGACCAGATGCTTCAACCTTTACTTTAATTAAACGAAATCCACCAACACCTACACCACCAGATCCGTTACTTGAAAAATCACTTGATGAAGTAATCTTACCTGCCTCAGAAATATTTTTTTCTGAGACTCTTGTAATAAGTGCTACGTCAATATAAGGAACAAAACCTAATGATGGAGTAAAGACTGCCACATTTGGTGATCTACGGTCCAGGTTAAAAGTCGTAGTAAACAGGTTGACTCGACCGTTTAGTAGCCTTACTACTCCACTAGCTTTCATAGTTGAGTCAAGCGGTCCATTTAACTTCAGCAATCCCTCAGTTCGAAAATCCGCCAGAGGCTGAGATGTTATACGTAGGTTAGGGCCAAGACGCAAATTAAAGTTATCGAAGCTCAGCTTAGGAAAATTTGGCATGGCAGACCGAATCTTTGTGCTCATAGGAGCCTCGCCTTCGTTACTAAGTAGAACTAAAGGCTGATTAAAATCCCATTTCTCCAGCATACTGGGAATTTCATCCTTAGGCATTGAAGATGATTTTAGTGGAGTTCTATTTGATGGATTTGAGTTAAAGGTAGGCCTTCTAGAAGTAGCAAATGCTGAACGAACTGGAGATATAAACCCATCACTTATAGACAGTTCTCCTCCAAAACTTGGGTTAAGTAATGCACCTTTGAGCTTAACGTCACCAGCCAATTCGACATTAGCGGTAGGCAACCTTAACCTTACCTTTTTAATACCTAGATTCAACAAGTCATCTTCTTTATTAGCAAGAAAAATTGGAAGAGCACCATTACCTTTTAATGTGCCATTTGAGCCAATCCTGGCCTGAAGTCTCTTCAATTCTAATCTTTTAGGGTTTAAGTTTAACGAAACATCTAAATCCTCTACGACTTCTTCAAGAACCTCTAGCGAACCTTTACTTAAAGTTAATGAACCTTCAAACTTTGGATCTATTCTGCTTCCCTTTAATAGAAACTCAAGATCAGCTCTTCCACTCTTCCACAAAACAGATCCATCTGTTAATCCATTCAGTAGCTTTAGTCCATCTCCTTTAGTCTCAACCTTTAGGTCAATTTGTGAAAGGGGATCAATTGGGAGAAAGCCTCTAAAACTTACAGCCTCTTTAGAGGAAACATTTCTAAGCGCTACATCCACTTCGAAGACATTTCTGCGAAACAAAACCTTTCCTCTGTCTAAAATGATTTCATTATCTGAAGACCTTTCGTCTTTGAATAGTAACTCTCCATTAAATTCAGGGGTTTTAGTATCAAGTTTATATTTACCTCTAATACCTAAAGAAGAATTAAATCTAGGAGTAATTGGCCCTAATAAGGACAAGGTAGAAGATGGAAAATCCAAAAGCGAAAACTCTCCTACCCCCCCAGCTAATGGGCCTTTAAGTCTTACCAAAAACGGCTTCTTTCTAAGAGCCACTTTTGCGCTTTCTTCCTTTTTCCAAATATGACCACCAACCTGAAGGTTCAGATCTAATTTCCTTAAGTCAGGTCCTTTCAGTTCAACACTTGCATCAATCTTTCCTCGAAGATCTTCTGTATTAACAAAGTTCTTATTTTGACTTTTATGATCAGAGTTAACTAGAGACTTCTCAGATTCGGACAATGCTCTAAGCAAATCATCTAATGAGCCCCCAAATGTATTAATGAATGAAGCACCTAAATCTTTTGCATTACCAAAGGCAGGCTTAACACCAGAGTTGATAACTGAAAATTGCAAAGCATTGTTTACCATCCAACGGGGACTAACTTCTTTCATTTTGATTATTGATCTTATAGAACCGCCAATTCGACCATCAGCACTTAACAAGAATGAGCCCTGAGTAGGAGGAGAAAGTTCTGCTGTTAACTTATAATTACGCTCTACAAGACTTCCTTGAAGCTTTGCTTCCTGCAACTTAAATCCCATAAACCTCAAATAAGACATGGCAATCTGGCCATCAAAACCAAACTGGCCTAATCCCAAACCACCTTGACCAGAAACTAAACCATAAATAGCTTCAAAACTCTTTTTTGGAGAAATAGCGATTTCAACTCCTTCAAGATTAAAATCTTTCAACTTCCAGCGATAACCATCACCCTTTTGCTGCAGTGAAAGAGTACCGTCTTTACGAGAAATAGTTAGTTTTTCTGGTAACCAATTCTTCCTCAATTTCGCTTTAAGTGTCCCTGGTAAAACTGCAGAAGTTGATTTCATTTGAAGACTGCCACCACCAGCTAATTCCCCAGCAAGAGAGCCTATCCACTCCTCTTGAAGTCGAAAGCCTCCAACTTGTGGGTTTAAAACTCGAAGCGAAAAATCAGAAGTTAATCCAGTAAGGGGGCCTTTAATTTGTCCCTTTGCCGAAAGATTTCCAGCCATAGAGAAACCTAAAATTTCTTCAAGATGACTTAAAGGAAAACTCTTTAAACCTAAATCAGCATTCAAATCTCCAAGAATAAAACCTTTTTCACTGAACTCCAGCGGCAAGCCTGCTCTGAAAGATAGTCCATCCTCACTAAATTTTTTTAAAGAAGCAGAACCACTTATATTTAATTTAGAAATTTTGTCCTTTATTATTGGAAGATAGCCTTCTAAACCAATCTTCCAAGGACCATAAATCCATTGACTCTCCTTAAATCTCACGATATCCTTACTACATTCAATAGTAGCTTTTTTTGAAGAAAGAAAATTCCTCAAGGGTCTGCCTTTAAGATTAAAATTCACCAAATTAAGTCCTCCTCTACAGGAAAACTTTCCTTCTTCTTTAATATTCAACTGAACATCGCCACCAATCAGTCCCTCAATAGCTAAAGACAATTTCTCATCGAATAATCCTTGAAGTGGTTGCAAATTAATGCTCTCAAATCTAGCATGTGCATTAAGTTCTAATTGATCCCAAGAGCTGCTACCAGTAAGTAAAAGTTTACCTTCATTCGGCAATCCTACATAAACAGAACCAACCGCCCTCTTTTCAGCAATTTGGAACGTACTTTGACCACTTAAAAGTAAGTCAAGTTGAGCATGTTTTATCCGAACCCTTGCAGCGTCCCTTAAATCCAAAAACAAGTCTAACGAGAAAGGTTGGCCTGATTTCAAATCACTTTTTACCCAATATTGTCCATCTTTGTTTCGAAGTAAATTCAAAACCGTGCCCTTAGGCTTAATCATTGCAACTGGTCGCCAACGCAACAAACTCTTTAAAGGCGCAAAGTTGACGGTCAACGCAGATGCCTCTAAGGAAGAGGAATCCTTTAGACCTGGCAAAAATTTGGTATGACCTATGGCTATCCCCCATGGTCTTAGTCCCTCATAGGGACCAATCCTTACAGGCCGGCCAATTGAACCAGAAAGCTTTTGCTCAATTTGAGGCTTAAAAAAGCGAAAAGCTTTACCGGCCGTCCAATCAGAACCAACCCAAAGACAAGATCCAAAAAAAACTACCAGAGTCCCTCTGAAACTCCATTTTTTCAAATTTAAGTATTTAGTCCCTACTCCCATCGCTTTTTTGTAATCTTTAAGGGAGTATCTGAACTATAAGAAGTGAACCAGCTCTTTACCAGCCCATGAACCTGCCTGAGCTTGTCCAAGTGTCGTCCACATGGCTTTTATGGGGAGCCTTAGCCCTCAGTGGAATAACTTTAATCTCCTTCATAATTGGCTGGGGTGCAAAATTTCGACTAGTAGGTGCAACGATTTTCACTTTCCTGCTAGCAGTAAGCACCTGGGCTTTTGCCGCCAGTTACAAGCCCCCGCTAGATGTTGAAGGAGCAATATATGCACCGGTTGTTTTTGACAACGGAGATGACCTAGTAGTTGCTCAAGCATCTTTAGACTTTCCTGAAGAAGCAATTGAACCATCTATAAAAAAGATTGCTGGCAACATCAAAGGAGGTGGACGAAAAGGCGGCATAGTACATGTACGCCTTAGACAAGTTCAACCAGTAGAAGATGGAATTAGTCGTCCTGTGATACTTACTGAAGTTGTAAGAGATCTAAGTCAAGAGTTAATTCTTCCAGTACCTCAAAAAAACAATGGATAATGATGACCATATAGATTCCCTCCCTAAGCATTTTCGTGATGAACATAATCAGTTAGTCAAGGAAGGACTCACTACTTGGAAAGAACTACGAGATCTAACCAATCCTGAGATAGATAGTCTAGTCCGAACAGGTAAATCTTCACCCATAAATTTAAGGCGATTAAGAGGAATTGCTCAACTTATGTTAGACATAGGAGTAAAATTTGAAGAAGCGGCTTTATTAGTTCATGCTGGATTAGCTACAATTAAAGTCTTAGCAACTTCAACGCCTGAGGAACTGATTAAAAAAACCGGTAGATTAGAAAGGCAACTAGGAGTTAGAAGAAAACCATTATTAAATTTGGCCAAAGCTCATGCTTTAATCGAGTTAGCAAAATCCAGGCAAACATTAAAACTCATCAACAAACCCTCACTCCACACTTAGAAAGATGAAATATATTCTCGGCAATACAAAAAGGGCTTTGACATGTTTGGCCTCACTAGTATTAGTAGCCATCACAGGCTCTAATCAGTATCTAAGAGTAGAAGCCTCACTACTTGAAAACGTCAAACAAAACCCGGAAGAAGCTCGTGCTCTATGTCAACACTTCAAACTCCTCAACGAAAAAGGAATTTCTAAAAACTCCCAAAAAGCGATCAAAGAGATCGCTCGCAAAAAAAATCTAAGCATGCTCGATGCAGAGATTTTAATGACTTACGTAGCAGGTATGAACTGCCCTGATGTTCGATAAGAAGCCTACTGAAAGCGGTTTGGTTCTATGGAGGGATTCCTCCATGACACTTCAAGATGGTGTCAAACTCAAAGCAAGAATTTGGTCCCCTCAGAGAGGTGGTCCATGGCCAGCCTTATTAATGAGACAACCTTATGGCAGAACAATTGCTTCAACTATTACCTATGCACATCCATCATGGTGGGCAAGCCATGGATATTTAGTTGTTGTCCAAGATGTCCGAGGCCAGGGGGAGTCAATGGGGGACTTCATTGGATTTAAACAAGAAGCTTCCGACACAACCCAAACACAAAGCTGGGTTAGAGACCTAAAGGAATGCAATGGGCGTCTTGGCACATACGGCTTCTCTTATCAGGGTCTCACTCAATTAACTGCGGTTACTGGTGCACAGCCTCCAGATTGCATGGCACCTGCCATGACTGGGTTCAATGAACGTGATCACTGGAGTTGTGAGGGAGGGGCACATTGGTGGCACTTAAATCTTGCTTGGGGAATCCAATTAGCAGCACTTCAAGCCAAGCGAAAAGGTCAAGAAAGTCATTGGCATGAACTCTATCAAAGCCTTAATGATGGTAGCTATTTACTTAAAGGCAAATCAATCCTGGAAAAATATGATCCTAAAGGGATAACATTAAAATGGCTAAATCAATGCCCACATAATGACCATGAATGGGTACTACATAAGCCATTAACAACTTGGCTAAGACAACCTCTATTACTAATAGGAGGCTGGTGGGATCCTCATTTATTAGGAATACTCGATATGTATCAAGAGTCCTGTAGATGTGGCGGAAGTCCTGAGCTACATATAGGTCCAGCCACTCACCTTGAATGGTGGGAAGAGGTTCAGGAAATTCATTTGAGATTCTTTAATAAGCATTTAAAAGATAAAGTAGGAAGCTCAAGTGGAACTAGAAAGAAAAAGTATCTCTGGAATATCACGAAGAAGGAATGGAAAGTATATAACGAAGAAGCAAAAGAAGAAGCTTTAGGAATTTCTTGGAGTCTATTTAGTACAGGGCTTGCTTGTATTAATTCTTCAGATGGGAAGCTAATACCAGAAGACACAGGCGAAGGAATAGTACAAATTGTTCACGACCCATGGCGACCTGTGCCATCTACTGGAGGTCATTTAAGCCCTAATCCAGGCCCTACTGATAGAAGCAATATTGATAACAGAGCAGATGTGGCAACATTTACTAGTTCTCCTTTTCAAAAATTACAGCAACTAAAAGGCAGACCTTCTCTAGAAATAATTGCTAGTTCAGATCAGGAAAGCTTTGACCTGGCAGTAGGACTTTCCGTTGTAAATAAAAACGGAAACAACGTAAAACAACTTTCCACAGGGGTTTTACGAATAATAGGAAAATGTTCAACTGAACTTCAACTTAGGAAAGTATTACTCCAACCACTACTTGCAGATATAAGACCTGGAGAACAGCTCCGAATCTCAATAGCTGGATCAGCCTGGCCTGCTATTGGAATCAACCCTGGGGATACCCGGTTTGAGCCAGGACCACCTGGGCCACAGTGCAATGTGACAACTATCCAGCTCCTTCTTTCCGAATCAAAGCTACTTTTCACTCCTCTGATCTCAGCACAGGAAATACATTAAGTACCCAAGGAGATCTAAACTTCTATTTGATTTCGCTTTATTTCCATGACCACCAGTTTTCCAGTCAACTGGATGGTTGAAGAAGCAAAAAAATTAGCCGAATGCAGACACGACGACCCATTTTCCCTATTAGGCCCCCATCAAGACGCTGACAACTGGATTGTTCGGATTTGGATGCCAGAAGCAGATCAGGTCGAACTGGTAACTGATGGAAAACCATCTGTTATGAAAACGCCTCACCATCCTTGGTTATTCGAACATGCACTCAATAATCAGCCTGGTACTTCCTACACAATCAAAGTCAAAAGAGGTGGAATAGAGCACGAGCAAAGAGATCCTTGGGCATTCCGTGAAGAATGGATGGGCGAAATAGATCGACACTTATTTGCTCAAGGCAATCATCACCACATATGGCGTCGAATGGGTGCCCATATCACCAATATTCAAGGTGTGGAAGGAGTTATGTTCTGCTTGTGGGCTCCCCAAGCTCGCAGCGTTGCTGTATTGGGTGATATGAATTCATGGGATGGACGCCACCATCCCATGCAAAAACGTCAGGGAGGCATTTGGGAACTTTTCGTACCTTCAATCCAAGAAGGGTCTTTATATAAATATGAAATTCGAACTCAGGAAGGACACTGTTATCAAAAAGCTGACCCATATGGCTTTCAACACGAAGTTCGGCCAGCGACCAGTTCGATAATTACAAGTCTGGATAAATATGAATGGCAAGATGAAGACTGGATAATTCAAAGAGATAAAACTAACCCTCTTGATCAGCCAATATCTGTCTATGAAATGCATCTAGGCAGCTGGATGCATGCCGCGATAGAAGCACCATTTACTGAAGCGAAGGGTGTAAAACGTCCCCCAGTACCTGCCGCAGACATGAAACCTGGGGCTAGGTTCCTTACTTATACAGAAGTAGCTGACAGATTAATTCCCTATGTAAAGGCCAGGGGGTTTACACATATTGAATTAATGCCCATATCTGAGCATCCATTTGATGGATCATGGGGATACCAAGTAACTGGCTGGTATGCACCAACGAGTAGATTTGGAACACCAGATGAATTTAAAGTTTTTGTAGATCGTTGCCATGCTGAAGGGATAGGAGTCATCCTTGACTGGGTTCCAGGACACTTCCCAAAAGATAGACATGGCCTAGCTTTTTTTGATGGAACCCATCTATATGAACATTCAGATCCCCGTATAGGTGAGCACAAGGAGTGGGGGACCTTAATCTTTAACTATAGCCGCAATGAAGTGAGGAACTTTCTTGTTGCAAATCTCGTCTATTGGTTTGATCAATTTCATATTGATGGTATTCGTGTTGATGCTGTTGCTTCAATGTTATACAGAGATTATTTACGGCCAGAAGGCGAATGGATACCAAATGAAAGTGGAGGCAGAGAAAATACAGAAGCTGTTCAATTCCTCCAGCAAGCAAACCACGTACTATTCCAAAATTTTCCAGGAGCCCTATCGATTGCTGAGGAGTCCACAACCTGGCCAATGGTTACTAAACCAACAGATATTGGAGGTCTGGGATTCAACCTAAAATGGAATATGGGTTGGATGCACGATATGCTTGATTACTTTGAACTTGATCCATGGTTTAGACAATTCAACCAAAATAATATTACTTTTTCAATTTGGTATACCTATACAGAGAACTTCATGTTGGCTTTAAGTCATGATGAAGTTGTTCATGGAAAAAGCCATATTCTTCATAAAATGCCTGGAGATGATTGGCAAAAATATGCAAATACTCGAGCCCTTTTTGCTTATATGTGGACACATCCAGGGAAGAAAACAATATTTATGGGCATGGAGTTTGGCCAAAGGTCCGAATGGAATGTTTGGGGGGACCTTCAGTGGGATCTCCTAAATTTTGAGCCTCACCAAGGGATACAAAAGCTCTTTGACGACCTAAATAACCTTTATAAATCACACCCAGCTCTATGGAAAGACGACTTCGATCAATACGGGTTCCAATGGATCGATTGCAACGACAGTAGCAATTCGGTTATTAGCTTCATGAGGAGAGAAAGGGAAGGTGGTGACTGGCTTGTGATAGTTGCAAACTTCACACCCCAAAGCCAATCGGAATACAAAGTAGGTGTTCCAACAGCTGGTTTTTATCAAGAGATTCTCAACACAGATGCTTCCTGTTATGGCGGAAGCAATCTTGGGAATATGGGAGGGAAGATGTCAGATGAATGGGGTTGTCATGATTACGAACATTCATTGAGCCTCTGCCTGCCTCCTCTAAGTGTTCTGGTCTTTCAGCATGACCCAAACCATGAGGCTCATTCCTGATCCAAATCAAAAGACCTGTGACGAAGCTGTCCATTAGTTTTGACTAATGGCCTTAATCCGGAACGGCCTCAAGTAAATTTTCTCCTTGACTTCAAAGAAATAATGAGCGAATCCGATCCCCTATTGCTCAGAGCAGCCCGTGGAGAATCTGTAGAGCGTCCTCCTGTATGGATGATGCGACAAGCAGGTCGGTATATGAAGGTCTATAGAGAGCTAAGGGACCGCCACCCAAGTTTCCGTGAGCGCTCTGAGAATCCTGAGCTCTCTTATGAGATATCAATGCAACCATTCGAAGCTTTCCAGCCCGATGGTGTAATTCTTTTCTCGGACATTCTCACTCCCTTACCAGGAATGGGGATTGAATTTGACATTGTTGAAAGCAAGGGACCCCTAATTCAAGATCCGATCAAAACTCTTGATCAAATCAAGAATCTTCGTCCCCTGGAACCACAACAATCGATGTCATTCGTAGGGGAAGTACTAGGTCGACTTAGGAATAGCGTAGGCAACAAAGCAGCCGTTCTTGGATTTGTAGGCGCCCCTTGGACTCTTGCTGCTTATGTGGTTGAAGGGAAAAGCAGCAAGAACTATGCGGTCATTAAAGCTATGGCTTTCCAAGAACCGGAACTATTACACAAGCTCCTAGATCATTTCGCTAAATCAATCGCAACATATTTGCGATATCAAATTGACTCAGGAGCACAAGTCGTGCAGATGTTTGATTCATGGGCTGGTCAGCTCAGTCCCATCGACTACGACACTTTTGCTGCTCCATACCAAAAAAAGGTTGTAGAGCTCTTAAAAGAGACTCATCCTGATACTCCAGTGATTCTCTATATATCAGGGAGCGCCGGTGTGATCGAACGAATGGGTAATACAGGCGTTGACATTGTTTCACTCGATTGGACTGTTGACATGGCAGATGGCTGTCGCAGGCTTCCGAAACACATAGGGATACAGGGCAACGTTGATCCTGGACTATTGTTTGGAACTCCAGAGGCTATCCGCTCAAGAATTGTTGATGCTGTTCTCAAGGCAAAAGGTCGCAAACACATACTGAACTTGGGGCATGGAATTCTTCCTGGCACCCCTGAAGAAAATGCCAAAGTATTTTTTGAGGCAGGCAAAGGTGTAAATGACCTAATCAGGGCCGTAACTTGACCCTCCCCAGAATCCTTATAACTGGAGCAAGCGGTTGTGTTGGCCAACATGTTGCTCATTGGCTAATTGAAAACTCCCAAGCCAACCTCCTTTTATGGCTGAGAGATCCCAATAAACTCAAAGCCATTGATAAGAATCACCCTCGCATAAGACTTCTTATAGGAGATATACGGGATGCTAATAATTTCGCAAATGAGCTCAAGACTGTAACTAGGGTTATTCATACAGCAACAGCTTGGGGGGATCCAAAACGAGCATATGATGTAAATGTATTAGCCGTAAAAACAATACTTAAATATCTTGACCCAAATGCAATACAACAAATAATTTATTTCTCTACAGCAAGCATCTTGGACAAAAGGCTTTTACCCTTAAAGGAAGCATTTTTATATGGGACCGAGTATATTCAAACAAAAGCCAGATGTTTGCAAGAGCTTGAAAAACACCCTTTATCATCAAAAATTATTGCTGTATTTCCTACCCTGGTTTTTGGTGGAAAAGTTGATAGGAAAAGTATCTTCCCAACTAGCTATCTCACCGAAGGTCTGATAGAAACAAGTAAATGGTTATGGCTAGCCAGGTGGATCCGTATAAACGGAACTTTTCACTTCATTCATGCTGCTGATATTGCCTCAATTTGTGGGCATCTTTCTATAACCAGTCCTCCTCATTTCCAAAATTCGAATCAACCCACCTTAACCAAGCTTGTACTAGGACAATCACCCATATCTCTAAACAAAGCAGTAGATACATTAAGGGCTTGGAGAGGTCTTAGAAAAACACCTGGCTTACCACTAACCGACTGGCTAATAAAAGTACTAGTCAGGTTTCTACCATTGCAAATAACAGATTGGGATCGATTCAGCATTAAGCAACGTCATTTTGTTCATGACCCTTTCACAACCCCAGAAACCTTTGGGTTAAAGAGTTTTGCTCCAAGACTTGAAACTGTTCTAGATCGTTCAGGGTTACCAAAAGCATAAAAGCCCCTAACAGGCGCTAAAGTATTGCAAGAGATAGTAAAAACCATGATTTCTACGTTCCGTTCTCTTGCGGCCGGATTCTGCGCACTACTACTTGTACTGGGATTCAGCGTTTCCTCCGTCCAAGCAAGCACCGTTGAAGTCAAGCTCGGAACCGATGCTGGCATGCTTGCATTCGAACCAAGCAGTGTGACGATTTCTGCAGGAGACAGCGTTAAATTCGTCAATAACAAATTAGCCCCTCACAATGCTGTATTTGATGGTCATGAAGAGCTGAGCCATCCTGATCTTGCCTTCGCTCCAGGAGAATCTTGGGAAAAGACCTTTGCCTCAGCAGGAACTTACGAGTTTTATTGTGAGCCACATCGTGGCGCTGGAATGGTAGGCACAGTTGTGGTTCAGTAAATCGTTCAAATTGATTTAGCTCTTTCCTTTATTGGACTTAAGCTAAAGAGTCAAACTCAAATACTCTTCCAAGCCTAGTCAAACTCAACTTCACTTAAGAGGTTGCTTTGACTAGGTTTTTGTTTGCAATAATTGTTTTTAGTGTCAAAATAAACTGGATGATCTTCAATATATTGAATACACTGTTTCTAGTAATTGCAAACATTAAGGTTATCAGAGGTCCCAAAATCCTATGTCCAGAGAAGAGTTGTCTAATTTCCTAAGATCCGCAGAAAGGAGTGATTCACTACGCAGAGAACTTAAAAACTGCAAAGATGAAGACTCTATAATTAAGGCAGCTCTAGCATATGGGTTCAAAATTACTTCAAAAGATCTTAAAGAAGATCCAATCGCCAGTCGAATAATAGATTGGTTCTCTATAAGTATCATAAAACCTATACGCCAGACCTACACTAAATAAACCTACACCGTAACTGGCTTTACCCATTTAATCCTTTTAGCCAAAGCAAGTCCTAGGAAGTTATATTGCTATTTAAGAATAAAAATATTATCTATATAGATTGCAGGGCCCCCTAAATTAATTATTTAAAGGGTGATATCCGCACATTAGAGAGAACTCCGTACAAATATGATGGGTTTACCTCAGTAAGAATTTAAAAAACTTGCCGTACGGTTTAAACCAAGAGAAAACACACCATCATGCAACCGAAGGCAGAAGATTTTACCGAAAGAGCCTGGGCATCAGTAACCTCAGCTCAACAAGCAGCTCAAAGGCTTAAACACCAACAAATTGAAAGTGAGCATTTAATGCTTGCACTTATTGAAGAGAGCGAACTAATAGTAAAAATCCTAAAGGACTCAGGAGTGTCAATAAACTCTCTCAAAACCAATCTAGATAAACAAATCAGTAATCAACCTAAACTCCAAAGAGATCCCGACTCTGTTTACCTTGGAAAATCCCTAATAAAAGTTCTAGAGAAAGCAGAACAGGGGAAAAAGAGACTTGAAGATAGTTTCATCTCAGTAGAACATCTACTAATAGCACTTCTAGCAGATGAGAGGATTTGCAAAGTACTACTGTCTCAAGAAGGACTAAACAACGAGAAACTCCACAGAGCTATTAAAAAGATTCGTGGAAGCCAAAAAGTAAACAATCAAAACCCAGAGATATCCTATGAATCACTCGAGAAATATGGGAAAGATCTAACCTCTGCCGCTAAAAATGGACAATTAGATCCTGTTATCGGTAGAGATGAAGAAATCCGCAGAACGATTCAAATATTGAGTAGAAGAACAAAAAACAATCCAGTATTAATAGGCGAACCGGGAGTGGGCAAGACTGCAATTGTAGAAGGACTTGCTCAAAGGATTGTAAATGGAGATGTACCAACAGCTTTACAAAATCGAAAACTAATATCTCTAGATATGGGTGCACTTATAGCTGGAGCTAAATATCGAGGAGAATTCGAAGAACGACTAAAGGCAGTACTAAAAGAAGTAATTTCTTCTAACGGACAAATAGTTCTATTTATTGATGAGATCCATACTGTTGTAGGCGCAGGTGCTACTGGTGGCTCAATGGATGCAAGCAATCTCCTAAAACCAATGCTAGCCAGAGGAGAACTACATTGTATTGGAGCTACAACAATTAATGAGCATCGTCAACACATTGAAAAAGATGCTGCTCTAGAGAGACGCTTTCAACAAGTCCTGATAAATCAACCTACAGTTGAAGACACAATATCTATCCTGCGTGGATTAAAAGAACGTTATGAAATTCATCATGGGGTAAGGATTGCTGATAACTCTCTTGTAGCAGCAGCTATTTTAAGTAATCGCTACATTACCGAACGTTTCCTCCCAGACAAAGCAATTGATCTTGTAGATGAGTCCGCCTCAAGATTAAAGACCGAAATCACCTCAAAACCAGAAGAAATAGATGAAATTGACCGCAAGATATTGCAACTTCAAATGGAACAACTTTCACTTGGACGCGAATCAGATACAGCTAGTAAAAATCGCCTATTCAAACTAGAAATTGAATTAAAAGAATTATCTAATCAACAAACTATTCTAAATTCTCAATGGGAAAAGGAAAAGACAGCAATTAATGCCATATCTTCAATAAAAGAAGAAATTGAACGTATCCAATTACAAGTCGAGCAGGCAAAGCGGAACTATAACCTGAATGAAGCTGCCCAACTTGAATATGGCACACTTGTAGAACTACAAACAAAACTCACTGAAAAAGAATCAGCCTTAGCCCTATCAAACGTTAAAGGCGAAAAGTCACTTCTTCGAGAAGAGGTAAGCGAAGATGACATTGCTGAAGTTATTGCAAAATGGACAGGAATTCCAATCTCAAAATTAATACAATCAGAGATGGACAGACTATTAAGCCTAGAAAGCAAATTACATGAAAGAGTAATCGGCCAAGAAGAAGCAGTTACTGCTGTTGCAGATGCGATTCAAAGATCCCGAGCTGGATTAAGTGATCCGAATCGTCCAATATCAAGTTTTCTCTTTCTTGGTCCAACAGGAGTAGGCAAAACAGAACTTTCAAAAGCCTTAGCAAGTGAGCTTTTCGATGATGAAAGAGCAATGATCAGAATTGACATGTCAGAATATATGGAGAAACATACAGTAAGCAGGTTAATAGGAGCTCCTCCTGGATACATTGGATACGAGTCAGGAGGTCAACTAACAGAGGCCATAAGAAGAAAACCTTACTCCGTAATCCTTTTTGACGAAATAGAAAAGGCGCATTCTGATGTATTCAATGTGATGCTTCAAATACTTGATGATGGGCGTGTAACCGACGGCCAAGGAAAGACAGTCAATTTCACAAACGCGGTAATTATTTTGACAAGCAATATTGGTAGCGAATCAATTATAGAATTGGGAGGGGACCAAGAAAAATATGCTCAAATGCAAGATCTTGTAAATACTGCTCTGCGAAGACAATTCAAGCCAGAATTCCTAAACAGACTTGATGAGTCCATTATCTTTCAGAGTCTTAACAAGGCAGACATTTCGAAAATAGTTACCATGCAAATTTGCAATTTAGGGGATAGGCTAAAAGACAAGAATTTGACCCTTGAGATATCTGAAGAAGCCATACTATGGATATCAAATAAAGGCTACGATCCTATCTATGGAGCAAGACCTCTAAAAAGAGTCATTCAAAGATACTTGGAGACCCCCATAGCTAAAGAAATACTCAAGGGAAACTACCCTCCAGGTGCAAGAATAAATGTAGTAAGTGAGGGAGAAAAGTTGAGAATTAGCTGATAGCGGAAAAATTGACTAATGTATGAGAATATAAGAAGCTAGTTTCCATAAGACTGCCTTCAAATATTCTCTTTTATTCGTAAATAATGCATTAAGGTATTCCAGGGATTGCCTATACTATCGGGCCAAGTTGAAATTAAATAGAAAAAGCAATATTGGTGTAAACGATTTCCAAAAGCCTTGACTTCTTCAGCCACAGTAACAATAAAGAGTCAAGTTTCTGTAATTAAAGGGTTCTCAGATTGAAACCAGCTTGGGATTGCCTCATAAGAAGCAGAATTTATATCATCCTCAGATGCTTCAACCTGCCAGCAACACGTTCGGCCAGCATCTCTATCAAACAAAAGAGAATTTGCCCAACCCCATACAAGCTGAGCGCTAGCCTCCATTCCTACATTTTCCATAACCCGAAGATCTAATGCACCTTCTTCATGCAACTTCCTCCATTCCAATAGCAACGGATCATCTGCATTAATTAAAAAAGTATGATCAAACTGATTTCTGAGTTTTTGTTCTAAAGGTTTGAGACTCGAAAAATCGACAACAAATCCATAGACGTCAAGTTCTCTTGCAGCAAACCAAAAAGTGAAGCTACGGCTATAACCATGAACAAACCTACAATGACCGGGATGTTTCCATTGCCTATGACAACAAGGGTACCGGTCAAAGTGTTTGCGGCAGGTATATCCGAAAGATGGTATGGACATCAATTAGTTGCTCGAGGAAACTAAGAAAAGTTCTAATTCACAATCCAGCTTAATTTGAGGACACATGCAGGAATATGGCACAGGCTTCATCAACCAACTCCGTTTCAACCAAGACGGCCTAATTCCTGCTGTAACACAGGACTGGCTTGATGGTGCTGTACTGATGGTTGCTTGGATGAACCGATTGGCAATAGAGCGCACAATTGAGAGTGGAGAAGTGCACTACTGGAGTCGTTCTCGAAAAGAGTTATGGCACAAAGGTGCTACTAGTGGGCACAAGCAAATACTTAAAGGAATCAGATACGACTGTGATGCTGATGTGATTTTGCTAACTATCGATCAAGTCGGTTCCGTTGCATGCCACACAGGTGCTCGAAGCTGCTTCTTCGAAGAAGGCGAGCAAAGAACTAATGGAGGATCTAATGCACTTCAGCCTCCAGCAGATGCATGTAGTGAGTTATTCAAGCTTATTGAACAAAGGCGTTGCAACCCTGAAGCAGGTAGCTATACAAACCACCTTTTGAACAAAGGAGATAATAAAATCTTAAAAAAAATTGGCGAGGAAAGTGTCGAATTTGTTATGGCTTGCAAAGACGATGATGCTCAATCAATAGCAAATGAGGCGGCTGACCTTCTTTTTCACATACAAGTTGCTCTTTCTAACCACGGTGTTTCATGGAGAGATGTACTTAGTGTGCTCACGCAAAGGAGAGGAGGGCCTCGAAGGCACAAGGAATCCCAGTAAAACCTCTGAATAAAGTAAAAATAATGAATTCCGAACTCTTTCTTACACAATAAAAATCAAAACATTTTGCGTCTAACTTCAAATAAGGCGAGAGTTCCTAATGGGAAGTTCTTTGAGTGCTTATCTCAGTGAGATTGGGCGGCATAAACTTCTAACGCCCGAGCAAGAGCTCACAATGGGACGAAAAGTTCAGGCCATGGTTGCTATAACCAACCGCAACCAAACCAATGAGGAGAAAGCCCAGAAAGAGCACTTTTCAGCTGAAGAGCGAAGGATAATTCGTCTAGGAGAAAAAGCTAAAAGTCAAATGATCACTGCAAACCTTCGGCTTGTAGTAAATCTCGCAAAACGATATCAAGGTAAAGGTTTAGAACTGCTCGACCTAATCCAAGAAGGAACACTTGGCTTAACTAGAGCTGTAGAAAAATATGATCCCAAGCGCGGGCACCGCTTCTCTACCTACGCATATTGGTGGATAAGACAAGGTCTTAATAGAGCTCTCTCCACTCAAAGTAGGACTATTCGTATACCTGTAAACGTCAATGAAAAACTCACAAAACTAAGGTCGGCAAAGTCCAAACTCATGCAAAGCAATGGATTGGCTCCCACTTCAGACCAATTAGCCACATCCTTGAGACTTCCAATTGAAGAAGTAGAAGATTTGCTCGCCTGTGAGATGCGTAGCATAACCGTAAGTCTCCAAGGAGTTGTCAAGTCAAAATCTGATCCCTCTGAGCTAGTCGATCTACTTCCTAGCGAAGAACTTCCTCCAATGGAACTAGCAGAAATTGCAGAAAGAAGTGCTTCGGCCTGGGATCTACTAAATCAATCGAACCTAACTCCCAAAGAACTGACAATAGTCACTCTCCGATTTGGACTAGATGGTTCTAATGAATGGAGGACCCTTGCAGAGGTAGCAAGACATATGAATTGCAGTAGGGAGTATTGCAGGCAAGTGGTACAAAGAGCTCTTAGAAAACTTAGAAAAACAGGAATACAAAGAGGAATTGTTGAAAACAACGCTTAAAATCTAAGAACCAAAAGGCTTAGTCACCTATGCTTCTTATAGAGATATCATTACCCGCCTAAATACTCAAACTCTAAAAAGTATTTTCTATCATCTCAATTTTTCACCCCCCTTCTTAAGAGCCCCCACAAAGATCAAAGAGTACAGTTAATGAAATCAATCATCTTGCAACTAGACAATTCGCTTGGTAATATCTATTGAATAGTTGTCTTATAGGTTTCATTTACGATTTCTAATTAGAGATAAATTTCTATTCCGCCAAATACTAAGTTTTCGATCTTTTACGCAATGTCTAATTGGTCCTCTCAAATCGAAAAAGACCTTTCAGTTTTTCTAAAAGATTGGTTAAGGCATCATGGACGTTCTCAAGCAGACCTAGGGCTAAGCCTTCAATCAAGTTCTACAAGAATGTCTTCAATCCTAGATTCCCTTAAAGAAGAGTACTGCCATAAGGGAATTGCAGGTGTCGCTCAATGCTTGTGTGAAATAGAAGCTTCCTGGACAGACAGCAAAAGCTCTACTACTAAAAAGGAGGAAATTGATGCTGATCCATTTGATCAACTAGATCTAATCCTTCAAGAAATGCGTGATAATTCTGAAGATTAATTTAAAACACAATATTATCAATCCAATAAGATTAAGGAATAAAGGCCTAAGCCTTTTAATGCAAGAAAGTTAAGTAAGTCAAATTAGTTTTTAGCTTCCCAAAAAAGTGTTAACCATAATGTTCCAGGCAAAGGATCAGTACGTTCAACTCGGTGTAAGCGATGAGGGGGCAAATGAAGCTGGTCTCCAACATTAAGTTCTAAAAGTAACTCAGGGTCTTTGAATTTTATTGTTGCACTACCTCTAAGCAACAAAATCCATTCATGTTCTAACTGGTCATACCAAAACCCCTGAGGACTGGAAGCAGCAAAGGATTGAACTAATTCCAATCTCCATGTATCGCCTTGATGAATGATATGTTTTGATTCATCGCCTTTTTGTCTTCTACAAGACTTTATCAGTCCCTCAATTGAAAGTTCCTGAGGAATTAGATCTTTTTCACCCCACCTTCGTCCAATTTCATACCCCCAAGATCTAGCCAGTTCAATCACTTGATTGTGATTCACGCAACTAGCTAAAAGCTCACGTCGTCCATCAACTTCATCTAATGAATTAGTCATTTGCTTTAGCTGCTCAACCTTATGAAGAAATCTCTGAAGATCTTTTTCTGACATAGCTTAAAAATTAATTACTAACAGCTCTCTGCTAAGGATAGGAGAAGGCTTAGCAAGAAGAAAGTTAAATACAACTAATTCCCCGATCAAACTGCACTTTTATCTTCAGCTCAAAATAGAGCCAGATACCAGCCTAGATGCACTGCGACTAGATTAGAGCACATACATAACATTAAAATAACCCATTAGACCATTAGGATGATTAGCTAATGAAGGCATTTACTTTCAATTTTCTTATGCACCAACTCAAAAAATCAAGTATCCCTCTTAAAGAGCAACTCCTAAAAACTTTAAGACTGGCAATATTTATTGCAGTTTTTTTAACCTCTCCCTTCAACAGTCTTGCCTTAGAAGCTTCTCAGGGTGAGACTCTTTTCATACAACACTGTTCAGGTTGCCATATAAATGGAGGAAATGTCATCAGACGAAGTAAAACCCTTAGACTTGAAGCTTTACAAAAACGTGGATTAGATAACCCAGAAGCTATTGCAAAAATTGCTCGAGAAGGGATAGGAAGTATGTCTAGCTATGAAGAAGTCCTTGGCGAGGGAGGTGATCAACTTGTTGCTGATTGGATATGGAGTCAAGCTCAAAAGGCCTGGACCCAGGGATAAACCTCAGCAGAGGTCCAAATGCCTTCCTTCCAGTAAACGTCTTCTTCAACAAGCTGTTGAACAGTCTCAACATTGGTTGCCTCAAAAATCCCAAAAACATATCTAGTGCACTTAGTTGGACCAAGGGTGATGAGTGTTCCTTTCTGCTTAAGAGTATTAAGTCTTTTAAGGTGTTGATCCCGAAAAGGGCCACGCTTTTCAAGTGCATTCTCACAGTATGTCCCAAAAAGTACAAAGCGCTCCATTTCGGCCGGGTGATATAGATAAGAGGAAATGTAACCCTAGAAAGATTGCACAAATCCAGAAAAAAACGCTATGTTACTCAAGTAGATATTTCAATTACTGACTATGCTCACTGGTAGTGACCTTCTAACAAAAGTTAAGGAGCTAGGTGATGTAAGCAAATCCGATCTAGTTCGCGCATGTGGTTATGTCTCAACCAAGAAAAATGGTAGTGAGCGTTTAAACTTCACCGCCTTTTACGAAGCTCTTCTAGATGCTAAAGGTGTAAACCTTGGAGCTACAGGTGTTGCTGGTGTTGGCAAAGGTGGCCGTAAGCTTAGCTATATAGCTACAGTCCAAGGCAATGGAAATCTTTTAATAGGTAAGGCTTACACTGCTCTCCAAGATCTAAAGCCTGGCGATGATTTTCAGATCAAGCTTGGTCGAAAGCAGATAAAGTTAACTCCTGTTGGTGGAGATGACGAAGATTAATTGGATTGAATGACTATTAAGCGTTGAGCTCTAAGTCAAAGGTTTAATCAAAAAAAGTCCCGACAATAGTTCGGGACTTTTTTTTGACATCTCCTGACTGTTATTTTCAAGAATTCATTTCTCATCAGCAGCTCTTCTTAGTTCAGCACAAAAATTCCCTGCTGCCTGAACTTCTAATCCTTTTTGAGCATTAGCAATTCTCTTAACTAATGCACTTCCTACAATTGCCCCATCAGCACCCCATTCTCTAACTTGTTTTATTTGTTCAGGACCTGATATACCAAATCCAACAGCCACAGGGCTTAAAGAAGATGACTTAAGTTGATGAACAAGTAATTCAACACGGCTTTCCATATTAGTGCGTTCACCTGTAACACCTGTAACACTAACCAAATAAGTAAAACCTTTACTTTTCCGAGAAATTGTTTTCATTCTTTCTTTGGGAGTAGTCGGAGCAACCAACAAGACAAGGTCAATGCCTCTATCAGAAGCCAAAGGAGAAAGTTTCTCAGCTTCTTCTAAAGGAAGATCTGGAACAACTAGACCTGAAACGCCTGCCTCTGCTGCTCGATCACAAAAGCAATCCATTCCAACATTGAGCAATGGATTGCTATAAGTAAATAAAACAATAGGTATTTCTAACTCACATCGTAAATCCGACAACATATCAAGAACTCTTGAAATAGTTGTACCTGAAGCCAAAGCTCTAGATGCTGCAGCTTGAATCACAGGGCCATCAGCCAACGGATCACTATATGGAATTCCAAGTTCAATGATGTCTGCTCCAGCATCTTGAAGCTTTAACAACACTTTGCGAGAAGTCTCAAGGTCAGGGTCCCCAGCCATCAGAAATGGCATTAAAGCAATTCGACCTTGATCATTCAAAAGTTCAAATGAACTAATGATTTTACTTTTTTGATTTAATTGATTCTCCAAGGCGCTTCCTCAACAAAACTAAGTAAAGATGAAATCGAGAAGGAGGGTCTACAGACTATTCGTCTGAGAATGAAGAAGATTTGTTGTTCTCAAGATCGAGCTCTTGCATTAATTGCATTTGCTCATCTTCAGACATTGCATCAAATCGAGCCTTAAGTTCAGCAGTAGTTAATTCTTCATAAGCCTTAAGGTAACGTTTTCGCTGCTCCATGAAAGTCATATTACCGGTGATGACTCTAAACAGATAGGAGCCTATCCATACAACGACCAGTGCAACCAGAACAGCCTCCGAGGCAATACCTGAAGAAATACCATTTAATCCAAACAATCTAAAAGAGCCATAACCCAATCCACCTAATAAAAAAAATAAAATACCTAGTTGAATAACCCTTGAGCGTGTCAATTGTCAGACCTCTCCTTGACCATCAAGACGTAAGTTCAAAAAGGGAGCAAATAGAATTAATCCTGGAAAAAACAAAAACACCATTCCATAAATTGCTAGGCGCTCATACTTGCCCATGTTGTACCAACGTTTATTCATCCAGTAATAAAGCAAAAGCGGAACAACAACCAAATATAAAAATCCTAACAATCCATAGCCTCCTAGTAGCAAAAAAGAGCTGTTCATAACTTGGGTGAGTACTTCCTGAAGAAACACTATGAGACGAAAGTGCTGATTGAAATCTAAGATGGAACTTAGGCCGATGGCCTAAGCCTCAGGGAGCATGGCGGAATTGGTAGACGCAGCGGACTTAAAATCCGCAGGTCCTAAACGACTGTGGGGGTTCAAGTCCCCCTGCTCCCATCATTTTTGAAGGAAGTCCATCAAAGATATCCAAAGCATAATTCTCTTTCAATCGAGAATTTGCACGGGCGTCGAAAACTCCCCTGTTTCCTTTAAACCATAGGTTCAACTACCCACCTCAAAGACTCTCCAGCATGAAAGGGGACCAAATGATCTATCTTCTCGGCCTCCTCCTGAAGAGCAAACCGCTCCGGTATCACCTGAAAGACTCTTTTTAAATTTATTGAGTCCTCATTAAGAGGCATCCCATAAAAGGCTGCTCCATGCACACTCGCGAAGCCCTCCAATCGATCTAGAGCATTTTCTTCCTCAAATACTTCGGCATAGCTTTCAAGCGCATAATGAGCGTTAAAAATACCTGCACATCCGCATGAGCTCTCTTTAGAGGAACGAAGATGAGGAGCTGAATCAGTTCCCAGAAAAAAACAAGGTTTTCCACTTGTGGCAGCTTTTCGCAAAGCTATACGGTGTCGCTCTCTTTTTGCGACAGGTAGACAATAAAAATCACTACGCAACCCTCCAAGAAACATCGCATTTCGATTGATGTGCAGATGATGAGGCGTGATCGTTGCGGCTAAATTTTCACTAGCAGTCTGAACAAATTGAACGGCTTGTTCTGTTGTTATATGCTCCAAAACAACACGAAGTTTTGGGAAGCGTTCTAGTATTGGAGATAAGTATTTGTCAATAAAAACAGCCTCTCTATCATAGATGTCAACATCTAAATCTGTTACCTCTCCATGAACAAGCAATGGCAAGCCAATTTCTTCCATCGTCTCGAAAATTGAATAAATATTAGTAATCTTAGTGACACCCATAGATGAATTGGTTGTAGCATTAGCTGGGTAAAGCTTTGCCGCAGTAAAGACAGCTTTTTGGGAACCTTCTCTAAGAACATTTACTGAAAGATTATCAGTAAGATAAACAGTCATCAAAGGGGAAAAAGAAATTCCTTTTGGGACTGAGGACAATATGCGCTCTCTATAAGCAATAGCTGCCTCAACAGTAGTAATAGGAGGAGAAAGGTTCGGCATAACTATGGCTCTTCTAAATACTCGCGCAGTACTGCTAACAACAGATTTCATCAAAGAGCCATCTCTAAAATGAACATGCCAGTCATCAGGCTGGCGAAGGGTGAGGTGTCCCTGGGGAATGTTCAAAGGCATGCGGCTTAAAGGTCTTTACTCTTATTGATCTCAAAGTATGAGGCTAATGTCTAGTAAGGCTAAACGACCTGAAGGAAGATCAAGACATAAAACAAGTCCTTAGCCTGTTGATCTCTTGTTTACAAATGAATCTTAGAAGACTCACACAAGGGTAATAAAGGAATCTGCCAGAGGGTTTCAACACCACCAAAAACAAAAACATATTGCCTATAAAGATTTTCTCCTACTAGCCTATTAGTTCATCCTTGAAGCCAGTCGCTTCTAGGAACATAATCCCAAAATACTTTTTCCTATGCCTTCATTCCTAATCTCAGCTTTAGAGGTGCTGATTGGAATAGGTCTTTTATTTGGGGGAGGAGAGCTCTTTGTACAAGGGTCCATAGCCCTGGCATTAATTTTGGGCATCCCTCAACTAGTCATAGGACTAACGGTTGTCTCTCTGGGGACAAGCGCACCTGAGCTCTTCGTAAGTGTCAGTTCAATACTTAAAGGTTCTGATGCACTAGCAATAAGCAATGTTGTGGGGAGCAATATTTTTAACGTAATGGTGGTTTTAGGGAGCAGCGCACTTGTGCTTCCTCTCAAAGTCGAAAGTCGTCTCGTTCGAAGAGACATACCTGTATTACTAGCTGTTTCAGCATCTGTTTGGGGAATGGCCTCAGCAGGTCGCATAACTTGGCAAGCAGGCTTGGCCTTATTAATTGCATTAATTATCAACACCATCTGGGAGATACGTACTGCGCGAGAAGAACCAGAAGGAATGAAAAATGCTGAGCCAGAAATCAATGAAAAGTTTGCAGAAAGAGGAATATTTCCAGCAATTTGCCTTTTAATAGTAGGAATATTTCTGCTCGCCCTTGGATCCAACCTTTTAGTTATAGGCGCCAGCTCAGTGGCTATTGAACTAGGGGTCAAAGAGGCTGTAATAGGTCTAACTATAGTTTCAGCTGGAACCTCAATGCCCGAACTAGTCACCTCATTGGTGGCTGCTCTAAAAGGAAGAACCGACTTGGCAATCGGAAATGTTGTAGGCAGTAGTCTTCTAAATCAACTTCTAGTACTTGGTAGCTGCGCAATCGTCTCTGGAAGCAAAGGACTTTTCGTTGAAGAGATGCTTATTCAAAGGGACATGCCTGTAATGGTGCTTACAACACTCGCATGCATGCCAATATTTTGGACAAAAGGACAAATCAGCCGCCTCGAAGGAGGACTTTTAGTGGGACTATACTTTTGCTATTTAACAGACCAGGTGCTTCCACACGTTTCTAACCTTCAAAATGAATTTAGGCTATTAATGTTTTGCTTGGTTTTACCACTTTCAACAGTATTGATAATATATAAGACACTAGATTACTGGCAGTTGGTTCGCAGAAGCAGGACCCATATATAGAGACAACGAAGGAGGCAGTCATATATTCAATTAACTCTAATATCAAGAAAAAGAACTAGCCAGCTTAAAACAATATTTGACTTGGTATTAGCTATGCCATTGTAACAAATTCTTCGGCTATTGTTGGATGCAAAGCCATAGTATTGTCGAATTCCTTTTTTGTTGCCCCCATGCCTATTGCTATTGATGCCATCTGAATGATTTCAGCCGCATGCTCACCGAGCATATGACAACCAATCACTTTCTCATCTCTTGAATCAACAACGAGTTTCAAAAGACATTTAGGACCACTCTTGTGAAGGGATTGAGACATAGGCCTAAACATGCTGCGATATATCTGTACATTAGATGCCCCAAGGGATTCTATTGCCTGAACTTCACTCAGGCCAATTGTAGCTATCTCGGGATCACTAAAAACAGCTCTAGGAACTAGCTGGTAATTCACATCACGACAAATTCCACCAAAAATTCGATCCGCAAGAGCTCTTCCTTCGTCTATTGCAACAGGAGTTAAATTCCATCTATCTGTCACATCTCCAAGTGCATATATGTTAGGAACATTTGTTTCATGCATTTTGTTGATTTCTATCCTTCCATTGTGAACATCTACGCCAGCAACATTTAAATTTAGATTATCTAGAAAAGGTTTCCTTCCTGTGGCGAATAAGATACCTCCAGACAAAAAGGTTGCGCTAGAAGTCTTCACAATAAGATCACCAGGACAGCCATCGATCGAGCTAACAACTGTGTCAAAGTGGAAGTCTATTCCACTTTCTCTCATGGAATGCTCAAGATGGCTGGACAATTCGCTATCAAAACTTCTTAGTAAGCTTGAACTACGTACAAATTGACTAACTTTGACGCCTAAACTATTGAGTATGCAAGAAAATTCACATGCAATAAATCCCCCTCCCACAACTACCATCTTCTCAGGAAGGTCCTCTTGAAGAAACATATCATCACTGGTCCATCCAAGTGAAGCTCCTGGTATTTCAGGGCGCCAAGGGCGTCCTCCCACCGCTATAAGAATTCTTTTCCCATGAATTTTATTCAAAGAAGGCTTTTTACTATTTGAATCCAATAAATCAATAGAATTTTGACCCGAGAAACTTCCCCAAGCTTGGAATAATTCAACACCTGCATTAGCTAAAAAATCAACATGTAGGCGATTTAAACGGTCAACCTCATTTCGAACATTAGACAAGAAAATATTATTCTGAAAATTCAGCCCGCCAATTTCCACTCCATAACTAGAAGCCACCTCCAATTGTTTTCTAAATAAAGCTCCATAAACCAGTAGTTTTTTAGGGACACAACCTCGAATGACGCAAGTTCCACCAACCCGGTCACCCTCAACAATTGCAACTCTTGCGCCATGCCTTGCAGCACGTTTAGCAGCGGCAAGGCCGCCAGAGCCAGCCCCTAAAACGATTAAGTCGAAGAAATCCTTCAAAGCTCATCATTCACTACATATATTTTCCACAAATCTCAAAGTTCTGCCCCAAGGTAGTCATCACTGTTCTTAAAAGCCAAAAATTCTTACCAAAACCTGCTCAAAAATACCCAACTGCAGGTTAGTTGTTAGTTTGTGTTCATGAATGTCCTGAGAGTAATGGTTCCCTGAAAGGATTAGACATTGAATATTTACACAAATCCAAAAAAAGGAGCGCCTATATGGATTCCATTCAAGCACTTAACTGGGAAGATCTTAAAAAGCTTGCGCCTAAGGAGATCAATTACGCTGAGGGCCCTACAAACTCTCAGGCCACACGACGTCTTTTTGGTCAACCTGAAAACAAAATAAGAGTAACTCTCTACAGAGACAATCATGCTTGGTGTCCTTACTGTCAAAAAGTTTGGCTATGGCTCGAATGGAAAAAAATTCCATACCAGATAAAGAAAGTCACAATGAGATGTTATGGAAATAAAGAGGAGTGGTATTTAAGAAAAGTACCATCAGGAATGCTTCCTGCAGTAGAGATTGACAATCATCTAATAACTGAAAGCGATCGAATACTTCTTGAATTAGAAAAAGCCTATGGTCCACTTGGACTTCCACTAGAAGATCCAAAATCACTAAAATTGCGCAACCTAGAAAGACAGCTATTTAGGAGCTGGTGTAATTGGCTTTGCTACCCTGCCTTAATTCCATTACAAGAACAAAAAGCCAAGCAAAATTTTCATACATTTGCTCGAAAAATGGAAGCAGAGATCATCTCTACTAGTGGTCCTTGGTTAGACAATAGCCTCAACGATATAACTATTCCAGGTAGCACTGATGTCATCTTTATTCCTTACGTAGAAAGAATGAATGCCTCACTCGCATACTACAAAGGTCTAAATCTTCGCAAAGAGCATCCCCAAATTGACCAATGGTTCAAGGCACTAGAAAAGCTCGAGGTTTATCGAGGGACTCAAGGGGACTTCCATACTCATGCACATGACCTTCCTCCTCAGATGGGTGGTTGTTGGAAAAACAAAAGCTCAACTCAAAAACTTTTTTCAAGCTCAATAGATAATGGTAATGGATTAGACAATCAAGAAACTTCCTGGATTGACCAAGAAAAAACCTCAATAGTTAAACCAAAAATAGTTGCATTAGGGAGAGTACTGAAACATCGCAATCGTCTACTAGATTTAAATCCGATTGGTTCAAAAGATTTTGACCAACCATTGAGAGCCGCTCTGACCTTTATGGTTTTAGAAAAACCCTGTTTACCTAATAAAGGGACAGCTTTAGGGCTGCGATATCTCCGAGATCGCATATCCGTTCCTAGAGATATGCCATTACTAGCTGCTAGAGAATTACGCAAGGCTCTTGAAACGACTGCCTATAATGATGGTCTAGAGGAAGGGCCTCCAATATCTACTCGAAACCGTTTCGACCAAGACCCTAAACCTTTTAGGAATATTTAAACAAATAATTTCAAGAATAATGCTTGGGGATCTTGCAACGAAACCAATTTAAAATAAACAATAGGAAAATTAGGGTCCCTATATAGAGCCAATCAAAAGCTGCCAAGAGTATCTATAGCTGAGGCCTTTTAAAGGCGTTGTCGAGAATCAATTTGAAGCAAATCCTTCACACGTTGTACCTGCGATGCAACCCGTGGATCACTGGAGAGTTTTTTCTCGATTTGCTCTATTGCATACATAACAGTTGTATGATCCTTTCCTCCAAAAGCATCACCAATTCTAGGCAAGCTCAAGCCAGTACCCTGACGCATCAAATACATTCCAACTTGCCGAGCTTGACTAACAGGTCTTCGTCTACTACTACTCAACAACTCCTGAGCAGTAACTTCAAAGACCTCAGCAACCTTATCAATGACTTGTTTTGGGGTAACTTCAACACCTTGTCCATTTGGATCAAGCATTGGGGCTACCGATTCAACTGTCATTGGCAATCCAGTAATTGATGCAAATGCAACTGCTCTAGTAAGAGCTCCTTCAAGCTCGCGAATATTAGAAGTAAATCTTCCTGCAATGAACTGAATAAGATCACGAGGAAGTCTCATCCGCTCTTGTTCTGCCTTCTTCTGCAAAATCGCCATTCTAGTTTCTAAATCAGGCGGTTGAATATCTGCTATAAGGCCCATCGAAAACCGAGAAATCAATCTTTCCTGCAGTCTTGGTATCTGATTAGGAGGTCTATCACTTGCAATAACGATCTGTCTACCTGCTTCGTGAAGAGCATTAAAAGTATGAAAGAACTCCTCCTGGGTGTACTCTTTGCCTTCAATAAATTGAATATCATCGATAAGGATTAGATCCGCGGCTCTATATCTATCTCTAAAAGCTTGCATACCATCTTTGCGAATCGCAAGAATTAAATCATTCGTGAATGTCTCAGTAGATATATAGGCTACCTTCGCAGAAGGATCAATCTCCAATCGATAATGACCTATTGCTTGCATTAAATGTGTTTTACCTAAGCCAACTCCCCCACAAATAAATAAGGGGTTAAACTCTCTACCTGGAGCCTCGGCAACAGCCAAAGCTGCTGCATGTGCCATTCGACTATTAGGTCCAACTACAAATCGATTAAAAACATATCTCAAATTCAACCCAGGCAAAACTTTACGAGGTTTAGTATTCTCCTTATTGGCAGAAGAAGATGATTTTCGAGAAGTATTAGGTAAAAGACCTGTCGCCAACGACTCGTTAGAGCCTTGCTGATCTGTTTCTGCAGAAACTGTGACCCTTACCTTCTCCCCATAGATTTGCTCAGCAGCATCTTCAATTGTCTTTATGTAATTCTTTCTCAACCAATCACTTGAAAAAGTATTGGGTGCAATTAAACAAAGCTCACCATCAAGAAATCCCTTGCACCTTGCAGGTCTGATCCAAGTCTCAAACGTTGGCTTACTAAGGTTGTCCTGCAGGGTCTTTTGAACCTTCCCCCACAGCTCTTCACCCTTGACCACTACTTCTGGTTCCATAGAGGCTGAATCTACGCACTTCTTGGAAAAAG